>NZ_JACVAQ010000001.1:0-1334855 GCF_014851905.1 Pseudomonas sp. PDM14 | reverse complement strand
GGGTGATCATGTGCAGTGGCAGGTAGCTCACCACCTGCACAATGAAGCCGAGCACGGCCCAGGAGAACACGACTTCGCGGGAGTAGCTCTCGCTGGTCTTGGTGGCGAACGCGATGATCAGCAGGCCACTGAGCAGCGTTACCCAGCCGGCCAGCAGACGGCCGAGGCCGGAGAGCAGGCGGTGGCGCTTGTGGTAGACCTGTAGCATGGCGTAAGCCGGCACCGAGCCGAGGAGGGTGAGCACGCCGAGCAGGCGGTACTCGCTGGGAATCGTGCCGTACTTCCAGACCACCAGGGCCGATAGCACCATGTTGGCCAGCAGCATGGCGGCCGCCCATTGGGCCCAGAACGTCAGGCCCCGGCGATTGGTCATGAGATTGCGGTGTTGGGAAGTCATCTAGCGTTTACCTCCACGCGAGCAAAGTGTTCGGGTTCTGTCGTTGCCGTAGGCCGTGCTCGTGCAGAGCAGCGTTTCCAATCCACGGGACTGGGCCAGGGCAAACAGCGTTGTTGCAGCCTTGTTGCTGCCGTCCATGACTCGGCGAAATGAACCGAAGGCAGTGAGACGTTGCGCATGGGTCAGGCTCGGCCACGTGCGCAAGGCGATGTTGGCAAGCTCGAACTGGACGTCTGGGCGATGAGGCCCCCAGTGATTGGCTTGCTCGAGTGCCTGGGCGAACTCGTTATCGAACTCACCCAGGGTGTATTTGCTGTAGGCCAGGCGCACCCAGGTATCGGGCCAGGTCGGCCGTGCCGAAACGGCGAGGCGCAGGGCACTCAGTGCTTCAAGGCGCGACGCGCGCGCTGTCGAGTCACCGACAGGCAGGGCCTGGTCGTGCCAGGCATGCACCTGCCCGAGCTGGTCGAGGTAGGTGCCTTTGGCAACGGGGTAGCTGTCGTTTGCCCGCTGCGCGGAGCGCAGGACGGACTGCCAGTGGCTGTCGGCCGGTGCTTCGGCGTTGTGGCTCCAGCGCTGCAGGGCCAGTTCCACGCGGTAGCTGGAAAGGCCGGCGAGCAGCATTTTTGCGGCGATCACGAGCAGTAGTGCGGCCAGCAGCAGACTGATACCCACCAGTACGCGCTGTTGCGCCGAAGCTGGTTTCACGGCGGGCCTGGCGCGGCGTCGCTCCATCACGGGTATGCCGCCCGCGGTTTGCGTCAGGCTCATGCGGCGTTTGCCGTGAAGTGGCTCTGCGCGATACGCCAGGGGTTATCCTCGACCAGGCGGCGCGCAGCGCGATCACCGATCAGCTGGCTGGCTCTCTCCAGGCCCGGCAGCAGGTTGGGCGCGCGGTGGCGCATGTTGTGCGCATCGCTGGCGAGCACGCTGACCTGGCCTTCCAGCAGCAACTGCTCGGCGAGCAACTGCGCCGGCTGGCCGAAGTCGCCGGCCAGCGAGCCTGCGGTGAGCTGCAGCAGGCAGCCTTGGGCAAGAAGCGGCGCCAGCCGACGATGGTTGTTTGCGCCCATCAGCCCGCGGTTGCGCTCGGGGTGCGCGATCAGTGGCTGAATGTTGTGTTGCAGCAGCCAGCCGGTGAGCTTTTCCGCCTGGCGTGGAATCTCGCTGTGGGGGAACTCCAACAGCAGCACCTGGCGCCCGTCCCACTCGCCGAGAAACGGCAACTGCCCGCGTTGCGCCAGCACCATCAGCTCGACGTCGAAGCGCGCCTCGGCCGCGGCACTCACCTGCAGCGCGATGCCGGCCTGGGCCAGGGCGCCGGAAAATTCCTGCACGGCGGCGGCAATGCTCTGTGCGGTATTGCCATAGCGACCCAGGTGCAGGTGTGGCGTGCAGACCATGTGCGTGGTCCCGCAGGCCACCGCGTGCGCGGCCATCTGCAGGGCTTGCTGCATGTCCGCAGCACCGTCGTCGATCGCTGGAAGCAGGTGTGAATGCAGGTCGATCATGCGTTCTCCACGCCATAACGAGGCCAAGCGCTAGCCGTATCCCGGCATGCACTGGCATGGGCATAAGGCAGGTATGAGACAAAGGAGGTTGGCGAGACCCGGGGAGTACAGGCCGGGTTGCCGATGAGCGAAGTCGAACCTTCGATCAGGTGACGCGCGCTATCTCAGCTCTGTGGCTGGAGCTGATAGCTGTAGTTTTCGTAGTAGCTGTAGCCGTACTTGCGGGCCTTGCGCAGATCGACCTGGTTGAGCACGACGCCGGTAATCGGGGCGTTGTTCTGCAGCAACTGGCCGACACCTTTTTGCACCAGGGGAATCGAGGTGCTTTCCGCGCGTACTACATAGATCAGCGCATCGGAGATGGTGGCCAACAGCATCGAGTCGCTGACGGCCTGGGTCGGTGGTGAGTCGATGATGATGCGTTGGTAGCGTCCTTTCAGTAGTTCGAGAATCTTTGTCAGCCGTGCCGAGGACAACAATTCCTGTGGGTTGGGCGGGACCATGCCTGCCGGAATCATATCCACGTCGCCGACGGTGCGAATGCAGTCTTCAAGCTTGGCAGTGCCGGCGATCAGGTTGGCCAGGCCGGGCGAGCCGACCGGGAAGTCGAAGTTGCGTGCCATCGTCGGGCGACGCAGGTCAGCGTCGATCAGCAGCACCCTCTCGATATGGGCGATGGAGAAAGCGAGGTTGTTGGCGATGGAACTCTTGCCTTCGCCTGGCACCGAGGACGTTACCAGTACGATCTTGCGTGGCGAACCGAGGTCGGCCAGCACCAGGCTGGTACGCAAGGTGCGGATCGACTCACAGAAGCGTTTGTCCTGCGCCTGCTCGAACAGGTGCGAGACCTGATTGCGGTTCTTCTTCGGCACCAGTGGAATGATGCTGAGCACGGGCAGGTTGAGTTTGTTCTCGACGTCGTCGGTGCTCTTGAAGGTGTTGTTCAGGGCCTCGAACAGCAGGGTCAGGCCGATGCCGAAGATTGCGGCTAGCACGGCGGCGATGGCGACGATCAGGGTCTTGCGTGGCTTGCTTGGCTTGCCTGGGGCGATGGCCATGTCTACCACGCGGGCATTCGACGAGTTGATGTCGGAGGTGGCGGCGGTTTCCTTCAGGCGGGTGAGGAAGGTCTCGTAGAGAACGCGGTTGCTGTCCACCTCACGCTGCAGTTCGCGCAATTTGAATTCCTTGCGCGAGATGTCCTGGATCTGTTCCTTGTTGTTGTTGAACGACTGCCTCAGCGAGCTTTCGTTGGCCTGGGCCAGTTGATAGTTGCGTTCGATACCAGCGACGACCAGTTCTACCTGGGCTTGTAAGCTGGCAGTAGCCGCTGCCAGCTCCGAGCGCGCGGCAATCATCGTTGGATGCTTGTCGCCATAACGGCGTGACAGCTCTTCGACCTTGGCCTGCGCGCGTGCCTCGTCAGCCTTGAACTGCTGGATCAACGGATGGCCGAGCACGGCCGGCACGCTGGACAGGCGATCCAGACCACCGCTGCGCATCGTCTGCACCTGGCGATATTGGCTCTCGGCCTCGGCACGCTGACGGCGCGCATCGATCATGCGGTTGCCGGTCATCGACAGTTCGTTGGCGCTGATGGTGGCGACGCCGTCGACATCCACCAGACCTTCTGCTTCTCGATAGGCCTGCAGGGTGTTCTCGGCGCTCTTGAGCTTTTCACGCAGCTCTTCGAGGCGTGAGTTCATCCAGTTGGTGGTGGACAGCGACATGTCCAGGCTGGCGTCGAGCTGACTCTCGATGAAGCCCGTGGCCAGGGCGTTGGCGATGTTGGCCGAGAGCGTGGCATCGGGCGTTTCGACGCTGATCGAAAGCAGTTGGCTCTTGCCCACGAGCTGCACGTGGGTCAGGTTCATCAGCGTATGGGTCGCGTGGTTGAACGCCTGTTCTTCGGTAATGGCACCGGTTGCGCCGTCATCGCCCGAACGCAGATTGCTGATTATTTCATCCAGCCCCAGGCTGTTCAGGATGCGGCGCACCGAGAACATCGACTCGGGTTGCTGGCGAGGATCGAACAGGGGGTTGCTGCTCAATTGCAGGGCGCCGACCACGCGCTCGGCCAGAGCGCGAGACTGCAGCAGGCCCAGTTGAGTCTGCAGATATTCACTGGTGGTGTTGGCGGGATCGTAGACCTGCTGGAAGGACAGGACGCGAGGGTTTTTCTCCTCGATCAGCAAACTGGAGCTGGCCCGGTATTGCGGTGCCAGGTTGAGTACTGCAACTACAGCCAGCATGCTGGAAATGAGCACTAGCGCAGCAATGTTCCACTTGGCCTGCCACAACACGCTCCACAGCTTCAGCAAGTCGATGGTGTCGCTTTCAGTGTGATGGCGATTGGGGAGGGCGCGTTCCGTGTTGGCGCGCGGGAAGGTATCCATCAGAAAAAGCCCTGCTCGATGGTGATGGTGTCGCCGGGAAGAATGGCGGTTTCGAGAGTGGCTTTCTCAGCCTGACGGGCGCTGCCACTGCCACGCATGATGTTTACCCGTCGGGTCGATGCGCGTTCGGTCAGACCGCCTGCCAAAGCAATGGCGCGCTCCAGGGTCAGACCCGGTTGATAGGGGTAGCCGCCCGGTTTGTTCACCTCGCCGCTGATATAGAACTCGCGGTAGGTAAGCATGCTGACGGAAACGCGTGGGTCTCTCAGGTAGCCGTCCTGGAGCTTCTCGGTGATCAGCTGTTCGACTTCGTTTGGTGTTTTGCCGAGCGCCCTGACTTGTCCAATGAAGGGGTAGGAGAAGGTGCCAGCGTCGTTGAGGCGGATTTCATCGAAGCTCAGGTCGGGCTCGCCGAATACGGCAATACGCAGTACGTCTCCGGATGCCAGCTGGTACTGGCCGTTGCTTTCGGCAAAGGCCGAATGGCCGAGCAGCAGTAACAGGAAGAACAGGGTGGTTCGGATCATGGATGCGACTCGAGGTATTCAGAGACTGCCGGTCAGGCTGATCAGGTACACGTTGCGCTGGAAGCTTTCGTTGGCGGCGCTGGAATCGTTGTCCCGGTAGCGATAGCCCACTTCAATATCCAGCCAGCGGCGCATCTTGTAGGTGAGAGCGAGGCCCGCCGAGGTGATCTCGTCCTCCCGGGCCTGCCCTTCGTAATCTTCTCGGGTCAGGCCGAATGAGAGCGTGGAGGTGATTCGCTCCGTCCAGCCATGGCCCCAGGAGAGTTGGGTGCTGGTGCTCTTGATCGCGTCGGAGCCATCATCGCCCTCATCGAAGGCCCGTCGAGCCGTCAGGCTGAATTTCGAGTAGGTCCGCGGGCTCCAGTCTATTCCGATCTCCCACATGGGGCTGTTCAGATCTTCGCGGCTGCTATCGTCGAAGTCTTTCTTCTCGTAGCCCGCGCGCAGCTTGCCGGTGGTTTTGGCCGTTGCTTCCCAGGTTGCGCCCAGCAGCAGAGCATCGTTGGTGCTGTTGCGCGGGCTGGCAGGTATCAGGTAGTCGTAATCCGTGTGCCGTGCTTCGAGCAGCGCATAGGTGGCGCCCCCCAGCCGATGCAGCCAGGTAGCGCTGAAGGCGGAGGTATCGCGCTCCTCGTCGGCGTTGATGCCATCGCTGTTGTCGTAGCGCAGCTCTTCGTAGCTGGCGCCCAGGTCAATACGGTTGAGTGCCTGCTGGCTGCCGAAGCTGTAGAGCCCGCCAATCGATGTGCTGTGGTACTTGTCGTTCTCTCCCGATACCGCCGTCGAGTTGACCTCCTCGATCTTGCGGTACCCGGCCTCAAGCTTCAGACGCTGGCGGGCGCTGAACTCCAGGATGCTCTCTAGCTTGACGATGTGGTCGGTGTTACTGGCGTCGGACGCATCATGATAGATCTCGCTGTTGCCTTTGTAGGTGAGGCGATACGCGCTGTTGCGGTCCTCAGCGAGTAGTTCGAGGCCTGGGCTGATCTGTGTTACCCAAGAAGCGTCTTCATCGTTTTCCAGCTCGCGGAAGTTGTCATCGTAGGTCTCCCCCAAGGTGAGCGTGGGAGTGAGCTGCAGACCGAGGAAGTCAATACTCTCCGGCTCGATGGCCCAGGCTGACACTGGCAGGAGCGTGGGGGCTGCAAGCAGAAAAGCCAGCCGGCTGATGGAGGTCATGCGCATATCCTTGCTCTGTGATCCGCTGTTGCCGCGCCAGCAATGTTGTTGGGTGGCAAACACGTGTGTTCATGGCTCAACAGTTTTTTGAGTGTGGTTTATCAGTTCGGGCTTGCTGTACGACTGTCGCTGCCAGTGCCCGCGTTGCTGCCTGCTGGAACGCCGGTGCCGGTGCTGCTGAGTAGCGAGTTGCCCCCGGCGGCGGTCGGCGCCATGTCGGAAACCAGCATCGCCAGCTCAGCAGCCTGATCGGGCGCGGCGGCGATGGCAGCCTCGAGAATGGCGTCCGTCTGCTCCGGTATGGCCGTGACCATTGCCGCGACGATCGGGCCGGCGAGCTCCGGGTGCATGGGAATGATTGCCGCGATGATCGCGGTGGCGTTCTCGGGAGCGCTCAGTGCCAGCGCTCCCAGGTGCTGCGCCAGGACATCGCTGTTGGCGGCGTCGATTGCCCGCATCTGATCCGCGTTCAGCTTGACGTTGGCCGCCTGCAGCGCTGCGGTCGTTTCGGGGGCGGCGAGTGCGGTGCTGCTTAACGTCGCGAGAGAGAGTGCAGCGATCAGGGCGCGCATTTGACTGTCCTTTATCTGTCTGGCCGTCGCCATCGAATTGTCTGTGCGCCGCCCACGCTACCGCCCCAAGGTTACTCGTCAGTTCCTTGAGGACGTGGATATCTGTAGTGGCGTTTAACGAGTTCGGTTGGCGTTTGGGGCAGGTTCTACAGGCCGTGTCGATCGATTTCAGGCGATCTTCACGTGGCTTAGAGGCACGCGAATGCGTTGTTCGCGGCTCAACAACTGCAGCAGTATGTTCACCCTCTCGTTGCCATCCATGGCCAGGAAGATACCTTCGAGCGTGCTCAAAGGTCCTTGCATGATTTTCACCTTGTCGCCCGGTTGGAAGCACTTGTCAGGTAATCGTTCCGAGCAGCGTGTGCGCAAGTTCTCGATTACGTGATCGGCTACCGTTGCAGGTCCCTGATTGAAGCTGACGATGCGACTAACTCCGCGTGTGGAGCGCAGCGCTGACCAGTTGTCTTCGTGGCTGAGCTGAATGAACAGATAGCCAGGAAAGAGAGATTCGATAACGGGCTGCAATTTGCCACGGAGCAGTCGCTCTGTGGCAAGTTGAGGGCGAAAGATGGTGTAGCTCTGCCGTTGCAGGTGTTCTTCCGCACGGCTGTCCTGACGTGACTTGCATTGCAAGAGGTACCACGCCGTAGGATTCAGTCTTTCCATAGACATATCACTCCCTTCGCGAGCTATAGCTGGTTGAAAGGTCTGGTGACGCCAGTGAGGCGCCGCATAACCAGGGTGGGCACCGTATAGCAAAAGCACAAAATATGCCATTGAACTTGCCGAATAATACGGTTGGTTTATGTCAGTTTGATGGCGTCATTATTTTGTATTGATTTGGTCATTTTTTTATATATGGAAGTCCGGGGTGCTTGCGCGTTTGCGCGGCACAGCTTACCCGATAACAAGGCTATGTCTATGTTATTAAATAAGAATTTAAGTTAGAAAAGGCGCGAATATTTATATGAACTTTCCTGTGCGGCGCGTGTCGCCAAAGTTCCCTAATTATCTCTGTGATTAATTTGTGGTATACGATTTGGTTATATTTCTATAATTTTCTGCTTTCGTTTAGTTCGGTCTTATTACTTTAAGCCGCAGTAGGGCCTCTCCGCTTTTGACCGTGCAATTCGCCAATTCAGAGCGGCACGCACTGATGCGGTGCGCCAGGTGCGATCATGGACGTTGAAAGGCAGCTACGTTGTCGAGCGTTCTCTACCTTGGGCTGCCACGGCTTATAGTGCGTGATCGGTGATCTCCGTCACCCCACTCGATGAAGCAGACTCGTCGATCCGCTTGTCTGACGAATAACACAGCTTCAGCCACGACCGCCGTGGGCCCAAGTCTCAGTGGGTTCGCAACGCTGCAACATGCAGACGGCAGGCTGGTGCGAGAAACCGGTGGCGTCGTGCGACGTTCACCTTCTGATGCTCGGTGGCCACTGGCCCGTGTGCATCGCTCTCATGGAACCGAGAATGCCCTCACGACATGTCATCAATGCCCAGGTCAGCCCCAAGGGCAGCCTGGAAACCCTGTCCCAGCGCGAAGTGCAGCAACTGAGCGAAGCCGGCTCGGGCAGCATCTACAAACTGTTTCGCCAGTGCGCCCTGGCCATCCTCAATACCGGCGCGCAGATCGACAACGCCAAGACCATCCTCGATGCCTATCAGGACTTCGAGGTGCGCATTCATCAGCAGGACCGTGGCGTGCGTCTGGAGCTGCTCAACGCCCCGGCGGATGCCTTCGTCGATGGCGAGATGATCGCCAGCACCCGCGAGATGCTGTTCAGCGCGTTGCGCGACATTGTCTACGCGGCGAACGAACTGGACAGCCTGCGCATCGACCTCGACAGCTCGCAGGGCATCACCGACTACGTCTTCCACCTGCTGCGCAACGCGCGCACGTTGCGCCCCGGCGTGGAGCCGAAGATCGTGGTGTGCTGGGGTGGCCACTCGATCAGCACAGAGGAATACAGGTACACCAAGAAGGTTGGCCACGAGCTTGGTCTGCGCAGCCTCGACGTCTGCACCGGTTGCGGCCCGGGCGTGATGAAGGGGCCGATGAAGGGCGCCACCATCAGCCATGCCAAGCAGCGCATCACCGGAGGCCGTTACCTGGGCCTGACCGAGCCGGGGATCATCGCTGCCGAGGCGCCGAACCCGATCGTCAACGAGCTGGTGATCCTGCCGGACATCGAGAAGCGTCTCGAAGCCTTCGTCCGTGTCGGCCACGGCATCATCATTTTTCCCGGCGGCGTCGGCACGGCGGAGGAGTTCCTCTACCTGCTCGGCATCCTCATGCACCCGGACAACCGGGAGGTGCCGTTCCCGGTCATCCTCACCGGGCCGAAGAGCGCCGCGCCGTATCTGCAGCAACTGCATGCCTTCGTCGGCGCCACGCTGGGCGAAGAGGCGCAGCAGCGCTATCAGATGATCATCAACGACCCGGCGGAAGTCGCGGTGCAGATGGCCCAGGGCCTGAAGGCGGTCAAGCAGTTCCGTCGCGAGCGCAACGATGCCTTCCACTTCAACTGGCTGCTGAAGATCGACGAGGGTTTCCAGCGCCCGTTCGATCCGACTCATGCCAACATGGCCGCCCTGCAGCTGAGTCGCGAGCTGCCGCCTCACGAACTGGCCGCCAACCTGCGTCGCGCGTTCTCCGGCATTGTCGCCGGCAACGTCAAGGACAAGGGCATCCGCCTGATCGAGCAGTACGGTCCCTATGAAATCCATGGCGATGCGGCGGTGATGCAGCCGCTGGATCGACTGCTGCAAGCCTTCGTCGAGCAGCACCGGATGAAACTGCCCGGTGGCGCCGCCTATGTGCCGTGCTACCGCGTGGTCGAGTCACTCCGTTAACTGTCGGCGGGTGCTGCCCGTGCGATTCTGGCAAACCCGTCGCCATCCACTTAAGCTGTGCACACACCTCATAACAGGGAAATGAAGCATGTCGAAACTCGCAGAGTTCAAGGCTCTTGAAGCGCAACTGGCCGAACAGCTGAAGCAGCTCGATGCCTTGAAGAACGATGATGGTCTGAAGCGCGAGATCGAGTTCGAGACCAAGCTGCGTGATCTGATGGCCGCGTACGATTTCGGCCTGCGCGAGATCGTCGCGATCATCGAGCCGCAACGCTCTGCCGCACCCAAGGCCGCTGCCACCCAGGGCGGGCGCCGCGAGCGCAAGCTGAAGGTGTACAAGAACCCGCAGACCGGTGAAGTGGTGGAAACCAAAGGTGGCAACCACAAGGTGCTGAAAGCCTGGAAGGCCGAATTCGGTGCCGACAAGGTCGAGGGCTGGCTGCAGTAACGGCGGCTCACGCTAGATGAAAAAGGCGCCCTCGGGCGCCTTTTTCATGAGCGGAATCTACTGCGCTGCAGGCGCCGGTCGCGAGCAACCCCGAGCCAGTGTGGTCTCGGGGCGCGTGCTTCAGAGCCCGGCGGTTTTCAGGCGGTTGGCCTGCTGGCGGTAGACGGTCACCGGATCGGTCTCGAACAGGCTGCTCAGGCCGAGGAACTGGTTGACCTCGTCGAGGTGGTTCATCCGGTAGTCGTCGCGGATTACCTTGCCCAGGTGCGAGCTGCAGCGCTCGACGAAACCGTCGTTGGCCACGCCGCGGGGGAAGGCCAGCGAGGCGGCGCCGGTGATCAGGTCCATCGGGTCGAGGGCATGGGTCAGCGGCGCGGTGCCACTCCACGAGTAGTAGCTGACGCCGTTGACCTTGTAGGCACCTTCACCGCAGGCGCTGGTCGGGATGCCCTGTGGGTATTTGGCGTTGAACACCGCCGCGCCCTGGCTGTTCAGCGACTCCAGCGAGCCCAGCGAGTTCTGCGGCGACTGGCTGATGCTGCCGGAGAGGAAGTGGATCACCGTGCCGACGGCGTTGACCAGGCCGGCGACCACGCCTTCGGCCGCGGAGCCTTCGGGGATCTTGCGAATCAGGTCGGCCACGGCCGAACCCTTGTGCGGCGCGCCGACGCTGGTGACCGAGGCGACCAGGTCCGGGCGTACCGCGGCGACGTAGCGGGTGGTCGCGCCGCCGTGGCTGTGGCCGACCAGGTTGACCTTGCCCTTGCCGCTGATGGCAGCGATTTCCTCGACCTGCTCGAGCAGGTCTTCGCCGCGCACTTCCGAGGTGTTCAGCTGCACCACCTCGGTCACGTAGACGGCGGCGCCATCCGAGCGCAGTGCCGAAGGGATGCCGTACCAGTAATCGAGGCCGAGGATGGTGTCCCAGCCCAGCATGCCGTGGGTGAGGACGATCGGGTACTTGGTCTTGGTGTAGCCGGTGGAGCCGAACAGGCCGGCTTCGGCGGGTGCAGGCAGCAGCAGGCTGCTGCCGAGGCAAAGGGCGAAAAGGGGCATCTTGTTGTTCATGGTGTGCTCTCAAACGTTCCTGGTTTTGCGTCCCTGCGTCGAGCAACCGTTACTGTCCAGAACGGTACGTCAGCCGAACGGCTGAGAGCAGTTTGCGTGCCGGATTCGGCTATTTTTAGAGTAGAGGCTCTAAACTGGCGTTCGTGGCCAATCCCGCGTCATTCGTGGCATGTACGAGGCGTTACCGGCGGAAACAGGCGCTCGTGGATGGGCGAATGAGTAGCGCTTGGCGCGGCCCGCGCTGGTCAGCAGGCCGCGCTCGACCTTCACGCGAGCCGTCGGTGGGGTCGCCGGCACATCGCCGGACGCGTTGCTAATGCGCCTGGCAGTTGCGGCAGGGCGCGCTGGCGAGCGTCAGCAGCGCTGCGCTGGAGATCGGCTACCAGAGCCTGGCGTCGTTCAGCCGAGTATTGACGTTATCGCCGGCGCAGCACCGGACGCAGTTCGGCGCAGCGCGTTAGGGCGATACCGGTGCACTCATCCGCTAAGGGAATCAGCCTCGCGCACGCGGCTTGCAGAATGCATGGCCGGGTAGGGCGGTCGTGCAATTTGCATTCCGTAGCTGAGGAGTAGTGTCTTATGAATCAATGGCTTAGATGGGTTATTCGATTGGCACAGGGCGTGCTCTCCAGTAAGTCGTTGACCCCTTGCCGATGAGGAAACCTCGATGTCTTACCTGTCCGATCGCCATGCAGCCGTTTCCGGCTCCGATTCCCTCGACACCGCCCATTCTTCTTCGCCATGCGCGGCACTGACCCAGGAGCTGCCCCGCAGCGAGGCGGTGTTCCCGAGGAAGTATCGCTGGCCCTACGAACTGCCGACGTTTCAGGGCGGTCCGTTGCATCAGGCTGCGAATCGGCATTCAGCCGTCTGAGGGCGTCTGTCCGCTAGCCTTGGCGCTTGGGTTCAGGACGATCCGGGCGTCTCGGCGCTGGGGGAAATTTCCTGCAGACGTTCCTGAATACGCTGCAGCGCCTGGGCGGGTTCCTCGATCAGCATCGCCGTGGCCAGCAGGCGCAGGAAGCGAGCTTCCGGCAACACGGCTTCGTCGATCACCGCCATGTGCAGTTCCTCACGGCTGACTGCACGCATGGTCATACCGCCCATCACGGCTGTACACACTCGATCCGCTGGATTCATGGCGAGGGACTCCTTGGTACTAAAGGTGGCCGTCTGCGCCTTAGGGGTGGCGATGGCGGTAGGGTCAGGACGCGGCGGGGCGCTGCAGTGGCCGGTACTTGCGTCGCGCGCGGATGAGGATCAGCCCCAGGCCGGCAAGCACGCCAGCGAGTACCAGGCGCGTCAGGGCCGCGATCCAGAACAGCCCCGGGCTCTGCGCCACGTTGTGCGGCAGCAATCCTGCACCTGAGCCCGGTACGTAGAGGCGTCCGCTCCACAAGCCGTGGGCCAGTGACAGCAGCAGGAGCGCCGCCAGAGCCAGAAAGATCCAGCTCAGCACCGCGAGCAGCCAGTGAGAAGGGAGGGGTGAGGCTTTCATCTGCGCGAGCCGGATAGTGGGGCATAGAGCTGGGATAGCCGTGCGGCACAGGCGTTCCGGCCTGGCGACGTGCGGTGCCGGGCGGCCGGCGGATTCAGCGTGCCGGCGTGTCCGTCAGGAGCACCGAGCTGAGCTTCAGCGCGATGTCCGCCACTGCCTCCACCGAGGGCGTGTAGCCATTGGCGATCCAGTGCAGGGCGATGTGGATGATGCCGCCCTGCACGCCGGCCTGGAGCATCTCGTCGGGCAGGTTGTCGGGCTGTAGCACGGTCCGCGCGACATGCTGGGCGAAGGCCTTGAGCGTGCGTTCGATGGCCTGGTCGACGGTCGGGCTGATGCCGCGGATGTCCACGAGAAACACGTTGGCGGCTTTCGGCTGGTCCTTCAGCGCATGGAAGTAGGCCAGCAGCATGGCCTTGCCGCGCGCCGTGCTGTCGCTGCCGGCGGCCTGGGCGGCGCGGTCGATGTCGTCGAGCAGAGCCTGGGTGATCAGGTCGTAGCAGGCCACCAGCAGCTCGTCGCTGTGGCTGAACGACTCGTAGAAATAGCGCTGGGTCAGTCCGGCCTTTTCACAGACCTGCTTGACCCCCGAATGGCGGTAGCCGTTTTCCCCGTACACCTCGATGGCGGCGGCGATCAGCCGCGCGCGGCGTTCCGCCTGGCGCTGCAGCTGGCGTTCGGGTGACGCAGGCCCGCGGGCGCGTCTGCTGGAGGTGGGGTGGCTGGACATGGGCGTTATTTTGACATTCATGATTGTCATTGGCAAAAAGACAATCTAGATTGTCACTCAACTCACGCCCAGCGGTAGCCGATCATGCCTGCGACGTCCGATGCCGAATTCCTCGATGTGCTGATCGTCGGTGCCGGGCTGTCGGGCATCTGCGCGGCGCACAAGCTGCAACAGCGCTGCCCGGACAAGCGCTACGCGATCCTCGAGACACGCGCTGCCATCGGCGGCACCTGGGATCTGTTCCGCTACCCCGGCATCCGCTCCGACTCGGACATGTACACCCTCAGCTACGGCTTCAAACCTTGGCTGGGACAGAAGGCCATCGCCGATGGCGCCGACATCAAGCGCTACATAGAGGAGGCGGCGGACGAGGGCGGGGTGACCGCGCACATCCGCTTCGGCCACCGCGTCGTCCGTGCCGCCTGGAGTTCACCGCACAGCTGCTGGACGGTGACCGCCGAGGTCACCGACAGCAATGGCGCCACCCGCGAAGTCGAGCTGCGCGCGCGCCTGCTGTACCTGGGCAGCGGTTACTACAACTACAGCGAGGCGTATCGCCCTGACTTCCCGGGCGAGGAGCACTTCGCCGGCACTATCGTGCACCCGCAGTTCTGGCCGCAGGACCTGGACTACAGCGGCAAACGCGTGGTGGTGATCGGCAGCGGCGCCACCGCCGTCACCCTGGTGCCGGCGATGGCCAGGCACACCGCGCACATCACCATGCTGCAACGCTCGCCCAGCTACGTGGCGGCGCTGCCGGCGCACGATGCCATTGCCCACAGCCTGCTGCGCTGGCTGCCGTCGCGCCTGGCCCACCGTATCAGCCGCTGGAAGAACGTGCTGATCGGCATGGCCCTGTTCCAGCTCGCCAAGCGCAAGCCGGAGCTGTTCACCCGCAAGCTTCTCGAGCTGGCGGCGCGACGGCTCGGCCCGGACGTCGACATGCGCCACTTCACGCCGAGTTACAGACCCTGGGATCAGCGCCTCTGCGCCGTGCCGGACGGCGACCTGTTCAAGGCCCTTCGCGCCGGCCGCGCCTCGGTGGTCACCGACACCATCGAGCGCTTTACCACCGACGGCATTCGCCTGGCCTCGGGGCAGGAGCTGGCGGCCGACATCATCGTCACTGCCACCGGGCTCAAGCTCAACGTGCTCGGCGATATCCGCTTCCAGGTGGACGGTGAGCCGCTGACCGTCGCCGAGAAGATGGCCTACAAGGGCATGATGCTCAGCGATGTACCCAACTGCATCATGGCCTTCGGCTACGTCAATTCGTCGTGGACGCTGAAGGCGGAGCTGACCGCCGATTACGTCTGCCGCCTGCTGCGCTTCATGGACCGCAAGGGCTACGCCACCGCGGTGGCGAAAGCGGATGCCAGCGTCGGCGAGGTACCGTTCCTCAGCTTCAACTCCGGCTACGTCCAGCGCGCCGCAGCCCTGTTGCCCAAGCAGGGCGCGCGGCGGCCGTGGCAGGTCTACCAGAACTACCTGCAGGACATGCTGACGATCCGCTACAGCCGGATCGACGATGGCGTCATGCACTTCAAACCGCTGGAGAAAAACCGATGAACCTGCGTGATGCGGTTGCCGTACTCACCGGTGCCGGCAGTGGTATCGGCCGCGCCACTGCGCTGGCCCTGGCCGGTCGCGGCTGCCACCTGGCCATTGCCGACATCAATGGCGAAGCCCTGGCGGCGACGGCGGCGCTGGTCGAGGGCAGCGGCGTGCGCGTCAGCCAGCACCCGCTCGACGTGGCCGACCGCGCCGCCGTCGCCGCGTTGCCCGAGGCCGTGCTGGCGGCCCACGGCAAGGTCAGCCTGGTGATCAACAACGCCGGGGTGGCCCTCGGCGGACGCTTCGAGCAGGTCAGTGAGGCCGACTTCGACTGGCTGATGCGCATCAATTTCGACAGCGTGGTGTGCATGACGCGGGCTTTCCTGCCGCACCTGCGCACGCAGCCGGAGGCGCGTCTGGTCAACCTGTCGAGCCTGTTCGGGCTGATCTCGCCGCCTGGCCAGGCGGCTTATTCGGCGAGCAAGTTTGCCGTGCGCGGGTTCTCCAATGCGTTGCGCCACGAACTGGCCGGCAGCTCGGTCGGTGTTACCGTGGTGCACCCGGGCGGCGTGGCCACGGCCATCGCCAGCAGCGCCAAGGTGCCCCTGGGCGCGGATGCGCAGATGATCGAGCGCCACCGTCGTGCCGCGCAGAAGATGCTGCGTCTGCCGCCGGAGAAGGCCGCCGCGATCATCGTCCGTGGCATCGAGAACAACCGCGCGCGGGTGCTGGTCGGCAACGATGCGCTGATCGTCTCGTGGATCGAGCGGCTGCTGCCGGTCGGCTACTGGAAGCTGTTCGCGCGTCACGATATCGGTTGATCCGCCTCCCTCTCCCTGATGAATTCGGTGCCCAAGCCATGACGTTTCTGCTGATCACACTCGCTGTCGTCCTGACCATCGCCCTGCTGCTGTGGCTGTTCACCTTCCATACGGCACGGCGGGTGGAGCTGGCGTTGCCGCCGGAGGGGCGCTTCGTCGCGGTGGGCGGCAGCAACCTGCATGTGCTCGACGTCGGGCAGGGGCCGAGCGTGCTGCTGATCCACGGCCTCAGCGGGCACCTCAAGCACTTCAGCTACGGAGTGATGGCGCAACTGGCCAAGGACTACCGCGTGGTGGCGCTGGATCGCCCCGGCTCGGGTTATTCCAGCCCCGCGGCGACGGCCGACCTGGAGACCCAGGCTGACATCGTTTCCGGCCTGATCGATGCGCTGGACCTGGGCAAGCCGCTGATCGTCGGCCACTCCCTCGGCGGCGCGCTGGCCCTGACCCTGGCCCTGCGTCATCCGCAGCAGGCTGCCGGGCTGGCCCTGATCGCGCCGCTGACCCATCTGCCGGGCGCACCGTCCAAGGCGTTCAGCGCGCTGACCATTCGCCAGGACTGGCTGCGCCACCTGGTGGCCTGGACCCTGGCGGTGCCGCTGATGATCATCGGCCGCAAGCTGACCGTGGACATCGTCTTCGGTCCCGAGCCCTTCCCGCGCAACTTCCCGTTCAAGGGCGGCGGCATGCTCGGCCTGCGCCCGAGCCATTTCGTCGCCGCCTCGCGTGACCTCAACGCGATCCCGCTGAGCCTGCCCGCGCAGCAGCTGCGATACGCCTCGTTGCGCCTGCCAGTGTCGATTCTCTATGGCCGCCAGGACCGCATCCTCGATCCCGAATTCCACGGCACCAGCCTGGCCAACATCGTGCCCGGCGCCGAGCTGCAGTGGGTCGACGGCGGCCACATGCTGCCGGTGACCCAGCCGGAGGTGACCGCGGCGTTCATCCGCAAGGCGGCCCAGCGCAGCGCCGAGGTGCCGGCCGCGCAGCCCGCATGACGTACGGCGCTCAGCTGCTTAGATGACCTTGACTGCCCGGCCGATGAACTGGATCGGTCCGGTCGGTTTGCCGGTGGGTGAGCCGGTGCTGCGCTCCAGTGTCAGCTCGAAGAGCTGATCAGCCTCCAGTGGCGGCAGGCTGTCCAGCGGCACCTGCAGGGTCTGCCCCGGCTTGACCAGCCCCAGCGATACCGGGCCTTGCCAGCTGTCGGCCTTGGTCCAGAACTGCAGCGCCATGTCGGCGGGAACTTCAGTCATGCCCAGTGGGATCAGCTGAATGTCCTGCTGGCCGCTGGCCTGGACAACCCAACCTGGCGCCTTGTCCTGTGGCGCGACGAGTACCACCAGGTAGCTCGGCTGGTTCAGCGGTATCTCGCGGGTGAACAGCAGTGCCGCGAACACTACGCTCGCGGCAAGCCCGGCGGCGGCCAGGCCGCGCCACAGTGCCAAGGCGTCCCACCAGGCGGGCGCCACTGTTTTCGGCGCTGGAGTACGCGTCGTCATGGCGCTGACGCTGCGCTCGATACGGGTCCACAGGCGGGGTGACGGCGTGACGGCCGCCACCTGGTCGGTCAGGGGATGCAGGCGCTGCTCCCAGGCATCGACAGCGTTGCGCAGCGTGTCGTCGACGAGCAGGCGCTGTTGCACCTCCAGGCGCTGCTGCGCGCTGAGCGTACCCAGCACGTACTCGCTGGCAAGTTCCTCGATATCGGGCCGGGCCGTGTTCATTTCATGCACTCCCGTAGCGCAACCAGGCTGCGTTTTATCCAGGCTTTCACGGTGCCCAGCGGGGCACCCAGTTTTGCGGAAATTTCGGCATGCGAGTAGCCGTCGACATAGGCATGCACGATGCATTCGCGGCGGATCGCTTCCAGTTGGCTCAGGCAGCCGTCGAGCTGGCCGGCATGCACCAGCGCATCGGTTTCGTCGTACGGACTGTCTGCGCTCAGTGCCGCTTCGATGGTCTGCGCGTTGGCCGCGGACGGTTGCACGTCCTTGGCTTGGCCGCGCACGAAGTTCAGCGCCAGGTGCCGGGTGATGCTGTATATCCAGCCGCGCGCCGACCCGCGCGCGGGGTCGAACGTGTTCGCGCGGGTCCAGATGTTGAGGAAGGCGTCGTGCACGATGTCTTCGGCGATGGCGTGATCACGCACGATGCGCTTGGCCACGCCGAGCAGCCGGGCGCCTTCCTGCTCGTACAGTTGCTGAAGCGCTTGGCGGTTGCCGTTCGCGCACGCTATCAGGTTGGCTGGGTAGTCAAAGGTGTCGGATAAGGGCTGGGGCACAGGGACTCGCCGGCGGGTGGTGGAAGCTCCGGCCAAGGGCCGGAGCGTGCGCGATGAGCCTAGACGAGCGCGTGTGCGGCCGTCCGAATCCATGTGTTACAGCCTATTCGGCGGTCCAGAAAATGTAGTCGGCCTGGTACTTGACCACTTCGCGCTGGCCCTTCTCGTCGGCCGTGCAGGCCCGGCTGGGTGGCACGCCACCCTTGAGCGCCACGCGCTGGATATAGCTGACGCCGGTCATCGCGCCGGCACCTTCTGCAGGGTTGGCCTTGACCAGTTGATAAGGCAGGTTGCCGGCTGAAGAGGGCGCCACAGCGAGCTGCGTGCCGGTGACCTTGGAGCCGTCCAGCGCCTGCCAGGTGGCGGGCGGGCCGAAGTAGCTGCCGACCTGTTTGCCGCTGCGGTCATTGAGCACCGCCTTGGGGCCGACGAAGAACCACTCGGTCTGGCCGGCGGCATCGACCTTGTCGCGGCATTCGTAGGTGATTTCGCCCACGCCGACGGTTTCGAGGGCGATCTTGTTGCCAGCCGGCACCTGGATGCTGGCGGGCAGGTCCGCCGCCATGGAAGGCAAGGTGACCAGCAGGCAGGACGTGGCAAACAGAAGGCTGGAAGTACGTTTGGCGTTCATTCGAGTTGCTCCAGAAAGTGAATTCAATTGAGCAGCCAACGGCTACTGCATTCACTACCCGCCAGCTGGTGATTTGGATGCAGTCACTCGAAAAATAATTTTGCCGGGTGCGCTGACGCGGGGTGGCCAGCGCTGGGGCGAGGTACACGCGGCGTCGGTAGAGCCTGCAAGAGGCGCTACCGCCGCGCTGCGATTTACACCACGCCCTGGGCGAGCATGGCATCGGCAACCTTGACGAAGCCGGCGATGTTGGCGCCCTTCACGTAGTTGATCCGGCCGTTCTCTTCGCCGTAGTGCACGCAGGCGCTGTGGATGCTCTGCATGATGCTGTGCAGGCGCTGGTCCACTTCGCCGGCAGTCCAGTTCAGGCGCATGGCGTTCTGGCTCATTTCCAGGCCGCTGGTGGCCACGCCGCCGGCGTTGGAAGCCTTGCCCGGCGCGAAGCAGATACCGGCCTCGATGAACAGGTCGACCGCTTCCAGGGTCGAGGGCATGTTGGCGCCTTCCGCCACGCAGAAGCAGCCGTTGCCGAGCAGGGCGTGGGCATCGGTGGCGTCCAGCTCGTTCTGCGTGGCGCAGGGCAGGGCGATCTCGCACGGCAGGCTCCACGGGCGCTGGCCAGCGAGGAAGTTGAGCTGGAATTGCGCGGCCATTTCACTGAGGCGGCCGCGGCGCACGTTCTTCAGGTCCATCAGGTAGCGCCACTGCTCGTCGCTCAGGCCATCGGGGATGTGCAGGGTGCCTTCGGAGTCGGACAGCGAGACCACCCTGCCGCCCAGCTCCATGACTTTCTGCGCCGCGTACTGGGCGACGTTGCCCGAGCCGGAGATGGTCACGCGCTGGCCTTCTATACCGCGGCCGATGCGTTTGAGCATCTCCTGGGCGAAGTACACGCAGCCGTAGCCGGTGGCTTCCGGACGGATCAGGCTGCCGCCATAGCTGATGCCCTTGCCGGTCAGCACCGAGGTGAACTCGTTGGACAGGCGTTTGTACTGGCCGAACAGGTAGCCGATCTCGCGCCCACCGACGCCGATGTCGCCGGCCGGCACGTCGAGGTCCGCACCGATGTGGCGGTACAGCTCACTCATGAAGGCCTGGCAGAAGCGCATCACCTCGTTGTCGCTCTTGCCCTTGGGGTCGAAGTCCGAGCCGCCCTTGCCGCCGCCCATGGGCAACGAGGTCAGCGAGTTCTTGAACACCTGCTCGAACGCGAGGAACTTGAGCACGCCGAGGTTTACCGAGGGGTGGAAGCGCAGGCCGCCCTTGTACGGGCCGATGGCGCTGCTCATCTGCACGCGGTAGCCGCGGTTGACCTGCACGCGTCCGGCGTCATCGACCCAGGACACGCGGAACAGGATGGCGCGTTCCGGCTCGACCATGCGCTCGATGATGCCGGCCTGCAGGTAGCGCGGGTTGGCTTCCAGGAAGGGCCACAGCGAACGCAGCACCTCTTCCACAGCCTGGTGGAACTCCGGCTGGTTGGGGTCCTGGCTTTTCAGGCGGGCGAGGAAGAGGTCGACGGATTCGCTCATGTGCACATCCCTGAGGGCCCGGTAATCCTGGCCGATCGGTTAAAAGAGCGCGGCACTTTATCAGTCGTAAAGGCACTGCAATAGTGCAATGTGTCGCTATGGCGAATCTTTTTGGTGCATTTATGTAAGTTCTGGCCGGTTTTCAGGTTGGCTGCGTTCTGCTGGGTATTGCCGGAATTGTGGTCTTTTTGCCGATTTTATCTGCGTAATGGCCGCAGGATAGCGCTCAGGTTGGTTGTCGATAGTGTTGATAGAGCCGATAGCCCCTGGCGTTCACCCCGACCTGGGTGAAACCGGCCCCTTCATAGAGGCGCTTCGCCGGGTTGTCGCTGCGTACGCCGAGTGTCAGGCGAGTGAAGCCGTGGCGCCGGGCATCGCTCAGGTAGGCGTCGAGCAACGCCTGGCCGATGCCCTGGCCGCGCTGCGCTTCGATGACGTGCAGGGTGCACAGCTCGGCGGCATCGCCCTCGGCCATCCACAGGCAGTAGCCGACCGGTTGGCCGTCGAGGGTGGCGATGAACAGCCGCTCGACGTTCTCCACCCAGCGGCTCAGGTGGCGCTCCAGCTGCTCGCGCCAGTGCGTTTCGTGGGTCGGTTCCCAGCGCCGGATGTAGGCCTCTTCGCCGCGATAGACGAAGGGCAGGTCGGTGATCCGTGCGTTGCGTATTTCCAGCTTCACGTGCGGCACTCCGGGTCGAGTAAGGAGGGGGATGGCTGCCGCATCAGGCCATGTCGCTCTGCACGAATTCCTCGCCGAGGAAGTCGATCAAGGTGCGCACCGAGGGCAGCAGGCCGCGGCGCGAGGGGAAGATCGCATGGACGATGCCGCACTTCGGCGACCAGCCCGGCAGCATTTCCACCAGCCTGCCGGCGGCCAGGTCGTCGCGCACCGCGACCCGCGGCAGGTGGACGATGCCGAGCCCGGCCACGGCGCCGTGGCGCAGGGCGATGAGGTCGTCGGTGACCATGCGCGGGCGGTGCGGGATCACCAGGCTCGCGCCATCGCCTTCGCCGGCGAACAGCTGCCATTGGTATTCGCGCTGCGAGCCGCCCCAGTACAGGCTCGGCAGGCTGCTTAGCGCTTCGGGCTGGAAGTCATCGGGCAGGCGCTGGAGGAAGTCCGGGTGGCCGACCAGGCACTGGGTGCTGTTGCCCAGCACCTTCATCACCATGTCGGTGTTTTCCAGCGGCGGGAAGCGCACCCGCAGGGCGATGTCGAAGCCTTCGTGGAGCACGTCGACGCGGCGGTTGGTGGCCTCGATCAGCAGCTCCACCAGCGGGTACCTGAGCATGAAGCGGGTCAGCATCGGCCCGACCCAGGAGTTCAGCAGCGTTGTCGGGCAGGCCAGGCGCACCAGGCCGCGCGGTTCGCAGCGGTTGCGCTCGATCACTTCCGCCGCGCTTTCCGCCTGCACGCGCATGGCCACGCAGCGCTGGTAATACTCCTGGCCGATTTCGGTCAGCGAAAGGTGCCGGCTGGTGCGGTGCAGCAGGCGCACGCCGAGGCGTTCCTCGAGCTGGGCGATGCGTCGGCTGAGCTTGGACTTGGGCATGTCCAGGGCGCGCCCGGCGGCGGCGAAGCCACCGTGCTCCACCACCTGGGTGAAGTAGTAGAGGGTGTTGAGGTCTTCCAAGATCGTTCTCCAAATAGAACGCTATAGGCAATTTTTGCAGTCTAGTGCATCAAAGGGTCTGAATTTAATCTTTTCCCCATGCAGTCAGCACTGCAGGCAACCCACCAAACCCGCCGGCTCATCGGCACCACATTGCAACGCGAGGAACGCAACCATGACTACTTCTTTCAAATACAACCGTCTGGACAAAGATAACGCCGTCGTTCTGCTGGTCGACCATCAGGCTGGTCTGCTCTCCCTGGTGCGCGACATCGAGCCGGATAAATTCAAGAACAACGTGCTGGCCCTGGCCGACCTCGCCAAGTTCTTCAACCTGCCGACCATCCTCACCACCAGCTTCGAAACCGGCCCCAACGGCCCGCTGGTTCCCGAGCTGAAAGAGCTGTTCCCGGATGCCCCGTACATCGCCCGCCCTGGCCAGATCAACGCCTGGGACAACGAAGACTTCGTCAAGGCGATCAAGGCCACCGGCAAGAAGCAGCTGATCATCGCTGGCGTGGTCACCGAGGTGTGCGTGGCGTTCCCGGCGCTGTCGGCCCTGGAAGAAGGCTTCGAGGTGTTCGTGGTCACCGATGCGTCCGGCACCTTCAACGAGATCACCCGTGAGTCCGCCTGGAACCGCATGAGCCAGGCCGGCGCGCAGCTGATGAACTGGTTCGGCGTGGCCTGCGAGCTGCACCGCGACTGGCGCAACGATGTGGAAGGCCTGGCCAAGATCTGTTCCGACCACATCCCCGACTACCGCAACCTGATGACCAGCTACAACGCGCTGACCGGCAACAAGTGAGGCGCGGGGCCTGAGCCCGCGATAGAAAAAAGGCGGGGCCTCGTCAGGGGCACCCGCCTTTTGCGTCTGCCCCGCTCGCCCGCTGTGTTCAGATCAGGCTGAGGCGGCGTGCCAGTTTGCGCAGGTTGCTCGGGTCGATCACCAGGGCGCGGGCGGCGGCGGCCCACTTGCCGTCGTGGCGGTCGAGGGCGGCCTGGATCAGCTCGCGCTGGTAGCGGTCCATGGCGTCCTGCATCGGCAGCGGCACGGCCAGCGGATCGGGACCGACCGGCGCCTGTTGGGTGAGCGGGTGCGGCAGGTCGAGGCCGAGCCAGGCGGCCTCGATGCTCAACAGTTCGGTGCGTGATTCGGCCTGGCTGAGCACCTTCAGCGCGGCGCGGCTGATCACGTGTTCCAGCTCGCGCACGTTGCCCGGCCAGGCATAGGCGAGCAGGGCGCGTTCGGCATCCGGCGAAAGGCGCAGGCAGCGCAGGCCGAGGCGCGCGCGGTTGAGTTCGAGGAAGTGTCCGGCCAGTACCAGCACGTCGCGGCCGCGCTCACGCAGCGGCGGAATGTGCACCGGGTAGACCGACAGGCGATGGTAGAGGTCGGCGCGGAAGCGCCCCTCGCGCACTTCTTCCCACAGCCGCCGGTTGGTAGCGGCGATCACCCGTACATCGACGTGCCGAGGCTGATCGGCGCCCAGGCGCTGGATCTCGCCGCCCTGTAGGGCGCGCAGCAGCTTGGCCTGGATCGACAGCGGCAGCTCGCCGATCTCGTCGAGGAACAGGGTGCCGCCGTTGGCCGCCTCGAAGCGTCCGGGACGGTCCTGGGCGGCGCCGGAGAAGGCGCCTTTGACGTGGCCGAACAGCTCGCTCTCGGCCAGGGTTTCCGGCAGTGCCGCGCAGTTGACGTAGACCAGCGGCTTGCGCGCCCGCGGCGAATGGGCGTGCAGCCAGCGGGCGAACAGCTCCTTGCCCACGCCGGTCTCGCCCTGCAGCAGCACCGGCAGGTCGGAGTCGGCAACCACGTTCAGTTCGTCGAGCAGCTCGCGCAGCACCGGGCTCTCGCCGAGGATCGCGCTGTCGGTCTCCTGGCCGCTCTCGGTGGTCTCGCGCCGGGCCAGGCGCAGGCTGCGCACCTCGCCCTCCAGGCGGCTGACGCGCAGCGCGGTTTCGATCAGCAGCACGCAGCGTTGCAGGCGCTGGGTGGTCGCGCGGTCGAAGCGCCCACGGTCGAGGGCATCGAGGGTCACCGCGCCCCACAGGCGGCCATCCAGATACAGGCTCATGCCCATGCAGTCGTGTACCGGCAGCGGCTCGTCGGGGCTGTCCTGCAGCAGGCCGTCGTAGGGGTCGGGCAGGTCGCTGTCGGCGGCGAACTGCAGCGGCTCGCGCTGGGCGAGGATCTGCGCCAGGCGTGGGTGGCGGGCCAGCACGAAGCTGCGCCCGAGCGCCTCATGAGCCAGGCCGACGGCCGCCTGCGCGCGCAGGCTGTCGCCATCCAGACGCAACAGCACCACGGCGCTGCAGGAAAACTCTTCGCGCAGGCTGACCACCAGCCGCTGCAGGCGAATCGGCGTCGGCAATTCGCTGGTGAGGTCGGCCAGCAGAGCAGTCTGCAGCGGGGTCAAATTTACCATTTCGGGTATCCGTTACCTGGGGCGCGACCGGTAAATTAAACCCTGCAGGCCGCGCAGCCCTTGATTTACGTCAACTTAGCGACGGCACGCGGCTTGCGATGGAGGGATCAGACCCCAGCCTGATAAGGAGACCTCCATGGCCACTCAACTGCTCGACGACACGCTCGGCAACCTGGCCTGCAACATCCCCGGCGCGACCCGCGTCTTTCACGAATTCCACCTCGATTTCTGCTGTGGCGGGCGCAAGAGCCTGCGCCAGGCTGCGGCAGAATCCGGCATCGATGCGGCGCAGGTGCAGGCGCGCCTGCTCGCCCTTGATCCGCAGGGCGAAGCCGAGGCGCAGTGGCGTGACGCCGCCCCGGCGGTGCTGATCGACCACCTGCTGCTGCGCTACCACGCCATCCACCGTCAGCAACTGCCGGAGCTGATCCGCCTGGCGGCGCGGGTCGAGCAGGTACACGGCAACCGCGGCGAGTGCCCTCACGGTCTGACCGAGCTGCTGCAGGACATGCAACAGGAGCTGGAAAGCCACATGCAGAAGGAAGAGCAAGTGCTGTTCCCGATGATCCTGCGTGGCGGCGGCCCGATGGCTGGCGGGCCGATCTCGGTGATGCGCTTCGAGCACGACCAGCACGGCGATGCCCTGGCGCGCCTGGAGGCGCTTACCGACGGCATCCGCACCCCGCCCGGCGCCTGCAACACCTGGCAGGCGCTGTACCGCGGCCTCAACGAGCTGCGCGTCGACCTGATGCAGCACATCCACCTGGAGAACAACCTGCTGTTCCCGCGGGCCCTGGGTGAGGAGGTGCATCATGGGTGAGTACCGCAGGCTCTGGTGGACATTGATCGCCGTGCTCGGCGCCACCTTCTGCGTGCTTGGCTGGTTCGGTCGCGAGGTCTATCGCCAGGCACCGCCGATTCCGGCGCAGGTGGCCAGCGTCGACGGCGAGGCGCTGTTCGGCGCTGAAGACATTCTCGACGGACAGAGCGCCTGGCAGAGCGTCGGCGGCATGCAGCTCGGCTCCATCTGGGGCCACGGTGCCTACCAGGCGCCGGACTGGACCGCCGACTGGCTGCACCGCGAAGTCACCGCCTGGCTCGACCTGGCGGCCCGCGAGCAGTTCGCCAAGCCCTACGCCGAGGTCGACGAGGATCACCAGGCGCTGCTGCGCCAGCAGCTCAAGCGCGAGTACCGCGGCAACCGGGTGCAGGGCAATACGCTGCAGCTCAGCGCGCGGCGTATTGCGGCGGTGACGCAGACGGCGGCGTACTACGACGCGCTGTTCGGCAACGACCCGGCGCTGCAGCTGAGCCGCAAGAGCTTCGCCATGAAGGAGAACACCCTGCCCGACGCCGCGCGGCGCGAGCAGATGACCCGCTTCTTCTTCTGGACCGCCTGGGCGGCGGCGACCGAGCGCCCTGACGCTACGGCCACCTACACCAACAACTGGCCGCACGAACCGCTGATCGACAACGTGCCGACCGCCGAGAACCTGATGTGGTCGATTGCCAGCGTGATCCTGCTGATCGCCGGCGTCGGTTTCCTGGTCTGGGCCTGGGCCTTCCTGCGCGATCACGATGAAGAAGAGCTGGTGGTGCCGCCGCAGGACCCGCTGACCCTGGCCGGCCTGACTCCCTCGCAGAAGGCGCTGGGCAAGTACCTGCTGCTCGTCGTGGCGCTGTTCAGCTTCCAGGTCATGCTCGGCGGGGCCACGGCGCACTACACGGTGGAGGGCCAGGATTTTTATGGCTTCCCGCTGTCGCAGTGGTTCCCCTATTCGCTGCTGCGCACTTGGCACATCCAGAGCGCGCTGTTCTGGATCGCCACCGGCTTCCTCGCCGCGGGGCTGTTCCTCGCACCGCTGATCAATGGCGGCAAGGATCCGAAATTCCAGAAGCTTGGCGTCGACGTGCTGTTCTGGGCGCTGGTGCTGGTGTGCGTCGGCTCCTTCGTCGGCAACTACCTGGCGATTGCGCAGATCATGCCGCCGCAGTGGAATTTCTGGCTTGGTCACCAGGGCTACGAGTACGTCGACCTCGGTCGTCTGTGGCAGATCGGCAAGTTCCTGGGCATCGTCTTCTGGCTGGTGCTGATGCTGCGCGGCATCCTGCCGGCGCTGGTCAAACCGGGTGACAAGAACCTGCTGGCGCTGCTCTCGGCATCGGTGATCGCCATCGGCCTGTTCTACGGTGCCGGCCTGTTCTACGGCGAACGCACGCACCTGTCGGTGATGGAGTACTGGCGCTGGTGGGTGGTGCACCTGTGGGTGGAAGGCTTCTTCGAGGTGTTCGCCACCACCGCGCTGGCGTTCATCTTCTCCAGCATGGGCCTGGTGTCGCGCCGCGCGGCGACCACCGCCAGCCTGGCCTCGGCCTCGCTGTTCATGCTCGGCGGCGTGCCCGGCACGTTCCACCACCTGTACTTCGCCGGCACCACCACGCCGGTGATGGCGGTGGGCGCGACCTTCAGCGCCCTGGAAGTGGTGCCGCTGGTGGTGCTCGGCTACGAGGCCTGGGAGAACTGGCGCCTGAAGAGCCGCGCCGCCTGGATGGAGCGGGTGCGCTGGCCGCTGACCTTCTTCGTCGCCGTGGCGTTCTGGAACATGCTCGGCGCCGGCGTGTTCGGCTTCATGATCAACCCGCCGGTGTCGCTGTATTACATCCAGGGCCTCAACACCACCCCGGTGCACGCCCACGCGGCGCTGTTCGGCGTGTACGGCTTCCTCGCCCTGGGCTTCACCCTGCTGGTGCTGCGCTACATCCGCCCGCACCTGGTGTTCAACGAACGGCTGATGAAGGTGGCCTTCTGGTGGCTGAACGGCGGCCTGGTGCTGATGATCGCCACCAGCCTGCTGCCCATCGGCATCATCCAGTTCCACGCCAGCGTCAGCGAAGGCCTGTGGTACGCGCGCAGCGAAGCCTTCATGCAACAGGACCTGCTGCAGACTCTGCGCTGGGTGCGCACCTTCGGTGACGTGGTGTTCATCATCGGCGCCCTGGCGATGACCTGGCAGGTCATCAGCGGCGTGTTCTCCTCCGCGGACAAGGGCGTGGCCGCTGCCGCGCAAGGAGGTGTCCCGGCGCAAGGTTGACGGCTGTTGGCTGACACCCGGCTCGCTTCGCGGCGGGCCGGGTGTTTTTTTGCCGGGAGAAAAGCCCTACCAGCTGATCACGAACAGCGACTTGGCCAGCAGCAGGATGCCGAGCATGTGCAGCAGGATGCTGATGTGCAGGCGCCGCGAGCGCTGTGGGGTGACCAGCCCGCGGCGCAGGAGGAAGACGAACAGCAGGAAGTGGCCAAGGATGCTGAAGGCCAGGATGATCTTCAGCGTCAGCAGGCTGCCGAAGCTGCTCGCCAGCGGTGCGTGCAGCGCGTCGCGGTGATGCCAGGCCAGGCCGAAACCGGCGCCGAACAACAGCAGGACCACCCAGTGCATGACCTGCCGCGCACGCTGGCTCAGGGCCTTGGCGAAGCGTTCATGGCTGCTGGCGTCCAGCGCGTGCGTGGCGCGGCTGAGGATCATCACCTCGAAGAACACCCCGCCGATGAAGCAGGCCGCAGCCGCCAGGTGCAGGAACTTGAGCAACAGATAAACCACTTCGCCTCCTCAGCCGTGCGTGGCCGGGGAAGAGGCGGACGCACGAATCGCATTGTCGGCGTACAGCATGCCGCCACGGGCGAGCGGCTGGCTTGACCGGGGTCAACCCATGCGGCGAGGCGCTTCAGGCATGTGCCGATTGCGGTTGAACGGCGCACTCGAACAGCAGCGTTTCGCCGTCTTCGGGAATCAGCAGCCGCGCGTCGACACCGGCCGTTGTGGCGGCCGCGGCCAGCGCGCGACGGCTGGTCGGGCAATGGCTGATCGCCTCCAGGTGGTTGGCCACCACCGTGGCGTGGCTCAGGCCGGTGAAGGCAATCACCTCCTCGATGCCCATGATGATGTCGCCGCCAAGATCGAAGCGCGCGCCGCCGGCCGGCACCACGCTGACCGCGGGTTGCTCGCACAGCACGAACTCGCGCACGGTCGGCGTGAGGAGGGTGTCGCCGGCAAGGTAGAGGCTGGGCTCGCCGGGCAGCTCGATCAGGTAGCCGACGCCGTGCTCCATCAGCTTGCCGACCAGGCCCAGGCCGTGGGTGCAGGCGACCGTGCGGAGCGTGCCGCCGAGAAAGGCGCAGGGCTGCTGGTGTGCGGCTGGCAGCGGCTGCACGTTGAGGCCGCGCGAGGCGAGGTAGGGTGCGTCGTGCGGTGTGCAGATGACGGGGATCTGCCTGTCGCGCAGCCAGCGCTTACCAGCGCGATCCAGGTGATCGAAGTGGCCTTTCTGACAGTGGGTGATCAGGCAGTGGGTGACCGATTCGAGCGCCTGTTCGGCCGAGGCCGGCAATTCCACCAGCGGGTTGCGCTGGTTGGCACCGAACAGGCGCAGGGGTGGCAGCTCTCCTTTGCGTGCCAGCATCGGGTCGACCAGGACCCGGTGCGGGCCGAACTGCAGAATCAGGGTGGCGTTGCGCAGCTGCTGGATCTTCATCGAGGCGTTCCTCCGGGTGAGGGCCTCATGGTGCCGACCCGGCGGCGGGGTCATAATGGCAGGAACGGACATAATTGATTCGGTTCAAGCCATGAGCAAAGCCCTGCGCGTCGGACTCCTGCTGTTTCCCGGTTGCATGCCTGCCGGCCTGCTGGCCTTCGCCGATCTGCTGCACGCGGCCAATCGGCGAACCGCACGTACGTTGTTCGAGGTGCGCTTTGTCGCCCTGCGGGCCGGGGCGGTCGACTGCGCGCACGGCGTCAGCCTGCCGGCATCGGCAGCCCTGGGCGACGGCGAGCTGGATGCGCTGCTGGTGCCCGGCTTCTGGGCCGAGTCGGCCGAGCAGGTCGATGCGCTGATCGCGGCGCAGGCCAGCCTGGTGACGGCGTTGCACAAGTGTTCGCGTCGCACCCAGCTCTGGGGCTACTGCGCCGGTGTCTGCCTGTTGGCGGCCAGTGGGCGGCTGAATGGCCAGCCGGCGACGGTGACCTGGTGGCTGGCCGAGGCGATGCGCCAGCGCTACCCGAAGGTGAGCTGGCAGAGTGAGCAGAGCGGCCTGTTCAACGAGCGCACGGCGACCGCATCGGGGGTCAATGGCTACCTGCCGATCGCCGAGCAACTGATTGCGCGTCGCGTCAGTGGCGCGGTCTTCAATGACATCAGCAAGCTCATGGTGCTGCCGCGCCCGGCGGTGCCGCATGCCGCATTCCAGGGGGCGAGCCTGATCGAGCAGCCCAGCGGGTTGCTGCGCCGCCTGCACCCGCTGATCGAACAGTTGCCCGCGCAGGGCATCACCGTGCAGGTGCTGGCGAGCCGACTGGGTCTGTCCGAGCGCACGCTGGCGCGCAAGGTCAGTGGCGAGCTCGGGCAGACGGTGGCGGCCTACGCCCGGCGCATCAAACTGAACCAGGTCAGCGAGCGCCTGACGCTGACCGCGCTGCCCGTCACCAGCATTGGCGCCGAGCTGGGCTTCAGCAGCGATTCCAACCTGCGGCGCATGTTCAAGGCGCTGACCGGGCTGACCCCGGCCGAGTACCGGCAGAAGTTCGCGCGTGTCTGAATGCTGGTCGCGAGTATTGCGGGTCACTCAATCTGCGCCCGCCTGCGGGCCACGCGGAGCAGGCTGTTATCCTTGCGCGATTGCCGCGCCGTCGAAACGAGAGCCAGATGATTGACGACATCCGCTACCTGATCGTGTTCGCCAAGATCGCCGAAGTCGGTTCGATTTCCGGGGGTGCCGAAGCGCTCGGGCTAAGCACCGCCACCGCCAGCCAGCACCTGTCGAAACTGGAGAAGAACCTCGGCAGCGCGCTGCTCTACCGCAGCACGCGCAAGCTGTCGCTGACCCAGGACGGCGAGAGCCTGCTGGAGACGGCGCAATCGATGCTGGCGTTGTACGAGAAGGGCGTGATCGAGTTCAAGCAGCGCTCCATCTCGACCCAGAACCACCTGCGCATCTCGATTCCCGCAGTGTTCATCAACAGCGATTTCACTCGCCATATCGCCGCCTTCATCAAGGCACATCCGCACATCTGCCTGAGCATGTCCTGCAACGACAGCCGCAGCGACATCATCGCCGAGAGCATCGACGTGGCTTTTCGCATCGGCGAACTGCCGGACAGCTCGCTGAAGGCGCGTCACCTTTTCGTGCTGCCGCGCAAGGTGGTGGCGGCGCGCGGTTACCTCGCCGAATGCGGGCCGCTGAGCCATCCGCGCGACCTGCAGGCGCTGAACTGGATCGGCCTGACCATGCGCCCGAACAGTCGCGTGTTCCGCCATGTCGACACTGGCGAGGAGGCGGAGATCAAGTACACCCCCGGCGTGCGCGTGGACAGCGTCGAGGCGTCGTACCAGCTTGCGCGTCATCAGGTCGGCCTGGCGGCGCCGCCGAACTACCTGGCGGACGCAGGCATCCGCCGCAACGAGGTCGAGGCCGTGCTGCCGCAGTGGCAACTGGAGCCGCTGAAGGTCTACGCCGTGTGGCCGCCGAACGTGTCCACCAGCAGCGTCGCCTATGCCCTGATCAACAGCCTGTACGACGCTTTCAACTCACGCTCGCTGGACTAGCGCCGAACACCTGCAGCCAGAGCATGTAGAGCGCGGTGGCGATCAGCGTGGCGCCCATGCTCAGGTTGAACAGGCGGATGCGCAGGCGGCTATTCAGCACCAGGGCGATGCGGTCACCGAGCACCGCCCAGGCCGCCAGCGACAGGTAGCAGACGACGAAGTAGATGGCCATGAAGGCGATCAGCGGGGCGGGCGTCTGCGGGCTGGAGAACAGCGCCGCGCCGGATGCGCAGGCAATCCACGCCTTGGGGTTCAGCCATTGCAGCAGGAAGCCCTGCAGGAAGCTGGGGCGCCCGGCCTTTTCCACCACCAGCTGCGGGCGGGCCGCGGCGATCTTGTAGCCGACATGGATGATGAACAGCGAGCCGGCCATGCCCAGGTAGCGGAAGAACACCGGGTAGCGCTCGATCATCTGCACGAACCAGAAGCCGACGAACACCAGCAGCAGGGTGAAACCGAGGGTCGCGCCGGAGACGAACGGCAGCGTGCGGTAGAAGCCGTGGTTGGCGCCCGAGGCGACGATGACCATGTTCACCGGGCCGGGGGAAATGGACATGCTCAGGGAGAACAGGCACATGGCGAGCAGCAGGGCAAATTCCATCAGGTGACTCCGGGTACGCGGGTTTCAGGGGCGGTGGGGAAGGGCTCAGCGCAGCAGGCCCAGGTTGCCGGTCAGGCGGGTTACCGCCGTGCGCTCGCCGAGCAGGCCGAGGCCCTGGTACTGGATCGCCGCGTCCGGCCCTTGTGCCAGGACCGCGGCGTATTCCGCATAGGAGCGCGTGGTGCGGGTGGCGCTGATCAGGTCGACCACCAGCAGCGCCGGTTCGCTCTCGCGCAGCTGCGCACGCAGCGTTTTCAGCAGGGCCGGCGTGCCCTTGAGGATCGGCAGCGCCAGGGTGGTGATGCCTTCGTGCACCTGGCCCTGATGGTCGCGCAGGTCCTCGCCGATCATCTCCGGGTACAGCCGGCCGAGGCTGGCGGCGAGCACTGCGGCGGTGTTGGCGATCACGCCGAGGGGCAGGGAATCGTCGATGATCAGGACACACTTGGTATCGGCCATGGGGTTCTCGCAAGGCGGGTCGGCGGTGGCTGCGCCGCGCGACATGGCGCTGGCGTCAGGGCACAACGGTAGCCAGAAATGGGGCCGGGATTAACCGGCCAACGTCTAACACTGCCTTCGAGATTTCCGCGTGCGCGGCGCAGGTTCGAGCTGGCCGCGGCGGATCGACCGTTGGCGAAATTGTCCTGGATCGCGATTGAAACTATGCATTCTAGAATGTATGGTTTGCGTCCGATTGCGAGGACCTGTTCATGACAACCAAAGCGCAACGCTGGGGCTTGCTGGTAACGGTGGGCGCCGCGCTGATTCTCATCACGGTGGATCACTCCGTGCTCTACACCGCGCTGCCGACCCTGGTGCGCGAGCTTGGGGCCACGACCCTGCAGGGCCTGTGGATCATCAACGCCTATCCGCTGGTGATGGCCGGGCTGCTGCTCGGTGCGGGAACGCTGGGCGACCGCATCGGCCATCGGCGCATGTTCCTCAGCGGCCTGCTGCTGTTCGGCCTGGCCTCGCTGCTGGCGGCCTTCGCGCCCAGCCCGGCACTGCTGATCGGCGCGCGGGCGCTGCTCGCGGTTGGCGCAGCGGCGATGATGCCGGCCACCCTGGCGCTGATCCGCATCACCTTCGATGATCACCGCGAGCGCAACATGGCGATCGCGATCTGGGGTTCCCTGGCTGTGATCGGCAGCGCCCTCGGGCCGATTCTCGGCGGCCTGCTGCTGGAGCGTTTCTGGTGGGGCTCGGTGTTCCTGATCAACGTGCCGGTGGTGATCGGCGCCTTCATCGCCGGCCTGCTGCTGACCCCGCACAGCGCCCCGGACGAATCGCGCACGTGGGACCTGCTGTCGTCGCTGCAGGCGCTGGTGGCGTTGTCGGCCCTGGTGTTCGCCATCAAGGAAGTGGTCAGCGCGCAGCCATCGTGGCTGCTGGCGGCATTGACCGCCGCGCTGGCCATCGTCGCCGGCACGCTGTTCATGCGGCGCCAGGCGCGGCAGCCCAATCCGCTGCTGGATATCGCCATCTTCCGCAACCCGGCGTTCCTCGCCGGCGTGCTGGGCGCAGCCTTCACCCTATTCGCCATGAGCGGCGTGCAGCTGATCACCACCCAGCGCTTCCAGCTGATCGACGGCTTCAGTCCGTTGCAGGCCGGGCTGCTGGTTTCCGCGGCGGCGCTCGGTTGCCTGCCCAGCGCGCTGCTCGGTGGTGCCTACCTGCACCGCATCGGGCTGCTGCCGCTGATCGGTGGTGGCCTGGTGGTCGCCACCCTGGGCGTGCTGCTGACCTGCTTCGGCCTGCAGCTCGACCTGCTCTGGGTGGTCGCCGGCCTGGCGTTGATGGGCTTCGGCCTGGGCGCGGTGATGTCGGTGGCCTCGAGTGCCATTGTCGGCAACGCCCCGGCGGACCGTGCCGGCATGGCCTCGTCGGTGGAGGAGGTGTCCTACGAGTTCGGCAGCCTGTTCGCGGTGGCCCTGCTGGGTAGCCTGATGGCCGCGCTGTACTCGGCCAATGTGCAGCTGCCGCCCGGTGCCGCCGATGCCGCGCGCGACGGCATCGTCGAAGCGCTGAACCTGGCCGGTGCGGCGGGTATCTCGGGTGACGCCCTTTTCGCCGCCGCCGCGCAGGCGTTCGACCGCAGCTACCTGACCGTCATGTACGTGATTGCCGGCGTGCTGCTGCTGGGCGCCGCAATCACCTCGATCCTGCTGCGTCGCCACGGGCCGGGCTCGGTTGCTTACACTGTCGCCACGCACTGACGTCAACGGAGAGCCAGCATGCGCCTGAGCAATCGCAGCAAGATTCTCGAAGCCGCCATTCGCGTCATCGACCGCGATGGGGTTACCGCGGTCACCTTCGATTCGGTGGCCGCCGAAGCCGAGGTGACGCGCGGCGGGATGATGTACCACTTCAAGACGCGCGACGCGTTGATCCAGGCGATCAACCAGCACCTGGCCGACAGCTGGGAAGCCAACCTGCTGGGCAATGCCGGCAAGCCTGCCGAGGAGGCGACGACGGACGAGCGCTACGCCGCCTACGTGCGCACGTCGGCCAACCTGGCCACGCGTCCCGAGCTGCTGTTCTGCCTCGAAGGTGCGAAGCACCCGGCGCTGACGGTGCCCTGGAGCCGGCTCATCGACAGCTGGGCCGCACCGGCGCCCGATGACATCGACGACCCACAGGCGCTGGCCCGCTTCATCGCCCGCCTGGCCGCCGATGGCCTGTGGATCTACGAGTCGCTGTCGAACCGGCCATTGCCGGTCGCGGTACGGCAACGGGTCACGCAGCAGCTGAACGCCGTGTTCGACGCCGCGCCGGCTGGCAGCGCCGAAGGCGACGCGCCTGCGCAGGCCGGGAAAGGCCGCCGAACGCCGCGCTGAAATATCACCAGGCAGGGCATGGAAGGCCGCAAGAGTGGCGTGCTAGAGCCTGGCGACATACCCTTTGGGCAACGCCGCGCCGGGTTGTGACCACGGCGCGCTATCGACGAGAACCGTGCATTCATCCCCGGCCGCTGCCACGGATGCGTCGCGCACGCTGCGGAGATACCCCGATGAAAAAGACCCTGCTGGCCTGCGGGCCCTTTGCCCCCGCGCTGTTCGATGGCTGTCGCGAACGCTATGACGTCATCCAGCTGGACCCGCCATCTGGTCCTCTGGACGACACGTTCAAGGCGGCCGTGGCCAAGGCCCACGGGTTGATGATCGGCAATCGCCGGGTCGGTGCCGCCGAGCTGGAGGGCGCCGCCCATCTGCAGGTGGTCGCCAGCGTCTCGGTGGGCTACGACCACCATGACCTCGACTACCTGACGCGTCGCCGGATCATGCTCACCAACACCCCGGGCGTGCTCAACGAAACAACCGCCGACCTGGCCTTCGCCCTGATCCTGGCGACCGCACGGCGGATTCCCGAACTGGATGCCTGGACCCGCTCCGGTGGCTGGACAGAGTCGGTCGACGGCGCGCGTTTCGGCTGCGACGTGCACGGCAAGACGCTGGGCATCATCGGCCTTGGCGAAATCGGCGCGGCCATCGCCCGTCGCGGCCGCTTCGGCTTCGGCATGCGCATCCTCTACAGCGGCAACCGGCCGAAGCCGGCGCTGGAGCAGGAGCTGGGCGCGCGCTTCGTGTCGAAGGAGGCGCTGTTGCGCGAAAGCGATTTCGTCTGCCTGGTGGTGCCGCTCACCGCGGACACACGGCACCTCATCGACCGCGCCGCCCTGGCCCTGATGAAACCCGAGGCCATCCTGATCAACATCTCCCGCGGCGGGGTGGTGGATGAGCCGGCGCTGATCGAGGCGCTGGAAAACGGCGTGATCCGCGCCGCTGGCCTGGACGTCTTCGCCAAAGAGCCGTTGCAGGCATCGCGGCTGTTCGAACTGGCCAACGTGGTGGTCGTGCCGCACATCGGCTCCGCCACGCAGGACACCCGCAACGCCATGGCCAGGCGTGCCCTGGACAACCTGCTCGAAGCCCTCGAAGGGCGTACGCCGATGAACCTGGTGAATCCCCAGGCGCTGGCCTGAAGGCCGCCTTGCGTGACCGCGTCGGACGCGCCCTGCGCGCGGGGTAGGGGCCCGCGCCCAGGGTGCGGAAACCGCTGGTCTGCAGCGGACAGATATTTATGCAATCTCGCGGCAACGCGCGAGTCAGAGTCAGTCCATTCCCCACAGGCCACGCGCAATGTCACCCGTAATCATCGCCGAAGACGACCCGTCGGTTCGCGAGCTGCTCGCCGAGATGTTCGAGACCGAGGGCTATCCGGTTCGGACCTTCACCAGTGGCGATGAGGCCTGGTCGTTCCTGGCCAGCTTCGACGGCCCCGTGCAACTGGTGCTCACCGACTTCAGCATGCCGGGCGACCTCGACGGCATTCACCTCGCCCACCTGGTGCGTGACCGCTTCCCGGATCTGCCGATCGTGCTGTCGTCCGGTTTCATGCGCGAAACGCCAGCACTGGACGGCCTCAACGTCATCGTCTTGCCGAAGCCCTGGAGCATCGCCCAGCTCCGTCCGCTGCTGTCTCCCCGGCCCTGAGCACGGACGATGATGAGCTACCAAGCGATGGCCGCCGCGACAGCCCTGTTGACCGGCGCTTGCGCGTTCGCCACCGCCAGCCCGCACGCTCCGTTGCGAGACCCCGCCGAGCCGGAGCGCACGCCTGACGACTGCACCCTCAAGCGCGACGGCGCCGCATGCGAGGAGTCCGACCCGATCTTCCGGGAAGCGATGGAGCAACTGAACCGCCAGCGCGAGCGCGAGGCCGCACCGAAGCCGGCCGAGTCTGCGCGTCAACCCGACTAGTCGTCTCGGTGTGAGAACGCTGTGGTCATCACGGTCGGGCTCGGCGTTGAAGGGATGCTATCTTTCGCAAATAGTCGAATAAAGCGCCAAGGCACTCTCTCAGTGAACACAGTCCGTAATCAATCTCCCTTGCCCGAAGACCTGCGCGTGTTCCTCACCGTGATCCGCAAGGCCAGCTTCGCCAGTGCCGCGGATGAGCTGGGTCTGTCGCCGGCCTACGTGAGCAAGCGCGTCCAGATCCTCGAGGCAACGGTGGGCACCAGGCTGCTGCACCGCACCACCCGGCGCGTGGCCCTGACCGAGGCCGGCGAGCGGGCGCAGCGCTGGGCGGTGCAGATCCTCGACACCCTCGACGAGTTCATGGGCGAGCTGTCGCAGGCGCGCCTGGCGCCGCGCGGGCTGCTGCACATCTGCAGCAGCTTCGGTTTTGGTCGCAACCATGTAGCGCCGGCGGTTTCCGAGCTCGCCGCGACCTACCCGGATCTGGAGATCCGCCTGGACGTGTTCGATCGGGTGGTCGACATCATCAGCGAGGGCTTCGACCTGGAGATTCGCGTGGGCGACGACATCCCCGGCCAGCACCTGAGCCGCAAGCTGGTTTCCAACCAGCGCGTGCTGTGTGCCACGCCCGAGTACCTGGCGCGACGGGGGACGCCGCAGACGCTGGAAGACCTCAGCGAGCACGACTGCCTGGTGCTCAAGGAGCGCAACAACGCGTTCGGCGTGTGGAACCTGCGCAAGGCCGGGCAGGAGCAGTCGGTGCGGGTCAGCGGGCCGCTGTCATCGAACAACGGCGAGATCGTGCTGCAGTGGGCGCTGAGTGGGCGCGGGATATTGCTGCGTTCGATGTGGGACGTGAAGCCGCTGCTGGAGCAGGGCGCGCTGGTGCAGGTGCTGCACGAGTACAGCCAGAGCGCCAACGTCTGGGCGGTGTACCCGACGCGCCTGTCGGACTCGGCCAAGCTGCGCGTGTGCGTGCAGTTCCTCGAGGCGCATTTCCGGCATCTGTCACAGCAGGGCACGGCGTAGCAGTGAGCACTGCGCACCAGGGATACCCAATGATTTCCCTGGTGCGCGCTGCGCTCCCTGCGGTCATCCGTCATGCCAGCCAGGGGTTGGCCTGCAGGTGCATCGCCTCGAACTGGTGGATCGCCGCGGTGCGCTGCAGGGTGCTGCCGATGGCGTCGAGACCCGAGATCAGCGCCTCCTTGCGCAGCGCATCGATATTGAAGGCGATGCGGCGCCCATCCGCCAGGGTGATGGTCTGCGCTGGTAGGTCGACGCGGATGGCGGCGCTCTCGGCCTGGCTGACCAGGGCGCCGAGCGCTTGCAGGTCGGCGTCCTTCAGCTGGATCAGCAGCACGCCATTGCGCTGGCAGTTGTCGTAGAAGATCCCGGCGAAGCTGGTGCCGATCAGCGCGCGAATGCCCAGCTGCTTGAGGCCCCAGACCGCGTGCTCGCGGCTCGAGCCGCAGCCGAAGTTGGGGCCGACGACGAGGAAGCTGGCTGCATCCCACGGCGCCTGGTTGAGCACGAAGGCGGTGTTGCGCGCGCCGTCGGCGAGAAAGCGCAGGTCGAAGAACAGGCCGCGGTCCAGGCCATTGCGGTCGATGCCCTTGAGGAACTGCTTGGGCATGATCACGTCGGTATCGACATTGGCGGCGAGCATTGCGGCGGCGATGCCGTGCACGGTGGTGAACGGCTCCATCTCAGGCCTCCTGGGTCAGTTGGCGAACGTCGGTCAGATGGCCGCTGATCGCCGCGGCGGCGACCATGGCGGGGCTCATCAGGTGGGTGCGTGCGCCCGCGCCCTGACGGCCCTCGAAGTTGCGGTTGGTGCTCGAGGCGCAGCGGTCACCGGCGGCGAGTACGTCATCGTTCATCGCCAGGCACATCGAGCAGCCGGACTGGCGCCACTCGAAACCGGCATCGATGAACACCTTGGCCAAGCCTTCGGCCTCGGCGCGTTCGCGTACCTGGGTCGAGCCGGGCACGATCATCGCGCGCACATGGGCAGCCACCGTGCGCCCGCGCACCACGCGGGCGGCATCGCGCAGGTCCTCGATGCGCGCATTGGTGCAGGAGCCGATGAAGGCGTGGCTGATTTTCACCTCGCTGAGCAGCTCGCCCGCCGTCAGGCCCATGTAGCGCAGGGCGCGCTGCATGTCCTGGCGGCGGATCAGGTCGCGCTCCTGCAGCGGGTCCGGCACCCGCGCGCCAATCTGCACCGCCTGGTCGGGGCTGGTGCCCCAGGTCACCATGGGTTGCAGCACGCTGGCATCGATGTCCACCTGTGCGTCGAACACCGCGTCGGCGTCGCTGTACAGCGTCTGCCAGTGCGCCACGGCCTGTTCCCAGAGGGCGCCCTGCGGTGCCCGCGGCTTGTCGCTGAGGTAGGCATAGACCTTGTCGTCGGGTGCCATGAACGCGCCGCGCGCGCCGGCTTCGACGGCCATGTTGCAGATGGTCATGCGCGCCTCCACGGACAGCGCGCGGATGGTCGGGCCGTCGAATTCGATGGCGTAGCCAGTAGCGCCCGAGGCACCGATCCGCTCGATCAGCGCCATGATGATGTCCTTGGCGGTGACGCCCGCGCCGAGCCTGCCGCTGACGGTGACGCGCATGCTCTTCAGGCGCTTGTAGACCAGCGTCTGGGTAGCCAGCAGGTGCTCGATTTCCGAGGTGCCGATGCCGAAGCCGAAGGCGCCGAGTGCGCCATAGGTGGTGGTGTGGCTGTCACCGGCGGCGATCACCATGCCGGGCAGAATGAAGCCCTGCTCGGGGGCGATGACGTGTTCGATGCCCTGGCGCGTGTCCAGCACGTCGAACAGCTCGATGCCGAAGTCCCGGCAGTTCTCGGCGAAGTAGGACACCTGGCGTGCTCCGCCGGGGTCCGGCATGGTCGCCGTGCGCAGCGGCGCGGTGGGGTTCACATGGTCGACCACACCCAGCGTGGCGGATGGCCGCCAGACCGTGCGCCGCGCTTCGCGCAGGCCGCTGAACGCCTGAGGGCTGGTGTATTCGTTGGCGACCTGGCGGTCGATGTACAGCAGCAGGTGGCCGTCGTCGTCCAGGGTGCAGACGGTGTGCGAATCGATGTGCTTGTCGTAGAGGGTTCTGGGCATGGCAGGGCTCGCGTTTCATTGTTAGGCGAGTGTCCGGGGACATCACGGTGGCCACCTCGAAGGCGTGCCGTGCCAGCTTATTGAATGGCCTTTCTGCATCAATGGGGTTTGAGTAATCACACTGTTCACAGATCGTGCGCAATTGTGGCGTGGTGCGTCGTGCGTCGCCGTTGCTGCGCTTGCTACTCCTCGAAGCGGCCGCTGGGGTTGCGGTCGTGCTCGTAGCGGCGGGTGAGGGGAAAGGCCGGCAGCCAGGCTTCCCGGCGGCTGATCCAGCTTTCGTAGGTCGGTGTCAGCTGGTCAGGGGCATCCAGTGCGCCGAGATTCACCTCGACTTCGTCTGCCGTGCAGGCGAACACCGACGAGCCGCAAGTGGGGCAGAAGTGCCGCCCGGCGTAGTCGCGTGTCTCGCCGCTGATCGTCACCGCGTCCTCGGCGAAGATCGCCGAGGCGTGAAACAGCGCACCGTGGTATTTGCGGCAGTCGAGGCAGTGGCACAGGCCGACCCGGTAGGGCCTGCCCACGGCCACGATGCGCACCGCGCCGCACAGACAGCCGCCGGTGAATTGCTGCATGTTGCGTCTCCTCTGCAGGCGGCAGGCAGCGTGCGCCGATGAGCCCGTGGGCATTCACCGGCGCCGTGCCTGCCGTGATCGGTGGCTGTGACCCTAGCAGCTGAACCACGGCCACGCCGCGCCGACGCCGGCCGATCAGTCGTGGCCTGCTCGGGCATGGCGATGCTGGTCGAGCAGTTCTTCCTCAAAGGCGCTGCCAGCCGCTGAGTGCACGGCGCCGCCTAGGCCCGGGGTGGATTGCGGCGCTGCCATTCGGATACCACGTCGGCCATGGTCGCGGGTGCGCCGCTGCGTATCCAGGCCATGAAGTCGCGGTCGAACTTGAACGCCGGGCCGCACTGCTCGCTCATGAAGCGCCGGACGTTCTGAGTGTTCCTGTAGCGGGTGTCGACCTCCGTCTGCGGGGTGATCTGACCGCCATGCCAATCGAAGTCCATTGTCGTGCTCGCTCGTGAGGGACGTGCAGTGTAAGCCCAGCCCCGGCCGGCATGAAGGGTCCGCTGGATGAACGATTGCGCCGCGCTCGAGGGCGGACATGCATGGATCGGGTTTGCCATAATCATCGCTTCAGCACTCCCGCCGCAGCCCGCCAATGCTGCCGCGCCTTTCTTCACCAGCCAGCGGTGATCGCATGTTTGAAGTAACCGAAGTGTCCATTGCCGAGCTGCGTGCCGCGCTCGAATCCGGCCGCACCACGGCGGTCGAACTGGTCCGGGCCTACCTGGCTCGGATCGATGCCTACGACGGTCTCGACACCGCTACCGCGCTGAATGCCGTGGTGGTACGCAACCCCGAGGCGCTGCAGGAAGCCGAAGCCTCCGATGCCCGCCGCGCCCGTGGCGAGAGCCTCGGCCCGCTCGACGGTATTCCCTATACCGCCAAGGACAGCTACCTGGTCAAGGGTCTTACCGCCGCCTCCGGCAGCCCGGCGTTCAAGGACCTGATCGCCTACCGCGATGCCTTCACCGTCGAGCGCCTGCGCGCCGCCGGCGCCATCTGCCTGGGCAAGACCAACATGCCGCCCATGGCCAACGGTGGCATGCAGCGCGGTGTGTATGGCCGTGCGGAAAGCCCGTATAACGCCGCCTACCTCACCGCGCCATTCGCCTCCGGCTCGTCCAACGGGGCCGGTACGGCCACCGCCGCCAGCTTCGCCGCCTTCGGCCTGGCCGAGGAAACCTGGTCGAGCGGGCGTGGCCCGGCCTCGAACAATGGCCTGTGCGCCTACACGCCGTCGCGCGGGGTGATCTCGGTGCGCGGCAACTGGCCGCTGACGCCGACCATGGACGTGGTGGTGCCCTACGCCCGGACCATGGCCGACCTGCTCGAGGTGCTCGACGTGGTGGTTGCCGACGACGCCGAGCGCCGCGGCGACCTCTGGCGCCTGCAACCCTGGGTGCCGATTCCCGCGGCTTCCACGGTGCGCCCGGCATCCTATGCGCAACTGGCGGCCCAGCCCGCCAGCCTCGCGGGCAAGCGCCTGGGCGTGCCGCGTATGTTCATCAACAAGGATGACGAGGCCGGCACCAGCGAGCACCCCGGTATCGGCGGGCCGACCGGCCAGCGCATCCACACCCGCGCCACGGTGATCGCCCTGTGGGAGGCGGCACGCCAGGCGCTGGAGGCTGCCGGTGCCGAGGTGGTCGAGGTGGATTTCCCGCTGGTCTCCAACTGTGAAGGCGACCGCCCCGGTGCGCCGACCGTGTTCAACCGCGGCATCGTTTCCGAGCAGTTCCTCCACGATGAACTGTGGGAATTGTCCGGCTGGGCCTTCGACGACTTTCTGCGCGCCAACGGCGATCCCAAGCTCAATCGCCTGGCCGATGTCGATGGCCCGCAGATCTTCCCCCACGATCCGGGCACCCTGCCGAACCGCGAGGGCGATCTCGTCGCCGGCATGGACGAGTACGTGAAGATGGCCCAGCGCGGCCTGAAGAACTGGGACCAGATCGAGAGCCTGGCGGATGGTCTGCGTGGCCTGGAGAAGACCCGCAAGCTTGACCTGGACGACTGGATGGACGGCCTGGGGCTCGACGCCGTGCTGTTCCCCACCGTGGCCGATGTCGCCCCGGCGGATGCCGACGTCAATCCGGCCTCGGCGGACATCGCCTGGAGCAACGGCATTTGGGTCGCCAACGGCAACCTCGCCATCCGCCACCTGGGCGTGCCCACCGTCACCGTGCCGATGGGCGTGATGGCCGATATCGGCATGCCTGTGGGGCTGACCTTCGCCGGTCGTGCCTACGACGACTCGGCGCTGCTGCGCCTCGCCGCGGCCTACGAGGCGACCGGCAGCAAGCGCCAGGTGCCGCCACGCACGCCGCCGCTGGCGCAAGGCTAGGGGCTCGCGACGGGGTGGCGCGGCCATCCCGTCCGTCGGCTGGCCGCTTGGCCAGTGCCGGCGGTACGGGCCTGCGACCACCTGCCGCTGTGACGCACTCTCGACCCTGGCTTACGCTGCTTGTGCGTAGCGGCCGGTCGTCGGCGCTAGCGAACCGACCATGGAGATTCGATGAACAGTCATCCCATTGACGGGCGTCACCTGCTGGACGCGCGGCTCAAGGCCTTCAGCGCGATCAAGCTCTTCCTGCTCAACCATGCCCCGATCGACAGCGATGCCAAGCGTGCCGAACTGGATCGGCTGCGTGTGCAGGCGGAAGCGGCGGTACTGGCGTTGAACGAGTCGGCGGCGGCCTAGCCGCCGTTCTCACGTGCGGGGCGAGTGCCCCCGGCAGGCACGTCGCGGCCTACTCAGGGGCTGGCGGGGTGTGGGCCAGGTCGCTCAGGTAAGCGCTGCGGATGCGTTCGATCTCGCCGCTTTCCTTCATCTTGCGCAGGGCCTCGTTGACCCCCGGCAGCTGGTCGGCATGCTGCCGCTGCAGCTTGATCACCAGAGGCGCATCGCTGAGCTGCACGCTGCGGGTGAAGCGCGCCGCATCGAGCTGGCGACTGGCGAGCAGGGTGCTGAACACGTCGTCGACCATGGCGATCGCGTCGACCCGATGACGCAGCAGCAGGTCAAGCAGCGCGGCCTCGTCCGAGGTCTCTACTTTCTGCAGATGGGCATCGCCCAGGGTCTCGCTCAGCAGCGGGTAGGCATAGCCGCGCACCATGCCGACACGCAGCCCCTGCAACTGCTGCAACGGTTGCGCGCGGCTGGGGTGCTCACTAAGAAAATAGAGGGACTCGCGCACATTGAGATAGGGCTGCGAGTAGACGAAGCGCTGGCCGGCGTCGGCGCTGTTCCACAGGGGCGAGTCGGCGTAGTTGAGGTCCAGGCGGCCGTTGTCGAGCAGGAAGTTGAGGCGGTTGGCGGGGTAGAACAGGAACGCCACTTCCAGGCCGTTCTGCTCGCTGACGCGCTTCACCACGTCCACCGCGATGCCGCGCGGATTGCCCTGGGCATCGGCATAACTGAACGGGTGCCAGGTGGTGCCACCACCCAGCCACGGTTGCGCGAAGGCCGATGAGCCGCAGAGCCCGATCAGCAGAATGCAGCCAGACAACGTGTTGCGCTTTATCACCGACATCCCTGCGCCTCCTGGCAAATGCGCGCCAGTCTGCATGACCGGCATGGCAGAAGGATGACGCCCGCCGTCGGGCGCAACGTCACAGGCTAGAGCGGTTGCTTGCGCCAGGGCCGGTGACGGCCCTGGCGCGGAAGCTCAGAAGTCCAGGTCGACCTTGGCCCACAGGGTGCGCCCGGCTTCGTCGATGGCCACCGGGTCGGCCGGGTAGCCGAAGCCCGCATCGCCGGCCAGGTTGAGGTGCTCGGCGTAGTCCTTGTCGAACAGGTTGTCGACGCCGGCACTGAGCTTGAGGTTGTCGCTGACGCGGTAGGCACCGTTCAGCGAGAACACGCCGAAGCCGGCGCTCTTGCCGAAGTCCTGGCCGACCACGTTGCCCTTGCCGGCATCCACGCGGTTCTGCGCGGCCACCAGGCGCCACAGGGCGCCGGCGCTCCAGTCGTCACGCACGTAGCTGAGGCCCAGGCGTGCCTCCAGCGGCGGCATCTGCGGCAGGGCCTGGCCATCGGAGCTGTTCTTGCCCCAGGCGTAGGCCAGGGTCGCGTCGGTGTTCCAGTTAGCGTCGAGGTCGTAGGCCACGCCCAGTTCGCCGCCCATGATGCGCGCATCGATGTTGTCGGCCTGCGAGCTGCTCATGCCCATCATGTCGGTGCTGTAGTTGAACAGGATGTAGTCGCGCACCTGGCCGACGTAGCCCGACGCCCACGCCTGCAGGTCGTCGCTGGCGTACTGCACGCCAACGTCGAGCTGGGTCGTCTTCTCCGGTTTGATGCCGTCGAAGGCATTGTCCGCGCCGGCCGGGCCGCTGCCGGCGGAGAACAGCTCCCAGTAGTCGGAGAAGCGCTGCACGTGGCCGATGCCGGCGTAGAGGGTGGTCGGCGAATCGGCGAGGTCGTGCTCGAAGCGGGCGAAGCCGCTGGGCAGAGTGTCGGCGCGGGTTTCGCCGGCCGTCGGGTTGGGCATGCTCATCATCATGCCGCGGCTTTCCGTGCGGAAGTCCTTGGCCGAGGCGCGGTCCAGGCGTGCTCCGGCGATCACTCGGTTGCGCTCGGCGACCTGCCAGGTCAGCTCGCCGAAGGCGCCGTAGTTGTGCATCACCGCATCCTTGTCCCAGGCGAACTGGTCGGTGTCGGTGTAGGTGTCGGTCATCATGTCGTAGCTGGAGTTGCGCTCGCGGTGTTCGCTGCGCAGCACGTCGACCCCGCTGACCAGTTCGACATCGGTCCATCTGAACGTTGCAGCGAAGCGCCCGCCCAGGGTGCGGCGGTCGACCTGCGAGGCCATCGGCCCGGCCATCATGCTGGTCGGGTCGGGGCTGCGCAGGCTGAAGTTGTCCATCACATGGTCGGCGTAGTTGTAGTAGACCTGCGCCTCGACCTTATCCAGCACGCCACCCAGGTTGCTCTTCTCGAAACGCAGGCCGAGGCTCTCGCGCTCGAACTGTGCGCCGTCCATGCCGCGGCCGGCGTAGCGCGCCTCGCCGTCGCCCTTGCCGGCGGTGAGTTCGAGCAGGGTGTCGGGGTCGGGTGTCCAGCCGATGGCGACGTCGCCGTTCCACTTCTTCCAGCGCGACGGCACGGTGTCTCCGTCGCCATCCGCGTAGTCATCGGACTGCGCCTGGTTGCCCACCGCGCGCAGGTAGCCCAGCTCGCTGCCCACGGCGCCGTCGAGCACCTTGTCGAAGCGGCCATTGGAGCCGGCCAGCACACTGGCGTGAATGCGGCTGCCGAGTTCGCCGAACTGCTCCGGTTCACGCTCGAACAACACCGTGCCGGCCGAGGCACCGGGCCCCCAGAGCACGGTCTGCGGGCCCTTGATCACGGTGAGCTTGTCGAAGGTTTCCGGGGAAATGTAGGAGCTTGGCGCATCCATGCGGTAGGGGCAGGCGCCGAGCATCAGGCCGCCGTTGGTGCGCAGGTTGAGGCGCGAGCCGAACATGCCGCGCAGCACCGGATCACCGTTGCTGCCGCCGCTGCGGATCGCGGAGAAACCGGGAATGGTCTTCAGGTAATCGGTGGCGTCGCTGGCCGGCACCGGCTGACGGGCGTCCTTGGGGTTGGCGATCACGGTCAGCGGGGAGCTCTGCTGGATGGCGGTGATCACCGTCGGCGCGAGGTCCAGGCCCGGGTCGCTGTCGACCATCAGCGGGTGCTCGTGCAGATGCTGGTGTTCCTCGGCAAACACCATGGGGGTGGCGAGCACACCGAGGAACAGGGCAAAGGCGTGGTGCCAGCGCAGGCGGCTGGCCAGCAGGGGTAGGCGGGGTACGGCATTCAGGTGGTGGCTGTGCATGAAACTGCTCCATCAAATAGGGGTAACGCGTTGCGCCGCTCGGGCCAAGGCGTTTGGGGCCGCGCCGGGTTTCTTGCGATCCAGGCTTACGGCCGGTGGATCAATGGCTGTGGGCGGGGGCGTCTTGCGCGGCAGGTGCGTCTTTCAGCACGGGCACCTCGACCTGCACGGCGCCGGCGTGTTCGAAATGCAGCGTCAGGGCGAACGTCTGGCCGGCCTTGAGCGGTGCCTTCAGGCCGAACAGCATCACGTGGTAGGCCATGGGCGCGAAGGCCACGGCGCCGTGGGCGGGAATGTCGACGCTGGCGACCTGTTGCATCTTCATCAGGCCGTTCTGGTGGATGTGTTCGTGCAGCTCGGCCTTGGCCGCGGCCGGGGTGTCGACGGCGAGCAGGCGGTCGGCGCTGTCGGTGTCGTTGCGCACGCTCAGGTACACCGCAGCGGTGGGGGCGCTCGGCGGCATTTCCCGCGACCAGGGCTGGTCGATCTGCAGGCGGGTGGTGGCGTGTTCGTGGGCGCTGGCCAGCAGCGGGGTGCACAGCAGCGCAACGAGCGCGAGGGCGTTGATCGATTTCATGGTGCAGCTCCTCGTTGGAGGTGTGCCCTGTTGCGCCTTGGTGGCGGCCGATGGCAGGGCACGGGTAGGACTGGCTGGCCGGGTCGTGGCGACCGGGTGAAGGCGCGCAAGGTGCGCGTTCACCAGCAGGGCGCGCCACGATCAGGCTGATCGGTGCACTACACGAGGAGAGCGGGCGACGCGCGAGGGTTGAGCGAAGGCCACAGGTGGTGGGGCGGCGGGTGTACCCAGTCGCCGGCGCTGACGGCGGGCACGCCGTGAAGGTGCGCCGGATCGAAGGCCCAGGTGGCGGAGTGGACGGCCACCGCCAGCGATGAAGAGGAGCACAGCGGGCAACTGAATTCGGCGGCGTCTGGTGTCTGCTGCGAGCTGCCGAGGTCGATGCCCGGGCCGCTGTCGCTGCCCATGCTGCAGAACCCGCCATTCAGGCCGCTGAGCTGCAGACCGCTCATCTGCCCGTGATGGATACCACAGGCGAACAGGCTGAACAGGACGCTGGCATACAGCACCCATGCAGTCAGCGAGCGGCGATCGCGGGTCAGGTTCATGGCGGCGACTCTAGCACCCAGTTCGTCAGCAAGAGTAGCAGCGCCACGGTGGTCAATTGCCGCACCAGGCGTGCCTTCGCCCGGCCTGGACATGGCGTGGCATCACTCATCCGCACGGGCCGTGAACCGGCGGGTAGGGCGCCGCCGCTCAACCGCGCGGGCCGCGCAGTTTGCCTGCGGGTAGCTTTTCCCTAGCCAGCGACTACAAAAAACATAATTTCGCGAATGCCTGGCTCTGAACAAAATGCGGCCACATCCCTGATAGCCGCGACTGATCAGAATCAGAGGCAAGCCATGACCGACCTGAACCGAACCGCCTTTCGCACCTCTCCGGAGCAGGCGGCTGAAAAAACCGAGATAGACACGCTGGTGGTAGGCGCCGGGCAGGCCGGTGTGGCCATCAGCGAGCACCTGAGCAAACTCGGTGTGCCGCACCTGGTGCTGGAGCGCAGCCGCATCGCCGAAGCCTGGCGCAGCGGGCGCTGGGATTCGCTGGTGGCCAACGGTCCGGTCTGGCACGACCGTTTCCCCGGCCTGGCCTTCGACGACCTCGACCCCGATGCCTTCGCCTCCAAGGAGCGCATCGCCGATTACTTCGAGGCCTACGCCAAACAGTTCAACGCGCCGATCCGCACCGGTGTCGAGGTCAAGCGCGTGGTGCGCAATGCCGACCGTCCCGGCTTCACAATCGAGACCTCGGACGGGGTGATCGAGGCGCGCCGCGTGGTCGCCGCCACCGGGCCGTTTCAGCGTCCGGTGATCCCGCCGATCGCCCCGCAGGACCCGCGCTTCGAGCAGCTGCATTCCGCCGACTACCGCAACCCGCAGCAACTGCCGGAAGGTGCGGTGCTGGTGGTCGGCGCCGGTTCGTCGGGGGTGCAGATCGCCGATGAGCTGCAACGTGCGGGCAAGCGTGTGTACCTGTCCGTCGGGGCCCACGACCGTCCGCCACGCGCCTACCGCAACCGCGATTTCTGCTGGTGGCTGGGGGTGCTCGGCCTGTGGGACGCCGAGACCGTGCAACCGGGCAAGGAGCACGTGACCATCGCCGTCAGCGGTGCCCGCGGTGGTGAGACCATCGACTTCCGCGCCCTGGCGCACCAGGGCATCACCCTGGTCGGCCTGACCAAGGCTTTCGATGGCGCCGTGGTGCGCTTTGAGTCCGACCTTGCTGACAACCTGGCGCGTGGCGACCAGAACTACCTGTCGCTGCTGGACGCCGCCGATGCCTACATCGCACGCAATGGCCTCGACCTGCCGGAAGAGCCGCAGGCCCGCCGCGTGCTACCGGTGCCGGACTGCGTGGCCAACCCGCTGCTCGAACTCGACCTGGTCGAGGCCGGCGTGACCTCGGTGATCTGGGCCACCGGCTACGCCCTCGACTTCAGCTGGCTGCAGGTCGGCGCCTTCGATGCCCAGGGCAAGCCGCAGCACCAGCGCGGCGTGTCCAGCGAACCCGGCGTGTATTTCGTCGGCCTGCCGTGGCTGTCGCGCCGCGGCTCGACCTTCATCTGGGGTGTGTGGCACGACGCCAAGCACATCGCCGATCACATCGCCACGCAGCGCAAGTACCTCGCCTATCAAGACGCCGGGCAGCGCCAGGCGCACGCACACGCGGCCAGCGAAACGCAGGCGCCGAACGTCAGCATTCTGGGAGTCAGTTGATGCCAACCCATACCCGCATCCGCATGTTCAACACCAAGCACACCTACCCCAACCAGTCCCTGGACAACGACCTCTGCCAGGCCGTGCGCGCCGGCAACACGGTGTACGTGCGTGGCCAGGTCGGCACCGATTTCGACGGCAACCTGGTCGGCCTGGGTGATCCGCAGGCGCAGGCCGAGCAGGCGATGAAGAACGTCAAGCAACTGCTGGAAGAAGCCGGCAGCGACCTCTCGCACATCGTCAAGACCACCACCTACCTGATCGACCCGCGTTATCGCGAGCCGGTCTACAAGGAGGTCGGCAAGTGGCTCAAGGGCGTGTTCCCGATTTCTACCGGCCTGGTGGTCTCGGCGCTCGGCCAGCCGCAGTGGCTGATGGAAATCGACGTGATCGCGGTGATCCCGGACGACCAGCTGTAAGCAGCGTGGACGGCGCCTCTGCCGTCTATCGAGCGGGCTCAGGGTGGCTTGATCGTTCCCACGCTCTGCGTGGGAATGCAGTTCCAGACGCTCTGCGTCTGCAGGACATCCACCCTGCACAAACTGGAGTAGCCGCTGGGTGCTTCAGCCGTGCAAGACCAGTGAATCGAACAGTGCTTTCAAGGAGTCTGCATGACCTTTTCCATCGTCGGCCGCTGCGCCGAAACCGGCATGCTCGGCATCGCCATCAGCTCCTCGAGCATCGCCGTCGGCGCCCGTTGCCCCTGGCTGCGCGCCGGGGTGGGCGCGGTGTCGACGCAGAACATCACCCTGCCGGCGCTGGGCCCGCAGATCCTCGACCTGCTGGAAAGCGGCGAGCCGCCCGCCGCGGCACTGGGCAAGGCGCTGGGCAGCAACGGCTACGGCCAGTATCGCCAGGTGACGGTGCTCGACAGCCACGGCGCGACCGCGCATTTCACCGGCAGCGAGGCGCTCGGCCTGCACAGCGCGCGGGCCGGTGAACAGTGCGTGGCGGCGGGCAACCTGCTGAGCACGCCGCAGGTGATCGACGCCATGGTCGAGGCCTTCGAGCAGAGCGGTGGCGGACTGCCGGATCGTCTGCTGGCCGCCATGCACGCGGCGATGGCCGCAGGCGGCGAAGCCGGGCCGGTGCACTCGGCTGCGCTCAAGGTGGTCGGTGATTTGGTCTGGCCGGTGATCGACCTGCGCGTCGACTGGGCCGAGCATGACCCGATCGCTGAGCTGGATACGCTCTGGAGAGCCTACGAGCCGCAGCTGCACGACTACATCATCCGCGCCCTCGACCCGACCCAGGCGCCGAGCTACGGCGTACCGGGCGACGAATAAGCCGTCCACCCCGCAACGCTTTGTGTAGGAGTCAGCGTGCTGGCGATCACAATGGCTGATCCATTCGACGTGGTGTTGATAGCCACGGATCGCCAGCAAGCTGGCTCCTACAGGTTTCACTGATGAGGTCACCATGCTCGACAGCCGCGCCCTGCTGGAACAACTGATCGCCTTCGACACCACCAGCCGCGAATCGAACCTGGCGCTGATCGAGTTCATCCGCGCCTACCTAGCTGATCTCGGGGTGGCCAGCGAGCTGCTGTTCAATGCCGAACGGACCAAGGCCAACCTGCACGCGCGCCTGGGTCCGGCGGGGCCGGGCGGGGTGATGCTGTCCGGGCACAGCGACGTGGTACCGGTGGATGGTCAGGCCTGGAGCGTCCCTGCCTTTCAGCTGAGCGAGCGCGACGGCAAGCTCTATGGCCGTGGCACGGCGGACATGAAGGGCTACATCGCCTGCGTGCTGGCCGCGGTGCCGGCGTTCCTGGCCCAGCCGCTGCGCCTGCCGTTGCATATCGCCATTTCCTACGACGAGGAAATCGGTTGCCTGGGTGTGCGCAGCCTGATCGAACAGCTGCGCGCCAGCCCGGATCGCCCGGCCATCTGCCTGATCGGCGAGCCGACCGAAATGCGCCCGGTGCTCGGCCACAAGGGCAAGCTGGCGATGCGTTGCGAGGTGCACGGTGCGGCCTGCCATTCGGCCTATGCGCCGCAGGGGGTCAACGCCATCGAATATGCGGCGAAACTGATCGGCCGCCTGGGCGAGATCGGCACACGCCTGACCGCCGCCGAGCGCCAGGACGCGCGCTTCGACCCGCCGTTCTCCACCGTGCAGACCGGCGTGATCAGCGGCGGTCGCGCGCTGAACATCGTGCCGGCCGAGTGCCGTTTCGACTTTGAAGTACGCGCCTTGCCGGCGGACGACCCGCGCCAGGTGGCCAGCGAGCTGCGCGACTACGCCGAGGCCGAGCTGCTGCCCCGGATGCGCGCGGTGAGTGCGGCCAGCGACATTCGCTTCAGCGAACTGTCCAGCTACCCCGGCCTGCTCACCGAACCCGGCAGCGAGGCGGCGCGCTTGCTGGGGCTGCTCTGCGACAGCGAAGATTTCTCCACCGTGGCCTTTGGCACCGAGGGCGGCCTGTTCGACGAAGCCGGTATCGCCACGGTGATCTGCGGCCCCGGCAGCATGGACCAGGGGCACAAGCCGGACGAGTTCGTCAGCCTCGAGCAACTGGCGCAGTGCGATGCGCTACTGATGCGGCTGTGCAAGTGGCTACAGGATTCGGCTGAGCGGTAAGAGCCAGCTTGCGGCGATGCAGCGATCCGAGAGCGCCATACACGCAGTCGTTACGTACAGGATCATTCCCTACGGGCCTGTTCCGCGATAAGGCCTGTGCCTGAATCAGCAGTGGCAGACGGCGCAGACGAACAGCTGAAGCGCTGTTGCCAATCCCTGTCGCCGTTACTTTCGCGCACTTCAGTAAAAGCAGCCTGCCCGGGCGAGGGTGTCGGTAATCTTGTCGATCAGGACCTGCAGGCGGGTGTTGATCGGCAGCCCGGCGTTGTTGGCGATGTTGTAGCCATTGATCACCAGTGCATCGCAGGTGCCGCCTTCACGTGCCGTCTGGTCGATGCTCAGGGCCATCTTCACCGCATCATCGGTGGAGTTCAGGGCGGCGGCGCGCAAGGTCTTGCGTTTCTGTTCCGGGCTGTTGGCAAAGCGCCAGGCCTGCAGCACCGGCGCTATCCGGTTACGGAGCGCCTGGCTCTGCTGCGTTGCTCCCTGTGCGCGCTCGGCATCGTCGAGTAGTTTTTCGGCTTCTGTGAGCGCGCTCATGTCATTCATGTCCTGGGCCATGAACGTCGCGAGCTGCAGCTTGGCTTGTGTATTGCCCAGTTGCACCGCATGGCGCAGCAGCTTGAGGTATTGCTCCCGCTCCTGTGCTGGCCACGCCGCGGGGGCGGGGTAGCGTTCGGCGAGGGCGGTTGCGCGTGCGAGTTCGTCTGCCGCCAGTCGCTCGTTGCTCTGCGGAGGGGATTTGATCATCGCGTCTTCGCGCAGTTTGAGTTGCACGTAGCGGCAACGGGCAAACCGTTCATTGTCACCGTGGCTGAACCCGCTGCTGTTGTCGGCGCCCTCGAGGTGCTGGCTGCAGGTCTGGTGCGCGTCGTGGTTGCTCTGCTGCTCTTGCAGGCGCAGGGCATTGGCGCGCTCGTAGTCGATGGCCTGGATCTGGCCTTGCAGGATCTTCTGGTAGTTCTGCTCGGCTGCCGTCAGCACACTGTTGAGGCACTGATTCTTCAGGTCGAATCCGCTCTGGGTGTTCAGGCCTATGCACCGGGTGAACGGGTCTTCGGTGATGGCGGGGGAGACCCCTTGTAGCGCCTGGAGCATCTCGTGGCCCAGTTGCCCGGATTGCTCGGCAGCGTTGGTGACCGCCTCGGCCTGCGCCTGCTGCGCGTTCTTCTGCTCTTCGGTCCGTTTGCCTTGCGGTAGTGCGGTGTGCAGCAGATAGGGCATCTCGCCCGAGACACGGTTCAACAGTGCAGCGAAGGCGTTGTTTAGCTTGCGGTACTTCCAGCTATCGCACATTGCCAATGCCAGGCTGCGACTCTCTCCGAAGCTGACCGTTGCTTGCTCGGCCAGGGCGCGTGCCTCGCTGTCGCCGATCTGCGGCATGACCCACTGCGGGCCCTTGCTCAGCAGCAACTGCGAGAGTGTCTGGCCATACAGGTGGGCGACCGCGATGCCGCAGGTTTCATCACTGACACTGCGCGTGCTGCCGGCGGTGCGCTGCAGGTACTCGTTGAAGGCACTCCAGGCCGTTGCCGGATCGTTGCTGAGCTTTACAAACGGGGCGTCCACGCCCTGGCTTTTCAGGACTGCGGCGATCACCGCGCTGTTTGCATACAGGTCGTGGGTGAAGCCGTCCTCCGTGCCGGGCGTGGTCGAGCCCAGTGCGCGCCAGCCGGAGGGCTCGCCCAGCACGGCGATCAGGCCATCGAGGCTGGCGCCGAAGCTGTGAGCAGAGAAGGGTAGGGTGAGTACGGAAAGCAGCACAGCGACAGCAGGACGAATGCGCACGTTGGATCTCTTCCAGATTGAGGTCGTGAAGCCAGTGCGGCGATTGTGCCCGTGCAGGCAGTGGGTTGTCTCGATGAGCTTATTCGGTCGCGGGTGCCAGCTGCTCCTTGCAGTAATCGACGAACAGCTGTGCCGGTTTGGTCAGGTGGGCGCGCTTCAGCCAGGCGGCGACCAGGCCGGAGCCGGTGACGTCTTCGACGATGTCCACGCAGACCACCTTGCGTCCGTCGTACGTGGTGTTGCAGTGCGGGCGGGTGACCAGCACGGAGAAGCCGAAACCCTGGCCGACCATGCCGCGCACCATCTCGATCGACGGCGAGCTGAAGACAATGTTCGGCGACAGGCCCAGCTCCTCGAAGATGCTCACGAAGTAGGTGCGGCTGGGCAGCACGTCGAGCAGGATCATCGGCTCCAGCGCCAGGTCGCGCAGCGACACCTCGGCCTGGCCGGCGAAACGGTGGCCCTCCGGCAGCAAGGCATATGGGCGTTGCGGTGGCATCAGCGGGTCGGTCTCGATGGTGCCGTCGAGGTCGTGCTCGTAGAAGATCGCCAGGTCGAAACGGCCGCCGGTCAGGCCCTGGACCAGCTCCTGCTGCTCGCCGTCGTGCAGGCGGATTTCCACGCCGGGGTAGCGCTCGCGGAAGCCGGCGATCAGGCGCGGCAGGTAGAGCGGGGCGACGGTCTCGAAGCAGCCGATGTCGATCTGCCCGGCCACCACGTCGTTGTCGGCCAGGGCGTTCTGCTCGAACTCCTTGGCCATGCGCAGCAGTTCCTGGGCCTTGCGGTAGAAGCGCGCGCCGCCGGGGGTGAGGGATACGCCCTGGGCGTGGTGGCGGATCAGCAACTGCACGCCGAAGCTTTCTTCCAGGCCCTTGATGGCGGTGGAGATGGAAGGCTGGGCGATGTACAGCTTGCGCGACGCCTCGGCGACGCTGCCACATTCCACGGTGGTGACGAAGTACTTCAACTGACGCAGGGTATAAGCGGCCACGCAAACCTCGGACGATCTCGTTATGCGCCCACCATAGCCGCAGGTGCATAACGGCGAATGAGCATTTTGCTCGGCAGCGACGATATTTTTGCTCGCGCCGGGCTGCCAAGTGAGTGCGTATGCTTCTTGCAAGAGCCGTGCTCGACTTACCGTTGGAGACTTCCTTCATGCGCCTGGCTCTCTGGCAGACCCAAGGTTTTCCCGCCGACATCGACGCCAACCTGGCGGCTCTCTATATCCAGCTGCGCGCCGCTGCCGCCGCCGGTGCGCAACTGCTGTTGTGCCCGGAGCTGTGGCTCGGCGGCTATCACGTGCCCGAGGACATGGCCGGGCTCGCCGAGGCGGCCGATGGCCTGGCGGCGCAACGCATTGCCGCGCTCTGCCAGGCGCATGGGGTGGCGGTCTGCTATGGCTACGCCGAGCGCCATCCGGAGGGCGGCAAACCCTACAACGCGGTGCAGGTGATCGATGCCCACGGGCTGCGCGTGGCGCACTACCGCAAGACGCATCTGTTCGGGCCGATGGAGCGCGAGCTGTTCAGCCCTGGCGAGCGACTGGAGGCGCCGTTCGAGCTCAATGGCTGGCGCGTCGCATTGCTGGTCTGCTTCGACGTGGAGTTCCCCGAGGCGGTGCGCACGCATGCCCTGGCCGGGGCGAGCTGGTGCTGATTCCCACCGCGCTGACCCCGGAGTACCGCGCGGTGCCGGAGCTGATCGTGCCGACCCGCGCGGTGGAGAATCAGCTGTTCGTCGCCTACTGCAACCACAGCGGCGTGGAGAACGGCCTGCCCTTTCTCGGCGGCTCCTGCGTGGCGGCACCGGATGGTCAGCGCCTGGGCGCGGTGGCCGGTGGCGAAGCGCTGCTGCTGGTCTATCTGGACCGCTCGCCACGGGCGCAGTGGCGCGAGACCTTTCCTTATCTGCAGGGGCGGCGGCCCGAGCTGTACGGTGCACTGGTCGACGGCTGAAAGCGCCCACCGGCCGCGCCGAAATGATGCAGCCGTGCCCGTCGAGCAGGCCACTCGCCCGCCACCCTGCGCTACACACGAATCCTCTCCTTGGAGCATGCCGCCCAGGCCGTCCGTGGCCTGGGCGATGATCCCGGCGCGCCAGGCGCAGTCGCGGTAACGGCCGCGTCAGCGGGCGTGCACAACAAGCCGGCAGGCTGCGCCGTTCTGGTGCGGGCATAACCAGCTTTTTCGTATTGCCCGATGACATTTTTAATAATTTTCCTAACCCCCGCCTTGGGCCACCATCGGTCGCAACAAGCCACAGGATCGGTTCGGGAGAATCAGGGTGCTGCAACTCAACGATTGGCAACGGCGCGCAAGCGAACAGCGTTTCATCGACCAGGCCATCATCGGCGGTCGTCGTGTCGCCGCAGCCTCCGGCGCCACCTTTGCCTCCATCGACCCGGCCACTGGCCGCCTGCTGGCCAATGTCGCCGCCTGCGGTGAGGCCGAGGTCGACCTGGCGGTACGTGCCGCCCGTGACAGCTTCGAGTCCGGCGTGTGGTCACGCTGCGCCCCGCGTGAGCGCCAGCAGAAGCTGCTGCGCCTGGCCGAGCTGATCCTGGCCAACCGTGACGAACTGGCCCTGCTCGACTCGCTGAACATGGGCAAGCCGGTGATGGACGCCTGGAACATCGACGTGCCCGGCGCCGCTGGCGTGTTCCGCTGGTACGCCGAGAGCATCGACAAACTCTACGACCAGGTCGCGCCGACCGCGCCGGATGCTCTTGCCACCATCACCCGCGAAGCGCTCGGCGTAGTCGCTGCCGTGGTGCCGTGGAACTTCCCGCTGGATATGGCCGCCTGGAAGCTGGCCCCGGCCCTGGCCGCCGGCAACTCGGTGGTGCTCAAGCCCGCCGAGCAGTCGCCGTTCTCCGCCCTGCGCCTGGCCGAACTGGCCCTCGAAGCCGGCATCCCGGAAGGCGTGTTCAACGTGGTGCCCGGTCTCGGCGAGAGCGCCGGCAAGGCCCTGGGCCTGCACATGGACGTCGACTGCCTGGCCTTCACCGGCTCCACCGAAGTCGGCAAATACTTCATGGGCTACTCGGCGCAGTCCAACCTCAAGCAGGTCTGGCTGGAGTGCGGCGGCAAGAGCGCCAACCTGGTGTTCGCCGACTGCCAGGACCTTGATCTGGCGGCGAGCAAGGCTGCCTTCGGCATCTTCTTCAATCAGGGCGAAGTGTGCTCGGCCAACTCGCGCCTGCTGGTGCAGCGTTCGATCCACGACGAGTTCGTCGAGCGCCTGCAGGCCAAGGCCCGCGACTGGCAGCCGGGCGATCCGCTGGACCCGGCCAGCCGCGCTGGCGCCATCGTCGACACGCGGCAGACCGCGCGGGTCATGGGCTTCATTCGTTGCGCCCAGGACGAGGGCGCGAGCCTGGTCTGCGGCGGCAAGCAACTGAGCTTCAACGGCTCGGACAACTTCGTCGCGCCGACCATTTTCACCGGCGTGACCGCCGACAGCCGCCTGGCCCGCGAAGAAGTGTTCGGCCCGGTACTCGCCGTGCTGCCGTTCGACTCCGAGGACGAAGCCGTGGCCCTGGCCAACGACAGCATCTACGGCCTGGCCGCCTCGCTGTGGAGCGACGACCTCAACCGCGCCCATCGCGTGGCTCGTCGTTTGCGTGCCGGTACCGTGTCGGTCAACACCGTCGATGCCCTCGACCCCTGCACCCCTTTTGGTGGCGGCAAGCAATCCGGCTTCGGCCGCGATCTGTCGCTGCACTCGTTCGACAAATACACCCAGCTCAAAACCACCTGGTTCCAGCTGCGTTGAGAGGTGATGGAAATTCTACCGCGCTCGAAATCTCGTGCCCCTGCGCTGCTCGCAATCCTCATGCACGCCAGTGCACTGCGGTTCCTGCGCTGCGGCGGAACACGACCTTTCTTCGCTCGCGACGAATTTCTTCATCACCTCTGACTATTAGAAAGACTTAGCGGAGACTTTGCGATGACTGCCCAGAAACACACCACCAAGGAATACCAGGCGCTGGATGCGGCCCACCACATCCATGCCTTCCTCGACCAGAAGGCGCTCAACGAGAAGGGCGCTCTGGTGATTGCCAAGGGCCAGGGCCTGAACCTGTGGGACACCGAGGGCAAGCGCTACCTCGACGGCATGTCCGGCCTGTGGTGCACCGCGCTGGGCTACGGCCGCGAAGACCTGAACGCCGCAGCCACCCGCCAGCTGGCCGAGCTGCCGTACTACAACCTGTTCTTCCACACCACGCACCCACGCGTGGTCGAGCTGTCCGAGCTGCTCTTCAGCCTGCTGCCCAAGCACTACAGCCACGCCATCTACACCAACTCCGGTTCCGAGGCCAACGAGGTGCTGATTCGCGCCGTGCGCCGCTACTGGCAGGTGGTCGGCAAGCCGCAGAAGAAGATCATGATCGGCCGCTGGAACGGCTACCACGGCTCCACCCTGGGCAGCACCGCGCTCGGCGGCATGGGTTTCATGCACGAGATGGGCGGCATGCTGCCGGACTTCGCCCACATCGGTGAGCCGTACTACTTCGCCGAGGGTGGCGAGTTGTCCGAAGAGGCCTTCGGCCTCAAGGCGGCCCGCGAGCTGGAAGCGAAGATCCTCGAACTGGGCGCCGAGAACGTCGCCGCCTTCGTCGCCGAGCCGTTCCAGGGCGCCGGCGGCATGATCTTCCCGCCGGCCAGCTACTGGGCCGAGGTGCAGCGCATCTGCCGCCAATACGACGTGCTGCTCTGTGCCGATGAAGTGATCGGCGGCTTCGGCCGCACCGGCGAGTGGTTCGCCCACCAGCACTTCGGTTTCGAGCCGGACACCCTGACCATCGCCAAGGGCCTCACCTCGGGCTACATCCCCATGGGCGGCCTGGTGCTCGGCAAGCGCATCGCCGACGCGCTGGTGCAGGAGGGCGGCGTGTTTGCCCACGGCCTGACCTACGCCGGCCACCCGGTGGCTGCTGCGGTGGCCATCGCCAACCTCACCGCGTTGCGCGACGAAGGCATCGTCAGCCGGGTGAAGAACGACACCGGCCCCTACCTGCAGCAGCTGCTGCGCGAGACCTTTGCCAATCACCCGTTGATCGGTGATGTGCAGGGCACCGGCCTGGTCGCCGCGCTGCAGTTCGCCGAGGACAAGGGCAGCCGCAAGCGCTTCGCCAACGAAAACGACATCGCCTGGCACTGCCGCACCGTCGGCTTCGACGAGGGCCTGATCATTCGCTCCACCCTCGGCCGGATGATCATGGCGCCGGCCCTGGTCGCTAGCCATGCCGAACTGGACGAGCTGGTGGAGAAAACCCGCCGCGCGGTGGACCGCACCGGGCGCGAGCTGAACCTGCTGTAACGCCACATCCGCTGTACGTCAGAAACGCCCCGCAGAGGGCACTGAAACGAAGAGAGCCGCCGGCCGTTTGCGGGCCGGCGTGGGGAAGCCTTTGGCCTCTGGCCGGCCCTGCCACATACACATCGACCAACGACGCCGTCAGGCTGTGGAGAGCTCCATGATCAAGACCTTGCGCACCACGTTCACCCGTACCGCCATCGGCGCCGGCCTGGCCCTGAGCCTGGCGGCCACCGCCCAGGCCGGCAGCCTGACCCTCGGTCACACCACCTGGGTCGGCTACGGCACCCTGTACCTGGCCCGCGATCTTGGCTACTTCAAGGAGCAGGGCCTGGACGTCGACTTCACCGTGATCGAGGAGTCGGCCATGTACATGGCGGCCCAGGCCTCCGGCAAGCTGTCCGGCTCGGCATCGACCATCGACGAGATCCTCAAGTACCGCTCCAAGGATTTCTGCTTCAAGGCGGTGGCCGCGCTCGACGAATCCCACGGCGGCGACGGCGTGCTGGTGGGCAAGGACGTGACCAGCCTGGACCAGCTCAAGGGCAAGGCCGTGGCGGTCAACGAAGGCTCGGTGTCGCAGTTCTGGCTGAGCTACCTGCTCAAGCAGAAGGGCATGAGCATGAGCGACCTGGAAATCCAGAACATGACCGCTGACGACGCGGCCACCGCCTTCATCGCCGGCCGCGTACCGGCGGCGGTGACCTGGGAGCCGCACCTGTCGCTGGTCAAGGCCAAGGGCCAGGGCAAGGTACTGATCGACTCCAGCGAGACCCCCGGTGTGATCGTCGACGTGGTGGCGCTGTCCTGCGACGTGATCGAGAAGCAGCCGGAGGATGTGAAGGCGCTGGTCGCCGGCCTGTACAAGGCGGTCGAGTACACCAAGACCCACCCGCAGGAGGCCTACGCGATCATGGCCAAGGGCGTCGGCGGCTACCTGTCCGATCCCAAGGACCTGGCTGAAGCGGCCAAGGGCGTGAAGTTCTACGACCAGGCCATGAGCGAGAAGCTGCTCGGCACCCCGGGCAAGCCGGGTGACATCGCCGGCATCATCAGCCTGGCCAACGAGACCTGGACCCAGCTACAGGGCAAGACCTACAACGTCGCCTACGACGAGCTGGTCGACCCGTCCTTCGTCACACCGTAAGGCCCATCGGGAGCGGCTGCGCGCCGCTCCCGTCGTTCAATCTTCGCGTCGAGAGGTGGCAGCATGGCCACGCAAAAATCCTGGGTGCAGCGTTGCCTGACGCCCAAGGTCGACCTGCCGAACCGCCTGATCATCGGCGCCAGTACCCTGTGCTGGCTGCTGGTGCTCGGCCTGTGGGCCGGACTTTCCTATGGCGGCGTGGTGCCGGCGATGTTCCTGCCGACACCGGGCGACGTGGTCGCCGCCGCCGTACGCCTGGGGGGCGATGGCACCCTGGGCAAGCATGTGCTGGCCAGCATCGAAGTGGTGCTGATCGGCTTTCTGGTTTCATCCCTGGTCTCGGTGCCGCTGGGCCTGCTGATGGGCAGCTTCCGCATCGTCCAGGCGCTGCTCGAACCGCTGGTCAACTTCGTCCGCTACCTGCCGGTGACCTCGTTCGTGCCGCTGTTCATCCTGTGGATCGGCATCGGCCTGGAACAGCGCGTAGCGGTGATCATCTTCGGCGTGTTCTTCCAGCAGCTGGTGATGATTGCCGACGTCTCCAAGGGCGTGTCCAAGGACCTGATCAACGCCAGCTACACCCTCGGCGCCACACGCCGTGATGTGGTCCTGCACGTGCTCGGCCCGGCCTCGCTGCCCGGCGTGCTCGACACTCTGCGCGTGACCATGGGTTGGGCCTGGACCTACCTGGTGGTGGCCGAGCTGGTCGCAGCCAGCAGTGGCCTCGGTTACATCAGCCTCAAGGCCATGCGCGGTTTCCAGGTCGACGTGATCTTCCTCGCCATCGCCATCATCGGCCTGCTCGGACTGGTCACCGATCAACTGTTCCGTCTGCTTCGACTGAGGATTGCCGCATGGGCGCAGTAGCCAGCAAACCCTACATCATGCCGTCGCTCAGCGAGTACGCCGACGTGCCGGCACGCCTGCGCGTGGAAGAGGTCAGCCTGCGCTATCGCTCGCCCAACGGCGAGACCTTCACCGCGCTGGACAAGGTTTCCTTCGAGGTGCCGGACCAGCAGTTCGCGGTCATCGTCGGCCCGTCCGGCTGCGGCAAGTCGAGCCTGCTGTACCTCACCGCCGGCCTCGCCGAGCCGAGTGACGGCGCGATCTACGTCGGCGGGCAGAAGGTCGACGGGCCGGGTGCCGACCGCGGCATGGTGTTCCAGGGCTACACCCTGTTCCCCTGGCTGACGGTGCGCCAGAACATCGAGTTCGGCCTCAAGCGTCGCGGCCTGCCGCAGGACGAGATCCGCACCATCGTTGAGTTCTACCTGGGCGAAGTGGGCCTGGCCAAGTTCGCCGAGCATTACCCCAAGCAGCTCTCCGGCGGCATGATGCAGCGCGTGGCGATTGCCCGCGCGCTGGCCAACGATCCGCAGATCCTGCTGATGGACGAGCCCTTCGGCGCGCTGGACAGCCAGACCCGGCTGCAGATGCAGCAACTGCTGCTGCAGGTGTGGGGCAACAGCAAGAAGACCGTGGTGTTCGTCACCCATGACATCGACGAGGCCATCCTGCTCGCCGACCGCATCTACGTGATGGGAGCGCGGCCGGGACGGATCAAGGAGATTCTCGAGGTGCCGATCGATCGCCCGCGCAGCCTGGACGTGGTGATGGAGCCGGAGTTCATCCGCATGAAGCGGCACATCCTCGAACTGCTCCACGACGACCTGGAAGAAGTGCACTAAGGCAGGGTGCGCTATGCGCACCACCACGCACCTTGCAAACCGTGCGCATGGCGCACCCTAGGGTTCCTTGAGGCTCGTATGACTGAACCTACCTATGACTACCTGATCGTCGGCGCCGGCTCGGCCGGCTGCGTGCTGGCCAACCGCCTGAGCGCCGACCCGGCGGTGCGCGTGTGCCTGATCGAGGCCGGCGGCAGCGACGCCAGCCCGCGGGTGCAGACCCCGGCCGGCACCATCACCCTGTACAAGAGCAAGGTGTTCAGCTGGAACTACTTTTCCGCGCCGCAGAAGCAGCTGAACAACCGCAGCCTGCACACCCCGCGCGGCAAGGCGCTGGGCGGCTCCAGCGCGATGAACAGCATGATCTACATCCGTGGCGACGCCAGCGACTACGACCGCTGGGAAGCCGCCGGCTGCCCGAACTGGGGCTGGAACGATGTGCTGCCGTACTTCAAGAAGTCCGAGGGCAACCGCCTCGGCCAGTCGCCGGCGTACCACGGCAGCGAAGGTGAGCTGCTGGTGGACAAGCCGCGCGATCCCAACCCGCTGGCCGACATCTACATCCGCGCCGCCGCGCACATCGGCCTGGCGCGCAACGACGACTTCAACGGCGGCACCCTGGAAGGTGTCGGCGTGTACAACGTCACCCAGAAGGACGCCAAGCGCCTCTCCAGTTACCGCGCCTTCGTCCACCCGATACGCAGCCGGGCCAACCTGACCGTGCTTACCGACTGCCAGGTCGGCCGACTGCTGCTCGACGGCAGCCGCGTGACCGGCCTCGAACTGCAACAGGAGGGCGAATGGCAAACCCTGCACTGCACCCGTGAAACCATCCTCTGCGCCGGTGCGCTGGGTTCGCCGCACCTGCTGCTGAACTCGGGCATCGGCCCCAGGGCCGAGCTGGAAGCCGCTGGCGTCGCCTGCAAGATCGACCTGCCAGGTGTCGGCAAGAACCTGCAGGACCATATCGACGGCCTGGTCACCGTGCGCTCGAAGAGCCCGCTGTCGCTGGGTTTCTCCCTCGGCTCGCTGCCCAAGGTGCTGGCCGCGCCGTTCCAGTACCTGGCCAGGCGCATGGGCTGGCTGACCACCAACTACGTCGAGGCCGGCGGCTTCGCCCGCACGCCACTGGCGGAGCAGCTACCGGACGTGCAGATGCACTTCGTGCCCGGCTACCGCAGCCACCGCGGCCGCCTGTTCGAGTGGGGCCACGGCTACGCCATCCATACCTGTGTGCTGCGGCCTAAAAGCATCGGCGAGGTGCGCTTGGGCGTGGGCCGCAGCCTGGAGATCGACTTCAACTTCCTCGCCGACCCCGAGGACGCCAAGGTGCTGATGGAAGGCGTGAGGCTGGCGCGACGCATCCTCGCCCAGCCGGAGTTCGACGCCCTGCGTGGTGCGGAAATGCTGCCCGGCCCGCAGGTGCAGACCGACGAACAGCTGCTGGCGCACCTACGCGATTACGCAGCGACGGTGTTCCACCCGGTCGGCACCTGCAAGATGGGCTGCGACGACATGGCTGTGGTAACTCCGCAGCTGAAGGTGCGTGGTGTCGACAACCTGCGCGTGGCCGATGCCTCGATCATGCCGACGCTGATCAGCGGCAACACCAACGCGCCGTGCATCATGATCGGCGAGCGGGCGGCGGACTTTATTCGCGGCTAGTCGCCTGGCTTGGGCACCGCGGCAGAGCGACTCCTGCTGCGGACGCCGCGCGACTCGAATCCCGATAATCCCTACTAATATTCTCTGGCTTGCGCTTAAGAAAGCGCCGGCAGCGCCGACTATCTAGTCACGCCCTGTCATCAGCCCACGAGCCGCCCCTCATGTTCAACAAGCATCTAAAGCAGGAACTGGAAGCGCTGCGGGAAGAGAACTCCCGTAGCCAGCAGATCAAGGAATCGCTCTACGACGAGATGCTGGTGCTGGAGCTGGACGCGAAGGGCCACATCCAGTTCGCCAACGACAATTTCGTGCGCGAAATGCTCTACCGCCGCGAGGACCTGATCGGCCGCCAGATCGATGGGTTGGTGCCCCAGTCCTTCCGCCAGGAGCCCAACTACCAGAAACTGAAGAACGCCCTGAGCCGCGGCGAACACCTGAACGGTGCCTATCGCCTGCTGCGTGCCGACGGCGAGGAAGCCTGGCTGCGCTCGATCTGGCAGCCGCTGAAAAACAGCCAAGGCATCGTCCAGGGCTTCACCCTGTGCGCCAACGACCTGACCCGCACCATCGAGACGTCCAAGGAGCACGAGGGGCTGATCAACGCGCTGCTGCGTTCCACCGCGGTGATCGAGTTCAACCTGGCCGGCGAAGTGCTGACCGCCAACGACCGTTTCCTCGAGGCCATGGGCTATCGCATCGAGCAGATTCGCGGCAAGCACCACAGCATGTTCTGTGAACCCCAGGAGACCAACTCTGCCGGCTATCGCGAGTTCTGGGCCGAGCTCAACCGCGGCAAGTTCATCGCGCACCGCTTCAAACGGGTCGACGCCTACGGTCGGGCGGTCTGGCTGGAGGCCTCCTACAACCCGGTGCACGATGCCCACGACAAGCTGTACAAGGTGGTCAAGTTCGCCACGGTGATCACCGACCAGGTAAACCGCGAGGAGGAGGTCGCCGCCGCGGCGAGCATCGCCTACAGCACCTCGCAGCAGACCGACGCCACCGCGCAAAAGGGCGCCAGCGTGGTCAGTCAGACGGTCGCGGTGATGCACCGCATCGCCCAGCAGGTGCAGGAGGCGGCCGAAGGCATCGAGGCACTGGACAAGCAGTCCCAGCTGATCAGCACGATCATCAAGACCATCAGCGGTATCGCCGCGCAGACCAACCTGCTGGCGCTCAACGCGGCCATCGAGGCGGCGCGGGCCGGTGAGCAGGGCCGCGGCTTCGCCGTGGTCGCCGACGAGGTGCGCCAGCTGGCCGGGCGGACCAGCCAGGCGGCGGAAGAGATCGTCGAGGTGGTGCAGAAGAACCAGAGCCTGGCGCAGAGCGCGGTGGGTAGCATGGGCAGCAGCCGCGAACTGGCGGAACAGGGCCTGGGCCTGGCCAACGAGGCCGGCGAGGTGATCGTCGACATTCAGGACGGCGCCCAGCGCGTGGTCAGCGCGGTCGGCCAGTTCGCCAACCAGTTGAAGACCTGAAACCGGCCTGATGGCCGCCCGCAACGGCGGCCACGGGCAGGGCGATCACGCCGCGTGACGCTCGCGTCAGCGCGCGTGCTCCTCGCCACGCAAGGTCAGGACATCGACCCCATCACGCGACACCGCAACGGTGTGCTCGAACTGCGCGGAAAGCTTTCCATCCAGGGTCACGACGGTCCAGCCATCGGCCAGGGTTTCGACACCGGCGCGGCCCTGGTTGAGCATCGGCTCGATGGTGAAGACCATGCCTTCTTCGAGCCGCAGCCCGCGCCCCGGCTTGCCGAAATGCAGGACCTGCGGCGCTTCGTGCATCTCGCGACCGATGCCGTGGCCGCAGTATTCCCTGACCACCGAATAGCCGTGCCGCCGGGCGTGGCGTTCGATGGCATGGCCGACATCGCCCAGGGTGGCGCCCGGTTTCACCGCGCGGATGCCCTGCCACATGGCCTCGTAGGTGACGTCCACCAGGCGCCTGGCCGCCGGCTCGACCGCGCCGATCAGGTAGGTCTTGCTCGAGTCGGCGATGAAGCCGTTCTTCTCCAGGGTGATGTCGAAGTTGACGATGTCGCCCTCCGCGAGCATTTCCCGGGCAGAGGGCACGCCATGGCACACCACCTGGTTGCGCGAGGCGTTGAGCACGTAGGCAAAGCCGTACTGGCCCTTGCTCGCCGGCCTGGCCTGCAGCTTGTCGGTGATGAAGCGCTCGATGCGGTCATTCACCGCCAGGGTCGACATGCCCAGCAGCGGCAGTGAATCCAGGTAGGCGAACACGCTGGCGAGCAGCCGACCGGACTCCGCCAGGTAGGCCAGTTCATCCGGCCCCTTGATCAACTCGCGGCCTCGTAGGCAGGGGCGGCTACACCGGCGACCTGCAGTTCGCGCACGATGATTTCGTTGAAGCTCAGGGTCGGATTGAGCTCGCAGAGCCGGCCGATCTTCATCCAGAACGCCGCCTGGGCGTTGATCGAACGGCAGGACACGGCGCTGGCGCGACGGGCCTGGTCGTGCAGCTCGTCGTCGAGGTTGATGATGCCCACGGGTAATCCTCATAGATATGAATCGATACGTAACGTATATGGATCATATGCTTTCGTGGGGCGGACATTCAACGTCGGCTGACCGTGGGTGCGCGGCAGCCTCGAGCCGAGCGCAGCGACACGCTGGCGCTGCGGCTTCCGCTGATCGGTTCTTTGCTCAGGGCACGGGCCTGGGACCAGCCGGCTGCACCGCGTAGAACGCGGTATGCGGCGTCGCTAGCGGTTCAGCTCGTAGGCGCACATGTTGACCGTCGTGGCCAGGTTCAGCGACTCGATGGCGCCGCAACCGGCAATCGTGAAGGGCTGCGCGCCCAGGGCGAGCAGTTGCTCGCGGGGTACGCCGCGGGCCTCGTTGCCGAACAGGTAGCAATCGATGGCCTTGAAACCGGCGGACTGCACCGGCTCGCCCTGCATGTCCAGGCAGGCGATACGCGGGAAGCGCGCGCCTAGGGACTCCAGCTCGACATCCAGCTCCAGCGGCGCATGAAAGATCGCGCCCATGCTGGCGCGCACGACCTTGGGGTTGTACGGGTCGACGCTGCCGGGGCTGAGCAGGCAGCGGAAATTGCCGAACCAGGCCAGCGTGCGCAGGATGGTGCCGAGGTTGCCCGGGTCCTGGATCTCGTGCAGGTAGATGGCGCGTTCGTTGGCCACGGCCGGCGCGGCGGTGGCCGGCATCGGCACCACGGCGATGATGCCCTGCGGCGTCTGCGTATCGGCAATCTGCGCCATCTGCCGGTCGCTGATCACCTGGGTCTTGAACGGGCTTTGCCAGTGCTCGTAGGCGTTGGTCACGTACAGCTCGCTGCGCTGCAGCTGCGGGTTGTGCAACGCCGCCTTTTGCAGCTCCAGCAGGAGGTGCTCGCCCTCTACCAGGAAATGACCGAACTCGGCCCGGTACTTCTTCTGCTGCAGCTTCTTGATGTCGTCGAGTTTCATCGATACGCCGCTCAGTGGCTCAGCTCGGACAGCATCGACTTGGCCAGCGCCTCGGCGACCTTGATCCCGTCCACTCCCGCCGAGAGGATGCCGCCGGCATAGCCGGCGCCTTCACCGGCCGGATACAGGCCGCGCAGGTTGAGGCTCTGCAGCGTCTCGTGGTCGCGGGTGATGCGCACCGGCGAGGAGGTGCGGGTCTCGATGCCGGTGAGCACCGCGTCGTCGCGGTCGAAGCCGCGCAGCTGCCGGCCGAACGCCGGCAGCGCCTCGCGGATGGCCTCGATGGCGTAGTCCGGCAGCGAGGGCGCCAGGTCGCCCAGGCGCACGCCGGGCTTGTAGGAGGGTTCCACCTCGCCGAACTCGCTCGACGGCACGCCGCGAATGAAGTCGCCGACCAGTTGTGCGGGGGCGCAGTAGTCACTGCCGCCCAGTTCGTAGGCGCGCGATTCCAGGCGCTCCTGGAACTCCACGCCGGCCAGCGGGCCGCCGGGAAAATCCTGCTCCGGGTTGATGCCGACGACGATGCCGGCATTCGCGTTGCGTTCGTTGCGCGAGTACTGGCTCATGCCATTGGTGACCACGCGCTCCGGTTCGGAGGTGGCTGCGACCACGGTGCCGCCGGGGCACATGCAGAAGCTGTAGACCGCGCGGCCGTTCTTGGCGTGATGCACCAGCTTGTAGTCGGCGGCGCCCAGCTCCGGGTGGCCGGCGTACTTGCCCAGGCGCGCCTCGTCGATCAGACCCTGCGGGTGTTCGATACGAAAGCCCACGGCAAACGGCTTGGCCTCGATGAACACGCCCAGGCGGTGCAGCATGCGGAAGGTATCGCGCGAGCTGTGACCCAGCGCCAGCACCACATGGCGGCTGTGCAGGGTTTCGCCGCTGGCCAGGACCACGCCCTCGAGCTGGCCGTCATTGATCAGCAGGTCGGTGACCTTGCTCTCGAAACGCACCTCGCCGCCGAGGGCGATGATCTCCTCGCGCATCGCGGCGACCACGCCGGTGAGGCGGAAGGTGCCGATATGCGGCTTGCTCACGTACATGATCTCTTCCGGCGCACCGGCGCGGACGAACTCATGCACCACCTTGCGCGCGTAGAACTTGGGATCCTTGATCTGGCTGTACAGCTTGCCGTCGGAGAACAGGCCGGCACCGCCTTCACCGAACTGCACGTTGGATTCCGGGGTCAGGACCTTCTTGCGCCACAGCGCCCAGGTGTCCTTGGTGCGGCTGCGGACATCCTTGCCGCGCTCCAGCACGATGGGCTTGAAGCCCATCTGCGCGAGCAGCAGCGCGGCGAACAGGCCGCAGGGGCCGAAGCCCACCACCAGCGGCCGCTCGCGCAGCTCGGCCGGCGCCTGACCCACGGGGTAGTAGGCGGTGTCCGGGGCGGTACGTACGTTGTGGTCGTCGGCAAAGCGCGCCAGGATCGCCGCCTCGTCGCGCACCTCCAGGTCGATGATGTAGATGAACAGGATGACGCTGTTCTTCTTGCGGGCATCGTAGCTGCGCTTGAATACGGTGAAGTTCAGCAGGTCGGCGTCGCTGAGGTTCAGGCGTTTGACGATGGCCGCGCGCAATTCATCGGCGGAGTGATCGAGGGGCAGAGACAGTTCGTTGATGCGAATCATGGCGGTAATCCTGGCCGGTGACTCCGGCAAAGGAAGCAACAGAAGGGTGGGGTAGGGCGCCAATTGTAGCCGTCCGTGCCTGCCCCTGTCAGGCCCGGCCCGCTGGCGCTGTGCAGGCTGGCGTGAGGCTCGGTGCCGCACCTGCCCTGGCGCGCCGATTTAACCTGCGCGGTGTTATCGGCCTATAATCGCCGCTACTTCGCGGCCAACAGCGTCTCCCCTGTGCCGCTTCCCACCTTGATTTTCCGTGGTTGGCTCTCTCATGAAACGATCCAAAAGCAGCCGCCGCTGGCTGGACGAACACGTCAACGACCCGTACGTGAAACAGGCCCAGAAGGACGGTTTGCGCTCGCGCTCCAGCTACAAGCTGATCGAGCTGAACGAGAAGGACAAGCTGATCCGCCCTGGCATGCTGATCATGGACCTGGGTTCTGCCCCGGGTGGCTGGTCGCAGGTGGCCGGCCGGCTCGTCGGCGAAAAAGGGCGTGTCGTGGCCACCGACATCCTGCCGATGGACCCGCTGGACAACGTCGACTTCATTCAGGGCGACTTCACCGAAGATGCGGTGTTCCAGCAACTGCTCAACCAGCTCGATGGCAGGCAGCCCGACCTGATCGTCTCCGACATCGCGCCCAACCTCAGTGGCGTCGCGGTTGCCGACCAGGCCTCCTCGATGTACCTGGTCGAACTCACCCTCGACATGGTCCGCAAGGTGCTCAAGCCTGGCGGCAACTATGTGGTCAAGGTGTTCCAGGGCGAGGGTTCTGACGAGTTTCTGCGCGATGTGCGCACCTCGTTCGACAAGGTGGTGGTGCGCAAACCCGCCGCCTCGCGCCCGCGCTCGAACGAGGTGTACCTGATGGCGAAGGGCTTCAAGGGCTGACAGCCGCGCCGGCGCCACGCGTACCGTGGGCAAGGTGGAAGGACGCTGCACCATAGGCGAGGACGCGACGCGATGCGCTTCCTCGTCCGTGCAAATCATCCCTAGATGAAGGACTGCCGCGCCGCGCCGCGCGGGAGGCGGTTGCGTCCTGGCAGCTGCGCCAGGCGTTGCTGCCACTCGGCCCGTGGGCTCAGCGTTGAGGTCGGTTTGCAGGCTTCGGCGGGTACGGCCGCGGCCTTGGCGGCTTTTGCCGCTGCACGCAGTTCGGCGAGGCTCGGTGTCTTGCGTGCCGGTTCATGGGCCTGCTTTTCAACGCTGCGCAGGCAGAGCTTGCACGAAACCTGCGTGACATCCGCGGTGCTCTCCAGGCTCGATCCTGTGCGCCCACATGCCACGTTTTCCGGGGTGGCGGAGTAGTGAATGGCCAACGTGTTGTCTCCTGCTTTTTTGGGGCGCGGGATTCTACACAGTCATTCGGGCAGGGTGGTATAGGTCCGCGGTACCGGCGCTGTCATCGGCAAACACCTGAACCTGCCCTCGGTCTTTCGAGCTGCCGCTTCCGCTCGGTGGTGTATCCGCGGTCGTTGTGGTCAGCCATTGAGGCCTGCGGATCGACGCGCCGCTAGGCCGTTGGAATGGTTCCGCCGTCGATGACGAACTCGCTTCCGGTGATGGACGCGGCGCGGGGCGAAGCCAGGACGGCTCGGCGGGTGGAGAGGGCCGGCAGTGCTGCCGGCCCGTTGTGCCTCAATCCAGTTCGATGTTGAGCAGGCGTTTGCACTGGTTGCCGGCGTGCATGTCCCGCTCCAGTTCACCACCCTGGGGCCAGGAGCGCGGGTAGGAGATCTTCAGGATGTTCAGGTCGGGCACCAGGTAGTGGTGCACGTGCTCCGGGTCGGCGCTGTAGAGCTCGGCGAATACGCTGGGCGAGAGCTTCTCGGTCTTGGCGTACTTGCTGAAGTTCTCCTTGCTGTTGAAGAAGATGTCCACGGTGACCCAGAAAGGGCCGGCGTTCTTCGAGCGGACATGACGGCTGACGTCTTTGAGGGTGGCCATTAGACGGACTCCACGTGGTTGGACAGATCGACCCATTGGCTGCGTACCAGCTCGAAGCCGTCGTCGGTTTCCACGACGTGGTTGAGCTTGAATTCGTACACGGCGCCGCGTTCCAGTTCGGCAGGGGAGAAGGGGAAGCCGTGGCTCGGCAGTTCGCGATTGCGCTCCAGCGGCCAGTGGAAGAACCACGGGTTGCAGGTCTTGGCGATGCGCGTGGCCAGCGCCTGGGTGGCGGCAGTGGCGACGAACAGGATGCCGACCTCCAGTGGTGGCGGCGTGCCTGCCGGACGCTGCATGCCGGAAACGGCGTTCCAGCCGTAGACACGCAGCGAGATGTGGAAATCGCCGGCCTCGGCGCCCAGCACCGCGTGCACGCGGCCGGTGAGTGCGGCGTGCATGCGGTCGTGGAATTCGTCGATGCGGCCGAGGATTTCCGGGTCTTCGATGCCGATCAGCATCAGCGTCTGATAACGCCCGGCGGCGGCGCCTTCGAGCTTCATGGTGTAGGGCTTTTCGATCCAGCGTGAACCGGTGACGCGCACCACGCGCTCGTCCTTCTGCACGTACTGGGCGTCGGTGACGTCGAGCACGCCGCCCGGCTCGGTGAGCAGGAACGGGTTGGAGTTCTCGTAGAGCATGTGCGCACACACGGTCTCCGGTGCGCAGCTGTTGTTCGGCTGCAGCGGTTCGACCTCGAAGCCGTCGGCGTCGATGGAGATCAGGATGCCGTTGCCGTTGGTGGGGTCGACGGTGCACTGCGCGCCACACTCGGCGATCTTCGCCGCGTGCCAGGCCGGGCCGGCCGGTGCGCCCTTGAGCAGGGCGTAGGAGGCGATCACCGCGGTGTCGGTGGTGCGCCCGCCGAGGACGATGTCGGCGCCGTCACGCAGTGCGGCGATGTACGGCTCTACGCCCATGGAGGCGACGATGTGCTCGCAGGAGTCGATCAGCTCGTCGGTGATCGGGCCGAGCGGCGGCAGCTCTTTGATCTTGCCGGCGGCGTGCTTGGCTTTCAGGGTGGCTTTGTCCTGCTCGCAATAGAGCACGGCGATCTTCGGCGTCAGGCCGTTCTCGCGGGCGATCTCCAGGGCGATGTCGCGCATCCAGTTGAGCCCGGCGTCGCTACCGGACTGGCCGCAGGAGCCGATGATCAGCGGGATCTTCGCTTCGGCCTGGGCCTTCATGAGGATCGCCAGTTCCTGCTTGATGGTGGCGCGCGGGTACTTGCCGACGCCCTGGATCATGTAGGCCGCACCGCTGTCGGTCGAGCCGGCATCGCTGGCGATGGCCTGGGCGCCGAGGGCGATGCCGAGGCGGATTTCCTCCTCGCGGATGCCGGTGCCTATCGATCCGCACGGGATCAGAATCTTGACTGGGTTTTCCATGGTCTTCCTAAGCCTCTGCACGTTGACGAGGTTCAACGGCGTGTTGTTGGTCTTGTTGTTCTCCGCGACGACATGCTTCGCGGGCATCCCTGGGCCGCATGACGCATATATGTATTTATCTGTACATGTATACGTTTATTGCGTGGATTAAACATACATTCGGCATTTGTTCATGTAAATCTGTACGGATTTCGTCCATCTTTGTGCGCGGCGGCTTGGTCTGGGTGCCGCGCGCGCGGTTGAAAAAAAGCCGCCCAAAGGGCGGCAAAGGTCTCTAGCGGGGCGTCGATGACAGGGGGGCTAGAGAGGCGGAGCCAGCGTGAAACGGGCCTGGCATGCTCAGCGGATACCCATCGCGCGCAGGGCTGCGGGGGTGAAGTCCGACGTCTTGGCCTTGAAGCCGAACCGGTAGGCGTTCTTCACCTTGTTGAACATGTAGTTGCCCAGGTAACGACCGGAGATCAGGTCGTAGGTCAGCTCGCCGGCGGAGATCTGCGTCTGCACGTCATACAGCGGCAGGATGTGGTTCTCCGACACGCGCCAGAGGTTGCCGCGGGCGTCGTAGTGGTCGGCCTCGACGATGGTCCAGCTGTCTTCGTCGATGAACAGGTGGCGCTTGGAGTAGACGTGGCGCTGGCCTTCCTTGAGCGTGCCGATGATTTCCCAGACCCGGTGCAGCTCGTAGCGGGTCTTGTCCTGGTTGAGATGCCCAGGGGTGATCAGCTCGTCATAGCTGTTGCTCGGGTCGGCCAGGCGGAAGCTGTTGTAGGGCACGTACAGCTCGCGCTTGCCCACCAGTTGCCAGTCGTAGCGGTCCGGCGAGCCGTTGAACATGTCGGTCTGGTCGGTGGTGCGCAGGTTGCCCGGGCCGGGGCTGTCGTAGGCGACCTGCGGGGCGCGACGTACGCGGCGCTGGCCGGAGTTGTACTGCCAGGCCATGCGCGGTTCCTTGACCTGGTTGAGGGTCTCGTGGACCAGCAGCACGCCGCCGACATCACGCGCCGGCGCGATGTTCTCGGAGGTGAAGTAGTAGAGGATGTTCTTCGACTTGCTCGGGTCGTAGTCCAGCAGCTCCTCGCTGTAGGCCAGGCGGTCGCGCTCGGTCTTCCACGAGTAGTCGCCGGTGGGCGTGGTCATGAAGGCCGTGGTCTCGCGGGTGAAGCTGCCGCCGCGGTAGCGGGTGATGTGGTTCCACAGCACCTCGAGGCCGTTCTGCGGCACCGGGAAGGCCAGCGGGCTGGTGTAGTTCTCCAGGCCGTTGCCGCCTTCCACCGTGGTGACGTTCACCGCGTTCTTGCGAATCACCTCGTAGGTCTTCTGCGGCCAGGCCACGCTGCGGTGGCTGGGGTACACGGGAATCTTGTAGCTGTTCGGGTAGCGGGCGAACAGGGCCTGCTGGCCCGGGCTCAACTGGCCCCGGTACTGCTCGAGGTTCTGCGTGGTGATGGTGAACAGCGGCGCTTCGCCAGCGAACGGGTCCGAACGGAAGCCGTCGGTGCTGGTGCCGGCGTCCTTGGCCAGGCCGCCCGTCCACTCGGGAATGCTGCCGGCGGCATTGCCGGCGCGTTCGGCGCCGACCGGGGTCAGGGTGGCGCCCAGCTTGTCGGCCTGGGCGGCGTCCACGGCAGCGAACGCGGGGTTGATCAGCAGTGGCAGGCACAGGGAGAGCGCGCAGCGCGATAGGGTTTTTCTTGTCATTGGAACGTCCTCAGAACGTCACGCCAAAGCTGGCGCTGATGAAGTCTCGATCACCGTTGGTGGTGTAATCGCCGCCGAAGTAGTCGGTGTAACTGATGCTGGCTTCGTAGTTGGACAGGTACTTGGCGCTGAGGCCGACACTGATGGCCTTGCTGCCTTCGGTGAAGGTCGGGCCGTAGCCGTCCACGTCGTGCGACCAGGCCAGACTCGGGCTGAGGTCGAGACCGCCGATCACGCCGTTGTAGGTCAGGCCGGCACGCAGGCGATAACCCCAGGAGTTGCGGGTGAAGAAGCCGTCGTTGTTGCAGTACTCCGGGCGACCGCTGAGCAGCGTGCTGCACAGGTCGTTGCCGTCGGCGTCGAAGTACTCGCCCGGGCCGAAGTGGCTCGCTCGGCCGAATCGGTATTCGCCGTAGTCACCCTCGTTGATGCCGTTGAGGTGGGTGAAGCCGACCTCTCCGATCAGGTTCATACGGCTGGCGCCGAGCACCTGGTCGAAGGTCTGCACCACGCTCATCTGCCCCTGGGTCATGGGCACACGGGTGTAGCCGTGGATCTCGTCGCCGGGGATGCCGGAGTTGGGGATCACGCTCGGCACGACCGGCGCCAGGCGCAGGGTGGCGTAGGTCAGGTCGTCGATGGCCAGCGGCATGTTCGGCCGGTAGCTCAGCTCACCCTCGACGGACGCGGTACCGACGGTGGTGTTGAAGCTCAGGCCGTACAGGCGGATGTCTTCCGGGTACTCGAGGAAGTACTGGGCGCTGGCCGCGCCGAAGCCGGGTGCGGCGAACGGGTTGGGCGCGCTGCTGATCACCGAACTGCCTACCGGGGTGCGGCTGTGGTAGTTCAGGTAGTAGGCGCTGATTTCCGTGTCGTTCAGCTCGGGCACGAACCAGCGCAAGGCGACGCCGAACTGGCCGCTGTCGCGGGCGTCACGGTCGCCGCCGCGTGGCAGGTAGAGGGTGTTGCCGTTAAGGCCGCTGTTGTCGGATTGCCCCGGTTCGATGTCCGCGCCGCGTACCACGTAACGGTCATCGCAACCGTCGGCGACGATGTCCGAACTGGCGAAGAAGGTGCCGCAGTTGTCGGCGACGGTCTGGTCCCATTCCAGCTGGTAGAAGGCTTCCACGCTGACCGCCTCGGCCAGGGTCTGCTGCAGGTAGATCATGTTGACCGGCAGCAGGCCTTCCTTCAGTTCCGAGCCGGGGCGGCGCAGGGCGTTGGCGTCCAGCGGGTTGATGCTGTTGATGCCGCCGCTGATGAAGGTACTGCCACCCCAGCTGACCACCTGCTTGCCGACGCGCACCGAGCCGGGCCGGTCGGCGACCTCGTAGTTGTGGTAGACGAAGGCATCGAGCAGCTCCACGCCGGACGACTGCGCGCCGCGTTTGCGGTTGTCGTCGCGGATGTCGTAGAGCAGCCGGCTCTCGTCCTTCAGCTCGAAGTCGTACCAGTACTTGCCGCGCAGGAACACGCCGGAGTCGCGGTACTTCAGTTCGAGGTCATGGATGCCCTTGAAGATCTTCGAGAAGGTCTCGCCCTTCTTGAAGTTCAGGCGGGCGTCGTCGGAGGTGCGCGAGTCGCCCTTGCCGCCGTTGCCCTGGGCAATGAAGTCCGGGTCCGGTGCACGCACCGCCCAGCTGGCGCCGATGGAGAGGGCGGAATCGAGCTGCCCTTCCACTTCACCGATGTTGAAATTGACCGCTTGGGCGCCGGCCATGTAGCCCGCCGTCGCCATTGCCAGAAAGGCTGCGCCGGGCAGGCCGGGCCGCTTGATGGATGGTTTCACGTCTCTTCACCTTTGTTTTTGTTTTCGATGCGGAATGCGGCGGGCCGTGTTCCGAGACATCCTTAGGCTTGAAGATCGACATATATGTACAAAAATAATCTACATGTATGAATCAATCTCCATTAGACGCTATACGTACGCAAATCGGATGTAAATCTGTACGATTTTTGTGCATGCATGGCGACGCCGGCCGCCAGTGACCTGGCGGCACGCATGCACGCGGGAGGGAAGGGGCGGCGCCAGCGCCGCTATGGCGCGTGACGACGCCGCAGGCGGGGAGCTATCAGCCGGGCAGGGCGCCGGTGTAGCGGGCGCGGTGGCGGACCAGCGGCTGCTGGTTGTACTGCTCGCTGGCGTGGGCGAACCAGCCGATCAGGCGGGCGACCGCGGCGAGCGCCAGCTCCTGGCCGCCGAGGTTGAGTTTGCGACCGACGAAGCTGACCAGCAGGATGAACTCGGCCGGGTGCTGCACCAGCTCCTCGGCTACCTGCATCGCCTTGAGCAGGCGCCGGTATTCCGGGTCGTCGGCGAACATTGCATCAAGGGTCTTCTTCAGGCTGATCGCCCGTGGGTCGGCGATGCTGTGCACGTGGTGGGCGGTGTGCGCGTTGGCGCAGAAGCCGGGGATCTCGCCGCCCTGGCTGTAGTACTGGAGGATCGGCTCGGCCGGGTCCTTGGCGTTGCATATGTCGTCCAGCAGGTGGCTGACCGCCTCGTTGCGGCCATAGGCCACGCGGCGCCCGCGGGCCGTGGCCAGGCCGGTGATGGCGGCGTAGTAGGGCGTGACCCCGGTGTTCGCCGCGGCGCGCACGCTGTAGGTCGAGTGGTCCAGCTCATGGTCGATGCACAGGATCAGCATGCGTCGGATCAGGTCGGCGAAGCGCTGGTCGACGCCGCAGGACGAGGCGATGAACTCATGCAGCGGGCGCGTATCCGGGGCGCGGTTGCCGACCACCAGGGCGGCGAACCAGCGCACCACGTCGGCGCCGGTGCGCGCGTAGCCTTCCGGCGACAGGTCGAAGGCCTTGGGGTTGACCCGTTCCACCAGGGGAAACAGGGCGATGGCCTTCTCGATCACGGTGGTGTTGGCGTACAGCTCGAACAGCTGGTCGACCCCGGCCGGCATGTGCGGCAGCGAGGTGCCGAAGGCGCCCGGCACCTGCCAGAACATCTCCGCGACTTCCTCCACCGTGGCGGTCTCCACCAGCTCGTTGATGTCGCGGCCGCGGTAGTAGAGGCCGTCTTCGGTGAGCAGGGTCAGCGAGCTGTAGGAGTCCACGCTGCGCTTGCTGCCGGCCTCGCCATTCTTCGGCCCCTTGACCAGGCGCTGGATGTCCGCCGCCCAGTAGCGCCGCTTGCGCGAGCCCTCGACCTTGAGCGAGCGGATGTTCTTGCGGCCGACGTAGGCGTAGAGGGTCGGCAGGTTGACGCCGAGCAGGGCCGCGGCCTCTTCGGCGGAGAGGTAGAGCTCGTCTTGTTGGGTCATGGCAGCCTTATATGGACGATATGTGTACAGATTTACCGATGTTAGTCGACTGTTTACATTCTTGTAAATGGTGGTGCGGGCGCGTCTATGTCGACGCTTTCGGCCGGTAATGGGCTCTCGGAAAAGGCTGTTCTCATGAAATCCTCACGTCTCGCGTTGTTCGTAATCCCCGCCGTGCTGATGCTGCCGCTGGCGGCGCAGGCGGACGCCCCCGGCTTGCAGGCCGTCGGTGTCGGCGTCTCGCTGGCGCAGAGTCCGTATGCCGGCGCCGACACCTCGCTGTCGCTGCTGCCGCTGCTCACCTACGAGGGCGAGCGCCTGTTCGTGCGCGGCCTGCGGGCGGGCGTGCACCTGTACCAGGGCAATGGCTTCGGCCTGGACGTGATCGTCGCCGGGCGCTTCGACGGCATCGATGCTGACGACTTCGGCCGCGAGGAACTGGCCGACAACGGCATCGACCGCGACCTGCTGGACGACCGCGACGACGGCATCGACCTGGGCCTGCACGCCACCTGGAAGGGCACGCTCGGCGAGCTGCAGGGCAGCGCGAAAGGTGATGTCAGCGGCGCCAGCGGTGGCTACGAGGTGAGCCTGGAATACGGCTATCCCGTGGCGCTGGCGGGTGCGACAGTGACCCCCTCGGTGGCGCTGAGCTACCTCTCCGGCGGGCTCGCCGATTACTACTACGGCACCCTGAATGACGAGGAGTCGCGCGGTGTGGCGCGCTATCGTCCGGGCAGCGTGGTGGTACCGAGCCTGGCCCTGAGCGTGTCGCAACCGCTTGGCGAGCGCTGGTTGCTGAATGGCGAGGCGAGTTACCAGCGCCTGCCCGGGCGCCTAGCCGACAGTCCGCTGCTGGACGGCGACGCCGGCCAGTTCGGGGTGAAGGTCGGCCTGTCCTGGTTGTTCGACTGATTGGTGTACGAAAAAAATACAGATTTACGATTAATTCATCAATGTGTAGGTTTTGCCCATCGTGCACACGAGGCGCCGCCTGCGCCTGCTGCACGTGTCCCTACCTGAACGCGTTTGCATAACAAGGATAAGAAAATGGCTTGGGTTGGCTTTGCGATGGTTATCGTGTTCATGACGTTGATCATGACGCGGCGCTTGTCGGCAATCGTCGCCTTGATCCTGGTGCCGGTGGCCTTCGCCCTGGCCCTGGGGCTCGGCTCGCAGATGGGCACGATGGTGCTGGACGGCGTCCTCAAGGTCACCCCGACCGCGATGATGCTGATGTTCGCCCTGCTGTATTTCGCGGTGATGTTCGACGCCGGCCTGTTCGAGCCGGCGGTGAAACGGATCATCCGCTGGGTCGGCAACGACCCGCTGCGCATCACCCTCGGCACCGCTGCGCTGTCGACCGTGATCTCGCTGGATGGCGACGGTGCGACCACCGTGCTGGTGGTGGTTACCGCCTTCCTGCCGGTGTACCTGCGCCTGGGCATGAACCCGCTGATCCTGGCGGTGATGCTGCTGCTGACCAACACGGTGATCAACATCGTGCCCTGGGGCGGGCCGACCGCGCGTGCCGCCAGTGCGCTGCACGTGGATGCCATGGACGTGTTCGTCGGCCTGATCCCGGCCATGCTGATCGGCCTGGTCTACGCCTTTGCCGCGGCCTGGTGGCTGGGCAAGCGCGAGCGTCGGCGTCTCGGCTGGGTGCCTGGCCAGCATGACGGGGCGGCCCCCGAGCTGGAGCGCAAGGTCAAGGACAGCCATCGCCCGCGGCTGTTCTGGGTCAACCTGGCGCTGACCCTTGGGCTGGTGGTGAGCATGGGCCTGGGCCTCGGCCCGCTGCCGGTGCTGATGATGATCGCCCTGGCCCTGGCGCTGGTGATCAACTACCCGCGCCTGGCCGACCAGAAGGAACGCATCGCCGCACATTCGGAAAACGTGCTCAACGTGGTGGCGCTGATCTTCGCCGCTGGTGCTTTCACCGGGATTCTCACCGGCTCGGGCATGGTCGATGCCATGTCCCAGGCCTTCCTCGACATGGTGCCGGCCAGCTCGGGACCGTACATGAGCGTGATCACCTCGCTGGCGGCGATCCCCTTCACCTTCTTCATGTCCAACGATGCCTTCTTCTACGGCATCCTGCCGATCCTCAACGGTGCCGCCGCGCAGTACGGCGTGGATCCGCTGTTCATCGCCCGCGCCTCGGTACTGGGGCAGCCGGTGCACGCCCTCAGCCCGCTGATCGCCGCCCCCTACCTGCTGGCCGGGTTGCTCAAGCGCGACATGGGCGAGCTGCAGCGCTACGGCTTGGCCTGGGCGCTGGGCTGTTCGGCGGTGCTGATTCTCTCGGCGCTGGCCACCGGCGCGATCATCTAGCGCTCCTCTTGCGTCCTGCCATTCCCCGCTCGCCATGAGCCGGGGAAACGGCGGCGGCTTGCCGCCAGAACGTCAGCGCGTGCCGGCATACGGCGCGTGGCTGGTCCGTTGAACGCCGCTGCCGAGGCGGCCCCGTGATTCGATGAGGCGATGCACATGCCCGAAAAATCCCCCCGCAAGGTGCTGGTCACCCAGCGCTTCTTCGACCCCGAGAGCCTGGCCTACCTGCACGGCCACGGCTGCGAGGTGCACATCGCCGAGCTTGCCGAGGGGCAGGGCGACGCCGACCTGAGCCAGGCTCAGCTGCTCGCCCTGCTGGCCGATGTCGACGCCTGGATCGTCGGCCACGCCTGGATCACCGCCGAGCTGCTGGCGCAGTTGCCGCGCCTGCAGGTGATCGCCCGGCGCGGCGTTGGTTACGAGCGCGTCGACGTGGCCGCCGTGCGCGCCAGTGGCAAGGTCGCGACCATCGCCGTCGGCGGCAACGATGCCAGCGTCGCCGACCATGCGCTGGCGATGATGCTGGCGCTGGGCCGGCGCCTGGGCGATTCGAAGGCGCGCATGATCAATGGCGACTGGGCCATCGCCCTGGGCAGCGACCTGTACGGCAAGACCGTCGGCATCATCGGCCTCGGCCGAATCGGTCGCGGCGTGGCCAGGCGTCTGGCCGGTTTCGATGCCCGCGTGCTGGCGTATGCGCCGCACCCGGACTGGAACCACGCACGCGAGTCTGGCGTGCAGCACGTCGACCTCGACACCCTGCTGGCCGAGAGCGACTACGTGACCCTGCATGCACCGTTGCTGGCGGACACGCGCTTTCTCATCGACGCCCTGGCCCTTAATCGGATGAAGCCCACGGCGGTGCTGATCAACACGGCCCGCGGTGGCCTGGTCGACGACCGCGCATTGCTGGAGGCATTGCTGGACGGCGCCATCGCCGGTGCCGGCCTGGATGTCTTCCTCAGCGAAACCGACTCCAGTTATCGCGCCACCACCGAGGCGTTGCTGGCGCTGCCGAACGTGGTAGCGACCCCGCACAGCGGGGCCTCGACCCATGAAGGGCTGCAGCGCACCAACCTGATCGCCGCACAGTGCGCGGTGGCGGTGCTGAATGGCGAGACGCCACCGGCGGCCTGCGTGATCGCCGATGGCCGCGATCCTGCCGCGGTCACCACGAGCCTGCCGCAGGAGGTGCAGCCATGAGTACCCCGACCCTGGCCCGGCGCCTCGCCCGCTACGCCTGCGAGCTGAACGCCGAGACATTGCCCGAGGCGGTGCTCGCCTGCGTCCGCCAGCGTCTTCTCGACAGCCTCGCCTGCGTTCTCGGCGCCTATGGCGCGAAGCCGGTCGAGGCCGCCATCGCCTTGGCGGCGCAGACCCCGCAGGCGGCGTCGAGCGTGTTTGGCACGACGCTGCGCACCACCCCCTGAACTGGCCGCGTTCGCCAACGGCAGCATGGTGCGCTTTCTCGATTACAACGACGGCTACATGGGCCTCGAACCGGGCCACCCGAGCGACAACATCCCCGCCTGCCTGGCGCTGGCCGAGGCCGAAGGGGCGAGCGGCCGCGAGCTGATCGCCGCCATCGTCGTCGCCTACGAAATCCAGATGCGCCTGCAGGACGCCGCCAGCCTCAACAAGCGCGGCTGGGACCACGTCAACTACATCAACGTGGCCATGGCGGCCGCCGCGGCGCGCCTGCTGAAACTGGACGAGGCGCGCACCGAGCAGGCGATCAACATCGCCCTCAGCGGCCACCTGGCCATGCGCCAGGTGCGCTCCGGGGCGCTGTCGGACTGGAAGGGCTGTTCGGCGGCCAACGCCGCGCGCAACGCGATCTTCGCGGCGAACCTGGCGCGCCACGGCATGACCGGGCCGGCGCCGGTGTTCGAGGGCGAGATGGGCCTGTTCAAGCAGGTCACCGGCGAATTCGCGCTGGATGTCGAGAACTTCGGCAGCGCCGCCAATGGTCGCTTTGCCATCCTCCGCTCGCTGACCAAGACCTTCCCCACCAATGGCGAACTGCACACCGCGGTGTGGGCGGGCATCGATCTGCGCGGGCGCCTCGCCGACCTCGCGCAGGTGGAGGCCATCCATATCGAAACCTCGGAATTCAACCGCCGCGTGCTTGCCGATTCGGCGGAGAAATGGCGACCGCGCACGCGTGAAACCGCGGACCACAGCCTGCCCTACAACGTCGCGCGTGCCTTGCTGGATGGCGACATCAGCCTGGCGTCCTACGCGCCGGAGCAGATCGCCGACCCGCGCGCCATCGCCCTGATGAGCCGCACCACGGTGACCGAGGACCCGGCGCTGACGCGGCTGTTTCCGCGCTACCTGGCCAACCGGGTAACGCTGCGGCTGACCTCGGGCGAGACGTTGAGCAGCGAAATGCTCAGCGGCCCCGGCTCCCTGGAAACGCCGATGGGCGATGCCGACTTCGAGCGCAAGTTTCGCAAGATGGCGCAGCCGCACATCAGCCAGGATGCCCAGGATGAGGTACTGGCATTCGTCGCGCGGCTGGAGCGGCAAACGCAGTATTCGCCGTTGTTCGCCGCGATGCTCAGGCGCGGCTCGCGCTCCACAGGCTGATTGTTGTGATGACGGCACGCCCCGCTGAGCGCGGGCGGTGTAAATTCGGTCGTCTCGCACAGCGCCAGGACAGCCATGGACATCTTCACTGCCATCTATCAGGTTTTCGAACGGGCCGCCGCGGGCGACAAGCAGAGCCTGGCGCTGCTGGCGGCGCTGTATGTCTGTGCGGTCATGGTGTCTTCGGCGATGTACCTGTGGCTGATCTGGCGCTGGCCGAGCACCACCGGCCAGCTTGTTCGTTGTGATGTGGCGATGTTCGGCGCCCGTGATTACGTGCCGTCGCAGCAGGAGTACGTGGGCAAGGTCGCCTACACGTACGAGGTGGATGGCAACGCCTACAGCGGCAATCGCCTGTCGCCTTGGAAAGTCATGGCCAGCGCCAATGGCCGCTTTGTGCTGCAGGCGCAGATGCGCGGGATCGAGGTCGATCCTGCCGGGCGGGTTACGGTCCACTACAACCCGCGCAAACCCGCCAAGAGCTACCTGATCCGTTCCGGGCCGTTCAAGCAGGCTGTGACGTTACTGGCCGGGCTGGCTCCGGTGCTGGCCTATTGGTGGTTCTTCGCGCGTTGAGCTGTGCGCTCAGGAAACCAGTACTAAAGAACTATTTGCTGGCCGGGCACGGGGCGTAGAATTTTCGCCGCATTCTTGGCCCCCGGTTGCGCAGGCACCCCGTATGAAAACGTCACCAGTCATCAGCCGCTGCGAAACCCTGCTTGAACTGCTGCCGACGCAATACCCGCAACCTGCTTCGCGGTGTGCCCGCAAGACGCGCCAGTTGATCGAGATCCAGAACGAGATCATTCGCGCCTACAGCAACTCGCAACTGAACGACGACGATCTGATCATTGCCAGAACCCTGATCGAGCGTATCGCCGACGAATTCCACCCCTGATCGTTGCCTGCCCGCGTTACCGAGCACCATCGCTGCCGTTGCCCATCCGCCGACCGTTCTGCTGTAGCCTGACGCGCTGCGAGCTGGGCGGGACTGCTCGCATGTTCTGGAGATCACGCATGACCGGCAACCGCGGGCCCTATGGCGCCCGTTACACGACACCTGCCAGTGGGCTGCGCGCATGATTGCGCTGTGGGATGTGCCAGCCTACGCCGGCCTGTTCTTCTCCGCGCTGGTTGCTGCCACGCTGTTGCCGATGCAGTCCGAGGCCGTGCTGGTCGGCTTGCTGCTGACCGAGCGCTATCCCGTGGCGGCGCTGTTGCTGGTGGCGACGCTGGGCAACGTGCTGGGCTCGGTGCTCAATTGGCTGCTCGGTCGCTACATCGAACGCCTGCGCCACAAACGCTGGTTTCCCATCAGCGAGGCGCGGCTGCACCAGGCGCAGCGCGCTTACGGGCGCTTCGGCCGCTGGTCATTGCTGCTGAGCTGGGCGCCGGTGATCGGCGATCCGCTGACGGTGATGGCCGGGGTGTTGCGTGAGCCGTTCTGGCGCTTCCTGTTGCTCGTCAGCCTGGCCAAGGCCGGCCGTTACCTGCTCCTCACCGCGCTGACGCTCGGCTGGTTGGCGTAGCCCGCAGCGAACGGCGTTGCACCGTTGATCCGGCCCGCTTGCGCCACTGGGAACAGCGTCTACGCTCGTTCGTTCGAGCAAGGAGGCTGAGTAATGGAACGATCAGGAGCAACGGTATTTACCAAGGGCGCGTTCAGCGTGGTGCAGTGGGTCGTGGAGCGCCCGGATGGCACCACCGAGATTCGCGGTTATCGCGTGCGCGGCCCCGGCGTGCCGGATGCGTTGCTACCCACGGCGGTCGTCGCCAGCGCCATGGTGCAGCAGTTGACCAAGCGCCGCCCCGGCATACGCCTCTGACGCGCGTCGCCGGCGCGTAAACAGCAACGCCCCGTCCTGCGGGGCGTTGTGCATTCTGCGGTTGCCCGCGCGGCGACGCGGGCAGTGACCGCCGCCTTCATGCCAGCCGCGTGCCGGTCATGCCGAGCATGATCGCCAGCGACACCAGCGCCGCGCCGGCGGCGCCGAACCACCAGATGCGGTTGGCCGTCGCCTGCGCGACGTCGTGGGCGAGCAACACCACGCGCAGCCCCGAGACGAGGTGGGCGAGGATGAAGAACACGCCGAGGGCGTAATGCGGCAGCAGGCGAATGCTCCACGGGTCCATGATCAGCCCGGTGGGTGCGCCGGTGGCGAAGGCCCAGTCGGTCTCGATGCCGGCCCAGGTGCGGGCGAAGACGAACACCGCGTTCAGGTGGCCGAGAATGAACACCGCGAGGAAGACCCCCGAGGCGAGCTGGAACAGACGCTGGAAATCACCGCCCCGCGCGCTCCACTGCCATGCCAGGCGCAGCCCGGACACCACCTGGAAGAGCAGGGCGGCGACCAGCAGCGCCTCGACCACGGGCGCGCGGTAGAACTGCCGGCCCCAGTCCATCAGGCGGGCATGACTTTCTTCGCCGGCCAGGCTGAACAGGTGGTTGAACAAATGAAAGCCGACGAACAGCGTCACCAGCAGGCCGGCACTGCCGTGGGCCACGCGCAGCGCTGGGCTGCTCGCCGAGGCGGTATGCCCTGCGCTGGCGCGCGGGGTAACCAGGCTGGCGCACAGGGCGACCAGCAGCCAGGCCGGCGTCCAGAACCAGGCGTCCGCCACCGGGCTGCCGAGCATGTACAGGTTGACCCCGACGAAGCAGTACAGCGTCGGCGTCGCCACCAGCAACAGGGCCAGGCGCCGGGCACGGATAGCGCCGGGCTCGCGGCCATCGGCGCGACAGGCCAGGTACAGACCCAGCGCCGGCACGACGAACATGGCCAGCAGCAGAAGCGCGGATCCCGGGGTGACCGCGCCGTCGGCCTTCACCCGCAGGTGGAAGGCGTCAAGCAGGAAGGGGTAGAAGGCAGCAATCAGCGGCGGCAGCCACAGGGACCAGCGCTGCAGCAGCGGCCAGGTGCCGGGGCGGCTGGGCAGGCCGCGCGCGTGGGCATCGAGCATGGGCATCTCCTGAACGAGACAGATGAGCGAAGAAAACCCGGACGACACGCGTCCGGGTTGGAAGGGGAGCGCCTGGTGTGAACCCGGCGCCGGGCTTCAGGCGACCACGGGGATCAGCGGGTCGGCGGCGGCCAGGGCGGTGTCGCGGTTGGCTACCGGCGGGTAGATCCACTGGGTGTTGATCTGGGTCTTCAGCTCCTTGCCTTCGGCGCGGGTCAGCACCACCTTGCGATCCCAGCCTTCGGTGTACACGGCGCCCCAGGCGCCGAGGTCGAGGCAGGTCACGTACTTGACCTGGCTGTACGGCAGCGGTGCGACACCGAGCAGGTCGGCGGCGGCGTTGTTGCCCGCCGAGCGACCGAGGGCGATGGCGTGCTGGCAGGTCATCAGTGCGTAGTTGCCGAGGTCGTCGCTGGCGGCGTAGGCGGTGTCGCCGGTGGCGAAGATCGAATCCTGGCCGAGCACCTTGAGGGTGCGGTCGACATGCAGGCGGCCCTGGCGATCACGTTCGCCCGCGACCAGCTGGGTCAGCGGCGAAGCCTTCACGCCGACCGCCCAGATCACGGTCTTGGCGTCGATGCGTTCGCCGTTGGCGAGGATCACGCCGTTGCTGTCCACTGCCTGCACGGCGGAGCCCAGGTTCCAGGTCACGCCCAGCTCGTCGCTGGCTTCGGCGACCACGTCGGCGATGGCCTGGCCCATGGCCGCACCGACCGCATTGCCGGAGTCGACCACCACCACCCGCACGTCGGCATCGGCACCGAGGATTTCCCGCAGGCGCCCCGGCATTTCGGTGGCGGTTTCGATGCCGGTGAAGCCACCGCCGACCACTACCACGGTGTTGCGCTCGGGGCTTGCCGGCAGGTCACGCAGGCCTTGCAGGTGGCTGTTGAGCTTCTCTGCCGACTCGTAGCTGTCGACGTCGAAGGCCAGGTCTATGCCGCTCAGTGCGGCAGGACGGGCCACCTGGCTGCCGGCGGCCAGCACCAGGCGATCGTAGTTCAGCACCTGCGGGGCGCCGCTAGCGTCGGTGTAGGTAACGCGCTTGGCGTCGGCATCGATGCCGGTGGCGGCGCCGCCGATGAAGTTGATACCCACGGCGTCGAACAGCTCGCTCAGCGGGGCCACGGTCGGGGTGATGTCGCTTTCGTAGAAGCGCGGACGCACGCGCAGTTCGGCTTGCGGCGCGAGGACGGTGACGCTGACGTCGAGGCGTTGCTGCTGGTCGAGCAGGCGCACGGCGCTGAGGGCACTCCACAGGCCACCGAAGCCGGCACCGATGATCAGGATTTGTTGGTTCATGTGGGTCACTCCCTAACGAAGATGGAAAACGGCTGAATTCGAACGACGGGGTCAGTGTGCAATGGACGTGGATCATGGTATTGATCCAATTGTGCGATAAAGCACTGGTCCACTTTGAGCGCCCATGCCCCGCGAAAAACGCCCCTCGCAAGGACTTTCCCTGCCCCTGGGCACACCGCCCGCCGATGCCAGCCTGCAGGAGTGGCTGTACCAGAGCCTGCGCGAGGCGATCCTTGGGGGGCGCCTGCCCAGCGGCAGCCAACTGCCCAGCACCCGCGCCCTTGCGCAGCACTATTCGCTGGCGCGTGGCACCGTGCAGGCGGCGTATCAGCAGCTGTTGTCGGAGGCGTATATCCAGGCGCGGGCGGGCAGCGGCACCTACGTCAGCGAGGTGCTGCCGGACGCCACGCTGCATGCCGGTTATGTGCGACGCAAGGTGGTGCCCAATGTCGAGCCGCCACGGGCGCCACCCGATACGCCGTGGGTCGAGCGGCTCGGCGCGATCAGCCCGGTGTTCGGCCGTCGCGCGGTGACGCCCGGTCTGCGTCCGTTCTTTCCCCACCGTGGCGATGTGCGCGCGTTTCCCGTCGACACCTGGCGCAAGCTGCACATCCAGCAGCTGCGTTCGTCACGCCTGAGCGCACTGTTCGATTCCGATCCGTCCGGCCTGCCGGCGCTGCGCGAGGCGATTGCCGGCTACCTGGCCATCGCCCGCGGCGTGCAGGTGTCGGCGGAGCGCATCCTGGTGCTGAGCAGCGTGCAGCAGGGCATCGACCTGTGCCTGCGCCTGCTGGTGCCGCCCGGCGAGCAGGTGTGGGTCGAAGACCCCGGCTACCCCGGCACGCGGCAACTGCTCGAAGTCTCCGGCTGCCTGGCCGTCGACGTGCCGGTGGACCGCGACGGCATTCGCGTTGACGAGGGCATCCGCCGCGCTCCGAAGGCCCGCCTGGCTTACGTCACGCCGTCACGCCAGCTGCCGCTGGGTGGCGAGTTGTCGCCGGCGCGGCGCCTGGCGTTGCTGCGTTGGGCCAGCGAGAGCGGTGCGTACATCCTCGAAGACGACTACGACAGCGAGTACCGCTTCATCGCCAAGCCGATCCCGGCGATGCGCTCGTTGCCGGCGGCGGACAGCTCGGTGATTCTCGCCGGCACCTTCAGCAAGTTGTTGTTCCCGGCCATTCGCCTGGCCTATCTGGTGCTGCCGCCGCAGCTGGTGGAGAGCTTCACCCGCGCCTCCGCGCTGATCAGCCGCCACGCCAACAGCCTGAGCCAGGCGGTGCTCGCCGACTTCATCAACGAGGGACATTTCGACCGTCACGTGCGGCGCATGCGCAAGCGCTACGCTTCCCGGGCCGAGGCGCTCAGCGAAGCGGCGCAGCGCCATTGGCAGGGGCTGATCGAGGTGCCGGAAATCCGCGCCGGGCTGGACATCGCCTGCCACCTGCAGGTGGCCGACGAAGCCCGGGCCTGCGCCCGTCTCGCCGAGCAGGGCATCGACGTGATGCCGCTCGCGCGCTACTGCGGCACGCCCCGTGCGCCGGGGCTGGTACTGGGCTTCGCGCCGTACGAGGAACGCTCGATCTTCGACGCGGCGCAGGTGGTGCAGAAGGCACTGCAAGGGCTGCGCTGAGGTCGATCATGGCCCAGTCGAAAGTGCGGGTCTTGGCTCTGGGTGACCGGGCCAAGCCTGGATAGATTTGCCATCACCGGGCCGCTGTCGTTGCGCACAGGCGGACAGGCTGCGGCGCCCCTTCAATCCTTCAGAGCGAGTCATTCCATGAGCCAGCGCCTCGACTATTTCAAACTCTCCCCGCAAGCCTCCAACAAGTACGTGGAGTTCACCATGCTGCTGAGCAAGAAGCCGTTTCTTGCCGAGCTGGCCCACCTGGTGATGCTGCGTGCGTCGCAGATCAACGGCTGCGCGTTCTGCGTGGACATGCACGTCAAGGAAGCCAAGATTCACGGCGAGCGCGAACTGCGCCTGCACCATGTCGCCGTATGGCGCGAGTCGCCGCTGTTCTCGCCGCGTGAACGTGCCGCGCTGGAATGGACCGAGGCGCTGACCCAGCTGCCGCCGCACGGGGTTTCCGAGGGCGTGTACGCCAGCGTGCGCGAGCAGTTCTCCGAGCAGGAGCTGTCCGACCTGTCCTTCCTGGTCGTCGCCATCAACGGCTGGAACCGTCTCAACGTGGCGTTCCAGGCGGTGCCGGGTTCGTCCGATCAGCTGTTCGGCCTGGACAAGGCCAACCTCGCCTGAGGCCTCACAGCGCCTGGCGGATCAGTTCGCCGAGGCGCTGTGCCTGCGCCGGCGAGGTGCAGTTGGTGAAGCTCAGCAGCAGCGCCGAATCGGGCTGCGCCGAGGCTGACCAGCGCGACAGCGCCTGCACCGCGATGCCGTCTGCCAGCAGACGGTCGGCCAGCGGACGGTCGCTGCGCTCGCCCGGCAGGCGCAGCACCAGGTGCATGCCGCCCGGTGACGGTTCCACCCGCAGGCGACCCTCCAGCCCGCGCTCCAGCGCAGCGATGGTCTCGGCCCGGCGTTCGCCGTAGAGCCGGCGCATGCGCTGGATGTGCCGGGCGAAATGGCCCTCGGCGATGAAGTCGGCAACGATGGCCTGGGTCATGGTCGGCGTCGCCGCGGCGAACAGCGCACGCCCGACCCGCTCGAAGGTGGCGACCTGTGCCTGCGGCACCACCAGGTAGCCGAGGCGGATGCTCGGAAACAGCACCTTGCTGAACGTCCCCGCATAGAACACCCGACCATGCCGATCGAGGCTGGCGAGCGCCGGCAGCGGGCGGCTGGCATAGCGGTATTCGCCGTCGTAGTCGTCTTCCACCACCCAGGCGTCATGCGTCGCGGCCCAGTCCAGCAGCGCCTGGCGACGCGGCAAGGAGAGTGCCATCGACAGCGGACTCTGGTGCGCGGGGGTGACCACCGCCAGCTGTGCGTCGCCGGCCTGGGCGATGCCGTGCTGCACGTCGATCCCCTGCGCATCCACCCTGACCGGCACCGGTTCGAGGCCGAACTGGCGGAGGATCTGCCGCGTCAGCGGATAGCCGGGGTCCTCGACCCAGGCGCGCCCGCCGGGGCTGAGCAGCGCATGGGCGACGAACGCCAGGCTGCTGCGCCAGCCGCTGGTGATGAACACCTGATGCGCGCCGCAATCGATGCCGCGCGACACCTGCAGGTAGGAGGCGATGGCGCTGCGCAGCGAGGGCAGGCCGTGCGGCGGCGGGTAGTCCATGTCCGCCGGGCGCATGCCGCGCAGGTAGCGCGCGCCGAGCCGCGCCCAGATCTTGCGCGGGAAGGCATCCAGCGCCGATACCCCCATCTGGAACGGCAGCAGCTGCGACGGCCGCCAGAGCACGTCGGGTGTTTCGTCGCCCGGTCTGGCATCGCTCGGCGGCGGTGCGCTGGGCGTGGCCAGTGCCTGCAGTTGCAGCTGCGGGTTGACCACCGTGCCGGCCTGGCCGCGGGCGAGCAGGTAGCCCTCGCTGGTCAGCAGCGAATAGGCCAGTTCGATGGTGCCGCGGGCCACGCCGAGTTCCTTGGCCAGGGCGCGTGCCGAGGGCATGCGGTCGCCAGGGCTGAGCGTGCCGGCGGCGATGGCGGCCTGCACCCGCTCGTAGAGCTGGCGGTACAGCGGCGTGTCGGGGCGCTCGGCGAGCGGGGCGAAGGTGTCGAGGAAGGGCTGGGTCATGGCCTAGTCACAATGTCCATTCATGGCTCCTGCGATTATGGCATCGACGGCCTAGGATGCAGCCATCACTCACGGACCTGCGATAGCGCCATGACCCATTCGCCCAATCATCCCCTGACCAGCGTGCTCGATCTTGCCGACCCGGCGCTGCGCCCGCTCGACGGACCGCGCGACTTGCGCAGCGCCTACCCGTTGATGCACGAACTGCGTCCGCACCTCGCCAGCGAGGCCGAGTTCGTCGCCCGCGTCGAGCGCATGGGCGCACAGGGCTACCGCCTGGTCGGCGCATTCGACGGCAGCATGCTGGTGGCGCTGGCCGGCTACCGCCTGCAGGAAAACCTCGTCTACGGCACCTTCCTCTATGTCGACGACCTGGTGACGAGTGAAGCCAGCCGCGGCGGCCAGTGGGGCGCCAGGCTGCTGCGGGCGCTGGACCGCGTTGGCCGTGCCGAAGGCTGCGCGCGCCTGGTGCTCGACACCGGGTTGGCAAATTCCCGTGCGCAGCGCTTCTATTTCCGTGAAGGCCTCTACAGCGGCGCGCTGCGCTTCCAGAAACTCCTCGACACCCACTGACACTCATTCAGGAGGCCAACCGCCATGACATCGACCCCTCCGGGCAGCACGCCGCTGCACGTACTGCGCCTAATCGGCAGCCCGCGTGGCGCCGATTCCGAAAGCCTGCGCCTGTCCCAGCAGGTCATCGAAGGTCTCGCCGCGCAGGCCGGCGGCCGCGCCATCAACCTGCTCGACTACGACCTCAACCAGCTGGCCCATGTCGATGCGCCCTATGCACTGGCGCTGGGCTCGGCGACGGCGTCCAGCAACGGGCAGGACGGCGACGCACTGTGCCGCTCGGATGCCCTGATCGACGCCCTGGATGCCGCCGACGTGCTGCTGATCGCCACGCCGATGCACAACTACACCGTGCCCTCGGCGCTCAAGGCCTGGATCGATCACGTGGTGCGGGTGCGCGTGACCTTCACCCCGACGCCGCAGGGCAAGGTCGGCGTGCTGCGCGACCGTCCGGTGTACGTGGCGATCTCGTCGGGTGGTCTGATCAGCGGTGAAAGCGCGCGCCAGCCGGACTTCCTGCGGCCGTACCTGCGCGTCGCGCTGGGCACCGTGGGCCTGCACGACCTGCAGTTCTTCACCGTCGAAGGTACGGCCCGTGGCGAGGACGCGCTGGAGGAGGCGCGTGCCCTGGCCGGTCGCGCGATCACCGCGTTCTTCAGTCTTGGCTAGGTGCGGTCACGCACGCTGCAGGTGAACTGAGCGCCGTCGGCACATAGCGGCAACTGGGGTGGTAGAGGAGGCCAGGCCGATGGCCGTGTAGCGCCGGGCGATCATCAGGCCCGCGTCGTCCAGGTTCCGCGGGCCTTCCACCTTGATCGCCTGGGCGATACGTCTGCGCTCGGACTCCCCGTCATCGATCACCCCGCTGGGGAAACCGGGCAGGCAGGTCCGCGGGCTTCTGCGCTGCGGCGTGCCGCTACTGCTTCGCTTGCAGGCACTACTCGTTCACGTTGTGATAACGCGCCGCAACACGATCCTGCCTGATCTCGGCCAGCAGGCCTTTGCGCAAAGAGTCATAAGCGTCCCAGCGTTCTGCAGCCTGCAGTGCAGGCATGGTTACTAGCTCGCGACGATCAAAACCAATCAGTGCGGCATCGACCAGCTCGTCCACTTCCATCATTGCCGGCAAAGAGTTGAGGTCATTGCCCGAACGCGCCCATATCTCGGTACGGGTTGCAGCGGGAAGCACCGCTTGCACATAAACCCCTTTCGGAGACAGCTCCAGATGGAGCCCCTGGGAGAGGAACAGTACGAAAGCTTTGGTTGCCCCATATATCGACATGCCAAACTCAGGCGCCAGGCCTACGACTGAACCGATATTGACGATTGCACCTTCGCCAGTCTTCACAAGCCGGGGGGCGATGGCATTGGATAGCCGAGTCAGGGCAAGGATATTGAGCGCGATCAGGCGATCAATGGCGCCAGCCGCTTGGTCGATGAAACTGCCGGACTGGCCAATGCCGGCGTTGTTGATCAGTATGCCAATCCGGGCATCATCGCTGAGTCGCGCCTCGACAGCGGCCAGGTCTGTGGCATCCGTCAGATCGGCTTGCAGCACATCGACACTGATGCCGTTGGTTTCGCGCAAACGAGCCGCGAGCGTTTCGAGCCGAGCCTTGTCGCGCGCAACCAGGACAAGGTCATGGCCGCGAGCAGCAAACCGCTCTGCGTAGATTGCCCCTATCCCGGAGGATGCACCTGTGATGAGAACTGATGGACGGTTGTTCATTGGTTTTGCCCTTGGTTTTGTGGGGATTACATGAGATTGGTGACTTAGCAGTTCGTCTGCCACTCGATGCTTGCGACGTGACGCCCTCAGGCCTGATTGGCGAGAGCAACAACCTGGATTACGGCTTTGCCCCTGGTGCGTCCTCCCTCGACATACGCCAGAGCTTCGTTCGTCTCCTCGAATGGGAAGACCCTGTCGACCGTCGGCCGGATGGCGCCGCTGTGGATCAGCTCCCCTAGTGTTGAGAGTTGCTCGCCACTGCCTCGCATGAACAGGAAGGAGTAGCCGACCCCCTGTTTCCCAGCCTTTTTACGAATCTTGCGACTCAGCAGCCCCACGATCATTTGCACCAGCTTGGGCATGCCGTTGTTTTTGGCGAACTCGGGGTCGGCTGGGCCGGAAATCGTGATGAGCTGGCCACCGGGCTTGAGTATGCCCACCGATTTCTCCAGTTCTTCACTGCCCAGGCTGTGCAGCACCAGGTCGTAGTCGCGCAGCGTCTTGGCGAAATCGTCCTTCTTGTAGTCGATGACAATGTCCGCGCCGAGGCTTTTCACCAGCGCGACATTGGCGCTGCTGGTGGTGGTCGCAACGCTCGCACCCAGATGCTTGGCCAGCTGGATCGCCAACGTGCCGACGCCGCCGGAACCTGCATGAATGAAGACCTTCTGTCCCTTGCGCAGATTGCCTTTCTCAACCAGTGCCTGCCAGGCAGTGAGGCCAACCAGCGGAATCGAGGCAGCCTCCGCCATGCTCAGGCTGGGCGGTTTCAGGGCGACGTTGGATTCGGCCACCGCGATGAACTCGGCGAAGGTGCCGATACGACGGGTATCGGTGCGGGCATAGACCTCATCGCCCGGCTTGAAGCGTTGAACCTTGGTGCCTACCTGCGTCACCACACCGGCCAGGTCATTGCCCAGCACCAATGGCAGGCGCAGAGGCAAAATCCGCTTGAGCGCACCACTGCGAATCTTCAGATCCAGCGGATTGATGCTCGCGGCATGAATCCGCACCAGGACGTCTTGCTCGCCCAGCTTGGGCTCCGGCACTTCGGCCAGGTGCAAGGGTTCCTGCTTTCCATAACGCTCGATTACGAAGGCTTTCATTGATCTCACCTGAGTTCACTGCGCGATGGGTGGCGCCTGATGGCGCCACCGAATGATTGAACGATCCCCTGAACGCGTTCAGCGAATGCCTTGGGCCCTGAGAGCGGCCGGCACGAACTCCGACTTGCTCGCCTTGAAGCCGAAAGTGATGGGCTGTGCGCTGTTGTAGGTCAGGCCGAATACCAGGTAGCGGCCGTTGGTGAAGTCGTAGATGGCCTCCCCTGCGTACCAGGGGGTATCGGCGTAGTCGTACTGCACGTGGAAGCCTTCGGAGAGCCGCCACAGCACGCCGCGGCTGTCGTAGTGCTCAGCCAGGGCAATCTGCCAGGTGTCTTCATCGATGTAGAACACGCGCTTGGCGTAGATATGGCGCATGCCCGGCTTGAGGGTGCCGACCACTTTCCACACGCGATGCTTCTCATAGCGCAGGTAGTTCGGGTTGAGGTGTCCCTTCTCGATCAACATGTCCGAGGTCAGCTCACGACTGGTCAGGCGGTAGTTGTTGTAGGGGATGTAGATTTCCTGCTTGCCTTCCAGCGTCCAGTCGTACCGATCCGGCGAGCCGGTGTACATGTCGTAGTTGTCGGACGTGCGCAGGCCATCGGCAGCGGTGCCGGGGCCGTCATACGCGACTTGCGGGGCACGCCGCACACGCCGCTGCCCAGCGTTGTAGAGCCAGGCCAGGCGCGGTTCCTTGACCTGATCGATGGTTTCCTGCACCAGCAGGATGTTGCCCGCCAGGCGAGCCGGGGCGGTCACCTTCTGTGTCGAGAAGATCATGATGTTGGCATCGCGGACCGGGTCGAAGCCACTGAGGTTCTCCGGCCAGGCCGCACGGTCTTCGAGCTGGACCTGGCTGAAAGAGCCGTTGGTCTGCGTGATGACCTGGGTATGGGTGCGCAGCAGGCTGCCGCCGCGATAGCGCATGAAGTGGTTCCACAGCACCTCCACCCCGCTCTTGGGATGGATGAACGGGTAGTAGCCCTGGTAGTCGAGTACGCCATTGCCGCCTGGCACCAACTTGGCCGTTTGCGAATTCTTGCCCGCAGCCGCGTACACATAATCGGGGTACCTGGCCGTTCGCCTCGTCTCGTAGACGTCCAGGCGATAGCCGTTCGGATTGCGGCGCAGTTGCTCAATCTGTCCGGGGGTGAGGTTGTCCCGGTAGGTCTCCAGATTGCTGGCATCGATGGAGAATTTCACCGGGTCATCGGCGAAGGGATCGACGAACTGCTTGCCGATGTCGCTCCACGTCACGTTACGGCTGAAGCCGCCGGTCCAGGCCGGGATTGAACCGTCTGCATTACCGGCTGCCTCGGCGCCCAGCGGCGTGAATTCCTCTGCTGCAGCGAGGCTGGCACTGACGGTCATGGCGACCAGCAGCATCGATAGGGCGATGGGCTTAGTCATGAGCGTGCCCTGCCTGCGCCAGTTTCTGCTCGACCAGATCCAGTGCCTGGCGTGCCTGATTGGAACCCAGCGCTTGCGCCTGGAGGAACCAGCTGTGAGCGTATTCCAATGCCGAAAATATCTGGCTCCCATCGCTGGCAAGGGCCAGGTGGCAATTGCCGGCGGCGATCGCAAGATCCGCCGTAATCAGACGATCTTCCAGTTCATTGGTGACGCAGTTGTCGTAGGGTTCGGCCTGCGCGGTGGCGACGACGAAAAACGCCGTCGCAGTCAGGAGCTGCTTGATCATGGGATAGCCTCGGATGCTCGTTGTTTGGTTCTATTAAAGAACCTTGCGACGAGAAATTAGGTGCTATCATGAAACCTGTCAACACCTTTTCTTGTCGGCGGCTTGAAACCGCTCACTCACGCGGAGATCTGCACGTGGAACGAGTTACCTTCGAGGATCGCAATTGCTCGGTAGCCCGCTCGGTTGACGTATTGGGCGACTGGTGGAACCTGCTGATCATTCGCGAGCTGCTTTGGGGCACGACGAAATTCGATGAATTCCAGCGCAACCTGGAGATTTCCAAGGGCATCCTGTCCAAGCGCCTGAAGCTGCTTCAGGACTACGGCATCCTTGTGAAGACCGCCGTCGGCAGCGGCACCGAGTACGCCCTGACCGAGAAGGGCCAAGCGCTGCACGTGATCATCATTGCGATGCTGCAGTGGGGCGATAAGTGGAATCCGCTGGAAGAAGGCGCCCCGCTGATTCCGGTCAATCGCAAGAGTGGAGCCGCCATTGCCCCGGTCAAATTGACCGATACCAATGGCCAGACGCTCGCGCTGGAGGATCTGAGCCTGCGTCCCGGCCCGGGTGCGGACGGCTCGACGCTCGAGAGATTGGCCAGGTTGCGCGAGGCGGCTCAACGCAATCGCTGATCAGATCAACCCAGGCACGGGCGTTTGAACACGGGCACGCCGCTCGGAGAAGCGTAGGCTGACGAAGGCCAGCAGCAGGAACATCAGCGAGGCAAACAGCAAGCCGGTGTAGCCGAACACGGGATAGAGCGCCCCTGCTGCAGCGGAGCCGAAACCGATCCCGCCGAACATGAACGACGCGGTCAAGGCCAGGGCAATGCCGCGCTGTTCCGGCATCAGCTCGACGATGCGTCGCTGCTGCGACGGCCAGACGATATCGGTGGCCAACGCCCACACCACCAAGGCCAGCAGCAAGCCTGCAAGCTGTCTCGGCATCGCCGCCAATCCAAGCAGATCCAATGCCAACAGAGCGATACCGACCAGCAGCAGACGCTCGGCACTGACACGCGGTGCCAGACGCGTGACCAGCAGATTACCCAGCACGCCCGCCACGCCCAACACAGCGAGCGCCAGGGTGATATCGCTCGCGCTGCCGTGGAAATCGTTGGCGATGATCGGCGCGAGGAAGGCGTACGTGGTGAACACGCCCGAGGTCACGAAGAACACCACCAAAAAGGCGCTGAGCGACGTGGCCTGTGTCAGCAATGCCAGCACGCTGGGTAGTGCGACGCGCTGTCCTGCCACACGATCCGGTACCCACCGCATGATCATCATCGCTGTGATCAGGCCGCTGGCACCGATGCCAAGGAACAGGCTGCGCGCGCCAAACTCGTGGGCGATCCAGGCGCTGATCGGCATGCCGGCGAGGCCGGCGATACTCAGCCCGAGCAGCACGATGGCTATCGCGCTGCCCTGTTGCTCGCGCCGTACCAGGTTCGACCCCAGCGCGCCGAGCACAGGCCCGATGAAGCCCGCCCCCAGCCCCATCAGCACCCTGGAAAAAACCAGCGTCTGATAACTCGAAGCAACGGCGAACAGCAGCGCCGCGGCGCTGAAGATCGACAGCCCGAGCAATACCTGCGAACGGCGGGGCAGATGGCCCAGTGTCACCTGCAGCATCGGTGCGGCAACCGCGAAGGTAACGCCGAACACGGTGATCAATAGCGCGCTCTGCGCACTGCTCAAGGCCCAGGTGGTGGCAATCGCCTCCAGGCTGCCGACGACCGACAGCGCGCCGACCGCCTGAACGAAATAGGCCAGGCTGAGCAGGCGCAAGGCGAGACGATCAGGCGCGCTGATGGGGGTGTGCATGGTGCTCTCCAAAGAGGCGCGAAAAACGCCCGATCTCATGCAGAGATCGGGCGCCGGGCTCAGGCAACGGGGATGGGGTTGTCGATGATCGACTGGTTGAACTGCTCCACCAGAGCGTGCTCGTTCGGCCCGACATTGGCGCGCAGTGCAGCGATGCCATCGACGATCACCTCGGTGGTGGCCGTTTCCAGCTTGGCCAGGGTTTCGGTGATGAATGCCTCCAGCGGCATGGCACGCGGGTCACCACTCTTGTGGATCAGGTCGGTGTCGACCCATGGCGGCGCGATCTCCAGCACCTTGACGCTGGTGTTTCGCAGCATGAAGCGCTGCGACAGGCTGTAGGAATGAATGGCCGCCTTGGTTGCCGAGTACAGTGCGGTGACGGCAATCGGGATGAACGCCAGCACGGAGCTGTTGTTGATGATGGTGGCATCCGGCTGGCGCTTGAGGTGCTCGACGAAGGCCGCGCTGACGCGCACCGGGCCGAGCAGGTTGGTGGCCAGCAGGCCGACGGCCTGCTCGTCGTCAAGATCGCCCGATGCAGCGTTGTCGAACGGCATGATGCCAGCGTTGTTGATCACCACGTTGAGGTTGGGGTGACGCGCGATCACCTGCTGAGCGACCTGCTTGATTTGCTGCGGATCATTGATGTCCAGCACCACCGTGTCGATGCCGGGGTTGGCGTGGGCGATTTCGTCCAGCAGGGCCTGACGGCGACCGGCGATGATCACCTTGTTGCCGCGCTGGTGAAAGGCCTCGGCCAAGCCACGACCGATGCCCGAGGTGCCGCCGGTGATGAAGATGGTATTTGCGCTGAGTTTCATGCTGTTTCTCCTGATAAGGGGACAATCAACGCTGGGCGCTGTAGCGCGGTGCGGGCTGGTTGGTGGAAAGCTGGTTGAACATGGCCTTGCGCGCGGTCTCGTAGGCCTGCCACAGGCTGGCGTCATGCAGCGAAGGAATGGAGATCAGCTCACCGTGATCGAAGTCGATGAGCGCGGCGTCAACCAGGGCGGCGGCCGGCATGACGATGGCGGGGTCGAGGTGTTCCAGCGGCAGGCCGCCGTTGTCCCAGAATTCGGTGGCGGTCGCCCCTGGCAATACCGCCTGGATACGCACGCCCTTATCGGCCAGTTCGTGATGCAGCGATTGGCTGAAAGCGGTCACGAAGGCCTTGCTGCCTCCGTACACGCCATTGAGCACTTCCGGAGCGATGCTGACGATGGACGAGATGTTGATGATGGACCCGTTGCCACGCTCGACGAATCCGGGGATGGCGGCGTAGCTCAAGCGCATCAGCGCGGTGACATTGAGGTCGATCATTTGTGTCATCAGGCTGACGGCGCTGTCGAGCAACGGCGTATGGGTGCCGATACCCGCGTTATTGACCAGCAGGGTGATGCTCGCGTCTTGCTTGAGCTTGGCCTCGACGCTGGCCAGGCTCTGGGCATCACCCAGGTCGGCCTGCAACACCTCGACCACGCGCTGGGTTTCATCGGTGATGCGACGGGCCAGGTCGTTCAGGCGTTCACGGTTACGGGCGACCAGAATCAGGTCGTAGCCGCGACGGGCCAGGCGTTCGGCGTAGAGGGCGCCGATACCCGACGATGCGCCAGTGACCAGTGCGGTGCCTTTCGATGCGTTACTCATGGTGTGTCTCCAGGTTGGGGGTCGCTTGGGACACAGCATGGCGAGGATTGGGTTAGACCTAAATGACGTATATAGTCATGTTTTAGGACATGCCTGGCGCGGAACCTGACCATGCACAGAATCGGCTACCTGCTCTCCGACGACTTTCAAGTGCTTTCGCTGGCCACCCAGACGGTCTTCGAGTACGCCAACATCGTGGCCGAGGCGCCTTTCTATTCCATCGAGTTCTTCTCTGTCGCGGGCGGCATCGTGCGCTCGTCACTGGGGCTGGGCATCGAAACCCAAGCCCTGGACAGTCCAAAACTGGCGGACACCTGGATGATCGCCGGGGTCAATACCCCACTGCACACGCCGCCCAGTGAGGCGGCCCTGGCTTTTGTGCGTCAGGCTGGGCAACAGGCGCGGCGTGTGGCCGGCATCTGCACCGGCGGCTTCGTGCTGGCCCAGGCCGGTCTGCTCGACGGCCGCCGGGCAACCACTCACTGGGCCTATGGTGCCGCTCTGCAGCGCCTGTACCCGCAGATAAGCGTTGAAGACGATCGCATCTTCATCATCGATGGCAGCGTGTGGACATCAGCCGGCATGACCGCCGGCCTGGATCTGGCCCTGGGCATGGTGGAGAAGGATCTTGGCCCCGAAGTAGCGCGCTCGGTGGCGCATAAGCTGGTCATGCACCAGCGCCGATCAGGCGGGCAATCGCAACATTCGGAGATGCTCAGCCTGGCGCCGAAATCTGACCGCATCCAGAGCGCGTTGAACTACGCCCGACAGAACCTGCACAAACCGCTTAGCGTCGAGGAACTGGCCGAGGCCGTGCACCTCAGCCCGCGCCAGTTTACCCGCGTGTTCACTACCGAAACCGGGCAATCTCCGGCCAAGGCCGTCGAGCGCCTGCGCCTGGAAGCGGCGCGGGTGATGATCGAACAGAGCCGTCATTCACTGGACGTGATCGCCAAGGAAACCGGCTTCCGTGATCGTCGCCATATGCGCGAAGTGTTTATCCGCGGCTTCGGCGTTCCGCCTCAGGCGATACGACGGGACGTCCGTGGCGTAAGCGCCTGACCCTCGTTCAAGTGGTCTTTTGTTGCAGCCATTCACTGGGGCTGCTGCCCACCTTGCGGCGGAACGTACGCGCCAGTGCTGAGGGGCTTTCGTAGCCGACTTCTCCGGCAATCACGGCGATGGGTCGTCCCTCACGCAGGCGCTTCTGCGCCAGGCTGATGCGCCAGTCGGTTAGATAGTCCGCCGGCGTAACGCCTACCACCTGGTGGAAATGCGCCGCGAAACTCGCCCGCGACATACTCGCCAGCGTGGCCAGGTCCGCTACTGACCAGTTGCGTTGCGGTTCGTTGTGCATCGCCGTGAGCGAACGAGCCAGCCGCGGGTTGGCCAGTCCGGCCATCATTCCCGAGGCGATGCTGCGCTTGGCGATGAGGTGGCGAAGCAATTGAATCAGCATCAGCTCGAACAGGCGATTGAGCACCACATCGCGCCCACACTCTTCACCGAAGGCTTCTGCGAATAACCAGTCGAGACTGCCAGTGAGCCCAGACAGCTCCCTGAGCGGCTGCACGATGTAATCCGGCAATGCCAGGGTCAGCGGGTTGTTGGCCCCACCATCGAACCGCATGGTGGCGCAGACCAGCTCGGCAGCATCGGCCTCGGTGGCAATCAGCTGATGCTGTACCGGCCGCGCCACGAGTATCAGGCTCGGCTCCACCAGTTCGATGAGCTGATTGTGCTTGTCCCTGAAGCTCAAGCGTCCCGAGCGCAGCAGATGGGCATGGCCAAAACTGCCTTGTCCGTAGATATCCGTAACGCCACAGAACGCCCCTTGGTGGAAGGTCGCGGCGTGTGGATTGAAGTGTTTCAGCAGAATGGATAGGCGATCCATGATGGACTCGATTTGGACGATCTGTTGCATAACATCGACGATCTGAATCCGAATGTGAAGTTTGGGCTTCTAGTATGGGCTCCAAGCTTGATCGACAAGCTCGCTGTTAAACCTACTGGAGAACACCCATGACCCGTATCGCCGCTCTCACCTTGGAACAAGCCCCCACCGCTTCGCGCACGGCCCTCGAAGGCGTGCAGAAAGGTCTCGGTTTCATCCCCAACGCCTTCAAAACAATGGCCCACGCACCGGCCGCGCTGAATGGCTACCTCGCCCTGGCCCAAGCCTTGGGCAAAAGCTCGCTGAGCGTCGCCGAGCGCGAGGTTGTCGCACTAGCGACCTCCGAGGTCAACGGCTGCGACTACTGCATCGCCGCTCACTCATTCTTCGGCAGCAAAGCGGGACTGAATGCAGGCGATATTCAGCAGGCACGCTCGGGCTCCCTCAGCGCAGTGGCCACGCTGGCACGGCAGATAACCGAAAGCCGTGGCCAACTGAGTGATGGGCAACTCGCCGCCGCCCATGAAGCGGGCCTGAGCGATAGCAAAATTATCGAAGTGGTAGCGCAGGTCACGTTGTTAACCCTGACCAACTACCTGAACAACATTGCCGGCACGGCGATCGATTTCCCGCCATCGGCCCAGTAGGAGGTCAATCACCATGAACCCGGTAACCGTCTATACCACGCAACACTGCCCTGATTGCGTGAGTGCCAAGAAACTGCTGGCACACAAGGGCGTTGCCACCGTCGAAATTGACGTTGAGGCATCACCGCAACATCTAGCCGAAATGATGCAACGATCTCAGCGCAGAAGTGTGCCGCAGATATTCATTGGCGACGTGCATGTCGGCGGTTTTGACGACCTGGCTAGCCTCGAGCGCGGGGGCAAACTGGATTTGTTACTGCAGCCTTGATGCTCAACATCCATTGCTCCGGATAGCCGCCTTTTGCGTTTGCAGGGCGGCATCCTTTTTTGGATCAATGCCGTCAGCGAAAAGCTCACGGGCATCTGCAGGCCCTCGCCATCGCTGAGGGCGAAGTTTTAGCGGCTTTGACCTTGCGGCCTGAGAGACGCGTAGCCTGGGCGCACATGGTTATTCCAGCGCTGGATTCGGTATTCCATAAGCTACCAGCGGAACGCGTGGAATGCCGGTTTACGCAGATGCTGTTGGACGCTATCGGATTGTGCTGACACTGTAGGTGGCGTATTTGCTGGCTTTCAGGCACAAAAAAAAGACGCCTTTGGGCGTCTTTAGATGTGTATTTGGTGGAGCCGGGGGGATTTGAACCCCCGTCCGCCAGCACTCCGCTGTTGGTTCTACATGCTTAGCCGTGTCTACTGAGTTAACCCTTGGCCGCCCGACGGGCAGGGTGCTTTGGGCGAGTTGTGTAAGTTTTAGCCGCTTCGTCCACAACGTACTGCACGGCGATTCTGTTCTATCTGACAATCACTTCGGGTTTACAGACATCCCCTCGTGATTGCTGGAGCCGAAGCTACCAGGAGTGGCACTTGGCTGCTTACGCAGCTAGTTGCGCACCGTAATTGTCGTCATTGGCAATTATGGATTTTTGCAACAGTGGATTTACGAGTTCTGTTACCAACTCGGCATGCCCCTCGAGTTTTGTTTCCGGCGTCGAATCCTAATCGGCCCCAAAACTTTCCTACACAGGGTAGGACGCGCAGTGTACGTCAAAGGTTCAGCAGCGTCGACCGCCGTTCTGGCCTTAGAATGGCCGCCCTGCCTGCCGTGCCGCGGTTTTCTCGCGGCGCTGTGTCATCATTCCCTGGTCGCGATTAGGAGCGCCGGCAATGTCGTCTGTTCCGCAAAAGCCCTTGCGCCGCTGGATCTGGCAGGCGTTCCTGCAGAGTGCGCTGATTCCCCTGGTGCTGGTGGAGTCGGTGCTGATCGGGGTGTACCTGTACACCAACGAATCGATCCGCGAGGCCCAGGTCGGCCACCTGCAGAGCAGTGCCCTGCAGGACCTCGCCAGCGCCGTGCAGCGCGAGGGACAGGTGGTCGACGGCCGTTTGCGCGCCATCGAGACCCAGGTGAGCATCTTCCGCGATGCTGTCGACCATGCCCTGCGCGACCAGCGCTTCCAGCCCGATGCGCTGGAGCGGTCGCGGCACGCGCAGACCCCGGATGGGGTGTTCTACAGCCGCAGTGACGACGGCCGCGCCGCCTCCTTCTATGCCAGCAGCACGCCGGTGGCCCGCCAGGACCGCGACAAGGCGCTGCGCCTGTCCCAGGTCGACCCGCTAATGCGCTCGATCCGCGCGGCGGACAACCGGGTGGCCTCGGTGTATTTCAACAGCTGGGACAGCTACAACCGCATCTACCCCTTCTTCATGACGCCCGAGCAGTACCCGCATGACATGGTCATTCCGGCGTACAACTTCTATTACCTGGCCGATGCCGCGCACAACCCGCAGCGCAAGGTGGTGTGGACCGACGTGTACCTCGACCCGGCAGGGCAGGGCTGGCTGATGTCGGCCATCGCGCCGGTGTACCGCGGCGACTTCCTTGAAGGCGTGGTGGGCCTGGACGTGACCATCAGCCAGATGCTCGCCGAGTTCGCCAACCTGCAGGTGCCGTGGCAGGGCTACGCGCTGTTGGTGGGGCGCGACAATCGCATCATGGCGCTGCCGGAAGCCGGCGAGCGTGACTTCGGCCTGCGTGAACTGACCCAATATTCCTACGCCGAGGCGGTGCGCCGCGAGGTGCTCAAGCCCGAGGACTTCAAGCTCGATCGCTATCCGAGTTTGCACCCGCTGCTGGAGGCTATGGCCGAAGGCCGCAGCGGTGTGGAAGAGGTACAGCTGGGCGGGCGTTCGCAGCTGGTGGCCTGGAGCGAGATCCCGCAGACCGGCTGGCGTCTGCTGCTGGTGGTGGACGAGGCGAGCATCTTCCGCGAGACCAATCACCTGGCCGAGCAGTACCTGACTATCGGCTACCTGCTGATCGCCGGGCTGGTGTTCTTCTATCTGCTGTTCGGTACCTGGATGTGGCTGCGTGCGCGCCAGTTGAGCGGCCAGCTGGCCACGCCGATTGCCGGTATCGTCGGCATGATGCGCCGTCTGGCCCGCGGCGAGCAGCCCACGGACGTACCGCCCACCGGCATCCGCGAACTGGCCAGCATGGCCCAGGAAGTACGCAACGCCGGTGATCAGTTGCAGGCCAGCGAGGAACGCCGCGTCGAAGTCCAGCGCACCCTCGAACTGGTTCTGGAAAGCACCACGGAAAGCCTGTGGGAAGTCGAGGCGGGCAGCCTGTGCATCTGCATCAGCCAGCGCTTCGTCACCCGCTTCGGCCTGCGCGACAGTTGCCTGCCATTCGCCGAGTTCAACCAGCGCGTGCACCCGGATGACCTGCAGCGCATCCGCCACCTGCGCCTGAGCCTGGTCGCCGACAGCGACGAGGATTTCTTCGAGGCCGAGTACCGCTACGCCAATGCCGAGGGCACCTACGCCTGGCTGCTCAGCCGCGGCAAGGTGATCGAGCGTGACGAGCAGGGGCGCGCCGTGCGCGCGGCCGGTACGCATGTCGACATCACCCGGCTCAAGCTGGCCCAGGAGGAGCTGCGCCGCACCAGTCTGGAGGCGCAGTCGGCCAGCCAGGCCAAAAGCCGCTTTCTCTCCAGCATGAGCCACGAGCTGCGCACGCCGCTCAATGCCATCCACGGCTTCGCCCAGTTGATCGAACTGGAAACCCAGGAGCGCGAGGACGCGCGCCAGGAGCTGGAATACGCTCGCGAGATCGTCTCGGCGAGCCGACACCTGACTGCTCTGGTTGACGACATCCTCGACCTGTCGAGCATCGAGAGCCGTCGCCAGCACCTGCAACTCAAGCCGGTCGAGGTGGCCGGGCTGCTCAATGGCTGCGCCGAGCTGGTCCAGCCCGAGGCGCAGCAGCGTGGCCAGCAGTTGCGCGTGGCGGCTGCGGCCGGGCATGACCTGTACGTGCTGGCCGATGCCCGCCGGGTGCGCCAGGTGCTGCTCAACCTGCTGTCCAATGCGATGAAGTACAACAGCCCGCAGGGGCTGGTTAGCCTCGGTTACGAGGTGCGCCCGGGTTGCGTGCGCTTGTGGGTCGAGGACGGTGGTCCGGGGCTCAGCACCGAGCAGCAGGCGCAGCTGTTCCAGCCGTTCCAGCGCCTGGGTCGGGAAAGCTCGAACATTCCCGGCACCGGTATTGGCCTGGTGCTGTGCAAGGAGCTGGCGGCATTGATGGATGGCGAGATCGGTTTCAACAGCGAGCCGGATGTCGGCAGTCGCTTCTGGATCGACCTGCCCAGCGCCGCCGGCCCGCAGGGCAGCGAGACGTCAGCTGGCGGCAACCAGCCGTTGCTCGTTGCGCCGCTGGCGCAGGTGCTTTGTGTAGAGGATCACCCCGCCTGCCTGCGCGTGCTGCAGCAAGGCCTGCGGCAGATGGCCGAGGTGCAGAGTGCCGGTTCGGTGCGGCGCGCGCGTGAGCTGCTGGTGAGCGGCGAGCCGGCGCTGGTGGTGCTGGATCTCGACCTGCCGGATGGCAATGGCCTGGAGGTGCTCGACTGGATGCGCACGCAGCCGCGTCTGGTCGATGTGCCGGTGCTGGTGGTCAGCGCGGCCTGTGACGAGGCACTGGCAGCCGAGGCGCGCCAGCGTGGCGCGCAGGCCTGCCTGCTCAAACCCGTCGATCTGCAGCAGTTGCGCCAGCTGGCGCTGTCGCTCTTGGGGCAGAGCGGCTAACGCTACTCGCTGGCCTGCAACAGGTTCAGCGCTTCTTCCAGCACCCGCGCCGACTCTTCGTGGTCGCCGGCCTTGTGCAGCGTTTCACCTTCGGCGCGCAGGTCTTTCACCTGGGCCAATACCTCGGGATCGGCCGGCGGGTCAGTCTTCAACAGCTGATCGATCTTGGCCATGTCCTGTGGGCAATGCATGGCCCAGGAGTGGGTGCTGACCAGGCCAGTGCCGAACAGGGTCAGGGCGAGAATCAGGGGAATGCGACGCATGGGGCACCTCCGAACGTGGGATGGAGGCTTGCAGTATAGAAAGCGCTGGCCGCCTTGCGCGGCTGCGCCGATCGACCAGCCCCCGGCGGGGCTGGTCTGGAAGGCGATCAGCTACCGGCGCCTTCACCACCTTTATCGGTTTTTTCCAGCAGGGTCAGTGCCTGGGTGGCAGCCGACGCACAATCTTCATTGTTGCCTGCCTGTTGCGCGGCCTTGGCCTGGGTTTGCAGGTCTTCGACCTGGGTTTTCAGTGGCGCGGTAATCGTGGTGTGGGTGGCCAGTTGATCATCGAGCTTCTGCAGATTGATGCTGCACAGGTCGTCGGCCGCAAACACGGGGGAGGCGATCAGGGCAGTGGCAAAAATCAGGGCGGTACGTTTCATGGTGTCTCTCCTGTTGCTTCCTGTCAGGTCTCGGATCAGTCCGCACGAGCGGTGCTGCCGTGGAGCCATCGCGTCCGAGATGAAGTAAGCCCCGAGCGTGCGGGCTTATGAAGATGGACTTGGCAGGTCGCGCAGGGGTTCAGGTTTTTTTACTGTCACGCGGCTGCCACTCCCACTGTCCGGCGGGTAGAGGCAAGGGGAGGCGCGCTCGCGTGTTGTGGCAACCGGGCAGGGCTGCCCGGTTGGTCGAGGTACTTCAGTGCCCGTCGCAGCATTCGCCCCAGTGCTTTTGTTTCGAGGTGTGGCCGATGCCGGGGTTCAGCGCGTTGCTTGGGTCCAGTTCGCGGTAGAAACCCGCCAGTGCCGGCTTGGCGACGTACAGGTGGCCGACGTTGTGCTCGGCCGGGTACTCGGCGCGGCGCTCGTCGAGCAGGGTCCACATGCGGTGCTCCATCGCCAGCGGGTCGACGCCCTTGCGGATGATGTAGTCCTGGTGGAACACGTGGCAGAAGAAGTGCCCGTAGTAGAGCTTGTGGATGATCTGCTGCTCCATCTCGGCCGGCAGCGTCTCGACCCAGTCGCGATCGTTGCGGCGCAGGGCGATGTCCAGGGCGACGATGTCTTCCACGCTGCTGCGGTGCGCCTCGCGGTAGCGGATCGCCGCGCCGGCGATGGCGAAGCGATGGAGGAAGGCCTTGCGCCCTTCCTCGGCATCACAGGCGAAGAAGGCGCCGCTGCTGCGGCCGGCGAAGTACTCGGCGAGGAAGTCTTGGGTGGCCGCCAGGCTGTCGTTGGACACACGCACCAGCAGGTGATGCTCGAAGCGGTCGCGGTACTCGCGCATGCGCGGCGGCAGGTGGCTGGGTAGCAGGTTCATCAGCACCTGGATCGCCCGGTCAGCGACGCCGCGCAGGCCGAAGCGCTCGAAGAAACCGTCAACGCGGCTCTTCAGGGCGAAGGCGGCGGGGACTTTGGCGGTGCCGAAACGGTCGATCACCAGGAAGGTGTCCTTGCCGTACTGCTCGCCGATGTCGAAGGCGGTGCGGTGGATGTATTCACCGGCGATCGGCAGGCTTGGCAGGTGGGTGAGCAGGTGACGGCGCACCTCGGTGAGGTCGTGCGGGTCGTTGCTGCCGATGTAGAACACCGAGCTGGCTTCCTTGGCGTAGGTGTCCAGGCGCACGGCGAACAGGCACAGCTTGCCGGCCGAGCCGGAGGCTTCGAACAGGCGCGAGGGGTCGGCGTTGAAGCGCGCCGGGGTGTCGGCGTCGACGTCGCGCACGTGCTCGCCGTAGCGGGCGTCGGAGGCTTTGCCGGTGCCTTCGTTACTCACCTGCTGCGGGGTGTACTCGCCTTTCTGCAGGCGGGTGAGGATTTCCTCCGGGCTGTCGCCCAGCTCGATGCCCAGGTGGTTGACCAGTTCCAGCGAGCCGTCCGCCTGCACCTGCGCGTACAGCGCCAGTTCGGTGTAGGCCGGGCCGCGGCGGACCAGGGCACCGCCGGAGTTGTTGCACACGCCGCCCAGCACCGAGGCGCCGATGCACGAGGAACCGATCACCGAATGCGGCTCACGGCCCAGCGGGGCCAGGGCCTGCTCCAGGCGATCGAGGGTGGCGCCTGGCAGGCAGACCACCTGCTGGCCGTCGTTGATCAGCTGCACGCCGGTGATGCGCAGGGTGCTGACCAGCACGATCTCGCGGTCGTAGTTGTTGCCGTCCGGGGTCGAGCCGCCGGTCAGGCCGGTGTTGGCCGCCTGCATGATGACGATGCGGTCGGCCGCCACGGCGGCCTGCAGCACGCGCCACTGCTCCAACAGGCTACCGGGGCGGACCACGGCGAGCACGCCGCCGTCACCGGTGCGATGGCCCTTGCGAAAGCGCCGGGTGCTCTGTTCGTCGGTGAGCACGTGGTCGTTGCCGACCACCTCGCGCAGGCTGGCGAGCAGGGCGTCGCGGCTGATGGTTGACATGCTTCAGAGCTCCTTGACCAGCGAGTCGGCGCTGATGTCGCTGATCGACTTGGCGCCGGTCAGGACCATGGCCACGCGCATTTCCTTCTCGATCAGGTCGAGCAGGTTGAGCACGCCGGCACCGCCGGCTGCGGCCAGGGCGTAGACGAAGGCGCGGCCGAGCATCACGGTGTCGGCGCCCAGAGCGATCATGCGCACCACGTCGAGACCGCTGCGTACGCCGGAGTCGGCGAGGATCGCCAGTTCGCCTTTCACCGCGTCGGCGATGGCCGGCAGGGCGCGGGCGCTGGACAGTACGCCGTCGAGCTGGCGACCGCCGTGGTTGGACACGACGATGCCGTCGGCGCCGAAGCGCACGGCGTCCCTGGCGTCTTCGGCATCGAGGATGCCCTTGATCACCATCGGGCCGTCCCAGAATTCACGGATCCACTCCAGGTCTTTCCAGGAGATCGACGGGTCGAAGTTGGCGCCGAGCCAGCCGATGTAGTCGGCCAGGCCGGTCGGGTTGCCGCGGTAGGTGGAGATGTTGCCGAGGTCATGCGGGCGACCGCGCACGCCGACGTCCCAGGCCCAGGCCGGGTGCGTGACGGCTTGCAGCATGCGGCGTGCCGCGGCGTTGGTGCCGCTCATGCCGGAGTGGGCGTCGCGGTAGCGGGCACCCGGCGTGGGCATGTCGACGGTGAACACCAGGGTGGTTACGCCGGCAGCCTTGGCTCGCTCCAGGGCGTTCTTCATGAAGCCGCGATCTTTCAGCACGTAGAGCTGGAACCACATCGGCCGGTCGATGGCGGGCGCCACCTCCTCGATCGGACACACCGAAACGGTCGACAGGGTGAAGGGAATGCCCTTCACCGCGGCCGCCTGTGCGGCCTGCACCTCGCCGCGGCGCGCGTACATGCCGGTCAGCCCGACCGGGGCGAGCGCCACCGGCATGGACAGCGTTTCGTTGAACAGACGGGTTTCCAGACTCAGCTCGGACATGTTGCGCAGCACGCGCTGGCGCAAGGCGATGCTGGCCAGGTCCTCGACATTGCGTTTGAGCGTGTACTCGGCATAGGCGCCGCCGTCGATGTAGTGGAACAGGAACGGCGGCAGCTTGCGCTGGGCAGCGGCGCGGTAGTCGGTAGAGGCAGAAATGATCATGGGATTCACACCGATTGCTAGGGGGTGGAACAGGTCCGCCAGGCGACGATCACGTCAGCCTGGCGGGTACAGCGTTACAACCTTGTGCGCTTGGCGGGCATCGCTGCTGCCGGCCAAACGGCTGTCCTCAATGGACGAGCATGCCCGTCAGCCAGTAGGCCTGGGCCAGGGTGATCAGGCCGACGAAGGCGGCGAAGATCAGGCTGTGCTTGAGGGTGAAGCGGAACAGATCGGATTCCTTGCCAACCATGCCGGTGGCGGCGCAGGCCACGGCGATGGATTGTGGTGAGATCATCTTGCCGGTCACGCCGCCGCTGGTGTTGGCCGCGACCAGCAGTGTGTCGTTGACCCCGATCTGGTGTGCGGTGGTGGCCTGCAGCGAGCTGAACAGGGCGTTGGACGAGGTATCCGAGCCGGTGAGGAACACGCCCAGCCAGCCGAGGAATGGCGAGAAGAACGGGAACAGCACGCCGGTGCCGGCCAGGACCAGGGCCAGGGTGCTGGACATGCCCGAGTAGTTGGTGACGAAGGCGAACGCCAGCACCATGCCGATCGACAGGATCGGCCATTTCAGCTCGATCAGGGTTTCCTTGAATGTGGTCAGACCAGTTTTAGCATTGATCTTCAGCACCAGCATGGAGACCAGCGCGGAGAAGAAGATCGCGGTGCCGGTGGCGGAGATCGGGTCGAGCTTGAACACGGCCGGCATGGCGGTGGCAGCGGTGACGATCGGCGCGGTCTTGATCACCAGTTGGTCGAGGTGCGGGATGGCGAAATTGAACACCGTGCTGTACATCGAGCCGCCGGCGGCGAACAGCGCCTTGAACGGTTTCAGGGTCCAGATGGTGACCAGTACGGTGAGGATCAGGAACGGCGACCAGGCCTTGAGGATTTCACCGAAGCTGTATGGCGAAGGCGTGGTGCTGCGCTTGCCGCCGAAACCGCCAACGATGGCTGCACCGCCGGCCGATACGCCGACCACTTCCGGCTCGGCTGCGCGGCTCGGGCTCCAGACCTTGAGGAACAGGGTCAGGCAGACCAGGCTGACCAGCGCCGAGGTGATGTCCGGCAGTTCCGGGCCGATGTAGTTGGACGTGAAGTACTGGGTGACGGCAAAGCTGACACCGGCGACCAGTGCGGCCGGCCAGGTTTCCTTGATGCCACGCCAGCCGTCCATCATCGCCACCAGCCAGAACGGCACGATGATCGACAGCAGCGGTAGCTGACGGCCTGCCATGGCGCCGATCTTGAAGGCGTCAATGCCGGTGACCTGGCCGGCGACGATGATCGGAATGCCCAGGGCGCCGAAGGCTACCGGTGCGGTGTTGGCGATCAGGCACAGGCCAGCGGCGTACAGCGGATTGAAGCCGAGGCCGACGAGCAGGGCCGCGGTGATCGCCACCGGTGCACCGAAGCCGGCAGCACCTTCGAGGAAGGCGCCGAAGGAGAAGCCGATCAGCAGCACCTGCAGGCGTTGGTCGTCGGTGATCGACAGGACCGAGCTGCGGATGATCTCGAACTGGCCGCTCTTCACTGTCAGTTTGTAGAGGAATACTGCTGCGACGATGATCCAGGCAATGGGCCACAGGCCATAGGCGAAACCGTAACCGGCGGCGGCGAAGGCCATGTCGGCGGGCATCTGGAAGGCGAAGATGGCGACGATGATCGACAGCGCCAAAGTGATGCTGCCGGCGACATGACCTTTCAGGCGGAACACCGCCAGGGCCAGGAAAAAGAAGACGATGGGGATGAGCGCGACCAGCGCGGACAGGCCGAGGCTGCCGAGCGGTGTGTAGAGTTGTTGCCAGGTTTGCATGTGGGGTGGCTCCCTAATTGTTCTTGGTTTGCCTGTCATTCGGCTGCGGCGTTCTGGTGCTTGTGGCCCCGCAAACGCAGTACAGCCTGGTCGGCGCTGTTCGTCGCCTAAATTGGTAATACCAATTTACAAAATCGACGGCTCAGGGTAAAAGCCTGGCCGTCGGCATGTCAATTTCGCGCCCTACGACTTTGGTCGCGGGTAGGCTCATCCGTTGTCGCTTGTAGGCCCGCGGCGCGCTGGTTAGGCTGCCGCGACAGATGATGAAAAGCGGCGCCGCAGACGGGCTGTCGCAGGCAAGGGAAAATGGTGGGAACAGGTATGGGGTTTGGTCAGGTACAGCAGCGCCGTCTGTCGGACGATATCGTCAGCCAGCTCGAGTCGCTGATCCTCGAAGGCACGCTCAAGGCCGGCGAACGCCTGCCGGCCGAGCGTGCGCTGGCGGAGCAGTTCGGCGTGTCACGGCCATCGCTGCGCGAAGCAATCCAGAAGCTGGCGGCCAAGGGGTTGCTGGTCAGTCGCCAGGGCGGCGGCAACTATGTCGCCGCGGAGTTGGGCTCGACCTTCAGCGATCCACTGCTGCATCTCCTGGAGAGCAACCCGGATGCGCAGCGCGATCTGCTGGAGTTCCGCCACACGTTGGAAGGTTCATGCGCTTACTACGCGGCGCGGCGGGCGACGGAGGTCGATCATCAGCGTCTGCGTGAGGCCTTCGAAGCGCTGCAGGCCTGCTATGCGCCTGGCAGCAAGGCTACGCGGGCGGAAGAGGGCGCGGCCGATGCGCGCTTTCACCTGGCCATCGCCGAGGCCAGCCACAATGCCGTGCTGCTGCACACCATTCGTGGCCTGTTCGATTTGCTCAAGCACAACGTGGTGACCAACATCGGCGGTATGTACCTGCAGCGCAGCGAAACCCGCGACATGCTGATGCAGCAGCACCGGGCGTTGTTCGAAGCGATCATCGAGCGGCGTGCGGAGGAGGCGCGGGAGGTGTCGCACGGGCACATCCTCTACGTTCAGGAAGTGCTCGCCGAGGGGCAGCAGGAAGCCAAGCGCATGGCGCGCGCGCAGCGCCGCCAGGGCATCTAGCCTGACGGGTTAGTCGTCCTTGCCCTTGGTGCGCATGGCGCGCTGGACTTCGCGGTCGGCGTCACGCTCTTTCTCGGTGTGGCGCTTGTCGAAATCCTTCTTGCCCTTGGCCAGGGCGATCTCGCACTTGACCAGGTGCTGCTTCCAGTAGATCGACAGTGCGACGCAGGTGTAGCCCTTCTGCTGCACGGCGCCGAACAGCTTGTCCAGCTCGCGTCTGTTCAGCAGCAACTTGCGTGTACGAATGGGGTCGGCGATGACGTGGGTGCTGGCGGTCTTCAGCGGAGTGATGTGACACCCCATCAGCCAGGCTTCGTCGTCCTTGAGCAGCACGTAGCTGTCAACCAGCTGTGCCTTGCCTGCGCGCAGGCTCTTCACTTCCCAGCCGGACAGGGCGAGTCCAGCCTCGAACTTCTGTTCGACGAAGTAATCGTGCAGCGCCTTTTTGTTCAGCGCGATGGTCCCGGAGGGATGTTTCTTCTGTTTGGCCATAGGCGGCGCATTATAGGGAGTCGGCACGCTGCTGGCGACAGCCTGTGCTTGAGGGGGGCAAGTGAATTACGCACAATGCGCGCTTCTTGGCGGTCGGTCGGGTGCAAGCCCACTGCTGTGCCGCAGCTGCAGAAGTGAGAGGCGATGAGCACCCGAATCCAGCGATCCGCCCTGCTGCCCTATCCGGCGCAGGCGCTCTACGATCTGGTCAATGACGTGGCGGGCTACCCGCAGTTCCTGCCTTGGTGCTCGGCGGCCGAGGTGCTCGAGGTCAGCGAGACGCACATGCGCGCCAGTCTCAGCGTGGCCAAGGGCGGGCTCAGCCAGCGTTTCATGACGCGCAACACGCTGGTGCCGGGCAAGAGCATCGAGATGGCGCTCGAGGAGGGGCCGTTCAGCCAGTTGCACGGGCTGTGGGAGTTCAAGGCGCTGGGCGACAAGGCCTGCAAGATCAGTCTGGACATGACCTTCGATTACGCCGGTCCGCTGGTCAAGGCGACCCTCGGGCCGCTGTTCAACCAGGCGGCGAATACCCTGGTCGACGCTTTCTGCCAGCGGGCCAAGCAGCTTTATGGCTAAGCCAGGCATCACGGTTGAGGTGGCCTATGCGCTGGTGGACCGGCAGGCGTTGGTCAGCTTGGAGTTTCCGCAGGGTGTGACGGCGCGTGAGGCGGTACTGCAGTCCGGGCTGGGCGAAAGCTTTCCGCAGCTCGATCTGGCAACTGCGCCGCTGGGGATTTTCGGCAAGGCGCTGGCCAAACCGGAGGAGCGCATCCTGGAAGAAGGTGAGCGGGTAGAGATCTACCGGCCTCTGGTGGCCGACCCGAAAGAGGTGCGCAAGCAGCGCGCCGCCCGCGCCGCGTTGGCCAGGGCGACCGAGCAGCGCTGATCTGTCAGGGGGGGCTTGCTGAAATACAGCGTCCATAAAAAAGCCCGGTGAGACCGGGCTTTTTTGTTTACTGCGGGCTGCTTTCCAGTGGTTCCGGAATCGGTACCGGGACCGGTTCGGCCTGGTCGACTTCGCGCTGGATCTGTTCGAGCAGCGAGCCAGGTTTTGCGGGCTCTTCGGTTTCCTGCTGCGGTTGTTGCGGCGTGACGCGGGTTTCGCCGTCTTCGCCCATGATCGCCTGGTCACGGCTGACGCCCGGCATAAAGTCGCCGGCCAGGCCGATCAGTTGATCGTTGCCGTCGAACATCAGGCTCACACGTTCCTGGTAGCGCTGACGGCCACCCGGCTGAATGCTGTACAGGTAGTCCCAGCGTTTGGCGTGGAAGGTGTCGGTGATCAGCGGGTTACCCATGATAAACCGCACTTGTCGGCGGGTCATTCCGGGCTTCAACTGGTCTATCATGTCCTGCGTTACGACATTGCCCTGCTGGATGTCGATTTTATAAACCCCGGGAAATGAACAACCGGCGAGTGCGAACAGACCCACGAGTGTGAGGCTGGACAGCAAGAGCTTGGTGTTTTGCATCGGTGGGTGACTTCCACTATCTTGGCTGGGCAAAGTAAACCCCGATCATACCCGCATTAACGGAAGCTGCGAAGCAGCAACCTCGAGAAAGCTGACCATGGTTGAAAATAGCGAACTGCGCAAAGCCGGCCTGAAAGTAACCTTGCCGCGCGTGAAAATCCTGCAAATGCTCGACTCCGCCTCCAGCGGCCAGCGCCATATGAGTGCTGAAGATGTCTACAAGGCATTGATGGAAGCCGGTGAAGATGTCGGCCTGGCCACCGTTTACCGGGTTCTGACCCAGTTCGAGGCGGCGGGCCTGGTCGAGCGTCACAACTTCGATGGCGGCCATGCTGTCTTCGAACTGGCAGACGGGGGTCACCACGACCACATGGTCTGCGTCGATACCGGCGATGTCATCGAGTTCTTCGATCCGGAAATCGAGAAGCTGCAGAAAGAGATCGTCAAGAAGCACGGTTTCGAACTGGTCGATCACAATCTGGTGCTCTACGTGCGCCAGAAAAGCAAGTGATTCGAGCTGAATGAAAAAGGCGCCCAAGGGCGCCTTTTTCATGTCGACGAATCGGCTCAGTGTTGCGCGCTGGCGACCATTCTGCGGGCGTGCTGCAACGATTCGTCCGTGAGGTCGACGCCGCCGAGCATGCGCGCTACTTCTTCGATGCGCTGCACGTTGTCGAGGTTGGCCACCGCCGTGCGGGTTTCCTCGCTGTCGCGCTGCTTGTGCACGAACAGGTGTTGATGGCCCTGTGCGGCGACCTGCGGCAGGTGTGTGACGGTCAGCACTTGGCCGCGTTCGCCTAAGCGGCGCAGCAGTTGCCCGACCACTTCGGCGGTCGGGCCACCGATGCCGACGTCGACTTCGTCGAACACCAGGGTCGGCACGCGCGAGGTCTGTGCGGTGATGACCTGGATCGCCAGGCTGATGCGTGACAGCTCACCGCCCGAGGCGACCTTGGCCAGCGGTTTGATCGGTTGGCCGGGGTTGGCGCTGACCAGAAACTCCACCTGCTCCAGACCATGTGGCTGCGGTTCGTCCGCGTTGCCTGTCTGCAGTTCGATGCTGAAGCGCCCGCCGGGCATGCCCAGGCTCTGCATCTCGTCCTGCACGGCTGCGGCCAGGCGCGTGGCGGCCTGTTGGCGTAGCTGGCTGAGTTCTGCGGCCTTCTCCTGGAAGTGGCGAGCGTAGGCGGCGAGCTCTTCGCTGAGGCGTTCGGTGGCCTGGTCGTCGGCGTTGAGGCTTTCGAGCTCCTCGAACAACCGTTGTTGCAGTTCGCCGAGCTCGGTCGGCTGGATGCGGTGCTTGCGCGCCAGGGTATAGATGACGTCGAGGCGCTCCTCGAGTTGCTGTTGGCGTTGTGGGTCGGCATCGAAATGGTCGAGGAAGCGGTTCAGTTCGCCGATCGCCTCTTCTACCTGAATCTGCGCGCTGGCCAGCAGGTTGGTGGCTTCGCCCAGGGCGCTTGGCTGGTTGCTGAATGCGGTCAGGCGATTGAGGCTGGCGGTCAGGGCGGAGAGCACGTTGCCCGCATCGTTCTCGCTGCACAGTTCCAGTACCTGGCGGCAGGCGCCGAGCAGTTGTTCGGAGTTGCTCAGAGTCTTGTGTTCCTGCTCCAGTTGCTCCAGTTCGTTTTCGCCCAGGGCCAGGTTGTCGAGTTCTTCGAGCTGATAGCTGAGCAACTGATGGCGGGCGCGCTGCTCGTCGCTGGTCGAGGTCAGGCGTTGCAGTTCCTGGCGGGTCTGGCGCCAGCGCTGGGCGGCGAGGTGCACCTGGCGCGCCAGTTCCTGGCTGCCAGCATATTCGTCGAGCAGGCGGCGGTGGGTCTCCGGCTTGAGCAGCGATTGGTGCTCGTGCTGGCTGTGGATGTCGATCAGCAGCTCGCCCAACGCCTTGAGGTCGCCGAGCGGGCAGGGGCTGCCATTGATGTAGCCGCGCGAGCGCCCTTCGCTGGTGATGACCCGGCGCAGGATGCACGGGCCGTCGTGGTCCAGGTCGCGCTCGCCGAGCCAGGTGCGCGCTTCGGGAATATCGTCGAGGTCGAAGCTGGCGAGAATGTCGGCCTTGTCGGCGCCGGGGCGCACCACGCCGCTGTCGGCACGATCGCCGAGGGCCAAGCCCAAGGCGTCGAGCATGATCGACTTGCCTGCACCGGTTTCCCCGGTGATCACCGACATGCCGCGCTGCAGCTCGAGATCCAGGTGTTCGACGATGGCGTAGTTGTGAACCGACAGGTGCACCAGCATGGAATGCGCTCCCGAAAAGATTGGCCGTTCAGTATTTCGCTGGCTGGCAGGATGCCGAGCTTTTGTGCTGGCTATTTATACAGTGTTTTGTTTTGCCCTGACAATAACCCTTGAAACCTTGTGTTTGGGCCCCATATAGGCGGCATAAGCGCGGGCCATGACCCGCTGTCGCATTAACAGGAGGACCTAATGGCTGACGAACAGACCCTCGATACGCAGAACCCGCAAGACCATCCCGCAACCGAAGGCGTCGCCGGTGAAGACTTGGGCGCACGCGTGCTGGCGCTCGAAGAACAGCTGGCCGCCGCGCAGGATCAGTCGCTGCGCGTTGCTGCCGATCTGCAGAACGTGCGCCGCCGTGCCGAGCAGGACGTGGAGAAGGCGCACAAGTTCGCGCTGGAAAAATTCGCCAATGACCTGCTGCCGGTTGTCGACAGCCTGGAGCGTGGCTTGGAGCTGTCCAGCCCCAATGACGAGTCGATCAAGGCCGTGCGTGAAGGCATGGAGCTGACCCTCAAGCTGTTCCACGACACGCTCAAGCGTTACCAGATCGAAGCGGTCGATCCGCATGGTGCCCCGTTCAACCCGGAGCACCATCAGGCGATGGCCATGGAAGAGAGCACCCATGTCGAGCCGAACTCCGTGCTCAAGGTGTTCCAGAAGGGCTACCTGCTCAGCGGCCGCCTGTTGCGTCCGGCCATGGTGGTCGTGAGCAAAGCGCCCAGCGCGCCGCCGCCGTCGATTGACGAGCAGGCTTGAAATCGGCCGGTTGGCCCCCATCTGTTTAGTCAAGCGAATCAAGCTACGCGGCCCAAAGCAGCGGGCCGCGCTAAAACCAAGTTTTGGAGAGAATGAAATGGGCAGAATCATCGGTATCGACCTGGGGACCACCAACTCCTGCGTCGCTATTCTGGAAAACGGTAACGTCAAGGTCATCGAAAACGCCGAAGGCGCGCGTACCACGCCGTCGATCATCGCGTACGCCAACGACGGCGAAATCCTGGTCGGCCAGTCCGCCAAGCGTCAGGCGGTGACCAACCCGCACAACACCCTGTACGCGGTAAAGCGCCTGATCGGCCGCCGCTTCGACGAAGACGTCGTGCAGAAAGACATCAAGATGGTGCCGTACAAGATCGCCAAGGCTGACAACGGTGACGCCTGGGTCGAAGTGAATGGCCAGAAGATGGCGCCGCCGCAGATCTCCGCGGAAGTGCTGAAGAAGATGAAGAAGACCGCCGAAGACTATCTCGGCGAGGCCGTGACTGAAGCGGTCATCACCGTGCCGGCCTACTTCAACGACAGCCAGCGCCAAGCGACCAAGGACGCCGGCCGTATTGCCGGTCTCGAGGTCAAGCGCATCATCAACGAGCCGACCGCGGCTGCACTGGCCTATGGCATGGACAAGGGCAAGGGCGACCACACCGTGATCGTCTATGACCTGGGCGGCGGTACGTTCGACGTTTCGGTGATCGAGATCGCTGAAGTCGACGGCGAGCACCAGTTCGAAGTACTGGCCACCAACGGTGACACCTTCCTCGGCGGTGAGGACTTTGACATTCGCCTGATCGACTACCTCGTCGACGAATTCAAGAAAGAGTCCGGTATCGACCTGAAGGGCGATCCGCTGGCCATGCAGCGCCTGAAGGAGTCCGCCGAGAAGGCCAAGATCGAGCTGTCGTCCGCGCAGCAGACCGACGTCAACCTGCCGTATATCACTGCAGATGCGACCGGTCCGAAGCACCTGAACGTGAAGATCTCCCGCGCCAAGCTGGAAGCCCTGGTCGAAGACCTGGTCACTCGTACCATCGAGCCGTGCCGCATTGCCCTGAAAGACTCCGGTCTGGACGTCGGCAGCATCGACGAAGTGATTCTGGTCGGCGGTCAGACCCGCATGCCGCTGGTGCAGCAGAAGGTCGCCGAGTTCTTCGGTAAAGAAGCGCGCAAGGACGTCAACCCGGACGAAGCCGTAGCCATCGGTGCTGCGATTCAGGGTGCCGTTCTGGCTGGCGACGTCAAGGACGTGCTGCTGCTCGACGTCTCGCCGCTGACCCTGGGTATCGAAACCATGGGCGGCGTGATGACCGCGCTGATCGAGAAGAACACCACCATCCCGACCAAGAAGTCGCAGGTGTTCTCGACTGCCGACGACAACCAGGGCGCAGTGACCATCCATGTGCTGCAGGGCGAGCGCAAGCAAGCCGCGCAGAACAAGTCGCTGGGCAAGTTCGACCTGGCCGAGATTCCGCCGGCTCCGCGTGGCGTGCCGCAGATCGAAGTGACCTTCGACATCGACGCCAACGGCATTCTGCACGTCGGCGCCAAAGACAAGGCCACCGGCAAGCAGCAGTCCATCGTGATCAAGGCCAACTCCGGTCTGTCCGAGGAGGAAATCGAGCAGATGGTGCGTGATGCCGAGGCCAACGCCGAGGAAGATCGCAAGTTCGAGGAGCTGGTCACTGCCCGTAACCAAGGCGACGGTCTGGTGCATGCCACGCGCAAGATGATAACCGAGGCGGGCGACAAGGCCACTGCCGACGAGAAAGCGGCCATCGAGAAAGCCCTGGGCGAACTCGAAGTGGCGGTGAAGGGCGACGACAAGGCGGCCATCGAGGCCAAGATGAATGCTCTGTCCGAGGTCACCACGCCGCTGGCGCAGAAGATGTACGCCGAGCAGCCGCAGCCGGGTGCTGCGCCTCAGGGTGGCGCCGATGCCGCTCAGGACGGTGCCGACGATGTGGTCGACGCCGAGTTCGAAGAGGTGAAGGACAACAAGTAAGCCGCGGCTTGCTTCCGCTCCAGCCCGCCGCAGCGTGATTGCGGCGGGCAGATCCGTCACGCGGGGGCTTGCTCCCGCGTTGGCGTGTCTGGGGTAGACGAATTGAGGGTGTTGAAGATTTATGGCCAAACGTGACTATTACGAAGTGCTCGGTGTCGAGCGCGGCGCCAGCGAAGCGGAGCTGAAGAAGGCTTATCGCCGTTTGGCGATGAAGTTTCACCCGGACCGCAACCCGGACGACAAAGCCGCCGAAGAGCAGTTCAAGGAGGCCAACGAGGCCTACGAAGTGCTGTCCGATGCGGCCAAGCGTTCGGCCTACGACCAGTACGGGCATGCCGGCGTCGACCCGCAGACGGGGGGCGGTGGTGGCTTCGGTGCGGGCGGCGCGAACTTCTCCGACATTTTCGGCGATGTGTTCAGCGATTTCTTCGGTGGCGGTCGTGGCGGCGGTTCGCGCGGTGGCGCGCAGCGTGGCAGCGATCTGCGTTACACGCTGGAGCTGGATCTCGAGGAAGCGGTGCGCGGCACCACGGTGACCATTCGCGTGCCGACCCTGGTCAACTGCAAGACCTGTGAAGGCTCCGGCGCGAAGAAGGGCACCAGTCCGGTGACCTGTACCACCTGTGGCGGTATCGGCCAGGTGCGTATGCAGCAGGGCTTCTTCTCGGTGCAGCAGACCTGCCCGCGTTGCCACGGCAACGGCAAGATGATCACCGACCCGTGTGGCTCGTGCCACGGCCAGGGGCGTGTGGAAGAGAGCAAGACCTTGTCGGTCAAGGTGCCGGCGGGTGTCGATACCGGTGACCGCATCCGCCTGACCGGCGAAGGTGAGGCTGGCAGCATGGGTGGCCCGGCGGGCGACCTGTATGTGGTGGTCAATGTGCGCGAGCACGCGATCTTCCAGCGCGATGGCAAGCACCTGTACTGCGAAGTACCGATCAGCTTTGCCGATGCGGCGCTGGGCGGTGAGCTGGAAGTGCCGACCCTGGATGGCCGGGTCAAGCTGAAGATTCCGGAAGGTACCCAGACCGGCAAGCTGTTCCGTCTGCGTGGCAAGGGCGTGGCTCCGGTGCGTGGCGGCGGTGCCGGCGACCTGATGTGCAAGGTGGCGGTGGAAACGCCGGTCAACCTGAACAAGCGTCAGCGTGAGTTGCTGGATGAGTTCCGCAAGTCGCTGGAAGGTGACAGCTCCCATTCGCCGAAGGCCAGTGGCTGGTTCGACGGCGTGAAGCGCTTCTTCGGTGATATCTAAGGAACAGGTTATGCGACGTATTGCAGTGATGGGCGCCGCCGGGCGCATGGGCAAGATCCTCATCGAGGCAGTTGGTCAGGCCGAGGGTGCCGGGCTGACCGCGGCGATTGACCGCCCGGACAGCAGTCTGATCGGCGCCGATGCCGGCGAGCTGGCGGCGCTGGGGCGCATTGGTGTGACCCTGTCGAGCGATCTCGCCCAGGTGGCCGACGAGTTCGATGTGCTGATCGATTTCACCCATCCGTCGGTGACGTTGAAGAACCTCGAATTCTGCCGCAAGGCCGGCAAGGCGATGGTCATCGGCACCACCGGCTTTTCGGCCGAGGAAAAACAGCGTCTGGCGGAGGTGGCCAAGGAGATTCCGATCGTCTTCGCGGCCAACTACAGCGTCGGCGTCAATCTGTGCCTGAAACTGCTGGATACCGCGGCGCGCGTGCTGGGTGACGATGTCGATATCGAGATCATCGAGGCGCACCACCGGCACAAGGTGGATGCGCCGTCCGGTACCGCGCTGCGCATGGGCGAGGTAGTGGCCAATGCGCTGGGGCGTGATCTGCAGAAAGTTGCCGTCTACGGGCGTGAAGGCCAGACCGGTGCGCGCGAGCGCGAGACCATCGGGTTTGCGACCGTGCGTGCGGGTGATGTGGTCGGTGATCACACGGTTCTGTTTGCTGCTGATGGCGAGCGCGTGGAGATCACGCACAAGGCGTCGAGCCGCATGACCTTCGCCAAGGGGGCTGTACGCGCGGCGCTCTGGCTGGATGGTCAGGATGCAGGCCTGTATGACATGCAGGATGTCCTAGGGCTGAACTGAAATGCCTGAACGGTCCACCTTGGCTGTGGACCGAAAATGGCTTTTCCTGTAAGCTTCCTGCTTTAGTGTGTCCACTAAAAGTAACGCAGAATGAATCAGATAAAGAAGCGGGGTGACGGTCAATACGTCATCCCGCTTTTTTACAACCTGCGTTTGTGCAAGTTTCAGATCTAAGGGAGGTCTTCTTGACTAAGCCAGCCATACTCGCCCTTGCCGACGGCAGCATTTTCCGCGGTGATGCCATCGGGGCCGACGGCCATACAATCGGTGAGGTCGTGTTCAATACGGCCATGACCGGCTATCAGGAAATCCTTACCGATCCTTCCTATGCCCAGCAAATCGTTACCCTGACCTACCCGCATATCGGCAATACCGGCACCACGCCGGAGGACGCCGAGTCGAACCGCGTCTGGGCCGCCGGCCTGATCATTCGCGACCTGCCGCTGATATCCAGCAACTGGCGCAACAAGCAGCCGCTGGACGAATACCTCAAGGAAAACGGTACCGTCGCCATCGCCGGCATCGATACCCGCCGCCTGACTCGCATCCTGCGTGAGAAAGGGGCGCAGAACGGCTGCATCCTGGTTGGCGACGACGCTACCGAAGAGAAGGCGCTGGAACTGGCGCGAAGCTTCCCCGGCCTCAAGGGCATGGATCTGGCCAAGGAGGTCACCGTCACCGAGCGCTACGAGTGGCGCTCCAGCGTGTGGAATCTGAAGGACGACGCTCACCCGGAAGTCCCGGCTGCCGATCTCAAGTACCACGTGGTTGCCTACGACTACGGCGTCAAGCTGAACATCCTGCGCATGCTGGTCGAGCGCGGCTGCCGCCTGACTGTGGTGCCGGCGCAGACTCCGGCAAGCGACGTGCTGGCGCTGAATCCGGACGGTGTGTTCCTGTCCAACGGTCCGGGCGATCCCGAGCCGTGCGACTACGCGATCCAGGCGATCAAGGATGTGCTGCAGACCGAAATTCCGGTCTTCGGCATCTGCCTTGGTCACCAACTGTTGGCGCTGGCCTCCGGTGCCAAGACCGTGAAGATGGGCCACGGCCATCACGGTGCCAACCACCCGGTGCAGGACCTCGACACCGGCGTGGTGATGATCACCAGCCAGAACCACGGTTTCGCCGTTGACGAGGCCAGTCTGCCCGCCAACCTGCGCGCCACCCACAAGTCGCTGTTCGACGGCACCCTGCAGGGCATCGAGCGCACCGACAAGGAAGCCTTCAGCTTCCAGGGGCACCCGGAGGCGAGCCCGGGCCCGCACGACGTGGCCCCGCTGTTTGACCGCTTCATCGAAGCCATGGCCAAGCGCCGCTAAGCCCCGCCGACTGACCCAAGGATTCGAGTAAGACTCATGCCAAAACGTACAGACATCAAAAGTATCCTGATCCTCGGTGCCGGCCCCATCGTCATCGGCCAGGCCTGCGAGTTCGACTACTCTGGCGCTCAGGCCTGCAAGGCCCTGAAAGAAGAGGGCTATCGCGTCATCCTGGTGAACTCCAACCCGGCCACCATCATGACCGACCCGTCGATGGCCGACGCCACCTACATCGAGCCGATCAAGTGGTCGACCGTGGCTAAGATCATCGAGAAGGAGCGCCCTGATGCGCTGCTGCCGACCATGGGCGGTCAGACCGCGCTGAACTGCGCGCTGGACCTGGAAAAGCATGGCGTGCTGGAGAAGTTCGGCGTCGAGATGATCGGTGCCAACGCCGACACCATCGACAAGGCCGAAGACCGTTCGCGCTTCGACAAGGCGATGAAAGACATCGGCCTGGCCTGCCCGGTTTCCGGCATCGCGCACAACATGGAAGAAGCCTACGGCGTGCTGGAGAAGGTCGGCTTCCCCTGCATCATCCGTCCGTCCTTCACCATGGGTGGCACCGGCGGCGGCATCGCCTACAACCGTGAAGAATTTGAAGAGATCTGCGCCCGTGGCTTGGATCTATCGCCGACCAGCGAGCTGCTGATTGACGAATCGCTGATCGGCTGGAAAGAGTACGAAATGGAGGTAGTCCGCGATAAGAAGGACAACTGCATCATCGTCTGCGCCATCGAGAACTTCGACCCGATGGGTGTGCACACAGGTGACTCGATCACCGTGGCACCGGCTCAGACCCTGACCGACAAGGAATACCAGATCCTGCGTAACGCCTCGCTGGCGGTACTGCGTGAGATCGGCGTGGAAACCGGCGGCTCCAACGTGCAGTTCGGCATCTGCCCGAACACCGGGCGCATGGTTGTGATCGAGATGAACCCGCGCGTGTCGCGTTCCTCGGCCCTGGCCTCCAAGGCCACCGGCTTCCCGATCGCCAAGATCGCCGCCAAGCTGGCTGTGGGTTACACCCTCGACGAGCTGAGTAACGACATCACTGGCGGGCGCACCCCGGCCTCGTTCGAGCCGGCCATCGACTACGTCGTGACCAAGATCCCGCGTTTCGCTTTCGAGAAGTTCCCGAAAGCCGACGCCCGCCTGACCACGCAGATGAAGTCCGTGGGTGAAGTCATGGCCATCGGCCGGACCTTCCAGGAATCCCTGCAGAAAGCTCTGCGCGGTCTGGAAGTCGGCGTTGCCGGTTTCGATCCGAAGCTCGACCTCAACGACCCGGAAGCCGAAAGCACCCTGCGTCGCGAACTGACCGTGCCGAGTGCAGACCGCATCTGGTACGTCGCCGACGCTTTCCGCGCTGGCAAGACCGTCGCGGAAATCTTCGAGCTGACCAGCATCGACGAGTGGTTCCTGGTGCAGATCGAGGACCTGATCAAGGATGAGGAGCGGGTCAAGACCCTCGGCCTATCCAGTATCGACCGCGACGCCATGTACAAGCTCAAGCGCAAGGGTTTCTCCGACGCGCGCCTGGCCAAGCTGCTGGGTGTTACCGAGAAGAACCTGCGTAGCCACCGCCACAAGCTGAAAGTGCTGCCGGTCTACAAGCGCGTCGACACCTGCGCCGCCGAGTTCGCCACCGACACCGCGTACATGTACTCGACCTACGAGGAAGAGTGCGAGGCCAATCCGTCGACCCGCGACAAGATCATGATCCTCGGCGGCGGTCCCAACCGCATCGGTCAGGGCATCGAGTTCGACTACTGCTGCGTGCACGCCGCGCTGGCCATGCGTGAAGACGGTTACGAGACCATCATGGTCAACTGCAACCCGGAAACCGTCTCCACCGACTACGACACTTCCGACCGCCTGTACTTCGAGCCGGTAACCCTGGAAGACGTGCTGGAAATCGTCCGCGTCGAGCAGCCGAAAGGCGTGATCGTGCAGTACGGTGGGCAGACGCCGCTGAAGATCTGTCGCGCCCTGGAAGAAGCCGGTGTGCCGATCATTGGTACCAGCCCGGATGCCATCGACCGCGCCGAAGACCGTGAGCGCTTCCAGCAGATGGTTCAACGCCTGGGCCTGCGCCAGCCGGCCAACGCCACCGCGCGCAGCGAAGACGAAGCCCTGCTGGCCTCGAAGACCATCGGTTATCCGCTGGTGGTGCGCCCGTCCTATGTACTGGGCGGCCGCGCGATGGAAATCGTCTACCAGGAAGACGAGCTCAAGCGCTACATGCGTGAAGCGGTGCAGGTTTCCAACGACAGCCCGGTGCTGCTCGACCACTTCCTCAACTGCGCCATCGAAGTCGACATCGATGCGGTGTGCGACGGCGAGACCGTGGTGATCGGCGCGATCATGCAGCACATCGAACAGGCCGGCGTGCACTCCGGTGACTCCGCCTGCTCGCTGCCGCCGTACTCGCTGCCCAAGCACATCCAGGACGAGATCCGCGAACAGGTCAAGAAGATGGCCTTGGAGCTCGGCGTGGTGGGTTTGATGAACGTACAGATGGCCGTGCAGGGTGAGGACATCTTCGTCATCGAAGTGAACCCGCGCGCCTCGCGTACCGTGCCGTTCGTTTCCAAGTGCGTCGGCGTTTCGCTGGCCAAGGTGGCGGCGCGCGTCATGGCCGGCAAGTCCTTGGCCGAGGCCGGGTACAACGAGGAAATCATCCCGCCGTACTTCAGTGTCAAGGAGGCGGTGTTCCCGTTCGCCAAGTTCCCGGGCGTCGACCCGATTCTCGGCCCGGAGATGAAGTCCACCGGTGAGGTCATGGGTGTTGGCGATACCTTCGGTGAGGCCTTCGCCAAGGCTCAGCTGGGCGCCAGCGAGATCCTGCCGAACTCCGGTTGCGCCTTCATCAGCGTGCGCGAAGACGACAAGCCATTCGTCGAGCAGGTCGCCCGTGATCTGATCGCCCTGGGCTTCGAAGTGGTCGCCACCGCCGGTACTGCGCGCGTGATCGAGGCTGCTGGCCTGCCAGTGCGCCGCGTGAACAAGGTGACTGAGGGTCGTCCGCACGTGGTCGACATGATCAAGAACGACGAAGTCACCTTGATCATCAATACCACCGAAGGTCGTCAGTCCATCGCCGACTCCTACTCCATCCGTCGTAACGCCCTGCAGCACAAGATCTACTGCACCACCACCATCGCGGCGGGGCAGGCGATCTGCGAAGCGCTCAAGTTCGGTCCCGAGAAGACCGTACGCCGGCTGCAGGATCTGCATGCAGGAATCAAGGCATGATCAAATACCCCATGACCGTTCAGGGCGCTCGCGCCCTGGAAGAAGAGCTGGCGCACCTGACCAAAGTCGTGCGCCCCAAGCTCAGCCAGGATATCGGCACCGCGCGTGAGCTGGGTGACCTCAAGGAAAACGCCGAATACCATGCCGCCCGCGAGCAACAGGGCATGGTCGAGGCGCGTATCCGCGATATCGAAGGCCGCATGCAGAATGCCGTGGTGATCGATGTCACCACCATCGCCCATACCGGCAAGGTGATCTTCGGCACGACTGTCGAAATCGCCAACGTCGAGACCGATGAGGCCGTCACCTACCAGATCGTTGGTGAGGACGAGGCGGACATCAAGCTCGGCAAGATTTCCGTCGGCTCGCCGATCGCGCGTGCGCTGGTCGGCAAGAGCGAAGGCGATGTGGTTACAGTGAAAACGCCGAGCGGTTTGGTCGAGTACGAGATTGTCGAAGTCCGCCATCTCTAAGCGGCGCTCGGCCTCGAAAGCCGCCGTCGCCAGTTGGCAACTGGCCCAGACCTTCTGGGTAGGTGGCCTCTGGCTGCTGTACTTCGTCGTGCTGCCGGGGCTGGGCAAGATTGGCCTGGCGGAACTGCTGGTCGAGGAAGTCAGTGCGACGCTCGGCCCGCTGCTGATTGCCTTTGCGGCATTCTGTGCCTGCCTGCAGGTGCTGGTGCTGTTACAGGCGGAAGGCTTGGCGAGTCTGTGGCGAGACCAGCGTGGCCAGCTGCTGCTGGCGGTGCTGGCGTTGTCCGCGGTCTACCTGAGTGTCTGGCAATGGCTGCCGGGAGTGCCGCGCTGGCTGTTGTTCAACTATCTACTGGTGGCGTTCTGCGGTGTGCTGCTGGTGCTGCAGCCGCTGCCGGGGCAGCGGGCGACGCGCTAGGCTCAGGCCTGGTAGCGGTGCAGGTTGGACAAGTTCTTGTTGGCCTTGGGGTTCTTGCGGTACACCAGGGCCATCTTGCCGATGATCTGTACCACTTCGCAGCGGGCGATCTTGCTCAGCTCATCGATCACCGCGCGACGGTCGTCGCGTTCGGTGATGCGAAACTGTACCTTGATCAGTTCGTGATCATTCAGGGCGCGATCCAGCTCGGCCTGTACGCCTTCGGTCAGCCCGTTTTCGGCCACGATCAATACCGGTTTCAGGTGGTGACCGATAGATTTGAATTGTTTCTTCTGTTCGTTGGTAAGCGCCATAATCTGACCCTGCGACTGGGAGGCTGCCGGAAATAGAGCGTGCCGAAGCGGCTGGTCGATGGCTAGGCAATCCGCATGACGCGGCTTCCTCTGGCCTGATCTGGCTTCGTGCGCCGAGGTTCCGGAAGGCTCCTGGGCTGTAAAAGCGGCGTAGTGTACCCGAGCGTGCTCGGGGCCGCCCAATTAAACGCGACCTACTGAGCATGATGAGCTTGCGGCTCTCGTCAAGATCGGTGCCGCTGTTCTCAGTGTAATTTTGCCGTCAAGGCGACCGAAGTAGGCCTTGTGATTCTCGATATCCTCCCCATATGAGGGAATACGAGTCATGAGGTATCTGCTCGCTGCGATCTGCGATGGTTTTGTCTTCTTGGTTGGAACCCCGATCAACAGCAGAGGCAGGTAGGGAGCGTGTGCGGCAGAGGGTGTTTAGGCTGTCTCTATCACCGCCATGAGCAGTGCCCCCTCGCGTGCCGCTTTCGCGGGGCCTAGACTGAAACTGTAAGGCGCTGCGTCGGTCGGAATAGACGGTAGCGGGCTCATAAAGGGTTACAGACGACGCCTGCCAGGTGCGGGCTTGTGTAGTAAGTTACACGGGTATTTCTCCAGCCGTTTTGCGAAGCGCGTTTCAGGACGGGGCTCGCTTCAGAGGGTAGCTAATTGAACGACATGGCAAAGAACCTGATCCTGTGGCTGATCATTGCAGCCGTCCTGGTCACGGTGATGAACAACTTCTCCAGCCCCAGCGAGTCCGGCAAGCTGAACTACTCCGAGTTCATCCAGCAGGTGCAGGAAGGCAAGGTCAAGCAGGTCACCGTCGATGGCTACATCATCAGCGGCAAGAGCCTTGATGGCACGGCGTTCGAGACCGTGCGCCCGGCGATCGAAGATCGCGGTCTGATCAAGGATCTGATGGACAACAACGTCGAGATCGTCGGCAAGCAGCCTGAGCGCCAGAGCATCTGGACCCAGTTGCTGGTTGCCAGCTTCCCGATCCTGGTGATCATCGCCGTGTTCATGTTCTTCATGCGGCAGATGCAAGGTGGTGCGGGTGGCAAGGGCGGGCCGATGAGCTTCGGCAAGAGCAAGGCGCGCCTGCTGTCCGAAGATCAGGTCAAGACCACGCTGGCTGACGTTGCAGGTTGCGACGAGGCCAAGGAAGAGGTTGGCGAGCTGGTCGAGTTCCTGCGTGATCCGGGCAAGTTCCAACGCCTGGGTGGTCGCATCCCGCGTGGCGTACTGATGGTCGGTCCTCCGGGTACCGGTAAGACCCTGTTGGCCAAGGCCATCGCAGGCGAAGCCAAGGTGCCGTTCTTCACCATTTCCGGCTCCGATTTTGTGGAAATGTTCGTCGGCGTTGGTGCCAGCCGCGTGCGCGATATGTTCGAACAGGCGAAGAAGCATGCGCCGTGCATTATTTTCATCGATGAAATCGACGCTGTCGGTCGTCACCGTGGCGCTGGCCTGGGCGGCGGTCATGATGAGCGCGAGCAGACGCTAAACCAGTTGCTGGTCGAGATGGATGGTTTCGAAATGAACGATGGCATCATCGTCATTGCTGCGACCAACCGACCGGATGTGCTGGACCCGGCGCTGCTGCGCCCGGGCCGTTTCGACCGTCAGGTTGTTGTAGGGCTGCCGGACATTCGTGGCCGCGAGCAGATCCTCAAGGTGCACATGCGCAAGGTGCCGATGGGTGACAACGTCGAGCCCGCCGTCATCGCGCGCGGCACGCCGGGGTTCTCTGGTGCTGACCTGGCCAACCTGGTCAACGAGGCGTCTCTGTTCGCTGCTCGTGCCAGCAAGCGTGTAGTGGAGATGAAGGAATTCGAGCTGGCCAAGGACAAGATCATGATGGGCGCCGAGCGCAAATCCATGGTCATGTCGGAAAAGGAAAAGCTCAACACGGCCTACCACGAAGCCGGTCACGCCATCGTTGGGCGCCTGGTGCCCGAGCATGACCCGGTCTACAAGGTCTCGATCATTCCGCGTGGTCGTGCCTTGGGTGTGACCATGTTCCTGCCGGAAGAGGATCGCTACAGTCTGTCCAAGCGTGCGCTGATCAGTCAGATCTGCTCGTTGTTCGGTGGACGTATCGCTGAAGAAATGACCCTTGGTTTCGATGGCGTGACTACGGGGGCTTCCAACGACATCATGCGTGCTACCCGCCTGGCGCGGAACATGGTGACCAAGTGGGGGTTGTCCGAGAAGCTCGGTCCGCTGATGTACGCCGAGGAGGAGGGCGAGGTGTTCCTGGGGCGTAGCGCTGGCAGTCAGCAGGCCAACGTTTCCGGGGAGACTGCCAAGGCTATCGACGAGGAAGTGCGCAGCATCATTGATGGCTGCTACGGTACAGCCAAGCGTCTGCTCGAGGAAAATCGCGACAAGCTGGATGTGATGGCGGGTGCGCTGATGAAGTACGAAACCATCGATGCGGAGCAGATCGACGACATCATGTCTGGTCGCACCCCGCGTGAGCCGCGTGACTGGGAGGGCGGCTCCGGCACGCCGCCGGTGCAGAAGGAAGAAATCGACCGTCCAGAAACACCGATTGGTGGTCCGGCCGGCGAGCACTAAGGTTGTAGCATGACACTCCCGCTGTACCCGACCCGACTGCCATGCGGCAGTCGGGTTCTCGATCTCGCCCATCCGCATGTGATGGGCATTCTCAATGTAACCCCCGATTCTTTTTCCGATGGTGGTCGTTTTGCGGCTCGCGATGCGGCCGTGCGCCATGCCGAGGCGATGGTGGCGGCTGGTGCCACGTTGATTGATATCGGTGGCGAATCTACTCGGCCGGGGGCGCGAGCGGTCTCTCCCGTCGAAGAGTTGGAGCGTGTCGCGCCTGTCGTGGAGGCGATCGTAGCCAATCTGGATGTGGTGATCTCTCTGGATACCTCGACGCCTGCGGTCATGCGCGAGGGCGCGCGACTCGGCGCGGGCCTGATCAACGATGTGCGGGCGCTGCGTCGTGATGGCGCACTCGAGGCGGCGGCGGAAAGTGGCTTACCAGTCTGTCTGATGCATATGCTGGGTGAGCCTGGCGACATGCAAAACAATCCGTGTTATCGCGATGTTGTGGCTGAGGTGCGTGAGTTTCTGGTTGGGCGGATGGCGGCCTGCGAACTGGCGGGCATTCCTGCTGAGCGGGTGGTGCTGGATCCGGGATTTGGTTTCGCCAAGACGCTTGCCCATAATCTCGTGCTCTTCAAACATCTGGAATCGCTGCATGACCTTGGTCGGCCATTGCTGGTCGGGGTTTCGCGCAAGAGTATGATCGGTCAGGCGCTAGGGCGCGAAGTGGGTGATCGGCTATACGGTGGTCTGGCCCTCGCCGCGCTGGCGGTCAGCAAGGGTGCCTCCATCGTGCGTGTGCATGACGTGGCCGAGACGGTCGATGCCGTGCGCATGATTGCGGCTGTGGCGGCTGCCGAATAAGAACTGCGGAGCATTTATGAGCAGAAAGTATTTTGGTACCGACGGTATTCGTGGGTACGTCGGTCAGTTTCCAATCACGCCGGATTTCATGCTCAAGCTGGGTTGGGCGGCGGGCATGGCATTTCGCAAACAGGGCAAATGCCGCATCCTGATCGGCAAGGACACACGCATTTCCGGGTATATGTTCGAGTCGGCGCTGGAGGCGGGGCTGTCGGCCGCTGGCGCGGATGTCATGTTGCTCGGGCCGATGCCGACGCCGGCTATCGCGTATCTGACGCGCACCTTTCAGGCCGATGCTGGTATCGTCATCAGTGCGTCGCACAACCCGCACTATGACAACGGCATCAAGTTCTTTTCGGGGCAGGGCACCAAGCTGCCCGATGAGATTGAATTGATGATCGAGGAGTTGCTTGATCAACCCATGACGGTGGTCGAGTCGGCTCAGTTGGGTAAGGTTTCACGCATCAATGATGCGGCCGGTCGCTACATCGAGTTCTGCAAGAGCAGCGTGCCGACCAGCACCAGCTTCGCTGGTCTAAAGCTGGTGATCGACTGCGCCAACGGCGCCACCTACAAGGTGGCGCCCAGTGTCTTTCGTGAGCTGGGTGCTCAGGTGTCGACGTTGGCCGTGCAGCCCAATGGGCTCAACATCAATCATGACTGCGGCTCGACCCATGTCGAGGCGTTGCAGGCCGAGGTGCTGGCGCAGCAGGCCGATCTGGGTATCGCCTTCGACGGCGATGGTGATCGCGTGCTGATGATTGATCACACGGGTGCGGTGGTTGATGGTGACGAGCTGCTGTTTATCATCGCGCGCGACCTGCAAGCGCGGAATCGCTTGCAGGGCGGGGTGGTTGGTACGTTGATGAGCAACCTCGGGCTTGAGCTTGCGCTGGCGGAGCTGAATATTCCGTTCGTGCGGGCAAGGGTTGGTGATCGTTATGTGATGGCCGAGCTCCAGGCTCGCGAGTGGCAGCTTGGCGGGGAAAATTCCGGCCATGTGGTGTGCTTTCAGCACACCACGACGGGCGATGCGATCATCGCGGCATTGCAGGTGTTGCTGGCGCTCAAGCGTACAGAGCAGTCGCTGGCCGAAGCTCGCCAGGGGCTGCGCAAGTGCCCTCAGGTGCTGATCAATGTGCGCTTCGCCGGTGGTGTCGATCCCGTCGAGCATCCTGCGGTAAAGGATGCTTGCGCGCGTGTTACGGCGAGCATGGCGGGGCGTGGTCGCGTGCTTCTGCGCAAGTCTGGCACCGAGCCGTTGGTTCGTGTGATGGTCGAGGGTGACGACGAGCAACAGGTTCGCGGCTATGCCGAGGAGCTGGCGAAAGTCGTCACCGAAGTGTGTGGTTGATTGGCTTGCCAGTGCGAATGCTCTTGGGTAACATCTGCGCCCACTTTGATCGACGAGGTTCGGCATGCGTCGTCCCCTGGTAGCTGGTAACTGGAAAATGCACGGTACCCGCGCCAGCGTCGCAGAGCTGATCAAAGGTCTGCGCAACCTGGCTTTGCCAAGTGGTGTTGACGTCGCGGTTATCCCGCCTTGTCTCTATATCAATCAGGTAATTCAGGGGCTGGATGGCAAGTCCATTGCTGTCGGTGCTCAGAATTCCGCGGTTGAGCCGATGCAGGGTGCGTTGACTGGCGAGATTGCGTCGAGTCAGCTGGCAGATGCCGGTTGTACGCTGGTGCTGGTTGGCCACTCCGAGCGCCGTCAGATTCTTGGTGAGCGCGATGAGGTGTTGAGTCGCAAGTTTGCGGCGGCCCTGTCGTGTGGTTTGATGCCCGTGCTTTGTGTGGGTGAGACGCTGGGGCAGCGCCAGGCTGGCAAGACCCTTGAGGTCGTTGGTGGTCAGCTCGGTAGCATCATCGAAGAGCTGGGCGTGAGTGCTTTCGCGCAAGCGGTAGTGGCGTACGAGCCGGTCTGGGCCATTGGTACCGGGCTGACAGCTTCGCCAGAGCAGGCGCAGGAAGTGCACGCAGCCATTCGTGCGCAACTGGCGGCAGAAAATGCCGAGGTGGCGCGCGGTGTGCGGATTCTTTATGGCGGTAGCGTGAAAGCCGCTAACGCCGTTGAATTGTTCGGTATGCCGGACATCGATGGGGGGCTCATTGGTGGAGCCTCTCTGAATGCAGATGAGTTCGGTGCGATCTGTCGTGCCGCGGGAAACTGAAAAATGCTGGAAACAGTCGTAGTTGTCGTTCATCTGCTAGTCGCCTTGGGTGTAGTTGCATTCGTGCTTCTGCAGCAGGGTAAAGGCGCTGATGCAGGTGCTTCTTTTGGTGCGGGTGCATCGGCTACCGTTTTCGGTAGTCAAGGTTCCTCTACCTTTATGAGTCGTTTCACTGCTATACTCGCTGCGGTTTTTTTCATTACCAGCTTGGGTTTAGCGTATTTTGCTAAAGAAAAGTCTGATATGCTGACGCAAGCAGGCCTGCCGGATCCGGCGGTGCTTGAAGTGCAAGAAAGCAAGCCTGCCGTCGAAGACGTGCCGGTGCTCGAAGAGCAAAAGCCAGCAGCCAATGGTGCTGATGTGCCGGACGCTGTAGAGCAGAAGTAATACCCGTTTTTGCCGAGGTGGTGGAATTGGTAGACACGCTACCTTGAGGTGGTAGTGGCCATAGGCTGTAGGGGTTCGAGTCCCCTCCTCGGTACCAAATCAAGAAGGCCCGCTCGATGCGGGCTTTCTTGTTGCTGGAGAGTGTTCGGTTGACCCCCTTGGGGCACAGCCGTATACTCTCGGCCCAGCTTTGACGCGGGGTGGAGCAGTCTGGTAGCTCGTCGGGCTCATAACCCGAAGGTCGTTGGTTCAAATCCAGCCCCCGCAACCAGTTGTAGATAAGCCCCTTTTCAGGGGCTTTTTGCTAGCTGGACAGTCCGCCGCCGGCCTTTGGTTGGGTGGCACGATGGATGGGCGTTTCGCCCATTTTTTATTTCTACGGCATGCGCGGAGGGCTTCGGGTGTCGAGCAAGCTAGAACAGTTGCAGGACCTGCTGGCTCCGGTGGTCGAGTCGCTCGGCTACGAGTGCTGGGGGCTAGAGTTCCTGTCCCAAGGGCGGCATTCGCTGCTGCGAATCTATATCGACCATGCCGACGGCATCCTGGTGGAAGACTGCGAAAAGGTCAGTCGCCAGATCAGTGGTGTGCTGGATGTCGAGGATCCGATCGCCAGCGAGTACACGCTCGAAGTGTCGTCTCCCGGCATGGACCGCCCGCTATTCACGCTGGAGCAGTTCGCGGCGCATGGCGGTGAGCAAGTGAAGATCAAGCTGCGTTCGCCCTTCGATGGGCGCCGCAATTTTCAAGGCCTTCTCCGCGGTGTGGAGGAGCAGGATGTGGTGGTGCTGGTTGATGACCACGAATACCTGTTGCCGATCGACCTGATCGACAAGGCCAACATAATCCCCCGTTTTGACTGAAGACGCGGATCCCGCGGGTCCAATGGATTGCGAAAGGCGAGGCGTACGATGAGTAAAGAAGTACTGCTGGTTGTAGAGTCGGTATCCAATGAAAAGGGCGTACCGGCCATTGTGATTTTCGAAGCGCTGGAGCTGGCTCTGGCGACGGCGACCAAGAAGCGTTTTGAGGACGAGGTCGAGTTGCGTGTGGAGATCAATCGCCACACCGGTAACTATGAAACCTTCCGTCGCTGGGCGGTGGTCGAGGACGAGGCGCTGGAAAATCCGGCTGCCGAGCTGACCGTCGAACAGGCTCAGGAGCAACAGCCGGGTGCCAAGGTCGGTGACTTCATCGAAGAGCCGGTCGAGTCGATCGAGTTCGGCCGTATCGCTGCACAGACCGCCAAGCAGGTCATCGTGCAAAAGGTTCGCGAAGCTGAGCGCGCCCAGGTGGTCGACGCTTACCGCGAGCGTGTTGGCGAGATCATCTCCGGCACCGTGAAGAAAGTTACCCGCGACAGCGTCATCGTCGACCTGGGCAACAACGCCGAGGCCCTGCTGGCCCGCGAAGACATCATTCCGCGTGAAACCTTCCGCGTCGGCACGCGCATGCGTGCCCTGCTCAAGGAAATCCGCACCGAGAACCGCGGCCCGCAGCTGATTCTGTCGCGCACCGCGCCGCAGATGCTGATCGAGCTGTTCACCATCGAAGTGCCGGAAATCGCCGAAGGCCTGATCGAAGTGATGGCAGCGTCCCGTGATCCGGGTTCGCGTGCCAAGATCGCGGTCCGCTCCAAGGACAAGCGCATTGACCCGCAGGGCGCGTGCATCGGCATGCGCGGTTCTCGCGTGCAGGCGGTCTCCGGCGAGCTGGGTGGCGAGCGTGTAGACATCGTGCTGTGGGACGAGAACGTCGCCCAGTTCGTGATCAACGCCATGGCCCCGGCTGAAGTGGCGGCGATCATCGTCGACGAAGATACCCACGCCATGGATATCGCCGTTGCCGAAGACAACCTCGCTCAAGCCATCGGTCGCGGCGGCCAGAACGTGCGTCTGGCCAGCCAGCTGACCGGCTGGACCCTGAACGTGATGACCGAGGCCGACATTCAGGCCAAGCAACAGGCTGAAACCGGCGACATCCTGCAGAACTTCATCGACGAGCTGGAAGTTGACGAGGAACTGGCGCAGGTGCTGGTCGAAGAGGGCTTTACCAGCCTGGAAGAAATTGCCTACGTCCCGATGGAAGAGATGCTCAGCATCGACGGCTTCGACGAAGAAATCGTCAACGAGCTGCGTGCACGTGCCAAAGACCGTCTGCTGACCAAAGCAATTGCGAATGAAGAAAAGCTGGCCGATGCGCAGCCTGCCGAAGACCTGCTTTCCCTGGAAGGCATGGACAAGGATCTGGCGCAGGAACTGGCGGTGCGTGGTGTGGTTACCCGCGAAGACCTGGCCGAGCAGTCGATCGACGACTTGCTCGACATAGACGGCATCGACGAAGAGCGTGCCGGCAAGCTGATCATGGCCGCCCGAGCCCATTGGTTCGAGTAAGTTTTACGGCCTGAGGAGAGAGACGCATGACGCAAGTCACGGTGAAAGAACTGGCCCAAGTGGTCGACACACCGGTGGAGCGCCTGCTGCAGCAGATGCGTGAGGCAGGTCTGCCGCACACCAGTGCCGAGCAAGTTGTGACCGACAACGAGAAGCAAGCCCTGCTTGCCCACCTCAAGAGCAGTCACGGCGAGAAACTGGAAGAGCCGCGCAAGATCACCTTGCAACGCAAAACCACTACCACCTTGAAGGTTGCTGGTAGCAAGACCATCAGCGTGGAAGTGCGCAAGAAGAAAACCTACGTCAAGCGCAGCCCTGACGAGATCGAAGCCGAGAAGCAGCGCGAGCTCGAAGAGCAGCGTGCTGCCCAGGAAGCGGCTCGTCTGAAGGCTGAGCAGGAAGCCGCTCGCCGTGCCGAGGAAGAAGCCCGCAAGCAGCCTGCTGCCGCCGGTGGTGCGGCTGAAGCAGTTGCCGCTGTGGAGCCGGCTCCGGTCATCGCTCCGGTCGAGGCCGCTGCGGTCGTCGACCTGGCGGCTGCCGAGCGCAAGAAAGAAGAACAGCGCCGTCCGGAAAAGGCACGCAATGACGATGCCGAACGCCGCGGCGGTGATCGCAAGACCACTCAGCATCGCCCGACCGTCAAGGAAAAGGCACCAGCCCCGCGCGTTGCACCGCGTACCGTCGACGAAGAAACCGATGGTTTCCGTCGCGGTGGCCGTGGCAAGGGCAAGCTGAAGAAGCGTAACCAACATGGGTTCCAGAGCCCAACGGGGCCGATCGTGCGTGATGTAAACATTGGCGAGACCATCACCGTGGCTGACCTGGCTGCACAGATGGCAGTCAAAGGCGCTGAAATCGTCAAGTTCATGTTCAAGCTGGGCACCCCGGTGACCATCAACCAGGTGCTGGACCAGGAAACTGCCCAGCTGATCGCCGAAGAGTTTGGCCACAAGGTCAAGCTGGTCAGCGACAACGCCCTGGAAGAACAACTGGCCGAATCGCTGAAGTTCGAAGGTGAGGCGTTCCACCGTGCACCGGTCGTGACCGTCATGGGCCACGTCGACCACGGTAAGACGTCGCTGCTCGACTACATTCGTCGTGCCAAGGTTGCAGCCGGCGAAGCCGGTGGCATTACCCAGCACATCGGTGCCTACCACGTCGAAACCGACCGTGGCATGGTCACCTTCCTCGATACCCCGGGCCACGCTGCGTTTACCCAGATGCGTGCTCGCGGCGCCAAGGCGACCGACATCGTCATCCTCGTGGTGGCAGCGGACGACGGCGTGATGCCGCAGACCCAGGAAGCCGTGCAGCACGCGAAAGCGGCTGGCGTGCCGATCGTGGTCGCGGTGAACAAGATCGACAAGCCGGGCGCCAACCTGGACAACATCAAGAACGGCCTGGCCGCGCTGGATGTGATTCCGGAAGAGTGGGGTGGTGATACGCCGTTCGTGAACGTCTCGGCGAAAATGGGTACCGGTGTCGACGAACTGCTCGAAGCCGTCCTGCTGCAAGCCGAGGTTCTCGAACTGAAAGCCACCCCGTCGGCTCCTGGCCGTGGTGTGGTGGTCGAGTCCCGTCTGGACAAGGGTCGTGGTCCGGTGGCTACCGTGCTGGTTCAGGACGGTACCCTGCGTCAGGGCGACATGGTCCTGGTCGGCGTCAACTATGGCCGCGTGCGCGCCATGCTTGACGAGAACGGCAAGCCGATCAAGGAAGCCGGTCCGTCGATTCCGGTCGAGATCCTCGGCCTGGACGGTACGCCGGATGCGGGTGACGACATGACCGTGGTCGCCGACGAGAAGAAGGCCCGCGAAGTCGCGCTGTTCCGCCAAGGCAAGTTCCGCGAAGTGAAACTGGCCCGTGCTCATGCCGGCAAGCTGGAAAACATCTTCGAGAACATGGGCCAGGAAGAGAAGAAGACGCTCAACATCGTCCTCAAGTCCGACGTCCGTGGTTCGCTGGAAGCGCTGCAGGGTTCGCTCAGCAGCCTGGGCAACGATGAAGTGCAAGTGCGTGTGGTCGGTGGCGGCGTCGGTGGTATCACCGAGTCCGATGCCAACCTGGCGCTGGCCTCCAACGCGGTGCTGTTCGGCTTCAACGTGCGTGCCGACGCTGGTGCGCGCAAGATCGTCGAGGCCGAAGGTCTGGACATGCGTTATTACAACGTGATCTACGACATCATCGAAGACGTCAAGAAAGCCCTGACCGGCATGCTCGGCAGCGATGTTCGCGAGAACATCCTGGGTGTCGCCGAAGTGCGTGACGTATTCCGTTCGCCGAAGTTTGGCGCGGTCGCCGGTTGCATGGTGATCGAAGGTGTCGTGCACCGTAACCGTCCGATTCGCGTACTGCGCGAAGACGTGGTTATCTTCGAGGGCGAGCTGGAATCGCTGCGTCGCTTCAAGGACGACATGTCCGAAGTCCGTGCCGGCATGGAGTGCGGTATCGGCGTGAAGAGCTACAACGACGTTAAGGTTGGGGACAAGATCGAAGTGTTCGAGAAGGTCCAAGTGGCTCGTTCGCTCTAAGCGCGAGCTGCAACACGCAACGCCCGGCCCCGCAAACGCGCGGCCGGGCGTTTGCCGCTTTTGAACCCGTTGGCGACGCTGGCGGGAGAGGTAGGAAAAATGGCAAAAGACTACAGCCGTACCCAGCGCATCGGTGACCAGATTCAGCGCGAGCTGGCGCAAATGATTCCGCGCGAGGTCAAGGACCCGCGTCTGGGCTTCGTCACCATCACGGCCGTCGACGTCAGTCGCGACGTTGGCCACGCCAAGGTGTTCATCACCGTGATGGGCGAGAACGACGAGGACAAGATCAAGCAGAACCTGCTCGTGCTCAAGGACGCTGCCGGGTTCCTGCGCATGCTGCTGGGCAAGGCAATGAAGTTGCGCAGCGTGCCGGCTCTGCATTTTCACTATGACGAGAGCATTTCCCGCGGTGTGCACCTGTCGGCTCTGATCGAGCGCGCCGTCTCCGAAGACAGCAAGCACCAGGACGATTGAGCGTGGCCCAGGTAAAACGAATTCGCCGCAAGGTTGACGGCATCATCCTGCTCGACAAGCCACACGGCTTCAGCTCCAACGCCGCGTTGCAGAAGGTTCGCTGGCTGCTCAATGCCGAGAAGGCTGGGCACACTGGCAGTCTCGATCCGCTGGCCACCGGTGTACTGCCATTGTGCTTCGGCGAAGCGACCAAGTTCTCCCAGTACCTGCTCGATGCCGACAAGGGCTACGAGACCGTGGCGCAGCTCGGTGTGACCACCACCACCGGCGATGCCGAAGGTGACGTGCTCGAGCGTCGCGAGGTGACCGTCGGTCGGGATGACGTGGAAGCCCTGCTGCCGAACTTCCGTGGTGAAATCAGCCAGATACCGCCGATGTATTCTGCCCTGAAAAAGGACGGCCAGCCGCTGTACAAGCTGGCGCGTGCCGGCGAAGTAGTGGAGCGCGAAGCGCGTTCTGTTACTATTGCGCGCTTGGAATTGCTGGCCCTCGACGAGTCGCAGTTGCGACTGGGCGTGGCCTGCAGCAAAGGCACCTACATTCGTACGCTGGTCGAGGACCTTGGCCAGATGCTCGGTTGTGGGGCCCACGTCGCCCAGTTGCGACGGACCCAGGCCGGCCCCTTCGTTCTGGCGCAGACGGTAACGCTGGCAGAGCTGGAAAAGGCCCACGCCGAAGGTGGCAGCGAAGCGCTCGATCGCTTCCTGCAGCCATCGGACAGCGGTCTGGAACACTGGCCGCTGCTGCAGTTCAGCGAGCACAGCGCCTACTACTGGCTGCATGGTCAACCGGTACGTGCACCGGAAGCGCCGAAGTTCGGCATGGTGCGGGTGCAGGATCACACCGGCCGTTTCATCGGTATCGGTGAAGTGAGCGAAGACGGGCGCATCGCGCCGCGTCGATTGATTCGGTCGGAATGACCGGAACCACAGGCGGATTCGTCGGCCTGTGGACTGTCGCCAGCGGGCTTAACCGTTGTCGATTCGAGGGTGGCTGTTAACAGGCACGGTCATACCTCATTAATTAACTACAGGGAGCAGTCCCTGGCCTGTTCACTCAAGGAGCCCATTACCATGGCACTGAGCGTTGAAGAAAAAGCCCAGATCGTAACCGACTACAAGCAAGCTGAAGGCGATACCGGTAGCCCGGAAGTGCAGGTTGCCCTGCTGACCGCCAACATCAACAAGCTGCAAGGCCACTTCAAGGAAAACGGTAAAGATCACCACTCTCGTCGTGGTCTGATCCGTATGGTTAACCAGCGCCGCAAGCTGCTGGACTACCTGAAGGGTAAAGACGTATCGCGTTACAGCGCCCTGATCGGTCGCCTGGGTCTGCGTCGTTAAGACGTAAACCTGAAGTGAGAAGCTGGAAGTCATGAGTCGCCGTCGGGTCAACCGACTGGGGCTCGTGCTTCCAGCTTCTGGCTTTTTACAGAGCGGAATTTGAAACCCGTTCAAAAACCGGTTCTGACGAGCCGAGTTCTGAACAGGTTTTCAGGGGCTCAAGTCCCTTGCTTCAGCAGTTTCCCCAAGGCAACAAAGAGAAGGAAAACACCGTGAACCCGGTAATCAAGAAGTTCCAGTTCGGTCAATCGACCGTTACCCTCGAGACTGGCCGTATCGCCCGTCAAGCCTCCGGCGCTGTGCTGGTCACCGTTGACGACGACGTAGCCGTGCTGGTCGCCGTAACCGGCGCCAAGACTGCCGACCCAAGCAAAGGCTTCTTCCCGCTCTCCGTGCACTACCAGGAAAAAACCTATGCCGCGGGCAAGATCCCCGGTGGTTTCTTCAAGCGTGAAGCGCGTCCTTCGGAAAAAGAAACCCTGACCTCGCGCCTGATCGACCGTCCGATCCGTCCGCTGTTCCCGGAAGGTTTCCAGAACGAAGTGCAGGTCATCTGCACCGTGATCTCCACCAGCAAGAAGACCGATCCGGACATCGCTGCGATGATCGGTACCTCGGCTGCCCTGGCCATCTCCGGCATCCCGTTCAACGGCCCGATCGGTGCCGCGCGCGTCGCCTTCCACCCGGAAACCGGCTACCTGCTGAACCCGACCTACGAGCAACTCAAGGCTTCCAGCCTGGACATGGTCGTGGCCGGTACCAAAGATGCCGTGCTGATGGTTGAATCCGAAGCCAAAGAGCTGACCGAAGACCAGATGCTGGGTGCCGTACTGTTCGCCCACGACGAATTCCAGGCTGTCATCCAGGCTGTATCCGAGCTGGCTGCCGAAGCGGCCAAGCCGACCTGGGATTGGAAAGCCAAGCCGGCCAATACCGTGCTGCTGGATGCTATCCGCAGCGAGTTCGGCGAAGCGATTTCTCAGGCTTACACCATCATCATCAAGCAGGACCGCTACGCGCGTCTGGGCGAACTGAAAGACCAGGTGGTCGCCAAGTTCTCCGGTGAAGAGGGTCAGCCTTCCGCTGGTGAAGTCAAAGACGCCTTCGGTGAAATCGAATACCGCACCGTGCGCGAGAACATCGTCAACGGCAAACCGCGTATCGATGGCCGTGACACCCGTACCGTGCGCGGCCTGAACATCGAAGTCGGCGTGCTGGACAAGACCCACGGTTCGGCGCTGTTCACCCGTGGTGAAACCCAGGCGCTGGTCGTGGCCACCCTCGGTACCGCGCGTGACGCGCAGCTGCTCGACACCCTCGAAGGCGAGAAGAAAGACCCCTTCATGCTGCACTACAACTTCCCGCCGTACTCGGTCGGTGAGTGTGGTCGCATGGGCGCCACTGGTCGCCGCGAAATCGGTCACGGCCGTCTGGCTCGTCGTTCGGTCCAGGCCATGCTGCCGGCCGCCGACGTGTTCCCGTACACCATCCGCGTAGTTTCGGAAATCACCGAGTCCAACGGTTCGTCCTCGATGGCTTCCGTTTGTGGTGCTTCCCTGGCCCTGATGGACGCGGGTGTGCCGATGAAGGCGCCGGTTGCCGGTATCGCCATGGGCCTGGTCAAGGAAGGCGAGAAGTTCGCCGTTCTGACCGACATCCTCGGTGACGAAGACCACCTGGGCGACATGGACTTCAAGGTTGCCGGTACCGCCAACGGCGTCACCGCGCTGCAGATGGACATCAAGATCCAGGGCATCACCGAAGAGATCATGGAAATCGCCCTGGGCCAGGCCCTGGAAGCGCGCCTGAATATCCTCGGCCAGATGAACCAAGTCATTGCCCAGTCCCGTAGCGAGCTGTCGGCCAACGCCCCGACCATGATCGCGATGAAGATCGATCAGGATAAAATCCGCGACGTCATCGGCAAGGGTGGCGCGACCATCCGTGGTATCTGCGAAGAGACCAAGGCCTCGATCGACATCGAAGACGACGGCTCGATCAAGATCTTCGGCGAAACCAAGGAAGCTGCCGAGGCCGCGCGTCAGCGCGTTCTGGGTATCACCGCGGAAGCCGAGATTGGCAAGATCTACGTCGGCAAGGTCGAGCGCATCGTCGACTTCGGCGCCTTCGTCAACATCCTGCCGGGCAAGGACGGTCTGGTGCACATCTCCATGCTGAGCGACGCTCGCGTGGAGAAGGTCACTGACGTTCTGAAGGAAGGTCAGGAAGTCGAAGTGCTGGTACTGGACGTCGACAACCGCGGTCGCATCAAGCTGTCCATCAAGGACGTCGCTGCTGCCAAGGCTTCGGGTGTCTGATAGCTGACGCTGCTACGCAAGGAGGGCCCTTCGGGGCCCTTTTTTTTGCCTGCAGAAAAGTTGAGAGACCGATCAGCCGTACTGAATGAGGAGCAGCGGTAGCCAATCATCCATTCATTGCAATCTGCACGGCCCGGTTTTGCTGGAACAGGCATTTTGCAAGCAGGCGGGTTTTCTGTTTTTTATTAAGTATTTGATAAATAAGGTTTTATTTGTTTGTTCGGGCTTGGCACAGGCCTTGCGATATCTACTACGAGACTGCAGTCAGGACAGCACTGCAGATTTTCCTAAGAAAAAACAGGAGTTACCGCCATGAAACAGTCCTTCAACAAGTGGACCCTTGCCGTTGTTACTGCTACCGCTTTTGGCCTGCCGCTGAGCAATGCAGCATTTGCCGACGATCGTACCGCCTCGACCGACCTGCACGCGCAGTCGATCCAGCTGGCCGCTAACGACACTGTCGACAAAGCGGAAGAGGCGGTTTCCGACACCTGGATCACCAGCAAGGTGAAATCCAGCTTCCTGGCCGACGACAGCATCAGCGGCCTGGACATCAAGGTTGAAACCAACAAAGGCGTGGTATCGCTGTCCGGCGTAGTGCCGACCGATGCCGAGCGCGATCTGGCTGTTGAGAAAGCCAAGGCGATCAAGGGCGTGCATGACGTGTCCGCTGATGGCCTGAAATCCAGCGAATAAGTTTTCTTTGCCTACGGCTGCCAGTTAGCTGGCAGTCACCACTTCAAGAGGAGAATGTCATGAACTCTGACGTGATCAAGGGGAAGTGGAAGCAACTCAGCGGCCGCATCAAGGAGCGCTGGGGTGATCTGACCAATGACGACCTGGACGTTGTCGAAGGCCATAGCGAGTACCTGGAGGGCAAACTCCAGGAGCGCTATGGCTGGACCAAGGAAAAGGCGCAACAGGAAGTGCGCGACTTCAGCAGCAAGCTGTAAGCCACCCGCGCAGGGATGCGCACGCAAGGACCGCGAAGAGAAAAGCCCCGCTGCTGACGCAACGGGGCTTTTTTCTTGTGTGACGAAACGGCGCCGGTGTTACTGCCCGCGCTTGCTCTCGATCTTCACCAGGCGATTGCCTTCTAGGCGCAGGTAGTAGTACATGCCGCCGCGCGGGCCGTAGATCCACTCTTCCACCTGCACCTCGTTGCGGAAGCCGTACTGGTCGATCACCTCGCGGTAACCGAGCATGTCGCGGCTGACGGGTTCACCGCAGGTATTGAAGATCTCGCCAGCGGTGTCGTCGAGGCTGACCAGGCCGCTGTTGCAGCGCAGCGTCGAGGCGGCCTGGGCAGTGCCGGTGACCAGCAGGGCGAGGGTGCAGAAAAGGAGTTTGTGCATCTGGGCACCAGATTCGGAGTGGGTGTGCGGCCTACGGCCTGAGCCATCAGCGGTCGCGGCGGGATTCGATACGTACCAGGCGGTTCGCTTCAAAGGTGAGGATGCTCAGCTTGCCGTTGGTAGGACCGTAGACCCATTCCTCGATCTTGAATTCCCGGCGGTCATAGCCGGTGAGTGTATAGCCGACCAGATCGCGGTAAGCCGGCGGCCCGCATTTCTTCTCGACCTCGAAGGCGCGGTCGCCTTCGTTGATCAGCTGGGTGCCACAGCGCAGCGTATCGGCCAACGCCAGGTCACTGGCAAGGGCCAGCAGGGATAGACAGACAGTGGATAGACGCATGGCTTACTCGCTTCCCAGGTGCAGGGCGGTGGCCACCTGGCCGCCGGGTTGGGCTTCAGTGACATTGACGTCGAGCAGGTAGATGCGCTGATCCTCCAGGCCTCCCTTGTCGACCAGGTAATCCTTGATCACCGCCGCGCGCGCCTGGCTCAACTGGCGCAGCAGCAACTGGCTCTGTCCCCAGGATTGCAGTACAGCGTCGCGCAGCTTCGCCGTGCGCTCCTCGTCCGTCAGCTCGGCCCACTCGGCTGGAGGCTGCTGTTTCAGGCGCGTCCGGTAGATGCCTTCGAGCAGCACACCCTTATCGTCTTCGTCGATCACCAGTTCGCTCGGATCGGCCGGCACCTTGTCGCCACGGCGCTGCAGCATCTTGTACCAGGTGGTTTGGTACTCGCGCTCCAGGCGTTGATTGGCCAGAAGTGGGCCATCGCTGCCCTGGGCGCTCATGCCTTCGACTTCCAGGCGCAGCACGGGACGCTCCTTGAGCGCCGCGGCGAGGGTATCCAGGGACTTCTGTGCATTGCCATCCAGCTCGCTGCTGCCGGCGGCGAACTGCACCTGGCTGAGGTCGCTGTCGCTGCCGCCAACCAGGCCGGCAATGAACTTGAAGGGCGCCTGGGCGGCGCGCAGCACGAGGTTGCGCAGGGTCTGCCAGACGATTGGCATGACGCTGAACTCGGGGCTGTTGAGATCGCCCTTGACCGGCAACTCGAGGGAAATCTTGCCCTCGGTGTCCTTGAGCAGGGCGATGGCCAGGCGAATCGGCAGGTCCACCGCATCCTTGCTGTCGACCTTCTCGCCCAGCTGCAGGTTCTCCAGCAGCAGCTTGTTGTCGGCGTTCAGCTGGCCCTGCTCGATGCGGTAGTGCAGGTCGAGGTTCAGGCGGCCCTTGCGGATGCGGTAGCCGGCGAATTTGCCGGAGTAAGGGGTGAGGGTCGTCAGCTCGACATTCTTGAAACTGGTGGCGATATCCAGGCTGTTCATCGGGTCGAACGGCGTCAGCTTGCCCTTGATGCTGACCGGCGCGTACTTGTCGACCTTGCCCTTGATGTCCACGCTGGCGGTTTTCGGGCTCTGGTTATCCAGGGTGCCGATCTGCCCGTTGAGCTGCTGGATCGCCGTGGCGAAGTTGGGTGTCAGGCTGAAGTCGGCGAAGTTGGCCGAGCCATCCTTGAAGCTGATGCCGCCGACGCGTACGGCCAGCGGTTTGCTCGCCGGTGCGGCCTTGGCGGCCGGGTCGGCGGGCTGCGGGATCAGCAGGTCGTTGACGTTGGTGGTCAGGTCTTCGTTGATGATGAAGCGCACATAGGGCTTGTCCAGAGTCACCTGGTCGATGCTCAGGCGCTCGCCGTGCTGGTAGTCGAGCTTGTCGACTACCAGGCGTTGCCACTTGAGGAAGTCGCGCTCCTTGAGCGTGTCGAGGGTATGCAGCTGGGTGACTTCGGCACGGCCGGTGATGCCCAGGGTCAACGGCTCGACGTTCTTCAAGGCGACGGCGAGGTCGCTGTCGAGCAGGCCGCTGCGCAGCTCCAGGCGCATGAAGGGGCTGATGTAGGCCTGCGCCACACGCAGGTCGATGTCCTGAGTGCTGACCTGTAGCGCCGCGCTGACCGGGCTCAGCTGGACCTTGCCGCTGGCCTTGAGGCGGCCGCTTTTGTTCACGCCGCTGTCGAGGGTGAGGGTGAAGGGCGAGGTGCCGAGGCTGTCGAAATCCTGCAGGTCGAGGTTCAGCGGGCCGAGGTCGATGGCCACGTCCTGCTCCGGCTGGCGATCGGCGAGGTGAATCTGGTAGTCGCGTAGCTGTACGTCGCGCAGGATCACCTGCCAGGGCTTGGCCGGCTGTTCGGGGCTGGCCTGCGGCAGGGGCGCGGCGGACGGGTTGGCTGGTGCGGCGGCATCGATCTGCGCGGCATCGGCCTGGATCGCTTGCGTGGCTTCGGCGTTCGCCTCAGCCTGGCTCGGAGTCGGAGTCGGAGTCGGAGTCGGAGTCGGAGTCGGAGTCGGAGTCGGAGTCGGAGTTGCCTCCGTGGCCGCAGGTGCCGTTGCTGCGGCTACCGTGCTTGGCTTGGCCGGCTGGCTGGCGAGCAGCTTCTGCCAGTCGAGCTGGCCATCGGCTTCGCGGGCCGCCCAGGTTTCCAGTTTCTGGCTGCGGATCTTGCCGACGATCACCTGCTGCTTGACCAGGTCCAGGCTGGTTTCGCTGACGTCCAGGCGCTCCAGGCGTACCAGTGGCTTGTCGTCAGGGCTCTTGATGGCGAACGGCGCGATGCTGATGGCCGCGTTGCTCAGCAGCAGTTCGGTACCTTCGGCGAGGTTGAGGCTGTAGTCGGCGCTGAGGCTGACCACGCCCTCTTCCAGAACCAGCGGCACGGCGTCACGCACGTAGGGCCAGAAGCCCTTCATCTGTCCCTCGGTAACCTTCAATTGGCCCTTGGAGCTGATCGGCGAGAGGCTGACCTGGCCCTGCCAGTCGATGCGCCCGCCACGCGGGCCGTTGGCGACCAGGGTCATGTCGGCGTTGTCGTCAGGCAGGGTGCTGAGGTTCTTCAGCTCGAGGTTCATTGAGTCGTAGACGAACTCGACCGGCTCGCTGGGGCGCTGGTCCTCGAAGTGCAGGCCACTCTCGATCAGTTGCACGCGGCCGATGCGCAGGGGGAAGGGTTTGCTCGGCTCGCTGTCGACCGGTTCGGCCGCATCGCTGGGCGGCAGCTTGAACAGCTGGGTCAGGTTGAGGGTGCCGTCCTTGCCGAACAGCACTTCGGTGTGCGCGCTTTCCAGTTCGACGTCGGCCAGGTGCAGCGCGCCGCTCCACAGACTGTCCAGCTGCAGGTTGGCGTACAGCCGGGAAAAAGCGATCTGTTTGGCTTCGGGCTCACCGATGTGCAGGCCCCAGAGGGTCAGCTCGAGGCTGAACGGATTGAGTTCGGCGCGTTGCAGGTGAGCCGGCACGGTGGCGTAGTGGGCCAGTTGCTGGTTGGCCACGCGCAGGGCGATGCCGGGGAGAATCAGGAAGCCGAGCAGGCTGTAAACCGCCAGGGTGATCAGCAGGGCGCTCGTGGCGCGTTTCAATCCTTTGGGCATGGTACGGCGTCATCTTCCAGGCTGCGATGCGCTGGAGTATGGCATGGCAAATGGCGGTGTGGGCCATCACCACGCCGCCAGCAGCGCCTCAGAACTGCAGGATCAGGGTCTTCAGCGGCGGCTGCCCGTCGAGCGAGGGGAAGTCGGCAGCCGGTGGCAGCGACTGGCAATCGCGTACCGGGCGACCGAGCTTTTCCGCGCAGCGCAGCACCTGTTCGCGCCAGTCGGCAAAGGCGACTTTCGCCAGGTTGTTGCAGCAGATCAGTACGCCGTTTTCCGCGGTGGCGAGGATCGCCGGCTTGAGCAGGCTCTGGTAGTCGCGCAGCAGGTCGACGGTGCCGAACGCACTCTTCGCCCAGGCTGGTGGGTCGAGCAGTACCAGGTCGAAGGCGCGCTGAGCCAGGCGCGGGTAGGGCGGCAGCTTGTGCCCGCGACGGCTGCTGATCGGCAGGCCGGCGAGCTGGCGGATCGCCGGGAAATAGTCGGACTGGACGAATTGCATGGTCGGCAGTTGCGGGTTGAGTGCGCCGTTCTCGCGGCCGACCGCCAGGTTGCCCTCGGCGAAGTCTAGGTTGACCACCTCGCTGGCGCCACCAGCCGCGGCACACAGGCCGACGCCGCAGGTGTAGGCGAACAGGTTGAGCACCGACTTGCCGGCGCTGTGCGCCTTGACCCAGCCACGGGCGTTGCGCAGGTCGAGGAACAGCAGCGGGTCCTGGCCGGGGTGGCGGCCGCGCACGCGGTAGTTGAGGCCCCACTCATGGCCGACCTGGTCTTCCAGCGCGGCCGGCTCGGCCTGGTAGACCGGGTCGCGCCGGTCGACCCGCGAGTTGCCCTGGGAGCGGTCGTTGTAGACCAGCTGCAGTGGTTGGCCCAGGTGGCGTTGCACATCATCGTGCAGCGCCAGCAGGGACTCGCGTTCGAGCGTCTGGTGGAAACTCTGCACCAGCAGTTGCGGGCCGTAGCGGTCGGCGGTCAGCCCGGGCGCGCCTTCCTGGCTGCCGTGGAACAGCCGGTAGCAGTCGGTGTGCTGGCTGTGCAGCTCGTCGAGGAGTGGCTGGCGCTGATCGAGCGCGGCGCGCAGCGCCTGGGTGAGAGAAGGCATGCGCGAGGTCTCGGAGAAGGGGCGCGCAGTTTACCAGCCCTGCGCCGGCGGATCAGCCGAGGATCGGCAAGCCCATGCGCCGTCGCGCCCGGTGCACGGCGGCGCTGCATACCGCCCAGCGCAGCAGCGGGGCGACACGCTGCACGCCAGCGGCGATCAGGCGGCTGCGGCGCGCGCTGACCGGCTCGCCAAGCAGCGCCTGGGCCCAGCCCGGCAGCAGGTCGAAACCGGCCTGCTGCATCAAGTGGCCCATCGGCACGGCGAGGGCGCTGGGGGCCGGCGCGCTACGCAGGATGCGCAGGATTTCCCGCGAGCGTTCGTCGCACAGCAGCTGCGGCCGTATGGCCTGCAGGTAGGCCTCGACCTGCGCCCGCGAGCGTGGCACCGCGCGGGCGCCCAGGCGTTCGGCGATCAACGCCACCTCGGCGTAGTAACGGTCCTGGTCGGCCTCGCTCAACTGCGGGTTGCGGTAGCGTAGGTGGGCGGCGAGGAAGCTGGAGACTTCGGCCACGTGCACCCAGGTCAGCAGGTCCGGGTCGCTGGCGGCGTAGGGGCGGCCGTCGGGCGCGGTGCCGGTGACGCCGAGGTGGATGCGTTTGACCTTGTCGATCAACCACTCGGCGTCGCGGCGGCTGCCATAGGTGGTGCCGGAGATGAACTGGCCGGTGCGGCGCAGGCGGCCGATCAGGTCTTCACGAAAGTTGGAGTGGTCCCACACGCCGGCCAGCGCCAGCGGATGCAGGGCCTGCAGGAGCAGGGCGGAGATGCCGCCGATCATCATGCTGGTGAAGTCGCCATGCACGCGCCAGCACACCGAGTCGGGGCCGAACAGGCCGGGGTCGCCGGCGGGCTGTTCGAAGTCGATCTGGCCCAGGGCCAGGCCGGTGAGGCTGAGGACCTGGGTTTCGATGCGGCGGCGGAGGAATTCCATGGGCGTGCTCAAACAGAAGGACGCCTGGGATTCTACGCCGACGAAAGAGCGTCGGCCTGTTGCGGGGGCGTTATGCGCAGCGGAATATTTCGCGGATGCCACGGTGCGCAAGGCGCCCCTGCGAGGGGCTCTGCGAGAGTCGGGCGGTAGAAGGGTGGAGCGTCTGCCACCCTACGGCTGATCCGTAGGGTGTAGGGTTCTTCATCAGTTACTGGTTGAGGCGCTCCGCCACCAGGCTGTCGACCACGCTCGGGTCGGCCAGGGTCGAAGTATCGCCCATGCTGTCCAACTCGTTGCAGGCGATCTTGCGCAGGATGCGCCGCATGATCTTGCCCGAGCGGGTCTTCGGCAGGCCCGGTGCCCATTGCAGGAAGTCCGGCTTGGCGAAGCTGCCGATTTCCTTGGTGACCAGTGCCAGCAGCTCTTTCTTCAGCGCTTCGTCCGGCTCGACGCCCTGCATGGTGGTGACGAAGGCGTACACGCACTGGCCTTTGAGGTCATGCGGGCAACCGACCACGGCGGCCTCGGCCACGGCGTCGTGCAGCACTAGGGCGCTTTCCACCTCGGCAGTGCCGATGCGATGGCCGGAGACGTTGATCACGTCGTCGACGCGACCGGTGATCCAGTAGTAGCCGTCCTCGTCGCGGCGCGCGCCGTCGCCGCTGAAGTAGTAGCCGGGGTAGGGCTTGAAGTAGGTGTCGACCATGCGCTGGTGGTCGCCGTAGACGCTGCGGATCTGGCTCGGCCAACTGGCCTTGATCGCCAGCACACCGGCGCCGGCACCGTCGATTTCCTTGCCCTGGTCGTCCAGCAGCACCGGTTGCACGCCGAAGAACGGTCGGGTCGCTGAACCGGGCTTGAGATCGGTGGCACCGGGGAGCGGGGTGATCAGGATCGAGCCGGTCTCGGTCTGCCACCAGGTGTCGACGATCGGGCAGCGTTGCTCGCCGACCACGTGGTAGTACCACTCCCAGGCTTCCGGGTTGATCGGCTCGCCCACCGAACCGAGCAGGCGCAGGCTGCTGCGGTCGGTGCTGCGCACCGGGCCTTCGCCTTCGCGCATCAGCGCGCGCAGGGCGGTGGGCGCGGTGTAGAAGATGTTGACCTGGTGCTTGTCGATCACCTGCCAGAAGCGCGAAGCGTCCGGGTAGTTCGGTACGCCCTCGAACATCAGCGTGGTGGCGCCGTTGGCCAGCGGGCCGTAGACGATGTAGCTGTGCCCGGTGACCCAGCCGACGTCGGCGGTGCACCAGTAGATGTCGCCCTCGTGGTAGTCGAACACGTACTTGTGGGTCATCGCCGCGCCCAGCAGGTAGCCGCCGGTAGTGTGCAGCACGCCCTTGGGTTTGCCGGTGCTGCCGGAGGTGTAGAGGATGAACAACGGGTCCTCGGCGTCCATCGGTTCGGCCGGGCAGTCGCTGGAGGCCTGCTGCAGTGCCTGGTGATACCAGATGTCGCGGCCCTCGACCCAGTCGACATCGCCCTGGGTACGTTCGACCACTACCACGGTGGACACGTCCGGGCAGCTCTGCAGCGCCTTGTCGACGTTGGCCTTGAGCGCGATGTACTTGCCGCCGCGCACGCCTTCGTCGGCGGTGATCACGGTGCGGCAGTCGGAGTCGAGGATGCGGTCACGCAGCGAGTCCGGCGAGAAGCCGCCGAACACCACCGAGTGGATGGCGCCGATGCGTGTGCAGGCGAGCATGGCGTAGGCGGCCTCGGGGATCATCGGCATGTAGATGCACACCCGGTCGCCCTTCTTCACGCCGCGGTCCTTGAGCACGTTGGCCAGGCGGCAGACGTGGCTGTGCAGCTTGTTGTAGGTGATGTTGGCCGACTCGGCCGGGTTGTCGCCTTCCCAGATGATGGCGATCTGTTCGCCGCGGTTTTCCAGGTGACGGTCGATGCAGTTGTGCGCCACGTTGAGGGTGCCGCCCTTGAACCACTCGGCCTGGCCGGTGCGGATATCGCTGTGCTGCACCTGCTGCCAGGGCGTGAACCAGTCGAGGAAGCTCGTTGCCTGCTCGCCCCAGAAGGCGTCGGGCTGTTCGATGGACTGACGGTAGAGCCGTTGGTAGTCCGCGTCGTTCAGGTGGGCGCGCTGGCGCACGGCGGCGGCGACGGGGTGAACGCTGATCTCGAACATGGCGGGGGTCCTTATTGTTGTCTTCCGCGGTTGACGGCCTGCCGGGCGGGCTTTGGGAGGCGGACCGGGCCCGGCAGGAGTCCGGTGCTGCTGGGTGGGAACAGGTGTGAAGCGCTGATCGAGCGCACGCAAGGTGCGCTTCTACGCCTGTTGCCGATCTGTCTGAGCGTAGCCCGACGGCTTTTTCATGCTGTGCCCAGAGTGAACCAAGCAGTTGCTTGGTTCAAGTATCGACCTGTTTGCGCGTGATGGGTTCGCCAGAATGCACAAGCCCGGCGCTGGGCCGGGCTTGTGGGGGTCAACCGCGGTGACGGCCGCGGAAGAAGTCGATCAGTCCCTGGGTCGAGGCATCCTCGGCCGGTGGCGCCTCCCAGCCGGTCAGGCGCTGGTAGACGCCCTTGCCGAGGTCCTTGCCCAGCTCCACGCCCCACTGGTCGAAGGCGTTGATGCCCCAGATCACGCTCTGCACGAACACCTTGTGCTCATACATCGCCACCAGCGCGCCGAGGCGGCGCGGGCTGACGCGTTCGAGCACCAGGGTGTTGCTCGGCCGGTTGCCCGGAATCACCTTGTGCGGCGCCAGGCGCTGCACGTCAGCCTCGCTCATGCCTTTGACGCGCAGTTCGGCCTCGGCCTCGGCGCGGCTCTTGCCGAGCATCAGCGCCTGGCTCTGCGACAGGCAGTTGGCGTACAGCCACTGATGGTGGTCGGCCACCGGGTTGTAGCTGACCACCGGGACGATGAAGTCGGCCGGGATCAGCTGGGTGCCCTGGTGCAGCAGCTGGTGGTAGGCGTGCTGGCCGTTGCAGCCGACGCCGCCCCAGATCACCGGGCCGGTATCGGTGCTCACTGGGCTGCCGTCCTGGCGCACGCTCTTGCCGTTGGACTCCATGTCCAGCTGCTGCAGGTGCTTGGTGATGTTGCGCAGGTAGTGGTCGTACGGCAGGATCGCGTGGCTCTGCGCGCCCCAGAAATTGCCGTACCACACGCCGAGCAACGCCAGCAGCACCGGCATGTTCCTGTCGAACGGCGTGGTGCGGAAATGCGTGTCCATGCTGTAGGCGCCGGACAGCAGTTCCTTGAAGTTGGACATGCCGATGGCCAGGGCGATCGGCAGGCCGATGGCCGACCACAGCGAGTAGCGCCCGCCGACCCAGTCCCACATCGGGAAGATGTTCTTCTCGCGGATGCCGAACTCGATGGCCGCCTGGTTGTTGCTGGTGACGGCGATGAAGTGGCGGTAGAGCTTTTCCTCGGTACCGCCACGGGCCAGGTACCAGGTACGCGCGGCCTGGGCATTCTTCAGGGTTTCCAGAGTGCCGAAGGACTTGCTGGAGACGATGAACAGGGTGGTTTCGGCATTCAGGTTGATCGACAGTTCGTGGAATTCGCTGCCGTCGATGTTGGCCAGGTAGTGGCAGCGCACGCCGTTCTGGGTGAACGGCAGCAGCGCCTCGGAGACCAGCTGCGGGCCGAGGAACGAGCCGCCGATGCCGATGTTGACCACGTCGGTGATGGTCTTCTCGCTGTAACCGCGCCACAGATTGCTGTGGATGCGGCCGACGATGTCGGTCATCTGATTCAGCACCCGGTGCACATCGAGCATGACGTTGACGCCGTCGACCTTCACGCAGTCGCCGATCGGTCGGCGCAGCGCGGTGTGCAGGGCCGGGCGGCCTTCGGAGGCATTGACGTGGTCGCCGTCGAACAGGGAAAGAATCGCCTGCTCCAGGCCGGCCTCCTTGGCCAGGCGTACCAGCAGGTCACGGGTCTGGGCGTTGATCAGGTTCTTCGAGTAGTCGAGGAACAGGCCGCTGGTGCTCAGCGAGAAATCGGTGAAGCGCCCGGCGTCGGCGGCGAAGGCATCGCGCATGCTGAAACTGCGCATTTCCTCGCGGTGGTCGAGCAGATCCTGCCAGGCCGGCAGGGCGGTTATATCGAGCGGGTTCTGGTAGTACGCCATGGCTGCAATTTCCTTTTGTCGACCTTGAGATAGAGAGGCTCGACGCCGTGATCGGGCATGAAAAAGCCCGGTAGGTTCCGGGCTTGGAGTGTAGCGGTGCAGCGGCGGTTCAGGCCACTTGCACGGGGATCGCGTTGCTGGTGTGGCTCAGCTCGCCGTCGGCCCCCATGTAGAGCACGCGCGGCTGGAAACTGGCCAGCTCGGCCTCGCTGTAGTGCGCGTAGGCGCAGATGATCACGCGGTGACCGACACCGGCCTTGTGCGCGGCGGCGCCGTTGACCGAGATGATCTTCGAGCCTTCCTCGCCACGGATGGCGTAGGTGGTGAAGCGCTCGCCGTTGTCGATGTTGTAGATCTGGATCTGCTCGTATTCGCGGATGCCGGACAAGTCCAGCCACTCGCCATCGATGGCGCACGAGCCTTCGTAATCGAGCACCGCGTGGGTGACGATGGCGCGGTGCAGTTTGGCCTTGAGCATGATGGCGTGCATATCGGATTCCTCGTCGGTACGTCAGGCGGCGGCAGAGTTTGCCCGAACCCCGAAAGGGGTTCAAGGCCAGGGCTGACGCCGCTTCTGGTGCAGGTGTTAGAGGTCGACGCTGAGGTTGTCGATCAATCGCGTGGTGCCGATGAAGGCGGCCCCGAGAATGATCAGCTGGCTGTCGCCGGCCGCAGCCTGATGCAGGCTGCCAGCTTCACGGATCTCCAGGTAGTCCGGGCGAAAACCGGCGCTCTCCAGGGCGCGCTTGCCGTCGGCCTCGATGGCCGCGAAGTCGCGCTCGCCCGCGCGCAGGCGCTCGGCCAGCTGGTTCAGCGTGCGGTACAGGGCCGGGGCCTGGGCGCGCTGCTCAGGTGTCAGGTAACCGTTGCGCGAAGACAGCGCCAGGCCATCCTCGCCGCGCACGGTCGGCTCGCCGATGATCTGCGTGGGGATGTTGAGGTCGCGAACCAGCGCGCGGATCACCGCCAGTTGCTGGAAGTCCTTCTCGCCGAACACGGCCAGGTCGGGCTGGACCATGTTGAACAGCTTGGTCACCACCGTGGCCACGCCGTCGAAGTGGCCAGGACGGCTACCGCCGCACAGGCCCAGCGATACGCCCGGCACGCTGACGCGGCTCTGCTCGACCATGCCCTGCGGGTACATCTCGTCGACGTCCGGGGTGAACAGCAGGTGGCAGCCGGCGGCGACCAGTTTCTCCTGGTCGGCGGCGAGGGTGCGCGGGTAGGTGGCGAGGTCTTCGTTGGGGCCGAACTGCAGCGGGTTGACGAAGATGCTGGCGACCACGAAGTCGGCGCGCTGGCCGGCCTTTTCCACCAGGGCCACGTGGCCGCTGTGCAGGTTGCCCATGGTCGGCACAAAGCCGATGCGTTTGCCTTCGGCGCGCGCACGGGCCACGGCGGCGCGCAGTTCGCGTACGGTCTTGACGGTGTTCATGCGGAAAATCCGTGCTCGGCAGCCGGGAAGCTGACGTCCTTCACGGCACGCACGTAGGCGCTCAGGGCGGCCGGGATGCTGGTCTGGCCGTCCATGAAGTTCTTCACGAACTTCGGTACGCGCCCGCTCAGGGACAGGCCGAGCATGTCATGCAGGACCAGCACCTGGCCGTCGGTGGCGCTGCCGGCGCCGATGCCGATCACCGGCACCTTGACCGACTGGCTGATTTCGGCGGCCAGCTCGCTGGGCACGCACTCGAGCAGGATCATCGCCACGCCGGCCTGTTCCAGGGCCATGGCATCGGCACGCAGCTGGCGCGCCTGGGCATCGCCGCGGCCCTGCACCTTGTAGCCGCCGAAGACGTTGACCGCCTGCGGAGTCAGGCCCAGGTGCGCGCACACCGGAACGCCGCGCTCGGCGAGCTGGCGAATCGGCTCGGCCAGCCAGGCCGCGCCTTCGAGTTTGATCATGTGGGCGCCGGCCTGCATCAGCGCCGCGCTGCTGGCGAAGGTCTGCTCCAGGGTGGCATAGGCCATGAACGGCAGATCACTGAGGATCAGTGCGCCCTGATTGCCGCGTTTCACTGAGGCCGTGTGGTAGGCCATGTCGGCGAGGCTTACCGGCAACGTGCTGTCATGGCCTTGCAGGACCATGCCCAGGGAGTCGCCCACCAGCAGCACTTCCACACCCGCCTGGCTGGCTGCCTGGGCGAAGGTGGCGTCGTAGGCGGTCAGCATGACGATTTTCTCGCCTTTCTGCTTCAGCCCCAGCAGGGTGCTTACGGTTGTATCAGGCATGAAAACATCCTCATCAGCGGGCGGCGTGAGCGCCACTGCCAGCCCGGTCTTTTTGCGGTTTTTGCACCGCCGCAGGGCAACGGGACGCCTATAGTCCCGATGGGGGTGCATGAAGTCAATCGTGGGTGTTACCGACGTGTTACGGCGTTACCGCTGGCTGCCGGGCTCGTCCAGGCGCTCCAGGCCGACATAGGGGCAGGCGTCCAGCAGTGCCGGCAAGGTGCGCCCATCGGGCAGGTGCAGGTCGCCGGCGATCTCCGCCAGGGGATAGAGCACGAAGGCGCGGGCATGCAGGTGATAGTGCGGCACGGTCAGGCGTTCCTCGTTCAGCAGGCGCTCGCCGAACAGCAGGATATCCAGGTCCAGGGTGCGCGGCCCCCAGCGTTCGTCCTTGCGCACACGGCCCTGTTCCAGCTCGATGGCCTGCAGGGCATCGAGCAGTTGCAGTGGCGTGAGGCGGGTGTCCAGGGCGGCGACCGCGTTGACGTAGCGGGGCTGGTCGGGCGGCCCCAGCGGGTCGCTGCTATAGAACGACGAGGTGTTCGCCAACTGGCTGTGTGGCAGGGCGGCGATGGCGGTCAGGGCCGCGCGCAGTTGCTGCAGCGGCTCGGCCAGGTTGCTGCCCAGCCCGATGTAGACGCGTTCCATCTTATTCGCTGGCAGGGCCATCGGCGCGTGGGCCTTTGCGCCGGCGACCGCCGCGCCGGCGTTTGCTGCGCGCCGGGCCCTCACCGTTTTCCTCGGCCTTGCTGCTGAGGTCGCGGATCATGCTGCGGCGCTCGCTATCACTGGCGTCCTGGTAGTCGGTCCACCAGTCGCCCAGGCCGTCAGTTTTCTCGCCAGCATCTTCGCGCAGCAGGAGGAAGTCGTAGCCAGCGCGGAAGCGCGGGTTTTCCAGCAACAGGTCGGCACGTTTGCCGCTGCGCCGTGGCAGACGTTCCTGCATGTCCCAGATCTCGCGGATCGGCAGGGTGAAACGTTTCGGTACGGCGATGCGCTGGCACTGCTCGACGATCAGGTCGTGCGCGGCTTCTTGCATGGCCGGGATCGGCGGCATGCCGCGGGCCTGCAATTGCAGGGCGCGCGCCGGCAGTGCGGGCCAGAGCAGGGCGGCGAAGAGGAACGCAGGGGTGACCGGCTTGCCCTGGGCGATGCGGTCGTCGGTGTTGGCCAGGGCCTGGCGGATCAGCGTGCCGGTGTACTCCGGGTCGCGCTTGAGCGCTGCGGCGCTGGCGGGGAACAGCGGGGCGAACAGGTCGTACTCGACCAGCAGCTCGAAGGTGCGCTCGGCGTAACCGGCGAGGAACAGCTTCAGGCACTCGTCGAACAGACGCGCGGACGGAATGTCGCGCAGCTTCGAGGCCAGCTGGCGGATCGGTGCGGCACTGTGCTTCTCGATATCGAAGTCGAGCTTGGCGGCGAAGCGTATCGCTCGCAGCATGCGCACCGGGTCTTCCAGGTAGCGCTGCTCGGGGTCGCCGATCAGGCGGATCAGGCGGTTGCGGATGTCGTGCACGCCGTGGGCGTAATCGAGGATGCGCTCGCCGCTGACGTCGAAGTACAGCGCGTTGATGGTGAAGTCGCGGCGCTGGGCGTCGTCTTCCAGGCTGCCGTAGACGTTGTCGCGCAGGATGCGTCCGCTCTCGTTGCGCGAGGAAATGTGGCTGTCTTCCTCGTCCTCACCCTGCGGGTGGTTGGCGCGGAAGGTGGCGACCTCAATGATCTCGCGGCCGAAATGCACGTGGGCCAGCTTGAAGCGGCGGCCGATTACACGGGCGTTGCGGAATTCGGCACGGACCTGCTCTGGGGTAGCGCTGGTGGCGACGTCGAAATCCTTGGGATGGATGCCCAGCAGCAGATCGCGTACGCAGCCACCGACCAGGTAGGCCTGGTAGCCGGCGTTCTGCAGGCGCTCGACCACGTTCACCGCGTTGCGGCTGAACTGGCCGCGCTGCAGCGGATGCTGGCGGCTGCCGAAAATTTCGGGCGTGGTACGGGGATGGGCGTTTCGCTTCAGCGGAGAGCGGAAAGACTTGAACAGCTTCTTCAGCATTGGGGGGCACTGTTTAATGGAGAAAACGGCCGTATCAGTTCGTCGTGGAGCGCCAGTACAGGGACGGGCAAGATTGCCGACGGGCTGAAAAATGCATTTAGCCGCACGAATGGCGCGGATTCTAGCACTGGGGAGGGGGATGGTGAATTAAATGGCAGGCTGGGGATATCGGTGCAGGGGGTAAAGCTACTGGGGGAGCCGAGGCTCCCCCCCAAGTAGGTGCGTGCTTTGTTTTTATTATTATGGCGGGCCTGTTGTTTTTGTTGGCTGGCCCGTTGTTGGTAGCCCAAATGGGGTACCAGGAGCAAACGGATTACTTTGGATGCTGACGTTGCCAAGATCATTCCATGATCCAACCAGTTCCGGCGCTGCCTCAAGGCAGTTTTATTGTTCTCAGCCTGGCTGTGGGGCGAACCCCGAAGGCAAATCCTCTCCAAAATGATCAGTTAGCTGCGCCTCCGCCTTGTTGTTTTTATTGTGCTGGAGTCGGTATGTCTTATTTTTATTGTGGTGTTTCTAGCTTGTTATTGTTGTTGTGCCAGAAATAAAGCAGAAGCCGTGCCAGTTTTTGAAATTCCTTATTTATCAATAGTTTGGTTTTTTGTGGCCCTTCGTGAGCTCACAAAAAAGCCGGGTTCTCGTTACCGATGAACCCGGCTTTGTTACGCCATGTTTGGCGGGGTAACAGCTTGTGGGGGCGTTACCACGAGTGTTTCCCCCGCTTGGACGCGGCTCACGGGCCGGTTACCGCCCCAGTCTTGCGCCGGGGGATGCCCAGGCGCTGGCGACGTTCCCACAGGCACTTGCGGCTGATGCCCAGCTTGCGTGCCAGCTCGGTCTCGGTCATGTGGTCCTGGTGTTCGAGGACGAAGTGCTGGAAGTAGTCTTCCAGCGACAGATCCTCGGTCGGCTCGTGGCTGTTGCTGGCGCCGTTGCCGTTGGAGAGGGCGGCGAAGTCACCGTCTTCCAGGTCGTCCAGTTCGATGTCGATGCCCAGCAGCTCGGCGGAAATCTCCGGGCTCTCGCAAAGGATCACCGAGCGCTCGATGGCGTTCTCCAGCTCGCGCACGTTACCCGGCCAGGAATAGTGGCGGATCGCCTGTTCGGCGTCGGCGGCGAAGCGTAGGTCCTCGCGGCCCATGCGCGCGCACTGGCGGGCAAGGAAGGCATGGGCGATCTCGTTGACGTCGGCCCCGCGCTCACGCAGCGGCGGCAGCTTGAGGGCGATGACGTGCAGGCGGTAATAGAGGTCTTCGCGGAACTGGCCGATCTTCGACAGGGTTTTAAGGTCGCGGTGGGTCGCGGCGATCAGGCGCACGTCGACCTTCTGCGATTGCACCGAGCCGACCCGGCGAATCTCGCCTTCCTGCAGCACACGCAGCAGCCGGGCCTGGGCTTCCAGGGGCAGCTCGCCGATTTCGTCGAGGAACAGGGTGCCGCCATCGGCCGCTTCGACCAGACCGGCGCGGCCGGCGCTGGCCCCGGTGAAGGCGCCTTTCTCGTGGCCGAACAGTTCGGATTCGATCAGGGTTTCCGGAATGGCCGCGCAGTTGACCGAAATCAGCGGCGCCTTGGCGCGCTTGGACAGGTTGTGCAGGGCGCGGGCGACCAGCTCCTTGCCGGTGCCGGACTCGCCCTGGATCAGTACGTTGGAATCGGTCGGGGCGACCTTGCGGATCTTGCTGTACATGTCCTGCATGGCGGCGCAGGAACCGATGATGCCGATGTCGCCGTCGGCATTGCTGGCCGCGGCCTTGCCGGAACTCTTGCTGGTGGTTTCCGGGGCGCGGCTGCGCGCCTCCTGGTGGTCGCGCAGGATCCGCGCCACCGCCTGCAGCATCTCGTCGTGGTCGAACGGCTTGGCGATGTAGTCGACCGCGCCCATCTTCATCGAGTCGACCGCCGAACGCAGGCTGGCGTAGCTGGTCATGATCAGCACCGGGGTGCCTTCGGCCAGCTTGATCAGCTCGGTACCGGGCGCGCCGGGCAGGCGCAGATCGCTGACGATCAGGTCGAAGCCGGCGATGCTGTAGCGCTCCTGGGCTTCCTGCACCGAGCCGGCTTCGCTGACCTGATACTGGTTGCGCTCCAGCAGGCGGCGCAGGGCCGAGCGGATGATGGTTTCGTCTTCGACGATGAGGATATGGGGCATTGATGCTCTCTCGACGGTCTCGAATCGGTGCGGGGGTTGCGGCAGAGCCGGGCGGTGTGGCTAGGGGAGTGCGCGTCTACATCCTGTAAACCGCGCGTCTTCGGCCCCTTCGGCCGTACCTGGTTCTAGCTCGCAGTCCCTGCACGGATTCATAGGTCACTGCTCAGGTCGCTACGGACGTCGTTTCGATATAGCGCGGCAAGGTGACGCGAAAACGCGTACCGCGTTGTTGATCGGCGTCGGCCGGGCTGTCGATGGTGATCTGTCCATAATGCTCTTCCACGATCGAATAGACCAGTGCGAGACCCAGACCGGTGCCTTTGCCCGGGTCCTTGGTGGTGAAGAAGGGCTCGAACAGGCGGTCCATGATCGCCTGCGGGATGCCGCTGCCTTCGTCTTCCACGATCAGGTAGACGCTCTGCTCCGAGGCTTCGCTGCTGACGCGGATGGCGCCGCCGGGCTGCGAGGCGTCGCGGGCGTTGGACAGCAGGTTGATCAGCACCTGGGCCAGGCGTTGCGGATCGCCCTTGGCCAGGTGATCCGGGTCGCACAGGTTGAAGAACTGCACTTCGGTGCTGGTGCGGTTCAGCGCCAGCAGGCTGATCGCGTCCTGGGCCACGTCCGCCAGGCTGACCGGGTATTCCGAGCGTTGCTGGGCGCCGGCGTGGGCGAAGTTCATCAGCGACTGGACGATGCGCGAGATGCGCTTGGTCTGGTCGAGCAGCTGGCCGCTGAGTTCCTGCAGTTCGTCGTCGTCTTCGCGTTCCTCGCGCAGGTTCTGCGCCAGGCAGGCGATACCGGTGACCGGGTTGCCGATCTCGTGGGCCACGCCGGCGGCCAGGCGGCCGATGCTGGCCAGGCGCTCGGAGTGCACCAGCTGGTCTTCCAGTACGCGGGTCTCGGTGACGTCCTCGATCAGCAGCACCAGGCCGCTGTTGCCCGGGGCCAGCGGTTCGTCGATTGCCGCCTTGTGCAGGTTGAGCCAGCGCACTTCGCCGTCGAGGGCCAGGTGCTGCTTGTGCAGGTGTTCGTCGTCCTGGCGGGTGAAGTCTTCCAGCAGTTCGCGCCACGGTTCGTCGAGGGCGGCCAGGCGCGAACCGACCACCTGCTGTGCGGGAATGCCGGTAAGGTCTTCCAGCGCGCGGTTCCACATGAGGATTTCCTTGTCCTTGGCCAGCGAGCAGACCCCCATCGGCAGTTCCTGCAGGGTCTGGCGGTGGAAGCGGCGCAAGGCGTCGAGCTCGGCGGCGAGGCCGGTGAGGCGCGACTGGTAATCCTCCAGGCGGCTCTCGATGAAGTGGATGTCTTCGGTGACGTAGCCTTCGCTGCCGGACTTGTACGGCAGGAAGGTCTCGACGATGTCCTGCGACACGCTCGGACCCATCAGGCCGGAGAGGTTGGCCTCGATACGGTCGCGCAGGCGGCGCAGGGCGTAGGGGCGGCGCTCGTCGAATGGCAGGTGCAGGTCGCGCAGGGCCTGTTCGACCTCCTTTTGCGCGGTCTTGGCACCGAGCGGCTTGGCCAGCTGGGTGGCGAACTCCTGCGGCGAGTTGGCCAGCAGCTCGCGGCGTTGCGGGCGGCGCACGTTGTCCACGGTGCAGGCTTCGGCGGCGCTCTTCTCCTCGGCACTGCTCTCGGTGAACAGCGAGACCAGGGTGAAGACCAGCACGTTGGCGGCCAGCGAGCCGATGGCCGCGAAGTGCCAGCTGGTGTCGCTGAGGGTGTACATGACGTTGAGCAGCGGCACGTGGATGCCCTGCAGGTTGCTCACCAGCGGCAGCAGCATGCTCACCGCCCAGACCAGAATGCCGGTGAGCAGGCCGGCGATGAAGCCGCGGCGGTTGGCGGTCGGCCAGTACAGCACCGAGAGCGCGCCGGGGAGGAACTGCAGGGTGGCGACGAAGGCGACGATGCCGAGGTTGGCCAGGTCCTGCTCGGCGCCGAGCAGCAGGTAGAAGCCGTAGGCGGCCATGATGATGGCGATGATCAGCGCGCGCCGGGTCCACTTCAGCCAGCGGTAGATGTTGCCCTGCGCCGGCGGCTGGTAGAGCGGCAGTACCAGGTGGTTGAGGGCCATGCCCGAGAGCGCCAGGGTGGTGACGATGATCAGCCCGCTGGAGGCGGAGAGACCGCCGACGTAGGCAACCAGCGCCAGAGTCGGGCTGTTCACCGCGATGCCCAGGCCGAGGGTGAAGTATTCGGGGTTGGTGGTGGCGCCCAGCTTCAGGCCGGCCCAGAGGATCAGCGGCACCGACAGGCTCATCAGCAGCAGGAACAGCGGCAGGCCCCAACTGGCGCTGACGATGGCGCGTGGGTTGAGGTTCTCGGTGAAGGTCATGTGGTACATGTGCGGCATGACGATGGCCGAGGCGAAGAACACCAGCAGCAGGGTGCGCCACGGCCCTTCCTGCAGCGGCGTATGCAGGGCGGTGAGGGCGGACTGGTTCTGCAGCAGCCACAGCTCCAGCTCGCGCGGGCCACCGAACACGCCGTACAGCGCGTAGAGGCCGATGCCGCCGAGGCAGACCAGCTTGACCACCGACTCGAAGGCGATGGCGAATACCAGGCCTTCGTGCTTCTCGCGGGTGGCGATGTGGCGTGCGCCGAAGAGGATGGTGAACAGCGTGATCAGTGCGCAGAAACCGAGGGCGAAGCGGTTCTGCAAGGGCTCGCGGGTGAGGATGCCGATCGAGTCGGCCACCGCCTGGATCTGCAGCGCCAGCAGCGGCAGCACCCCGATCAGCATGAACAGCGTGGTCAGCGCGCCGGCCCAACTGCTGCGAAAGCGAAAGGCGAACAGGTCGGCCAGCGACGACAGCTGGTAGGTGCGGGTAATGCGCAGGATCGGGTAGAGCAGCACCGGGGCCAGAAGGAAGGCGCCGGTCACGCCCAGGTAGCTGGCGAGGAAGCCGAAGCCGTATTGGTAGGCCAGGCCGACCGTGCCATAGAACGCCCAGGCGCTGGCGTAGACGCCGAGCGACAGGGTGTAGGTCAGCGGGTGGCGGATGATGCGCCGTGGGATCAGGCCTTTTTCGCTGAGCCAGGCGACGCCGAAGAGCAGCAACAGGTAGGCGGCGCTGATCAGGATCAGCTGACTCAGGTCAAAGCTCGTCAGCATCGCGTGGGCTCGGCGAGTGGAAGTGAAGGGTGATCGCTGCGGTGGGCTCGATAACCCTCAGAGTTCATCGGCATCGCGCTGGCTCTGCAGAATGAAGGTCACGACGATGAGGATCAGCCACAGCAAGTAGGGGCGGTACCAGGCGCCATTGGGGTCGATCCACCAGTCCATGATGGCCGGGGAGAACAGGTAGATCCCCACCACCAGGAGCAGGACCAGTCGGTAGATGTACATGCCGCATCTCGTGTCGGAAGTGCGCCGATGGTAACGGATTCACCGTGCAGGCGGCAGTCGTGCGCGCGGCGGCTTGCCAACCGACACCGTGTCTTGGTTTCTGGCCACCGCTACATACTCCGTCCAGAGAGATAGCGATCGAGATCGGGAGCATCAACGCCTGACAACACTTCATCCGCAGCGTGCCATCGAGTCCCACGATGGCGGCACGAAGTGCGCCTAGCGCAGCTGTTCCTCGGCCAGTGCCCGGCTGCGTGGAATGCGCGCGGCATCCCAGTGGGCAATGCCCCAGGCAAGCAGCTCATGCACACGGGCACCCTGCAGCTCGCCCGGTGGCTGCTGGCCGAGGGCGCGCAGGGCACGCAGCAGCAGGGCCGGGGCCTGTTCTGCAGACAGTGGCGGTGAACGGTAGCTCTTGCCGAGCTTGTGCCCGTCGGGCTGGATGATCAGCGGCACGTGCAGGTAGCGCGGCTGGCTGAAGCCCAGCAGCTCCTGCAGGTACAACTGGCGCGGGGTGGAGTCGAGCAGGTCGGCGCCGCGCACCACGTCGGTGACGCCCTGCCAGGCGTCATCCAGCACCACGGCCAGCTGGTAGGCGTAGAGCCCGTCGCGGCGGCGGATGACGAAGTCGCCGACCTCGCGGCCCAGGTGCTGGCGGTACTCGCCCTGCACCCGGTCGATGAAGCGGTATTCGAGTTCCGGCACACGCAGGCGAATCGCGGCATCCTCGGCGGCATGCCCGGCGTTGCGGCAGAAGCCGGGGTAGACGCCGGCATAGCCTTCCAGCTGTTTGCGCGAACAGGTGCAGGCGTAGGCCAGGCCCTGGTCGAACAGGCGCTGCAGCACGCTGGCGTAGACCTCGTGGCGCTCGCTCTGGCGCACCAGGTCGCCATCCCATTCGAAACCGTAGTTTTCCAGGGTGCGCAGGATTGCCTCTTGGGCGCCGGCGACTTCACGCGGCGGGTCGAGGTCTTCCATGCGCAGCAGCCAGTGGCCGCCGACGTGGCGTGCGTCGAGATAGGACGCGAGGCAGGCGACCAGCGAGCCGAAATGCAGGTAGCCGCTGGGTGTGGGGGCGAAGCGCCCAATGTAGGGAGGTGCGTTCATCGGCGGAGGATTTATCTGGGGCCGGTGCGCGAGGCCGAGCCGTTAGCGGCGGCCGGAAATGCAACGGGGCGCCTGAGCGCCCCGTCCGAGATCAGGAACCGATCTGCTTTTCCTTGATTTCCGCAAGCGTCTTGCAATCGATGCACAGGGTCGCAGTCGGACGGGCCTCGAGGCGGCGGATGCCGATCTCTACGCCACAGGAGTCGCACCAGCCGTATTCGTTGTCTTCGATCAGCTGCAGGGTTTCGTCGATCTTCTTGATCAGTTTGCGCTCGCGGTCGCGGGCACGCAGTTCCAGGCTGAACTCTTCTTCCTGGCTGGCACGGTCGGCCGGGTCCGGGAAGTTGGCCGCTTCGTCCTGCATGTGATGCACGGTGCGATCCACTTCCTGCATCAACTCCAGCTTCCACTTGTTGAGGATGCCGGTGAAGTGAGCGCGCATCGGCTCGCTCATGTACTCCTCGCCCTTCTTCTCTTTGTAGGGCTCGAAGCCGCGGACCAATTGGCTACTGCTTTGTTTCGCTTTGGTGGGCATGGATGGCCGCCTCTCACTTTCTGATCCATTGCGCAGGGTTTGTTCCTTCACCGACGATGCCGGGCCTGCGGCTGCAAGCGGGCGAACTTACCAGATCAATTCGGGGTACGCTACTCCCGGTTGTCCAGCTTGCTACAGCCTTGTCAGGCAGTTGGTTAGAATCCACCCTTTGCATTAATAAAGGAAGGCCAATGGCCCAGCCCTGGAGTGCGCGCAGCCGCGCCATCGAACCCTTTCATGTGATGGCCCTGCTGGCGCATGCCAATGAACTGCAAGCCGCCGGCCACGATGTCATCCATCTGGAGATCGGCGAGCCCGATTTCACCACGGCTGCACCCATCGTCGCTGCCGGACAAGCCGCGCTGGCCGATGGGCACACCCGTTACACCGCTGCCCGTGGTCTGCCGCAATTGCGCGAGGCCATCGCCGGGTTCTACGCGCAGCGCTATCAGCTGACTATTGACCCCGAACGCATCCTGATTACTCCCGGCGGTTCCGGCGCGCTGTTGCTGGCCGCCAGCCTGCTGGTCGATCCGGGCAAGCACTGGCTGCTGGCCGACCCCGGCTACCCGTGCAACCGCCACTTCCTGCGCCTGGTCGAGGGTGCGGCGCAGCTGGTGCCGGTCGGCCCGGAGAGCCGCTACCAGCTGACCCCGCAGATGGTCGAGCGCTACTGGGATGGCGACAGCGTCGGCGCCCTGGTCGCCTCGCCGGCCAACCCGACCGGCACCTTGCTGCAGCGCGACGAACTGGCCGCGCTGTCGGGCGCGCTGAAGCAGCGCGGCGGCCATCTGGTGGTGGACGAGATCTACCACGGCCTGACCTACGGCTGCGATGCGGCCAGCGTGCTGCAGGTCGATGACGACGCCTTCGTGCTCAACAGTTTTTCCAAGTATTTCGGCATGACCGGCTGGCGCCTGGGCTGGCTGGTGGCGCCGAGCAATGCGGTGCCGGAGCTGGAGAAGCTGGCGCAGAACCTCTACATCAGCGCACCGAGCATGGCCCAGCATGCGGCGCTGGCGTGTTTCGAAGCGGCGACGCTGGAAATCCTCGAGGCGCGCCGCCACGAATTCCAGCGCCGCCGCGACTTCCTCCTGCCGGCCCTGCGTGAGCTGGGTTTTGGCATCGCCGTGGAGCCGGAGGGCGCCTTCTATCTATATGCCGATGTCTCGGCGTTCGGTGGCGATGCCTTTGCCTTCTGCCGGCACTTCCTGGAAACCGAGCACGTGGCCTTCACCCCGGGCCTGGACTTCGGTCGCCACCTGGCCGGGCACCACGTGCGTTTCGCCTACACGCAGAACATCGAGCGCCTGCAGCAGGCGGTCGAACGCATTGCTCGCGGCCTGAAGAGCTGGAACCCGCATGCGCTTTGATCCACCGCTGGAGGAAGGTCGACTGCTGCGCCGCTACAAGCGCTTCCTGGCTGACATCGAAACCGCGAGTGGCGAGCACCTGACCATCCACTGCCCGAACACTGGCTCGATGCTCAACTGCATGAGCGAGGGTTGCCGGGTCTGGTTCAGCCGCTCCAGCGACCCCAAGCGCAAGCTGCCGGGCACCTGGGAACTGGGCGAGACGCCGCATGGTCGTCTGGCCTGTCTCAACACCGGGCGCGCCAATGCGCTGGTGGAGGAGGCGCTGCGTGCCGGCATCGTCACCGAGCTGGCCGGTTTCAGCGGTCTCAAGCGTGAGGTGGCGTATGGCAGTGAGAGCAGCCGGGCAGACTTCCGTCTGGATTATGCGTCCGGCGCGGTAATGGTCGAGGTCAAGAGTGTCACCCTGGGCTTCGCCGACTCGCGCACCGCCGCCTTCCCTGATGCGGTGACCGCGCGAGGCGCCAAGCACCTGCGTGAGCTGGCTGCGCTGGCGCGAATGGGGGCGAGGGCGGTGCTGCTGTACTGCGTCAACCTCAGCGATATCGATGCGGTACGCGTTGCCGAGGAAATCGACCCTGTCTACGCGGCGGGATTGCGCGAGGCGCGGGCGGCGGGCATCGAGGTGCTGGCCTACGGCACCGAGGTCACCCCGCACGAAGTGCGTTTGGTTCGACGCCTGGATGTGCTGCTGTAGGGCGATCCGTTCCGCCGCCCTGGCGATGTGTGGCGCAGGTGGAAAGCCGACGCTTACGGGCTGATCCAGATGCCGTCGGCATCCTCGTGACAGCGGATCGCCTGTAGCGTATCGCCGGCGCACGGGCCGGTGACGCATTCACCGCTTTCGATGAGGAACAGGGCGCCGTGATGGGCGCACTGGATCATGCTGCCGCTGGCATCCAGGAAGTCGTCGGGGCGCCACTCCAGTGGCAGGTCGCGGTGCGGGCAGTTGTTGCGGTAGGCGAACACCTGGCCATCGCGGCGCACGGCCAGCAGGCGCAACCCTTCAAGCTGAAAGCCCCGGCTCTGACCTTCGCTCAGGTCTCGCGGGGCGCATAAACGAATCATCGGTCTCTCCACGCTCAGGGGCGGATTATCCGGCATGGGCGTGGTGATGGGCTAGGTGCGTTCGTTGCGCGGGCAGGCGTCGCTGCTGCTGGGGCATGGCGAGACGGCAGAGAGGGATGCCTCGGGCGAGCGATCGGGGCGCGACCAGATCCACAGGTTGCCCAGCGCCATGCCGGCGATCACCGCGTACAGCCAGTAACCGTGCGGCAGGGTGACGAGCATGATCACCAGCGCGACCAGCATCGATACGCTGGCGGCCTGCTTGGCGCGCCGTGCGATGCCGCGGCCATTGCGCCAGTTGGCCAGGATCGGGCCGAACAGGCGGTGGTTTTCCAGCCACAGGCTGAGTCGCGGTGAGCTGCGCGAGGCCGCCCAGGCGGCGAGCAGGACGAACTCGGTGGTCGGCAGGCCGGGTACCACCACCCCGATCAGGCCTACACCGAGGGAGGTGTAGGCCAGCAGGGCGTAGAGCAGACGGACCAGCCGTGAGCGGTGGGCTGCGCTCAAGCGGCCTTGGCCTGCGAATAGCAATGTTGCAACAGCACGTTGAAGCGCTCGAACGCGGCCAGGGCGCCGGCTTGCGCTGCCTGGTCCTCGGCATCGCTCAGCTCCAGAGCGTCGAGGGTCTGGGTGAAGCTCTTCCAGCCTGCCGCGCGGCCGCCTTCCGGCTCGCTCAAGTGACGGGCGCCGAAGGTTTCGCTCAGGCCCAGGGCGGGCATGCGCTTGAGCAGGAAGGCTGCGCCGAGCTTGGAGCCTTCGGAGACGAACAGCCAGCCGAGAGCTTCGCTGTTCGACAGATTGGCTGGGGCGCCGGGTACGGCGTCCGGCACGGCGGCGCCGAGGTCACCCAGGTCGGCTTCGGCCTGGCGCGCGCGGCAGCGTGCAGCCAGATCGGGGAACAGGGCGATCAGCTCGGCATTCTGGTAGAGCGGTTGCAGCTCGGACTGGAACAGGTACTGGGCCACGACGAATGGCGTGAAGTTCTCACGGCTGGCGAACGGCTCGAAGGATTTGACCGCGCGATCGAGCTGTTCATGGGGCGCGTGGGTGGCCTGGTTCAGGCGCTGGGAGCGCAATGTGCTCATGGGGATATGTCCTTGAAAACGAAGGTGTCAGAAGACGAGACGAATGAGGCGGGGGAGTGCGTAAAGAAAGCCGAAGGCCCCGGCACTGCGCGATGGCGGTGCCGGGGCCCGGGCAGGTCAGGTGCGGATCAGATGTCCCACACCAGGTTGACCGAGAAGTTGCGGCCCGGCTGGGTCAGGCGGTCGAGGTTGGCGGGGGCTGTTACGCCAGCCTCGCCGTTGCCGTCGTAGCCGCGCACGTCATCCCACTGCCAGTACTGTTTGTCGGTCAGGTTGTACAGACCAGCGTTGACGGTCAGGTCGCCGGTAACCTTGTAGTATCCGCTCAGGTCGAGGACGCCGTAGCCGGGTGTGGCGAACTGGCTGCCGTCGCCGGTCGGGGAGTTGAAGCCGCTTTGATCGATGCGGCTCTTGTGTTTGACCAGTGTCCAGTTCAGCAGGCCGCCGAAACGTTCCTGCTCGTAGCCCAGGCCGAAGATGCCTGTCAGCGGGTTAATGCTGTTCAGCGGTTCGCCGGTTTCCTCGTCGCGACCACGGGCATAGGCGATCGAGCCTTGGGTGTACAGGCCCGGCAGCGCGCCGAAGTTGTCCAGGTTCAGACGACCCTTGGCTTCTGCACCGCGAATGTTGGCGCGACTGATATTGCGGCTCTGGAACACGGTTAGGCCGCCAGCTGCACCCACGGCATCCTCGTCGATGAAGTCACGATAACGGTTGTAGAACACGGCCAGGCTGAAGTTGCCACCCTCGAAATTGCCGCGCAGACCGGCTTCCAGGCTGCGGCTGGTTTCCGGGTCGAGGTTCGGATTGGGCTCCACGATGTAGGGCGGGTTGCTGTTTCGGAAGCGGCCATACATTTCCTTGGCCGTAGGTGTGCGGAAGCCTTCTGCGTACTGGGCGAAACCCGTGTAGTTTTCATCGAAAGCGTAGGTGGCACCGAGCTTGGGTGAAACGCGTTGCCAGGTCTTGCTCGCTTCAGTGGCCTCGAAGGTGCTGCCTGCTACAGCACTGGCAAGGTACTCGTCGGTCAACTCGGGTTTGAGCTTGGTGCGGTCGTAGCGCAGGCCTGGCAGGAAGGTCCACTGGTTCCAGCGGATTTCGTCTTGCAGAAATACGCCGTAGACATCGACGGTTGGATCCGGGAAGTCACTCTGGGTGGTGAGTGTATCGGCCGTATTGTTGCTGATCGCGCCGACGGTGGGGCAGTTGGCGCTCAGTGCGCGCAGGCATACGCCATAGCCGCTGCGTTTGCCGGTGACATCCTGGCGTTTGAGGCTGAGGCCGTAGGTCAGCAGGTGATCGGTCTCACCCAGGGTGAAGGCCTTGTCCAGCTGTGCGTTGAGCACCCACTGGCGATCCTTGTAGTCGGTGCTGCGATAGCGCATCACGTCGCGGGTGATGGCCTGCGTAAAGAAGTTCCTGGCGGTGTAGTGCTCTTCGGTGCTCTGGTCCGTCTTGGCAATCTGGTAGTTCAGGCTCCACTCCAGGCTGTCGGCCAGCAGGCTGTCCAGAGCCAGGCTGTGTTCCAGGCCGAAGCGTTCGCGGGTGATGGTGTCGTTGCCATTACGGCCCGCGTAGTAGTTCTGCCCCGCGCCTATGGTCGGGGCGTTGAATGGCCCGCCGACGGCGCTGAGTTGATTGCTGTCGCGGTCGTCCTTGTACTTCTCATAGGTCAGCTGCAAACGGTCGCTGTCGTTGTAGTTCCAGCCCAGTTTGGCCAGGACGTTGGTCGTGCGAACGTCTTCGGGGTTGGCTTCGGTGCGGGCCAGACCGATGCCGCCGTCATTACCGTAAGACTCGGTCTCATGGCCATCACGGCGGGACATATGCAGCAGGGCGTCGAACTGTCCTTGGCGACCGGCAACGGTGGCCGATTTCAGCCAGCTCTCGTCGGCGGAGCTGTAGCCGGTCTTCAGGCGGGCGCCGACGTCGCTGCCGTCCTTGATGATGTCGTCGGCATCCAGGGTGAAGTAACTCACCGCGCCGCCGATGGCGTTGCTGCCATACAGGGCTGAGGCCGGGCCGCGGAGGACTTCTACGCGCTTGATGATCTCCGGGTCGACATAGTTGCGCTGCGTGTTGGCGTAGGGGCCGTAGTAGAAGCTGGCGGGGATTTCGACGCCATCGATCTGGGTCAATACGCGGTTACCATCGATGCCGCGGATGTTGTAGCCAGTGATGCCTGAGCGCTGGCCAGTACCGCCGACGGAAACGCCTGGCTCGTCGCGCACCAGTTGCTTGATGGTGTTGACGTTGTTGCGGTCGAGCGTCTCACGGTCACGCACGCTCACACTGACCGGTACCTGGTCGACATCGCGCGCATGGCGGGTGGCGGTGATCGTCTGCGCCTGCAGCTGCAGCGTCTCGACTTTGGACTGCTCAGGAGCCGGTTGCAGCACGACGTTGTTCGGGCCGACCTGGACGAAGCCCAGGCCACTGTGCGCGAGCAATTTGCGCAGGGCCTGTTCGGCCGGGAGCGTGCCGATAACACCGGGCGAGGTGACGTTTTCCGCCAGCTCCGCCTGCAGGCCGACCTGCCAGCCGGTGACGCTGCTGAACGCATTGAGCGCGCCGCTCAGCGACTGGCGCTGGATATCGAAGCGATAGCCGGCCTGGGCTTGGTGCTGTGCGTCAGCGGCCACGGCCTGGCTGATCGGCGCAGCGGCCAGGGCGATCGACAGGGTCAGCAGCGACAGCGCCCGCACGGGCATGTCCGCCGGAGCACGCAGGCGATCGAGGGTGGAGCGTCGGGAGGAGACGGTCATCGGAGCTCTCTTCGTTATGGGTTCCGCAATAATGCGAATTGATAGCATTGGCATTTGACGAAACGAACGAAGACGAAGAAGCGCGTAAAAAAACTTTGCGAATGAGCGTTGGGGCGTTGTGCGAGCCGCGCAGGGCTCAGTCGAGAATCAGCACGCGCGGCAGTTCGTGCAGGCGCGAGGAGGTGACCAGGGCCAGCGAACGCATGGCGCCGATCGGGTCATCCAGGCGGTAGTTGCCGGTGACGTTGAGGTTGGCCAGGCGCTCGTCGGTGTTGACGATCCAGCCAGGGTAATAGCGGCGCAGCTCGGCGAGCACCTCGTGCAACGGGCAGTTCTCGAACACCAGTCGACCCTGCACCCAGGCTAGCAGGGGCTGCTCCTGCTCGGCGTGGCGACGCGGGCCGAAACCGTCCGGGCCGATGCGGATGCTGTCGCCTGCACCGAGGATCATGTTGGCGTCGTTGCTCGGTGTGCGCAGATCGACTTCGCCGCGCTCCACGCTGACTTCGGCTTCGTCGTTCAGGTAACGCACGGCGAACGCGGTGCCGCGCACGCTGACCTGAACGGGACCAGCGTCCACTTCGAAGGGCCGACTGCGGTCATGGGCGACATCGAAGTAGGCCTCGCCGTAGAGCAGGCGCGTGCTGCGCCGGTAATCGTCCATGCGGCTGGCCAGGGCGGTGTCGGTGTTCAACAGCACGCGGGAGCCATCGGCCAGTTGCAGCTGCTGGCGTTGGCCTACGGCGGTGACATGATCGGCCTGCAGGCGCTGCGGCAGGTCGCTTTCGAGCACCACGGCGATGCTCAGCAGCAGGGCTGCGGCGGCGGCCGCGGCGCGTTGGGCGACCCGGCTGCGACGGCGTTGCCGATGCTGCGTCTGCTGCTCCAGGCCGGCTGCCGCCACGCCCAGCAGCGGCGAGCCCCACATCTGGCTGGCGCGTCGATAGGCGTGTGCATTGCCAGCATCGGCCTGCAGCCAGGTCTCGAATGCGCGGCGGGTATCGGCGTCGGCACCGTCCAGGCGAATCAACCAGTCCAGCGCCTGGGAAAGGCGTTCGGGATCGGTTGCGGGCTGCTGGGCTGGAACGGTCACGCGGTAATCCTCGGGACGGGGACGTTCATTGTCGTCCAAGGCCCGGTGGATGGGTAGCCTGTCACGTCGGTTGTTCCAGACGATCCAGGACGTTGATGCAGATGGCCATGATCAGTTTCAGCTCTTTCTGCACGGTGCTGGGCGAGACACCGAGCTGGTCGGCGATCTCGGCATAGCCGCAGCCATGCAGACGGCTGAGGATGAAGATCTGCTGCTGGCGCGGGGTCAGGCATTCGATCGTCGAGCCCAGGCGTTCGAGCAGTTGCTCGGCGTGCAGGCTCTCTTCGGCCGATGGCGCACCAGAGGGCACGGCCTGCAGCTCTTCGCTGGAAACATCCTCCATCAAGGTGCGTGCCTGCATGCGCAGGTGGCGCAGGTGGTCGAGGGCGAGGTTGCGGCCGGTCTGGAACAGGAAGGGCTCAAGGTGCTCCACCTCGCGCTGCTGGATGGTCTTCGCCACCCGCAGGTAGGTTTCCTGAACGAGCTCTTCGGCGATGCTGGGGTTCTTGACCATCCTTGCCAGAGTGCGCAACAGCGGCATGCGCTGGGCGAGGAACACCGTATCGAGGTTGGAACTACTCACAAGACATCCGTCCACGACAAAATGATAATTATTATTGTTCCTGGTGCTGGGCCAGCACAAGCCTGGGCTGGCTGGTTCGATGAGACCCGCGCAATGAAAAAGGCCCGCCGACGCTTAGGCGACGACGGGCCCGGTCAGGGTTTGCGCTTAATCAGTACTGCCAGGAGGCCGATACGCGGAAGTTGCGTCCGACTTCGCTGTAGTAGTCGTCCGGCTGCACGAGGCTGCCTGTCGGTACGTTGAGGGCGTTCCAGTACGTCTTGTCGAAGGCGTTGAACAGGCCTGCCTGGAGCTTCACACCGTCCAGCTCGGCAGGTTGCCAGTAACCGGTCAGATCGACCACGGCATAGCCGGGCGCCTCGAAGTCGTTGGCGTTTTCGACCTTGTCACGAGCCGTAGCGGCACGCAGCATCAAGTCCGCACCGTACTGGTCGCGCTCGTAGCTCACACCCAGCAGGCTGGTTATGGGGGCTACCGAGCTGAGGCGCTGGTTGGTCTGGCGGTCCTCGCCGTTGGCCCAAGCCACCGACCCCCAAAGCTTCCAGTGCGGCACGAACTCCCAGTGAGCGGCTACTTCGGCACCGTAGATCTGCACCTTGGAGCGGTTCTCGGTGCGGGTTACGCCCAGTGGGTAGTCGGAGAGGTCCAGCCCGATTGCGGCGAGGGTGGCTGCATCGGTCACCGCGACATCGTCGTCGATGAAGTTCTTGTAGTGGTTGTCGAACAGGCTGATCGAGCCGCCCAGGCGCTCATTACCCAGTTGCGCGCCAATTTCGTAGCCCGTGCTTTCTTCCGGCTTGAGCTCGGAATTGCCCAGGCGCAAGTAGCTGCTTTCGGCGCCGTAGTTCATGTACAGCTGGGTCGCATCCGGCGCCTTGAAGCCTTGGGCCCACTGGGCGTACAGCATGGTTTCCTCGGCCACTTGCCAGGTCGCCAGCAGGCTGCCGGACAGCTTGTGGTCCTTGCTGGCTTGCAGCGTCTGGTCGTTGGCCGGGTTGACGTTGTTGTCGAAGTCCCCGGTAGCCTTCGGGTCCTGCTTGTAATGGTCGTAGCGCAGGCCCGGGGTCAGCTTCACACGGCCGTCGGCGAAGCTGATTTCGTTGGTGGCGTAAAGCGCCCACTGGGTGCCTTCGGCTTTGGCATGTCGGCCTGATTGGTGTGCAGGAAGCTACAGGCGCTTGGCCCCATGAGCTCATTAAGCACGGCCGGGCAATTGTCATAGCCCTCGGATACCTGTTCGGTGTTGACCTGGTAGACCTCGCCGCCCAGGGTCAGGCGGTTTGCCAGACCGGCGATCTCGATGGTCTTGCCGATGTCGCCGGAGATCCCGTACAGCTCTTTTTCGATCTGATTGTCGCGACCGAACGCGCCGCTGGGGTATTTGTACGGGTTGCCGCCGGGGCCGAAGACGAAGTCTGGTATCGCGGCGCGCGAGTCGGTGACCCGGCGAATGCCATTCTGATCATCGTGGCGGCGCAGCTTCTGCCAGTAGGCGATGGCGTTGGCGCTGTCGATCAGGCCGTTGCTGTCTTAGGCGCGGAAGGCGTAGTCCACGGACAGGCGCTGGCGCTTGTTGTGTTCTTCGGTGCCATTTGCGCCGATCAGGTAGTTGCTGCCCTGGCTGGCACGGCTGTCGATGTCGTTTTCACGCTCGAACAGTTCGCCGGTGAAACCGACTTTGTGGCCACCCTCGAAGCGTTGCTGCAGCTTGATCAGCAGGCTCTGCTGCTCGGTGTCGGCCGGATTGGCTTCGGTGCGGGAGACCCCGTAGGTGTTCGCATTGCCACCGCTTTCCAGTTCGTGGCCCTGGCGCTGGCCGGCTTGCAGCAGCCAGGAGGTGTCCTGGTAGCGGCCGGCCAGGGCGCCGTTCAGGCCCCAGCTGTGGTCGGCGCTGTCATAGTCGGTCTTGACCAGGCTGCCGAAATCCCGGCCTTCGCTCAGCAGGTCTTCCGGGTTGAGGGTGAACAGCTGTACCGAGCCGCCCAGCGCGCCGGAACCGACCGTGCTGGAGTTTGCCCCACGGACGATGTCTACCGAGGACAGGCCGTTGAAATCGATCGAATCGAGACCGCCCTGGGCGCCCCCCGTCGGCCCCTGGCTGCGTGCGCCATCGGTCAGCCATGGCACGCGGATGCCGTCGATGGTGGTCAGCACGCGGTCGCGATCCAGGCCGCGAATGTTGATGCTTTCACTGCTGCGGCTGTAGTTCACGCCGGGCTCGGAGCGCTTGCCGAGATCGTCGAAGCTGCGGATGAAGCGCTTGTCGATGGTCTCGGCGTCGGTCTTGGTGGTGGTGGGCAGCGGTGCCTTGAGCGTTGCACCGGTGACTTCGGTGGTGGCCAGTTCCGTGGCGCTGCTTGGGGTCTGCGCGCTGGCCAGCGCAGGGCTGAGCAGCAGAAGCGCCATCCATGGACGCAGGGCAAAAGGAGGGGTGGGCATGGCGATACTCCCGCGGTTGGGCTCTTGATGGCCGAATGTTGGCGGGCCGCGCGGTAATTCAGAATTTATCTTAAATGCAAATCATTATCAGTAGCTTTGGACTTTTATTCTTACTTGGGTAGAATTGCCGTCATTGCACTGTCACGCCACGCCGCTTCCATCGAGAGCGGCGCGATTGCTTGTGCTCTGTCGCAGAGCCATCTGGAACCGAAGGAAAATGCCATGACCCCCACGAGTCGTTCCCTGAACACCATCCCCAGTCCTCTCTACCAGGCCTGGCAAGTGCTGCGCAACGAAGAGCCGCGCCTGCGTGCCCGTGATGCCGCCGAGCGCCTGGCCGTAAGCGAGGCCGAACTGGTCGCCAGCCGCCCGGCTGTCGATACCGTGCGCTTGCGCCCCGAATGGTCGGCGCTGCTGCCGGCGCTGGGCGAGCTGGGCTGCATCATGGCGCTGACCCGCAACGAGCATTGCGTACACGAGCGCAAGGGCTTCTACCGTGAGGTCTCGGTGATGGCCAACGGGCAGATGGGCCTGGTGGTTTCCGCAGACATCGACCTGCGTCTGTTCCTCGGTGGTTGGTCCAGCGTGTTCGCCGTGGCCGAAGAAACCGCCCGTGGTGCCCAACGCAGCATCCAGATCTTCGACAAGCAGGGCGTGGCGGTGCACAAGGTGTTCCTCACCGACAGCAGCGAAGTCGCCGCCTGGGCGCCGCTGGTCGAGCGCTTCCGTGCCGAGGAGCAGAGCGCCGAACTCGATCTGCAGCCGCTGCCGGCGGCCGAGCCGATCAAGGCCGATGGCGACATCGACGTCGCCAGCCTGCGTGAAGGCTGGTCGACCCTGAAGGACACCCACCACTTCTTCGCCCTGCTGAAGAAGCACGGTGCCGCGCGCACCCAGGCCCTGCGCCTGGCCGGCAGCGAATGGGCCGAGAAACTGGACACCGCCGAGCTGCCACGCCTGCTGGAAGCGGCGGGGGAGAAGGACATTCCGATCATGGTGTTCGTCGGCAACCGCCACTGCATCCAGATCCACAGCGGACCGGTGCAGAACCTGAAGTGGCTGGACACCTGGTTCAACGTGCTCGACCCGGAATTCAACCTGCACCTGAAAACGCCGGGCGTCACCGAGCTGTGGCGTGTGCGCAAGCCGAGCAGCGATGGCGTGATCACCAGTTGGGAAGCCTTCGATGCCGAGGGTGAACTGGTGGTACAACTGTTCGGCGCACGCAAGCCGGGTATTCCGGAACGCGAAGACTGGCGTGCCCTGGCCGAGACCGCCGCGGCGCTGTAAGCCGGCGAGTCGATCCCCGCGACGCCCCGCAACGAACGGGGCGTCGTTCTGCCTGAGCCTGAAGGAGTCGTAGGATGCGTGTTGCAGTTTCCCTTGCCGGCCTGTGCGCCGGTCTGTTCCTGAGTCATGCGGCGCTGGCCGCCGATGCGCTGCCGCAACGCTGGGTCAGTGCCGGCGGTTCGCTGAGCGAGTGGGTGGTCCTGCTCGGTGGCGAAGGCAAGCTGGTCGGCGTCGACACCACCAGCATGCACCCGGCCTCGCTGAAGGCGCTGCCGAGCATCGGCTATCAGCGTCAGCTGGCCGCCGAGGGCATCCTTTCGTTGCGCCCGGACCTGTTGCTGGGCACCGAAGAAATGGGCCCGCCGCCGGTGATCGAGCAGGTCAAGGCGGCTGGTGTGAAGGTCGAGTCGCTGCCGTCCAAGGCCGAGTTGCCGGTGCTCGAGCAGAACCTGCGTCGTATCGGCGAACTGCTGGGCGATGTGCCGCGGGCCGAGCAGACGTTTGCCGACTACCGCGCTCGCCTGGAACGTCAGGCGCAATGGGTCGAGCAGACGCAGAAGGCGCACAAGGCGCCGCGCGTTCTGCTGCTGCTCGGTCATGCCGGCAGCAACCCGATGGCCGCTGGCAAGGATACTGCCGCCGCCTGGGTGATCGAGCGTGCGGGCGGGCGGAACATCACCGAGCACGATGGCTACAAGGCGATCTCTACCGAGGCATTGGCCGCGCTCGACCCGGACGTGGTGGTGTTCGCCGATCGCCGTCTGACCGGCGAGGAGGCCAAGCAGGCGCTGCTCAAGCAGAACCCGGCGCTGGCCATGACCCGTGCCGGCAAGGATGGGCGCCTGCTGCCACTGGACCCGACCCTGCTGGTCGGTGGCCTGGGACCGCGCCTGCCTGACGGGGTGGCCGAGTTGTCCGCAGGCTTTTATCCTCAGGCTCCTGCCCTGACTGCGACAAGCCAGAACCAGCCATGACTTCAGCTGTACATACGCGCCCATTGTTCATCGCACTGGGCGTTCTGCTCGCGCTCGCCCTCTGGCTGTCGCTGGCGCTGGGCCCGGTCAGCCTGCCGCTGGGCGACACGTTGCGCGCCGCCTTGCGCCTGGCCGGCGTGCCGCTGGCGCCGGAAGGGCTGGAGCAGGCCGAGCTGATCCTCGGCCAGATCCGCTTGCCGCGCACCCTGCTCGGGCTGGCTGTCGGCGCCGTGCTGGCGCTGTCCGGGGTGGCGATGCAGGGCCTGTTCCGCAACCCGCTGGCTGACCCCGGTCTGGTCGGGGTCTCCAGTGGTGCAGCGCTCGGTGCGGCGATTGTCATTGTTGGCGGCGCGGCAATCGGCGGCCTGAACGAGTCGATCGCACCGTACCTGTTGTCCGCCTGCGCCTTCGCCGGTGGCCTGCTGGTGACCGCACTGGTCTACCGCCTCGGCAGCCGTGACGGGCAAACCAGCGTGGTGACCATGCTGCTCGCCGGTATCGCCCTGAATGCCCTGGCGTTCGCCTGCATCGGTCTGTTCACCTACCTGGCCGACGACGCCACCCTGCGCACCCTGACGTTCTGGAACCTCGGCAGTCTCAATGGTGCGAGTTACGCACGCCTGTGGCCGCTGCTGCTGGTGACGCTGGCTGTGGTGTGCTGGCTGCCGCGCCGGGCCAAGGCGCTGAACGCGCTGCTGCTCGGCGAGTCGGAGGCACGCCATCTGGGTTTCGAGGTCGAGCGGCTGAAGCGCGAGCTGGTGCTGTGCACCGCCCTCGGTGTTGGTGCCGCGGTGGCGGCCGCCGGTTTGATCGGCTTCATCGGCCTGGTGGTGCCGCACCTAGTGCGGCTGATCGCCGGCCCCGACCACCGCATCCTGCTGCCGGCTTCGGCATTGGCTGGCGCCAGCCTGCTGCTGTTCGCCGACCTCGCCGCGCGCCTGCTGCTGGCGCCCGCCGAGTTGCCGATCGGCATCGTTACCGCGCTGATCGGTGCACCGTTCTTCCTCTACCTGCTGCTGCGGGGGCGCACCCGATGACGCCTGTGAACGATTCGTTGCTGCGCGCCGAGAATTTGGTGGTGCAGCGCGGCACCCGCACCGTGCTGGATGGCGTCGACCTGCAGCTGCACGCCGGTGAAGTGCTCGGCGTGCTCGGCCCCAACGGCGCCGGCAAGAGCACCCTGCTCGACGTGCTGAGCGGCGAACTGCAACCGGCGCAGGGCACGGTCTGGCTGGGCGAGCGTCACCTCGGCGAGTGGCCGGGCGTGGAGCGTGCGCGGCGTCTGGCGGTGCTGCCGCAGAGTTCGACGCTGAGCTTTGCCTTCCCGGTCGAGGCGGTGGTCGGCATGGGCCGCTTGCCGCACGCCAGTGGCCAGGCGCGCGATGCGCAAATCGTCGCTGCTGCCCTGCAGGCGGCTGATGCCTCACACCTTGCTGGCAGGCGCTATACCGCGTTGTCCGGGGGCGAGCGCCAGCGCGTGCACCTGGCGCGGGTATTGGCGCAACTGTGGCCGGGTGCTGCCGGGCAGACCCTGCTGCTCGACGAGCCGACCTCGATGCTCGACCCGCTGCATCAACACACCACCTTGCGTGCGGTGCGCGAGTTTGCTGGGCATGGCGCGGCGGTGCTGGTGATCCTGCATGACCTCAACCTGGCGGCGCGATACTGCGACCGCCTGCTGCTCCTGCATGAAGGCCGCCCGCATGTGATCGGCAGCCCCGACGAGGTGCTCACCGCTGCGGCGCTGCACACGGTGTTCGGCCTGGAAGTGCTGATCCAGCGTCACCCCGAGCGCGACCATCCGCTGATCGTCGCGCGCTGAATGATCTTGCTGCGGGCGCCGGCGCCCGCCCATGAGGAACCCCATGCGTGTTGCCTTGCTGTGTTGTGCGCTGCTGCTGAGCGCCTGTCAGTCCACTGATCTACTGCCACCGCCCGCCTGGCTCAGCCCGGATGGGCGTGAACATGCCGAACTGGGGCAGATCCGCGACCTGCGCAGCGGCGAGCTGCTCAGCCCGCAGCAGTTGGTCGAGCGCCTGGCCGGCGCGCCTCGGGTGCTGGTCGGTGAACAGCACGACAACCCCGATCACCACGCCCTGCAGCTCTGGTTGTTGCGCAGCCTCACCACGCAGCGGGAGCAGGGCAGCCTGTTGCTGGAGATGCTCACGCCGGCGCAGCAGGCCAAGGTCGATGCCGCTCAGGTGCTCAGCCGCGACGGCCGGCAACCGGCGAACCTGATCGGCGCGCTGGCCTGGCAGAAGGGCTGGGACTGGTCCGTGTACGGGCCGCTGGTGAGCTACTCGCTGCGTCAGCCGTATCCGCTGCTCGCGGCCAATCTGGAGCGTGCCGAAATCATGCAGATCTATATGCAGAAGCCGGTGCTTGACGGTGCCGCGTCTACGGCGCCGGCGGTGCAGGAACGTCTGCTCGACGACATCCGCGAATCGCATTGCGGCCTGCTGCCAGATAGCCAGTTGCCGGCCATGCTCGCCGTGCAGCAGCAGCGTGATCGGCGCATGGCCGAACGTGTGCTGGCCGCACCACAGCCAGCGGTGCTGCTGGCCGGTGCCTTCCATGTGCGCAAGGACCAGGGGGTGCCGTTGCACCTGGCGGACCTGGGCGCGGGCGAGGGCACCGCCGTGCTGGTGCTGGCGGAAGTCGGCAAGCCGGTCGAGGCCGACAGTGCCGATTACGTCTGGTATACAGCAGCGTTGCCGCCGCAGGATCACTGCGCAAAATTGCGCCGCTAGCGCCTACTCGATCGCATCCCCCTGGGCGTCGCTGCTGCCGGGCTCCAGCAACTGCGCGCCCGGCCCCTGCGCCGCCAGCTGATCATGCTGATTGCGTAGCGGGCAGCTCTCCATCGACAGGCAGCCGCAGCCGATGCAGCCATCGAGTTGGTCGCGCAGGGCGGTGAGCTTCTCGATGCGCTGAGTGAGGTCGTCCCGCCATTGCTCTGATAACTGGCGCCAGTCGGCCGCGGTGGGCGCGCGGTCGGTGGGCAGGCGTTGCAGGGCGAGGTGAATGGTGGCCAGCGGGATGCCCAGGCGCTGGGCGATCTTGATCACCGCCACCCGGCGCAGCATGTCGCGGGCATAACGCCGTTGGTTGCCCGCATTGCGGCTGCTGTGGATCAGGCCCTTGCTTTCGTAAAAGTGCAGGGCGGTCACGGCGACGCCGCTGCGCTGTGCCAGTTGGCCGACGCTGAGCGCGGGTTGCGCACCATTCTTCGCTTTCATGAGAAACGCCTTGACCTCGAGTTAACTCGAGGTTTTACCGTGCCTGCCATCGCACCACAAGTGCACGGTTTAATAGAAGGAGAGTCTGCATGGCGACGCCCGCAAGCCAGCTGTGGTTTACCCAACTGATCGAGTTCGACGTTCAGCCAGCCTGGCAAAAGGCTTTGGTCGATGCGCTGGCGCTGCGCAGCGAGCGACTGGCCACGCGGCACGCTGGCCTGCTGGCGGCCAGTGTGCAGGCCAGTGAGGACGGTAACCGTGTCCTCCATTACCTGCAGTGGCGGTCACGTCAGGAGTGCGAGGCGGCCTGCGCCAGTTTCAATCAGGAGCCGTTCGTCGACCTGCTGCGTGAGCACCAGGCCAGGGGCGCGAACTTCTCCACGTTCCAGACGATCAGCAGCCTGGCGCGTGGCGATGACAGCGCGCTGCACTGTCAATTGCCGGGTCAATAAAAGTGGGAGTGGTCGCCCGCGCGAGCGCCGGACGACCTTCACGGGGGGCTTACTGCTTGGGCGGGACGACGCTGTTGCTCTGCGGCGGGCGCACCCCGATCTCGGCGCGCAGCTTGAGGGTTTCGCCGTTGCGCAGCACCTCGATGACGATGGTGTCGCCCGGCTTGGTCTGCGCCACCTGGTTCATTGAGCGGCGCCCGTCGGTGGCGGTTTCGCCGGCGATGTTGAGGATCAGGTCGCCCGGTTGCAGGCCGGCCTTCTGCGCCGGGCCGTCGCGATAGATGCCGGCGACGAGGATGCCGGCGCGGCCCTGCAGGTCGAAGGATTCGGCCAGCTCCGGGGTCAGCGGCTGCACCTCGATGCCCAGCCAGCCGCGGATCACCTGGCCGTGCTCGATGATCGCCTTCATCACCTCGGTGGCCAGCTTCACCGGGATGGCGAAGCCGATGCCCTGCGAGCCGCCGGACTTGGAGAAGATCGCGGTGTTGATGCCGATCAGGTTGCCGTGGGCATCGACCAGTGCGCCGCCGGAGTTGCCCGGGTTGATCGCCGCGTCGGTCTGAATGAAGTCTTCGTAGGTGTTGAGGCCCAGCTGGTTGCGCCCGGTGGCGCTGATGATGCCCATGGTCACGGTCTGGCCGACGCCGAACGGGTTACCGATGGCCAGGGTGACGTCGCCGATCTTGATCTGGTCGGAGCGGCCGAGGGTGATTGCTGGCAGGTTATCGATGTCGATCTTGAGCACCGCGAGGTCGGTCTCCGGGTCGCTGCCGATCACCCGTGCCAGGGTCTCGCGGCCATCCTTGAGCGCCACTACGATCTGGTCGGCGCCGGCGGTCACGTGGTTGTTGGTCAGCAGGTAGCCTTCCGGGCTCATGATCACCGCCGAGCCGAGGCTCGACTCCATGCGCCGCTGCTTGGGCAGGTTGTCGCCGAAGAAGCGGCGGAACATCGGATCATCGAACAGCGGGTTGGCGGATTTGTTGACCACCTTGGTGGTGTACAGGTTGGCCACCGCCGGCGCGGCAATACCGACCGCTTCGGCATAGGACACCGGGCCTTCCTGGGCGACACCGTAGCGCGGTACCTGACGCACGTGCACATCCTGGCTGGGCAGGCCAACCCATTGCGGGTAGCGCTGAATGATCAGCATCGCCAGCAACAGACCGGCCAGCAGGGGCCAGCCGAAGAAACGCAGGGCCTTGAACATCGATGGTGAATCCTGAGGGTTGCGAGGGCGCAGGGCGGCCCTTAAGGTGGCGGCATTATAGAGGGGCGCCGGGCAAGAAAGCAGCGCCTCCGAGCAGCTGTTTATGTGCGTTTGCGTCAGGCGTCGGCCCGCTGCCATTACCGCCTGGAACACCTGCACCGCCTTGTGAGGAATCCCCATGGCCATCGCCCTCAGCACCCTGGTCGAGGAAGCCGAGCGCTTTCTCAATGCCGCGCGGATCAACGACTACTGCCCCAACGGCCTGCAGGTCGAAGGTCGGCCGCAGGTGCGCCGTATCGTCAGCGGCGTGACCGCCAGCCAGGCGCTGGTGGATGCCGCGGTGGTGGCCGAGGCCGATGTGCTGCTGGTGCACCACGGCTACTTCTGGAAGGGCGAGGACGCGCGCATCACCGGGATGAAGCAGCGCCGCTTGAAGGCGCTGCTGAGCAACGACATCAGCTTGCTGGCCTATCACCTGCCGCTCGATGTGCACCCCGAGGTGGGCAACAACGTGCAGCTGGCGCGGCAGCTGGAGATCATCGTCGAAGGCCCGCTGGATCCGGACAACCCGCGCACCGTTGGCCTGCTCGGCTCGCTGGCCGAGCCGATGAGCCCGCGCGACTTTGCCCGCCGTGTGCAGCACGTGCTTGGCCGTGAGCCGTTGCTGGTGGAGGGCGAGGGGCTGGTGCAGAAAATCGGCTGGTGCAGCGGTGGCGGCCAGGGCTACATCGACCAGGCGATTGCCGCGGGTGTCGATCTGTACCTGACAGGCGAGGCCTCGGAGCAGACGTTCCACAGCGCGCGGGAGAACGGCATCAGTTTCATCGCCGCCGGCCACCACGCCACCGAGCGTTACGGCGTGCAGGCGCTGGGCGATTACCTGGCACGCCGTTTTGCCCTTGAACACCTGTTCATCGACTGCCCGAACCCGATTTGAAACGCTGAAAACACGGGTATAAAGCTAGATCGTTTCGATCTAAAAGGCTGCCTGAATAGAATAGGGTGCTGTGCTAGAGTGCGCGCTCGTCCACGGCCCGCCGGCCGTTCATTCCCAGATCTGTGATAAGCCATGCTCGACAAACTGACGCACCTGAAACAGCTCGAGGCGGAGAGTATCCACATCATTCGTGAAGTGGCCGCCGAGTTCGACAACCCGGTGATGCTGTATTCCATCGGTAAAGATTCCGCCGTGATGCTGCACCTGGCGCGCAAGGCGTTCTTCCCCGGCAAGCTGCCGTTCCCGGTCATGCACGTGGACACGCGCTGGAAATTCCAGGAGATGTACAGCTTCCGCGAGAAGATGGTCAAAGAATATGGCCTGGACCTGATCACCCACACCAATCCCGATGGCGTGGCGCAGGACATGAACCCCTTCACCTACGGCAGCGCCAAGCACACTGACGTGATGAAGACCGAGGGCCTCAAGCAGGCGCTGGATAAGTACGGCTTCGACGCCGCCTTCGGTGGCGCACGCCGCGACGAAGAGAAGTCGCGTGCCAAAGAGCGCGTGTATTCCTTCCGCGACAGCAAGCACCGCTGGGACCCGAAGAACCAGCGTCCCGAGCTGTGGAACGTGTACAACGGCAACGTCAAGAAGGGCGAGTCGATCCGCGTCTTCCCGCTGTCCAACTGGACCGAGCTGGATATCTGGCAGTACATCTATCTGGAGCAGATCCCGATCGTGCCGCTGTACTTCGCCGAAGAGCGCGAAGTAATCGAGATGAACGGCGCGCTGATCATGATCGACGACGAGCGCATCCTCGAACACCTCACCCCTGAGCAGAAAGCCAGCATCCACAAGAAGATGGTGCGCTTCCGTACCCTGGGCTGCTACCCGCTGACTGGCGCCGTAAAGTCCACCGCCAGCACCCTGCCGGAAATCATTCAGGAAATGCTGTTGGCCAAAACCTCTGAGCGCCAAGGCCGAGTCATCGACCATGACTCTTCCGGTTCGATGGAAGAGAAGAAACGTCAGGGGTACTTTTAATATGTCGCACCAATCCGAACTGATCAGCGAGGACATCCTCGCCTACCTGGCCCAGCACGAACGTAAAGAGCTGCTGCGTTTCCTGACGTGCGGCAACGTCGACGACGGCAAGAGCACCCTGATCGGCCGCCTGCTGCATGACTCCAAGATGATCTATGAAGACCATCTGGATGCCATCACCAAAGATTCGAAGAAAGTCGGCACCACCGGTGAAGACATCGACCTGGCGCTGCTGGTCGATGGTCTGCAGGCCGAGCGCGAGCAAGGCATCACCATCGACGTGGCGTACCGCTACTTCAGCACCACCAAGCGCAAGTTCATCATCGCCGACACCCCCGGCCATGAGCAGTACACCCGCAACATGGCGACCGGCGCGTCCAACTGCGACCTGGCGATCATCCTGATCGACGCCCGTTACGGCGTGCAGACCCAGACCAAGCGCCACAGCTTCATTGCGTCGCTGCTAGGCATCAAGCACATCGTCATCGCCGTCAACAAGATGGACCTCAAGGGCTTCGATCAGGGCGTGTTCGAGCAGATCAAGAGCGATTACCTGGCGTTCGTTGAAGGCATTGCCTTCAAGCCAAGTTCGATGCACTTCGTGCCGATGTCGGCCCTGAAGGGCGACAACGTGGTGAACAAGAGCGAGCAGTCGCCCTGGTACACCGGCCAGTCGCTGATGGAAATCCTCGAGACCGTGGAAGTCGCTGGCGACCGCAACTTCGCCGACCTGCGTTTCCCGGTGCAGTACGTCAACCGGCCGAACCTGAACTTCCGCGGCTTCGCCGGCACCCTGGCCAGCGGCATCGTGCGCAAGGGCGACGAAATCATCGCCCTGCCGTCGGGCAAGGGCAGCAAGGTCAAGTCCATCGTCACCTTCGAAGGTGAGCTGGAGCAGGCCGGTCCGGGCCAGGCGATTACCCTGACCCTGGAAGACGAGATCGACGTCTCCCGCGGCGACATGCTGGTGCATGCCGACAACCGTCCGCAGGTGGTCGACAGCTTCGACGCCATGCTGGTGTGGATGGCTGAGGAGCCGATGCTGCCGGGCAAGAAATACGACATCAAACGCGCCACCAGCTACGTGCCGGGCTCGATTGCCAGCATCGCCCATCGCGTCGATGTGAACACCCTGGAAGAGGGCGCCGCGAGCAGCCTGCAGCTCAACGAGATCGGCAAGGTCAAGGTCGCCCTGGATGCGCCGATTGCCCTCGACGGCTACGCGCACAACCGCACCACCGGTGCCTTCATCGTCATCGATCGCCTGACCAACGGCACTGTCGGCGCCGGCATGATCATCGCCGAGCCTGTTGGCGCTGGCGGTAGCACTCATCACGGCGAGCTGGCCCATGTGTCGACCGAAGAGCGTGCCGTGCGCTTCGGCCAGCAACCGGCCACCGTGCTGTTCAGCGGCCTGTCCGGCGCCGGCAAGAGCACCCTGGCCTACGCCGTCGAACGCAAGCTGTTCGACATGGGCCGTGCCGTGTATGTGCTGGATGGCCAGAACCTGCGTCACGACCTGAACAAGGGCCTGCCGCAGGATCGTGCCGGGCGTACCGAGAACTGGCGCCGTGCCGCCCACGTGGCGCGTCAGTTCAACGAAGCCGGCCTGCTGACCCTGGCCGCGTTCGTCGCCCCGGATGCCGAAGGCCGCGAGCAGGCCAAGGCGCTGATCGGCAACGATCGCCTGATCACCGTCTACGTCCAGGCTTCGCCGCAGGTCTGCGCCGAGCGTGACCCGCAGGGCCTGTATGCCGCCGCTGGCGACAACATTCCCGGTGAGTCCTTCCCGTACGACATCCCGCTGAATGCCGATCTGGTGATCGACACCCAGAGCGTGTCGGTGGAAGAGGGCGTGAAGCTGGTGCTGGATACGCTGCGTAGCCGCGGCGCGATCTAAGAACCTGTCTCGGATCTCTTGATCGTCGGCCCTGCTGCGTTGAAATCGGGCTCGGACTGCTCATTTACACCTCGTAAACTGCGCGTCCTCGCCCGATTTCGCCTTGCCTGGCTCTAGCTCAAAAGACCCGAAACAGGTTCTAGGCTGTACTAGTCGAAAGCCCCGCCCAAGCGGGGCTTTTTTGTGCGTGCCAGGTTCTGCTCTGTGATGTGGCCGGGCAATAAAAAGCCCCGCATCGGCGGGGCTCTTTCATGCAGCGGACAATCAGCGCTTGAGGCCGAAGGTCTCGTCCAGCGTGCCCGGTGCGTCGGCGGCTTTCGGCGCGTAGTCCTTGGGCATTTCGTTGTTCTTCGGCGGAGTCAGGCGTTCGCGTTTCTCGCTGCCGTCATCGACGTGCAGGGCGGCGAGCAGGCGCTGGCGCGTGAGTTCGTCGAGGGCCAGGCGGTTGGCGCCATCGGACAGGTGTTCCTGCACTTCCTGGTAGCTCTGGGTGAGTTTCTTCACCAGGCTGGCGGTTGTGTTGAAATGGGTCACCACTTCGCTCTGGTAGGAATCGAAGCGCTGCTGCATATCGTCGAGCTGGCGCTGGGTGCGATTGGGTGCGGCATTGGGCAGCAGGCGCGCCAGTACAAAGCCGATGGCAACACCGGCCAGCAGGGCGATGGCGGTGAGCAACCAGGGCGTTATCGTCTGTTCCACGAGTCCTTCCTCTCTAAACGGCTTTGCTTTACGGTAACGGCTCTAACCCGAGCTGTATACCGCACATAAGGCGTGTTGTGCGTTGTGCTTAACCAAGACGTGTCGACCTGATGCAAGGTCACGGAGTTCCCGCAGTTGATCCGCGAAACCCCTCTCTTCCTCGATGGCCCCAGTGGCCCGCTCGAAGCCCTCTATCTGGACGTCCCCGACGCCCGCGGTGTGGTGCTGATCTGCCACCCCAACCCGGTGCAGGGCGGCACCATGCTGAACAAGGTCGTGTCGACGCTGCAGCGCGCGGTGCGTGACATGGGCTTCAGCACGCTACGCTTCAACTACCGTGGCACCGGGGCCAGTGCCGGCAGCCACGACATGGGCACCGGCGAGGTGGATGACGCCGAAGCCGCCGCGAGCTGGCTGCGTGCCCAGCACCCGCAGCTGCCGCTGACCCTGTGCGGCTTTTCTTTCGGCGGCTTCGTCGCCGCAGCGCTCGCCGGGCGCCTGGAAAACCAGGGCGTGGCGGTCGACAAGCTGTTCATGGTCGCGCCTGCCGTGCAGCGCCTGCAGGCACCCGAGCACCTGCCCGAGCAGGTGACGCTCACCGTGATCCAGCCCGAGCAGGACGAGGTGATCGACCCCGAGGTGGTGTACGCCTGGTCCGCCGCGTTGCAACGTCCCCACGAACTGCTGAAAGTGGCAGAATGCGGCCACTTTTTTCACGGCAAGCTGCCCGAGTTGAAAGACTTGGTGCAGCCGCGACTCTGAGCCTGTTGATGATTTGCTGCGCGTCGGCCATGCGGCGTTAAAAACAGGCTAGGAATGCTCATTTACCAAAGTAAACTCCGCTTCCTCGCCTGTTTTTGCCTTGCATGGCTCTAGCTCGCGAAATCCTAAACAGGCTCAACAGCGATAGCGAAAAATGACCACCCGAATTCTGACTGGCATCACCACCACCGGCACGCCGCACCTGGGCAACTACGCCGGTGCGATTCGCCCGGCCATCGTCGCCAGCCGCGCCGCCGACGCCGACTCCTTCTATTTCCTCGCCGACTACCACGCACTGATCAAGTGCGACGAGCCGGCGCGTATCCAGCGCTCGCGCCTGGAGATTGCGGCGACCTGGCTGGCCTGTGGTCTGGACGTGGACAAGGCAACCTTCTACCGCCAGTCCGACATCCCCGAGATTCCCGAGCTGTGCTGGCTGCTGACCTGCGTCGCCGGCAAAGGCCTGCTCAACCGCGCGCATGCCTACAAGGCTTCGGTGGACAAGAACATCGAGCAGGGCGAAGACCCGGATGCCGGCATCACCATGGGCTTGTTCAGCTACCCGGTGCTGATGGCGGCGGACATCCTCATGTTCAATGCGCACAAGGTGCCGGTCGGCCGCGACCAGATCCAGCACGTGGAGATGGCCCGCGACATCGGCCAGCGCTTCAACCATCTGTTCGGTGCCGGCAAGGAATTGTTCACCCTGCCTGAGGCGGTGATCGAGGCAGAAGTGGCGACCCTGCCCGGCCTCGACGGGCGCAAGATGAGCAAGAGCTACGACAACACCATTCCGCTGTTCGGCTCGGCCAAGCAGCTCAAGGACGCGATCGCCCGCATTGTCACCGACTCGCGCCTGCCGGGTGAGGCGAAAGACCCGGACAACTCGCACCTGTTCACCCTGTACCAGGCTTTCGCCACGCCGGCGCAGCAGGCCGAGTTCCGTGCCGAGCTGCAGGGCGGTCTGGCCTGGGGCGAGGCGAAGAATCGCCTGTTCCAGCTGCTCGACAACGAGCTGGGCGAGGCCCGTGAGCGCTACCACACGCTGATCGAAAAGCCGGCCGACCTGGAAGATATTCTCCTCGCCGGTGCCGCCAAGGCCCGCAAGACCGCCACCCCGTTCCTCGGTGAGCTGCGTGAAGCGGTTGGTCTGCGTTCGTTCCGCAGCCAGGCGCAGAGCGCCGATGGCGGCAAGAAAAAAGCGGCGAAAAGCGCCCGTTTCGTCAGCTTCCGCGACGAGGACGGCAGCTTCCGTTTCCGTCTGCTGGATGCTGCTGGCGAGCAGTTGCTGCTGTCGAAATCCTTTGCCGACGGCAAGGTCGCGGGTCAGGCCAGCAAGCGCCTGCAGGCCGGCGAAGAACTGGATGTACGCGAGCAAGGTGAAGGCTTCGGCCTGTGGCTGGATGGCGAGCTGATTGGTGAAAGCCCGGCCTTCGCCGATGCTGCTGCGCGCGAGGCCGGCATCGCCCGCCTGCGCGACGCGCTCGCTGTGCAGGAGTGAACCGCGCGCCACGCCTTGACCGGCGCGGCGCTCGCGATACAGCGTGATTGCCAAGCAACGGGGCCGTCGCTAAAGTGACCGCCCCGTTTTTGTTACCGAATTTCCCATCATGACTCCTCTTGAGCGCTACCAGGCCGACCTGAAGCGGCCGGACTTCTTTCACGACGCCGCCCAGGAAACTGCCGTGCGTCACCTGCAGCGTCTGTATGACGACCTGATCGCCGACACCCCGAGCAAGGGGTTGTTTGGCGGCCTGTTCGCCAAGAAGCGCCAGGGGCCGGTCAAGGGCTTGTACTTCTGGGGTGGGGTCGGCCGCGGCAAGACTTACCTGGTCGATACCTTCTTCGATGCACTGCCGTTCGAGCAGAAGGTGCGCACGCACTTCCACCGCTTCATGAAGCGTGTGCACGAAGAAATGCGGACGCTCAAGGGCGAGAAGAACCCGCTGACCATCATCGGCAAGCGCTTTGCCGACGAGGCGCGGGTGATCTGTTTCGACGAGTTCTTCGTTTCCGACATTACCGACGCGATGATCCTGGCGACCCTGCTCGAGGAGCTGTTCAAGAACGGCGTGACCCTGGTCGCCACCTCGAACATCGTGCCCGATGGCCTGTACAAGGATGGCCTGCAGCGCTCGCGCTTCCTGCCGGCGATCGCCCTGGTCAAGCAACACACCGAAGTGGTCAACGTCGACAGCGGGGTCGATTACCGCCTGCGCGCGCTGGAGCAGGCCGAGCTGTTCCACTGGCCGCTGGATAACGACGCCGAAGCCAGCCTGCAGAAGAGCTTCAAGAGCCTGCTGCCGGACTGCACCCACGCGGTGGAGAACGAGGCGCTGATGATCGAGAACCGCGCGATCAACGCCGTGCGCGTCTGCGAGGATGTGGCCTGGTTCGAGTTCCGCGAGCTGTGCGACGGCCCGCGCAGCCAGAACGACTACATCGAGCTGGGCAAGATCTTCCACGCGGTGATCCTGGCCAACGTCGAGCAGATGGGCGTGGCCAAGGACGACATGGCGCGGCGCTTCATCAACCTAGTGGACGAGTTCTACGACCGCAACGTCAAGCTGATCATTTCGGCCGAAGTGGAACTCAAGGACCTGTACACCGGCGGCCGCCTGGAGTTCGAGTTCCAGCGCACCCTCAGCCGCCTGCTGGAGATGCAGTCACACGAGTTTCTCTCGCGCCCGCACAAGCCGTAAGCGCACGTGGCGAACAGCAAAAAGGGTTGCCAGTCGGCAACCCTTTTTCGTTGTGGCGCGCTGTCTTCAGGCGGCGCCGCTCTTCAGCTGTTGTTGTCCTTGTGCAGGAACTGCCGGCGGTACTGGTTGGGCGACAGTTCGGCGTGCTGGCGGAACAGGCGGGCGAAGAAGCTCGCATCGTCATAGCCGACTTCGTAGCTGATGGTCTTGATGCTCTTGCGCGTCGAGCTGAGCAGACTTTTTGCCGTCTCGATGCGCAGGCGCTGCAGGTAGTGCAGTGGCTTGTCGCCCGTGGCGGCCTGGAAGCGGCGCATGAAGTTGCGGATGCTCATGCCGTGTTCGCGGGCCACGTCCTCGATGCGGAACTTCTCCGCAAAGTGCTCTTCCAGCCAGTGCTGCACCTGCAGGATGGCCACGTCCTGGTGCAGTTTCTGCCCGCCGAAACCGATGCGTCCCGGGCTGTAGCTGCGCTGGGTTTCGTAGAGGATGTCGCGCGCCACGCCCTGGGCCACGGTGGCGCCGCAGTAGCGCTCGATCAGGTAGATGTACATGTCGCAGGCCGAGGTGACACCGCCGGCGCAGTACAGGTTGTCGGCGTCGGAAATGTGCTTGTCCTGGTTCAGCAACACCTTGGGAAAGCGCTCGGCGAACTCGCGGAAAAAGCGCCAGTAGGTGGTCGCTTCCTTGCCGTCGAGCAGGCCGGTCTCGGCCATCCAGAACACCCCGGTGGCTTCGCCGCAGATCGAGGCACCGGCGTCGTGCTGTTCGCGCAGCCAGGTGGTGATCTGCGGGTGGCGCCGGCGCAGGGCATCGAAGTCACCCCAGAACGCCGGCAGGATAATCACGTCGGCCGGCTCCAGGCTGCCGTCGACCTGGATGTTGGCCTGGCTGAAACTGGTCACGTCGATGCCGTCCGGGCTGACCACACGGATCTGGAAGTTGGTCGCCTGATCCAGGCCCTGCTGCTTGCTGTAGCGCATGCCGGCCATGTGGAAGAAGTCGCGGGCCTGCATCAGGGTGGCCGCGAACACGCCCTCGGTGGCGAGAATGCAGATACGGGTAATCGGTGTCGCTGAAGGCATGGTCGTGTTCTTGTTTTCTTGTTAGTGGTGAAACGGTCATTCAGTGGCTGGATCGTCTTATTTTTTGGCGCATGTGTCCAGTGTCCGCGCATTCTTGGTGGCCTAGAGTAGAGGCCATCCAATGACCCCACAGATGCAGGTACAACAATGATTCCAAGAACCCTGTTCAGTCACGAGCACGAGCAGTTTCGCGAGTCGGTGCGGAAATTCTTCGAGCAGGAGGCGGTGCCGTTCCACGCCCAGTGGGAAAAGGACGGCCATATCGACCGCGCGTTGTGGAACAAGGCGGGCGAGGCCGGCATGCTTTGCTCGCATCTGCCGGAAGAGTACGGCGGCATGGCCGCGGACTTCCTCTACAGCGCCGTGGTGATCGAGGAGCAGTCGCGCCTGGGTCTGAGCGGTATTGGCTTCTCCCTGCACTCGGACATCGTCGCGCCCTACATCCTTCATTACGGCAGCGAGGAGCAGAAGCTCAAGTACCTGCCCAAGCTGGTCAGCGGCGAGCTGGTGACCGCCATTGCCATGACCGAGCCGGGGACCGGCTCCGACCTGCAGGGGGTGAAGACCACCGCCGTGCTGGATGGCGACGAGTACGTGATCAACGGCTCGAAGACCTTCATCACCAACGGCTTTCTCGCCGACCTGGTGATCGTCGTCGCCAAGACCGATGCCAAGGCCGGTGCGAAGGGCATCAGTCTGTTCCTGGTCGAAGCCAATACCCCGGGCTTCGCCAAGGGCAAGCGCCTGGAGAAGGTCGGCATGAAGGCCCAGGACACCTCCGAGCTGTTCTTCCAGGACGTGCGCGTGCCCAAGGAAAACCTACTGGGCAAGGACGGCATGGGCTTCGTCTACCTGATGCAGGAATTGCCGCAGGAGCGCCTGACCGTGGGCGTTGGCGCCATCTCCTCGGCCGAGGCGGCGCTCAAGTGGACGCTGGACTACACCCGTGAGCGCAAGGCCTTCGGCAAGCCCGTCGCCGACTTCCAGAACACCCGATTCAAACTGGCGGAAATCGCCACCGAAGTGCAGATCGGCCGCGTGTTCGTCGACCGCTGCCTGGAGCTGCACCTGCAGAAGAAGCTCGATGTGCCGACCGCGGCGATGCTCAAGTACTGGGGCACCGACCTGCAGTGCAAGGTGCTCGACGAGTGCGTGCAGCTGCATGGTGGCTACGGCTATATGTGGGAATATCCGGTGGCCCGTGCCTGGGCGGACTCGCGGGTGCAGCGCATCTATGCCGGCACCAACGAGATCATGAAAGAAATCATCTCCCGCTCGCTGTAACGCCCCTCGGTTCGCCTGCGGTCGGCGCGGGCGAACCAGTCTCTCTGCGCATCGGTCTACCGGTCCTGATCTAGGGCTCGAGCGACCGATGCACACTTCGCCATTCACCGACTGGGACGGTACCGCGCAACAGGCGCGCGTGCTGCAGCGCACGCTGGCCGAGCGCGTGGTGCTGGAGGATGACTTCGCGCCGCTGCGGGTCATCGCCGGTGTGGATGTCGGCTTCGAGGAGCAGGGCCGCGTCACCCTGGCCGCCGCCGTGCTGCTCGACGCCGAGTCCCTGCAGTTGATCGGTCACAGCGTGGCGCGTATCCCCACCAGCATGCCGTACGTGCCGGGGCTGCTGTCCTTTCGCGAGCTGCCGGCGTTGCTGCAGGCATTGCAGGCGCTGCCACAGGTGCCTGATCTGATCTATTGCGACGGACTGGGCATTGCCCATCCGCGGCGGCTGGGTATCGCCTCGCACCTGGGCGTGGTGACGGGGCTGCCGACCATCGGCGTGGCCAAGAGCATCCTTGTCGGCAGCCATGAGGAGCTGCCGCAGGAGAAGGGCGCGCGTGTGCCGCTCAAGCATACGGGCGAGCAGGTCGGCTGGATGCTGCGCAGCAAGGATCGGGTCAAGCCACTGATTGTCTCGCCCGGGCATCGCGTCAGCCTGGATACGGCGGTCGAGTTGGTCGCGAGCTGCTGTCGCGGCTATCGGCTGCCCGAACCGACCCGTCTGGCGGATCGCCTGGCTTCGCGACGTGGGGCGATGCCGGCGCCGCTAACGAGCACGCCGGACTTGTTCGGCTGACGATCAGGGGGCCGGGTTGGGCTGCTCGCGGTGAATCGCCTCGATGCCGTCAAGCACATCCTGGCTGAGCGTCAGGCCGACGCTGCCGAGGTTGCTGTCGAGCTGTGCGAGCGTGGTGGCACCGATGATGTTGCTGGTCACGAACGGCTGCGCGGTGACGTAGGCCAGGGCCATCTGCGCCGGGTCCAGGCCGTGCTCACGGGCGAGCGCGACGTAGCGTGCACAGGCTGCTTGCGATTGCGGGTTGGTGTAGCGGGTGAAGCGGCTGAACAGGGTGATGCGGCCATCGGCCGGGCGCGCGCCGTTGTCGTACTTGCCGGAGAGCATGCCGAATGCCAGCGGCGAGTAGGCCAGCAGGCCGCACTGTTCGCGAATCGCCACTTCCGCCAAGCCCACTTCGAAACTACGGTTGAGCAGGTTGTAGGGGTTCTGGATCGAGACCATGCGCGGCAGGTCGTGATGCTCGGCCAGTTGCAGGAAGCGCATGGCGCCCCAGGCCGTTTCGTTGGACAGGCCGATGTGGCGGATCTTGCCGGCCTTGACCTGTTCGCCCAGTGCTTCGAGGGTTTCCAGCAGCGGGGTGAAGTCCTGCTCCTGGTGGCGATAACCGAGCTGGCCGAAGAAGTTGGTGCTGCGCTCCGGCCAGTGCAGCTGGTAGAGGTCGATCCAGTCGGTCTGCAGGCGCTGCAGGCTGGCGTCCAGAGCGGCGGCGATGTGCGCGCGGTTGTGCTTGAGCTGGCCGCCGCGAATGTAGTCGATGCCGTTGCCGGGGCCGGCGACCTTGCTGGCGAGCACCCAGTCGGCACGGTCGCCGCGGGCCTTGAAGTAGTTGCCGACGATGCGCTCGGTGGCGCCGTAGGTCTCGGCTTGCGGTGGCACCGGGTACATTTCTGCGGTGTCGAGGAAGTTGATACCCGCGACCTTGGCGCGGTCGATCTGGCTGAAGCCTTCGGCCTCGGTGTTCTGCTTGCCCCAGGTCATGCTGCCCAGGCACAGGGCGCTGACCTTGAGATCGCTGCGGCCCAGTTGACGGTATTCCATGCGCATTCCTCGGTTCTGGAAAAAGAACCGATCATAAAGCAGGTTGCTATTTTTTCAGCAAACGGCATAATTCCGCGGCTCTCTCGATGGCACGCCTAGCCAGAGCGAGAGAGAAGGTGGGGATGCCTAGCCCGCCGAAAACCCCCGCCTTAGCGGACGCGCTGACCCGAGCCCCCGATAGCGTCTCTGTCTTCTGGCGTCTTTGACTTGTCAAAGCAAGCACCATTCAGTAAGATCCGCCGTCTTATTTTCAGGGCGGCCCCTGAGGCTATAGCGAATGAAGACTTTTACTGCAAAACCCGAAACCGTTAAGCGCGACTGGTACATCGTCGACGCTGCTGGCAAGACCCTGGGTCGTCTGGCCACCGAAATTGCAAGCCGTCTGCGTGGCAAGCACAAAGCGGAATACACCCCGCACGTTGATACTGGCGACTACATCGTCGTCATCAACGCCGAGCAGGTGCGTGTGACCGGTGCCAAGACCACCGACAAAATCTACTACTCGCACTCCGGTTTCCCGGGTGGCATCAAGGAAATCAACTTCGAGAAGTTGATCGCCAAAGCTCCCGAGCGCGTGATCGAGACCGCGGTCAAGGGCATGCTGCCGAAAAACCCGCTGGGTCGCGACATGTATCGCAAGCTGAAAGTGTACAAGGGTGCTGTTCACCCACACACTGCTCAGCAGCCCCAAGAACTGAAGATTTAACGGAATAGTTCATTATGTCGGCGACTCAAAATTACGGCACTGGCCGTCGCAAGACTGCAACCGCTCGCGTCTTCCTGCGTCCGGGTACTGGCAACATCTCCATCAACAATCGCACCCTAGATACCTTCTTCGGTCGCGAAACCGCTCGCATGGTCGTGCGTCAGCCGCTTGAGCTGACCGAAACCACCGAGAAGTTCGACATCTACGTCACCGTTCTCGGTGGTGGTGTCAGCGGTCAGGCCGGTGCGATCCGCCACGGCATCACCCGCGCTCTGATGGACTACGACGAATCGCTGCGTCCGGCTCTGCGTAAAGCAGGCTTCGTGACTCGCGATGCTCGTGAAGTTGAACGTAAGAAGGTTGGTCTGCGCAAAGCGCGTAAGCGTCCGCAGTACTCCAAGCGTTAATTCGCTGCTACGTTCAAAGGCGCCCAGTTTCCTTTTTGGAACTGGGCGTTTTTTATGGGTGTATGGTTGGCATGCGACAACGTGCCGCATTTGCGAATGCCGCGCCGGGCAAGGCTTCCGGGCAATTTGTATCCGGTAATTACCTTGTCAGAAAAGGGGCTTTTCTTTACCATTCGGCAAATTTTGTGCGGCTAGAAAATTACCTAGTAGAGGCCTGACCACAGGCCACAAAGCTGATGGGAGACGACTGAATGAGCAATGACGGCGTGAATGCAGGCCGGCGTCGCTTCCTGGTAGCAGCCACATCCGTGGTGGGTGCTGCCGGAGCGGTGGGTGCTGCGACTCCGTTCGTGGGGTCATGGTTCCCCAGTGCCAAGGCCAAGGCCGCTGGTGCACCGGTGAAAGTGAATATTGGCAAGATCGAGGCTGGTCAGCAGATGATTGCTGAATGGCGTGGTCAGCCGGTGTTCATCGTTCGCCGGACTGAGGAAATCCTGACCAATCTGGGCAAGATCGAGGGCAGTGTCGCTGACCCGGAATCTGCTGCATCCGTGCAGCCGGAATACGTGGACAAGAAAACCCGTTCGATCAAGCCCGAGCTGCTGGTGCTGGTCGGCCTGTGCACCCACCTGGGTTGCTCGCCGTCCTTCCGTCCGGAAGTGGCGCCTGCCGATCTCGGCGCCGAGTGGGTTGGCGGTTATTTCTGCCCGTGCCACGGTTCCCGTTACGATCTCGCCGGCCGCGTCTACAAGGCCCAGCCTGCGCCCTTGAACCTGCCGGTACCGCCGCACTCGTACGAGTCGGATGACGTGATTGTCGTCGGCGTGGACCAGGAGAAGGCATGATGAATAAGTTCATGGAATGGGTCGATGCGCGCTTCCCCGCGACCAAGATGTGGGAAGACCATCTCAGCAAGTATTACGCCCCGAAGAACTTCAACTTCTTCTACTTCTTCGGCTCCCTGGCACTGCTGGTGCTGGTCAACCAGATCCTCACCGGTGTCTGGCTGACCATGAGCTTCACGCCGTCGGCTGAAGAGGCGTTCGCCTCCGTCGAATACATCATGCGTGACGTGGAATTCGGCTGGCTGATTCGCTACCTGCACTCCACTGGCGCTTCGGCGTTCTTCGTCGTGGTCTATCTGCACATGTTCCGTGGCCTGCTCTACGGTTCGTACCAGAAGCCGCGCGAGCTGGTGTGGATCTTCGGCATGCTGATCTACCTGTGCCTGATGGCCGAAGCCTTCATGGGCTACCTGCTGCCATGGGGTCAGATGTCCTACTGGGGCGCCCAGGTGATCATCTCGCTGTTCGGTGCCATCCCGGTCATCGGCGACGACCTGACCCAGTGGATCCGCGGTGACTACCTGATTTCCGGCATTACCCTGAACCGCTTCTTCGCCTTGCACGTGATCGCGCTGCCGATCGTGCTGCTCGGCCTGGTCGTGCTGCACATCCTGGCGCTGCACGAAGTCGGTTCGAACAACCCGGACGGCGTCGACATCAAGAAGCACAAGGACGAGAACGGCATCCCGCTCGACGGCATCGCTTTCCACCCGTACTACTCGGTGAAAGACATCGTCGGTGTGGTGGTCTTCCTGTTCGTCTTCTGCTCGATCGTGTTCTTCTTCCCGGAGATGGGTGGTTACTTCCTCGAGAAGCCGAACTTCGAACAGGCCAACCCGTTCAAGACGCCTGAGCACATCGCACCGGTCTGGTACTTCACACCGTTCTACGCGATTCTGCGCGCCGTTCCGGACAAGCTGCTCGGCGTAATCGCCATGGGCGCTGCCATCGCCGTACTGTTCGTCCTGCCATGGCTCGACCGCAGTCCGGTCAAGTCGATGCGCTACAAAGGCTGGCTGAGCAAGATCTGGCTGCTGGTGTTCTGCGTGTCCTTCGTGATCCTCGGCGTGCTTGGCGTGCTGGCTCCGACTCCGGGCCGTACCCTGCTGTCGCAGATCTGCACCGCGCTGTATTTCGCCTACTTCATCCTGATGCCGTTCTACACCAGGATGGAGAAGACCAAACCGGTTCCGGAAAGGGTGACTGGCTGATGAAAAAGCTATTTGCTGCATTTGTTATTGCTGCGCTGCCAGCCCTCTCTTTCGCTGCAGGCGGTCACGATGTACACCTGGATCAGGTCGATATCGACCTGACCGACAAGGCTGCATTGCAAGATGGTGCACGTACCTTCGCCAACTACTGCATGGGCTGCCACAGTGCCAAGTTCCAGCGTTACGAGCGTGTTGCCGATGACATCGGCATCCCGCACGAGCTGATGCTGGAAAACCTGGTGTTCACCGGCGTGAAAATCGGTGAGCACATGCAGATCGGCATGAAGCCGTCCGATGCCAAGACCTGGTTCGGTGCGGCGCCGCCTGATCTGACCCTGGTTGCTCGCGTGCGTGGCACCGATTGGCTGTACAGCTATCTGCGTGCGTTCTACGAAGATCCGACTCGTCCATGGGGCGTGAACAACAAAGTCTTCCCGAACGTCGGCATGCCCAACGTGCTGGTCGGCCTGCAAGGTCGTCAGGTTGTCGGTTGCAAGCAGGTTCAAGTCGTCGAAGACGGCAAGAAGCAGTATGACCCGCTGACCGGCGCGCCGATCACTCACGAAGCCTGTGATCAGCTGACCGTGCTGCCGAAGACCGGCAAGCTGAGCGAGGCCGAGTTCGACGACAAGGTCAAGAATCTGGTGACCTTCCTGGCGTACTCTGCCAACCCGGTCAAGCTGGAAAGTCAGCGCATCGGCACCTACGTGCTGCTGTACCTGGCCTTCTTCTTCGTATTCGCCTATCTGCTGAAGCGTGAATACTGGAAGGACGTGCACTGACAATTCGCGTTACCGCTGTCGACGCACGCGCCCATTTCGGGCGCGTGCGTTTTTCTGTTTCTGCAATTTCGTTAAACCTGGAGGGGCATCATGGCCGCACCAAATAAGTTGGCCTGCTATTCCGACCCCACCGACCACTATTCCCATCGCGTGCGTCTGGTACTCGCCGAGAAGGGCGTGAGTGCCGAGATAATCGACGTGGCCGCGGGTCGTTGCCCGCCACAGCTTGCCGAAGTGAATCCCTACGGTAGCTTGCCGACGCTGGTCGATCGCGACCTGGCGTTGTACGAGTCGACCGTGGTGATGGAGTACCTCGACGAGCGTTACCCGCATCCACCGCTGTTGCCGGTCTATCCGGTGGCGCGCGCCAATAGTCGCCTGTTGATGCATCGCATCCAGCGTGACTGGTGCAATCTGGTGGACCTGATCCTCGACCCGCGCAGCAAGGAGCCCGCCCGTGTTCAGGCGCGCAAGGAATTGCGTGAGAGCCTGACCGGTGTTTCGCCGCTGTTCGCCGACAAGGCGTTTTTCCTCAGCGAAGAACTGAGTCTGGTAGATTGCTGTCTATTGCCAATCCTCTGGCGCCTGCCGCTGCTGGGTATCGAGCTGCCGCGCCCGGCCAAGCCGCTGCTCGACTACATGGAGCGCCAGTTCGCCCGCGCAGGGTTCCAGGCCAGTCTGTCCGCTGTCGAACGTGACATGCGTTAACCCGGGAGGTCGCCCACTATGAATTCCAGTCGTCCGTACCTGGTACGAGCTCTCTACGAATGGATCGTCGATAACGACTGCACGCCGCACCTGTTGGTCAATGCCGAATATGACGGCGTGCGCGTGCCGGCCGGTTTCGCCAATGACGGGCAGATCGTCCTCAACGTGTCGCCCAGTGCCGTGCGCAACCTGCACATGGACAACGAGGCGGTAAGTTTCGAGGGGCGCTTCGGTGGCGTGCCGCACGCGCTGTTCATCCCGGCGGGGGCGATGCTGGCGATCTATGCACGCGAGAACGGCCAGGGCATGGTCTTCGAGCTGGAACCGCCAGTCGACGAGGAGGATATCGACGGCCCGGATGACGATGGTCCGTCCGGTGGCGAGCCGCCACGACCCAGTGGGCGCCCCAGTCTGAAAGTGGTGCGCTAGAAACGAAAAAGGCGATCCGAATGGATCGCCTTTTTACTGCCTGCGAAACGGCTTCAGTTGGTGTACTGGAACAGCTTCACGATGCGTTGCACGCCAGAGACGCTCTGCACCACGGCAGTGGCTGCGGCGCCCTCGTTGCGGGTGACCAGGCCAAGCAGGTAGACGATGCCGTTCTCGGTCACCACCTTGATGCGCGAGCTGGGCACGCTGCTGTCGAAGAGCATCTGTGCCTTGACCTTGGTAGTCAGTGCGGCGTCGTTGCTGCGGGCCAGTGCGGAGCTCGGCTGCAGCACCTGCAGTTCGTTGTGCACCTTGCGCACACCGCGCACGTTGCGCGCGGTCTGCTCGGCCTTTTCCTTGAGCTCGGCGCGCGGGGTCTGGCCGGCCAGGAGGATCACGCCGTTGTAGGCGGTGACCACCACGTGCGAGGTGGGGCTGGTCAGGTCGGCATGGGCGCTGGAAATCGCCGAGCGCACATCGGGCTCGATGAACTGGTCATCGATCTTGTTGCCCAGGCTGCGGTTGCTGCAGGCGCCGAGCAGCAGGCTGACAGCAAGGGTGGCCAGAATCAGCGGATTGCGGATCATTCTTCACTCCCGAACAGTTGGCGGTCGATCAGGTCGCACAGGCAGTGGATAGCCAGCAGGTGCACTTCCTGAATGCGTGCGGTGACCTTGGAAGGCACGCGAATTTCCACATCTTCCGGTAGCAGCAGCGAGGCCATGCCACCACCGTCGCGGCCGGTCAGAGCTACGACAATCATTTCGCGATCGTGTGCGGCCTGGATCGCCTGAATCACGTTGGCCGAGTTGCCGCTGGTGGAGATGGCCAGCAATACGTCGCCGGGCTGGCCCAGGGCGCGAATCTGCTTGGAAAAGATTTCGTTGTAGCTGTAGTCGTTGGCGATCGAGGTGATGGTCGAGCTGTCGGTGGTCAGCGCAATGGCTGGCAGGCTCGGGCGTTCACGCTCGAAGCGGTTGAGCAGCTCGGAGGAAAAGTGCTGTGCGTCGCCGGCCGAGCCGCCGTTACCACAGGTGAGAATCTTGTGGTCGTGGAGCAGGGCTTCGACCATGACCTGGCTGCCATGTTCGATGAACGGGACCAGCACTTCCACGGCCTGCAGCTTGGTGTCGATGCTGGCCTGGAACATCTGGCGAATTCGGGATTGCATGTCCATCGGGTAAAACCTTCAGTGTGCGGGCTGCGCCGGCCTGGTTGGTAAAGGAGTATCGCTGGGTGGGCGCAATGCCACCGGTGGCCGGGTCGATGTCCGGCTTTGTACCCGACTTGCCCGCAGCGGTCGACTAGAAATGCTCGCTCGGGCTCATTCAGGTATCAAAAGCGTTCTGTAGCCAGTCCAGTTGCGGCGTTGTCGCCGTGCGTCCCGGGCTGAGCGCGACCACATCGAAACGGCAGGGGTACTTGGCCCAGCGACTTTCCTGCTGCAGGAATACTTGTGCAGCGAGGATCAGGCGGCCACGTTTGCGCGCATCGACGCTCTCCAGGGCGCCGCCCCAGCCGGCATGGCGGCGGTAGCGAACTTCGACGAATACCACTGTGTCGCCGTGGAGCATGACCAGGTCGAGCTCGCCGCCGCGGCACAGCCAGTTCTGCGCCAGTAGGCGCAGGCCGCTGCGTTCGAGATGGGCGCGGGCCAAGGCTTCGGCGGCGCGCCCGTCTTCCTGGCGTTTACTGATTGAGCGCATCCGGCAGGCGCTGCACTTGGCCGTTGCGGAACTCGGCCCACGGCAGCTGGCGCTCGATGCGCTGGGACTGGTTCAGGCTGAGGTTGCCGGACAGGCCTTCCACCTGGGTTTCCGGCAGGGCCTTGAGCTGATTCAAGCGTGGCGCCAAGCGGTAAGCGTCGACGCCCATGGCGTACAGGCGGCCCAGGCTGCCTGCGGCTTGTGGCCACTGGCCGTCGACCTGCTGGCGCAGTGCATCGTTGCTGTCCAGCAGCCATGGGGTTTCGCAGAAGCGAATGCCTTCGAGGTCCTGGTACTGGCTCGGGTTGTTGCCGCCGGTGTAGAGGTGCGAGGTGGCATAAACCGGCACGTCGCCGGCGTACTGGAAGGCCAGGGTCGGCTTGATCTGCTGGGCTTGCTGCGGGGTGGCTGCGAGGAAGATGAAGTCGACGTCCTGGCGGCGTGCGGGCAGGGCGGCGACAGTGCCGCCCAGCGTGCTCTGCAGGCGTTTGGCGCGTGCTTCGCTCTGGCGCAGTTGGAACAGGTCGGCGATCTGCTGGGCCAGTGCTACTGGCTGATCGACGTGCTCGGCGGCGATCAGGGTGCCGCCAGCGGTCTGCCAGCTCTGCTGGAAGGCGGCGAGAACGCGATTGCCCCACTCGCCGCTCGGTACCAGTGCCACGGCGCGGCGCATGCCGTCGGCCCAGGCGCGGCGTGCCACTTCGCGGGCTTCGTCTTCGGCGGCGAGGCCGAACTGGAACAGCTGCGCCGGTGCTTCACGTCCGGCATCGCTGTAGTTCAGGGCCAGGGTGGTGAGGGGTAGTTGCGGGCGCTCGCTGAGTTGTTTGACCAGCGGTTTTTCCAGTGGCCCGATCACCAGCTGCGCACCGTCGGCCTGGGCCTGGCGGTAGAAATCGTCCAGCGAAGACAGGCGCGAGCTGTCGTAGAGCAGCACCTCTGGTGGATTCTGTCCGGCCTGCTGGGCCTGGTAGTGCGCGGCCATGAAACCGTCACGCAGGGCGCGGGCGACCGAGGCGAGCTGGCCTTCCTGGGGCAGCAGCAGGGCAATCTTCTGCAACGGCTGGCCGGCGATGTCTTTCAGCTTGCTCAGCGCCTGCGGCAGCTGTTCGGCGGCTGGGTGTTGCGGAGTCTGCTTGCGCCACGCATCGATGGCGGCGAGCTGCTGCTCGGGTGTGCCGCTGGTCTTGGCGATGCGGGCGAGCTCCAGCCAGCCACCGAGGTCGCCGTCGGCGCTGCCCTGCTGCAGCTGATCCAGCGGCAGGCTGCTGACCAGGCTCCAGATCGCTTCGTGGTTGGCGGTGGCGGTTTCGCCGTCGAGCAGGGGGGCGATGAACACGCGCTCGCGAGCGGCGGCCAGTGTCTGGCCATCGGCCTCCAGGGCGGCGGCGCGAACCAGCTGGGTGCGGGCCTGCTGCTGCACCGGCAGCTCGCCTAGGCGATCCAGGCTGGGGTGGCTGAGCTGCTTCAGTGCGGCTTTCGGTTTGTTGCGTGCCAGCGCCAGCTCGGCGCCGAGGGTTACGGCGAATACCTGCTGGGCTGGTTTCAGGCTTTCCAGCTGGACCTCTTCGAGGATGCGCGTGGCGCGGCCCAGGTCCTTCTGCTTATATGCCAGGTCGGCGGCGGACAGGCGCAGCAGGGCGGCTTGTTCCGGTTGGCTGGTGGCGGCTTGCTGCAGTAACTGCTCGATGCTGGCCTGAGGGGTGCGTGGCAGTTCGCCCAGGTTGGACGACGGCGAGCTGCCGCAGGCGACAAGCAGGCCGGCGAGGCAGAGTGCGGAGAACGGACGCAGGCAGGCGATCATCTAAACGTTCCTGGTACTTGAGCAAATGAGTGCGCGATTGTACCCAAGCCTCGCCGGGCGTGCGATGTCGCTGCCGAGAAACGGGCTACAATGCGCGCTTTTCCGCCCAGTCCGAGGAAGGCTTGTGAGCATTTCCGCTGTTTCCGGCGTTGCTGTCGGCACCCTCTATGTCGTGGCCACGCCCATCGGCAATCTTGATGACATCACGGCGCGCGCCTTGCGCACCCTGCGAGAGGTCAAGCTGATTGCGGCGGAGGACACGCGTCATTCGCTGCGTCTGCTGCAACACTTCGGCATCGCCACGCCACTGGCGGCCTGCCATGAGCACAACGAGCGTGACGAGGGTGGGCGGTTTCTCACCCGCTTGCTGGCGGGGGATGACGTGGCGTTGATCTCCGATGCCGGCACGCCACTGATCTCCGATCCGGGTTTCCATCTGGTGCGTGCCGCGCGGGCTGCCGGTGTGCGAGTGGTACCGGTGCCGGGCGCCTGCGCCTTGATCGCCGCGCTGTCGGCCGCTGGGCTGCCGTCCGATCGCTTCAGCTTCGAGGGGTTTCTGCCGGCCAAGAGTGTCGGCAGGCGTTCGCGCCTGGATGCGGTCAGCGAAGACCCGCGCACGTTGATCTTCTATGAGGCGCCGCATCGCATCCTGGAGAGCATCGCCGACATGCGCGATGTCTTCGGTGCGGAGCGCATCGCAGTGCTCGGTCGCGAGCTGACCAAGACCTTCGAGACCCTCAAGGGTGCTGCGCTGGGTGAGCTGCATGACTGGGTCGCGGCTGACAGCAATCAGCAGCGCGGCGAGTGTGTGCTGCTGGTTTCCGGGTGGCAGGCGCCTGAAGTCGACGAGGCGGTGAGTGGTGAAGCGCTGCGCGTGCTTGATCTGCTGCTTGGTGAAATGCCACTCAAGCGCGCGGCGGCGCTGGCGGCGGAGATCACTGGCGTGCGCAAGAACCTGCTCTATCAGGTGGCGCTTGAGCGGCAAAAGGACGCTTGAGCTTGTTCTGTCCCGTCGGGGTGGTTAACCTTGGCGGCGGAGAGTCGATCGGACAGTCGCTGCCTTCATTCGTGAAGGGGGAGGAAAGTCCGGGCTCCATAGGGCGGAGTGCCAGGTAATGCCTGGGAGGCGTGAGCCTACGGAAAGTGCCACAGAAAATAACCGCCTAAGTGCGCAAGCACCGGTAAGGGTGAAAAGGTGCGGTAAGAGCGCACCGCACGACTGGCAACAGTTCGTGGCTAGGTAAACCCCACTCGGAGCAAGACCAAATAGGGTTCCATTGGCGTGGCCCGCGCTGGAACCGGGTAGGTTGCTAAAGGCGTACAGTGATGTACGTCGTAGAGGAATGACTGTCCTCGACAGAACCCGGCTTACAGATCGACTCTCCACCTCCTTCTCCTCGCTGTTTCGCTGTAAATCCCTCTCGTCGTAATACCGAAAAAATCTTTCTCTTAACAAATCACTTTAAGTTTGAAGTTCAGCCTTTTGAGCTTGCTCGGATTCGTCCTGAATTCGGCTTATTTTGCTTCGGCAAATATCCCTCTTAGTTCGCTAAATCTCCGTCCCATAAGGATTTTTCCCTCTTTATGCGCCTTGACGCTGGGGTGTGTGCATTTCTATAGTGTGCCGAAGTGGCACGAAGTGGCACAAAGTGGGTCATATGGGCACGGAAAGCTAATAACAGTGGGGAAGCGCAGCCTTGTTTCGCGGAGCTAACGCCATCAGTCTCGACGCCAAAGGGCGACTCGCGATGCCGAGCCGGTATCGTGACGAGCTCGTTTCGCGTTGCGCCGGCCAGCTCATCGTCACCATCGATGCCGTCGACCCCTGCCTCTGTGTCTATCCGCTGCCCGAGTGGGAGCTGATCGAAGCCAAATTGCGCGAACTACCTTCCCTGCGTGAAGAAACCCGTCGCCTGCAACGCTTGTTGATCGGCAACGCCGTGGATATCGAGCTGGACGGCAGTGGTCGCTTCCTCGTGCCGCCGCGTCTGCGCACGCACGCGGGCCTCGATAAGCACGCGATGCTGGTCGGCCAACTGAACAAATTCCAACTGTGGAACGAGGATGCCTGGAACGCGCTTGCTGATGCCGACCTGGCCGCCATCAAACAACCCGGCGCTCTGCCGGACGACCTGCGTGATCTGATCCTGTGAACATGACCAGTAGCTTCCGCCACATCACCGTGCTGCTCGACGAGGCTGTCGACGGGCTGGCTGTGCGTGCCGACGGCTGCTACCTCGATGGCACGTTCGGACGCGGAGGACACAGCCGGCTGATCCTCAAAAGGCTTGGTTCAGAGGGGCGCCTGCTGGGCTTCGACAAGGACCCACAGGCGATCGCGACAGGACAAGCACTGGCGGCCGAAGACGGCCGCTTCGTCGTTGTGCAGCGCAGCTTTGCCGAGCTGGGTGCCGAAGTCGCCACGCGCGGCCTGGCGGGCAAGATCGATGGCGTGCTGCTCGACCTCGGCGTGTCGTCGCCGCAGCTGGACGATGCCGAGCGCGGTTTCAGCTTTCTCAACGACGGTCCGCTGGACATGCGCATGAACCCCGATGCCGGCGTCAGCGCCGCCGAGTTCATCGCCACCGGCAGCGCCGACGAAATCGCCCGGGTGTTCAAGGAGTATGGCGAAGAGCGTTTCGCCAAGCGCATGGCGCGTGCCGTGGTCGAGCGCCGCGCGGTCAAGCCGTTTGAGCGTACTGCCGACTTGGCGGCCGTGCTGACCGAGGCCAACCCTGCCTGGGAAAAGGGCAAGAGTCCGGCGACCCGCGCCTTCCAGGGATTGCGCATCTATATCAATAACGAGCTGGGCGATCTCGAGCAGGGTCTCGATGCGGCGCTGGAAAGCCTGGTCGTGGGTGGCCGTCTGGTGGTGATCAGCTTCCATTCGCTGGAAGACCGCATCGTCAAGCAGTTCATGAAACGCCACGCCAAGGGCGAGGCCGACAAGCTGCCGCGTGACCTGCCGATCATCCCCAAGGCATTCGAGCCACGTCTCAAGCTGCTGGGCAAGCCGCAGTTCGCCTCCGAGGCTGAGCTGAAGGCCAACCCGCGCTCGCGCAGCGCGGTCATGCGTGTGGCGGAGAAGCTGCGATGAGTCGCGCCTTCGCCAAGCCGATGCCGCCGGGCAGCCTGCTGTTGCTGGTGCTGTTCGTTGGCGTCCTGCTGTCGGCGATCGGCGTGTCGTACAGCGCGCACTGGAACCGTCAGTTGCTCAACTCGCTGTACACCGAACTCAGCGTGCGCGACAAGGCACAGGCCGAGTGGGGTCGCCTGGTGCTGGAGCAGAGCACCTGGACCGCGCACAACCGCATCGAGACGCTGGCCACCGAGCAGCTGAAGATGCGCATCCCCGAGCCGTCCGAAGTCACGATGGTGGCGCCATGACCGGTCTCGAAGGCGCTCTCTATCCCTGGCGTTTCCGCTTGGTGTTGGCGTTGCTGGCACTGATGGTCGGCGCGATCTCCTGGCGCATCATCGACCTGCACGTGATCGATCACGATTTCCTCCAGGCTCACGGCGATGCACGCAGCGTGCGGCACATTCCTATTCCGGCGCACCGTGGCCTGATCACCGATCGCAATGGCGAGCCCCTGGCCGTCAGCACCCCGGTGACCACCCTGTGGGCCAACGGCAAGGAGCTGAACAAGGCGCGCGAGCAGTGGGGTGCCCTGGCGGCGGCCCTGGGGCAGGAGCCGAAAGCCTTTGCCCAGCGCCTGGAGCAGAACAGTGGTCGCGAGTTCATGTACTTGGTGCGCGGCCTGACGCCGGAGCAGGGGCAGGTCATTCTCGACCTCAAAGTGCCGGGCGTGTATGGCCTGGAAGAGTTCCGCCGTTTCTACCCGGCCGGCGAAGTGGCGGCGCACGTGATCGGCTTCACCGATGTCGACGACCGTGGTCGTGAAGGCATGGAGCTGGCCTTCGACGAGTGGCTGGCTGGTGTGCCGGGTAAGCGTCAGGTGCTCAAGGACCGCCGCGGTCGCCTGATCAAGGACGTGCAGGTCACCCAGAACGCCAAGGCCGGCAAGACCCTGGCCCTGTCCATCGACCTGCGTTTGCAGTACCTGGCTCACCGCGAGCTGCGCAACGCGCTGGTGGAGAACGGTGCCAAAGCCGGCAGCCTGGTGATGATGGACGTGAAGACCGGCGAGATCCTCGCCATGGCCAACCAGCCGACCTACAACCCGAACAACCGCCGCAACCTGCAGCCGGCCGCGATGCGCAACCGCGCCATGATCGACGTGTTCGAACCGGGCTCGACGGTCAAGCCGCTGTCGATGAGCGCCGCACTGCAGAGCGGGCGCTGGAAGCCGAGCGACATCGTCGAAGTGTGGCCGGGCTCGCTGCAGATCGGCCGCTACACCATCAAGGACGTGTCCAAGACCCAGGGCCGCGAGCTGGACCTGACCGGCATCCTGATCAACTCCAGTAACGTCGGCATGAGCAAGGTCGCCTTCGATATCGGCGGTGAGAGCATCTTCACCCTGATGCAGCAGGTCGGCCTTGGCCAGGACACCGGCCTGGGCTTCCCAGGCGAGCGCGTCGGCAACCTGCCACACCATCGCAAGTGGCCGAAGGCGGAAACCGCCACCCTGTCCTACGGATACGGCCTGTCGGTGACTGCGGTGCAGCTGGTGCATGCCTATGCGGTGCTGGCCAACAACGGGCGCAGCGTGCCGCTGACCATGACCCGTGCCGACCGTGTTCCCGATGGCGTGCAGGTGATGTCGGAAGATGTCGCCAAGACTATGCAGGGCATGCTGCAGCAGGTGATCGAGGCGCCGCGCGGTGTGTTCCGCGCCCAGGTGCCGGGTTACCACGTGTCCGGCAAGAGCGGCACTGCGCGCAAAGCCAGTGTCGGCACCAAGGGCTACACCGCCAACGCCTACCGCTCGATGTTCGCTGGCTTCGCGCCGAGCTCGAACCCGCGCATCGCCATGGTCGTGGTGATCGATGAGCCGAGCAAGTCCGGCTACTTTGGTGGCCTGGTTTCCGCTCCCGTTTTCAGCAAGGTCATGGCCGGTTCGCTGCGCCTGATGAACATCACCCCGGACAACCTGCCGCCACCGGTCGCGCCGCAAGACGCGCAAGCCGTGGCCGCCGTCGCTGGCAAGGGAGCGCAACACTGATGCCCATGCCTCTCAACCAACTGTTGCCGCAGGCCCAGTCCGCCACGCTGATCCGTGAGCTGACCCTGGACAGCCGCAAGGTGCGCCCGGGCGATCTGTTCCTCGCCGTGCCCGGCACCGCGCAGGATGGCCGCGCGCACATCGCCGACGCCATCGCCCGCGGTGCGACGGCTGTGGCCTACGAGCGCACAGGCGCCGACGTGCCGGACGGCAACGGCGCCGAGCTGGTGGCGATCAAGGGCCTGGTGGCTCAGCTTTCCGCCATCGCCGGACGTTTCTATGGCGAGCCGAGCCGCGCCCTGCGCCTGATCGGCGTCACCGGCACCAATGGCAAGACCAGCGTCAGCCAGTTGCTGGCCCAGGCGTTGGACAAACTGGGCGAACGCTGTGGCATCGTCGGCACCCTCGGCACCGGTTTCTACGAGTCGCTGCAGAGCGGTCGTCACACCACGCCCGACCCGGTGGCGGTGCAGGCTACCCTGGCCGACCTGAAGAAGGCCGGCGCCCGTGCCCTGGCCATGGAAGTGTCATCCCACGGCCTGGATCAGGGCCGCGTCGCCGCCCTCGATTTCGATGTCGCAGTGTTCACCAACCTGTCGCGCGACCACCTCGACTACCACGGCACGATGGAAGCCTACGGCGCCGCCAAGGCACGCCTGTTCGCCTGGCCGGACCTGCGCTGCCGCGTGATCAACCTGGACGACGCCTTCGGTCGTCAGCTGGCGGCGCAGCCGCATGACTCGCGCCTGATCAGCTATAGCCTGGAAGACAGCAGCGCCTACCTGTACTGCCGCGAAACCGCGTTCGACGACCATGGCGTGCGCGCCCACCTGGTCACCCCGCAAGGCGAGGGCAACCTGCACAGCTCGCTGCTGGGGCGCTTCAACCTGAGCAACCTGCTGGCCGTGGTCGGTGCGCTGCTTGGCCTGAACTACGCGCTCGACGAAATTCTCCGCGTGTTGCCCGAGCTGCAAGGCCCGGTCGGCCGCATGCAGCGCTTCGGCGGCGGCAAGCTGCCGCTGGTGGTGGTCGATTACGCCCACACCCCGGACGCCCTGGAACAGGTACTCAAGGCCCTGCGTCCGCACGTGGCCGGTCGCCTGCTGTGCCTGTTCGGCTGCGGTGGCGATCGCGACAGCGGCAAGCGCCCGCTGATGGCCGAGGTGGCCGAGCGCCTGGCCGACGCGGTGCTGGTTACCGATGACAACCCGCGTACTGAAGACCCGCAGCGCATCGTCGCTGACATCCGTGCCGGTTTCACCAAGCCGGAGCAGGTCGAGTTCGTCCACGGGCGTGGCCAGGCCATCGCCAAGGCCATCGGCGAAGCCAGTGCAGCCGACGTGATCCTGCTGGCTGGCAAGGGCCATGAGGATTACCAGGAGATCGACGGCGTGCGCCATGCCTTCTCCGACCTTGATGAAACCGCCAGGGCCCTGCAGGCCTGGGAGGTGGCGCATGCTTAAGCCGCTGCTGCTGAGCGAAGTCGCCGCACCGCTGGCCGCGCGCGTGCTGGGTGCCGACGTGGCGTTCTCGGCCGTGTCCACCGACAGCCGCAAGATCGAGGCTGGCCAGCTGTTCATCGCCCTGGTCGGGCCGAATTTCGACGGCCACGATTACCTCGCCGATGTCGCCGCCAAGGGCGCCGTCGCCGCGCTGGTGCAGCGGGAAGTCGCCGATGCGCCGTTGCCGCAGTTGCTGGTGCAGGACACCCGTATCGCCCTCGGTCAGCTCGGTGCGCTCAATCGCCAGGCATTCAACAAACCACTGGCCGCCGTTACCGGTTCCAGCGGCAAGACCACGGTCAAGGAAATGCTCGCGAGCATCCTGCGCGCCGGCCTCGACGGTGCGGTGCTGGCCACCCGTGGCAACCTCAACAATGACCTCGGTGCGCCATTGACCCTGCTGGAGCTGGCGCCCGAGCATGTCGGCGCGGTGATCGAGCTGGGCGCCAACCATGTCGGTGAGATCGCCTACACCGTCGGCCTGACCCGGCCGCAGGTGGCGATCATTACCAACGCCGGTGTTGCCCATGTCGGCGAGTTCGGCGGGCCGGACAAGATCATCGAAGCCAAGGGCGAGATTCTCGAAGGCCTGGCGGCCGATGGTGTCGCCGTGCTCAACCGTGACGACAAGGCGTTCGCCACCTGGCAGGCGCGTGCCGCCGGGCGCCCGGTGCTGAGCTTCGCCCTGAGCGACAGCGCGGCCGACTTCCACGCCAGCGAGCTGGGCCGCGATGCCCGTGGCTGCATGTGCTTCACCCTGCAGGGCCAGGCTGGCAGTGCGCAGATCCAGCTCAACCTGCTCGGCGCGCACAACGTCGCCAACGCCGTGGCTGCCGCCGCCGCCGCGCATGCCTTGGGCGTGCCGCTGGTCGGGATCAAGGCCGGCCTGGAAAACGTACAACCGGTCAAAGGCCGCGCCGTAGCCCAGCTGGCGACGAATGGTGCACGGCTGATCGACGACACCTACAACGCCAACCCAATCTCGGTGTGCGCCGCCATTGATATACTCGCCGCCTTCTCCGGCCGCACCGTCCTGGTGCTGGGAGACATCGGCGAGCTGGGTGAATGGGCCGAGCAGGGCCATCGCGATGTCGGCGCCTACGCCGCCGGCAAGGTCGACGCGCTCTACGCCGTGGGGCCGCTGATGGCCCATGCCGTCGCCGCCTTTGGCCCGCAGGGACAGCACTTCGCCGATCAGGCCAGCCTGATCGCGGCCGTACGCCGCGAAGCGGGCGACACCAGCATTCTAATTAAAGGTTCGCGCAGCGCGGCGATGGAACATGTCGTCGCGGCACTCTGTGCATCGGGGGAGGTTCACTAAATGCTGCTGCTGCTGGCGGAATACCTGCAACAGTTCTACACCGGCTTCGGTGTATTCCAGTACCTGACACTGCGCGGGATTCTCGGCGTGCTGACGGCGCTGGCCCTGTCGCTGTGGCTGGGTCCGTGGATGATCCGCACCCTGCAGATCCGCCAGATTGGCCAGTCCGTGCGCAACGATGGCCCGCAATCGCACCTGTCGAAGAAGGGTACGCCGACCATGGGTGGCGCGCTGATCCTCTCCGCCATCACCGTCAGCACCCTGCTCTGGGCCGACCTGTCCAACCGCTACGTGTGGGTGGTACTGGCCGTGACCCTGCTGTTCGGCGCCATCGGCTGGGTCGACGACTACCGCAAGGTGATCGAGAAGAACTCGCGTGGCCTGCCGAGCCGCTGGAAATACTTCTGGCAGTCGGTGTTCGGCCTTGCCGCCGCCGTCTTCCTTTATATGACTGCGCAGAGCCCGGTGGAAACCACCCTGATCCTGCCGGTACTCAAGGATGTCGCCATTCCCCTGGGCGCCGGCTTCATCGTGCTGACCTACTTCGTCATCGTCGGCACCAGCAACGCGGTCAACCTGACCGACGGCCTCGATGGCCTGGCGATCCTGCCGACCGTGCTGGTGGCGGGCGCGCTGGCGATCTTCTGCTACCTGTCGGGCAACATCAAATTCGCCGACTACCTGCTGATTCCCTATGTGCCGGGCGCCGGTGAGTTGATCGTGTTCTGCGCCGCGTTGGTCGGTGCCGGCCTCGGCTTCCTCTGGTTCAACACCTACCCGGCGCAGGTCTTCATGGGTGACGTCGGTGCGCTGGCCCTGGGCGCCGCGCTGGGCACCATCGCCGTGATCGTCCGCCAGGAAATCGTGCTGTTCATCATGGGTGGCGTGTTCGTCATGGAAACCCTGTCGGTGATCATCCAGGTCGCCAGCTTCAAGCTGACCGGCAAGCGCGTGTTCCGCATGGCGCCGATCCACCACCACTTCGAACTGAAAGGCTGGCCCGAGCCGCGTGTGATCGTGCGCTTCTGGATCATCACGGTGATCCTCGTGCTGGTCGGTCTTGCCACCCTGAAACTGAGGTAATAGAGAGTGTCGCTGATCGCTTCCGACCAGTTCCGCATCGTTGTCGGCCTCGGCAAGAGCGGCATGTCCCTGGTGCGCTTCCTCGCGCAGCAGGGCGTGCGCTTTGCCGTGGCCGATACGCGCGCGAACCCGCCGGAGCTGGCGACCCTGCAGCGCGACTACCCGCAGGTGGACGTGCGTTGCGGCGAGCTGGATGTCGAGTTCCTCTGCCGCGCCAGCGAGCTGTACGTCAGCCCCGGCCTGGCGCTGGCCACTCCGGCGCTGCGTGCCGCGGCGGCGCGTGGGGTGAAGATGTCCGGTGACATCGACCTGTTCGTCCAGCACGCCAAGGCGCCGATCGTGGCGATCACCGGCTCCAACGCCAAGAGCACCGTGACCACCCTGGTTGGCGACATGGCGCGGGCGGCCGGCAAGAAGGTCGCTGTCGGCGGCAACCTCGGAACGCCGGCGCTGGATCTGCTGGCCGACGACGTCGAGCTGTACGTGATCGAGCTGTCGAGCTTCCAGCTGGAAACCACCGAACGCGTGGATGCGGCCGTGGCCACCTGCCTCAACGTCAGCGAAGACCACATGGACCGCTACGACGGCATGCAGCACTACCACCTGGCCAAGCACCGCGTGTTCCGCGGCGCCCGTCAGGTCGTGGTGAATCGTCAGGACGCGCTATCGCGCCCACTGATCGCCGACCAGGTGCCGTGCTGGACCTTCGGCCTGAACAAGCCGGACTTCAAGGGCTTCGGCCTGCTGGAGGAGGGGGGCGAGAAGCACCTGGCCTTCCAGTTTGACACCCTGCTGCCGACCTCTGCTCTCAAGGTGCGCGGTGCGCACAACCAGAGTAACGCCCTGGCGGCCCTGGCCCTCGGTCATGCGGTCGGCCTGCCGTTCGCGCCGATGCTCGAGGCGCTGACCGCCTTCACCGGCCTGGCTCACCGTTGCCAGTGGGTGCGTGAGCTGCGCGGCGTGAACTACTACGACGACTCCAAGGCCACCAACGTCGGCGCGGCCCTGGCGGCCATCGAAGGCCTGGGTGCGGATATCGGCGGCAAGCTGGTGCTGATCGCCGGTGGCGACGGCAAGGGTGCCGACTTCTCGGCCCTGCGTGCACCGGTCGGCAAGTTCTGCCGCGCCGTGGTGTTGATCGGGCGTGATGCCGAGCTGCTCGGCGCCGCTCTGGGCGACGTGCCGCAGTTCCGCGTGCAGACCCTCGAGGAAGCCGTGCAGCGTAGTGCCGAGCTTGCCCAGGCCGGCGATGCCGTGCTGCTGTCGCCGGCCTGCGCCAGCCTGGACATGTTCAAGAATTTCGAAGAACGCGGGCGCCTGTTCGCCCAGGCAGTGGAGGGCTTGAACTGATGCTTGCGCAGCTGCTCGCCGCCCCATCGCCCCTGCGGACCCGTCGCGGTATCGACCTGGACTTCCCGCTGCTCGCCGGCTGCCTGGCGCTGCTCGGCCTGGGCCTGGTGATGATCACCTCGGCGTCCTCGGAAGTGGCCGCGGCCCTGTCCGGCAACCCGCTGTACCACATGATTCGCCACCTGATTTACCTCGCCATCGGCCTGGGTGCCGGTGTGTTGACCATGCTGATCCCGATGTCGCTGTGGCAGCGCTTCGGCGGCACCCTGTTGTTGCTGGCCTTCGTCCTGCTGATTCTGGTACTGCTGCCGGGTATCGGCCGCGAGGTCAACGGGGCCAAGCGCTGGATCGGTTTCGGCATGTTCAACGTGCAACCGTCCGAACTGGCCAAGCTGTTCACCGTGATGTTCATCGCTGGCTACCTGGTGCGCCGTCAGGCCGAGGTGCGCGAGAAGCTCACTGGTTTCCTCAAGCCGCTGCTGGTCCTCGGGCCGATCGCCATGCTGCTGCTGGCCGAGCCGGACTTCGGTGCCACCGTGGTGCTGGTCGGTGCCTCGATCGCCATGCTGTTCCTCGGCGGCGTCAACCTGTGGCGCTTCATCCCGCTGGCCGGTGTGGTCCTCGCCGCTGGCGTGCTGGTGATGACCAGTCAGGCGTATCGCCTGGAGCGTCTGACCAACTTCGTCGACCCCTGGGCCGACCAGTACGGTGCCGGTTACCAGCTGAGCCAGGCGCTGATCGCCTTCGGGCGTGGCGAGTGGTTTGGCGTCGGCCTGGGCAACAGCATCCAGAAGCAGTTCTATCTGCCCGAGGCGCACACCGACTTCGTCTTCGCCGTGCTCGCCGAAGAGCTGGGCATGGTCGGCGCACTGGTCACCCTCGGCCTGTTCGTCTTCGTCAGCGTGCGCGCGCTGTACATCGGCCTGTGGGCCGAGAAGGCCAAGCAGTTCTTCGCCGCCTATGTGGCCTATGGCCTGGCCTTCCTGTGGATCGGCCAGGTGCTGATCAACATCGGCGTGAACGTCGGCCTGCTGCCGACCAAGGGCCTGACCCTGCCGTTCCTCAGTTACGGCGGCAGCTCGCTGGTGATCTGCTGCGTGAGCCTGGCCCTGCTGCTGCGCATCGAGTGGGAGCGTCGCACCCAGCTGGGTAGCGCCGACGTCGAGTTCAGCGAAGCGGACTTCATCGAAGAGCCTCGGGGCAGCGCGGAGGGCATCGGTCATGCGCGGTAATGTCCTGATCATGGCCGGCGGCACCGGCGGCCACGTGTTCCCCGCTCTGGCCTGCGCGCGTGAGTTCAAGGCGCGTGGCTTCGCCGTGCACTGGCTGGGCACGCCGCGTGGCATCGAGAACGAACTGGTGCCGGCGGCCGACCTGCCGCTGCACCTGATCAACGTCAGCGGCCTGCGCGGCAAGGGCAAGCTGTCCCTGCTCAAGGCGCCGTTCCAGCTGCTGCGCGCACTGTTCCAGGCGCGCCGGGTGATCCGCCAGCTGCAGCCGGTGTGTGTGCTGGGCATGGGCGGCTACGTCACCGGCCCGGGCGGCCTGGCGGCCAAGCTGGCCGGTGTACCGCTGATCATCCATGAGCAGAACGCCGTGGCCGGCACCGCCAACCGCAGCCTGGTGCCGTTCGCCAGCCGCGTCTGCGAGGCCTTCCCGAATACCTTCGGCAACAGCAGCAAGCGCCGCACCACCGGCAACCCGGTACGCGAGGAGCTGTTCCTGGAAACCCCGCGCCTCCCTCTGGAGAAGCGCAAGCCGAAACTGCTGGTGCTGGGCGGCAGCCTGGGCGCCGAGCCCTTGAACAAACTGCTGCCCGCCGCGCTGGCGAAAGTGCCGGCCGAGCTGCGCCCACAGGTGTTCCATCAGGCCGGCAAGCTGCATCAGGCGGTGACCGCGGAGCGTTATCGCGAAGCCGCGGTCGAAGCCGAGGTCGCGCCGTTCATCAAGGACATGGCCCATGCCTACGCCTGGGCCGACCTGGTGGTCTGCCGCGCCGGTGCGTTGACCATCAGCGAGCTGGCCGCCGCCGGTCTGCCGTCCTTCCTGGTGCCGTTGCCGCACGCGATCGACGACCACCAGAGCCGCAATGCCGATTATCTGGCCAAGGAGGGCGCCGCCGTCCTTTTGCCGCAACATACGACTGACGCGGACGCGCTTGCCGCTCAGCTGACCGAGGTACTGATGCACCCTGACCGACTGATTGCCATGGGCCGCACCGCGCGCAGCCTGGCCAAGCCCGATGCTACGCGCACGGTGGTGGAAATCTGCCTGGAGGTGGCCAATGGCTAAGTCGCCTGCTGCCGTGAAGGCCGAAGTGCGCCGCATGCGCCGCATCCGCCGTATCCATTTCGTCGGTATCGGTGGTGCTGGCATGTGCGGCATCGCCGAGGTGCTGCTCAACCTGGGTTATGAAGTCTCCGGTTCGGACCTGAAGACCTCGGCCGTGACCGAGCGCCTGGTCAGCTTCGGTGCGCAGGTGTTCATCGGTCACCGTGCCGAGAACGCCGAGCAGGCCGATGTGCTGGTGGTCTCCAGTGCCGTCAACACCTCCAACCCGGAAGTCGCCACCGCGCTGGAGCGCCGCATCCCGGTGGTGCCGCGCGCCGAGATGCTGGCCGAGCTGATGCGCTACCGTCACGGCATCGCCGTGGCCGGCACGCACGGCAAGACCACCACCACCAGCCTGCTGGCGTCGGTGTTCGCCGCCGGCGGCCTGGACCCGACCTTCGTCATCGGTGGACGTCTGAACGCCGCGGGTACCAATGCCCAGCTCGGCAGCAGTCGCTACCTGATCGCCGAGGCGGACGAGAGCGACGCCAGCTTCCTGCATCTGCAGCCGATGGTCTCGGTGGTCACCAACATCGACGCCGACCACATGAGCACCTATGGCGGCGACTTCAACGTCCTGAAGAAGACCTTCATCGAGTTCCTGCACAACCTGCCGTTCTACGGCCTGGCCGTGCTCTGCGTGGATGACCCGGTGGTACGCGAGCTGCTGCCGCAGGTCGGCCGTCCGACCGTGACCTACGGTTTCGCCGAAAACGCCGACGTACGGGCGATCAACGTGCGCCAGCAAGGCATGCAGACCCACTTCACCGTGCTGCGCCGTGACCGCGAACCGCTGGATGTGTCGGTGAACATGCCGGGCAACCACAACGTGCTCAACTCCCTGGCGACCATCGCCATCGCCACCGACGAAGGCATCGACGATGCCGCCATCGTCCAGGGCCTGTCGGGCTTCCAGGGCGTCGGTCGGCGCTTCCAGGTGTACGGCGAACTGCCGGTCGACGGCGGCAGCGTGATGCTGGTCGACGACTACGGCCACCACCCGCGCGAAGTCGCGGCGGTGATCAAGGCTGTGCGCGGGGGCTGGGCCGAGCGGCGCCTGGTGATTCTCTATCAACCGCATCGCTACAGCCGTACCCGCGACCTGTACGACGACTTCGTCCAGGTGCTCGGCGATGCCAACGTGCTGCTGCTGATGGAAGTCTATCCGGCCGGCGAAGAGCCGATCCCCGGTGCCGACAGCCGCCAGCTGTGCCACAGCATCCGCCAGCGCGGTCAGCTCGACCCGATCTACGTCGAGCGTGGCGCTGACCTGGCCCCGATCATCAAACCGCTGCTGCGCGCCGGCGACATCCTGCTGTGCCAGGGTGCCGGCGATATCGGCGGCGTGGCCCCGCAACTGATCAAGCACCCGTTGTTCCAAGGCGCCGTGCGCCAGGATGACCCGCTCCAAGGTGAGTCGAAATGAGCCTGCATTCCACCCTCGATCCCAAGGCCTTCGGTCGCGTCGCCGTGCTGTTCGGTGGCAAGAGCGCCGAGCGTGCGGTCTCGCTGAAATCCGGTGCGGCGGTGCTCGAAGCACTGCAGGCGGCCGGTGTGGACGCCTTCGGCATCGATGTCGGCGACGATCTGCTGCAGCGCCTGACCCGCGAGAAGATCGACCGCGCGTTCATCGTCCTGCATGGTCGTGGCGGCGAAGACGGCTCCATGCAGGGCCTGCTCGAATGCGCCGGCATCCCCTACACCGGCAGCGGCATCCTCGCCTCGGCCCTGGCCATGGACAAGCTGCGCACCAAGCGCGTGTGGCTGAGCCTGGGGCTGCCGACGCCGGCCCACGCCGCCCTGGCCAGCGAAGAGGACTGCCGCACGGCGGCTGCCGAGCTGGGCTTCCCGCTGTTCGTCAAGCCGGCCCATGAGGGGTCGAGCATTGGCATGGCCAAGGTCAGCGATGTCGATGCACTGATTGCGGCCTGGAAAGATGCCAGTCGCTACGACTCGCAGGTGCTGGTCGAGCAGATGATCGCCGGGCCTGAGTTCACCATCGCCATGCTACGTGGTCAGGTGCTGCCACCGATTGCCCTTGGCACGCCACACAGCTTCTACGACTACGATGCCAAGTACCTGGCCAATGACACCCAGTACCGCATCCCTTGCGGCCTCTCGGCCGAGAAGGAAGCGGAGCTGAAGGACCTCACCGCGCGTGCCTGCGAAGCCGTCGGCACCCAGGGCTGGGCCCGTGCCGACGTGATGCAGGATGCCGACGGCAAGTTCTGGCTGCTCGAAGTGAACACTGTACCGGGCATGACCGATCACAGCCTGGTGCCGATGGCGGCGCGTGCCGCCGGCCTGGATTTCCAACAGCTGGTTCTGGCGATTCTCGCCGACAGCGTCGAGGCGAGGGGTTAAGTCATGGTCGCCACGCTGCGTCATCCGCAACCTATCGGCCGCGCTCCCCAGCGCAAGCCGATAGCTGCGCGTGGCGCGAGCCGGATGGTCGCCAAGGAGCCGCTGGCCTCGCGCCTGCCGAAGCCCGACTTCAGCGTGCTCAAGCGCCTGACCTGGCCGCTGCTGCTGGTGGTGCTGGGCTTCGGTACCTACGAGGCGGCCCAGCGCCTGCTGCCGTATGCCGACCGCCCGATTGCACGGGTCAGCGTGCAGGGTGAGCTGAGCTACATCAGCCAGCAGGTGGTGCAGGAGCGCATCGCGCCTTACGTTTCGGCGAGCTTCTTCACCGTCGACCTGGCGGCGATGCGTGGCGAACTGGAACAAATGCCGTGGATCGCCCATGCCGAGGTCCGCCGCGTCTGGCCGGACCAGGTGTCGATCCGCCTGGAAGAACAACTGCCGGTGGCCCGTTGGGGCAACGAGGCGCTGCTGAACAACCAGGGCGAGGCGTTCGCGCCGCGCGAGTTGGCCCACTACGAGAACCTGCCGCTGCTGTCCGGGCCCAAGCGCGCCCAGCAGCAGGTGATGCAGCAGTACCAGGTACTCAGCCAGATGCTGCGTCCGCTGGGCTTCTCCATCGCCCGCCTGGAGCTGCGCGAGCATGGCAGCTGGTTCCTCAGCACCGGGCAGGGCGTCGAGCTGCTGCTGGGCCGGGATCACCTGGTGGAAAAAATACGTCGCCTGAGCACCATTCACGACAAGGTGCTCAAAGAGCAGATCGCGAACATCGCGCGCATCGACCTGCGTTACGCCAACGGCCTGGCCGTGGCATGGCGCACACCGGTCGCGCCTACGGCGGTAGCAACCGCCGCCGTGCAATGAATCGAGGAGAAAGGTAAGGATCATGGCAAGCGTGCAGAGCGGCAAGATGATCGTTGGCCTGGACATCGGCACCTCCAAGGTGGTGGCGCTGGTGGGTGAGGTAACGGCCGACGGCCAGCTGGAAATCGTCGGCATCGGTACCCATCCGTCGCGCGGCCTGAAGAAGGGCGTGGTGGTGAACATCGAGTCGACCGTGCAGTCGATCCAGCGCGCCATCGAGGAAGCCCAGCTGATGGCCGGCTGCCGCATCCATTCGGCCTTCGTCGGTCTGGCCGGCAACCACATTCGCAGCCTGAACAGCCACGGCATCGTCGCCATCCGCGACCGTGAAGTCAGCAACGCCGACCTCGAGCGCGTGCTCGACGCCGCCCAGGCCGTGGCCATCCCGGCGGACCAGCGCGTGCTGCACACGCTGCCGCAGGATTACGTGATCGATAACCAAGAAGGCGTGCGCGAGCCGCTGGGCATGTCCGGCGTGCGTCTGGAAGCCAAGGTGCACGTGGTCACCTGCGCCACTAACGCCGCGCAGAACATCGAGAAGTGCGTGCGCCGCTGCGGCCTGGAAGTCGACGACATCATTCTCGAACAACTGGCGTCCGCGTACTCGGTACTGACCGAGGACGAGAAGGAGCTGGGTGTGTGCATGGTCGACATCGGTGGCGGGACTACCGATATCGCCATCTTCACCGAAGGTGCGATACGTCACACTGCGGTGATTCCGATCGCTGGCGACCAGGTTACCAATGATATCGCCATGGCATTACGCACCCCGACCCAGTATGCCGAGGAGATCAAGATTCGTTATGCTTGCGCCCTAGCCAAATTGGCCGGTGCGGGCGAAACCATCAAGGTTCCGAGCGTGGGAGACCGGCCACCGCGGGAACTGTCCCGTCAGGCTCTTGCCGAAGTTGTCGAGCCTCGTTACGACGAGCTCTTCACCTTGATTCAGGCGGAACTGCGGCGCAGTGGCTACGAAGACATGATCCCTGCCGGGATCGTGCTCACCGGCGGAACTTCCAAGATGGAAGGTGCTGTCGAACTGGCCGAAGAGATCTTTCACATGCCGGTGCGTTTGGGCGTACCTCACAGCGTCAAGGGACTGGCCGACGTCGTGCGTAATCCTATCTATTCAACAGGCGTGGGCCTGCTCATGTACGGGCTGCAGAAGCAGGCCGATGGCATCTCCATGTCTGGCAGCAACTTCTATAGCGATGAACCCAAGGCACCTGTACTGGAACGGCTTAAACGCTGGGTCCAGGGCAATTTCTGATGGCAAACCCGCGGTAAGCAGTAGGCGATACAACTAGAAATAAGGAGAGGGGAAATGTTCGAACTCGTAGATAACGTTCCGCAAAGCGCAGTTATCAAAGTGATCGGTGTTGGTGGCGGTGGTGGTAACGCCGTTAACCACATGGTCAAAAACAATATCGAAGGCGTTGAGTTCATCTGCGCCAACACTGATGCGCAAGCCCTGAAAAATGTCGGCGCGCGCACCGTTCTGCAACTCGGCCCAGGCGTCACCAAGGGCCTGGGTGCCGGCACCAACCCGGAAATCGGTCGTCAGGCCGCTCTGGAAGACCGCGAGCGCATCGCTGAAGTCCTGCACGGCGCCGACATGGTGTTCATCACCACTGGCATGGGCGGCGGTACCGGTACCGGTGCTGCACCGATCATCGCCGAAGTAGCGAAGGAAATGGGCATTCTGACCGTTGCCGTGGTTACCCGTCCGTTCCCGTTCGAAGGCCGTAAGCGCATGCAGGTTGCCGACGAAGGCATCCGCTCGCTGGCCGAGTGCGTCGACTCGCTGATCACCATCCCCAACGAAAAACTGCTGACCATCCTCGGCAAGGACGCCAGCCTCCTGTCCGCCTTCGCCAAGGCTGACGACGTACTGGCCGGTGCCGTACGCGGCATCTCCGACATCATGCAGCGTCCGGGCCTGATGAACGTCGACTTTGCCGACGTGAAGACCGTGATGGGCGAAATGGGCATGGCGATGATGGGCACTGGCTGCGCCAGCGGTCCGAACCGTGCTCGCGAAGCCACCGAAGCGGCCATCCGCAACCCGCTGCTGGAAGACGTCAACCTGCAGGGCGCACGCGGCATCCTGGTCAACATCACCGCCGGTCTGGACCTGTCCCTGGGCGAGTACGCCGCCGTGGGCGAGATCATCGAAGCCTTCGCTTCGGAGCACGCCACCGTCAAGGTTGGTGCCGTGATCGATCCGGACATGCGTGATGAGTTGCACGTGACAGTCGTGGCCACCGGCCTGGGCGCGCGCATCGAGAAACCGGTCAAGGTCATCGACAACACCGTGCCGGTCGCTACCGCCGTGCCGGCCGCTCTGGTCAGCGCTGCGCCGCGTGCCAGCGAGCAACCGACCGTCAACTACAAAGACTACGAACGCCCCACCGTTCAGCGTCAAAGCCACGCCGGCGCTGCCGCTGCGGCCAAGTTGAACACTCAGGACGACCTGGATTATCTGGATATCCCGGCCTTCCTGCGTCGCCAGGCTGATTGATGGAATTTATCAGGAGTATTTGGGTGATTGGTGTTCAGCAAAGGTCGGTTCTGCTATCATCGCCGGCCATTGTTGACAACAATTCGCAAATAGCGCAGCCAAAGCCATGATCAGACAACGCACCCTGAAGAACATCATCCGTGCCACCGGCGTTGGCCTGCATTCGGGGGAAAAGGTTTACCTGACCCTGAAGCCGGCACCTGTGGACAGCGGTATCGTGTTCCGTCGCACCGACCTCGACCCTGTCGTGGAAATCCCCGCCCGCGCGGAAAATGTCGGTGAGACCACCATGTCGACCACGCTGGTCAATGGTGATGTCAAGGTGGATACCGTGGAGCACCTGCTTTCGGCCATGGCTGGCCTGGGCATCGATAACGCCTACGTCGAGCTCTCGGCATCCGAAGTGCCGATCATGGATGGCAGCGCTGGCCCGTTCGTATTCCTGATTCAATCTGCTGGTCTGGAAGAGCAGGACGCCCCGAAGAAATTCATCCGCGTCCTGCGTGAAGTCACGGTGGAAGAGGGCGACAAGCGCGCCACCTTCCTGCCGTTCGACGGCTTCAAGGTGAGCTTCGAAATCGACTTCGACCACCCGGTATTCCGCGGCCGTACCCAGACCGCGAGCGTCGACTTCTCCAGCACCTCGTTCGTCAAGGAAGTCAGCCGCGCACGTACCTTCGGGTTCATGCGCGACATTGAGTACCTGCGTTCGCAGAACCTGGCACTCGGCGGCAGCGTGGAAAATGCCATCGTGGTCGACGAGTTCCGCGTGTTGAACGAAGACGGCCTGCGTTACGAAGACGAATTCGTCAAACACAAGATTCTCGATGCCATCGGCGATCTCTACCTGCTGGGCAACAGCCTGATTGGCGAGTTCCGTGGTTTCAAGTCGGGGCACGCCCTGAACAACCAGCTCCTGCGCACGTTGATCGAGCAGAAGGATGCCTGGGAAGTGGTGATCTTCGACGACGCCAGCACCGCACCGATCTCCTACATGCGTCCGGTTGCTGCTGGCTAAGCACTACCCTCTCTTCTTGTTTCATTCAGGCCACCCTCGGGTGGCCTTTTCTTTTGCGGGCCCTATTCGCGCGGCTTGGCCTTGCTGGCCAGTCGTTCGAGGGCGGCGCGCAGTTTCGGGTCGCTGATCCCTTCGGCTGCGCTGTGCAGGCTTTCGGCCGCGGCGCTGGAGAGTTCGGCGGTGCGGGCGACGTGATGGGTCTGCGTGCTGGGCGGACGGACCTTGATCTGGATCTTCAGCAGGCCAACGAACTCCGGCAGTGCTTGTAGCTGACGCAGCAGGCGGCGCTGCTGGTAATGCAGGCGCGTGGCCCAGTGCCCGTTGCTGGTCAGCAGCAGGAGGCAGCCTTCACGCCAACTGGCGACTCGGCAATGCTCGCGGGCGGTCGCTTCCAGTTGCTCGTCCACCAACGCCTGCAGCCGTCCCAGACGCATCGCCTGGTCGAGCATGGCTTGCAGCGGCTTGGCGTCGCGCAGCAGGGCAATGGGGGCTTTGGCGGGAAGGGGGCGGAACGTCATGGTGCAGTCGTCGTTGGCGATGATCCGGCATGTTAGCAAACGGGGGTTGCAGCTGCCGGAGATCATCCCCATATAGCAATGGATCGCATCCGTGCGGCTTGTGGCCCATGCGTCAATGGTGATGGCACGCTGCGCTTTCATCGCCAACGTTTCCGAGTAGAATGCCCCCTTTGCACGCGGCCGAGCTGGCTGCATGGCTGGTGTTCTGCACCATCCTCCATCCCAATTAGTGGAAGAATCTGCCGATATGTTTGCGCCGCTGTTGAAGAAACTCTTTGGAAGCAAGAACGAGCGTGAAGTCAAACGCATGGTCAAGGCGGTAGCGGCGATCAATGCCCTCGAAGAGCAGGTGCTTGCGCTCTCCGACGAGCAATTGCGGGCCAAGACCGAAGAGTTCAAGGCGCGCTTGGCTAAGGGTGAAACCCTCGACCAGATTCTTCCAGAAGCCTTCGCGGTGGCCCGTGAAGCAGGCAAGCGCGTGATGGGCATGCGTCACTTCGACGTCCAGCTCATCGGTGGCATGACCCTGCACGAAGGCAAGATCGCCGAGATGCGTACCGGTGAGGGCAAGACCCTGGTCGGCACCCTGGCGGTGTACCTCAATGCCCTCGAAGGCAAAGGCGTGCACGTGATCACTGTGAACGACTACCTGGCTCGCCGCGACGCCAACTGGATGCGTCCGCTGTACGAATTCCTCGGCCTCAGCGTCGGCATCGTCACCCCGTTCATGCCGCCGGAAGAGAAGCGCGCCGCCTACGCCGCTGACATCACCTACGGCACCAACAACGAATTCGGCTTCGATTACCTGCGCGACAACATGGCCTTCGCCCTGGAAGAGAAGTTCCAGCGCGAGCTGAACTTCGCCGTGATCGACGAAGTGGACTCGATCCTCATCGACGAGGCGCGCACCCCGCTGATCATCTCCGGTCAGGCCGAAGACAGCTCCAAGCTGTACATCGAAGTGAACAAGCTGATCCCGCGCCTCACCCAGCACATCGAGGAAGAAGAAGGCGTCGTTACCCAGGAAGGTCACTACAAGATCGACGAGAAGACCCGTCAGGTCGAACTCAACGAAGCTGGCCACCAGTACATCGAGGAGCTGCTCACCGCCGGTGGCCTGCTGGCCGAAGGCGAGAGCCTGTACTCGGCGCACAACCTGGGCCTGCTGACCCACGTCTACGCCGGCCTGCGCGCGCACAAGCTGTTCCACCGCAACGTCGAATACATCGTGCAGAACGATCAGGTCTTGCTGATCGACGAACACACCGGTCGGACCATGCCGGGTCGTCGTCTCTCCGAGGGCCTGCACCAGGCCATCGAGGCCAAGGAAAACCTGCCGATCCAGGCCGAGAGCCAGACCCTGGCCTCGACCACCTTCCAGAACTACTTCCGCCTGTACAAGAAACTCGCCGGCATGACCGGCACCGCCGACACCGAGGCCTTCGAGTTCCGTCAGATCTACGGTCTGGACGTGGTGGTGATCCCGACCAACAAGCCGCTGGCGCGCAAGGACTTCAACGACCTGGTCTACCTGACCCAGGAAGAGAAGTACGTGGCGATCATCGCCGACATCAAAGAATGCCAGGCCCAGGGCCGGCCGATCCTGGTCGGTACCGCCACGATCGACAGCTCCGAGTATGTCTCCAAGCTGTTGGAGCAAGCCGGTATCGAGCACAAGGTACTGAACGCCAAGTACCACGAGAAGGAAGCCGAGATCATCGCCCAGGCCGGTCGCCCGAGCGCGGTGACCATCGCCACCAACATGGCCGGTCGCGGTACCGACATCCTGTTGGGCGGTAACTGGGAAGTTGAAGTGGCGGCCCTGGAAAATGCCACCGACGAACTGGTCGCACAGATCAAGGCCGACTGGCAGAAGCGTCACCAGCAGGTGATCCAGGCTGGTGGCCTGCACGTGGTCGCGTCCGAGCGCCACGAATCGCGGCGTATCGACAACCAGCTGCGTGGCCGTGCCGGTCGCCAGGGTGATCCGGGCTCCAGCCGCTTCTACCTGTCGCTCGAAGACAGCCTGATGCGCATCTTCGCCTCCGACCGCGTGAAGAATTTCATGAAGGCCCTGGGCATGCAGTCCGGCGAGGCCATCGAGCACAGCATGGTGACCAACGCCATCGAGAAGGCCCAGCGCAAGGTCGAAGGCCGCAACTTCGACATGCGTAAGCAGCTGCTCGAATACGACGACGTGGCCAACGAGCAGCGCAAGGTGATCTACCACATGCGCAACAGCTTGCTGGCGGCTGACAACATCGGCGAGACCATCGCCGAGTTCCGCGAGGAAGTGCTGAGCAACACCATCAGCCAGCACATCCCGCCGCAGTCGCTGCCCGAGCAGTGGGATATCTTCGGTCTGGAGCAGGCGTTGTACAGCGATTTCGGCCTGAAACTGCCGGTCCAGCAGTGGCTCGACGACGACGCCCAGCTGTATGAAGAGCCGCTGCGCGCCCGCATCCTCGAAGAAATCCTCGCCGCCTACAACGAGAAGGAAGAGCAGGCCAGCGCCGAGGCCTTGCGTACCTTCGAGAAGCAGATGCTGCTGCGTGTGCTCGACGACCTGTGGAAAGACCACCTGGCGACCATGGATCACCTGCGTCACGGCATCCACCTGCGTGGCTACGCGCAGAAGAACCCGAAGCAGGAATACAAGCGCGAGTCCTTCACCCTGTTCCAGGAGCTGCTCGACTCGATCCGCCGCGACACCATCCGTGTGCTCTCGCACGTGCAGATTCGTCGCGAAGACCCGATCGAGGAAGAGGCGCGCCTGCGTCGCGAGGCCGAAGCCATGGCCGAGCGCATGCAGTTCCAGCATGCCGACGCCTCGGCCCTGGCGCTGGAAGAGAACGAAGAGGCGGATGTCGCGGGCGAGGTGCCGGTCGTGGCTGCCACGCCGGTGCGCAACGAGCCCAAGACTGGCCGCAACGAGCCTTGCCCGTGCGGTTCCGGGAAGAAATACAAGCACTGCCACGGTCAGATCAACTGATCGGCGGCACGCCTGCGATGTAATCAACGCCGCGACCGGCTCAGCCGCTCGCGGCGTTTTGCCACTGCCTGCCGGCCCAGCCGGCGTTTGAACAGACTGCTTACGAAGGAGCGCATCCATGGCTGTTGGTCTTGGTCCCTTGCCTGTCCTGCACCCGGTTCCCGGTTTCGAACTCGGTATTGCCTCCGCCGGCATCAAGCGCCCGGGGCGCAAGGATGTCGTGGTGATGCGCTGCGCCGAGGGCTCGCGCGTGGCCGCCGTCACCACCACCAATGCTTTCTGCGCGGCGCCGGTGCTGGTCACCCGCGAACGTGTGCAGGGTGATGTGCGCTATCTGCTGACCAACACCGGCAACGCCAACGCCGGCACTGGCGCCGATGGCCTAGCCAACGCTCGGCGCACCTGCGCCGCCCTGGCTGCCCTGACTGGCGTGCCCGCGGATGCGGTGCTGCCGTTCTCCACCGGCGTGATCGGCGAGCCGCTGCCGGTCGAGAAGATCGAAGCCGCCCTGCAGGCCGCGCTCGACGACCTGGCGGAGAACCACTGGGCCGAAGCCGCCACCGGCATCATGACCACCGACACCCTGCCCAAGGGCGCCAGCCGTCAGTTCCAGCACGATGGCGTGACCGTCACCGTGACCGGCATCAGCAAGGGCGCCGGGATGATCCGGCCGAACATGGCGACCATGCTCGGCTACATCGCCACCGACGCCAGGGTCGCTCGCAGCGTGCTGCAGGACCTGGTGCGCGACGCGGCGAACAAGTCGTTCAACCGCATCACCATCGACGGCGACACGTCGACCAACGACTGCTGCATGCTGATCGCCACTGGCCAGGCCAGGCTGCCGGAAATCACCGATGCCAGCGGCGAGCTGTTCGCCAAGCTCAAGCAGGCGGTGTTCGAGGTGTTCATGGATGTGGCCCAGGCCATCGTCCGTGACGGCGAAGGCGCGACCAAGTTCGTCACCGTGCAGGTCAATGGTGGTGGTACGCACCAGGAGTGCCTGGATGTCGGTTACGCCGTGGCCCACTCGCCGCTGATCAAGACCGCGCTGTTCGCCTCCGATCCGAACTGGGGACGCATCCTCGCCGCCGTTGGCTATGCCGGTGTGCCGCAGCTGGATGTCGGCAAGATCGACGTGTTCCTCGGTGACGTGTGCATCGCCAGCCAGGGTTGCCGCGCGGCCAGCTACACCGAAGCGCAGGGCGCCGAGGTGATGGCGCGCGAGGAAATCGGCATCCGCATCGAGCTGGGCCGCGGCACCTGCAGCGAGACGATCTGGACCACCGACCTGTCCCACGAGTACGTGAAGATCAACGCCGAATACCGCACCTGATCCAGGCGTAACCACGCTCGACATTCCCGCTGTTCATGGGCCCATGAACAGCGGGAATTTGCTATCGGAAGGGGCAGCTTTTAAGGTCGAGTGCATCCGTATGGAGCCTCATCTGCCTGGAGAATGCGCATGTCCCTGACCCTGATCATCGGCAACAAGAACTTCTCGTCCTGGTCCCTGCGTGGCTGGCTGGCGCTCGAGCTGAGTGGCGCGCCGTACACCGAGAAACTGGTGTCGCTGTATGGCCCGGACAGCCGTCGTCAGCTGCTGCAGCATTCGCCGACAGGCAAGGTGCCGGTGCTGCAGTCCGAGGACGGGGCGATCTGGGACTCCCTGGCGATTGCCGAGTACCTCGCCGAGCGCTTTCCCGAGGCCCACCTGTGGCCGCAGAACCCGGCCGCACGCGCATTGGCGCGCTCGGCCTGTGCGGAGATGCACAGCGGCTTCGTCGCCCTGCGCAGCAACCTGCCGATGGACCTGCAACGTGACCAGGCGCTGCCGCAGATTCCCGCAGACGCCCAGGCGGACATCGAGCGGATCTGCGAGCTGTGGCAGGACTGTCGCCAGCGCTTCGGCCAGGACGGCCCTTACCTGTTCGGTCAGGTCAGCATCGCCGACGCTTTCTTCGCCCCGGTGGCCGCGCGGTTGCGCAGCTATCAGGTGACACTGCCAGCCGCTGCCGCAGCTTATGTGAACACCATTTACGAGTGGCCGGCCTTCCAGCGGTGGTACCGCGCCGGCCTGCAGGAAACGGAGAGCAATGCATGAAGCGAGTGCACGTGGCCGCTGCGGTCATCCGTGGTGCCGATGATCAGGTGCTGATCGCCAAGCGCGCCGATGATCAGCACCAGGGCGGCCTGTGGGAGTTTCCCGGTGGCAAGGTGGAAGAGGGTGAAGCCGTGCAGGCGGCCCTGGCCCGCGAGCTGGAGGAAGAGCTGGGCATTCGCGTCAGCGCCGCCCGGCCGCTGATCCAGGTGCAGCACGACTACCCGGACAAGCAGGTGCTGCTGGATGTCTGGGAGGTTTCGGCATTCTCCGGCGAGCCTCATGGTGCCGAAGGCCAGCCGCTGGCCTGGGTGGCCCCGCGCGAGTTGGATAACTACGCGTTTCCCGCCGCCAACCAGCCGATCGTCGCGGCGGCGCGCCTGCCCGACCGTTACCTGATCACTCCGGAAGAGCTGGAGCCCGGCGAGTTGCTGGCCGGGGTGCGGGCGGCCATCGCCAGCGGCATCCGCCTGATCCAGCTGCGCGCACCGAACATGTTCGATGCGCAGTACCGCGACCTGGCGGTGGATATCCAGGGCCTGTGCGCCGGCAAGGCGCAGCTGATGCTCAAGGGGCCACTGGAGTGGCTGGGCGATTTCCCCGCCGCGGGCTGGCACCTGACCGGCGAGCAGCTGCGCAAGTATGCGGCCAAGGGCCGCCCGTTCCCGGCCGAGCGTTGGCTGGCGGCGTCCTGCCACAGCGCGGAAGAATTGCAGTTGGCGACGCAGATCGGCGTCGATTTCATCACCTTGTCGCCCGTGCAGGCGACTCAGACCCATCCCGACGCGGCGCCGTTGGGCTGGGACGTCGCCAGTGAACTGTTACGCGGCTTCAACAAGCCGGCTTATCTGCTTGGCGGGCTCGGCGCGGATGATCTGTCACGTGCCTGGCAGAGCCGCGCCCAGGGCGTCGCGGCGATTCGCGCGTTCTGGCCGGGCGTCTGATCGGAGCGGTCAGGCTTCAGGCTTTGCGGCTGCCTGCCACAGCACTTCGTTGATGTGCTGGCGGCGGGCGATCAGCCGGCCGGCGACGAACAGCAGGTCCGACAGGCGATTGATGTAGGCCATGCCCACCGCACGCAGCGGCTCGCTGGCGTTGAGCGTCTGGCAGCGGCGCTCGGCGTTGCGGGCCAGGGCGCGGCAGACGTGGGCCTGGGCGATCAGTCGTGAGCCGCCGGGAAGGATGAAATTCTGCAGCGGGCCGAGTTCCTCGTTCCAGCGATCGATGGCCTGCTCCAGGCGTTCGACTTCATCGTCCTGCAGCGCCTGGTAGTCCGGCATGGCCAGTTCGCCACCGAGGTCGAACAGGCGGTGCTGGCAGGGTGTGAGCACTTCGATGATTTCGGTCAGCCCCGGCCACATGCCCTCGTGCTCGGCAAGGTCGGCGAGCAGCAGGCCGAGCTGGCTGTTGAGCAGGTCCAGTTCCCCCATTGCTTCCACCCGCGGATGGTCCTTGGCCACCCGGCGGCCATCGGCCAGGCCGGTTTCGCCGGTGTCGCCGGTTTTCGTGTAGATCTTGCTCAGGCGGTAGCCCATGGTCAGTGGCTCGCGGTGTCGGTCGGGGCGGTGGTCAGGGGCAGGCGCAGGGTGAAGCAGGTGCCCTGGCCGAGCTGGGAGTGCACTTCCATCTGCCCCTTGTGGTTGTTGGTGACGATGAAGTACGACACGGACAGGCCGAGGCCGGTGCCCTGGCCGACTTCCTTGGTGGTGAAGAACGGCTCGAAGATGCGCTTGCGCACGTTGTCCGGCATGCCGATGCCATTGTCCTCGACTTGGATGATCGCCCAGGGCGGGCTGAGCCTTGTGCGCAGGGTGATGCGTCCGGGCTCGCGGTCATCGTCGCGCAGGTGGATGGCCTGGGCGGCGTTCTTCAGCAGGTTGAGCAGTACCTGTTCCATTTCGTTGGCGGTGGCTGTTACCGGGCCCAGGTTGGCGTCGAAATCGCGGACGATGGTCAGGGTCTTGAAGTCGAAGCTGTCGGCCAGGTCGAAGTCGTTGCCGGCGATCTCCAGGGCCTGATCGATCAGCGCGGGCAGCTGGCACGGCGCCATCTGCCGGTGGCTGCGGCGGCTGAAGCTGAGCATGTGGCTGACGATCTTCGCCGCCCGTGAGCCGGCCTGCTGGATGCCGTCGAGCAACTGGGGGATTTCTCGCGCGTCGAGGTAGGCGGTGACATCGTCCAGGGCGATGCCGACGGCCACGGCCTGGGTCTGGTTCTTCGCCAGGTCGGGCGACAGGCGCCGGCGGATGTTCTGCACGTTGTGCAGGATGGCGCCGAGCGGGTTGTTGATCTCGTGGGCCATGCCGGCGGCCAGGCCGCCGACCGAGAGCATCTTCTCCGACTGCACCATCATGTCCTCCAGCGACAGGCGTTGGGTGATGTCGTCGATGCGGATCACCACGCCACGGCCGCTGCCGCCCATCAGCGGGTAGAAGGTCAGGGCGTAGTGGTGCGGTTCCTCTTCCTTGATCCAGGTGACGCGCTCGACCTTCTCCACCTTGTGCTGTTCGGCGGTGCGCTTGAGCTGCGGCAGGAACGGCTTGAGCGGCGGGAAGGCGAGGAACACCGGCTGGTTCAGCGCTTCGTCCAGGCGTGTGCCGGAGAGCGCGCTGGCCTCCTGGTTCCACTGGGTGACGTAGAGCTGCTCGTCGAGGGCGATCAGCGCCGAGGGCATGGAGTCGATGATGCTGTTGAGGTAGTTCTGGAAGCCGGTGAGCTTCTTCTCGATCTTGCTGCGCACCTGCACTTCCAGTTCCAGCTTGCGGTTGGAGTGGCGGGTTTCCTCGGCCAGGCTGCGGGCCTGGTCGAAGGCATCCTGGGCGTCGTCGCGGGCACGTTTGAGCTGGTGCTCGCGGGCCTCGATGCGGCTGAGCATGGTGTTGAAGGCATCAGCCAGGCTGCCGATCTCGTCCTGGTTGCCACGGGCAGCACGCAGGGCGTAGTTCTCCTCGCGGGTGACCTGGCGCGAGAGTTCCTCCAGGTGGCGGATCGGCCGGGTGATCAGGCGGCGGATCTGCCGGGCAATCAGGGTCCAGAGCAGCACGCTGATTACCAGGATCACGCCGCTGGCGGTCAGGGTGCCGGTGTAGAAGGCGCCTGGCAGCTCGCTGGAGGCCACCAGCAGCAGATGGCCGGGTGGCTTGCCAGCCTGTGGCAGTTCGATCACCTGGGTGGCGCGGAACTCACCCATGCGCCAGGTCTCCAGCACGTCGACGTGCAGCGGCAGTTGCAGCGAGGTGCCCATCTGCAGGTCGGCGATGCGCACGCCGCGGGTGTCGTACAACGCGGCGGCGCGCAGCGGTGCGTAGCTGTCCAGGCGTTGCAGCAGGTCCTCGGCGGCGTCGGGGGAATTGAGCACGCTGGCGCTCAGGGCCGGCGTGGCGATCAACCGGCCGAGGGTGTGCAGGGCCTGGGGCGCGACGCTGTCCTGGGAGATCCAGTAGGCGGCGCTGATGAATGCCAGGTTGGCCACCAGCAGTACGGTGGCGAGCAGGGCGAGCAGGGCCGCGAGCAGTTTGCGGCCGACCGGCAGGTTGTCGAGGCGCTGACGCAGACGGGTCAACAAGGGCACAGTTTCCGCGGGGACAGGGAACGGGCAGGGTAGCGCGGGCTCAGGTGACGGGCAATCCGCGCTCGGTGAGATGGCTGCGCAGGCGCTCGTACAGCGCCAGCAGACGTGGTGTGGTCAGTTGCAGAGTGGCGGCGCTGCGACAGGCGTAGCCGAGCAGGTAGTCGATTTCCGTACGCTGGTGGCGGGCGACATCCTGATACATCGACGAGTAGTTGGCCGCCGTGGCACCGATCACCCGCCAGACATCGTCGTGCAACCCCTCGGCTGCCGATGCCTGGTTGCAACCTTGCAGCAGCATGACCAGCTCGTCGCACAGGTCGTTGACCTCTTCCGGCCAGGCGCGCAGGTCACCATTGCGACAGTCGTGCAGTACGGTGAGCGGGTTGATCGCGCAGTTCAGCGCCAGCTTTCGCCATAGCTTGCCGAGGATCTGCTCGCTCCAGGCATGGGCGATGCCGGCCTGTTCGAGTTCGCCCAGCCATTGCGGTGCGCTGCTGTCGCCCTCAATACCGAGCCAGGTGAAACCCTGGCCGGCGAATACCACGCGAAAGTCCCCGTCGCGGAACGCGCCTTCGGTGCTGGAGGCGAAGATGCCCTGTGCCTGCGGTGCAAGGGCGCTGGCGGCTTGCTGGCTACCCAGGCCGTTTTGCAAGAGGACGACTTGTGCGCCAGGAATCAGGCGCGTGGCCACGCTGGCGATGGCCTGCTCGGCGTCGTAGGCCTTGCAGGCAAGCAGCAGGCGCTGGATTGGCTGCGGCTCGGCGGCGGTTTGGGCAGGTATCGGGTAATGGCGTTCCTGCTGGTTCTCCACCAGGGTCAGAGCGCCGGCCTGGCAGTAGGCGGCCAGGCGCTGCGCGTCACGCAGAATCAGCTGTACTGGCAAGCCGGCACGGAACAGGCGGACGGCCCAGAGGCTGCCGAGACTGCCGGCGCCGAGAACGTGCCAGGTCACTGTGGCAGTGGCAGGCGTACCGCGCTGACCCGGCCACTGGCGTACGAGTCAGGCAGCAGCTTGGCGGCCTGTTGCAGCAGCACTTGCGGTTCGACCGGCAGCGACTTGGCATTCAGGCCGACCAGGCTGATCCCGGCCTTGAGGGTGATGAAGCCCTCGCTGGTCTTGAAGGCCTTGAGATTGAGCCCTTCGTGCAGGCGCTTGAAGCTGCTCGGCGAGCATTCCTGCAGGTCTTCGAGCATGGTCAGCAAGGCGAAGTGGTTGTCGTCGATGCGCGCCAGCACGTCCAGCGGGCGGACCAGCTGCTGCAGACGCCTTGCGACGCCGTGTAGCAGTTCGTTATAGAAGCTGTTGCCGTACTGCTGGCGCAGCGCACCGGCCTCCTGCAGGCCGATCAGCAGGTAGCACACCGCGCCGCCGCGCGACTCGACCTGGCGCAGGCTGTCGCTGAGCTTCTGCAGCATGTAGCGCGGGTTGCCCAGGCCGGTGAGCGGGTCGACCAGGTTGCGCTGCTCGAGGCTGGCGATGTTCTGGATGAGCATGCGGTTTTCCTGCAGCAGGCGCTGCAGGGTGTTGCACAGGCGGTCGGCGGCGTAGACGCGCGGCACCAGTTGCTCGTTCATCGAGGCCTTGCTGATGAAGTCGTCGACGCCACGGTCGAAGGCCTCGACCAGCACGTTGTCGCCTTCCTTGCCGGTGAGCAGGATGACGTAGGTGTAGTGCTCGGCGGTTTCATCCAGCTGGCGCACGCGCCCGGTCAGCTCCAGGCCATCCATCTCCGGCATCAGCCAGTCGGCGAGCAGCACGCTCGCCGGGCGCTGTTCGAGCTGGCGCAGGGCTTCGGCTGCGCTGGTCGCGAAGCGTACGTCCTGGTAGCCGGCCTGGCTCAGCGCGCGACCGATCATGGCGCTGGAGAACTTGGCGTCGTCCACCACCAGGATGCTGAGATGGGGGTTGGGCATGTAAGGCGCTCGTGTAGGAAATCGGGTAGGCCGCAGGCGTCCATTCTACGTGGGCCGAGCGGTATGTATCAGACTGGTTATAATGAGCGCGCAAATTTTATCGTCAAGCCAGGCGCGTTCTGTCCGTGATATGGATCGCGCCGTCTATCTGGAGGAATTCCATGCCTTCGTTCGACGTGGTGTCCGAATTGGATAAACACGAACTCACCAACGCCGTGGACAACGCGGTGAAGGAACTGGAACGGCGCTTCGACCTGCGTGGCAAATGCAGCTTCGAGAGCAAGGACAAGACCATTACCCTGACCGCCGAAGCCGACTACATGCTCGAGCAGATGCTCGAGATCCTGCGCATGGCCCTGGTCAAGCGCAAGATCGATCCGCAGTGCCTGGAACTCAAGGATGCCTATGCGTCGGGCAAGGTGATCAAGCAGGAAGTGACCTTCCGCGAAGGCATCGACAAGGAGCTGGCGAAGAAGATCGTCGCGCACATCAAGGACGCCAAGCTCAAGGTCCAGGCTGCCATCCAGGGCGAGCAGGTACGGGTCACCGGGAAGAAGCGCGACGACCTGCAGGAGGCCATCGCGGCCTTGCGTGGCAAGGACTTCGGCATGCCGCTGCAGTACAACAACTTCCGCGACTGAATCGCCGCGCCTGCGCTTGAGAAGGAACCCCCGGGTTTTTTTCCCGTCGCAGAAGAAGCAACCATCGTGACGCCATGGCCTGCCATGGCGTTGTTGTTTCTGGCGAGAAGAGGAGTGCGGGCATGGACCTGACCGAAATCAACATGGACCAACTGATGAAGGCCTCGGAGGCCTGGTTTCCAGTGGTCATCGCTTACGGCAGCAAGCTGTTGCTGGCTTTCATCACCCTGTTGATCGGCTGGTGGCTGATCAACCGGCTGACCTCGCGTATCGGCGGTCTGATCGCCATGCGCCATTCCGACAAGGCCCTGCAGGGCTTCATCGAGAACCTGGCGAACATCGTGCTCAAGGTGCTGCTGGTGATCAGCGTGGCGTCGATGGTCGGCATCGAGACCACCTCGTTCATCGCCGCCATCGGTGCGGCCGGCCTGGCCATCGGCCTGGCGCTGCAGGGCAGCCTGGCGAACTTCGCCGGGGGTGTGCTGATCCTGCTATTCCGCCCGTTTCGCATCGGCGACTGGATCGAGGCGCAGGGCGTGAGCGGCACGGTCGACAGCATCCAGATCTTCCACACCGTGCTGCGTACCGGCGACAACAAGACGGTGATCGTGCCCAACGGCTCGCTGTCCAACGGCACCATCACCAACACCTCGCGGCAGGCCACGCGCAAAGTGATATTCGATGTCGGTGTCGACTACGATGCGGACCTGCAACGCGCCCGGGAAGTACTGCTGAAACTGTCAGAGGACTCGCGGGTAATGCGTGAGCCGGCGCCTGAAGTGGTGGTGGCGGCGTTGGGGGACAGTTCCATCACGGTATCCCTACGCATGTGGACCAGCAACGCGGATTACTGGGCGGTGGTTTTCATGCTCAACGAGAACATCCGTGATCAATTGCGCGAGGCGGGAATCGACATTCCCTTTCCCCAGCGTGTTGTACGAATGATCAGCGTAGGTGAGTGACGCCGACTGTCCGTTGTGGCATCAGCCGGCCTGATCCGGTTTCGCCGCGGTTGATACGCTTTCACTCTTGCTCTCGGCCTGGACCGCGTCGACGTCCCTGCGGCTCCACTGGATGGCGATCAGGATCAGTGTCGGGATGCCCAGCAACGCGGTGATCAGGAAGAACTGGTGGTAGCCGACGCTTTCCACCATGACCCCTGAATAGCCGCCGATCAGCCGAGGCAGCAGGAGCATGATCGAGCTGAGCAGGGCGTACTGGGTCGCCGAGAACTTCAGGTTGGTCAGGCTCGACAGGTAGGCGACGAACGCCGAGGTGGCCAGGCCAGCGCTGAAGTTGTCGCAGGAGATGGTCAGGATCAGCATGTCCAGGTTGGCGCCCATGTCGCTGAGCAGGACGAACAGCAGGTTGGTCGCCGCCGACAGCAGGCCGCCGATGAACAGGATCGGCAGAATGCCGAAGCGCACGATCAGCAGGCCGCCGGCGCCCGCACCGAGCAGGGTCATGACCAGGCCGAACAGCTTGCTGACGCTGGCGATCTGCTCCTTGGAAAAGCCCTGGTCGATGTAGAACACGTTGGCCATCACGCCCATCACCGTATCCGACATGCGATAGGTGGCGATCAGCCCGAGCAGCAGCAGGGCGTGCCAGCGGTAGCGCTGGACGAACTCGCTGATCGGCGTGACCACCGGCGCCATCAGCAGGCGACCGGGTGCGGAGAGGCAGGCGAGGGCGATCAGCACGTACATGGTGCCGCGGGGCCAGGCACCGGACACATAGGCTTTCGCCGCTGCCGCCGCGGTCACCAGGATGACGATCAGGACGATCATCGACACGGCCTGGTGGACGAAGTCGAAGTTGGGAATGACCTTGCCGCGGGCGGCGACCAGCAGCTGCCGGCGCTGCACGCTGAGCAGGTCGCGTACCGGGGCGATCTGCCGCTGGCCCCAGGGCGACAGGCAGACGGCGAGGAACAGCGCATAGAGCGTCGCCCGCGGCCAGGCCTGGTCGAGCAGGCCGGTGATCATCGCCGGCAGGGAAATCAGCATTACCAGCAGAATCAGCACCGAGAACAGCTGGTCCTTGAGCTTGAAGCGCGAGGTGCTGCTCTGCACCGGCACGTCGACGTGCGGCTCGCGCATCCACAGGCTGGTGATCAGGCCGGGCAGCATGAGGATGCCGAAAATCAGGTAGGTGCTGGCCCAGGCGCCGTATTCGTAGACCTTGGTGGTCGAGCCGAACCATTCGGCGAAGTACAGCGCGCCGGCGGTGGCGAGCAGCGCCGAGACCCGGTAACCGAGCATGTAGCTGGCGGCGAGCGCGGCCTGACGGCTGTCGTCGGCGATTTCCAGGCGGTAGGCGTCGACGGCGATGTCCTGGGTGGCGGAGGCGAAGGCCACCAGTACGGCGGTGGCCATCAGCCAGCGCAGGTGTTCCTGCGGGTCGCACAGGGCCATGCCGACCAGGCCGAGGGCCACCAGGATCTGCGACAGCACCAGCCAGGAGCGACGACGGCCGAGGCGGCCGAGCAGAGGCAGGCGCCATTGGTCGAGCAGGGGCGACCAGATCCATTTGAAGGCGTAGGCGAGGCCGATCAGGCTGGCGAAACCTATGGTTTCGCGGGAGACGCCGGCCTCGCGCAGCCACACCGAAAGCGTGGAGAACACCAGCATGTACGGCAGGCCCGCGGCGAAGCCCAGCAGAAGCAGGGCCAGCGTGGCCGGGCTGGCGTAGGCGGCCAGGGCGGCGCGCCAGGTACGATGGGGCATTAGGCGTTGAGTCCGTGAAGCGCGGGGCAGCGATGCTGCAACAAAGGGCGCACTCTAACCGCTGCGGGGCATGGGATGCCAGCCATGCCGGCGCATATCCACGCGGTTGTTGTGGACGCTGACGCCTTCGGCGCGCAGGCGCGCCCGCTGTTCCTCGCCGGCCGGCGTGCCGAGCGGCAGGCTCAGGCGACCACCGGCGGCGATCACCCGGTGCCAGGGCAGGCTGGTGCCTTCCGGCAACTGGCTGAGCGTTCGCCCGACCCAGCGTGCCGCGCGCAGCATGCCCGCCAGTTCGCCGAGCTGACCGTAGCTGACCACATGCCCTGGCGGCACCTGCGCCAGCGTCAGGTACAGCGCCTCGCGGCGCATGTCCGCCGGAGCGCTGGCGATAGCCGGGCCAAAGGCGCTGCTTGCGGGAACGGAAGAGGAGGGCGTGCTGCGCTTGACCATGTGGCAATGGGCCTGTGTGCGAAATAAATGCGGCGATCGGTCAGGCCATCACCGCGCTGAAAGTGTGCCCCAGGCGATGCCCGGATGACCAGCACGCGGGCGCTGCAGCGGTTTCCAGGGCGCGCAGGCGCGGCGTTCTGTCATCAAATGCGGCGAATATGCCGGGGAACTCGACGGATTTCGGTCGGTCAGTTCTTGCTCAGCCGCCGGGCATGCGGATAATGCCCGGTTTCCGCGAACCAGCCGGCCTATCCGACATGCTTTCCACACCCCTGTTTTCCCGATCCCTGCTTTTTCTCGTCGTAGCGTCCACCAGCGGTGCGGCCCTGGCCGATACCGTGTGGCTGAAGAACGGTGATCGCCTGACCGGCACCATCAAGCTGTTCGACGGCGGCAAGCTGTTGCTGCAGACCGACTACGGCGGCGCCATCCCGCTCGACTGGGACAAGATCGCGACCCTGGAAAGCAGCCAGGAACTCCTGGTCAAGCAGGACGACTTCACCGGCGAGCGGGCCAAGTCGCTGCAGCGCGCCGACGATGGCAAGGTCATCCTGGCTAATGGCGAGACACCGAAGACCGTCGAGCTGGCGAGCATCGAGCAGATGATCCGGCCCAAGCCGGTGGTCGAGGATCTGGTCTGGAAAGGCAACATCGACCTGGCGCTGGACTACAAGCGCGCCGAGAAGGACACCGACGACTACGACGTCGACTTCAAGACCCAGGCCCGTCATGGTCGCTGGCGCCACCTGGCCGAAGGCGAGTACAACCGCGAGTTCAGTGACGACGTGCGCACCGCCGACAACTGGGCTGCCGAGTACGCGCTCGACCGCTTCCTCACCGAGAAATGGTTCTGGCAGGGTCGTCTGGAATACAAGCACGACAACGTCGAGGAGCTGGAACGTCAGCGCACCCTCGGTACCGGTCCGGGTTACCAGTTCTGGGACGACGAACTGGGTGCGTTCTCCCTCGGTTCGCTGCTCAACCGCACTGACCATCAGTACGCCAACGGCGAGAAGGAAAACTTCTACGCCGTCAGTATGAAGTGGGACTACAACCGCTACCTGATCGGCAAGACCGTGGAGATGTTCACCAACGGCGAAGTCGGCAAGCCACTGGGCAACGCCGCCGACTACACTCTGGATGCCGAGTTGGGCCTGCGCTACAAGGTCACCGACTGGGCGTCGCTGAACATGAAGGCAGAGAAGGACATGGTCAGCGGCTCCGAAGGCGAGATCGACGAAACCCGCTACACCATCGGCTTCGGTGTGGGCTGGTAACAGCCCTCGGCCGGACACAAAAAAAGCCCCGCAATGCGGGGCTTTTTTACGGGGCCAAATCTCGACTTTGCGAGCTAGAGCCAGCCTAGGCAGCAGCGATCGCGGGCGCGGAGTTTACGTGTTGTAAATGAGCAAGCCCGCGAGTGCTGCTAACGACGACTGGCCGACGCGCAGCAAGTCGAAACGCAACTACAGGCGCAGGCCGCCGTCCAGTTCGAGGATACGCCCGGTGTAGTAGTCGTTCTCGAGGATGTAGGCCACCGAGTGCGCGATCTCCGCCGGTTTGCCCATGCGCTTGAGCGGAATGCCCGAGGTCATCTTCTCCAGTGCTTCCGGCTTCATGCTGCCGGTCATCTCGGTTTCGATGAAGCCCGGTGCGACGCCCGCGACACGGATGCCGTAACGCGCCAGTTCCTTGGCCCAGACTACGGTGTCGGCAGCGACACCGGCCTTGGCGGCGGAGTAGTTGGCCTGGCCGACGTTGCCGGCGCGGGAGATGGAGGAGATGTTGATGATCGCGCCTTCGTTCTTCAGCTCGATCATCTTCGCCGCCACTTCGCGGGTGCAGAGGAACACGCCGGTCAGGTTGACGTCGATCACCGACTGCCACTGGGCCAGGCTCATCTTGCTCAGTTCGCCGTCCTTGACCTTGATGGTCAGGCCGTCGCGCAGGATGCCGGCGTTGTTGACCAGGCCGTTGATGGCGCCGAAGTCTTCGGCGATCTGCGCCACGGTGTGGGTGACCTGTTCTTCATTGGCCACGTTGCACAGGTAGGCACGGGCATCGCCACCGGCAGCCTTGCAGGCGGCCACGGCTTCGTCGAGCTTTTCCTGGTTGAGATCGACCAGCGCCAGCTTGGCGCCCTTGGCGGCCAGGTACTCGCCCATGGCGCGGCCGAGGCCCTGGCAACCGCCGGTGATCACGATGACTTTGTCTTTAAGCTGCATACGGAATTCCCCTCTCAAATAATACTGATGGCCCCGCCGGCGTTCAGAAATCGCTATTCTGAAAGCCCGTCCGTTTGTGACGGAATCTGCGCGAGGAGTCACAAGGTGAGCGTGAAGGCCGCAAAGCATGCACGAGAATTGCTGCTCAAGGAATACCGCGGGGTGCTTTCCACCCACTCGAAAGCCATGCCCGGATTCCCTTTCGGATCGGTGGTGCCGTACTGCCTGGACGAGCTGGGCCGCCCGCTGATCCTCATCAGCCGCATCGCCCAGCACACCCACAACCTGCAGAAAGACCCGAAATGCTCGCTGCTGGTCGGCGAGCGCGGTGCCGAGGATGTGCAGGCCGTGGGCCGCCTGACGCTGCTCGGTGAGGCGGTGAAATTGCACGACACCACGCAGATCGCCGCGGCGGCCGAGCGCTATTACCGCTACTTTCCCGAGTCGCACGATTACCACAGCGCCCACGACTTCGACTTCTGGCGCCTAGAGCCGGTGCGTGCCCGCTATATCGGCGGCTTCGGCGCGATCCACTGGATTGACCAGGTCACCCTGGCCAACCCGTTCGCCGGCGAAGGCGAACGAGGCATGATCGAGCACATGAACGCCGACCACGCCAGCGCCATTGCCCATTACGTCGAGCTGTCGGGCTTGCCGCAGCACGAACCGGCACAGCTGGTCGGCATCGACAGCGAGGGCTTCCACCTGCGCATTGGCAAGAGTGTGCACTGGCTGGCCTTTCCAACATCCTGTAACAGTGCCGGGGCAGTACGCCAGGCCCTGGTTTTGCTGGCGCGGGCCGAGATCTGGCCAAGCGGGGAAACGCCCGAGGCTTGAATTAATCGCAGCGCGGCATCATTTACAGACTCTCGGAAGCCGTTCTTCCGCCAAGGAAACCCAGATGCGCGCTTTTCTCTTTCTGTTCCTGCTGTTCCCGATCATCGAACTGGCCCTGCTGATCCAGGTTGGCAGTGCCATTGGCGTGCTGCCCACCCTGTTGCTGGTGATCGGTACCGCGGTGCTCGGCAGCGTCCTGCTGCGGGTGGCCGGTATTGCCACTGCCTGGCGCGCACGCGAGCGCCTGGCGCGCGGCGAGATGCCCGAGCAGGAAGTGTTCGAAGGCCTGCTGATCGCGGTCGGCGGTGGCCTGCTGTTGCTGCCGGGCTTCATCAGCGACGTGTTCGGCCTGCTGTGCCTGATTCCCTTCACCCGCCGCCTGATGATCGAGCGCCTGCGTCGTCGAGCAGCCGAGCAGGCGCTGCGCCAGCGTGCGTTCGCCGATGATCTGGCGGCGCGCACGGGGCACGTGCATCCGGGTGCTACCCGACCCAACGTGATCGAGGGCGAGTACGAGCGCCGCGATCAGTAGGTATTTGGCGCGGCTGGCAAAAAAAATCGCCGGCGGCCCTTGAAATGCTCCCACCCGCCCCGATCTAGCCATCACCGCAAGGTTTCTGTCGCACGGCAGAACAAACTTCCGCGGCTCGCCTTGGCGTGCCGCGACCGGCCCCGCCGGATGTGCCAACTCGCCGGTGCCGTCCACCGGTTCGTTACAACTACTACTCAGGAGAGATCGACAATGAAGCTTCGTCCTCTGCACGACCGCGTCGTTATCCGCCGCAGCGAAGAAGAATCGAAAACCGCTGGTGGCATCGTGCTGCCGGGTTCCGCTGCTGAAAAGCCAAACCAGGGCGTGATCGTCGCCGTCGGTACCGGCAAAGCCCTGGACAACGGTGAAGTACGTGCCCTGGCCGTTAAAGTCGGTGACAAAGTGGTATTCGGCCCTTACTCCGGCAGCAACACCGTCAAAGTCGACGGCGAAGACCTGCTGGTGATGAGCGAGAACGAAATTCTCGCCGTCCTCGAAGCCTGATCCCCGTATCTCCGTTAACCCAAGAATTTAAGGAACAACCACCATGGCTGCTAAAGAAGTCAAATTCGGCGATTCCGCTCGCAAGAAAATGCTGGTCGGCGTCAACGTCCTGGCCGACGCGGTAAAAGCGACCCTCGGCCCGAAAGGCCGCAACGTGGTTCTCGAGCGCAGCTTCGGCGCGCCGCTGATCACCAAGGACGGCGTGTCCGTTGCCAAGGAAATCGAGCTGAAAGATCGCTTCGAGAACATGGGCGCCCAGCTGGTCAAGGACGTTGCGTCCAAGGCCAACGACGCTGCCGGTGACGGCACCACCACTGCCACCGTTCTGGCTCAGTCGATCGTCAACGAAGGCCTGAAAGCCGTCGCGGCCGGCATGAACCCGATGGATCTGAAGCGCGGCATCGACAAGGCCACCATCGCCATCGTCGCCGAGCTGAAGAACCTGTCCAAGCCGTGCACCGACACCAAGGCCATCGCCCAGGTCGGCACCATCTCCGCCAACTCCGACAACTCCATCGGCGACATCATTGCCGAAGCCATGGAAAAAGTCGGTAAAGAAGGCGTGATCACCGTTGAAGAAGGCTCGGGCCTGGAAAACGAACTGTCCGTCGTCGAAGGCATGCAGTTCGACCGTGGCTACCTGTCCCCGTACTTCATCAACAAGCCGGACACCATGGTCGCCGAGCTCGACGGCCCGCTGATCCTGCTGGTCGACAAGAAGATCTCCAACATCCGCGAACTGCTGCCAGTTCTCGAAGCCGTGGCCAAGTCCGGCCGTCCGCTGCTGATCGTGGCTGAAGACGTCGAAGGCGAAGCCCTGGCGACCCTGGTCGTCAACAACATGCGTGGCATCGTCAAGGTCGCAGCCGTCAAGGCTCCGGGCTTCGGCGACCGTCGCAAGGCCATGCTGCAGGACATCGCCATCCTCACCGGCGGTACCGTGATTTCCGAAGAAGTCGGCTTGAGCCTGGAAAGCGCCACTCTGGAGCACCTGGGTAACGCCAAGCGCGTTCAGCTGAGCAAGGAAAACACCACCATCATCGACGGTGCTGGCCAGCAGGTTGATATCGAAGCCCGCGTTGCGCAGATCCGCAAGCAGGTCGAAGACACTTCCTCCGACTACGACAAAGAGAAACTGCAAGAGCGTCTGGCCAAACTGGCTGGCGGTGTTGCCGTGATCAAGGTCGGTGCCGGTACCGAAGTTGAAATGAAAGAGAAGAAAGCCCGCGTTGAAGACGCCCTGCACGCGACCCGCGCAGCCGTCGAAGAAGGCGTGGTACCTGGCGGTGGCGTTGCCCTGGTGCGCGCTCTGCAGGCCATCAGCGAGCTGAAAGGCGACAACGACGACCAGAACGTCGGTATTGCCCTGCTGCGTCGCGCGGTCGAGTCCCCGCTGCGTCAGATCGTTTCCAACGCTGGTGGCGAGCCGAGCGTCGTGGTCGACAAGGTCAAGCAAGGTTCGGGCAACTACGGCTTCAACGCCGCGACCGACACCTACGGCGACATGATCGAGATGGGTATTCTCGACCCGGCCAAGGTCACCCGTTCCGCGCTGCAGGCCGCTGCTTCCATCGGCAGCCTGATGATCACCACCGAAGCCATGATCGCCGATAGCCCGGACGACAAGGCTGCTCCGGCCATGCCGGACATGGGTGGCATGGGCGGCATGGGCGGCATGATGTAAGCCAGCCGGCACCTGCTGTACCAGAAGCCCCGCCTCGTGCGGGGCTTTTTTATGCGTGGGCGGTGGGTGAAAAATCCGTCAAACCCTGCGCCGGGCGGCGCGCACAGGGTATCGTTGCGCCTTCGATGAGGAATCCGACTTATGCGTATCCTGCTGGTTGAGGACAACCGCGACATTCTGGCCAACATGGCCGACTACCTGGGTATCAAGGGCTACACCGTGGACTGCGCGCAGGACGGGCTGTCCGGCCTGCACCTGGCGTCCAGCGAGCACTACGACCTGATCGTGCTCGACATCATGCTGCCGGGCATCGATGGCTACACCCTGTGCCAGCGCCTGCGCGAAGATGCGCGACGCGACACGCCGGTGATCATGCTCACCGCCCGTGACCAGCTCGACGACCGCCTCAAGGGTTTCCAGGCCGGCGCCGACGATTACCTGATCAAGCCCTTTGCCCTGTCTGAACTGGCCGCGCGCATCGAGGCGGTGCTGCGCCGCAGCCTTGGCGGAGGGCGGCGCCTGCTGCAGGTCGGCGACCTCAGCTATGACCTCGACACCCTCGAAGTCAGCCGTGACAAGCGCCCGCTCAAACTCAACCCGGTCGGCCTCAAGCTGCTTGCGTTGCTGATGCAGAAGAGCCCGCACGTGGTGCGCCGCGAGGTGCTGGAGGAGGCGCTGTGGGGCGACGACTGTCCGGACAGCGACAGCCTGCGCAGCCATGTGCACCAGCTGCGCCAGGTGATCGACAAGCCGTTCGCGCAACCGCTGCTGCACACCGTGCACGGCGTTGGCTATCGCCTGACGGAAGTGGTCGATGGAGTTTAGGCAGAGCCTGTCGCGGCGCATCGTCATCGCCTTCGTCTTGATGACGGTACTGGTCGGCGGCGCCTTTTCCATCGGCATCATCGAGACTGTGCACTTCGTCGAGGAGCGGCTGATCTCCGCCGAACTGGGTGGCGATCTCAGCCGCTACCTGAAGATGGAGACCATGGAGGACTGGCGCCAGCAACCCGAGCCGGGACAGTTGTTCTTCTTCAGCGGCGGGCCGGGCATCTTCGCCATGCCTGACGACCTGGTGGACCTGTCGCCAGGCTTCCATGAGGTGTTCCGCGAGAGCGGCTCCTACCACGGCTTCGCCGAAGTGGTGGACGGACGCCACTACGTGCTGCTGCAGGACCAGACCGAATTCGAGGACCGCGAGCAACTGCTGTTCGCCGTGGTCCTGACCGGCTTCATGATCACCGTCGGCCTGTCCGGGCTGCTCGGCTGGCTGCTGGCGCGCAAGGTGATCGAGCCGGTCGGGCGCCTGGCGCGCCAGGCGCGTCACCGCGACCAGTTGCTGGACATGGCCCCACCGATGGCGCCGGACTACGCCAAGGACGAAGTGGGCGAGCTGGCCGAGGCTTTCGACAGTACCCTCGGCCTGCTGCGTGGGGCGCTGACCCGCGAGCGCCTGTTCACCAGTGACGTCAGCCACGAACTGCGCACGCCGCTGATGGTGCTGGCCAGCTCCTGCGAGCTGCTGCTGGTCAACCCGGCGCTGGACGACCGCGCACGCCGTCAGGTGCAGCGCATCGCCCGCGCCAGCGAGGAAATGCGCGACCTGGTGCAGACCTTCCTCCTGCTCGCCCGTGCGCGCAGCGAGGAGCCGGGGGTGACACCGCAGATCAGCCTGAACATGGTCGCCGACGAGCTGGTCGAGCAGTGGCGCCCGGCGATCGAAGGCAAGGGGCTGCGCTTCGACTACCAGCCCGGTCGTTTTCCCGCGATCTGCTACAACGCGCCGCTGCTACGTTCGGTGATGGGCAACCTGTTGCGCAATGCCTTGCACTACACCGAAAGCGGGCGCATTCGCTTGGAGTTGCTGGAGCACGGCTTCATCGTCGAGGACAGTGGCGTGGGCATTCCCGAAACCGAGCGCGAGGCAGTGTTCCAGCCGTTCGTCAGGGGCGTGGCGGCGCGGGGGGAGGGCTTGGGACTGGGCTTGTCGCTGGTGCAACGCATCTGCGAGAGCCAGGGCTGGCAGGTTTCGCTCAGTGGCGCGACCCCTCAAGGTTGCCGCTTCGAGGTCAATCTGCCGAACGGTTGAGAGGCTTTCACATCTTCTTCACAAATGGCTGGTTAGCTTCCTTGCAGCTTGGCGACCACTGGTGCGCGAGCCATGTAGACAGCGGTCACCTGTGACCGTTCGTCTTTTTACCCGAACGGTACCGTCACGGTGATCTAGGGTATTTCCAGTGTCGGCTGCGCTATCAAGGGGTTGCGGTGATGAAGCTAGAAATTGCACGAGGTGTATTCCTTGTCGGTGCGCTCGGGGTGACTGCCATGGCCGCCGCGGCGTGGAGCGAACCCAGCCCGGATATCCTCGATAGCCGCCACAGTTCCTTCGAATACTGTCCGCAGCCCCTGGCGATGAAGAACAAGCCGACCGAGCAGTTGCGCCCGAACTCCGACCTCCTGCTGTTCATGTTCGGCATGACGCACAGCAAACGCTGAACCAGCCGCCAAAAAAAGCCCCGCAATCGCGGGGCTTTTTTGTGCGCGTCGGTTACCTCAATGGCTGGGCGCCGGCGCGGCTGCCGGTTGGGCATCCGGCTTGGCCAGCAGGGTGTACACGCACGGCAGGACGAACAGGGTGAACAGCGTGCCGATGGACATGCCGGTGGCGATCACCAGGCCGATGTCGAAGCGGCTCACCGCGCCCGCACCGGTGGCGAGGATCAGCGGCACCATGCCGAAGACCATCGCCGCGGTGGTCATCAGCACCGGGCGCAGGCGGATCGACGCGGCTTCCTCGATCGCCTCGCGCACCGACAGGCCCTTGTCGCGGCGCAGCTGGTTGGCGAACTCGACGATCAGGATACCGTGCTTGCTGATCAGACCGATCAGCGTCACCAGGCCGACCTGGGTGTAGATGTTCATGCTCGAGAAGCCGAGGAAGATCGGGATCAGCGCGCCGCAGATCGACAGCGGCACCGTCACCAGGATCACCAGCGGGTCGCGGAAGCTCTCGAACTGCGCCGCAAGCACCAGGAAGATGATCGCCAGGGCCAGGGCGAAGGTGACGAACAGCGCGCTGCCTTCCTGAATGTACTGGCGCGAGGCGCCGGCATAGTCGAAGGCGTAGCCGCGCGGCGCTTCCTCGCGGGCGATCTGGGTGATGGTCTCCACCGCCTCGCCCATGCTGACGATCGGCACGCCCTCGACGATGGCCGAGTTGAGCTGCTGGAACTGCTTGAGCTTGGTCGGCCGGGCACGGTCGGTGACCGTGATCAGCGTACTCAGCGGCACCATCTGCCCGCTTTCGCTCTTCACGTAGTAGCTGTTCAGCCAGCCCGGGTTGTCGCGGTATTCGCGCTCGACCTGGGCGATCACCTTGTAGCTGCGACCGTCGATGGTGAAGCGGTTGATCTCGCCCTCGCCGAGCAGGATCGCCAGGGTGCTGCCCAGGTCCTGCATGGATACGCCCATCTGCGCTGCCTTGGCGCGGTCGATGTCGACTACTACCTCGGGCTTGTCGAAGGCCAGGTCGACGTTGAGGAAGGCGAACTTGCCCGACTCCATGGCGCGCTGCTTGACCCGCTCGGTCACCTGCAGCAGCGACTCGTAGTCGTTCGGCGTGTTGATCACGAACTGGAACGGCAGGCCCTCGCCGGTACCCGGCAGCGACGGCAGGTTGAAGCCGAAGATCTGCAGGCCGGGGATCTCGTTGAGCTTGCTCTGCACCTGTGGCAGCAGCTCCATCTGGGTCTGCTCGCGCTCGTCCCAGGGCTTGAGCAGGAAGCCGCCGATACCGGCCTGAACGCCGTCGAAACCGTTGATCTGGAACGAGGAGTAGTACTCGGGGAAGGACTTGAAGATCTCCACGAACTGATCGGTGTAGTGGTTCAGGTAGTTCAGGTTGGTCGGCTGCGGCGACTGCGCCATGAGGAACACGATGCCCTGGTCTTCATCCGGGGCCAGTTCGCTCTTGCTGAACTTCAGCAGCACCGGGATCAGGCACATGACGATGATGGCGAACACCACCACCACCGGCCGCGTGTTGAGCGTACCGTGCAGCGCGCTCTGGTAGCGGCGCTTGAGCCGGTCGAAAATCTGGTCGAGCTTGTGTGCCAGGCCGGACGGGTTTTCCTCGTGGCGCAGCAGACGCGAGCACATCATCGGCGACAGGGTCAGGGCGACGATGCCGGAGATGATCACCGCGCCCGCCAGGGTCAGGGCAAACTCCTTGAACAGCGCGCCGGTGAGGCCCTCGAGGAAGCCGATTGGGGCGTACACGGCGGCCAGGGTGATGGTCATCGAGACCACCGGGATGGCGATTTCCCGCGCGCCCTCGATGGCCGCATCGAACGGCGTCTTGCCCTCTTCGATATGGCGGTGGATGTTCTCCACCACGACGATGGCGTCGTCCACCACCAGGCCGATGGCCAGGACCATCGCCAGCAGGGTCAGCAGGTTGATCGAGTAGCCCATCAGCTGCATGAAGAACAGTACGCCAATCATCGACAGCGGGATGGTGATCACCGGGATCAGCACCGAGCGGAAGGCGCCGAGGAACAGGAACACCACGACCACGACGATCAGCACCGCCTCGAACAGGGTCTTCACCACCTCGTCGATGGACGCCTGGATGAAGCGCGTGGCGTCGTAGGCGATGGACACCTTGAGGTTGGGCGGCAGCTGCGCCTCGATCTCCGGCATCACGTCGCGCACGTGCTTGATCACGTCCAGCGGGTTGGAGCTGGGCGTGCCCTTGATGCCGATATAGACCGACGGAATGCCGTCGAACGAGCTGATCGAGTCGTAGTTTTCCGCGCCCATTTCCACCCGCGCGATGTCGCGTACCAGCACGCGACGATCACCCTCGGTCTTCAGCGGGATGGCACCGAAGGCCTCCGGCGACTTGAGGTCGGTGGTGGCGTTGATGCTGGTGACCACATACTCGCCTTTGACCTGGCCGGCGGCGGAGAGGAAGTTGTACTTGCGCACTGCTTCGCTCATGTCGCTGGCGGTCACGCCGTAGGCGGCCATCTTCACCGGGTCCAGCCACAGGCGCATGGCGAATACCTGGTTGCCGAGGATCTCGGCTTCGGCCATGCCCGGCAGGGTCGCCAGCTTCGGCTGGATCACCCGCGACAGGTAGTCGGTGATCTGTGGGTTGGACAGTTCGTTGCTATAGAAGCTGATGTACATCAGCGCCGAGGAGTCGGCCGCTTCCTTGGACAGCACCGGGTCTTCGGCATCCTGCGGCAGCTGGTTCTTGACCTCGTTGGCCTTGGCCAGCAGCTCGGTGAACAGGCGGTCGGAGTTGGCGCCGATGCGCGCGTAGATCGAGATGATCGACACGTTCTGCTGGCTGGCCGAGGTCATGTAGTCGATACCTTCGGCGCTGGCCAGGCTCTGCTGCAGCGGCTGGGTGATGTAGCCCTGGATGGTCTCGGCGTTGGCGCCCGGGTAGGCGGTGCTCACCGTGATCAGGGCGTTCTCCATCTGCGGGTACTGGCGGATCACCAGTTTGCTGAAGGCCTGGAAGCCGAGCAGCACGATCAGCAGGCTGACCACGGTCGCCAGTACCGGGCGACGGATGAAAGGATCTGTGAAAGCCATATTTCTGTCCTTCGCGGCGGGCGAGTTACTGCCCGGCGCTGGCTTGATTGTCCGCTTCGACCGGCGTGGCCGGGTCTGCGGCGATGCTCACGTGGGCGCCGTTGTCCAGCTTCAGCTGGCCGGCGGTGACCACCTGTTCGCCGGCCTTGAGGCCCTTGCTGACCACGACCTTGCCGTCGCGGCGCTCGCCGGTGTCGACGAAGCGGCGCTCGACGACCAGATAGGGCGCGCCCTTGTCGTCCTTCTGCAGCTGGCCGTCCTCGCCTTTCTTCTCACCGATCACGTACACCGAGTTGCCGTAGAGGGTGTAGGTGATGGCGGTTTCCGGCACGACGATCTGCGGCGCGTCGCCCGGCAGGATGATCTGCAGATTGGCGAACATGCCCGGCAGCAGCTTGTTGTCCGGGTTCTCCAGCATGGCGCGCACCTGCACGTTGCGCGTGGCGTCATCGACCTTGGGGTTGAGTGCGCTGATCTCGCCCTCGAACACGTCGCCGCTATAGGCCGCGACGTTGATGCGCACGCGCTGGCCGATGGCCAGTTGCGGCACGGCCTGTTCCGGCACGTAGAAGTCGACGTAGAGCTTCGACAGGTCCTGCAGGGTGGCGATGATGGTGCCCGAGGAGAGGAAGTCGCCGACGTCAACCTGGCGAATGCCGATGGTGCCGGCGAACGGCGCGACGATGCGCTTCTTGGCCAGCATGGCCTGCAGCTGGGCAACGCTGGCGTTGGCCTTCTGCAGCGACGAGGCGAGGCGGTCGAATTCGCTCTTCGAGATGCTCTGCCGGTTGACCAGGCTGCGGCCGCGCTCGAACTCGACGCGGGCCAGGCTCAGCTCGGCTTCGGCGGTAGCCAGGCTGGCCTGCTCGACATCGCTGTCCATCTGGATCAGCGGTTGCTTGAGGCTGACCTTCTGCCCGGATTCGAACAGCACGTCGCGCACGGTGCCGCCGACTTCGACGGTCAGGTCGACGCCCTGGAACGCCTTGAGCGTGCCGATGGCCGGCAAACGGCTCTGCCACGGGGTCGATTCGGCCTTGGCCGCAGAGATGCTGATCGCCGGCTGCGGCGCGGTGAACATCTGGATTTGCTGGTAGATCGAGAAGCCTTTGTAGGCGGCGAGGGCGAGCACCACGAGGATGACCACGCCCAGCATGATCAACATGCGGCGGAGCAACATATTCCGGTTCCTTGGCAGGGCAGAGAGGGGCCTGGGAATAGGCAAGACGGGCACCTTAGACCTACTCGTCAGGCAAGTCAAAAAGGTGCGGTTTGCAGGAGATTGCCAGGGTTGATCGCCGCAACGCACTGTCGCGGCAATCGCTCCACGGGCGCATTGCGCGCCCGCTGGGTGGGGTCAGGCGCTGAGGCGGCTGGTGACTTCGCTGAGCTCGGCGGAGAGGTTGTGCAGGTCGTGGCTGGCGCCTTCGGTGCGCTGCACGTTCTCCTGGTTGGTGGTGGCGATGGCGGTGATCTCGGTGAGGTTGCGCGAGATGTCCTCGGCCACCGAGGTCTGTTCTTCGGCCGCCGTGGCGATCTGCCGGTTCATGTCGCGGATCGCCTCTACCGCGCTGGTGATGCGCTGCAGGGTGGCGCCGGCGGCGGTCACCTGGGTGACACCTTCCTCGCTGCGGTTCTGCCCGTTCTCGATGGCGCGCACGGCGTTGACCGCGCCGGTCTGCACGGTGTCGATGATCTGGTGGATCTCGGCAGTGGATTCGGCGGTGCGCTGGGCGAGGGTGCGCACCTCGTCGGCGACCACGGCGAAACCGCGGCCCTGCTCACCGGCGCGAGCGGCTTCGATGGCGGCGTTGAGCGCCAGCAGGTTGGTCTGCTCGGCGATGCCGCGGATCACTTCGAGGACCTTGCCGATACGCCCGCTGTCGGCTTCCAGGCGGCGGATCACCTCGGCGGTATTGGCGATCTCGCCGCGAATGCCGGTGATGGTGTGGATGGTCGCCTGCATGACTTTCTCGCCCTGTTGCGCCGAGGTGTCGGCTTCGTCGGCCGCGCGTGCGGCTTCGGCGGCGTGACGGGCGACTTCCTGGGCGGTGGCGGACATCTCGTGCATCGCCGTGGCCACCTGGTCGGTGCGCGAGAACTGCTCGCGGGTGCCCTGGGCCATCAGCGTGGCGATGGCGTTGAGCTCGCCGCTGGCGGTGTCCAGCTGGCTGGTGCTGCTCTTCAGGCGGGTGAAGGTGTCGGCGAGGAAGTCGCGCAGGGTGTTGGCGGCCACGGCCAGGCGGCCGAGCTCGTCGCGGCGGTCGGTGGCCACGCGCTGACCGAAGTTGCCCTGGCTGAGCTGGGCGATGTGCTCGATCAGGCTGGTGATCGGTGCGATCAGGTTGCGGTTGACCAGCCACAGGCTGAACAGCCCGACCAGCACGCTGGCGCCGAGCATCAGCAGGGTGCCGAGCAGGATCGTGCGTTCGGCGCCGGCGTTGATCTGCTTGGCCTGGCTGTTGGCCTGCTCGTGCAGCTGGTTGACCAGGTTGTTCATCTGCTCGCTGGCGGCGCGGTCGATGCCCTTGACCGCCGCATCGCCCGCTTCGGGATCGGCACCGGCGGCAACGAAGGCATCGCGGCCCTTGCGGTAGTTCTGGCCGAGGGTCTGGTGCTCGCTGCGCAGGCGCTCGACCTGGCCCTTGAGCGCGGCATCGTCCGCGGCGAGGCTGGCGAGCTGGCCGAGGGTGTCCTGCACCTTGCGTTCCTGGGCTTCGAACTGGCTCCAGTAGCGGCTGAGGTTGTCGCTGTCCTTGCCCCGCAGCAGCACGTTCTTCCATTCCTGCACCTGGACCTTGAACTCCAGGTTGGCGGCGTCGATCAGCCGCGCGGATTCCAGCGGGCCGTCGAGCAGGCTGCGGTAGTTCTGCATGCCGCCGGAGAGAAAGTTGAAGCAGATCAGTGCGGTGATCAGGATCAGCGCCAGGCTGCCGCCGAGCAGGGCGAGGATCTGCGCGCGCAGTGAGTTTTGCAGGAGCATGGATGGAAGGCCTCGGTAGGGATGCTGCCAGACGCTTGAGCGTCGGATCTGCGGATATCCCTATCCCCGGAACATGACGGTCCGGTTACAGCGCTGTAATAAATCGGACAAGCGTGCTGTCGGGCTGAGTATAGTCAGGCCCGACAGTGCTGGCGATCTGCCTTTAGTCGGTATTCAGGCCAGGCGCAGGTGGTTGTCCCAGAGCCCTGCCGGCAGGGCGAGCGCCTCGGCGCTGATGCTGCCGTGGCGGCAGTCGTACAGGCGGCAGCGCCCCTGGCCGGAGGTGACGACGAAGCCGTTCTGCGTGGCGCCGACGCCGGCGCAATCGGCCAGCGGCGTATCCAGCAGCAGCTCGGTGCTGTCCAGGTCCCAGATGAAGAAGCGATTGCCGCGCGGCGCGGTCAGGGCCAGCAGGCGCAGCTCGCTGTGCACGGCCAGGCTGGCGGTGTACTGGTTCATCATCTGCCGCTGCGCATCGCCCAGCGGGAAGTGCTGGAACGGCTGCCCCGGACGTTTGATCGCCAGCAGCGGCACCACGTCGGTCGGCTCGCCTTCGTACTGCTGGCCGGAAACCACCGTGCCGTCGCTGGCCACGGCGAGGTGACGCACGCTGTTCATCTGCTCGGGCAGCTGTTCCTTGCTGATCAGGCTGCCGTCGCGGCGCATCAGCACCAGGCTCGGTTCCATGGCATTCAGGTTCATCATCACGCGGCTGTCGGCTTCGGTGCGGATGCCGCCGTTGGCCACCACCAGGGTTTCGCCGTCAGGCATCCACAGCAACTGGTGCGGACCGATGCCGTGGGTCGAGTGCTCGGCCACGCGCTGCAGCTGGCCATCCTGCCAGCGGTACACGCCCAGTACGCCGCGGCCGGCATCGCGGGTGTCATTGTCGGTGCTGTAGAACCACTCGCCGTCCTTGTGGAACACGCCGTGGCCATAGAAGTGGCGATCCGCCGGCGAGGCCAGGGTCTGCAGCAGGCGCCCGTCGCGGGTGTCGATCAGGTAGCTCTCGCGGCTCGGCCGACGGCCGACGAACACCGCCATTGGCAGCGTCGGGTGCGGCACCACGTCGTGGCAGCGTTCCTTCACCTGGGTGGCGAACACCTTGCTGCCGTCGAGGCGATAACCGACGGCGTAATGGTTGCCGTCGGCGTCGTCGCGTGCCGAGACCAGCAGCGGTTGTTCACCATGACTGACCAGCTTCCAGCCGCCCAGCGCACTGGCAGCCAGAACGGCGCTGCCCAGACCGAGAAAAGCTCTGCGGCGCATCGATCAGTCTCCGTCGTGGGCGTTGAAGCCGAGCTGGATGCCGAGGGCTTTAGCCAGCTCACCCTCATGCAGGCGGTGCAGGGTATTGAGGTTGTCGTAGAAGGCGTTCAGCGCTTTGAGGCCTTCGGGCTCGGCCAGCAGTTCGCCCAGTGGGCGGCTGAAGGTGGCGAGGTGCTGGCGGGTGACGCTGTACTGCTCGTCGAGGCGTTTGCCCAGGTCGGCCTGCTCATCCGGCAGCATGGCCTTGAAACCGTCGTTGTTGGCGCCGAGCCAGACGCGTTCGGCGCTGGCGAGGGTAGCGGCGAGGGTGGCCAGGCTGGCATTGCTGCGCCAGAACTCGGCCTGGTACGGCTGCGGCAGGCTCTTGGTCTGGCGACCGAGGGCGGCACCGAGTTTCTTCTTCAGGCCGTCGATGGCGCTGACCTGGGCGCGCAGCAGTTCGGCGATGGCTTCCGGGGTCTCGGCGTAGCGCGCGTTGGGGTAGTTCTCCAGCTGCGCGGCCATGCCGTCCTTCTTCTGCCATTGCTGCAGCACGTCGGCGCTGAGGGCTTTCTGGTGTTCACCGATGGCCACCAGCAGTGGGCAGTAGCGGGCTTTCTGTGTGGCGTCTTCGAGGTCGATGGCCGCATCGAACAGCACGTATTCGTAGGCGGTAAGGCCCTGGACCACGACGCTGGCCTTGCTCAGCTCGGCGGGTGTCAGCTGCGGCTTGCTCTTGAGCAGGGCTTCGACCTGGCGCTGTACCAGGTTTTTCTTGTCCGGCCAGAACTGCACCTGCCAGGCGCGATTGCCTTCGGCGAGCGGGCCGACCACCAGCGGTTGCAGCGAGGACCAACTGCCGAGCGTGGTGAGGAAGGACTGGCGGGCGCTGCCCAGGTCCTGGCTGCCGGCGCAGAAGCTCTGCGCGCTCTCGCTCAGTTGCTGGTTGCTCTTGTCCCAGCTGCTGTAGGCCGGCAGATAGACGCCTTTGGCCAGCGCGGTGCTGGCCTGCTGTTGCGGGTCTTGCGGGGTGCAGGCGGCGAGCGCCAGACCGAGCAGGGTGACAGCCAGTGGCTTGCGGATCATGCCGGACTCCTTACAGGGAATTGAGAAAGGCCAGTAACGCGCCGCGTTGGCTGGCGTCGTAGCCGAGAACCACCTTCTGCGCCGCAGCGGCTTCGCCACCGTGCCAGAGAATGGCTTCAAGCAGGTTGCGGGCGCGCCCGTCGTGGAGGAACTGGGTGTGGCCGCTGACCGTCTGGGTCAGGCCGATGCCCCACAGTGGCGGCGTGCGCCACTGGCTGCCACTGGCCTCGAACTCCGGCCGATTGTCGGCCAGACCGGGGCCCATGTCATGCAGCAGCAGGTCGCTGTAGGGGCGGATCAGCTGATTGGCCAGTTCCGGTTCGGCTGCATTCGCCGCGGTGGTGAAGCTCGGGGTGTGGCACTTGTCGCAGCCGGCCTGGCTGAACAACTGCTTGCCGCGGCGCACCTCCAAGTCGTCCACCTGGCGCCGCACCGGCACGGCCAGGTTGCGGGTGTAGAACAGCACGCTGGCCATGATGGTGTCGCTGACTTCCGGGGTGCCGCCGTTGATCGCGTTGAGGCAGTCGACCTGCGCCGCGGTGCAGTCGGTGTGTGGCAGTACGCTGCTGGTCAGGCCCATGTCGTTGGCGAAGGCGTGGGCATTCTGCTGGTTGAGGCTGGGCTGGCCGGCTTTCCAGCCGAAGCGGCCGAGCACGGTCTCGCCCTTGAGGTCGTCCCACACGCGATTGGGCGTGCCGCGAATGCCGTCGCCATCGCGATCTTCCGGGTCAGCGTTGGCCAGGATTGCCGCCTCGGGAATCGCCTCGAGCAGGCCGAGGCCGATCATCGGTGGCGCCACGCGAGTGGAGAACAGCGTCTGCGGGTGCATCTCGCCGTAGCCGAGGCGGGTGATCTGGGTCTGCGGCTGGCGCAGTTCGACCTGCGTGCCGTCGTCGAGGGTGACGGGCACGCGGGTGTAGGTCACCCGTACTTTGCCCTCGGGCGGATAACCGGGGTTGCCCATGTCCTGCAGCTGGCCACCGTAGACCGGCTCCGGGATCACGCCCAGGCGCTTGGTCATCTCGGCGTGCGCAACGGATTCGTCGCTGGGAATCGACAGGCGCACCAGCATCGACACGGCATTGCTCGCGCCATCGAGCGGCGGATGGCCGCGGCCGTCCTTGATGTGGCAGTTCTGGCAGGCGTTGGTATTGAACAGCGGGCCGAGGCCGTCGCGCGCGGTGGTGGTGGTCGGGGCGATCACCCAGGGGTTGCGGAAGAAACTGTTGCCTACGCTGAAGTCCAGCCGGCGCGATGGCGCCAGGTTGGCGGAGGGCATGGAGAAGGCGTTCTGGTCGATCTGGCGCACCGTGGTGGCACCGCCGGAAAGCGCTTCGCCCGGCTCGGCGGGTGGAGGTTCCCGGTCGCAGGCGGTGAGGCTGAACATCAGCAGCAGTGCGCTAAGGCGAAGCGGGGAAAGCATCGGGGCCGGACCTGGGCTGAGAAACAGGCGGGCAATCTTAGCAGGCTAATGGATTTCAAATAAGAGGGGTTTTCGTTTGCAAATCAGGACCAAATGTCGCGGGCCAAACCTGCAGGCATAAAAAAACGGATGCGCCTTGTGGGCGCATCCGTTGCCAGTGCTGCGGATATCAGAACTGGTGGTCGGCGGTGTCCGGGTTCAGGTCGCTGATACCCAGTTTGCCTGCGGCTTGCTCGATCGCACCGGTCTGCTTGACCAGGGCGGCGATGGCGTCACGCACGATCTGCTGGCCTTCGGCGTTGTCGGCGGCGATCAGCTGGTCGAAGTGCACATTGTTCTTCTCGGCGCTGTCGACCAGAGCCTGCAGCTTGGCTTCGGTGGCGTCCAGGTCGGCCTTCAGGGTGGTGTCGGCTTGCGCGTCGACCTTGGCCACCAGCGAGGACAGGCTCGGGCCGGTCAGGGTGGTGCCGTCGGCTTTCTTGTACTCGCCCAGGTAGACGTTGCGAATGCCTTTACCGTTGTAGAAGTGCGAGTTATGGGTGTTGTCGCTGAAGCAGTCGTGCTCGTCTTCGGTGGAGTTGGCTTCCAGCGCGACTTTCATGCGCTCGCCAGCCAGCTCACCGAGGGACAGGCTACCCATGCCGAACAGCATCTTGCGCAGGCCGTTCTCGGCAGGCTCGGCTTCCAGCTTGGCGCGGTAGTTGTCGGCAACGCCGGCTTTCCACTGGGCAACCATGCTGTCGAGGTCGCTGACCAGCAGGTCGGTAGCGGCCTTCAGGTAGGTGCGACGACGCTCGTTGTTGCCGCCGGTGGCGCCTTCGCCCACGACGAAGTCGCTGGCCGGACGCTCGCCTGCGCCTGGGTTGGTACCGTTCAGGTCCTGGCCCCAGAGGAGGAATTCGATGGCGTGGTAGCCGGTGGCGACGTTGGCTTCGGAACCGCCCAGCTCGTTCAGCTCGGCCAGTTTCTCGCTGGTGATTTCGGTGACGTCGATCTTGTCTTCGCCTACCTGGATCTCGGTGTTGGCGATGATGTTGGCGCTGGCGCCCGGGTTGCCCAGCGCATGCTGGTAGTCCTTGGCGACGTAGTCGATCAGGCCTTCGTCCAGCGGCCAGGCGTTCAGCTGACCTTCCCAGTCATCGACCACGGCGTTGCCGAAGCGGAAGACTTCGGTCTGCATGTACGGAACGCGGGCGGCCAGCCAGGCTTCCTTGGCGGCCTTCTGGGTTTCAGCGTTGGGCTTGGCGAGGAATGCGTCGACGGCGGCTTGCAGGTTCTTGCCGGTGCTGGCGGCGTCGCTGAACACGGCGAAGGCCAGGTCGGCGTAGTGGCTGACCACGGCTTTGGCGGCAGCGTCGTCGACTTTCAGTGCGGCGGCGGTAGCGGCAGGGCTGGCGGTGGTTTCAGCAGCGGCCGGAGCTTGTTGCGCAGCGGCTTTTTCTTCTTTCTTGTCGTCGCCGCAGCCGGCGAGGGAAATGGCGAGGGCCAGCAGGCTGGCGGTAGCCAGGGGCATACGAGTCATGGCGAAGTCCTTTGCGTCTGAATGAGTGTGCTGTGTAGCTGCACGGGAAAACCGCGCAATAATGCGAAAGATTTGCATTTTATGCAAAGGTCTTCGTTGCTCGGGGTACAGACCAATTGTCGCGCTGCGGTACTGGTTGGCGGGTGACTGACAGGCTCGCCGTAGACGCTGTGCTAGAGCTTGCCCTGCTTGTGGATGTTCTTCGGCAGCTGGATCACCCGGCTTTCCGAATAGATGTCGTGCCAGCTGCGCTTCTGTTTGTCCCACAGGACCCAGAGAAAGCCCAGGCCACCGAGCAGCCAGGAAATGATCGCGATGAGGAAGCGCAGCAGCGCCTGCCACAGGCTGATTGCCGAGCCATCGGCATTCTGGATGCGCAGGCCCCAGACCTGCATGCCCAGCGTCTGTCCGTTGTGCGTCCAGAACTTGGCGAAGAAGGCGAACAAGCTGAGCAGCAGCAGGGTGGAGAGCAGCGGATCGCCGTCCAGTGCGCCGGAGTCGGAGAGCTGGCGCAGCTTGCTCTCGCCGTAGATGCCGATCATCGCCAGCTTGTAGAGGAGGGTGACGACGATCAGCAGGGCGATGCTGAGCAGGAAGTCATAGAACATCGCGGCCAGTCGGCGCGGCAGGCCGGCGGCGGGGAATTCACCTGCGGGGCGGAGCATGTGCTGGGTCATGACTGGCTCGGGAGAAAAAGACGGCGCAGAGTGTACGGCAAAAATCGCAGGCAAAAAAAAGCCCCTGATGTTGCCATCAGGGGCTTTTTCGGAGCAGCGACTTAGCCCAGAACCTGGACTTTGTCAGCCTGCATGCCTTTCTGGCCTTGAACGGCTTCGAAAGTAACTTTCTGGCCTTCTTTCAGGCTCTTGAAGCCGTTACCTTCGATAGCGCGGAAGTGTACGAACAGATCCGGACCGCTTTCTGGGGTGATGAAGCCAAAGCCCTTCTCGTCGTTGAACCACTTAACGGTGCCGGTTTGACGATTCGACATGTCTTATTTCCTTGAAACTAGAGTTGATGACAGCCTCTTGCTCTGGCGAAGAGGGCTGGGACTGGTTGCAGAGAGTAAGAGAAGTCGAGCGGGATGTAGCGGATCTAGGATCTACTGCATCAGGTCACGATTCAAGGCGACCCATGCAAACACAGTGGGCACACTCTACGCTAACTCAAATGCGTTTGCCAAGCCCCTCGAAACCGTTGCTTTGCAGCGGGTTTGCAGGGCTCTGATGCGGGTGTTTCAGAGGGGATTCAGGCCGTCTGCGAAGAGGCTTGAATCGAGGTGGATGGTGCCCCGGGGGAGACTCGAACTCCCACTCCTTTCGAAAACGGATTTTGAATCCGCCGCGTCTACCATTCCGCCACCGGGGCACGATGGCGGCGGAGTATAGGGAGGTCGGCCGGGGCGGTCAATCGCGGCGCGTGGCCAGAATCGGTGCTTTCCGGTAAGCTTCGCGGCCCTGCTAGACGATCCTCACCATGCGCGTTGCCGACTTCCATTTCGACCTTCCCGATGCCCTGATCGCCCGCCATCCACTGGCCGAGCGCCGCGCCAGCCGTCTGCTGGTGCTGCAGGGTGACAACGGCGAGCTGCGCCATCGCCAGTTCGTCGACCTGCTCGAGTACCTGCGTCCCGGCGACCTGATGGTGTTCAACAACACCCGGGTGATCCCGGCGCGGCTGTTCGGCCAGAAGGCCTCGGGCGGCAAGCTGGAGATCCTCGTCGAGCGTGTGCTGGACAGCCATCGCGTGCTGGCGCACGTGCGTTCGAGCAAGTCGCCCAAGCCCGGCTCGCTGATCCATATAGAAGGTGGCGGTGAGGCCGAGATGATGGCGCGCCACGATGCCCTGTTCGAGCTGCGCTTCAATGATGAAGTGCTGCCGCTGCTGCAGCGTGTCGGGCACATGCCGTTGCCTCCTTATATAGACAGAGCCGATGAGGTGGCTGACCGCGAGCGCTACCAGACGGTGTACGCCGATCGCGCCGGCGCCGTGGCGGCACCGACCGCGGGTCTGCATTTCGATGAGGCGCTGCTCGAGGCAATCGCCGCCAAGGGTGTCGAGCGTGCCTTCGTTACCCTGCATGTCGGTGCCGGCACCTTTCAGCCAGTACGGGTCGAGCGCATCGAAGATCACCACATGCACCACGAGTGGCTGGAAGTCGATCAGTCGGTGGTCGACGCGGTCGCGGCCTGCAAGGCGCGCGGTGGCCGGGTGATCGCCGTCGGTACCACCAGCGTGCGTTCCCTGGAGACGGCGGCACGCAGCGGCGAGCTGCAGGCGTTCAGTGGCGACACCAACATCTTTATCTACCCAGGCCGGCCGTTTCACGTGGTTGATGCCTTGGTGACCAATTTCCACCTGCCCGAGTCGACCCTGCTGATGCTGGTCTCGGCGTTTGCCGGCTATCCCGAAACCATGGCGGCCTACGCCGCGGCGGTCGAACAGCAGTACCGCTTCTTCAGTTATGGCGATGCCATGTTCATCACCCGCAACCCCGCTGCGCGCGGCCCCGAGGAAACCCTATGAGTCACATGTCCTTCGAGCTGCTGGCCACTGACGGTCGCGCGCGCCGCGGCCGCCTGACGTTCCCCCGTGGCGTGGTGGAGACCCCGGCCTTCATGCCGGTGGGCACCTACGGCACGGTCAAGGGCATGCTGCCTCGCGACATCGAAGCCATCGGCGCGCAGATCATTCTCGGCAACACCTTCCACTTGTGGCTGCGTCCGGGCACCGAGGTGATCAAAAAGCACGGCGACCTGCACAACTTCATGCAGTGGCAAGGGCCGATCCTCACCGACTCCGGCGGTTTCCAGGTGTTCAGCCTGGGCGCCATGCGCAAGATCAAGGAAGAGGGCGTGACTTTCGCCTCGCCAGTCGACGGCGCCAAGGTGTTCATGGGGCCGGAGGAGTCGATGCAGGTGCAGCGCGACCTCGGCTCGGATATCGTGATGATCTTCGACGAGTGCACGCCGTACCCGGCCGAGTTCGACGTGGCCAAGCGCTCGATGGAGCTATCGCTGCGTTGGGCCAAGCGCTCGAAGATCGCTCACGAAGGCAATCCCTCGGCGCTGTTCGGCATCGTCCAGGGAGGCATGCATGAAGAGCTGCGCATGCGCTCGCTCGAAGGGCTTGAGCAGATTGGTTTCGACGGCCTGGCCATCGGTGGTCTGTCGGTCGGCGAGCCGAAGGAAGAGATGATTCGCGTGCTGGATTTCCTGCCGCCGCAGCTGCCTGCGGACAAACCCCGTTACCTGATGGGGGTGGGCAAACCGGAAGACCTCGTTGAAGGTGTGCGCCGCGGCGTCGACATGTTCGACTGCGTGATGCCAACCCGTAACGCGCGCAACGGGCATTTGTTCACCGATACCGGCGTGATCAAGATCCGCAATGCGGTGCACAAGCATGACGACTCCGCGCTGGACCCGACATGCGATTGCTACACCTGCCAGAACTTCTCCCGCGCCTACCTGTACCACCTGGACAAGTGTGGGGAAATGCTCGGCAGTATGCTCAATACCATCCATAACTTGCGCCATTATCAGCGCCTGATGGCTGGTTTGCGCGAGGCAATTCAACAAGGTACATTGGCCGCCTTTGTCGATGCCTTCTATGCCCGGCGGGGCCTGCAAACACCGCCGCTGGCGCCCTGAATTCAATCCTTTCAAGACTTTGTGCAATAGGAGTTTTTCATGAGCTTTCTGATTCCCGCCGCTTACGCCGATGCCGCTGCACCGGCTGCTGCCGCTTCGGGTGCTGGCGGTTTCGAATGGGTATTCCTGATCGGTTTCCTGGTCATCTTCTATCTGATGATCTGGCGTCCCCAGGCCAAGCGCGCCAAGGAGCACAAGAACCTGCTCGGCGGCCTGCAGAAGGGCGACGAAGTGGTGACCTCCGGTGGTATGGCCGGCAAGGTGACCAAGGTGGCCGACGACTTCGTGGTCGTTGAAGTCGCTGATAACGTCGAACTGAAGTTCCAGAAGCAAGCCATTGCGGCCACGCTGCCGAAAGGCACTCTGAAAGCCATCTAACGATTCATTTTTCACCAACGACGGGGCGCATCATGCGCCCCGCGTCATAACGGGCGGCGTCATGCTCAATAAATACCCCCTGTGGAAGTACCTGCTGATCCTGGCTGTGCTGGCGATCGGCTTTGTCTATTCCGCACCCAACCTGTATCCGGACGATCCGGCCATCCAGATCAGTGGCGCCAGCTCGGCCCTGCAGATTGGTCAGGCGGACCTCGACCGCATCAGCAAGGCGCTGAACGACGCGGGCATGACGGTCAAGGCGTCGAGCCTGTCCGCTCAGGGCAAGGGCGGCCTGGTTCGCCTGTCCAAGCAGGAGCACCAACTGCCGGCCAAAGAGCTGGTGCGCAAGGTCCTCGGTGATGACTACGTCGTCGCGCTGAACCTGGCGCCGACCACGCCGCAGTGGCTGCGCAGCATTGGCGCCGGCCCGATGAAGCTCGGGCTCGACTTGTCCGGCGGTGTGCACTTCCTCCTCGAAGTGGACATGGACAAAGCTGTTGGCGCGCGTCTGAAGGTTTACGAAAGTGAAGTGAAAACCCTGCTGCGCAAAGAGCGCCTGCGCTATCGCAGCCTGCCGCAACAGGATGGCACGATCCAGCTGGGCTTCACCGATGCCGAGCTGCTGCAGCGTGCGCAGAGCCTGATCCGCAAGGACTTCATCGATTTCGAATTGACCACCAGCGAGCGCAATGGCTTGCAGGTGCTGCGTCTGGCGATGACCCAGGCCAAGCTCGCGGAAATCCGCGAGTACTCGATCAAGCAGAACCTCACCACCGTGCGCAACCGGGTCAACGAACTCGGTGTTGCCGAACCGCTGGTGCAGCGCCAGGGCGCCAACCGCATCGTGGTCGAGCTGCCGGGTGTGCAGGACACGGCCGAAGCCAAGCGTATTCTCGGCAAGACCGCAAACCTGGAGTTCCGCCTGGCTGCCGAGGCCGACGCGCCCCGTGCCAGTACTGAATCCTTCGAGTTCCGCGAAGAGGGTCGTCCGGCCGCTCCGCTGGAGCGCAGCCTGATCATCACCGGTGACCAGGTGACCGACGCTCAGGCCAGTTTCGACGAGAACGGCCGTCCACAGGTCAACATCCGCCTGGACAACCATGGCGGCGAGCTGATGAGTCGCGCCACGCGCAACAACGTCGGACGCAGCATGGCGGTGATCTTCATCGAGCAGAAGCCGGTGACCCGCTACTCGAAGCAGACGGTCGACGGTGTCGAGAAGGACGTCGCTATCCAGACCTTCAAGGAAGAGAAGAAGATTATCAGCCTGGCGACCATCCAGTCGCCGCTGGGCAGCCAGTTCCGCATCACTGGCCTGAACGGCCAGGGTGAGTCCTCCGAGCTGGCGTTGCTGCTGCGCGCCGGTGGTCTGGCTGCGCCGATGTACTTCGCCGAAGAGCGCACCATCGGCCCGAGTCTGGGTGCGGACAACATCGAGAAGGGTATCGACGCCTCGCTGTGGGGCATGCTCTTCGTGTCCCTGTTCATCATGGCCATCTACCGCTTCTTCGGTGTCCTGGCGACCGTCGCTCTGGGCCTGAACATGGTCTTGCTGCTGGCGCTGATGTCGCTGCTCAGCGCGACCCTGACCCTGCCAGGCATCGCCGGTATCGTCCTGACCATGGGGATGGCGGTCGACGCCAACGTGCTTATCTTCTCGCGTATTCGTGAGGAAATCGCCAACGGCATGTCGGTGCAGCGCGCCATTCACGAAGGTTTTGATCGCGCCTACACGGCGATTCTCGACGCCAACCTGACCACGCTGCTGGTCGGCGGCATCCTGTTCGCCATGGGCACCGGGCCGGTCAAGGGCTTTGCCGTGACCATGTCGCTGGGTATCGTCACTTCGATGTTCACCGCGATCATGGTCACCCGCGCCATGGTCAACCTGATCTTCGGCGGCCGTGACTTCAAGAAGCTGTGGATCTGAGGGGCTGACTATGAAACTGGGTACTATCAATTTCATGGGCGTGCGCAATGTCGCGTTCGCCCTGACCATGCTCCTGACTCTCATCGCGCTGGGCAGCTGGTTCTACAAAGGGCTGAACTTCGGTCTCGACTTCACCGGCGGCAGCCAGATCGAGCTGAGCTACGAGAATCCGGCAGACCTGAGCAAGGTGCGCAATCAATTGCTCGCAGCCGGCTTCGAAGACGCCATCGTGCAGAGCTTCGGCGCCACCACCGACGTCGTCGTGCGCATGCAGGGCGATGATCCGCAGCTGGGCAACAAGGTGGCGGCTGCTCTGCTGAGTGCCGATGCGAGCAACCCGGTGCACGTGAAGAAGGTCGAGTTCGTCGGTCCGCAAGTCGGTGAAGAGCTGCGCGACCAGGGCGGCCTGGGCATGCTCCTGGCGCTGGGCGGCATCTCGTTGTACCTGGCGTTCCGCTTTCAGTGGAAGTTCGCTGTCGGTGCCATCGTTTCGCTGGTGCACGACGTGGTGGTGACGATGGGCATTCTGTCGTTCTTCCAGATCACCTTCGACCTTACCGTGCTGGCGGCGCTGCTGGCGATCATCGGCTACTCGCTGAACGACACCATCGTGGTCTTCGACCGGGTACGTGAAAACTTCCGCGTGCTGCGCAAGACCAGCCTGATCGACAATATCAACATCTCGACCACGCAGACTCTGCTGCGCACAATGGCGACGTCGGTCTCGACACTGCTGGCGATCGGCGCGTTGATCATGTTCGCCGGTGACAATCTGTTCGGCTTCTCCATCGCCCTGTTCGTTGGGGTGCTGGCGGGTACCTACTCGTCGATCTACATCGCCAACGTGGTGCTGATCTGGCTGAACTTGAGCACCGAGGATCTGATTCCGCCGGTAGCCACCGCGGAGGTCGACGAGCTGCCGTAAGGGTTCGTCGTGATCGAAGAAAAAAGCCCGGCTATTGCCGGGCTTTTGCTTATGTGCAGATTGGGTTTGCGTGGATGTGATGAGTCTCCCAGTGTCGGGCATGCCTGGTGGGTATGGGAACTTGAGGTGTTCTGGTGGTTCCAAGGCAGGGAGTAAGGGCAAAAGGCCCGGTATGAGTCTCAGGAGGACCAGATGAACAAGTCGATGATTGTTGGTGCAGTGTTGGGTGCGGTGGGAGTTACCGCAGGCGGTGCTGTGGCGACCTACAGCCTGGTCGGTGGTCCCGAGTACGCTGAGGTGCTCGCCGTGCAGCCCGTCAAGGAAACCATCAAGACCCCGCGTGAAGTCTGCAAGGACGTCACGGTGACCCGTCAGAAGCCGGTCAAGGATCAGCACCAGATCGCCGGTACCGTGCTCGGTGCCGTCGCGGGTGGCCTGCTGGGCAACCAGGTTGGCGGCGGCAACGGCAAGAAGCTGGCGACGGTCGCTGGCGCTGTCGGTGGCGGCTATGCCGGCAACAAGGTGCAGGAAAACATGCAGGCCGGCAGTACCTACACGACCACCGAAACCCGCTGCAATACCGTCATGGACAGCAGCGACAAGGTGGTGGGCTACGACGTGAAGTATCAGTTGGGTGATCGTGTTGACCAAGTGCGCATGGATCGCGATCCGGGCAGCCGCATCCCGGTGAATGACCAGGGCCAGTTGGTGCTGGTGCAGAACCAGATCGCCCAGTAAGCGATACGCATAAAAAAACGCCCTTCGGGGCGTTTTTTTATGGCGCGACTATGAGCGATCAGCGCTTCAGTGACGGTGTCATGTGCGGCTGGATGGCGGTCAGTACGGCCTTGAAGCACTTGGTGTTGCCGGCAACGATCTGGCCCTTCTCGAGGAAGTCATGGCCGCCGCTGAAGTCGCTGACCAGACCGCCTGCTTCCTGGATCAGCAGAGCCCCTGCAGCCATGTCCCACTCCGACAGGCCGAATTCCCAGAAGGCGTCGTAGCGGCCGGCGGCAACGTAGGCCAAGTCCAGGCTGGCGGCGCCGGCGCGGCGGATGCCGGCGGTCTGGCCGACCAGGCTGCGGAACATGCCGAGGTAGCTGTCCAGGTGATCCAATTGTTCTTCGCGGAACGGGAAGCCGGTGCCGAGCAGGGCGCCGTCCAGGCTCTTGCGGGTGCTGACGCGCAGGCGGCGACCGTTGATCGCGGCGCCACGACCGCGGCTGGCGGTGAATTCTTCCTGGCGAACCGGGTCGAGGACGACGGCGTGCTCGAGGCGACCGCGGTATTTGCAGGCAATGCTGACGGCGAAGTGCGGTACGCCGCGCAGGAAGTTGGTGGTGCCATCCAGGGGGTCGATGATCCACTGGTAGTCGGCGCCCTCACCCTTGCCTTCGATGAGGCCGCCTTCCTCGCCGAGGAAGCTGTGGGTCGGGTAGGCCTTCTGCAATGCCTGAATGATGGTCTGCTCGGCAGCGCGGTCGACTTCGGATACGTAGTCGTGGGCGTCTTTCTCGCTGACCGAGATGACATCCAGGCGTTCGATCGAGCGGAAGATCAGTTCACCCGCGCTGCGGGCGGCACGCAGGGCGATATTCAGCATGGGCTGCATGGGGGATTCACCTGGGTCGTTAAAGAAAGCCGGCCATTCTAGCAGAAAAGCCCATTGTATAAAGCGTAGCCTTTGTCGTGCATGGTGTTGAGCGGGGGGCTTCTGTAATATCGACGCCCCTTTCGTTGCCGATGGACGCTCGCGTTGCTGCAGAATATTCGTGTCGTTCTGGTCAATACCAGTCATCCGGGAAACATCGGCGGTGCCGCGCGGGCCATGAAGAACATGGGCTTGTCGCGTCTGGTGCTGGTCGAGCCCGAGGACTTTCCCAGCGATGAGGCGGTGGCGCGGGCATCGGGGGCGGTGGATGTTCTCGATGGCGCTCAGGTTGTCGGCTCCCTCGAGGAGGCGCTGGTTGGCTGCAGTGTGGTGCTCGGTACCAGCGCGCGTGATCGGCGTATTCCCTGGCCGTTGCTGGACCCGCGCGAGTGCGCGACAACGACGTTGCAGCATGTCGAGTCGGGTGGCGAGGTGGCGCTGGTGTTCGGTCGCGAATACGCTGGGTTGACTAACGAAGAGCTGCAGCGCTGCCAGTTCCACGTGCATATCCCGTCCAATCCGGACTTCAGCTCCCTGAATCTGGCGACTGCCGTGCAGGTGCTGGCGTACGAAGTGCGCATGGCCTGGCTGGCTGCGCAGGGGCAGCCGACCAAGATGCATAAGCTGGAGGGCGCCTCGGCGCTGAATGCGGAGCTGGTCACGGCGGACGAGCTGGAAAAATACTACGGGCATCTGGAAAGCACGTTAGTGGGTATCGGCTTTCTCGACCCGCAGAATCCGCGGCATCTCATGTCGCGTCTGCGTCGTCTCTACGGGCGCAGCAATATCAGTCGGCTGGAAATGAACATCCTGCGCGGCATCCTGACGGAAACCCAGAAAGTAGTGCGTGGCGAGTCCCACAAGCGGAGAGAAGACGATGTTTGAGCGTGTCCGCGAAGATATCCAGAGCGTATTTCACCGTGACCCGGCGGCGCGTAATGCCTTCGAGGTGCTGACCTGCTACCCGGGCCTGCATGCCATCTGGTTGCATCGTCTGGCTCATGCGTTGTGGTCCGGTGGCTGGAAGTGGCTGGCGCGCCTGGTGTCCAACTTCGGGCGCTGGATGACCGGGATCGAGATTCACCCAGGGGCCAAGATCGGTCGCCGTTTCTTCATCGATCACGGCATGGGTATCGTCATCGGCGAAACGGCCGAGATCGGCAATGACGTCACGCTTTACCAGGGCGTAACGCTTGGTGGCACCAGCTGGAACAAGGGCAAGCGCCACCCGACGCTGGAGGATGGCGTCGTGGTGGGGGCGGGGGCCAAGGTGCTCGGTCCGTTCACGGTGGGGGCGGGTGCCAAGATCGGCTCCAACGCAGTGGTGACCAAGGAAGTGCCGGCCGGCGCAACCGCGGTGGGGATTCCGGGGCGCATCATCGTCAAAGTCGATGGCGAGCAGGAGGCCAAGCGCCAGGCCATGGCCGAGAAGCTCGGCTTCGATGCCTACGGCGTCAGCGAGGACATGCCGGATCCGGTAGCGCGTGCAATCGGCCAGCTGCTCGATCACCTGCAGGCTGTGGATGGGCGCCTGGAGGGTATGTGCGATGCGCTCAAGGGGCTTGGCAGCGACTACTGCGGCAAGGAGTTGCCGGCGCTGCGCGACGAGGATTTTGCCGATGTCTGCAAGGAGCAGGGCGACAAGCCGGCGGCCTGATGCCTTATGGTGCGCGCTTTGCTATGATTTGCGCCCCTCGCGGTACCTAAATCCGACTGTTTTGATAGGTCTTATAGTTGACCTAAATAGTCGGAAAAGGGGATACTAGCGGCACTTCAGCGAAACCGTGGTACCAACCATGCGCCTGACCACCAAAGGCCGTTACGCCGTCACCGCCATGCTCGACCTGGCGCTGCATGCCCAGCACGGGCCGGTGTCCCTTGCCGATATTTCCGAGCGTCAGGGTATTTCCCTGTCCTACCTCGAGCAATTGTTCGCCAAGCTGCGTCGCGGCAGCCTAGTTTCCAGTGTGCGCGGTCCGGGTGGCGGCTATCAGTTGTCGCGCGACATGCGTGTAATCCAGGTGGCGCAGGTGATCGACGCGGTCAATGAGTCGGTCGACGCCACACGTTGCCAGGGGCTTGGCGATTGCCACTCCGGCGATACCTGTCTGACCCACCACTTGTGGTGCGATCTCAGTCAGCAGATTCATGAGTTCCTCAGCGGCATCAGCCTGGCCGATCTGGTGACGCGCCGCGAGGTGCAGGAAGTCGCCCAGCGCCAGGATCAGCGCCGCTGCAATGGCAGGACGCCGCACCTGGACAAGATCGAAGCGTCCGCCATTGATTGAGCAGGGCGCCTGCCTGAACTAGGAGATACCTGATGAGATTGCCGATTTACCTCGATTACTCCGCGACCACGCCGGTCGACCCACGCGTCGCGCAAAAGATGAGCGAATGCCTGCTGGTGGATGGCAACTTCGGTAACCCGGCGTCGCGCTCCCACGTCTTCGGCTGGAAAGCTGAGGAAGCGGCTGAGAACGGTCGTCGTCAGGTCGCCGAGCTGGTCAATGCCGACCCGCGCGAGATCGTCTGGACCTCCGGTGCCACCGAGTCCGACAACCTGGCCATCAAGGGTGTTGCGCACTTCTACAACACCAAGGGCAAGCACATCATTACCTCGAAGATCGAGCACAAGGCGGTGCTGGATACCTGCCGCCAGCTTGAGCGCGAAGGCTTCGAGGTCACCTACATCGAGCCCGGTGAAGATGGTCTGGTCACCCCGGCCATGGTCGAGTCGGCGCTGCGTGACGACACCATCCTGGTTTCGCTCATGCACGTAAACAACGAAATCGGCACCATCAACGACATTACGGCGATCGGTGAGCTGACCCGCTCGCGCGGCATCCTCTTCCATGTCGACGCTGCTCAGTCCACTGGCAAGGTGGAGATTGACCTGGAAAAGATGAAGGTCGACCTGATGTCGTTCTCGGCGCACAAGACCTACGGCCCCAAGGGTATCGGCGCGCTGTATGTTCGCCGCAAGCCGCGCGTGCGTCTGGAAGCGCTGATCCACGGTGGCGGCCACGAGCGCGGCATGCGCTCCGGCACCCTGGCCACGCACCAGATCGTTGGCATGGGTGAGGCGTTCCGCATCGCCAAAGAAGAAATGGCCCAGGAAAATGAGCGCATTCGTGCCTTGCGTGACCGCTTCTACAAGCAGGTCGAGGGTATGGAAGAGTTGTACATCAACGGCAGCATGACTGCCCGCGTACCGCACAACCTGAACCTGAGCTTCAACTACGTGGAAGGTGAGTCGCTGATCATGGCGCTCAAGGATCTGGCGGTTTCCTCCGGCTCCGCTTGCACCTCCGCATCGCTCGAGCCGTCCTACGTGCTGCGTGCCCTGGGCCGCAACGACGAGCTAGCACACAGCTCCATCCGTTTCACCTTCGGCCGTTTCTCAACCGAGGAAGAGGTCGATTACGCGGCGTCGAAGATTCGCGAGGCTGTAGACAAGCTGCGTGAGCTGTCGCCGCTGTGGGACATGTTCAAAGAAGGTGTCGATCTGACCAAGGTCGAATGGCAGGCGCATTGATTTCGAGTCGCCACCAGAGCGGCACCTGATGAAAGAGGAATTGCACCATGGCTTACAGTGAAAAGGTCATCGACCATTACGAGAACCCGCGCAACGTCGGCAAGATGGACGCCGAAGATCCGGACGTCGGTACCGGCATGGTCGGTGCTCCGGCATGCGGCGATGTGATGCGTCTGCAGATCAAGGTCAACGAGGCAGGTGTCATCGAAGACGCCAAGTTCAAGACCTACGGCTGCGGTTCGGCCATCGCGTCCAGCTCCCTCGCCACCGAGTGGATGAAGGGCAAGACGCTGGACGAAGCGGAAACTATCAAGAATACCCAGTTGGCGGAAGAGCTGGCGCTGCCGCCAGTGAAGATCCACTGCTCGGTACTCGCCGAAGACGCCATCAAAGCGGCTGTTCGCGACTACAAGCAGAAGAAAGGTCTGCTCTGAGTCTGTTCCGTCCGTAAGGAGTTGTTATGGCTATTACCATGACCGAATCCGCCGCGCGTCACGTGCAGCGCTCCCTCGAAGGGCGCGGCAAGGGCGCGGGCATCCGTCTGGGCGTGCGCACCACCGGCTGCTCCGGTCTGGCCTATGTGCTGGAGTTCGTTGATGAGCTGGCTGCCGAGGATCAGGTGTTCGAGAGCTTCGGCGTCAAGGTGATCATCGACCCGAAAAGCCTGACCTACATCGACGGCACCGAGTTGGACTTCGTGCGTGAAGGCCTGAACGAGGGCTTCAAGTTCAACAACCCCAACGTGCGTGGCGAATGCGGCTGCGGCGAGAGCTTCAACGTCTGAGGCTGGTTGTGGGTAGTCCCTGTCATTTCGCCCTGTTCGATCTCCAGCCCGATTTCCGTTTGGATCTGGCGCAACTGTCTGCGCGCTACCGTGAGCTGGCCAAGGCCGTGCACCCGGACCGTTTTGCCGATGGCTCGGCGCGCGACCAGCGCTTGGCCCTGGAACACTCGGCGAGCCTCAACGAGGCCTACCAGACGCTGAAGAGCACCCCGCGTCGCGCGCTGTACCTGCTGGCCTTGCGAGGTCGTGAGTTACCGTTGGAAGTGACGGTGCAGGACCCCGAGTTTCTCCTGCAGCAGATGCGCTGGCGTGAAGAGCTTGAAGACCTCCAGGACAGTGCCGATGTACCGGGCGTGGCGGTGTTCAAGCGTCGCCTGAAGGCGGCTCAGGATGAGCTGGATCAAGGTTTTGCAGCCTGTTGGGATGATACTTCGCGTCGCGAGGAGGCCGAGCGCCTCGTGCGGCGCATGCAGTTCCTCGACAAGTTGTCCCACGAAGTGCGCCAGCTGGAAGAGCGCCTCGACGATTAACCGCTGCGCAGCCTGGACTGCGCGCCTGACTTTCAGAGCATCATGGCCTTATTGCAGATCGCCGAGCCCGGCCAGAGTCCGCAACCCCACCAGCGCCGTCTGGCCGTGGGTATCGATCTGGGCACCACCAACTCCCTGGTCGCTGCTGTGCGCAGTGGCCTGTCCGAGCCTCTGGCCGACGCGGCTGGTCAGGTGATCCTGCCATCTGCCGTGCGTTACCACGCCGAGCGCGTCGAGGTAGGCGCCACGGCGAAAGCCGCGGCCGCGCAGGACCCGCTGAATACCGTCATGTCGGTCAAGCGCCTAATGGGGCGTGGTCTGGAAGACGTCAAGCAGCTGGGTGAGCAGTTGCCCTATCGCTTCGTCGGTGGCGAGTCGCACATGCCCTTCATCGAGACGGTGCAGGGCGCGAAGAGCCCGGTCGAAGTCTCCGCAGAAATCCTCCGCGTGCTGCGCGAGCGTGGCGAAGCCGCTCTCGGTGGCGAGCTGGTCGGCGCGGTGATCACCGTGCCGGCCTATTTTGACGACGCCCAGCGCCAGGCAACCAAGGACGCAGCGCGCCTGGCCGGCCTGAATGTCCTGCGCTTGCTCAACGAGCCGACCGCGGCGGCGGTCGCCTATGGTCTGGATCAGCACGCCGAAGGCGTGGTGGCGATCTACGACCTGGGTGGCGGCACGTTCGATATTTCCATCCTGCGCCTGACGCGCGGGGTCTTCGAGGTCATGGCCACCGGCGGCGACAGCGCCCTGGGTGGCGATGATTTCGATCACGCCATCGCCGGCTGGATCATGCAGCAGGCTGGCCTGTCCCAGGATATCGATCCGGGCACGCAGCGCAGCCTGTTGCAGGCCGCCTGTGCCGCCAAGGAGGCCCTGACCGCCGCTGACTCGGTCGAGGTGCGCCATGCTGACTGGGCTGATGTTCTTACCCGCGGGCAGTTCGAGGCACTGATCGAGCCGATGGTCGCGCGCAGCCTCAAGGCCTGTCGCCGCGCGGTGCGTGATGCCGGTATCGAGGTCGAGGAAGTCGAAGCCGTGGTCATGGTCGGCGGTTCCACCCGCGTGCCGCGCGTGCGGGCGGCGGTCGGCGAACTGTTCGGTCGCGAGCCGCTGACCGACATCGATCCCGATCAGGTGGTGGCCATCGGTGCTGCCATCCAGGCCGATACCCTGGCCGGTAACCGCCGCGGCGACGGCGAAGAATTGCTGCTGCTGGATGTGATTCCGCTGTCGCTCGGCCTGGAAACCATGGGCGGGCTGATGGAGAAGATCATCCCGCGCAACACCACGATCCCGGTCGCGCGTGCCCAGGACTTCACCACCTACAAGGATGGTCAGACCGCCATGGTGGTCCACGTGTTGCAGGGGGAGCGCGAGCTGATCAGCGATTGCCGTTCCCTGGCGCGCTTCGAGCTGCGCGGCATGCCACCGCTGGTGGCGGGCTCGGCCAAGGTGCGCGTGACCTTCCAGGTGGATGCCGATGGCCTGCTCGGCGTGACTGCGCGGGAGCTGGGCTCGGGTGTTGAGGCCAGTATTCAGGTCAAGCCGTCCTACGGACTGACCGATGGCGAAATCGCGCGCATGCTGCAGGACTCTTTCCATAATGCCGGTGGCGACAAGGAGGCGCGTGCCTTGCGCGAGCAGCAGGTCGAGGCCGAGCGTCTGCTGGAGGCGGTGCAGTCGGCGCTGGATGTCGATGGCGAGCGTCTGCTCGACGACGACGAGCGCATCGCCATTCTGGCGACGATGGATGGCTTGCGTGAGCTGGCGGGTGGTGCGGATGTCGTGGCCATCGAGCAGCAGATCAAGCGCCTGTCGCAGATCACCGATGCCTTTGCCGCGCGCCGCATGGATTCGACGGTAAAAGCCGCTCTGGCAGGGCGCAATCTGAATGAAATCGAGGGTAACTGATGCCACAGGTCATTTTTCTGCCGCACGAGAAGTTCTGCCCTGATGGCCTGGTTGTCGAGGCCGAGCCCGGCACGTCCATTCTCGAGCTGGCGCATGAGCACCACATCGAGATGGAAAGCGCCTGCGGCGGTGTCTGTGCCTGCACCACCTGCCACTGTGTGATCCGTGAGGGTTTCGATTCGCTGGAAGAAGCTGACGAGCTGGAAGAGGATTTCCTCGATCGCGCCTGGGGGCTGGAGGCGCAATCGCGCCTGGCTTGTCAGGCGATCGTCGGGACTGAAGACCTGACGGTCGAGATTCCGAAGTACTCGCTTAACCACGCTGCCGAAGCGCCGCACTGAGTCAGAGGAGCTGTCATGAGTCTGAAATGGGCCGACGTGCTGGATATCGCCATCGAGCTTTACGAGAGCAAGCCGGATGTCGATCCGCGCTATGTCAATTTCGTCGATCTGCACCGTTGGGTGCTGGCCCTGCCGGCGTTCAGCGATGACCCGCAGCGCGGCGGCGAGAAGGTTCTCGAGGCCATCCAGGCCGCCTGGATCGAAGAGTCCGCGTGACTCGCGGCGCCATCCGGCGCTGCCTTACGCATTTTTTCCTAACCTGCGTATAATTCGCGGGTTTACTTGTTCGCTTTAATCCTTGTTTCCGGAGTTTCACATGGCTGTTCAACGCACTTTCTCCATCATCAAGCCTGATGCCGTCGCCAAAAACGTAGTTGGCGAAATCGTCACTCGTTTCGAAAAGGCTGGCCTGCGCGTCGTCGCTTCGAAAATGGTTCAACTGTCCGAGCGCGAAGCTGGCGGTTTCTACGCCGAGCACAGCGAGCGTGGTTTCTTCAAGGATCTGGTTGCCTTCATGGTTTCCGGTCCGGTCATCGTCCAGGTCCTGGAAGGTGAAGACGCCATCGCCAAGAACCGCGAGCTGATGGGCGCCACCAATCCGAAAGAAGCTGCTGCCGGCACCATCCGCGCCGACTTCGCCGTTTCCATCGACGAGAACGCCGTACACGGTTCCGATTCCGAGGCCTCCGCTGCCCGTGAAGTCGCGTACTTCTTCTCCGCCACCGAGGTGTGCGCTCGCATTCGCTAAGCGCGAACAGGCGAGGGTGAGTTCATGACTGAAACAGCCGGCAAGATCAATCTTCTGGGTTTGACCCAGCCTGAAATGGAGAGCTTCTTCGAGCAGATCGGAGACAAGCGCTTCCGTGCCGGTCAGGTGATGAAATGGATTCACCACTTTGGCGTCGATGATTTCGACGCCATGAGCAATCTGGGCAAGGCCTTGCGCGAAAAGCTCAAGGCCTGTGCCGAAATTCGTGGTCCCGAGGTTGTCAGCCAGGACATCTCCAGCGACGGCACCCGTAAGTGGGTGGTGCGCGTGGCGTCCGGCAGCTGCGTCGAGACTGTTTATATCCCGCAAGGCGGACGTGGCACCCTCTGTGTATCGTCCCAAGCGGGCTGCGCCCTGGACTGCAGCTTCTGCTCCACGGGCAAGCAGGGCTTCAACAGCGACCTCACTGCCGCGGAAATCATCGGCCAGGTGTGGATCGCCAACAAGTCCTTCGGCACCGTCCCGGCGAAGATCGACCGCGCCGTCACCAACGTGGTGATGATGGGTATGGGTGAGCCGCTGCTGAACTTCGACAACGTCGTCTCGGCCATGCGCATCATGATGGACGACCTCGGCTACGGCATTTCCAAGCGCAAGGTGACCCTGTCGACCTCCGGCGTGGTGCCGATGATCGACAAGCTGGGCGAGGTCATCGACGTGTCGCTGGCCCTGTCGTTGCACGCGCCGAACGACAAGCTGCGCAGCGAACTGGTGCCGATCAACAAGAAGTACCCGCTGGACGTACTGCTGCCGGCCTGCCGGCGCTACATCGAGGGCCTGGGCGAGAAACGCTTCCTGACCATCGAGTACACCCTGCTCAAGGACGTCAACGACCAGCCTGAGCACGCTGAGCAGATGATCGCACTTCTCAAGGATTTCCCTTGCAAGATCAATCTGATCCCGTTTAATCCCTTCCCGTTCTCCGGTTACGAGCGGCCGAGCAACAACGCCATTCGCCGCTTCCAGGACCTGCTGCACAAGGCAGGACACAACGTGACCGTGCGAACCACGCGTGGCGATGATATCGATGCGGCATGCGGCCAACTGGTCGGCCAGGTGCAGGATCGTACCCGTCGTAGCGAGCGTTACATTGCCGTGCGCCAGTTGGGCAGCGAGGGCGATGCCCCCCGCGGTTCTGCCAACCGAAATTGAAGAGAGGACGTTCATGATCGTGCGCGCTGCGCTTTTGCTGGCTCTGGCCGGTCTGATGACCGGATGCGTTACCACGGGTGGTATCACCGACCCGATGAAGACTGCAGAGGGGCGTGCGCAGGCACGGGATGCCTACATTCAACTGGGTATCGGCCTGCTCGGGCAGGGGGATACCGAAAAGGCGAAGAACCCGCTCAAATCGGCGTTGGAGCTCGATCCTTCCAGTGCTGAGGCGCATGCCGCGCTGGCTGTAGTGTTCCAGCAGGAAATGGAGCCCAAGCTCGCAGAGGATCATTACCGCAAGGCGCTGTCGCTGAAAGGCAATGACGCCCGGCTGCTGAACAACTACGGCGGCTTCCTCTACGAGCAGAAGCGCTACAAGGAAGCCTACGACGTCTACCAGAAGGCCTCGGAAGACACCCTGTACGGCGAGCGCTCGCGGGTGTTCGAGAACATGGGCCTGACCGCTCTGCAGCTGGGCAAACGCGACGAGGCCGAGCACTATTTTGAGCGCTCCCTGCGCCTCAACAGCCAGCGGCCGATTGCGTTGCTGCAGATGGCCCTGCTGTCTTTCGATAACAAACAGTACGTTCCGTCGCGTGGCTACTACGACGCCTTCAGCCAGCAGTCGCGTCAGACCGCGCAGAGCCTGTTGCTGGGCACACGCCTGGCGCGGGTCTTCGAGGATCGCGACCTGGCGGCCAGCCTTGGTCTGCAGTTGAAGCGCCTCTACCCAGGCACCCCGGAATATCAGCAGTATCTGTCGGAGCAGTGATGAAAGCGGTGCATCCTGAAACAGCGGCGGCGAGCCGGGCGAATCCGGGCGAGACCCTGCGCAAGGCGCGGGAAGCCAAGGGCTGGGCGCTGGTCGAGGTGGCTGCCCAGCTCAACCTGAGCGCGCAGTCGCTGCAGCAGCTCGAGGCTGGCGCGTTCGACAAGTTGCCGGGGCACACCTTCTCGCGTGGCTATGTGCGGGCGTATGCCAAGCTGTTGGGGATGGATCAGGCGCTGTTGGTCCAGGAGTTCGACCAGTTCACCGGTACCGACTCTCAGGGTGCCAGTGTGCACAGCCTGGGCCGCATCGAAGAGCCGGCGCGGCTGTCGCAGAGCATTCTCAAGGTAGTCAGCCTGTGTCTGTTGCTGGTGCTGGGCGCTGGCGGTTTCTTCTGGTGGCAGGGCGACGCCGAGCGCAAGGACCTGCTGTCTCCCGACCTGGCGCTGGAGCACGTCGAAGTCGATGGCGCCGACGGCACCACCGAGATTCATCCGCTGGACGAGCCTGAAGACCAGGCCGTTGCCGAGGCCCAGGCGCCTGAGCAATTGCCCGAGGCGCCGGTGTCTGCCGAGCTGGCTGCGCAGCCGGAAGGCGAGACCCCCGCTGTGGACACGCCCGTTGCCGTGGCTCCCGACGCGGCAGGCGCTCCGGCAGTGCCAGCCGTCACACCGCCAGTCACGCCTGCGGCGCCGAGCGTGGCTGGCAGCGCGCCAGCCGGCACAACCCCGCCCACGCCCGAGCCGGTTGTGCCGGCGGCCCCGGTAGCAGGGGAGTCGCGCGTGCATCTGCAGTTCACCGCCGATTGCTGGACCCAGCTCACCGATGCCAATGGCAAGGTCCTGCTCAGCGCTCTCAAGCGCCGTGGCGAAAGCGTCGAGTTTGTCGGCAAGGCACCGCTGGAGCTGCGCCTGGGCTTCGCCCGTGGTGCGCAGGTGCGTGTTGATGGCCAGCAGGTCGACGTTGCTCCTTTCACCCACGGTGAAACCGCTCGCCTGAAGTTGGGCCAATAACATGCATTGCGAATCTCCAATCAAACGCCGGCTGTCCCGCAAGATCTGGGTCGGCTCGGTGCCGGTGGGTGGCGACGCGCCGATCGCGGTGCAGAGCATGACCAACACCGATACCTGTGACGTCGCGGCAACCGTGGCGCAGATCCGTCGCCTGGAAGAGGCCGGCGCCGATATCGTGCGCGTCTCCGTGCCGGATATGCAGGCCGCCGAAGCCTTCGGCCGGATCAAGCAGCAGGTCAACCTGCCACTGGTGGCGGACATCCACTTCGACTACCAGATCGCCCTGCGGGTCGCTGAGCTGGGTGTCGATTGCCTGCGTATCAACCCGGGCAACATTGGTCGTGAAGACCGCGTGCGCGCCGTGGTCGAGGCCGCGCGCGACAAGGGCATTCCGATCCGCATTGGGGTCAACGCCGGCTCCTTGGAAAAGGACCTGCAGAAGAAATACGGCGAGCCGACGCCCGAGGCGTTGGTCGAGTCCGCGTTGCGCCATGTCGAACACCTCGACCGCCTGAATTTCCCCGATTTCAAGGTCAGCGTGAAGGCCTCGGACGTGTTCATGGCCGTCGCCGCCTACCGCCTGCTGGCCACCCAGATCGAGCAGCCCCTGCACCTGGGTATCACCGAAGCCGGTGGCCTGCGTTCGGGCACGGTGAAGTCCTCAGTCGGCCTCGGCATGCTCCTGATGGACGGTATCGGCGACACCATCCGCATCTCCCTGGCGGCTGATCCGGTCGAAGAGATCAAGGTCGGCTACGACATCCTCAAGTCCCTGCGCCTGCGCTCGCGTGGCATCAATTTCATCGCCTGCCCGAGCTGCTCGCGGCAGAACTTCGATGTGGTGAAGACCATGAACGAGCTGGAAAGCCGTGTCGAAGACCTGCTGGTGCCGCTGGACGTGGCCGTGATCGGCTGTGTGGTCAACGGCCCGGGTGAAGCCAAGGAGGCGCACATCGGCCTCACCGGCGGCTCGCCGAACCTGATCTACATCGATGGCAAGCCGGCGCAGAAACTGACCAATGACAACCTCGTGGATGAGCTAGAAAAGCTGATCCGCCAGAAAGCGGCCGAGAAGGCCGAGGCCGATGCGGCGGTTATCGTCCGCGGCTGAACCCGTTAAGGAAACCTTGTGAGCAAGACCCTGCAAGCCATTCGTGGCATGAACGACATCCTGCCCGAGCAGACGCCGAGCTGGCGCTTCCTGGAGAACACCTTCGCGCGCTTGCTGGATGGTTACGGCTACAAGGAAATCCGCCTGCCGATCCTCGAGTTCACCGAGCTGTTTGCCCGTGGCATCGGCGAGGGCACCGATGTGGTCGACAAGGAGATGTACACCTTCCTTGATCGCAACGAAGAGTCGCTGACCCTGCGCCCCGAAGGCACCGCTGGTTGCGTACGTGCGGTGCTGGAGCACGGCCTGACTGGCGGTGGCCAGGTACAGAAGCTGTGGTACGCCGGCCCGATGTTCCGCTACGAGAAGCCGCAGAAAGGTCGCTACCGGCAGTTCCACCAGATTGGTGTGGAAGTGTTCAACCTGCCCGGGCCGGACGTTGACGCCGAGCTGATCGTGCTCACGGCGCGCCTGTGGCAGAAGCTCGGCCTGACCGACGCGGTCACCCTGCAGCTCAACAGCCTCGGCTCCAGCGAAGCGCGTGCGACTTACCGCGATGCGCTGGTGGCCTATCTCAACGAGCGTTTCGAGCAGCTTGACGAAGATAGCCAGCGCCGCCTGACCACCAACCCGCTGCGTATCCTTGACAGCAAGGTTGCAGCCACGCAGGCGCTGCTGGTCGGCGCGCCGACCCTGCACGATTACCTCGACGACGAATCGCGGGTCCACTTCGACGGGCTCAAGGCGCGCCTGGATGCGGTCGGCATCCGCTACGAAATCAACCCGAAACTGGTCCGCGGTCTGGACTACTACGGGCGCACCGTTTTCGAATGGGTCACCGACAAGCTCGGCTCGCAGGGAACGGTCTGTGCCGGCGGCCGCTATGACGGTCTGATCAGCCAGTTCGGCGGCAAGCCGACGCCGGGTGTCGGCTTCGCCATGGGTGTCGAGCGTCTGGTGCTGTTGCTGGAAACCCTCGATCTGGTGCCGGCCGAGCTGAACAGCCCGGCGGACATCTACCTGTGCGCCTTCGGTGAGCCGGCTGAGCTGGCTGCACTGTCCCTGGCCGAGCAGTTGCGCGATGCGTTGCCGGGCCTGCGCCTGATGGTCAACGCCGGTGCTGGCAGCTTCAAGAGCCAGTTCAAGAAGGCCGACAAGAGCGGTGCACGCTTCGCCTTGATTCTGGGTGACGACGAACTGGCCGGCCGCGTGGTAGGTTGCAAACCTTTGCGCGCCGATGGCGAACAACAAAGTATCGGTTGGGATGTACTGGCACAGCATCTCGCCGCTTGCCTCGAGCAGGCTTGAGAACATGAAGAACAAGGAGTTATTGGGGTGAGCATGACCGAAGACGAACAAATTGCGCAGATGAAGGAATGGTGGCAGCGCAATGGCAAACCCCTGCTGACTGGTGGTGTGCTGGCGCTCGCGCTGGTGGTCGGCTGGCAGGCCTGGAAACAGTACGAGGTCAAGCAGGCGCAGGGCGCCTCGGTGGTCTACCAGCAACTGCTGGAAACCAGCCTGACCCGTGAAGGCCAGCCCGATACCGCCAAGGTCACCGAACTGGCCGGCAAGCTGAAGACCGAGTTCTCCGGTACCCACTACGCCCAGTACGCCAGCCTGTTCGTGGCCAAGGTCGCGGTGGAAAGCGGCAAGCTGGACGACGCGGCGGCGGAACTCAAGCCGCTGATCGACAAGCCGGCGGACCACGCTATCGGCGAGCTGGCGCGTCAGCGCCTGGCGCGTGTGCTGGCTGCCCAGGACAAGGCCGAAGAAGGGCTCAAGCTGCTCGACGGCGAAGCCGACGAGGCCTGGAAGGCCAGCCGTGAAGAACTCAAGGGTGACCTGCTGGTACAGCTCGGTCGCAACGACGACGCCCACGCCGCCTACGAAAAGGCCAAGTCCAGCCTGGCCGATGACGCCGCGATTGGCGGCCTGCAAATGAAACTCGACGATCTGGCAAAAGGGGATGCGTGACGTGATGCGTTGGAAACATGCCGCACTGCTGGCCCTGGCCGTTCTGGTCGTGGGTTGCAGCAGCACCAGCAAGAAGGAACTGCCACCAGCCGAACTGCCTGACATCCAGGAAGAAGTCGAGCTGAAGGCCGAATGGAGCCGCTCCATCGGCGACGGCCAGGGCGAGCTGTACAACATGCTGACTCCGGCCGTGGACGGTGATCGCCTCTACGCCGCGTCCTCGGACGGTCTGGTCATGGGCCTCGATCGCCTGAATGGCGACGTGTTCTGGAAAGTCGATATCGAGCTGCCGATCTCCGGCGGCGTCGGTGCCGGTTACGGCCTGGTCGTGGTCGGCACCCTCAAGGGTGAAGTGATCGCCCTGGATGCCAGCTCCGGTGAGGAACGCTGGCGTGCCCGCGTGACCAGCGAAGTGCTATCCGCGCCGGCCACCAACGGCGACATCGTCGTGGTGCAGACCCAGGACGACCGCGTGATCGGCCTGGATGCCAGCACCGGCAGCCAGCGCTGGATCTACGAGAACACCCCGGCGGTGCTGACCCTGCGTGGCACCAGCAGCCCGGTGGTGACCAACCGCCTGGCCATCGCCGGCCTTTCCACCGGTAAGGTCATCGCCCTGGATACCCAGCGCGGCATTCCGGTCTGGGAGCAGCGCATCGCCGTACCACAAGGGCGTTCCGAACTGGAGCGCATGGTCGACATCGACGGCAGCCTGCTGCTGTCCGGTGGCACCCTGTACGTGGTCACCTACCAGGGCAAGGTCGCCGCTATCGACATCGAAAGCGGCCGTCAGCAGTGGCAGCGCGAAGCGTCGAGCTACGTCGGTCTGGCCCAGGGTTTCGGCAGTGTTTACGTGAGCCTGGCCAGCGGCGCCGTGGAAAGCGTCGACGAGCGTTCCAACTCGGCGCTGTGGAACAACGACTCTCTGGCCCGCCGCCAGCTGTCGGCGCCTGAAGTGTTTTCCAGCTACGTCGCAGTTGGCGATCTGGAAGGCTATCTGCACCTGCTGAGCCAGGTCGATGGCCACTTCGTCGGGCGTGAGCGCATCGACAGCGACGGCCTGCGTGCCCGTCCGCTGGTCGTGGGTGAATGGATCTACGCATTCGGCAACAGCGGAAAACTGGTCGGTCTGACCATCCGCTAAGCTGTTCTGCACTGTCCGGCCGCTGCCGTTCTACGTCAGCGGCCTTTGTGTTTTCTGGATTTAGCTGTGGAGGAGCCCAATGGTTCCGGTAATCGCCCTGGTGGGCCGCCCCAACGTGGGCAAGTCGACCCTCTTCAACCGCCTGACCCGCACCCGCGACGCGATCGTTGGTGACCTGTCGGGCCTGACCCGCGACCGCCAGTACGGCGAGGCAAAGTGGGAAGGGCGCAGCTACATCCTGGTCGACACCGGTGGCATCTCCGGCGACGAAGAAGGCATCGACGAAAAGATGGCCGAGCAGTCGCTGCTGGCCATCGAAGAAGCCGACGTCGTGCTGTTCCTGGTCGACGCCCGCGCCGGGCTGGTCGCCGGTGACCAGATGATTGGCGAGCACCTGCGCAAGCGCAACAAGCGCAGCTACCTGGTGGTGAACAAGGTCGACAACATCGACCCGGACATCGCCCGCGCCGAGTTCGCGCCGATGGGCCTGGGCGAAGCCCTGCCGATCGCCGGTGCCCATGGCCGCGGGATCACCCAGATGCTTGAGGCGGCGCTGGGGGAATTTCCCCAGGACGAGGAAGAGGTCCGTGACGAAGAAGTCGCCGAGGGTGAGGAAGCCAAGCGCATTCCCGGGCCGAGCGAGAAGGATGGCATCAAGATCGCCATCATCGGGCGGCCCAACGTCGGCAAGTCGACCCTGGTCAACCGCATGCTCGGCGAAGACCGCGTGGTGGTCTACGACCAGCCCGGCACTACGCGCGACAGCATCTACATCCCGTTCGAGCGCAACGACGAGAAGTACACGCTGATCGACACCGCCGGCGTGCGCAAGCGCGGCAAGATCCACGAGGAAGTGGAGAAATTCTCGGTGGTGAAGACGCTGCAGGCGATCAAGGACGCCAACGTGGTGATCTTCGTGATGGACGCCCGCGAAGGGGTGGTCGACCATGACCTCAACCTGCTCGGCTTCGCCATCGAATCCGGCCGTGCCCTGGTAATCGCGCTGAACAAGTGGGATGGCATGGAGCCGGGCGAGCGCGACTACGTGAAGACCGAGCTGGAGCGCCGGCTGTTCTTTGTCGACTACGCCGACATCCACTTCATCTCCGCCCTGCATGGCACCGGCGTGGGCAACCTGTACAAGTCGGTGCAGGCTTCGTTCAAGTCGGCGATCACCCGCTGGCCGACCAACCGCCTGACGCAGATCCTCGAAGACGCGGTGCAGGAGCACCAGCCGCCGATGGTCAGCGGGCGCCGCATCAAACTGCGCTATGCCCACCTCGGTGGTGCCAACCCGCCGCTGATCGTGATCCACGGCAACCAGGTCGAGTCCGTGCCGAAGTCTTACACGCGCTACCTGGAGAACACCTTCCGCCGCGTGCTCAAGCTGGTCGGTACGCCGATCCGTATCGAGTACAAGGGCGGTGAGAACCCCTACGAGGGCAACAAGAACACCCTCACCGATCGCCAGGTGAACAAGAAACGGCGCCTGATGAGCCACCACAAGAAGGCCGACAAGAAGCGCCGCGACAAGAAGCGCTGATTCATGGCGCGGTGAACGAAGGCGCAGCGGCATAAGCTTCTGCGCCTTTTTCATATGCGCGGCTGCTGCATCCGGCGCCAGCCATCGGCTATCCTCGCGGCTCGCGCCCGTCTGCAGGAATAGGCCAGATGTTCACCAGCAAGTTGCCGAATGTCGGCACCACCATTTTCACCCGCATGTCCCAGCTCGCCGCGGAAGTCGGCGCCATCAACCTGTCCCAGGGCTTTCCCGACTTCGACGGCCCACTGGCCCTGCGTGAAGCCGTGGCCCGCCATGTGCTGGAAGGGCGCAACCAGTATTCGCCGATGACCGGCCTACCGGCTCTGCGCCAGCAGGTGGCGGCCAAGATCGCCCGCAGCTATGGCGTACAGCGCGATGCCGACAGCGAGATCACCATCACCCCAGGCGCCACCGAGGCGATCTTCTGCGCAGTGCAGGCGCTGATCCATCCGGGTGACGAGGCCATCGTCCTCGACCCCTGCTATGACAGCTACGAGCCCTCCGTCGAGCTGGCCGGCGGGCGCTGCGTGCATGTGCCGCTGGCCCTGCCGGACTTCGCCGTGGACTGGCAGCGCCTGGCCGATGCCATCACCCCGCGCACCCGCCTGATCTTCCTCAACTCGCCGCACAACCCCAGTGGCGCGCTGCTGTCGCGTGCCGATCTCGACCAGCTGGCGGCGCTGATCCGTGGGCGCGATATCCACATCATCAGCGACGAGGTCTACGAGCACCTGATCTTTGACGGCGTGCGTCATGCCAGCGTGCTGGCCCACGACGAGCTGTACGCGCGCGCCTTCGTGGTCAGCTCGTTCGGCAAGACCTACCACGTCACCGGCTGGAAGACCGGCTACGTGGTGGCGCCACCGGCGCTCACCGCCGAGCTGCGCAAGATCCACCAGTACGTGAACTTCTGCGGGGTGACTCCGCTGCAGCACGCCCTGGCCGATTTCATGGTGATAAATCCCGAGCATGTCGAGGAGCTGCCAGCCTTTTACCAGGCCAAGCGTGACCTGTTCTGCGACCTGCTGGGCGGCTCGCGTTTCCGCTTCACCCGCACGCCGGGCACCTATTTCCAGCTGGCCGACTACTCGGCAATCCGCCCGGACCTGAACGACGTGGAGATGGCCGAATGGCTGACCCGCGAGCATGGCGTGGCGACCATCCCGGTGTCGGTGTTCTACCAGCAGGCGCCGCGTGATCTGCGCCTGGTGCGCTTCTGCTTCGCCAAGCGTGAAGAGACCCTGCGCCAGGCCGCCGAGAAGCTCTGCGCGGTGTGATCGATGGGCGCCAGCGTGCTGGCGATCCGTTACAACCCAAGGCATCGCCAGCGAGCTGGCCCCTACAAAAAATCGCGAGGCGCTGTGATGAGCGACAAACCCGACCTCGAACTGGCGCTGATCCAGAGCGAGCTGGCCTGGCAGGACCCGGTCGCCAACCGGGCCCACTTCGGCGCCTTGCTAGAGCAGGCCCGCGGCGCCGACCTGGTGGTGCTGCCGGAAATGTTCAGTACCGGCTTTTCCATGCACTCGGCCGAACTGGCCGAGCCCGAGGACGGGCCGACCGTGCAGTGGCTGCGTGAGCAGGCCCGGCGCATCGACGCGGTGATCACCGGCAGCCTGATCATCCAGGCCGTCGACGGCAGCTACCGCAACCGCCTGCTGTGGGCGCGCCCGGACGGTTCGCTCGCGCACTACGACAAGCGCCACCTGTTCCGCATGGCCGGCGAGCACAAGCACTACAGCGCCGGTGACGCCCAGGTGCTGCTGGAACTCAAGGGCTGGCGGGTGCGCCCGCTGATCTGCTACGACCTGCGCTTCCCGGTCTGGAGTCGCGACCCGGCCACCACCGACCTGCTGCTCTACACCGCCAACTGGCCGGCCGCACGGCGTCAGCACTGGAACCGCCTGCTGCCAGCCCGCGCGATCGAGAACCTCTGCTACGTGGCCGCGGTGAACCGCATCGGCAGCGACGGCAATGGTCATCCCTACAGTGGCGACAGCCAGGTCCTGGACTTTCAGGGCGAAGCCCTGCTGGCACCGGGTGAGGCCGCGGGTGTGTTTCGCGTCAGCCTCAAGGCTGCCGAGCTGGCGGCTTATCGCGAGCGCTTCCCGGCAGACCGCGATGCCGATCACTTTCATCTCGATATCTTCTGAACCGGAGCTCGCCGCATGGATGCCAATCAAGACAGCCCGTATCGCGCGCCTTCTGCCGAGCTGCTCGCGCCTGACTCGCAGGCCGCACGCCCGCTCTACCGCATGAGCGCCGTGGGTATTGCGACGTTCTTCGGCACCCCGTTGGCCGGCGCCTACATCACGGCCCATAACCTGCGTGTGCTCGGTATGCACGAGCGGGTGCGCAACACCTGGCTGGTGGGTGTCGGCGTGCTCGTTCTGGTGATGGTGATCGGCTACTGGCTGCCGGATGGCGCGGGAATAGGCCTGACCGTCGCCCAGGTGCTCGGCATGCACCAGCACGCCAAGTCGTTGTTCGGCGAGGCGGTCTGCGCGCATGGCGGGCGCTTCAGGTCCAACTGGCGAGCGTTCGGCGTCGCCTTGCTGTTCCTGCTGGCATTCTTCGTGGTGGTGTTCGCCGCCGTGCTGGTGATCGACCCCGGCGACGGTGAGCTGACCACCCTGGGCGGGCCGGTGGCGGTCGAGCAACCCTGACTGAACGCCGCGCGCATCGATGCAGGCGACGGGTGTGCGGTGCGCAAGGGGCTGCCCTACGAGGGCTGCCTGATCGGTAAAACGAAAACGCCGGGCGGTGCCCGGCGTTTTGCATGGTGCGGCGTTGTTCAGGCTGCGCTGGCGTCGTCCTTGAGCGAGGCCATGTCGATCACGAAGCGGTACTTCACGTCGCTCTTGAGCATGCGCTCGTAGGCCTGGTTGATTCCCTGGATCGGGATCATTTCGATGTCGGAGACGATGCCGTGCGCGGCACAGAAGTCGAGCATCTCCTGGGTCTCGGCAATGCCACCAATCAGCGAGCCGGCCAGGCGGCGGCGCTTGAAGATCAGGCTGAACACTTCCGGCGACGGGTGCGGCGAGTCAGGCGCGCCGACCAGGGTCATGGTTGCGTCACGCTTGAGCAGGCCGAGGAACGCGTCGAGGTTGTGCGGTGCGGCCACGGTGTTGAGGATGAAGTCGAAGCTGTTGGCGTGGGCGGCCATCTCGTCCGGGTTCTTCGACACCACCACTTCGGCGGCGCCCAGGCGCAGGGCATCTTCGCGCTTGTTGGGCGAGGTGGTGAACAGCACCACGTGAGCGCCCATCGCCGCGGCGATTTTCACGCCCATGTGGCCGAGGCCGCCGAGGCCGACCACGCCCACCTTGTGCCCCGGCTGCACGTTCCACTGGCGCAGCGGCGAGTAGGTGGTGATGCCGGCGCAGAGCAGCGGGGCGACGGCGGCGAAGTTGCCGGTGTGGCTGATGCGCAGGACGAACTTCTGGTCCACCACGACGTTGTCGGAGTAGCCGCCGAAGGTGTTCTCGCCGCCGAATACCGGACCGTTGTAAGTGCCGGTGAAGCCGCTCTCGCAGTACTGCTCGAGGCCTTCGGCGCAGGACGGGCAGGACTGGCAGCTGTCGACCATGCAGCCGACGCCGGCGATGTCACCGACCTTGAAGGCGCTGACGTTGCTGCCGACCGCGCGGACCTTGCCGACGATCTCGTGACCGGGCACCGACGGGTAGAGGGTGTTGTTCCACTCGTTGCGTGCGGTGTGCAGGTCGGAATGGCATACGCCGCAGAAGAGGATGTCGATCTGCACGTCATTGGCGCCGACGGCGCGGCGCTGGAACTGGAACGGCGCCAGGGGCGTGCCGGGATTCTGTGCTGCATAGCCAAGGGTTTTCATGAACAACTCCTGTGGGCACAAGGAACGGGGCGCCGCCGTACGGTTACGGGCGGGCCATGGGAAAGGTGTCGGACAAGCCTAGTACAGGCATCGCCGTGGGCATTTGCCTAATCCTGTCGTGGGCGTGTCGATTCCTCTTGAAATGCTCCGCTAGCAGGGGCGCAAGCACGGTCGGGCAACACCCAGCCGGGCGCTGGCCAATAAAAAAGGGATGCCGAGGCATCCCTTTTCAGTGCTGCGAGGCATCAGGCCGCGTGGGTCTTTTCCTCGGCCTGGCTCAGGGCGCGGTTGAGTGCGCTGAACAGAGCGCGGAAGGTCGCAGTGGTCAGATTCTCGTCGATGCCGATGCCGTGCAGCGGGCGTCCGCCGTTGACGCGGATCTCGATGTACGCCGCGGCCTGGGCGTTGGTGCCCGAACTGATGGCGTGCTCGTGGTAGTCCATGATTTCGACATTGATCGGCAGGGCGGCGACCAGCGCCTCCAGTGGGCCCTTGCCGGTGCCGTGCTTGCGGCGCAGCTCGCCGTCAACGCTGACGTCGATGTCGACGTTGCAGATGCCGTTTTCTTCCTGCAGGCGGTGGCTTTTCAGCGCATACGGGCTGTTGGCCTTGAGGTATTCATTGTCGAGCAGTTGGTAGATCTGCTCGGCGGTCATCTCCAGGCCCAGGCGATCGGTTTCCTTCTGCACCACCTGGCTGAACTCGATCTGCATGCGGCGTGGCAGGCTGATGCCGTACTCCTGCTCGAGGAGGAAGGTGATGCCGCCCTTGCCGGACTGGCTGTTGACGCGAATCACCGCCTCGTAGTCGCGGCCGATGTCGGCCGGGTCGATCGGCAGGTACGGGACTTCCCAGATGCCGTTCGGATCCTGCTGGGCGAAGCCCTTGCGGATCGCATCCTGGTGCGAGCCGGAGAACGCGGTGTGCACCAGGTCGCCGACGTAGGGATGACGCGGGTGCACCGGCAGCTGGTTGCACTCCTCGACCACCTTGCGCACGGTGTCGATGTCGGAGAAGTCCAGTTGCGGGTCGACGCCCTGGGTGTAGAGGTTCAGCGCCACGGTGACCAGGCAGACGTTGCCGGTGCGCTCGCCGTTGCCGAACAGGCAGCCTTCCACGCGGTCGGCACCGGCCATCAGGCCCAGCTCGGTGGCGGCCACGCCGGTGCCGCGGTCGTTGTGGGTGTGCAGGCTGAGCAGCACGCTGTCACGACGGTCGACATGGCGGCCGAACCATTCGATCTGGTCGGCGTAGTTGTTCGGTGTGGCGCCTTCGATGGTCGCCGGCAGGTTGAGGATCAGCTTCTGCGCCGGGGTCGGCTGGAACACGCCGATCACCGCGTTGCACACCTCGACGGCGAAATCGATCTCGGTGGAGCTGAACACTTCTGGCGAGTACTCGAAGCCCCACTGGGTTTCCGGCTGCGCGGCGGCCAGGCGCTTGACGATCTTCGCCGCTTCCACGGCGATCTCGGTGACGCCGGCCTTGTCCTGGTTGAAGACGATGCGGCGGAAGCTCGGTGCGGTGGCGTTGTAGTAGTGGACGATGGCTTTCTTGGCGCCCTTGAGCGACTCGAAGGTGCGGGTGATCAGGTCTTCACGGGCCTGGGTCAGTACCTGGATGGTCACGTCGTCAGGGATGTGGCCGCCTTCGATCAGCTCGCGGACGAAGTCGAAATCGGTTTGCGAGGCGGACGGGAAGCCCACTTCGATTTCCTTCAGGCCCACGGCGAGCAGGCACTTGAAGAAGCGCATCTTCTTCTCGGCGTCCATCGGCTCGATCAGCGACTGGTTGCCGTCGCGCAGGTCGGTGGACAGCCAGATCGGCGCCTTGTCGATGATCTGATCCGGCCAGGTGCGGTCCGGAATGTTGATCGGGGTGAACGGGCGGTACTTGGACGACGGGTCTTTGAGCATGGTCATGGTGCGAATCCTGGGTGGCGGCAGGCCGGGTAAGCGAGAAAGGGAGTGGCGAGCAGGCGAAACGCTTTAGCTACGCAGTCGTGGGCTGACCAGGCGTAGGCAGGCGTGCTGGCGTAGCAGAATGAGGGTGTGGGCGTTGTTCATGGAGTCAACCCTAACCAGTGAGGCTAAAGCTGGCAAGCATGTCGATGAATTTGGTGAAAATCCCCTTTTCTATTTGCTTGCTGAATTTTTATTGCGTGTTTTGTCTGTTTATTGGCTCCTGCTTGCGCGGCTTTTTGCCGCGCGCACAAGGCCCTGCTGCTCACGGTGTGTGCAACTGCGGGCGCAACTCGCGCATGTCGGCGCCGCTCGGATGCTGGAACACGCGCAGGCCGAATTCCGGCAGGATCGCCAGCAGGTGATCGAAGATGTCCGACTGATAGCCTTCGTACGCCACCCAGGCCACGGTATTGGTGAAGCAGTAGACCTCCAGTGGCAGGCCATCGGCGGTGGGCTGTAGCTGGCGCACGAGCTGGGTCATGTTCTGGTTGATGCCCGGATGCTGACGCAGGTAGTGCTCTATGTAAGCGCGGAACGTGCCGAGGTTGGTGACCCTACGGGTATTGGCCGGCTCCTGGGCGGCTTCGGCCAGTTCGGTGTTCCAGCTCAGCAGCTCGCTCTGTTTGTTGGTCAGGTACTGACCGAGCAGCAGGAAGCGCTGCAGGTGGGCGATTTCGTCCGGGCTGAGAAAGCGCACGCTGGTCTGATCCAGGTACAGGCTGCGCTTGATCCGGCGCCCGCCGGATTCCTGCATGCCGCGCCAGTTCTTGAACGGGTCGCTGATGAAACGCTTGGTCGGGATGGTGGTGATGGTCTTGTCGAAGTTCTGCACCTTGACGGTGTGCAGGGCGATGTCGATCACGTCGCCGTCGGCGTTGAGTTGCGGCATTTCCACCCAGTCGCCGACGCGGATGATATCGCTGGAGGAAATCTGCACGCTGGCCACCAGCGACAGCAGAGTGTCCTGGAAAATCAGCATCAGCACGGCGGCCATCGCGCCGAGACCGGAGAGCAGGATCAGGGGCGAACGGTCGATCAATGCCGCGACCATGAGAATGGCCGCAATCGCATAGATGACGATGGTGACGACCTGGATGTAGCCCTTGATCGGCTTCATATGGGCGTCGGGGCGACGCTGGTAGAGCGCGTTGATCAGGTTCAGCACGCCGCCGATGGCCAGGGCGATGGTCAGAATGATGAAGGCGCTGCAGACGTTCTCCACCACGGTGACCAAGGCCGCTGGCAGGTGCGGCACCACCTTGATGCCGCTGGTGAGAATCAGCGCCGGCACGATGTTGGCCAGGCGTGCGACCACATGGGAGTCGGCCAGCGCCTTGTCCTGGCCCATGGCGGTGGATTTGAGCGCCCGATACAGGCCGCGAACGAGGATGCGCTTGACGATCCAGTTGGCGATCCAGGCACCGAGCAGCAGCAGGCTCAGGCCGAGTAGGGTGTGGAGTTCCGGATGGCGTTCGATCCAGTCGAGTGCGGTGGTGTAATAGCTGTTCATCGGCATCCTGGTTGGCGGCTCCGGCAAAAAACGAGGCGTCACCTTAACAAACGAGGTGTTTCAGGTCGGCGTCGGTCTTTTGCCAAATGCGTCGCAGGTCTAGTTGGCGTAAGCGTACTCGCCGCCTTTTTCCAGAGCCCGGCGGTAGGCCGGACGCTTATGGATACGCTCGAGAAATGCCTTGAGCCGAGGTCTGCTGGCGTCGAGCCCGCCACGGGACGTAGCGGCCTCCAGGGGGAAGCTCAGCTGGATGTCGGCGACGCTGAAGTCCTCGCCCGCGAACCAGCTGCTCTTGCCCAGTTCCCCCTCGAGGTAGTCCAGGTGCAGGTTCAACTGCGGGGTGATCAGAGCCTTCTTGACCTTCTGCGCGATGCCGCGGGCAATCGGTTTGACGAAGAAGGGCATCGGGCTGGATTCGACCTTGTCGAGCACCAGCTTCAGTAGCAGCGGCGGCATGGCCGAGCCTTCTGCGTAGTGCAGCCAGTAGTTGCAGCGCAGCCGTTCGGGCGTGCCGGCGGGCGATAGCAGGTCTGTATCGTAGCGATTGGCGAGGTAGTCGATGATGGCGCCGGATTCGGCCAGGGTCAGGTCGCCGTCGGTAACCACCGGTGACTTGCCCAGTGGGTGTACGGCACGCAACTCTGCCGGGGCGAGCATGGTCTTGGGGTCGCGCTCGTAGCGCTTGATCTGGTACTCCACCCCCAGTTCTTCGAGCAGCCAAAGGATGCGCTGCGAGCGTGAGTTGTTCAGATGGTGAACGGTGATCATCATGGCTCCTTGTCGGGTGCGGATGCCGATGACCGTGCCCATCAGGTCGGAGGGCGATCAGCGGATAGCTGCCACTTTACATGCGAACGTCAGCTGATGCGGGGTAGGGGCGCCACTACTACTCGAGTCACTATAGGGTTTCGTCGCTCCTCGAGCCGTCAGGCCGTAGGCGGTCAGCACAGCGCAATACCCGATCCGACTGGTGTTGAAAGCGGGCCGTGCATGTGGCCTGAATTGTTTCTGCCGAGTGGAGGTACCCATGAAGTCCATCCTGGTGCTGTGTGCGCTGCTGACGCTGGGTGGCTGTGCCTCCAGCGAGCATGTGCATGACGAACAGCTGCCATTGGAGCATCGCCTGGCCAAGCTGGGGCTGAGCCAAGGTGAGTTGCAGACGTCGATCAGCCGCTACGAAATCGACGACTGGGAGTACCTGGACAAGCGCCATATCCTGCTCGGTCTGGCGCCAGGGCGGCGCTATCTGCTCGAGTTCACCCGTGACTGCGATCGCCTCGACTTCAGCAGCACCATCGGCTACAGCTCGACCATCGGTCAGTTGACTCACCTCGACCATGTAACGGTGTTCGACGGTATGGGCGAGATGCCGCAGATCTGCCAGATCGACAAGCTCTACAGGCTGGAGCGGGTGGAAAAGCCGGCGCCCTGATCGGCAACTCACTGGTCGTATTCAGCGCGGCCCTGGGCTTTCCCATGGGCTGGTAATTACGCAGCAATGCCCCGTCGGTAGTGTGGCGAGTTGCTGCTGGATGGCCTGCCGTGTGATGATTAATAGCAATTCTCATTTGCTCTAAAGATCTTGATGCCCGCGGGACGCCACCCAGCGGCGTGGTGACTGCCTGTGAGCTCATCTGCCTATGTCTCCCCTCCATCGCTGGAGACCCTGTATTGCGACCACCACGGCTGGTTGCAGGCGTGGTTGCGTCGACACCTGGGGCACGCCTGCGATGCTGCCGACCTGGCCCAGGACACCTTCCTGCGGCTGATCGGCGGGGCCAGCCCGCCGCGCTTCGCCAGCATGGGCGAGGCCCGCGGCTACCTGCGCACCATCGCGAGAAATCTGTGCATCAACCTGTGGCGGCGTCAGGAAATCGAGCGCGCCTGGCTCGATACCCTGGCGGCACTGCCGGAAGACCAGTACCCCTCTGCCGAGCGACAGGCTGCGGTGCTGCAAGCCCTGGAGGAAATCAGTGGCATGCTGCAGACGCTGTCGGCCAAGGCCGCGCGGGGTTTCATCCTCGCGGTGGTGTGCGAGATGACCGACGATGAGGTCGGCGCAGAGCTGGGAGTCTCCGGGCGCATGGTGCGCAAGTACGTGGCCCAGGCCATGCTCGCGTGCCTGACCCTGCGTGCCAGCGCGACGGTTGCTGCGTTGCGCCAGGAGCCGCTCGGCTGATGCAGAGCCGTAGCTACGAGCAGGCCTTGCCGTCGCACGCTGTGCTGGAGCAGGCGGCTTACTGGTACGCCACCCTGCGTGATGGCCAGGCCAGCGCCCAGCAGTACGCTCGCTGGCAGGCCTGGCTGGGTGCGGATCTGTTGCACGAGCAGGCCTGGCGTTATGTCGAAGGCATCAGTCAAGATTTCGAACCGCTGCTTGGTCGAGCCGATACGCGCCTGGCGGCGGATGCGCTGGAAATTGCCGCTGGGCGTATGCACTCGCGGCGTCGCCTGCTGAGCGGGATGGCGGTTATCACCACTGGCAGCCTGTGCGGTTGGCTGGGCTGGCGCGAAGCGCTGCTGCCGTCGAGCCTGATGGCATTGGGCGCGGATTACCGCACCGCCACGGGTGAGCTGCGCGAAATGACCCTGGCCGATGGTTCCCGCACCTGGCTCAACACCGCCAGCGCCATCGACCTTGCCTTCAGCGCCCATGCACGCGTCGTCACGCTGCTGCGTGGCGAGGTGTTCATCGCCACCGCCAAGGGCGCGCGCCCCTTCTATGTCGAGACCGAGCACGGGCGCCTGCAGGCCCTGGGCACTCGTTTCAACGTGCGCCGCGACGGCGAGCGCACCTGGCTGGCTGTCTATGAAGGCGCCGTGGAAATCCGCACCGCCAGCGGGGAAACCCGTGTGGTTGGCGCTGGCCAGCAGGCCCCGTTCAGCGCCGAGCGTATCGGCGACAGCCTGGCCGCCGACGCGGCGCGTGAAGCCTGGACCCAGGGCACGCTGCTGGCTGACAACATCTCCCTGCGCGAGGTGGTACAGGAGCTGCGCCGCTATCGCCTGGGCCATCTTGGCGTGGCCGATGAAGTGGCCGACCTGCGGGTGTACGGCAACTTCCCCATCCAGGATTCCGAGCGTGTGCTGCGCATGCTGGCGTCGGCGTTGCCGATTCGTATCGAGCAGCCCATGCCCTGGTGGGCGAGCATTGAAGCTAGGCGTTGAGCCAGGCCAGAAAAAACTCAGAAAAAGGTTCCGGGTTTCGCCTGCTCGCTGGTTTATCCAGTGAGAAGACATGAAACATCGCCGAATCGGCGCTCTGAGCGGCCACATGGCATCGCCTGTTGAGGGTCTTCACTCATCAACCCTTGCTCCCCGAGAGGAATGCTATCCATGCCCCACCGCTGCCACCAGCGCGCTGCCCGTCCGGGTACCGCCACACACGTCTTTGCCCTGCGCCCACTGACCCTGGCGCTTCACCTGGCATTACTGGGCAGTGTTGTGAGCCTGGCGAGCTGGTCGCCGCTCGCTGCAGCGGAAGGCAGTGTCGCGGCTACCGCCGAGCGTAGCTACGACATTCCTGCGGGCCCGCTCGCCAGCGCGCTCACGCGCTTTTCCCGTGAGGCAGGCGTGTACCTGGTCGGCGCCGGTAGCCTGGCCGAGGGGGTGACCAGTCCAGGTTTGAGGGGTAGCTACTCGGTGACGGACGGCTTGGCCGCGTTGCTTGCCGGCACGGGCCTGGTGGCGGTGCAGCAGGCAGGTGGCAGCTACGGGCTGCAGATGGCGCAAGCCGAAGAGGCGTTTCGTCTGGCGCCCATCCTGGTCAACAATCAAGCGACAGCGGAAGACTCCTCCGGCTCGGTGGTGGCTCAGGAATTGTGGGTCGGTGGCAAGGTGGCAACCAGCATCCTCAACACGCCGGCGTCGGTTTCCGTGGTGACCCAGAAGGAAGTCGAGCAGCGTAGCGCCAGTACTACCGAGGAAATTCTGCAGTACACCCCGGGCGTGATCACCGACTACTACGGCACCGACGACCGCAACGACTACTTCCAGATTCGCGGCTTCCAGGCCACCACCTACCGTGACGGCCTGACCCTGGGCTCGATGCGCGGTGTGCGCGAGGAACCCTTCGCCTACGAGAGTATCGAGGTTCTGCGTGGCGCCAACTCCACGCTGTTCGGCCCGGCCGACCCAGGTGGTTCGGTTAACTTCGTGACCAAGCAGCCGCGCTTCAGCAAGTTCGGCCAGGTCTATGCGACCTATGGCTCCTTCGACCACATGGAGACCGGTCTGGATACCGGCGATGCGAACGAAGAGCAGACCCTGGCCTACCGCTTCACCGGCAAGTTCCAGGACAGCGATCGCGAGTACGACCACTCCCAGGACGACAACAACTTCGTCATGGGCGGCCTGACCTGGGCGCCGACGGCCTATACCTCGGCCACGCTGGTGGTGGATCACCTGCGCCAGGACAACACGCCCAACAGTGGCGGTTACCCGATGGATCGTGAGTACGACCGCGACGAGTTCTTCGGCGAGCCGAGCTACAACTTCCACGATGTCGAGCGCACCAACGTCAGCGCCAACTTCAGCCATGACTTCGACAACGGCTTCACCCTGCGCAGCAACATGCGCCACAGCGACCTGAGCGACGAGTACGGTTACGCCTATATCAGCGACTCTGCTGGGCATGTCGGAACCGTAGTTGATCGTGGTTACCTGGGTGTTGACAGCGAAGCCGAGCAGTTCAATGGCAACGTGATGCTGCAGTACGACGCGCGCTTCGAAAATATCGACAGCAGCAGCATCGTTGGCGTGGAGTATCTCGATGCCTCTGCCGAGAATGTCTCTGTATATGGCCTCTCTTCACTTGGCGATATCGGGCCAATCAACACCGCCAACCCGGTATATAGCGGTGTTTCGTCTCCCAAGGTCTATCAAGACAAGGATCAGGACAGCACCATCAAGTCCGTCTTCCTGCAGCAGAACCTGTCGTTCTATGAGCGCTTCATCGTCACGGCCGGTGTGCGCAATGACTCCATGGACGTCTCTGAAGATGACCACCTGGCCGGACGCAAGACCTCGGACAGCTTCTCGGAAAACTCTTTCCGCGGCGCGTTGACCTACATCGTCAGCGACGAGGTTTCCACCTACGTCAGCATGGTGGAGTCCGTTTCCCCGCCTGAGGTCGGTGTTACTCCGGAGCGCGGCACCCAGTACGAAGTGGGCGTGAAGTATTCGCCGCTGGAGATGAACGCACTGTTCTCGGCGGCCATCTACGAGCTGACCCAGGAAGATGTCGCCACCGCGGTCGCACAGTCGAACGGACTTATCGATCAGCAAACCGTTGGCGAGCAGCGCGTGCGCGGCCTCGACCTGGAGGCCAAGGCCGAGCTGACCGAAAACCTCAGTCTGGTCGGCGGCTACTCCTACATGGATACCGAGGTGCTGCGCGGTGCGCTGCAGTCATGGTCTCCGACGAAGTTGGCGTATGAAGCTGTATCGATCAAGGGTAACGAGATGGTCTCGGCGCCCAAGCATTCGGCCTCGCTGTGGAGCTATTACAGCGTGCCGGGCACCGACGTCAGCGTCGGCCTGGGCGCCCGCTATGTCGGCGCCTACTACTTCGGTGACTTCAACAACACCGGCAAGAGCGATGCCACCACGCTGTTCGACGCCGCGTTCAACTACCAGATCGTCAAGGGCACTGACCTGGCCGTCAACGTCAGCAACCTGTTCGACGAGCAGCATGTGGTCGGTCGTGGTAGCGCGAACTACTACAACCCAGGCCGCGAGATCACGGCCAAGGTGAGCTACAACTGGTAAGCCTGCGGCGCGCTGCCCTCGGGTAGTGCGTGATGCCGTGAAATGAAAAGACCGCCTGGGGCAACCCGGCGGTCTTTTTTATTGGGGCTCTGCGGGTGGATGCTTCAGGGTTTGAACGCGCCGATGAAGATCGCCGGGTCGACCCGCGCATCGTTGAGGCTGACGTTCCAGTGCATGTGCGGGCCGGTGGCGCGGCCGGTGGCGCCGACGCGCCCGACCAGGCCGCCGCGCGGTAGCTCCTGGCCCAGCTGCACATCGATCTTGGACATATGACAGAACATGCTGATCAGGCCCTGGCCGTGGTCGACGAACACCGTCTTGCCATTGAAGAAGTAATCGCCGATCAGGATTACCTTGCCGGCCGCCGGGGCCTTGATCGGCGTGCCGGCACCGACGGCAAAATCCAGCCCGGAGTGTGGGTTGCGTTCCTCGCCATTGAAGAAGCGGCGCAGGCCGAAGGCGCTGGAGAGCGGGCCATCTACCGGCTTGTCGAACAGCAGGTTGCTCGGCTGGCGGGCGCTGAACTGCTGGTAGGCCCTGGTCTGTTCGGCCAGCTCGCGCTCGATGCGCTTGAGGTTCGCGGCGTCCGGGTTGACCTGCTGGGTGTTCTTCAGGGTGATGCGTTGTTCGCGGTACTGCTTGCTGCCGACAGTGAACGGCACGGCGCGCCCGTCGACCTGCGCCTCGCTGGTACCAGGCTTGACCGTCAGCGGGATGCCGACGATGGCGATCCACTGCTTGCCGTCCTCACGGACCACCAGCACCGGCTTGTTCTGGTAGCGCACCTGCGGCGCGCTGGCCGCGTCACCCAGCTGCAGCACGGCGACGCCGCCGGGCACCGGCTTGTGCAGCAGGCGGCTGATGAAGCCGTCGGCAAGGGCGGAGGCGGGCAGGGTGAGGCACAACAGGAGGGTGACAAGCAGGCGCATGAAGGAAGCGTTCCGTGTGTAGGTCAGTCGAGCAGCGACAGGGTCACCGGCGTCAGGTGGTTGTCTTCCACGCGTACTTCCAGTTCGCCCTCGCCCAGGCGCGCCTTGAGGCGCTGGCCAGGGTGGGTCTGTGCAGCGCTGCGGATCGGCTTGCCGCGCTCGTCGAGGAGGATGCTGTAGCCGCGGCCGAGGGTGGCCAGCGGGCTGACGATCTGCAGGGTCTGCGCCAGACTGGCAAGGGCCTGGCGGCGCTGGCGCAGCAATTGTTGCGTGGCGCGTGGCAAACGTTCGGCGAGGCTGTCGAGGCGCTGGCGCAGCAGGGCCAGCTGGCGACCCGGATGTTGCCCGGCCAGGCGGCCGTCGAGGCGCGCCAGGCGTTCCTGGCGGCGGCTCAGGCTCTGTTCGAGGGCGCGACGCAGGCGCATGTCCAGGTCGTCGAGGCGTTGCGCCTGTTGGCGCAGGCGTTCGCCGGGGTGACGCAGGCGGCGGCTGATGCCGTCGAGGCGCAGGCGTTCATGGGCCAGACGGCCCTGCATGCGCAACAGCAGGCGGCGTTTGAGGTTGTCCAGGCGATGACGCAGGTCGCTGCTGTCCGGGGCCAGCAGTTCGGCGGCGGCGGAGGGTGTCGGCGCGCGCACGTCGGCGACGAAATCGCTGATCGACACGTCGGTTTCATGGCCGACGGCGCTGACGATCGGTGTGACGCAGGCATCCACGGTGCGGGCCACGGCTTCTTCATTGAAGCACCAGAGGTCTTCCAGCGAGCCGCCGCCACGTGCCAGGATCAGCGCATCGAAGCCCTGGGCGTCGGCCAGCTGTAAGGCGCGAACGATCTGCGCGGTGGCGTCGCGGCCCTGTACGGCGGTGGGGATCAGAGTCAACGCCACCTGTGGTGCGCGGCGGCGGAACACGCTGATGATGTCGCGAATCACCGCCCCGGTCGGCGAGCTGACGATGCCGATGCGTTGCGGGTGCCTGGGCAGGGCTACCTTGCGCTCGGCGCTGAACAGGCCCTCGCCAGCGAGTTTCTCTTTCAGCGCGTCGAAGGCCAGGCGCAGGGCGCCATCACCGGCGGGCTCGACGCTGTCGACGATCAGCTGGTAGTCACCGCGCCCCTCGAACAGCGAGACCTTGCCACGCACCTTGACCGCCAGCCCGTCGCGCAGGGCCTGGCGCACGCGGGCGGCGTTCTGCCGGAACAGCGCGCAACGCACCTGGGCGTTCTGGTCCTTGAGGGTGAAGTACATGTGGCCGGAGGCGGGCTTGGCCAGGTTGGAGATTTCGCCCTCGACCCAGACCTGGGCGAACACGTCTTCCAGCAACGTCCGCGCACGGGTGTTGAGCTGGCTGACGCTGAGGACGTCGCGGTCGAGACCGAGGCGCTGGAAGGGATCGTTGAGCATGGCCGGCATGATACGGGCATTGCGCGGGCGGGTTCCAGGCGCGTGGGGCAATCGCCGGACGACCGACCTTGACGACCCGGCCATGGCGATTAAGCTGCGCGCCTCTTTGCCAGCGTGATTTGCCATGAGCGACCAGCAGACCATCATCGTCCCGCAGATTTCCCGCGTGCCCGGGCACGAAGGCAAGGCCCAGGCGCTGCTGCGCTGGCTGATCAAGCGCGACATCGTCGAGGCGCTGCCGACCACCTGCGGTCGGGGCGGCCGCGGCATGGCCTATGCGATTGCCCCCGGTGCCCGCGCGGTGGTCGAGCGGCCAGAACGGTTGCCCTATGGTCGGCCGCTCAATGGCCTGGAAGTGGTGACCAAGCGTTGCATCTATACGCCCAGCGACGAGTACCACGAGGCGGGCTGCGCCGAGTGCCGGCGAGAAGTCGGCGAGGCGCTGTTCGACAGCCTGGAAGAGTGGATGCCCGGTGACACCGACAACTTCACCTGTCCGGAATGCGGCCATGAAGACGATATCAATGGCTTCCTGTTCCTGCAGCCGTGCGGCTTCTCCGACCTCGGTTTCATCTTCAACAACTGGGGCGCGGCGACCTTCCGTCAGGCTTTTCTTGAGGAATTCGCCGAGCGCCTGGGCTACCCGTTGTCGCTGGTACAGGTGCGCGGCTGAGCGAGGTGGGCTGGATGCGGCAATTTCGTGTCTTGCCGATTGATTCTTTGCATTGAGTGAAGGGGGGCTGCTGGGTATAATGCCGCGCTTCTTATTTTCCCGCTCGGGAGCCCCGCCATGCTGCGTATCAGCCAAGAAGCCCTGACGTTCGACGACGTCCTCCTGATCCCCGGATATTCCGAAGTTCTGCCCAAGGACGTGAGTCTCAAGACTCGCCTGACCCGTGGCATCGAGCTGAATATCCCGCTGCTGTCCGCCGCCATGGACACCGTCACCGAAGCGCGCCTGGCCATCGCCATGGCCCAGGAAGGCGGCATCGGCATCATCCACAAGAACATGACCATCGAGCAGCAGGCGACTGAAGTGCGCAAGGTCAAGAAGTTCGAAGCCGGCGTGGTCAAGGATCCGATCACCATCGAGGCCGACGCCACCGTGCGCGACCTGTTCGAGCTGACCCGCCAGCACAACATCTCCGGTGTGCCGGTGCTGAGCAACGGCGACCTGGTGGGTATCGTCACGTCCCGCGACGTGCGTTTCGAGAATCGCCTGGATGCCCTGGTGCGCGAAGTGATGACGCCGAAAGAGCGCCTGGTCACCGTCAAGGAAGGCGCCACCAAGGAAGCCGTCCGCGATCTGTTGCACAAGCACCGCATCGAGAAAGTCCTGATCGTCGACGACGCCTTCACCCTCAAGGGCATGATGACCGTCAAGGACATCGAGAAAGCCAAGGCCTACCCGCTGGCCAGCAAGGACGACCAGGGTCGTCTGCGCGTTGGCGCCGCCGTCGGCACCGGTGCCGACACCGGTGACCGGGTTGGCGCACTGGTCGCCGCCGGCGTCGACGTGATCATCGTCGATACCGCCCACGGCCACTCCAAGGGCGTGATCGACCGCGTACGCTGGGTCAAGCAGACCTTCCCGGAAGTCCAGGTGATCGGCGGCAACATCGCCACCGGTGACGCCGCCAAGGCGCTGGTCGAAGCCGGTGCCGACGGCGTCAAGGTCGGTATCGGCCCAGGCTCGATCTGCACCACCCGTATCGTTGCCGGTGTCGGCGTGCCGCAAATTTCCGCTGTGGCCAACGTCGCCGCCGCATTGGCCGGCACCGGTGTGCCGCTGATCGCCGACGGTGGCATCCGTTTCTCCGGTGACCTGTCCAAGGCCATCGTCGCCGGCGCTTCCGCCGTGATGATCGGCTCGATGCTGGCCGGCACCGAAGAAGCCCCGGGCGAAGTCGAACTGTTCCAGGGTCGTTCCTACAAGGCCTACCGCGGCATGGGCTCGCTGGGCGCCATGGCGCAGGCGCAAGGCTCGTCCGACCGTTACTTCCAGGACTCCTCGGCCGGCGCCGAGAAGCTGGTGCCGGAAGGTATCGAAGGCCGCGTGCCGTACAAGGGCGCGATGAGCGCCATTGTCCACCAGCTGATGGGCGGCCTGCGTGCCTCCATGGGCTACACCGGCTGCGCCACCGTCGAGGAAATGCGCACCAAGCCGGAGTTCGTGCGCATCACCGGCGCCGGCATGGCTGAGTCGCACGTACACGATGTGCAGATCACCAAGGAAGCCCCGAACTATCGCGTGGGCTGAAAAATTGGTGTGCCGCTGCTGCACTCGTGACGCGGCAAATCGATTTTTGAAGTTTGATAAGACACAGGGCTGCTATCAGCCCTTTGTCATTTGTGAATTCCGCTACGAGAGACGGCCATGGCTCACCCTGACATTCACGCCCACCGCATCCTGATTCTGGACTTCGGTTCGCAGTACACCCAGCTGATCGCCCGCCGCGTGCGCGAAATCGGTGTGTACTGCGAGATCCACCCGTTCGACATGGAGAATGACGCCATCCGCGCCTACGCGCCGAAGGGCATCATCCTGGCCGGCGGCCCGGAGTCCGTGCACGAGGCCAACAGCCCGCGCGCGCCGCAGGCGGTGTTCGACCTGAATGTACCGATCTTCGGCATCTGCTACGGCATGCAGACCATGTCCGAGCAGCTCGGTGGTCGTGTTCAAGGCTCGGACCTGCGTGAGTTCGGTTACGCCCGTGTCGACGTGGTCGGCAAGAGCCGCCTGCTCGACGGCATCGAAGATCACATGGATGATGACGGCGTGTTCGGCCTCGACGTGTGGATGAGCCACGGCGACAAGGTCACCGAGATCCCGGCCGGCTTCCACATCCTCGCCAGTACCCCGAGCTGCCCGATCGCCGCCATGGCCGACGACACCCGCGGCTACTACGGCGTGCAGTTCCACCCGGAAGTAACCCACACCAAGCAGGGCGGGCGCATCCTCTCGCGTTTCATCCTCGACATCTGTGGCTGCGAAGCCCTGTGGACCGCGGCCAACATCGTCGAAGACGCCATCGCAACCGTGCGTGCCCAGGTTGGCACCTCCAAGGTGCTGCTCGGTCTGTCCGGCGGTGTCGACTCCTCGGTGGTCGCGGCATTGCTGCACAAGGCCATCGGCGAGCAGCTGACCTGCGTGTTCGTCGACAACGGCCTGCTGCGCCTGCACGAAGGTGACCAGGTGATGGCGATGTTCGCCGAGAACATGGGCGTCAAGGTGATCCGTGCCAACGCCGAAGAGCTGTTCCTCGGTCGCCTGGCCGGCGTCAGCGACCCGGAGCAGAAGCGCAAGATCATCGGCGGCAGCTTCATCGAAGTGTTCGATCAGGAAGCCACCAAGCTGCAGGACGTGAAGTTCCTCGCCCAGGGCACCATCTACCCGGACGTGATCGAGTCGGCTGGCGCCAAGACCGGCAAGGCCCACGTGATCAAGTCGCACCACAACGTCGGCGGCCTGCCGGAAGACATGCAGTTCAAGCTGGTCGAGCCGCTGCGCGAACTGTTCAAGGACGAAGTGCGCAAGATCGGCCTGGAGCTGGGCCTGCCGTACGACATGGTCTACCGCCACCCGTTCCCGGGTCCGGGCCTGGGCGTGCGCATCCTCGGCGAAGTGAAGAAGGAGTACGCCGACATCCTGCGTCGTGCCGACCACATCTTCATCGAAGAGCTGCGCAACTTCGACTGGTACCACAAGACCAGCCAGGCCTTCGTGGTGTTCCAGCCGGTGAAGTCGGTCGGCGTGGTCGGTGACGGTCGTCGCTACGCCTGGGTCGTCGCCCTGCGCGCCGTGGAAACCATCGACTTCATGACCGCACGCTGGGCACACCTGCCCTACGAGCTGCTGGAGAAGGTTTCCAACCGCATCATCAACGAGATCGAAGGCATCTCCCGCGTCACCTACGACGTGTCGAGCAAGCCGCCTGCCACCATCGAGTGGGAATAACCGCAGCGTCTGCGTCGCGGTAAACCGAAGCGTGGTGCGCCTGGCGCCCACGCTTTTTTACTGCCCGGGATTTTTCTCTGCAGCCACCGCCAGTGCTGGGCTCGAGCGCTGTATCGCGGTTGCTGGCGACGCTTTGTCGCGTTCGAGGTCGTCTGCTTTTTGAGAATGAAGCTCAATTGGCCCGTATAATCGTTTCAGAGTATTTCCTATAACGAGAGGAGTGGCTGATGACGGCACGTCTTGTAACGGGTCTGCTGCGCACCTGCGCAGTCGGGGTTCTGTCGGGTCTGATGAGTACGGCAGCCTTTGCCGGTGATGTGGTGCTGACCCTGTACAACGGCCAGCACGATGCGACCGGCCGCGCCGTGGCCAAGGCCTTCACCGAGCAGACCGGGATCAAGGTGCTGATCCGCAAGGGCGGTGGTGGCCAGTTGGCCAACCAGATTGCCGAAGAGGGCGAACGCTCACCTGCGGACATCATCTACACCGAGGAGGCGCCGCCGCTGATCAAGCTCGGCCAGCAGGGCCTGCTGGCGCCGGTCGACCCGGCCACGCTGAGCCAGGTCGATGCGCAGTTCTCCGACGCCGCCGGCAACTGGCTGGGCATTACCTCGCGTGTGCGCATCCTTGCCTACAACCCGGAGCTGGTCAGCGCCGAAGAACTGCCCAAAAGCGTGCTGGATGTCGCCAGCCCGGAGTGGAGCGGCAAGATCGCCTTCGTGCCCAGCAGCGGCGAATTCCTCGGCCAGGTCGCGGCGGTGATCCGTCTGCACGGGCGCGAGGCGGCGGAAGAGTGGTTGACCGGGCTCAAGGCCTTCGGCGCCACCTACACCAATAACGTCATCGCCATGAAGGCGGTGGAGAACGGTGAAGTCGGCGCGGCGCTGATCAACAGCTACTACTGGATGGCGCTGAAGAAGGAGAAGGGCGAGCTCAACTCCAAGCTGCACTACTTCGCCGACGGCGATGCCGGCGGCCTGGCCAGCGTGTCCGGGGCGGCGGTGGTGAAAACCAGCAAGCACCCCAAGGAAGCCCAGCAGTTCCTTGCCTTCATGGTCAGCGAAGCGGGGCAGAAGGCGATCCTCAGCGAGTCCGCCGAGTATCCGGTGAACAAGGCCGTGTCGGCCGATCCGCTGCTCAAGCCCTATGATCAGTTGCGCCCGCCGAAGCTCACCGCCTCGGAGATCGGCCTGGCCGAAGACGCGCTGGATCTGGAACGCGAAGTCGGTCTGAACTGAGCATGCAGCCGGAAGCCCTCGAACCCACGCTGGTCGCGCCACCGGTACGTACCTCGGCCTGGCCGCGCAAGTCGCCGCCGTTCTGGTTGCAGGTGCCGGTGCTGGTGCTGGTGATCGTCGCCGCGCTGCCGCTGTTCTATGTCGCGGTACGCACCTGGGAGTCCGGCTGGCACACCGCCTGGCAACTGCTCTGGCGGCCGTTCGTTTTCGGTCTGCTGGCCAACACCATGAAGCTGATGGTGCTGGTGACCGTTGGCTGCGCGCTGATCGGCCTGGCGCTGGCCTGGTGCATCGAGCGTAGCGACCTGCGCTGGCGCCGGCAGTGGAACGTGCTGCTGTGTCTGCCGTTCGCCATCCCGGCGTTCGTCAGCGGCTTCACCTGGATTTCCATCAGCCCGCTGTTCGAGGGGCTCGGAGGGACGGTGCTGGTGATGGTGCTGTCGAAGTACCCGCTGGTGTACCTGCCGCTGGCGGCGACCCTGCGCAACCTCGATCCGGCTCTGGAAGAGTCGGCACGCATGCTCGGCTACACCCGCGGGCAGATCTTCTGGCGCGTGACCCTGCCGCTGCTGCGCCCGACGCTGCTAGGCACCAGCCTGCTGGTGGCGGTGCACATGCTGGTGGAGTTCGGTGCGCCGTCGATCATGCGCTACCAGACCTTCACCACGGCGATCTATCAGCAGTTCGAACTGGAGTTCAGCAGCACCAACGCGGCCATGCTTTCGGCGCTGCTGCTGTCGCTGTGCTCGGTGATGCTGTGGCTGGAGTTCATCCTGCGCGGACGCGGCTATGCGCGCACCGGCCAGGGCGTGGCGCGGCGCTCGACGCCAGTGACGTTGCGTGCATGGCAGGCACCGATCCAGCTGTTGCTGGTGGCCCTGGTGGTGATCGGTTGTGGCACGCCGCTGACCATGCTGGGCTTCTGGATCTATCAGGGCAGCTCGGCAAGCTTCCCGCTGATGGAGGTGATGGAGGCGCTCGGTTCGTCGTTCTCGCTGTCGTTCGGCGGCGCACTGCTGAGCTGCCTGGCTGCGCTGCCGATCGGCATCCTGGTGGTGCGCTACCAGGGCCATCTGGCGCGCCTGGCCGAGCGCCTGCCGTACCTGCTGCATGCGTTGCCGGGGCTGGTCATCGCGCTGTCGCTGGTGTTTTTTGCCCTCGGCTACATGCCGGCGCTGTACCAGACCAGCACGCTGCTGCTGGTGGCCTACGCGCTGCTGTTCATGCCGCTGGCGCAGTCGCCGATCCGCGTGGCGCTGGAGAAGGCGTCACCGCAGTTGGAAGAGGCGGCGCGGACCCTGGGCTGCGCGCCGTTCGTGGCGTTTCTCAAGGTGACCCTGCCGATCATCTTTCCGGCCATCGGCGCCGGCTTCGTGCTGGTGTTCCTCGACTGCATGAAAGAACTCACCGCCACGCTGATCCTCGGCCCCACCGGGCTGGAGACCCTGGCCACGGCGGTGTGGTCGCACACGGCAAACCTCGAGTACGCCGCCGCGGCGCCCTATGCGGCGCTGATCGTGCTGGTGTCCGGCGTGCCGGTGTACCTGCTCACCACGCGGGCCTACATCAGCCGGCGCAGCTGATCCGCCTGTGGCATCTGGTCACTGTTGCGCGGTGTCCCCGGGCGCGGGGGCTGTGCAAGAATGTGCGGCCCCTGTTGCTCACCAACGAGTAGGGGCCGACGCCACCGCCAGAGTGGCGCGTCGCGAAGCCGCACACGCACTCGCGCATGCCTGATGAGCCAGAGCGGTATGTCCTCACAGGAAGCTGAACCCATGACCTTTACCCGCAGACAGATTCTCGCCGGCCTGGCCGGTCTTGGCGTGGTCGGCCTCGGCGCCGGCGGCGCGCGCTACTGGCTGGGCCGTCCGCATAACGCGACGAGCCACGACTACGAACTGATTGCCGCCCCCTTCGACCTCGAGCTGGTGCCCGGCCACGTCACCCCGGCCTGGGGCTATGGCGGCCAGGCGCCCGGCGTGGAATTGCGCTGCCGCCAGGGCGAACGCCTGCGCGTGCGCTTCATCAACAAGCTCGACGTACCGAGCACCATCCACTGGCATGGCATCCGCCTGCCGCTGGACATGGACGGTGTGCCCTATGTCTCGCAACTGCCGGTGCTGCCGGGCGAGTACTTCGACTACGACTTCGTCACTCCGGACGCCGGCAGCTACTGGTACCACCCGCACACCACCAGCGCCGAGCAGCTGGGTCGCGGCCTGGTCGGCCCGCTGATCGTCGAGGAGCGCGAGCCGAGCGGCTTCACCCACGAGCGCACGCTGTGCCTGAAGAGCTGGCATGTCGACGAGCAGGGCGCATTCACCGCCTTCAGCGTGCCGCGCGAGGCGGCGCGCGAGGGCACCCGCGGGCGCCTGTCGAGCATCAACGGCGTGTCGCTGCCGACCCTCGAATTGCCCGCCGGCCAGGTGGTGCGCCTGCGCCTGATCAACGTCGATAACACGGTGACCTATCGCCTCAACCTGCCCAAGGGTGAGGCGCGCATCTACGCCCTGGATGGCAACCCGATCACCCCGCGGCCGCTGGGCAAGGAGTACTGGCTGGGCCCCGGCATGCGCCTGGACCTGGCGCTGAAGGTGCCGACCGCTGGCAGCGAACTGTCGCTGCGCAACGGCCCGCTGCGCCTGGCCACGCTCAAGGGCGTCGCCACCACCGAGCGGCCCGGCGACTGGCCGGCTGAACTGCCGGCCAACCCCTTGCCGGAGCCGGACCTGAGCCGCGCCGAGACCCTGCGCTTCAACTTCGAGTGGGCGGCCGCCCTGGCGTCGCCCGCGGATGAGGCGGCGGGGCGCTACAAGTACTGGCAGATCAACGGCCAGGCCTGGGACATCAACGACAAGACCTGTGCCGATCGTCCGATCGCCAGCCTCAAGCTGGGCGGGCACTACGTCTTCGTGCTGCGCAACATGGCCCAGTATCAGCACCCGATCCACCTGCACGGCATGGCCTTCAAGGTGCTCGACTCGGACCGCAAGGACATCGTGCCGTACTTCACCGACACCTACCTGCTGGGCAAGAACGAAACGGCGCGCATCGCCTTCGTCGCCGATAATCCGGGGGTGTGGATGTTCCATTGTCATGTGATCGACCACATGGAGACCGGCCTCATGGCCGCGATCGAAGTAGTATGAGCGCGGTAACGGCCGAGCCCGGCAAACGGGCGATCAGGACAGCATGAAGAAAACGCAGATCATCGACCGTAGCCAGGACGAACGCTTCATGCGCGAGGCGCTGGCGCTGGCTGCCGAGGGCGCGACCCAGGGCGAGGTGCCGGTGGGTGCGGTGCTGGTGCAGGACGGCGTGGTGATCGGTCGCGGCTTCAATTGCCCGATCACCCGTCACGACCCCAGTGCCCATGCCGAGATGGTCGCCATCCGCGCGGCTGCGGCGGCGCAACAGAACTATCGCCTGCCCGGCAGCACCCTGTACGTCACCCTGGAGCCGTGCAGCATGTGCGCGGGGCTGATCGTGCATTCACGCATCGCGCGCGTGGTGTACGGCACCCAGGAGCCGAAGGCTGGCGTGGTGATCAGCCGTGGGCAGTTCTTCAGCCAGGACTTTCTCAATCACCGCGTGCTGGTCGAGGGCGGGGTGCTGGCGCAGGAGTGCGGTGATCTGCTCAAGACGTTCTTCAAGGCCCGTCGCGAAAACGCAGCCAGCAGCGCCTCCTGAGTCGCACCGATTCGGCTGGCTGATATTCGACTTTGCAGCGGCCGGTGCCAGCCGTTAGGCTGCGCGCTTTGCGGTTAGTCGTGGTGGAGCGTGTCATGAAGCAGGGAATGTTGTTGCTGTTGTTACTGGTCGGCCTGCCCGTGGCGGCGCAGGAGAGCAAGGTCTACCTGTCGGCGACCTTCACCCTGGGTGGTTCTAACATTGCCCAGAGCGTGTTCCTCCACGAGCCGGACATCACCACCCTGGACGCCTGCAACGAAGCCTCGCGCCAGGGGCAGCGTGACCGCGACTGGCTCAAGTATCACCACATCCTGCGCCGCGACAAGATGAAGGGCTTCACCGGTCAGGTGCACTACCGCTGCGTGACCAGCGTGCAGAACCTAGATATGTGGACCGACGGGCCACGCTACCGCAATGCCTACCTGATCGACATCGATGGCGCAGCGCAGATGACCCTTCGCGAGACCGCGAGCCTGGCGGCCTGTACGTCTCAGTTGAACGCGCTGTCGGCGGACAAGCAGGCACAGAGTCACTGCGCCATGAGTAACCAGCGTATTTTGCGCTGAGGCTTGTTGGTCTGCGGCAAACTGGCATTGGTGAGGGGCGAGTGGGATTGCCGCCAATCAAGTCGGCTATCGACGGCCCTCTACAGGGAGAGGGCGCTATCGAGGTGTCGGTGGGCTCTGTGTCTGAGTTCAAGCGTCAGGCAACCCCATCTCCCACGGGAGAGGGCTGGGGTTAGGGCTAGGTTCCGCTAGCGCAAACTGTAAACACGTTCTGCACCTGGGACCTTAGAGCGGCGCGTCTTCCGCCGGCGGCTTGCGTTTGTCGACGCCCGGCACGTGCATGCCGCTCTCGGCCACCTGGTTGCCTTCGAGCTGCGGCTGGGTCACCCAGTTGAGGATGTCGTAGTAGCGGCGGATGTTGCGCACGAAGTGCACGGTCTCGCCGCCGCGGGCGTACCCGTAGCGGGTCTTGCTGTACCACTGTTTCTGCGCCAGGCGCGGCAGCATCTTCTGCACATCCAGCCACTTGTTCGGGTTCAGGCCTTCGGCCTGGGCCAGCTTGCGCGCGTCGCCCAGGTGAGCGATGCCGATGTTGTAGGCGGCGAGGGCGAACCAGGTGCGGTCCGGCTCTTCCAGCTCTTCGGCGAGGCCGCTGTGGATCAGCGCCAGGTACTTGCCGCCGCCCTGGATGCTCTGCCGGGCGTCGAGGCGGTTGGCCACGCCCATGGCCTGGGCGGTGCCCTGGGTGAGCATCATCAGGCCGCGCACGCCGGTCTTGGAGGTGGCGTCCGGCTGCCACAGGGATTCCTGGTAGCCGATGGCCGCGAGCAGGCGCCAGTCGACCTTGTGCTTCTCGGCGGACTGCTTGAAGAACTGTTCGTAGCGCGGCAGGCGCTGCTGCAGGTGCTTGGCGAAGGTGTAGGCACCGACGTAGCCGAGTACGTCGACGTGGCCGTAGTAGCGGTCCTTCAGGCGTTGCAGGCTGCCGTTCTCCTCGACCAGGGCGAGGAAGTGATCGACCTCGGCGCGCAGGCTGTCGTCGGCGCCGGGGGCCATGGCCCAGCCGAGGCTGCGCGCGTCGCCCAGGTCGAAGGCCACGCGCACGTTGGGGAAGTACACCTGGTTCATCGCCAGTTCGTTGGAGTCGACCACGGTCAGGTCGATCTGCCCTTCGTCGACCATGCGCAGCAGGTCGACCACCTCGACCGCCGAGGACTCCTCGTACTGCAGTTGCGGCTGGCTGGCCTTGAGCTGCGCCAGCTGCTCGGCATGGCTGCTGCCCTGCAACACGAGAATGCGCTTGCCGACCAGGTCTTCCGGGCGGCTCGGGCGTGGCTGGCCATTGCGGTAGATGACCTGCGGGGTGACGTCGAGGTAGGGCTGGGAGAACTTCGCCTGGATCTTGCGGCCGTCGCTGGCAACCAGACCGGCGGCGGCCAGGACCGGGCCGTTGGGCTGGTTGAGGCGCTTGAACAGGTCGTCGAGGTTGTCCGCGGTTTCGATCTGCAACTTGACGCCGAGGTTGTCGGCAAAACGCTTGACCAGTTCGTACTCGAAGCCGGTTTCGCCGCTGCGGTCCTGGAAGTAGGTGGCCGGGCTGTTGCGGGTGACCACGCGTAGGACACCCTCCTTCTGCACGCGCTCGAGCGTAGTGGGCTGGGGTTCTTCGCCACTACAGCCTACGAGCAGCAGAAAGATTCCGGCCGCCAGAAACCAGGCGACGGTGCGTATGCGGAACGCAGTGTGCGGAAACATCGGCGCAGTATACGCAAAGGCCGCGGCCCGCCATATCTCGACAGTCGAGGGAGGCTCTGTTAGACGTGCGCCGCCTGCATCCTACGGGTGCCGTCGGCCGGCGCTTTAGGCTAGAATGCACGGCCTCAAAGCACACCCCTTCCCAGAGGCTGTTCACGATGTTGATCCTGCGCGGCGCGCCCGCTCTTTCCGCCTTCCGTCACGGTAAATTGCTCGAGCAACTGACCAGCAAGGTCCCGGCCGTGACGGGTCTGTACGCCGAGTTCGCGCATTTTGCCGATGTGACCGGTGTGCTCACCGCCGACGAAGAGCAAGTCCTGAGCCGCCTGCTGAAGTACGGCCCGAGCGTGCCGGTGCAGGAGCCCAGCGGCCGCCTGTTCCTGACCATCCCGCGTTTCGGCACCATTTCGCCGTGGTCGAGCAAGGCCAGCGACATCGCCCGCAACTGTGGCCTGGCGAAGATCCAGCGCCTGGAGCGCGGCATCGCCTACTACGTCAGCGGTGAGCTGAGCGCCGACGATGCCAGCACCGTCGCGGCGCTGCTGCACGACCGCATGACCCAGCTGGTGCTGGATGCCATGGAGCAGGCAGCCGCTCTGTTCAGCCACGCCGAGCCCAAGCCGCTCAGCGCGGTGGACATCCTCGGCGGCGGTCGCGCCGCGCTGGAGAAGGCCAACGTCGAGCTGGGCCTGGCCCTGGCCGAAGACGAGATCGATTATCTGGTCAGCGCCTTCCAGGGCCTGGGGCGTAACCCGCACGACATCGAACTGATGATGTTCGCCCAGGCCAACTCCGAGCATTGCCGCCACAAGATCTTCAACGCCAGCTGGGACATCGACGGCGAAAGCCAGGAAAAGTCCCTGTTCGGCATGATCAAGAATACCTACCAGATGCACAGCGAGAACGTGCTGTCCGCCTACAAGGACAACGCCTCGGTCATCGTCGGCCACAGCGCCGGGCGTTTCTTCCCGAACCCTGAAACCCGCCAGTACGGCGCGGTGCAGGAACCGGTGCACATCCTGATGAAGGTGGAAACCCACAACCACCCGACCGCTATTTCGCCGTTCTCCGGTGCCTCGACTGGTTCCGGTGGCGAGATTCGCGACGAGGGCGCTACCGGTCGCGGCGCCAAGCCGAAGGCGGGCCTGACCGGTTTCACCGTGTCCAACCTGAACATCCCCGGTTTCGAACAGCCCTGGGAAGTGCCGTACGGCAAGCCCGAGCGCATCGTCACGCCGCTGGACATCATGATCGAAGGCCCGCTGGGCGGCGCCGCGTTCAACAACGAATTCGGTCGTCCGGCCCTGACCGGTTACTTCCGTACCTTCGAGCAGTCGATCAGCACCCCCCACGGCGACGAAGTGCGCGGCTACCACAAGCCGATCATGCTCGCCGGCGGCATGGGCAATATTCGTGAAGACCACGTGCAGAAGGGCGAGATCACCGTCGGCGCCAAGCTGATCGTGCTTGGCGGCCCGGCCATGCTCATCGGTCTGGGCGGCGGCGCCGCGTCTTCGGTGGCCACTGGTGCCAGCTCGGCCGACCTGGACTTTGCCTCGGTGCAGCGCGAGAACCCGGAAATGGAACGCCGCTGCCAGGAGGTCATCGACCGCTGCTGGCAATTGGGCGACGCCAACCCCATCGCCTTCATCCATGACGTCGGCGCCGGTGGCATCTCCAACGCCTTCCCCGAGCTGGTCAACGACGGCGGCCGCGGTGGCCGCTTCGAGCTGCGCAAGGTGCCCAACGACGAGCCGGGCATGGCCCCGCACGAAATCTGGAGCAACGAGTCCCAGGAGCGTTATGTGCTGGCTGTCAGCGCCAAGGATTTCGAGCGCTTCCAGGCCATCTGCGAGCGCGAGCGCTGCCCGTTCGCGGTGGTGGGTGAAGCCACCGAAGAGCCGCAACTGACCGTCACCGACAGCCATTTCGCCAACACCCCTGTGGACATGCCGCTGGAGGTGCTGCTCGGCAAGCCGCCGCGCATGCACCGTTCGGTCACCCGCGAGGCCGAGCTGGGCGACGACTTCGCCGCTGCCAGTGTCGACATCGACGAAGCCGTTACCCGCGTGCTGCGCCACCCGGCCGTGGCCAGCAAGAGCTTCCTGATCACCATCGGCGACCGCACCATCACCGGCCTGGTTGCCCGCGACCAGATGGTCGGCCCGTGGCAGGTGCCGGTGGCCGATGTGGCCGTTACCGCCACCAGCTTCGACGTCTACACCGGTGAAGCCATGGCCATGGGCGAGCGCACGCCACTGGCCCTGCTCGATGCCGCCGCCTCCGGGCGCATGGCAATTGGCGAGACGCTGACCAACATCGCCGCCTCGCGCATCGAGAAGATTTCCGACATCAAACTGTCTGCCAACTGGATGGCCGCCGCCGGCCACCCGGGCGAGGACGCACGCCTGTACGACACCGTGAAAGCGGTCGGCATGGAGCTATGCCCGGCGCTCGGCATCACCATTCCGGTGGGCAAGGACTCGATGTCGATGAAGACCAAGTGGAGCGAGGAGGGCGCAGAGAAGAGCGTGACCTCGCCGCTGTCGCTGATCGTCACCGGCTTCGCTCCGGTTACCGACATCCGCCAGACCCTGACCCCGCAGCTGCGCCTGGACAAGGGCGAGACCGACCTGATCCTGGTCGACCTCGGTCGCGGGCAGAACCGCATGGGCGCCTCGATCCTCGCCCAGGTTTACGGCAAGCTCGGCCAGAGCGCGCCGGACGTCGACGACGCCGAAGACCTCAAGGCCTTCTTCGCCGTGATCCAGGGCCTCAACGCCGACGGTCATCTGCTGGCCTATCACGACCGTTCCGACGGTGGCCTGCTGACCAGCGTGCTGGAAATGGCCTTCGCCGGCCATTGCGGCCTCAACCTGTTCCTCGATGCGCTGGCCGACAGCCGCGACGACCTCGCCGCCGTGCTGTTCAACGAAGAGCTCGGCGCGGTGATCCAGGTTCGCCAGGACGCCACCCCGGATGTGCTGGCGCAGTTCAGTGCCGCCGGCCTCGACGACTGCGTGGCGGTGATTGGCCAGCCGGTCAACGGCAGCGACGTGGCCATCAGCTTCAACGGTGAAGTGGTGTTCGGCGGTCAGCGCCGCCTGCTGCAGCGCCAGTGGGCCGAGACCAGCTATCAGATCCAGCGCATGCGCGACAACGTGCAGTGCGCCGAGCAGGAATTCGACACCATCCTCGACGAGGAAAACCCGGGCCTGTCGATCAAGCTGTCGTTCGACGTCAACCAGGACATCGCCGCGCCCTACATCAAGAAGGGCGTGCGCCCGCAAGTGGCGGTCCTGCGCGAGCAGGGTGTCAACGGCCAGGTGGAAATGGCCGCGGCCTTCGACCGTGCCGGCTTCGCGGCGGTCGACGTGCACATGAGCGACATCCTTGCCGGCCGTGTCAGCCTGGAAGAGTTCAAGGGTCTTGTCGCCTGCGGCGGCTTCTCCTACGGTGACGTGCTCGGCGCCGGTGAAGGCTGGGCCAAGTCGGCGCTGTTCAACAGCCGCGCCCGCGATGCCTTCCAGGCGTTCTTCGAGCGCAAGGACAGTTTCGCCCTCGGCGTGTGCAACGGCTGCCAGATGATGAGCAACCTGCACGAGCTGATCCCCGGCACCGAGTTCTGGCCGCACTTCGTGCGCAACCGCTCGGAGCAGTTCGAGGCGCGCGTGGCGATGGTCCAGGTGCAGGAGTCGGCGTCGATCTTCCTGCGTGGCATGGCCGGCACGCGCATGCCGATCGCCATCGCCCATGGTGAGGGCCATGCCGAGTTCGAAAGCGAGGAGGCGCTGCTGGAGGCCGATCTGTCCGGCACCGTGGCCCTGCGTTTCGTCGACAACAACGGCAAGGTCACCGAAACCTACCCGGCCAACCCCAACGGCTCGCCGCGCGGGATTACCGGTCTGTGCAGCCGCGATGGCCGCGTGACCATCATGATGCCGCACCCGGAGCGGGTGTTCCGCGCCGTGCAGAACTCCTGGCGCCCGGACGAGTGGCAGGAAGACGGCGGCTGGCTGCGCATGTTCCGCAACGCCCGCGTGTGGGTCGACTGATCCGCTGCCGCGCCGTTTCCCGCTCCCGGGACGCGGCGTTGGTGGGGCCTGCCGATGGCCGATGAGGCCCCGCCGATTCTCCCCGAGGTACGCCAGGTCAAGCCTGGCGATACCTTGCTGCTGTGCCGCTGTGGGCGTTCGTCCACGCTTCCCGATTGCCCCGCCGATTGCCCCAGCGGCCTGCGCCTGACGCCTGCGCGCGAACAGCATCTGCTGCTGTGCCGTTGCGGCCTGTCCACACGCATGCCGTATTGCGATGGCAGCCACAATCGCCCGGTAAGCGGCTTGCAGGCACGGATCAGGCGCTTCTTCAGTGGTGAGTAATGCGCGTGCTTATGCGCAACTGCTCTATGCCGTGGCAGGACGATTTGCCCTGGATCGACTCCAATACCGACGTGTGAGCTGTGCCTGATGGCGCTGATAAGGCAAAATGCCAGTATTGCTGGGTCAGGGTGAGCCAGGCGTGGTCATGTTGCGCGGGGAGTGTGATTCCTCGCGTTGCCGATCAGGGGATGGCTCCCGCATTCGTCGCTGCATAGGGGAAAGAATTCGATGTACAAACTGTGTTTCTACGTGCCCGAAAGCCATCTGGATGCGGTGAAAAACGCCGTGTTTGCTGCTGGCGGTGGGCGCATTGGGCGTTATGACAGTTGCTGCTGGCAAACCCTGGGGCAGGGACAGTATCGTCCACTGGAGGGCAGTGAGCCGTTTCTCGGGGTGCATGGCAGGGTGCATGAAATCGCCGAGTGGAAAGTCGAGCTGGTGATCGCCGACGAGTTGTTGCACGACACGGTGAAGGCTATGAAGCGCGCCCACCCCTACGAGACGCCGGCCTTCGAGGTGTGGCGCCTGTCCGACCTGCAGTTCTGATTACGCTGCACATGCAACAGGCCCCGACGCGCCATGGGCGGTCGGGGCCTGTTGGTTTCTGCGTTTTACTTCAGGTGTTTCTTCAGCTCCTCGCCGGCCTGGAGCATGGCCGAGCGGGTACCGGGGATCTGGCTGATCACGTTGAGCAGACCGAAGTCGTGGATCATGCCGTTGTAGCGCACCGCGGTGACCGGCACCCCGGCGGCGTCCAGCTTGCGTGCATAGGCTTCGCCTTCATCACGCAGTACGTCCATCTCGGCGGTCTGCACCAGTGCCGGCGGCAAGCCCTTGAGCTGATCGAGCGAAGCGCGTAGCGGCGAGGCATAGATCTCGGCGCGCTGGCGCGGGTCGGTCGTGTAGCTGTCCCAGAACCACTGCATCATGCTGCGGGTCAGGAAGTGGCCGTCGGCGAACTGCATGTACGAGGCGGTCTCGAAGCTGGCATCGGTCACCGGCCACAGCAGCGCCTGGAAGCGGATCTGCGGTGCGCCCTTGTCCTTGGCCATCAGGCTGACGACCGCGGCCATGTTGCCGCCGACGCTATTGCCGGCCACCGCCAGGCGTTTGCCGTCGACGTCGATTTCCTGGCCATGCTCGGCAACCCAGCGAGTGGCGGCGTAGGCCTGGTTGATCGCGGTGGGGTACTTGGCTTCCGGCGACGGCGTGTAGTTCACGTACACCGCCGCGGCGCCGGAGGTCGCCACCAGATCGCGGATCAGGCGTTCATGGGTGGGGAAGTCGCCGAGCACCCAGCCACCGCCGTGGAAGAACATGAAGACCGGCAGCACACCCTTCGCCCCCGCTGGGCGAACGATGGTCAGGTCGATGGCCTGGCCGTCGACCTGGATGGTCTTGCGGCTGATATCGGCTGCCGGCAGCTGCAGTTTCACCCCGGCCTGGGCACCGACCAGCACGTTACGCGCATCCTTCGGGCTGAGGGTTTCCAGCGGCTGGCCGCCACCGGCGGCAAGGGCGTCGAGGAAGCCCTGGGTGTTGTGTTCGACGCCGGGGCTGCCGGCGGCGAATGCGTTGCTGACGGCCAGGGCGAGCAGGCCGGCAGCGAGTCGTTGGGTGATCTTCATGTGCGGTTCTCCTTTATACACTGGGCTGTCGCAGCCAGGGTTCAGCCCTGGCTGTGGCAGTCATCCGCCTGCTTGAGGTAGGTGATGGCTTCGAGTTGGCCGTCCGAGTTGAGGTAGATCATCTTGGCTTGCACGGGCTGGCAGTGGCCGCTGGCTTGCTCCTGCAGGGAGATCACCTGGGCCACATCCAGTGGCAGACCGTAGCTGTAGGGTTGGGTCGGAACGCCGCCATCCTGGGCGAAGGCGCTGAGAGAGCAGGCGAGGGCCAGCATCGCAATGCCGCTGGCCACGAGTTGACGAATGTTCATGACGGTTCTCCTTCAGCAGTGCCGGTTCAGACCAGCACGAGATTGACGGCGATGTTGCCGCGGGTGGCGTTGGAGTAAGGGCAGACCTGGTGTGCCGCGGCGATCAGCGCTTCGGCGATGGCGCGGTCGATGCCTGGCAGGCTGATGGCGAGTTCCACTTCCAGACCGAAGCCGCCGGGGATCTGGCCAATGCCGACCTTGCCGGTGATCGACGCGTCAGCCGGGAATTTTTGCTTCTGCTGGCTGGCGACGAATTTCAGCGCGCCGATGAAGCAGGCCGAATAGCCAGCGGCGAACAGTTGCTCGGGGTTGGTGGCTTCGCCGCCTTGGCCGCCGAGTTCGCGCGGGGTGGTGAGTTTCACGTCGAGCAAGCCGTCGGAGGAAACGGCACGGCCGTCACGGCCGCCGGTGGCAGTTGCAGTAGCGGTGTAGAGCGCGGTGATGGTTTGCATGGTGGAATCCTCAAGTTGTTCGCTAGCTAAAATTTTGCGCGCTAAATAGTGCGTGAAGCGAAATGTAGTGATGATTTACTTTGTGCGCAAGATAAATTTTTAGACGTATTTATTTGGATGTCTATTCGCTTAGAGAATAAGCGTCTAGAGCGAAGCTTTCAGGGGCGGTGCAGCGCTGGGCGACGGGCGTCGCCCAGCGAAAAAGGGGCTATCAGCTGGCCTGATGCAACTTGGCGCGCAGGGCGACCAGCTCTTCCTTCAGTGCTGCCAGTTGTTCGGGGGTGTGCTCGCTGGTTTGGAGGATGCAGGACGGGAAGCGCCGCGCCTGCTCCTGCAGTGCGCGGCCCTTGTCGGTCAGGCGCAGTTCGACTACGCGCTCGTCGACCGAGCTACGGGTGCGATTGAGCAGGCCATCGGCCTCCAGGCGCTTGAGCAGCGGGGTCAGCGAGCCTGGATCGGTGAGCAGGCGGGTGCTGATCTCGCCCACGGTGATGCCATCGCGTTCCCACAGCACCAGCATCGCCAGGTACTGCGGGTAGGTCAGGCCGATGCTTTGCAGCAGCGGCTTGTAGGTCTTGGTCATCTGCAGCGAGGTGGAATACAGGGCAAAGCACAGCTGGTTGTCCAGCAACAGCGCGTCGCAGGAATCGAAGTCGCTCATGGCGGCGGTCCGGTTGAGTGCGGAGAGTGGAAACAACTTAACGCGCAAGATTAGCGTGCGCAAATTTGCCGGGCGGTGGAATGCAGCGCGGCGCTACAGGAGCGCCGCGGATTCGGAGCAGTGGGATTCACTCAGGGGCGGATTTCGATCAGCGTGCCGTCTTTGACCAGGCTCCAGATTTCGCGCATGTCGGCGTTCTTCATGGCGATGCAGCCTTCGGTCCAGTCGAGGGTGTGGAAGTACCACTCCGGGTATTCGTCATCCAGTGGCGTGCCGTGGATCATGATCATGCCGCCGGGGGATACGCCCTGTTTGCGCGCATTGGCCAGGTCGCGGGCGTTGGGGTAGGAAACGTGCATGGACAGGTTGTACTTGTCGCTGGTCTTGCGCCAGTCGAGCCAGTAGAAGCCTTCCGGCGTACGGCTGTCGCCCTCGCGCAGCTTGGCGCCGTTGGGCTGCTTGCCCAGGGACACGCGATAGGACTTGAGCACTTCGCCGCGGCCCATGAGGTGCAGCTTGCGTTCGGATTTGAGCACCAGCACCTTGTCCACGTTTTTGCCCTGCACTGCCGGGGCCGGGGCGCTGGAGGCGTGACTGAGACTGACGAGGGAGAGGCAGAGTACGGCGAGCAGCCAGCGCATTGCGATGTTCCGAAGGTATTGCTGAGGGCCTGCCGGAGCAGGTCGGTGTTGGGGCGAGAGTCTGCCTATGCCGGCGGGGATGATCAATCCTCGGGAGATTGCCGGTCGAGAAGTTTTGTCGGCGGCTGCGCAGGCGCCTGAAACTTGTCGAGCGGCCCTGGCGTGGCGTGTTCTGATAGGACCCTGCTTCTTGGAGGAACCCGCCCATGGGCGATCTCGAACACCTGCGTGATTTGCTTGTGCAGCCTGGCAGCCACCCGCAGGGGCATGCGCACCTGAGTGCGGCCAGCGCGCTGGTGCGTGTGGGCGGGCAGCTGTATGTCGTGGCGGACGACGAGCTGCACCTTGGCGTGTTCGCTGCCGCCGGGTCGCAGCCGGGGCGTCTTTCGCGTCTGTTCACTGGCGAGCTGCCGCCGACCAAGGCCGAGCGCAAGGCCGCCAAGCCCGATCTGGAGGCGCTGGCCCTGTTACCGCCCGACGAGGGCTTTGCACATGGCGCGTTGCTGGCGCTGGGCTCGGGTTCGACGGGCAAGCGCCAGACCAGTGTGCTGCTGGCGCTGGACGCCCGCGGTGCGCTGCAGGGCGAGCCGCGTCTGATCGATCTCGCGGCGCTCTACCAGCCGCTGCGCGAGCGCTTCGCCGATTTGAATATCGAGGGCGCGTTCCTGCTTGGCGAGCAGTTCGTCCTGCTGCAGCGCGGCAACCAGGGCGATTCGGCGAATGCCGTGGTGCGCTTCGCCTGGTCGGCACTGCGCACCTGGCTGGCTGATCCGGCTGGCCAGGCGCCGACTGCCGAGTCGGTCGAGGTGGTGCAGTTGGGCGAGCTGGGTGGCGTCACGCTGGGTTTCACCGATGGCGCGGCACTGGCGGAGGGGCGCTGGCTGTTCAGTGCCGTGGCGGAGAACACCGCGGACAGCTATCAGGATGGCGCCTGCCTGGGCACGTTGATCGGCCTGGTCGAGGCGGATGGCAGGGTGCGGCGTCTGGCCGAGCTGGACGGTCGCTGGAAGGTCGAGGGTATCGCGCTGGACGAGGCAGGCGACCTGTTGCTGGTCACCGATGCCGACGATCCGGCGACGGCGGCCAGCCTGCTGCGCCTGCGACTGTCATCGTGGCGCGAGGTCGTTCCTGGTCAGTGACACGGCCAGTTCGTCGACCTTGATCGCCCAGTCGGCATCGCGCTTGAGCGATTCGGCGAGGAAGTTGGCCTGGGCCTCGGTCCAGAACGGCGCCTTGGCGATCTTCTCGCCATTGGCCAGTTGATGGTCGCGAATGAACGCGGCGATGTCGTCGTTCTCCGACGGCAGGCCGAGTTGCTCGAACAGGGTGCGCAGGCTGTGGTGGTTGCTGGTGTCCATGACGGTGCTCCTGCCCAGATAGAGTGGCGGTTATGCGCGAGGGCGCAGTGCCGCGAGGCCCTCGTTGCGCACCGGAAACTGCTGCTCGCGACGGTCGGCGAAATAGCATTCCAGAGTACGTCCGACCGTGGGGAAGGCCAGCTCGTTCCAGGGAATTTCCTGTTCGTGGAACAGGCGCACCTCGAGGCTTTCCTCGCCGGCGCAGAAGTCCAGGTCAACCAGCCGGGCCCGGAAGAATACGTACACCTGGCTGATGTGCGGCAGGTCGAAGAGGGTATAGAGGTGCAGATCGCTGACGCGGGCGCAGGCCTCCTCGTCGGTCTCGCGGGCGGCGGCCTGGGCCAGGGTTTCGCCGTTCTCCATGAAGCCCGCCGGTAACGTCCAGTAGCCGCGCCGCGGCTCGATGGCGCGGCGGCAGAGCAGCACCTGCTCGCCCCATACCGGCACGCAGCCGGCGACCACGCGGGGGTTCTGATAGTGCACGGTGGTGCAGTGCACGCAGACGAAACGCAGGCGGTTGTCGCCTTCTGGAATGCGCTGTTCCACGGTGCTGCCGCACAGGCTGCAGAATTTCATGCCGACTCCTCTTTTGTGCGCTCATCTTGGCGTCAGCCTGCGCTGCCGGCAAGCCGCCCGGTCGGTTCGGGGCTTGGGCGTGCGTCGGCTTTCATGCCATCATGCCGGGGACAAGAAGAGACCGAGATCAGCCCATGCTCGACGAGCTGCTGCAGCGCGTGCGCAGCCATACGCCACGCATTCTGGAAGTCGACCAGCGCCACCCGGAAGCGGCCGTGCTGGTGCCGATCACCCGTGGCGACGATCCCGAGCTGGTCCTGACCCTGCGCGCCAGCGGTCTCTCCACCCACGGCGGTGAAGTGGCGTTTCCCGGCGGTCGGCGTGACCCCGAGGACCGCGACCTGATCCACACCGCGCTGCGCGAGGCCGAGGAAGAAGTCGGCCTGCCGCCAGGCCTGGTCGAAGTCGTCGGCCCGCTCAGCCCGCTGGTCTCGCGTTTCGGCATTCGCGTCACGCCATATGTTGGCGTGGTGCCGGATTACGTCGAGTACCGCGCCAACGACGACGAGATCGCCGCGGTATTTTCCGTGCCGCTGCGCTTCTTCTGCGAAGACCCGCGCGAGGTTACGCACCGCATCGACTACGAAGGGCGCAGCTGGTACGTGCCTTGCTATCACTATGAGAACTACAAGATCTGGGGCCTGACGGCGGTGATGATCGTCGAGCTGGTCAACCTGGCATTCGATGCCGGGATCGACCTGGAACGGCCTCCGAAGCCGTCGGTCCAGATCATCCGCCTGTGAGGAACCGTCCATGAAGTACCGCCTTGGCGACGCCCGCGTCGATGCCCATCCCGAAAGCTGGATCGCGCCCACCGCTGCCGTGATCGGCAAGGTGCGCCTGGAGAAAGGCGCCAACGTCTGGTTCGGCGCCGTGCTGCGTGGCGACAACGAACTGATCCACATCGGCGAGAACAGCAACGTCCAGGACGGCACCGTGATGCACACCGACATGGGCTTTCCGCTCACGCTCGGCAAAGGCGTCACTGTCGGCCATAACGTCATGATGCACGGCTGCAGCGTGGGCGATTACAGCCTGATCGGCATCAATGCGGTGATCCTCAACGGTGCCAAGATCGGCAAGAACTGCATCATCGGGGCCAACTCGCTGATCGCCGAAGGCAAGGAAATTCCCGATGGCAGCCTGGTCATGGGCTCGCCCGGCAAGGTGGTGCGCGAACTCACCGAGCAGCAGAAGAAGATGCTTGAGGGCAGCGCCGCCCATTACGTGCACAACGCCCAGCGCTACGCCCGCGACTTGGCCGAGGACGAAGGCTGATGGAGGTCGAGCGCCCGGTGCGATCGCCCTGCGTCAGCGTTTGCGCGCTGGACGATGCGGACATCTGCATCGGTTGCCAGCGCACGGCCGACGAGATCACCCGCTGGGGGCGCATGAGCAACGACGAGCGCCGCAGCGTGCTGCTGCTCTGCGCCGAACGCACCCGGGCCGCCGGCCTGTTCCTGGTGCAGCCGACGTCCTGAGCCGTCCCCCTTTTCCGTATTTCCCTATTTTCGAGGATTCATTCATGCCCCGTATCGGTACTCCACTGTCGCCGACCGCCACCCGTGTCCTGCTCTGTGGCTCCGGCGAGCTGGGCAAGGAAGTGGCCATCGAGCTGCAGCGCCTGGGCTGCGAAGTGATTGCCGTGGACCGCTACGCCAATGCGCCGGCCATGCAGGTGGCGCACCGCAGCCATGTGATCAGCATGCTCGACGGCGCCGCCCTGCGTGCGGTGATCGAGCAGGAGCAGCCGCACTACATCGTGCCGGAAATCGAGGCGATCGCCACCGACACCCTGTTCGAACTGGAGCAGGAAGGTTTCACCGTGATCCCCACCGCGCGCGCCGCGCAGCTGACCATGAACCGTGAGGGCATCCGCCGCCTGGCTGCGGAAGAGTTGGGCCTGCCGACCTCGCCGTACCTGTTCGCCGACACCTTCGAGGCCTACAGCAAGGCGGTGGAAACCGTCGGCTGCCCGTGCGTGGTCAAGCCGATCATGAGCTCCTCCGGCAAGGGCCAGAGCGTGGTCAAGGGAGCCGCGGATCTGCAGGGTGCCTGGGACTACGCCCAGGAAGGCGGGCGCGCCGGCAAGGGCCGGGTGATCGTCGAGGGCTTCATCGATTTCGACTACGAGATCACCCTGCTCACCGTGCGACATGCTGGCGGTACGACCTTCTGCGCACCGATTGGCCATCGCCAGGTCAAGGGTGACTACCACGAATCCTGGCAACCCCAGGCGATGAGCGCCAAGGCCCTGGCCGCCGCCGAGCAGGTCGCCCTGGCGGTGACCGAGGCGCTGGGCGGGCGCGGCCTGTTCGGCGTCGAGCTGTTCGTCAAGGGCGACGAAGTCTGGTTCAGTGAAGTGTCGCCACGCCCGCACGACACTGGCCTGGTCACCCTGATCTCCCAGGACCTGTCGGAATTCGCCCTGCACGCGCGTGCCATCCTCGGCTTGCCGATCCCGCTGATTCGCCAGGTCGGGCCATCGGCGTCGGCGGTGATTCTGGTCGAAGGCGAGTCGCAGCAGGTCAGCTTCGGCAACCTGCAGGCGGCGCTGGCTGAACCGGATACCGCGCTGCGCTTGTTCGGCAAGCCCGAGGTGCAGGGCCAGCGGCGCATGGGCGTGGCCCTGGCACGTGACGAATCGGAAGCCGCGGCCCGGGCCAAGGCGGCACGCTCGGCGGCGGCGGTTCACGTCGAGCTGTAATGCGCCTGCGTGCCCTGCTGTGGTGGTCCGGCTTGCTGCTGGCGCTGCCGGTCGCCTTGCCGCAGGCGTTGTGGGTGCGACGCACGGCGTTGCGGTTGCCGCCGGCTGCGGGCGTCCAGCAGGGGCTGGCAGGAAGCGAGTTTGCCGGTGAGCCGCTGCGCCTGCTACTGATCGGCGAGTCGACCGTGGCGGGTGTCGGTGTGGCGGGGCAGGGCGAGGCTCTGGCTGGTCAGCTCGGTACTGCGCTGGCGCAGCGCCTGCGCCGTCCGGTGGACTGGCGTGCCTGTGGCGAGAATGGCATCACCGCCGCTCAGGCCTGTCAGCGTCTGTTGCCGGCAGCACTTGGCGAGCCGGCGGATCTGGCCTTGCTGGTCTTCGGCGTCAACGACAGCACTGCGCTGAGTTCCCTGGTCACCTGGGATCGCGCACTACGTGAACTCAACCAGGCATTGGTTGCGCGGGGTTGCCGTGTGGCGTTCAGCGGCGTGCCGCCGATGCAGCACTTCACGGTGTTGCCCTGGTTGCTCCGGCGCCTGTTGGGCGCGCGCGCGGCGCTGCTCGATGCCCATCTGCTGCAGCTCAGTGGCGAACTGGCGGCCAGTCATCATCCGCTGCAGGTGCGTCTGGCGGTCGACCATCTCGCGCAGGACGGCTATCACCCATCGGAGCTGGGCTATCAGCTATGGGCGCAGGTGTTGGCGGAGCGTCTCAGCGGGTCGTGCGGCGAAACGGCGCCTGCCACAGGCGCACGCTGATCACCCGGCTTTCGCTGGATTCGAGGATTTCCAGGCGGTAGGGGCCGATTTTCAGGCACACCGGCGCATCGGGTATGGTTTCCAGGGCTTCGGTGATCAGGCCGTTGAGGGTCTTCGGCCCGTCGCTCGGCAGGCGCCAGCCGAGGCTCTTGTTGATCTCGCGGATGTTCGCCGTGCCTTCGATGATCTGCGTGCCGTCGGCCTGTGGATGGATCTCCGGGTTGCGGGCGCCGTCTTCGTGGCTGAAGTCGCCGATGATCTCGTCGAGCAGGTCTTCCAGGGTGATGATGCCGAGCACGTCGCCGTACTCGTCGACCACCAGGCCGAGGCGGCGTTTTTCCTTCTGGAAGTTGATCAGCTGCGTCGCCAGCGGCGTGCCCTCGGGCACGAAGTAGGGGGGCTGGCAGCACTCGAGCAGGCTGTCGCGGGTCAGTCCGCCCTGGGTCAGCAGGCTGGCCAGGCGGCGCATGTGCACGACACCGGCAACCTGGTTGATGTCGTCGTCATGGAACACCGGCAAGCGGGTGTGCGTGGAGGTGCGCAGCTGTTCGGCGATCTGCGCCAGGTCGTCGTCGAGGTTGATGCCGACGACCTCGCTGCGCGGGATCATGATGTCGTCGACCGTGACCTTTTCCAGTTCCAGCAGCTCCAGCAGGGTGTGCTGGCGCTGCTGCCGCGCTTCCTGCGGGGACAGGGTGCGCGACACCTGGCGGCGTTCGGGCTGGGTGGAGGGCTTGCTGCGTGTGCCGATGCGCCGGAACAGCGGGCGATCGCGCAGTAGCCAGCCGATGGCGGCGATCAGCGCCGCAATCCCGAGCCACAGTCCGTAGGAGTGAAGATTCACGCGGGCCTACTCTTCTCGCCTTAGACGTGCAGGATGAATTCGCGGACCAGCTTGCTGCCGAAGTAGGCCAGCATCAGCAGGAGGAAACCGGCCAGGGTCCAGCGAATTGCCTTGTGTCCGCGCCAGCCGAGCTGATGACGGCCCCATAGCAGCACCGCGAACACCAGCCAGGCGAAGCAGGACAGGATGGTCTTGTGCGCCAGGTGCTGGGCGAACAGGTTGTCGAGGAACAGCCAGCCGGACAGAAGCGATAGCGACAGCAAGGCCCAGCCGGCCCAGAGGAAGCCGAACAGCAGGCTTTCCATGGTCTGCAGCGGCGGGAAATTGCGGATCAGCCCGGACGGGTGCTTGTGCTTGAGCTGGTGGTCCTGCAGCAGCAGCAGCAGGGACTGGAACACGGCCATGGTCAGCAAGCCGTAGGCCAGGATCGACAGCAGGATGTGGGCGAGGATGCCCGGCTCTTCGTCGATCGGGTTTAGCGTGCCGGATGGTAGAAACTGCGCCAGCAGAACGGTCAGGCCGCCCAGCGGCAGCAGGACCAGCAGCAGGTTCTCCACCGGGATGCGCAGGCAGGCGAGCAGGGTCAGCAGGATCACCGCGTAGGCGATCAGGCTGGCCGCGTTGAAAAAGTCGAGAGTCAGGCCGGGCGTTGCATGCAGCTGCATGAACAGGCTGCCGCCGTGGAAGAACAGGGCGATCACCACCAACGACGCGAGCAGTGGGCGGTTCGGGCGTTCGTGGCGGGCCAGACGCAGGCCTTGGTAGGTAGTGGCGCCGGCATAGAGTGCAGCGGCGACCAGGCTGGGCAGCAGAGGGTGCATAAATCCTTGTAAGGGCCGGTCCCGAAAGGTCGTGAGTGTGGCATATAAGAAGCGTTCCACGAAAGACCGCTGGCGGTGTCAGGCGCGAGGACACTTGGTTATACTCCGCGCCTTGCCGCAAGCCCCCGCTGAAAGGAACGCGCATGTTCGAAAACCTAACCGATCGCCTGTCACAGACGCTTCGCCATGTCACCGGCAAAGCCAAGCTGACCGAGGACAACATCAAGGACACCCTGCGTGAAGTGCGCATGGCCCTGCTCGAGGCCGACGTCGCGTTGCCGGTGGTCAAGGATTTCGTCAACAAGGTCAAGGACCGCGCGGTTGGTACCGAAGTCTCGAAGAGCCTGACGCCAGGCCAGGCGTTCGTGAAGATCGTTCGTGCCGAACTCGAAGAGCTGATGGGGGCGGCCAACGAAGACCTCAACCTGGCGGCCACGCCACCCGCCGTGGTGCTGATGGCCGGCCTGCAGGGAGCGGGTAAGACCACCACCGCGGGCAAGTTGGCGCGCTTTCTCAAAGAGCGCAAGAAAAAAACCGTAATGCTGGTCTCCGCCGACGTCTATCGCCCGGCCGCGATCAAGCAGCTGGAGACCCTGGCGGGTGACATCGGCGTCACCTTCTTCCCGTCCGACACCAGCCAGAAGCCGGTTGCCATCGCCCAGGCGGCGATTGCCGAAGCGCGGCTGAAGTTCATCGACGTGGTCATCGTCGACACCGCCGGCCGCCTGGCCATCGATGCCGAGATGATGGCCGAGATCCAGGCCGTGCACGCGGCGATCAATCCAGTGGAAACCCTGTTCGTGGTCGATGCCATGACCGGTCAGGACGCCGCCAACACCGCCAAGGCCTTCGGTGAGGCGCTGCCGCTGACCGGCGTGGTGCTGACCAAGGTTGACGGCGACGCCCGTGGGGGTGCCGCGCTGTCGGTGCGGCAGATCACCGGCAAGCCGATCAAGTTCCTCGGCATGGGCGAGAAGAGCGATGCGCTCGAGCCCTTCCATCCGGACCGTATCGCCTCGCGCATCCTCGGCATGGGGGACGTGCTCAGCCTGATCGAGCAGGCCGAGCAGACCCTCGATCGCGAGAAGGCCGAGAAGCTCACCAAGAAGCTGAAGAAGGGCAAGGGCTTCGACCTCGAAGACTTCCGTGACCAGCTGCAACAGATGAAGAACATGGGTGGTCTGGGCGGCCTGATGGACAAGCTGCCGTCCATTGGTGGCGTCAACCTGTCGCAAATGAGCGGTGCCCAGGGCGCTGCGGAGAAACAGTTCAAGCAGATGGACGCGATCATCTGCTCGATGACCCCGGCCGAGCGTCGCGATCCGGAGCTCATCAGCGGCTCGCGCAAGCGGCGCATCGCACTCGGCTCCGGCACCCAGGTGCAGGATGTCGGGCGGCTGATCAAACAGCACAAGCAGATGCAGAAGATGATGAAGAAATTCACCGCCAAGGGTGGCATGGCCAAGATGATGCGTGGCCTTGGCGGGATGATGCCGGGCGGTGGCATGCCGAAAATGTGAGGCGTGGCCTCCGGTTTTCGCAACCCTCCACCAAGGCCGTGAAGAGCCGGTGCCCATGGCGTATGGGCTGCAGGCGTGATCGACCGGTGGCACCAAAAAGAAATTTGCAAACGGCCGCATAATCCTTAGAATATGCGGCCTTTCGGGCCCTAGGCCCTCAAAGTGTGCCTTTTAGATTTGCAAGCACCGACTACAGGAACGATGTTCACATGGTAACCATCCGTCTTGCCCGTGGCGGCTCCAAGAAGCGCCCCTTCTACCACCTGACCGTGACCAACAGCCGCAATGCGCGCGATGGTCGTTTCGTCGAGCGTATCGGTTTCTTCAACCCGATCGCCAGCGGTGCGGAAGTGAAGCTTTCTGTTAACCAGGAGCGCGCTACCTATTGGCTGAGCCAAGGCGCCCAGCCGTCTGAGCGCGTTGCTCAGCTGCTCAAGGAAGCTGCCAAGGCTGCTGCCTGAGCAATATGACCACGTCGCCGACCGCCGAGGACCTCATCGTTCTCGGCAAGATCACTTCGGTGCACGGCATACGTGGCGAGGTGAAGATTTATTCCTTCACCGATCCGATTGACAACCTGCTCGACTACCGCCGCTGGACACTCCAGCGCGATGGTGAGGTCAAGCAGGTTGAGCTGGTCAGCGGACGCTTGCAAGGCAAGGTTCTGGTGGCGAAGCTCAAGGGCCTCGATGACCGCGAAGTCGCACGTACTTTCGCGGGTTTCGACATTTGTGTGCCCCGTGAGCAGCTGCCGGACCTGGCCGAAGACGAGTTCTACTGGTACCAGCTGGCAGGTCTCAAGGTCATCGATCAGCTCGGGCAACTGCTCGGCACGATCGACCACCTGTTCGAGACCGGTGCCAACGATGTCATGGTGGTCAAGCCCTGCGCAGGCAGCCTTGATGACCGCGAGCGTCTGCTGCCGTACACGGCGCAGTGCGTGCTCAAGGTGGATCTGGCGGCCGGCGAAATGCAGGTCGACTGGGACGCCGATTTCTGAGCTGTCAGGCTCTTGTGCGAGCGAGTGCCATGCGCGTTGAAGTCATCAGCATCTTCCCGGAGATGTTTGCCTCCATCAGTCAGTACGGCATTACCAGTCGTGCGGTGAAGCAGGGTCTGTTGCAGTTGAACTGTCACTACCTGCGCGATTTCACCGACGACCGTCACCAGACAGTGGACGACCGACCTTTTGGTGGCGGCCCCGGCATGGTGATGAAGATCAAGCCTCTGGAAGGCGCCCTGGCTGCGGCCAAGGCATCCGCCGGAGAGAAGGCGAAGGTGATCTACCTGTCGCCGCAAGGCCGCCAGCTGAACCAGCCGGCAGTGCGTGAGCTGGCTGTCGAAGAGGGTTTGATTCTCATCGCCGGTCGCTACGAAGGTGTCGACGAGCGCTTCATCGAAGAGCATGTCGATGAGGAATGGTCGATTGGTGACTATGTTCTCTCCGGTGGCGAGCTGCCGGCGATGGTCCTGATCGATGCGGTCACCCGCTTGTTGCCCGGTGCATTGGGCCATGCAGATTCGGCCGAGGAGGACTCGTTCAGCGATGGCCTGCTCGACTGTCCGCACTACACCCGCCCGGAGGTGTATGCGGGAAAACGTGTTCCTAACGTGTTGCTTAGCGGCAACCACGAACACATCCGGCGCTGGCGTTTGCAACAGTCCCTTGGTCGGACCTGGGAACGCCGCGCTGATCTTCTGGATAGCCGCTCGCTTTCTGGAGAAGAAAAAAAGCTGCTGGAGGAATACATCCGCCAGCGGGACGATAGTTAACGTATCGATGACAAGCCGTGGCTTGTCTTAGGAGCACAGCATGACCAACAAAATCATTCAGCAGCTCGAAGCTGAGCAGATGACCAAAGAGATCCCGACCTTTGCCCCGGGCGACACCATCGTCGTTCAGGTGAAAGTGAAGGAAGGCGACCGTTCCCGTCTGCAGGCTTTCGAGGGCGTCGTTATCGCCAAGCGCAACCGTGGTCTGAACAGTGCATTCACTGTTCGCAAGATCTCCAACGGTGTTGGCGTAGAGCGTACTTTCCAGACCTACAGCCCGCTGGTCGACAGCCTGGCCGTCAAGCGTCGCGGTGACGTGCGCAAAGCCAAGCTGTACTACCTCCGCGACCTGTCCGGCAAGGCAGCACGCATCAAGGAAAAACTGTCCTGATCGGACGGTTTTCCCTGTCGAAAAAAGCAGCCCTAGGGCTGCTTTTTTCTTGCCCGCATTTTTTCGTTTCTGCATGAACGCCGCGTAGAACAATTACAACCCCGCAGCACAGGCAGCCACCAAGTCGTCAGGTAGTTGTGGCATGACCCCCAGAGAGCAAGAAATTCAGCGGCGTACCGAGCTGTCGGAAACCCGTGTGACCAAGGCGGTCTTCCCGCCGACCACCAACCACCACAACACCCTGTTCGGCGGCACTGCGCTGGCCTGGATGGATGAGGTGTCGTTCATCGCCGCCACGCGCTTCTGCCGCCTGCCGCTGGTGACTGTGTCGTCCGACCGGATCGACTTCAAGCATGCGATCCCCGCGGGCTCCATCGTCGAGCTGGTCGGGCGGGTGATCAAGGTCGGCAACACCAGCCTCAAGGTCGAGGTGAACATCTTCGTCGAGAGCATGTACAGCGATGGTCGCGAGAAGGCGGTCAGCGGGGTGTTCAGCTTCGTCGCCATCGGCGAGGACAAGAAGCCGATGCCGGTGCTGCGTGATGACTTTGCCGCGGAGGCTGTTAACCCGCTCTGATAGGCGTTGCGGGTGCTGGTCGTCGGGCGGGTGCTGTGGAAGACTTGGCCTCCCCCGACGCGAAGCCGACCATGCCTGTTCTCGACCACCCGCTGATTGATCGTTTCCTCGACGCCCTGTGGCTGGAGAAGGGGTTGTCGGCGCATACCCGCGACGCCTACCGCAGTGATCTCGGGCTGTTCAACGAGTGGCTGCAGGCGCGTGGTCTGCAGCTGCCGAGTGCCGGTCGCGAGATCATCCTCGATCACCTGGCCTGGCGCATGGAGCAGGGCTACAAGGCCCGCTCCACGGCGCGCTTTCTCTCCGGCGTGCGCGGCTTCTATCGCTATCTGCTGCGCGAGGGACTGCTGAGCGAGGACCCGACGCTGCAGGTCGACCTGCCGCAGTTGGGGCGACCACTGCCGAAATCGCTGTCGGAGGCGGATGTCGAGGCGCTGCTTGCCGCGCCGGAGCTGGACGATCCGATCGGCCTGCGTGACCGCGCGATGCTCGAGGTGCTCTACGCCTGCGGCCTGCGGGTGACCGAATTGATCTCCCTGACCCTGGAGCAGGTCAATCTGCGTCAGGGTGTGCTGCGCGTATTCGGCAAGGGCAGCAAGGAGCGGCTGGTGCCGATGGGCGAGGAGGCGATCGTCTGGGTTGAGCGCTACGTTCGCGAGGCCCGGCCCTTCCTGCTCGATGGCAAGCCCAGCGATGTGCTGTTCCCCTCGCTGCGTGGCGAACAGATGACCCGGCAGACCTTCTGGCACCGCATCAAGCACCAGGCCAGGGTTGCCGGGATCGGCAAATCCCTGTCCCCGCACACCCTGCGCCATGCCTTCGCCACCCACTTGCTCAACCATGGTGCGGACCTGCGCGTGGTGCAGATGCTGCTGGGTCACAGCGACCTGTCGACCACGCAGATCTACACCCATATCGCACGTGCGCGCCTGCAGGATCTGCACGCGCAGCATCACCCGCGCGGCTGAGGCGCTTTTCGTCCCCTAGTCGCGGCCGCCCGGCGTCTGCGGTCGGCGCTGCAGGGCTGTTGTGATAGGCTTGGCCGACTGTTGATAGGAGTAGTCCATGCCCGCTTTCCGCTACCTCGTTGGTGCCGTTTTCAGCCTTGCCGCTGCCGTCTCCCAGGCCGCCGATCCTGATCAGGCAATTCGTGCGACCTTGAGCAAACTGCAACCGGATCTGCCTATCGAGGCCATCGCCGAAAGCCCGATGACCGGCCTGTTTCAGGTTCACCTCACCGGAGGCCGACTGATCTACGCCAGCGGCGACGGTCAGTACCTGCTGCAGGGCAATCTGTATCAGTTCAAGGATGGCAATGCGGTCAACCTGACCGAGAAGGCCGCCAGCAAAGGCATCGCCAAGCTGATCGACGCGATCCCCCAATCCGAGATGGTGGTCTTCGCGCCCAAGCAGCCGAAAACCTACATCACCGTATTCACCGATACCGATTGCGGCTACTGCCAGAAACTGCACAGCGAAGTCCCCGAGCTGAATCGCCTGGGTGTCGAGGTTCGCTATGTGGCGTTCCCGCGCCAGGGTGAGGGCTCGCATGGCTACAACGGCTTGGTCAGCGTGTGGTGTGCCAAGGACCGTCAGCAGGCGATGAACAAGGCCAAGTCGCGCGAAGAGCTGCCGCCTGGCAAGTGCGACAACCCGGTGATGAAGCAGTACGAAATTGGCCAGATGGTTGGCGTGAATGGCACCCCGGCAATCGTTCTGGCCAACGGTCAGTTGATTCCCGGTTATCAGCCCGCGCCGCAACTGGCCAAGATTGCCCTGGAAGCCAAGTAAGCCGGGCAGCGCGGTCGATTGACTAATAGGGAGCCGCTTCGTAATGTGCGGCTCTTTTGTACGGCCGGGCTCGCCCGGCCGTTTTCGCAGTGAAGATGGGGAGTTCAGCGTGAAGCCGGTAAAAGTAGGCATCTGTGGCCTTGGGACCGTCGGTGGCGGCACCTTCAACGTACTCAAACGCAACGCCGAGGAGATTGCCCGCCGTGCCGGGCGCGGAATCGAAGTTGCGCAGATTGCCGCTCGCCGCCCCAATCCGAAATGCGATACCGGTGAAACCCCCATTACCGCCGACATTTTCGACGTCGCGACCAACCCGGAAATCGACGTGGTCATCGAGCTGATCGGTGGCTACACCCTGGCGCACGAGCTGGTGCTCAAGGCCATCGAGAACGGCAAGCACGTGGTCACCGCCAACAAGGCGCTGATCGCCGTGCACGGCAACGAAATCTTCGCCAAGGCCCGCGAGAAGGGGGTCATCGTCGCCTTCGAAGCCGCCGTGGCCGGTGGCATTCCGGTGATCAAGGCGATCCGCGAAGGCCTGGCCGCCAACCGCATCAACTGGCTGGCCGGCATCATCAACGGCACCGGCAACTTCATCCTCACCGAGATGCGCGAGAAAGGCCGTGCCTTCTCCGATGTGCTGAAAGAGGCTCAGGCGCTGGGCTACGCCGAAGCCGACCCGACCTTCGACGTCGAAGGCATCGACGCCGCGCACAAGTTGACCATCCTTGCCTCCATCGCTTTCGGCATTCCGCTGCAGTTCGACAAGGCCTACACCGAGGGCATCAGCCAGCTGACCAGCGCCGACGTCAATTACGCCGAAGCCCTGGGCTACCGCATCAAGCACCTCGGCGTGGCCCGTCGCACCGAGGCCGGCATCGAGCTGCGCGTTCACCCGACGCTGATCCCGGCCGATCGCCTGATCGCCAACGTCAACGGCGTGATGAACGCGGTGATGGTCAATGGCGATGCCGCCGGTAGCACCCTGTTCTACGGCGCTGGCGCCGGTATGGAGCCGACGGCTTCGTCCGTGGTCGCCGATCTGGTCGACGTGGTGCGTGCCCTGACCACCGACCCGACCAATCGCGTACCGCACCTGGCGTTCCAGCCGGACGCTCTGAGCGACCATCCGATCCTGTCTATCGGCGAGTGCGAGAGCGCCTACTACCTGCGCATCCAGGCCAAGGATCACCCGGGCGTGCTGGCCCAGGTGGCGAGCATCCTCTCGGCGCGCGGCATCAACATCGAATCGATCATGCAGAAAGAAGCCGAAGAGCACGACGGCCTGGTACCGATGATCCTGGTTACCCATCGCGTCCAGGAGGCCCGCGTCAACGATGCCATCGCCGCGCTGGAAGCGCTGAACGATATCGTCGGCAGCGTAGTGCGTATCCGCGTCGAGCAACTGAGCTGAGGTAAAGAACATGCGTTATATCAGTACCCGCGGCCAGGCTCCGGTCCTCAACTTCGAAGACGTGCTGCTCGCCGGCCTGGCCAGCGATGGCGGCCTCTACGTACCGGAAAACCTGCCGCGCTTCACCCAGGAAGAGATCGCCTCCTGGGCCGGCCTGCCGTACCACGAATTGGCCTTCCGCGTGATGCGCCCGTTCGTCACCGGCAGCATCCCGGATGCCGACTTCAAGAAGATTCTCGAAGAAACCTACGGCGTGTTCGCCCACAACGCCGTGGCGCCGCTGCGCCAGCTGAACGGCAACGAGTGGGTTCTGGAGCTATTCCACGGCCCGACCCTGGCCTTCAAGGATTTCGCCCTGCAGCTGCTCGGCCGCCTGCTCGACTACGTGCTGGCCAAGCGTAACGAGCGCGTGGTGATCATGGGCGCCACTTCCGGCGATACCGGCTCGGCAGCCATCGAAGGCTGCAAGGCCTGCGACAATGTCGACATTTTCATCATGCACCCGCACAACCGGGTGTCCGAGGTGCAACGCCGGCAGATGACCACCATCTTCGGCGACAACATCCACAACATTGCCATCGAAGGCAACTTCGACGACTGCCAGGAGATGGTCAAGGCCAGCTTCGCCGATCAGGGTTTCCTCAAGGGCACCCGTCTGGTCGCGGTCAACTCGATCAACTGGGCGCGGATCATGGCCCAGATCGTCTACTACTTCCACGCAGCCCTGCAGCTCGGCGGCCCGGCACGCTCGATTGCGTTCTCGGTACCGACCGGCAACTTCGGCGACATCTTCGCCGGGTATCTCGCGCGCAACATGGGTCTGCCGATCAGCCAGCTGATCGTCGCGACCAACCGCAACGACATTCTGCACCGCTTCATGAGCGGCAATCAGTATGTGAAGGGTGATCTGCACCCGACCCTGTCGCCGTCCATGGACATCATGGTTTCGTCGAACTTCGAGCGCCTGCTGTTCGACCTTCACGGTCGCAATGGCGCCGCCATCGCCGGGCTGATGGACACCTTCAAACAGGGTGGCGGTTTCAGTGTCGAGGAAGACCGCTGGACCGAAGCCCGTCGCCTGTTCGATTCGCTGGCAGTGAGCGACAAGGAGACCTGCGAGACCATCGCCGAGGTGTACAAGGAGTGCGGCGAGTTGCTCGACCCGCACACCGCCATCGGCGTACGTGCCGCGCGCGAGTGCCGTCGCAGCCTGTCCGTGCCGATGGTCACCCTGGGGACCGCGCACCCGGTCAAGTTCCCGGACGCGGTGGAGAAGGCCGGTGTCGGCCAGGCCATCGCGCTGCCGGAACACCTGGCCGATCTGTTCCAGCGCGATGAGCGTTGCACCGTGCTGGCCAACGACCTGAAGACCGTGCAGCAGTTCGTCGCGGCCCACGGCAACCGTGGCAAGTCGCTGTAAGGCTGGTCCGTTCGACAAAAGCCTCGCCCAGTGCGGGGCTTTTTTATGCCCGTTTGCCGTGCCTTTGTCCTCGCGTCGGTCCGCTGTAGTAGCCAGCTGTTACCCGCCCGCTCTGCCCATGCGGCAGACTGCAGGCACCTTCACTCCAAGGAGCAACCCGGATGACTGCCAAGAAGATTCTCATGCTGGTCGGCGACTACGTCGAAGATTACGAAGCCATGGTGCCGTTCCAGGCGCTGTTGATGGTCGGGCACCAGGTGCATGCCGTATGCCCGGGCAAGCAGGCTGGCGACAGTGTGCGCACCGCGATCCACGACTTCGAGGGCGATCAGACCTACAGCGAGAAGCCGGGGCACAACTTCGTCCTCAACTTCGATTTCGCCCAGGTGCGCGCCGAGGATTACGCCGCGCTGGTGGTGCCGGGTGGCCGCTCGCCCGAATACCTGCGTCTCAACGACGAGGTGATCAAGCTGGTGCAGGCGTTCGCCGCAGCGAACAAGCCGATTGCCGCCGTCTGTCATGGTCCGCAGCTGCTGGCGGCTGCCGGAATCCTCAAAGGGCGATTCTGCAGTGCCTACCCTGCCTGCGCGCCGGAAGTACGTCTGGCTGGTGGCGAATACGTCGAGCTGCCGGTGGACGCTGCGCATGTCGATGGTAACCTGATCACCGCTCCGGCCTGGCCGGCTCATCCGGCCTGGCTGGCGGCTTTCCTGAAGGTGTTGGGCTAGGCCTCGACCCGGCAGCCCAGCGAGCGCGACTCAGGTTGCAGAGGGGTGGGCTCAAGGTTTACCTATAGCCCGCTTCAATGCCGCCTGACGGCTGTTTGGCAGATTGGGAGGAACATGACATGTGCGAACTCTATGTAAAGGCCGACCCGATTCTCTACGAGTCGCGCTCGCGCTCGCTGCGCATCCGCGGCGTGGTCACCACCTTGCGCCTGGAAAACCAGTTCTGGGACATCCTGCGCGAGATCGCCGAGGTCGATGGCATGACCACCAACCAGCTGATCACCAAGCTGTACGACGAGGTCATGGATTACCGCGGTGAGGTGGTCAATTTCGCCTCGTTCCTGCGCGTAAGTTGCACGCGTTTCCTCTGCCAGGCGCCGCAACGCTCGGCGGAGGTGCTCAGCCTGGTGGCCAAAGCCTGAGGGCCTGCTTGTTGGCGATCAGCGAGTTCGTGTGGGCGCACCGATCGCCAGCAAGTTGGCTTCTACAAGGGAGATGCCCAGATAGCAAAAGGCCGGCAATCAGCCGGCCTTTTTCGTTACTGCAGATCAGTGGTGGCGCGGCACCGGCTTGAGCAGTTCTTCCGGCGGCATCTCGCAGTTGATCTTGCGCCCGAGCAGCTCTTCGATCGGAGGCAGGGCGTAGGCGTCGTCTTCGCTGGCGAAGCTGATCGATACGCCGCTGGCGCCGGCACGGCCGGTCCGGCCAATGCGGTGCACGTAGTCGTCGGGGACTTCCGGCAGGGTGAAGTTGATCACGTGGCTGATGCCGTCAACGTGGATGCCGCGGCCGGCCACGTCGGTGGCGACCATTACGCGGATCTTGCCTTCGCGGAAGCCTTCCAGGGTCTTGATGCGCTTGTGCTGCGGCACATCGCCGGACATCTGCGCGGCGCTGACGCCATCCTTGATCAACTTCTCTTCGATGCGCCGCACTTCATCGCGGCGGTTGGCGAAGACCATCACCCGCTCCCAGTTGTTCTGTGTCACCAGGTTATACAGCAGGCGGTATTTGTCTTTCGACGACACGGCGTAGACGTGCTGCTCGACGGTATCGCTGGCGACGTTCTCCGGCTCGATCTCGACGATGGCCGGGTCGACGGTCCACTGCCGCGCGAGGTTCATCACGTCTTCGGTGAAGGTGGCGGAGAACAGCAGGGTCTGGCGTTCGCCCTTCATCGGGGTCTGGCGAATGATCTGGCGTACCTGCGGGATGAAACCCATGTCGAGCATGCGGTCGGCTTCGTCCAGAACCATCACCTCGACCATGTCCAGGTGCACTTCGCCGCGCTGGTTGAAGTCCAGCAGGCGGCCTGGGGTGGCCACGAGGATGTCGCAGTAGCGCGACTCGAGCTGCTTGAGCTGTTTGTCGAAGTCCATGCCGCCAACGAACTGCATGACGTTGAGGCCGGTGTACTTGGTCAGGTTGGCGGCGTCGCTGGCGATCTGCACCACCAGTTCGCGGGTCGGCGCGATGATCAGTGCGCGCGGTTCACCCATGTAGCGTTCTTTCGGTGGCGGTGTCTGCAGCAGCTGGGTGATGGTCGATACGAGGAAGGCGGCGGTCTTGCCGGTGCCGGTCTGGGCGCGGCCGATGGCGTCCTTGCCCTTGAGCGTGTGGCCGAGGACCTGCGCCTGGATCGGCGTGCAATACGGGAAACCGAGGTCGTGGATGGCGTGCATCAGCTCGGGCGCGAGCTTGAAGTCGTGGAAGCGGGTCTTGCCTTCGGCGGGCTCGACGGCGAAGTCTTCCAGCTTCCAGTTGTCGACTGGCTTCGCCGGGCGCTCGCGGCGCGGCTTGTCGGTGCGCGGCTTCTTCGCCTCGCGGGTGTGCTCGCCAGTGGCAGCGCTGTCGCGCTGGCTGCTCTGCTGGGGCTTGTGGCCGCGGGATTCGTTCTGGTCGGCTGGCGCTGTCACGACGGGGCTGGAGGGAGTGCCACGCATGGGCTGTTCGTTTTCGCCCTTGCTGAAGATCTTCTTGAGTGCTTTGAGCACGGCCATCTCGTATTGGTTAAGGAATGAACGGCCGCCAGTGTAAAGCAAGAAGCACCCCGTGGCGAAGTGTCACGGGGTTCGCGCGCGGCCAGCCGGGGTTATTGCGGCAGGCTGGCGAGCAGCAGGCGTTGCACGTTGCCGCCCATGACCAAGGCGATGTCGGCCTGGCTGAAGCCGGCGCCCTGCAGCCCTTCGGTGATCTGTGCCAGGCCGGTGGTGTCGAATGGTGTGTGCACCGTACCGTTGAAGTCCGAGCCGAGGGCCACGTGCTCGACACCTACCGTGTCTGCCGTGTAGCGAATGGCGCGCACGATGGCGGCCGTCGAGGTTTCGCAGACGGCGGCTTCCCAGTAGCCGATGCCGATCAGCCCGCCTGTGGCGGCAATGGCCTGCAGGTGCGCATCACTGAGGTTACGGGTGCCGGGGCAGGTGCCGGCGACGCCAGTGTGCGAGACCAGCAACGGGCGTTTGGCGATTTTTAGTACGTCGTCGATCAGCGGCTTCGAGGCGTGGGCCAGGTCGATCAGCATGCCTTTTTGTTCGAGGCGGGCGATGACCTTGTGGCCGAACGGCGTCAGGCCGCCTTTCTTCAGCCCGTGCGCCGAGCCGCCGACTTCGTTATCGAAGAAGTGGGTCAGGCCGGTGATGCGAAACCCGGCGTCGTACAGGCGGTCGACGTTTTCCAGTTTGCCTTGCAGTGGGTGCAGGCCTTCGGTGGCGAGCAGGGCGGCGACATGCTGCGGGTCCTTCTGCCAGGTGCTGATAAAGGCGGCAAGATCGCTACGTGTGCGAATTAGCTGCAGGCGGCCCTGGCTGCCATCCGCCGCTTCCTGCAGCTTCTGCCCCTGATACAGCGCGCGCTCGAGCAGGCTGTTCCAGGTAGCGCGTGGCCAGCGCTGGGCCATGACCAGTAGGGTGATATTGTCGGTGGTGGCGGCATTGCTCTCGTAGTTCAGGCCGCGTGGAGTCTTGGTCACGGTGGAGAACACCTGCAGGCCGACATGGCCGTCGAGCAGGCGCGGCAGGTCGGAGTGCCCATAGTCATGGTGTTCGAGCAGGTTGCGCTGCCAGAGCAGGGCGTCGTCGTGCAGGTCGGCAACGAACAGGGTCTGGTGCAGTTGTTCCGCAGGCGCGCTGGCCGGGTAGGGCGCAGGGGCGGCGACGCTGTTCATGTGGCGGTCGATCAAGGTGGGTAGGCTCAGGAAGACGCCGCAGCCGACGATTATCAGAACCAGCAGGGTGAGCAGGAGTTTGCGCATGACGTGCCATCCGGGCGTTGTTGTTATGCGCGGACTCTATCAGAGGGGGAATGCGGGCTGCTTCGAGCGTGTTGCCGAATCAGCCGCAGAGGCAGTTGCGACCTTGCTGCTTGGCCTTGTACAGAGCGCAGTCGGCACGGGCGATCAGGCCCTCGAGGCTGTCCTTGGGCTGCATCAGGGCCATGCCGATGGACACGGTGACGCCCGGCAGGATGCCGACGGGAGAATAGAAGGAGCTGATCTGTTCCAGGCTCTGGCGCAGGCGTTCGCCGATGTTGCGGGCTTCTTCCTCGTCGATCTCCGGCAGGAGAATGACGAACTCCTCGCCACCGTAGCGGGCCATGCTGTCCTTGGGGCGCAGCTGGTTGCGCAGGGTGTGGGCCACCAGGCACAGGGCGTAGTCGCCGGCGAGGTGGCCGTGCTGGTCGTTGTAGGCCTTGAAGTGGTCGACATCGAGCATGAGCATGCACATCGGCTGTTCGTTGAACGCGCAGCGGGTGCTTTCACGCTCGTACACGTGCTCCAGCCAGCGGCGGTTGAAGCAACCCGTCAGGGTGTCGACATTGGCGTTCTGCTCGCTGTCGAGGATGATCCGGTTGCCCTGGCGAACGCGGTCGCAAAGCAGTTCCAGGAGATTCTGCATCAGCTGTGGCGACTGCTTGAACAGGTTGACCAGCGATTCGCGGTGCAGACGCAGCACCAGCGAAGGAGCGGTTGCGACGACGTAGGCGGAGGGATGATCGTTGTCGATGAAACTGATCTCTCCGGCGCACTCGCCCGGCAGCAGGGTGCTGACTGGCTGGTTGTCCAGCGAGCCCAGGTAGACCTTCAGTTCACCATCGAGCAGCAGGTAGAGGAACTGGTTGCGATTGAACGGCGATAGCAGCACTTCACCGGTTTCCAGCTCGCAGGCACGGAACTCTCTGAGCAATTGCTCAAGGCTGTCTGCGGCGACGTTCTGGAATAGACGCACCTGTTTGACTTGTTGCAGATCTTGCTGCCAGTGGGCGTTTTTCATCGAAGTGGTGAAAAGCCTGGCTTGCGTACGGAAATAAACGGCATCACGAAACTCTCCCTGTAGCAGAGATACCTGACCCGAACTTATGCCCGAGCGTTCCGCCAAGGCAATCCTTGTGGGTATTTCGACCGACCAGTGGTCGGACTTTAGGGCGGACCTGCGATTTTTGACGTGAAGTTGACGCGGGCGATAGAGACTTAGCGCTGTCACCCGCGTCTATGTCGCGGTTTTGACGCTCAGCCTAGCTGTTTGCCGAGCCACGCGGCGATATCGCGGATTTCCTCGATCACCACCTCATGACCCATCGGATAGTCCTGCCAGGTGACGTTGCCGTCGAGTGCCTGCAGTGCATCGTGGGCGGCGCGGCCCATGTCTGGCAGCACCACGTCATCGCGGCTGCCATGCAGGCACAGCACGGGCAGGTTCTGCCGGTTCGGCGCCAAGGTCAGGCTCTCGCCGAAGGTGGGGGCGTACGTCGACAGCGCGAGCACGCCGCCCAGCGGGCCGGCCCAGCGCAGAAAGGCGGTGTGGTAGACCACCGCGCCGCCCTGGGAGAACCCGGCGAGGAAGATGCGTGCCGGGTCGATGCCGCCGTCGCGCTGCGCCTCGATCAGGTCGATCACCATCTGTGCTGAGGCTTCCAGCTGTTCCTGGTTGATCGCCCGCGCCGGGCTCATGGCGAGGATGTCGTACCAGCTCGGCATGGCCCAGCCGTTATTGATGGTTACGGCGCGAGTCGGTGCCTGCGGCAGGACGAAGCGTGTGGTGGTCAGTTGTTTCTGCAGCGCTTCTGCCACCGGCTGGAAATCGTAACGGTCGGCACCCAGGCCGTGTAACCAGATGACGCAGGCATCAGCCGGATGTGTGGGTTCCAGGATCAAGGGCTCGCTCATATGGGGCTCCGGTGGCTATGCGCGCCCTATTGTGGTGCGCGCGGGTCGAGGGGGGAGGTGGAATAACTTAATAAGATGTCGCAAGGCTGCAAGTTTGTGTCTTGACCCGTTCTGTATGGCCGTTCGACAGCAAAGTGGTACGCCCTTTGCTGTAGGCAGCAGGTCCCGGTGGGGGCCGCTGAAGCGGTAAAACCGGGTAATTGCTGTGTCTCCAGTCCGTGTTATCCACGGACGCGGAGTGAGGTTTTTCGCCGGCATTCAGTTCGGCTACTAGACTCACTTCTGGTTCGCACCCCGGTTGATTCCGCTATGGTGGCGGGATCGAACGTGCCTCACAAGGGTACGGCGGCAGGACCGAGACTCCGATCCAACAAGAACATTTGGAGGTTTTGATGAAGATGGTGAAATCCACCCTGGCTGTATTGACCACGGCTGCGGTACTCGGTGTGAGCGGTTTCGCGCACGCGGGTGCCACTCTGGATGCGGTGAAGAAGAAAGGCTTCGTGCAATGCGGTATCAGTGATGGTTTGCCAGGTTTCTCCTACGCCGACGCCAAGGGTAACTACCTGGGTATCGACGTGGATATCTGCCGCGCCGTAGCTGCCGCTGTATTCGGCGACGCCTCCAAAGTGAAATTCAGCCCGCTGACCGCCAAAGAGCGCTTCACCGCGCTGCAATCGGGCGAAGTCGACGTGCTGTCGCGCAACACCACCTGGACCAGCTCGCGTGATGCGGCCATGGGCCTGAACTTCACCGGCGTGACCTACTACGACGGTCAAGGCTTCCTGGTCAGCAAGAAACTCGGCGTTTCCAGCGCCAAGGAACTGGACGGCGCCACCGTGTGCATCCAGGCCGGTACCACCACCGAGCTGAACCTGGCCGACTACTTCCGCGCCAACGGTCTGAAGTACACCCCGATCACGTACGACACCTCCGACGAAAGCGCCAAGTCGCTGGAATCCGGTCGTTGCGACGTACTGACCTCCGACCAGTCCCAGCTCTACGCTCAGCGTATCAAGCTGGCCGCTCCGGACGATTATGTCGTTCTGCCGGAAGTGATCTCCAAGGAGCCGCTCGGCCCATCCGTACGTCAGGGTGACGAGGAATGGTTCGACATCGTTCGCTGGTCGCTCTACGCACAGCTGAACGCCGAGGAGCTGGGCGTGACTTCGGCCAACGTCGAGGAAATGGCCAAGTCCACCAAGAACCCGGACATCGCACGTCTGCTGGGTGCCGAGGGTGACTTCGGCAAAGACCTGAAACTGCCGAAAGACTGGGCCGTTCAGATCGTCAAGCAAGTGGGTAACTACGCTGAAATCTTTGATCGCAACGTCGGTGCCGGCAGCGAGCTGAAGATCGAGCGTGGCCTCAACGCCCTGTGGAACAAGGGTGGCATGCAGTACGCACCGCCGGTGCGCTGACCTGCCGTGCCATCGCCCCCTCGCGGGGCGATGGTGTTCCTGATTCCATGAGCTCCGCGCTGCGGTACGAGCGCGGAGCTTTCATGAGGCTACTATGCAAAACACTGCCACCAATTCCTCGCGTCCGCGGCCATCGGTATGGACCGACCCGCAGATCCGCGCCTGGGTCTTCCAGATTCTTGCCGTCGTCGCCGTCATCGCCCTGGGCTGGTATCTGTTCGACAACACCCAGACCAACCTGCAACAACGCGGCATCATTTCCGGCTTCGGGTTTCTCGATAACAGCGCCGGCTTCGGTATCTCCCAGCACCTGATCGACTACACCGAGAGCGACTCCTACGGCCGCGTCTTCGTCATCGGCCTGCTCAATACCCTGCTGGTGTCGGTGATCGGCATCGTGTTCGCCACCTTGCTCGGCTTCATCCTCGGTGTCGCGCGCCTGTCGCCGAACTGGCTGATCCGCAAGCTGGCAACCATCTACATTGAGACCTTCCGCAACATCCCGCCGCTGCTGCAGATCTTCTTCTGGTACTTCGCGGTGCTGCTGCCGCTGCCAGGGCCGAAGCAGGGCGTGAACATCGCCGACACCTTCTTCCTCAGCAACCGCGGCCTGAACATGCCAGGCCCGTCGGCAACCGATGGCTTCTTGCCGTTCTTTATCGCCCTGGTGTTGTCGATCGTCGCCGTGGTCATGCTCACCCGCTGGGCGCGCAAGCGCTTCGAGGCCACCGGCAAGCCGTTCCGTACCGTGATTGCGTCGATCGCCATTCTGCTGCTGGTGCCGGGCCTGTGCGTTCTGCTGTTCGGTGACCCCTTCCACTGGACCGTACCGGAGCTCAAGGGCTTCAACTTCCGTGGCGGTGTGGTGATCATTCCCGAGCTGATGGCCCTGACTCTGGCTTTGACCGTGTACACCGCGGCGTTCATCGCCGAGATCGTGCGCTCCGGCATCCAGGCGGTCAGCCACGGACAGACCGAAGCTGCACGTTCGCTGGGCCTCAAGCCCACCGTGACCCTGCGCAAGGTCATCATCCCGCAGGCCCTGCGCGTGATCATCCCGCCGCTCACCAGCCAGTACCTGAACCTGGCGAAGAACTCGTCGCTGGCCGCCGGTATCGGCTATCCGGACATGGTCTCGCTGTTCGCCGGTACGGTACTCAACCAGACCGGACAGGCGATCGAGGCGATTGCCATCACCATGAGCGTGTACCTGGCCATCAGCATCAGCATTTCGATCCTGATGAACTGGTACAACAAGCGCATTGCGCTGATCGAGCGGTAAGGAGCAGCCATGCAGACTCATACCTTCAAACCTGATTTGCCGCCGCCGCCAATGAGCGTCGGCGTGGTGGCCTGGTTGCGCAGCAACCTGTTCTCCAGCTGGTTCAACACCCTGCTGACCCTGCTGGCCATCTACCTAGTGTGGAAGATCGTGCCGCCGCTGCTGCAGTGGGCGCTGTTCCAGGCCGACTGGACCGGTACCACCCGTGCCGATTGCACCAGCGAGGGCGCCTGCTGGGTGTTCATCAAGGAACGCTTCAGCCAGTTCATGTACGGCTTCTACCCGGAAGCGCTGCGCTGGCGGGTCGATCTGACCCTGTGGCTGGCAGTCATCGGCGCGGCACCGCTGTTCGTCCCGGCGATGCCGCGCAAGGCGTTGTACGGTGCGGGCTTCCTGGTGGTCTATCCGCTGCTGGCGTTCTGGCTGCTGCACGGTGGTTTCTTCGGCCTCAGCGAAGTATCGACCAGCCAGTGGGGCGGCCTGATGCTGACCCTGGTGATCGCCGCCGTCGGTATCGCCGGTGCCTTGCCGCTGGGTATCCTGCTGGCCCTGGGGCGTCGCTCCAACATGCCGGCGATTCGCGTGATCTGCGTGACCTTCATCGAGTTCTGGCGCGGTGTGCCGCTGATCACCGTGCTGTTCATGTCCTCGGTGATGCTGCCGCTGTTCCTGCCCGAAGGCATGAACTTCGACAAGCTGGTGCGTGCCCTGATCGGCGTGATCCTGTTCCAGTCGGCGTACATCGCCGAGGTGGTGCGCGGCGGCCTGCAGGCCATCCCCAAAGGTCAGTACGAGGCCGCCGCGGCCATGGGCCTGGGCTACTGGCGCACCATGGGCCTGGTGATCCTGCCGCAAGCCCTGAAGCTGGTCATCCCGGGCATCGTCAACACCTTCATCGCCCTGTTCAAGGACACCAGCCTGGTGATCATCATCGGCCTGTTCGACCTGCTCAACAGCATCAAGCAAGCCACCACCGATCCGGCCTGGCTGGGTATGGCCACCGAGGGCTACGTGTTCGCCGCCCTGGTGTTCTGGATTTTCTGTTTCGGCATGTCCCGCTACTCCATGCATCTGGAGAGAAAGCTGGATACCGGCCACAAGCGTTAGGAGTCAGATCAATGAGTGAAGCCAACAAACAGCCAAACGCCGAGCCGATCATTCAGCTGCAGGGCGTGAACAAGTGGTACGGCCAGTTCCACGTGCTCAAGGACATCAACCTCAACGTGCAGCAGGGCGAGCGCATCGTCCTCTGCGGCCCGTCGGGTTCCGGCAAGTCGACCACCATCCGCTGCATCAACCGCCTGGAAGAACACCAGCAGGGGCGCATCGTGGTCGACGGTACCGAGCTGACCAGCGACCTCAAGCACATCGAGGCGATCCGCAGCGAAGTGGGCATGGTGTTCCAGCACTTCAACCTGTTCCCGCACCTGACCGTGCTGCAGAACTGCACCCTGGCACCGATGTGGGTGCGCAAGATGCCCAAGCGCCAGGCCGAGGAAATCGCCATGCATTACCTGGAGCGCGTGCGCATTCCGGAGCAGGCGCACAAGTTTCCCGGCCAGCTCTCCGGCGGCCAGCAGCAGCGCGTGGCGATTGCCCGTGCCCTGTGCATGAAGCCGAAGATCATGCTGTTCGACGAGCCGACCTCGGCCCTCGACCCGGAGATGGTGAAAGAGGTGCTCGACACCATGATCGGCCTGGCCCAGGACGGCATGACCATGCTCTGCGTGACCCACGAAATGGGCTTCGCCCGCACCGTGGCGAACCGGGTGATCTTCATGGACAAGGGCGAAATCGTCGAACAGAACGAGCCCAACGCCTTCTTCACCAACCCGCAGAACGAACGGACCAAGCTGTTCCTCAGCCAGATCCTGCACTGAGTTCGGCGGTAACGAGAAAAGGGAGCCTGCGGGCTCCCTTTTCTTTGCGTGACGTTTTTTGTAGCTGCCAGCAAATGGGTTCCTACTGGGGCGTGGCCGGCCGATGGTTAAGGCGCTTGCGGAACGCTCCGGGCGTCTCACCACACAATTGCTTGAACAGCTTGGCGAAGGTCGCACGGTCGGCGTACCCGACCTGCATCGCCACCTGCTCCAGCGAGCGCGCCGGGTTGCGCAGGGCCGTCTGTGCGGCGCTGATGCGCAGGCGCTGCAAATAGTCGTTGGGCGTCAACCCGGTGGCCGCCTTGAAGCGTCGCAGCAGGGTACGGGTCGAGCAGTGCGTCTGAGCCGCCAGACGCTCCAGATCGATGGCTTCGTGATGGTGCTGCTGCAACCAGCGCAGCAGCGGTGCGATCAACCCGTCTTCAGCGCCAGGCTCGGGTAGCAGCGGGGCGAAGCGCGCCTGCGGGCCGCGTTCACGTTCGACCACCAGGCTGCTGGCCAGGCGCTGCGCCAGCCAGTCGCCGGCGTGCCAGGCGACCAGGTGCAGGCACAGGTCGAGGCCCGCCTGGGCGCCGCCCGAGCAGAAGCGGTTGGTGTCCTCGGTGAACAGTTGCTCGATCTGCAGTTGCGCCAGGGGGAAACGCTTACGGAAATCGCCGGCCAGCGACCAGTGCGTCGTCGCGCGGCGGCCGTCCAGCGCGCCAGCGGCGCCGAGCAGGAATGCGCCGCTGCACAGGCTGGCCAGTTGCTGGCGGACAGGGCGATGAGCCAGCCAGGCTAGCAGGGGGGCATTACCGTCAAGCATGCGGGGCACCGAGCTGCCGCTGGCCGGGATCAGCACCAGGTCGGCCTGCTCGGCGCGCTGCAGGTCTCCATCCACACGTACCTGCATGAAGCCGAGCTCCACCGGCTGGCCGTCCTGGCTGACCCGGAACGTCTCGAACAGGCGTTCGCCGGCCAGCAGGTTGGCCAGGCGAAACGCATCGTCGGCCATGCTCAGGCTGGAACACACGGTTTGTGGACCGACGTACAGGGCGACTCGAATCATGGCGGGCGACTGGCCGGAAAGGATTTTGGCGATTATTGACACAAAGATGTCGTTAGCGCCAATCGCCGCCGGCCCGTTTGGCGACGATACTGAGCCCACTTGTCGCCTACCGGAGTTCCCCATGAGCCACGCCAACGCCGAACTGATCACCCGTTTCTACCAGGCCTTTCAGCGTCTGGATGCCGAGACCATGGCCGCCTGCTACAGCGCCGACGTGCAGTTCAGCGATCCGGTGTTCACCGACCTGCGCGGACGCGATGCCGCTGACATGTGGCGCATGCTCGCCGCTCGGGCACAGAACTTCTCCCTGACCTTCGACAGTGTCCAGGCTGACGACCAGCGGGGCAGTGCGCACTGGGTGGCGACCTACCTGTTCAGCAAGACCGGCAATACGGTGGTCAACCGTATTCAGGCCAACTTCCGTTTCGTCGATGGCCTAATCGTCGAGCACCGCGATCACTTCGACCTGTGGCGCTGGAGTCGTCAGGCGCTGGGCACCAAGGGGCTGCTGCTGGGTTGGGCGCCGCCGGTGCATAACGCCATTCGTGCCCAGGCTGCGGCGGGCCTGCGTGCCTGGCAGTCAGGCCGCTGACTGACGTAAGCTGCCGCCGCACAGCATGTGGGGGCCGTGATGAGTGAGACCTGTGCCGCGGAACCTGCCGCGGCCACATCGGAAAAGACCTGGTTCGTCTACCTGGTGCGCGCGGAGAACGGCGCGTTGTACTGCGGTATCAGCGATGACCCGCAGCGCCGCTTCGCCCAGCATTGCCGTGGCAAGGGCGCGCGCTTTTTCCATTCCAGCCCGGCGCGTGCACTGGTCTATATCGAGGCCTGTACGGCCAAGGGTGATGCCCTGCGCCGCGAGCGGGCGATCAAGGCCCTGGCCAAGCAGGCCAAGGAGCGCCTTAGCCAGGCCTGGCTCATGCAGCAGGTTGATGCCACGCCATCAGGCTGACCGACTAGGCCGCCACGCCCGTGGACGGTAAGCTGGCCGTTCACTGTCACAGACGCGGAGCCCGACATGCACGAGTTGATCCTTCATCACTACCCGACTTCGCCCTTTGCCGAGAAGGCCCGTCTGTTGCTCGGCTTCAAGCAGCTGTCCTGGCGTTCGGTGATGATTTCCCCGGTGATGCCCAAGCCCGATCTGGTCGCGCTGACCGGCGGCTACCGCAAGACGCCAGTGCTGCAGATCGGCGCAGACATCTATTGTGATACCGCGCTGATCGCACGCCGTCTCGACGCGGAAAAGGCCACTCCAGCACTGTTTCCGGAAGGTCAGGAATTCATCGCGGCGAGTTTTGCCCAGTGGGTCGACTCGGTGATCTTCCAGCACGCGGTGAGCCTGGTGTTCCAGCCCGAGTCGGTGGCCGTGCGTTTCGCCAAGCTGCCGCCCGAGGCGATCAAGGCCTTCGTCGCTGACCGCGCCGGCCTGTTCAGCGGTGGCACCGCGACCCGCGTGCCGGCGGAAACCGCCAAGCACAACTGGCCGGTGATCATGGCGCGCCTGGAGCAGCAACTGGCCCGCGAGTCGGGTGATTTCCTGTTCGGTGAGCCATCGATTGCCGACTTCGCCCTGGCCCACTGCCTGTGGTTCCTCAAGGGCACGCCGGTGACTTCGCCCCTGGTCGATGCCTACCCGGCCGTCAGCGCCTGGCTCGGTCGCGTGCTCGGTTTCGGCCATGGCTCGGCCTCCGAGATGAGCGCGGCGCAGGCCATCGAGATCGCCCGTGAGGCGACCCCGGCAGCGCTGCCGCAGGAGCAGTTCCATGAGCCGAACGGCTTCCAGGCCGGGCAACAGGTGAAGATCGCCGCGACCGACTATGGCGTCGATCCGGTGCAGGGCGAACTGCTGTTCGCCGGCAGCGAGGAGCTGATCCTGCGCCGCGAGGACGAGCGTGCCGGCACCGTGCATGTGCATTTCCCGCGTCTGGGTTTCCGCATCGAAGCGCTCTGATCGGTTATCCCGCGCGATGAAAAACGCCCGGCATGCCGGGCGTTTTTCATGGTGGTAACACGTCGCGCTACTCAGTAAGCCGCGCGAATGCCCTGTGGATCGTAGCCGTGGATGATGGTGCCGTTGATGTCGAGCACCGGGATGCCGCGCCCACCCAGGGCCTCATACGCCTTACGCCCGCTGGCGGACTTCTCGATGTCGACCTCGCGATAGGGGATGTTCTGCTGCGCGAGAAACACGCGGGTCTTGGCGCAGTAGCCGCACCAGGACGTGGCGTAGAGCACCACCTGGCTGTCACCGACTCGCACGGGTTTTTCCCGCAGGCCGAGAAGCGGTTCGATTCGCTCCCACTGTTGCCAGACGGCAAGCGCCGCCAGGATCAGCAGAATTCTCTTCACCGTCAGTCCTTGCGGCGCTTGAGCTGATCTTTGAGCTGGGTCGGCAGCTGGCGGATGATCAGCATGTCACGCGCTTCGTCGTACTCGATGGCCGAGCCCAGCAGGTGCGACTCGAAACTGATCGACAAGCCTTCTGCGCGGCCGGTGAAGCGACGGAATTGGCTGAGCGTGCGTTTGTCCGCCGGAAACTCCGGGGCCATGCCGTAATCCTTGTTGCGGATGTGCTCGAAGAAGGCGCGTGGACGGTCTTCGTCGATCAGCCCGGACAGCTCGTCGAGGGTGATCGGCTCGCCGATCTTGGCTTGGCTGGTGGCGTAGTCGACCAGGGTGTCGGTCTTCGCCCGTGCCTGTTCTTCCGGCAGGTCTTCGCTCTCGACGAAATCGCTGAAGGCCTTGAGCAGGGTGCGCGTCTCGCTCGGTGCATCGACGCCTTCCTGGCAACCGATGAAGTCGCGGAAGTAGTCCGAGACCTTCTTGCCGTTCTTGCCGCGGATGAACGAGATGTACTGCTTGGACTGCTTGTTGTTCTGCCACTCGGAGATGTTGATGCGTGCCGCCAGGTGCAGCTGGCCGAGGTCGAGGTGCTTGGCCGGCGCCACGTCCAGCGCATCGGTCACCGCCACGCCTTCGCTGTGGTGCAGCAGGGCGATCGACAGGTAGTCGGTCATGCCCTGCTGGTAGTGGGCGAGCAGCACGTGGCCGCCGGTCGACAGGTTGGATTCTTCCATGAGCTTCTGCAGCTGCTCGACCGCCTGGCGGCTGAAGGCGGTGAAATCCTTCTCGCCATCCAGGTACTGCTTGAGCCAGCCGCTGAACGGATAGGCGCCGGACTCCTCATGAAACAGGCCCCAGGCCTTGCCCTGCTTGGCGTTGTAGCTTTCGTTGAGATCAGCCAGCAGATTTTCCATGGCCTGCGAGGTCGCCAGCTCGCTGTCGCGGGCATGCAGCACGGCGGGGGTGCCGTCTGGTTTCTTGTCGATCAGGTGAACGATGCAGTGGCGGATCGGCATGGCAGTCTCGTCTTGCAGAAGCGGAAAGGCGGGCATGGTATCAGGCGCGCAAAACACTAGGGAAACAGACCCTGGCGAGCACCGCGCGGGCGGTGGCTCGCGGGTATGGCTCAGACCGGTGCAGGCTGGCTATCAGATTTGGCGGGAGCGGCCTCGTTGCCGCGGCGCTGGTAGGCCTGCAGACGTTCGATCATGTAGCGCAGGTGCATGTGCAGTTCGTACAGCTCGCTGGAGTACGACAACGGCACCTCGACCCGCGCCAGTTCATCTTCGAGGTTCTCCAGGCGGCTGATTTCGGCGCTGAGGTCGCTGGACAGATTGCCCTTGTACAGGCGCTGGTCGATTTCGCGCAGGTGCTTGTACCAGCGGTAGATGCGCGCACGGATGCGCCACTGGTAGATCGGGCCGATGGCCTTGAACAGGGGGAACAGCAATACCAGCAGGGGAATGGCCAGGATGATGTAGCGGTCGGCCAGCGAGGCGATGCGGAAAGGCAGGTAGCGCTGCAGGATCGGCAAGCCCTTGTCGTAGTAGTACTCGGCTTCGGACAGGGTCTGCAGCGACAGCGGCGGGCGCGCCGGGTACTGGCCGGCAGGGTCGAGCAGGCTGCCATTCTTCAGCACGTTGCGCGCGGCCTCGAGGATCAGTGGCGTCAGCGATGGGTGGAAACTCTCGCCACTCACCAGTGTGGCGACCGGGCCGAGGGTGACGATGTCGCGTTCGGGGGTGTTCTGCGGCATGTCGAGCATGCCTTCGCCAACGCGCACCTCACTCAGGTACGGTAGGCGTGCCAGGTAGGCCGGTGTGCGCCGCAGGCTGACCAGGCGCAGGGTCGGCTCGGCGGCCAGGCGCTGGATCAGCGCGTTCTCGGCCGGCCCGACGAAGAAGGCCGCGTCGAGTTCGCCGGCGAGCAGGGCGTCGGCAGCGCGGCTGCCGCCGACCTGCTGCCAGGTGGCGGGGTACTGCGCCGGCTCGATGCGATTGGCGTTGAACAACGCCGCGGTCACCGCCTGGGTGCCGCTGTCTTCGGAGCCAACGCCCAGGCGCCATTGCATCAGATCGGCCAGGCGCTCGAACTTGACCTTCCGCGAGGTGAACAGCCACAGCGGTTCGCGGTACATCACGCCGAGGCCGGACAGCGTTTCACGCTGCTCGCTGCCCAGGGTCAGCTCCTGGCCACTCTGCACCAGTGCCAGTTGCACCTCGCCACTCTGCAGTTTGCTCAGGTTGTCTCGCGAGCCCGCGCTGGGCACCAGCTCCAGCTCGAAGCCCTGGCTTGCCAATTCCTCGCGCAGGCGTTCGGCGAAGGCGTGGTAGCCGCCAGTGGCGGCACCGGTGGCCATGCGCGCATACATCGGTGGTGGCGGTGCGACGAAATAGAACAGCGCCCCGACCAGCGCGGCCACCACCGGCACGATCCACAGGTTGGTCAGCAGCATGATTTTCAGATCGCGGAGGATACGGCGCATGGGGAGTCCTTGTCGGTGCCTGCAGCACAGGATAGCTGCGCTTGCACGGCCGTAGCCATGGCGATAGCCGAAGGGTGGATGACTACCAAGGTTTAATTTTGACCTGCTCTAAATCAATACTTTGGCGTGATTGATCGATTAAAGGCATCCGTGTTGCGGTTTTCTGCCGCTAACGCGCACACATCGGAAAAGTGAAAAATATGTGAAATAGGGCTTGGTTGAGTGCCTGACTACTGGTTATCTTCGCGCACCTTCATGGAGCAGACGGATGCGCTACCTCAAACCCTACCGGTCCAGATTTCCCCATACCGTGCGTCAGGGCGAGCTGACGCTGCACCTGGATAACCAGGCCGCGGCGGACATTCTCCCGCCAATCGCCGCGCTGATCGGCGAGCGTGGAACGCGGCCCATGCGCCGCAGTGTGGCGGGTTGCCTGGCCGGCCCGCGCTCGCGTCTGTTCGTCAAGACCGTGGAAATCGACAGCCTGCCGTGTCGCCTGCGCGTGACCCTGGGCATGCAGCGCCGCGACGTCGGTTACGACTGGCCGGTGGCCGAGTTGATCAACACCTTGAAGGCGGCCCAGCTGGGCGCACCGGTCGCGGGCGTCAGGGGCTTTGGCTATCGTCGGCGTGGTCGGCGCCTGGTCCGCGAGCTGTTTCTGGTCAGCGAGATGCTCGACGATCACGTCAACGGCCTGCATTGGCTGGAGCAGCCTGGAACCTGCGTCGAGTCGTTCCTCAAAGATGCCTTCGGCTTGCTGCTGCAGTTGCACGGGATGGGCATCCACCACCTCGACCTGTGGGCGGCGAACATCATGCTCGACCCCGCGCAGCCCCATGACCTGCGTGTGGTCGATCTGGAAAACTGCTTCATCGGCGACACGGCGTACGGCCCCGAAGCGCTGGGCTTCCAGTTCGGCTTCTTTTATTTCCGTTTCATCAAACAATTCATCGATGAAGCGCGTTACGACCAACTGGTGGCTGAAGCGCTCGCGGCGCAATCGGACATCGACGCGCAACGTTTCCAGGCGGCGTATTCGCTGTACAAGCACCAGACCATCAGCCGCAAGAAGCGCCGCGCACTGGTCATCCACGGGCGCTTGAGCATCAAGACGCTTCAGCCCTGATCGGCGATCGGGCGAGGGCGGCGCTCGCGCCAGTAGCCCATCAGTGCGAGGCCTGCGAGCAGGGTCAGGGCGTACAGCGCTTCGCTGCCAAGCATCACCAGCATGGCGCCGCAGAGAAGGGCGCTGAGGCCGGCGAGCAGACGCCACACGCCGCGCAGCAGGACCCAGCCGGCGGCCATGCTGAGCAGGTAGATCAGTACGAAGTTGCCGTTGGCGTAGCGGATCAGCGCGTCCACTGACAGCTGCAGTACTCCGGCCAGGCAGGTGCACAACGCGCAGCCCAGCACCACCATCAGCAGCGCGGTGCCGGGTACGCCGTGGCGATTTAGAGTGGCCAGCTGCGCCGGCAGTTTGCCCTCGTCTGCCAAACTCCAGATCAGGCGCGCGAAGCCCTGTACGTAGACGTTCATCGAGGCGAAGCAGGCCAGGTAACCGATCAGCGCCGCCAGCCAGCGCGCCTTCTCACCCAGCAACAGGTCGAGCATGCGCGGCAGCGAGCTGGCATCGCGGTGCACGTCGCCGTACACCGCGAAACTCAGTACGGCCACCGAGCAGGCCCAGTAGACCAGCCCGGCGAGCAGCACGCCGAGCAACAGGGCAAGCGGAAAATCGCGCCGTGGCCGCTTGAACTCTTCACCCAGGTGAGTGAATGCCTCGATGCCGACGAAGCACCAGAACATCACGCCCAGCGCGCCAGGGAGCAGGTGCCAGTTGCCAGCCAGTGGTGGCAGTAGCGGCACGCTGGCGCGAGGTAGGTCGCCGAGCCACCAGATCAGGCCGACGGTGCCGATGATCGCCAGGGCGATGGCGCCCTGGATCGTTCCCGAGACTTTTGCCGGGCGCTGGCCGAGCAGCAGCATTGCCACCAGCGTAGCTAGCTGGATGGCCAGCACTTCGCCGGTGTTCAAGGGCAGCAACGCTTGCCAGAAACCGGTGGCAATGTTCAGTGCGGCGGGCAGGCCGGCAGGCAGCACGGCGAGAAACAGGAAGGCGCTCAGGCGTTCCATGCGCAGGCCGAATGCCCGGCCGATCAGATGCGGTGCGCCGCCCGCGTGAGGGTAGTGGCGGCCGAGCTGGGCGAAGGTGAAGGCGATTGGTAGCACCAGGGCGATGAGCAGCAGCCAGGCCCACAGCGAGGCTATACCAGCAGCGGTGGCGGCCAGCGCGGGGACGACGAAGATGCCGGTTCCGAGTAGCGAGGTGCTGAGCACGCCGGCTCCCTGCAGCAGCCCCAGCTCCTTGTTCAGACGACTCATGATGTATGCTCGCGGCTTCTTTTTTCGATCCGCCATGTTAGGCAGTGGCCTGCGATAAAGCCGCTGTCAGGGCGTCGCCATTGGCCGCCGAAATGACGGAATCGACCGTGAAACTGCCAGCTCGAGATTCGCCGTGGACAAGTTCGACCGCCAGATCATTGCCCTTCTGCGTGCCGATGCGCGCACCCCTGTCAGCCAGATCGCCCGCGAGGTGAGTCTGTCGCGCTCGGCCGTCAGTGAGCGGATTCGCCAGCTCGAACAGGGCGGCGTGATCCAGGGTTATCACGCCCGCGTGGTCGATCCCGAGGCAGGGGCGATCAAGGCCTTCCTCGAGCTGTTCTACAAGGACAGCCGCTGCGCGGAGTTCGCCGCGCGCATGCGCGCCTTTCCGGAGATCCGCCAGTGCTGCGGCATCAGTGGGGAAACCGACATGCTGGTGTTCGTCGAGGCAGCGAGCATGGCACGCCTCGCCGAAATCCGTGACGAGATCGAACGCTTCCCCGGCATGCAGCGGGTAAAGACACACATGGTGGTGCAGGACTACGCGATGTGACGGCTGCCCACCGGTGAGGTACCACAACACCGCGTTGTGGGCCGCGAAGTAAGTGGACGCTGGAGCGTCAAAGGCGGCATGCCCACGCAGAGCGTGGGTACGATCAGTCGGCGTGTGGGGTGTGGGAGATCAACTAGCCACGCCTCAGACCAACCGCTGCAGGCGAATCCGCCCGCGCCCCAAGTCGGCCAGTTGGTGGGTGGCGGTTTCCAGCTGATCCGCCGGCAACGCCAGGCGCAGCAGGGCGCCGTTGGCGTCGAACGTCTCTTCTTCGAGCAATGCCTGCCAGTCGTCCAGCCGGGCCTTGACCCGCGCCAGGTCGGCGAATGGCACATGGCAACGCGCCTGCATCCTTTGCACCAGGGCGACTCGCTCGCCCGCCTGCAGGCACTTTGCCGCGCTGCCGCCATAGGCGCGGGCCAGGCCGCCGGTGCCGAGCGGGATGCCGCCGTACCAGCGGATCACCAGCACCGCCACCTGGTCGCAATCCTGCCCTTCGATGGCCGCCAGCATCGGCCGGCCAGCGGTGCCGCCGGGTTCGCCGTCGTCGTTGAAACGGTACTGGTTGCCGCACTTCCAGGCCCAGCAGTTATGCGAGGCACTGCGGTCGCTGTGCGCCTCGATGAAGGACTGGGCCTGCTCGGCGCTGGCGATGGGCGCGGCGAGGGCGAGGAAGCGGCTCTTGCGGATTTCCTCGCGGTGCTCGCTGGGTGCGCGCAGGGTGAACGGCATGTCAGCTCGCGTTGCGCGATTGCAGCCAGGCGGCGCGTTGCTCGGCGCTGTGGAAGGTCCAGGCGACGAAGCGGCTCTGCTTGTTGCCCTGGGCCATTTCCACGGTGCGTACGGATGTGGCGCCGGCCTTGCGCAGCGCCGTCTGCACCAGCGGCAGGTTGCTCGCCTTGGACACCAGGCTGCTGAACCACAACACCTGGTACTTTGCCGCGGCGCTTTCCTCGGCCATCTTCTGCAGGAAACCGGCCTCGCCGCCGACGCACCACAGCTCCGCACCCTGGCCGCCGAAGTTGAGCACTGGCAGCTTGCGCGCCGGGTCGAGCTTGCCGAGGTTCTTCCACTTGCGCTGGCTGCCGCGCGTGGCTTCGTCCAGCGAGGCATGGAACGGCGGGTTGCACAGGGTCAGGTCGAAGCGCTCGTCGGGTTGCAGCAGGCCGCTGAAGATGTGCTGCGGCGCGGTCTGCTGGCGCAGTTCGATGGCACCGGCGAGGCCCGGATTGGACTGCACGATGACCCGTGCTGAGGCCAGTGCGACCGGGTCGATGTCCGAGCCGAGGAAGCGCCAGCCGTAGTCGCTGTGGCCGATCAGCGGGTAGATGCAGTTGGCGCCGGTGCCGACGTCGAGCACGCGTACCGGTTTGCCGCGGGGGATCTCGCCGCCGTTGTCCTCGGCCAGCAGGTCGGCCAGGCCATGCAGGTAGTCGGCGCGACCGGGGATCGGCGGGCACAGGTAGCCCTCGGGAATGTCCCAGTGCTGGATGCCGTAGAGCTGGCGCAGCAGCGCGCGGTTGAACACCTTGACCGCCACCGGGTTGGCGAAGTCGATGCTTTCCTTGCCATACGGGTTGAGGATGACGAACTCGCCCAGCTCCGGGCTGGCCTTGATCAGCGCGGGGAAGTCATAGCGACCCTGGTGGCGGTTGCGCGGGTGCAGCAGCGCTTTGCCGGCATCGGCAGGGCGAGGGGCGGGGCGGGGCGGTTTCTGGCGCATGACAGACGATTCGGCGAGCGGGGGCGGACATTGTCCCACAAGATGGTGCGGCCCGAGCCTTGTCCGCCGTTTGCCCGGGAGATTTGACCTAGCGCCAGCCCATCTGCCAGCGCTCGCTGTCCTGCAGGGTCTGCCAGTCCAGGCGCTGGCTGCGGCGGGTGAGCACGGCCTGCAGTTCCACCTGCAGTACCGTGCCTTCTTCATCGCAGAACAGCTCGCTGACCAGAAAGTGCTTCTCGCGGTTCTGCGGCTGGCACGCGGTCCACTTCGATAGCAGCAGTTTGCGCGGGTTGAGCCGGTGCGGGTTACTCACGGCGATGTTCCAGCAGGCGCCGGGCCGCTTCCTGGCCACTGAGCCAGGCACCCTCGACACGGCCGGACAGGCACCAGTCGCCGCAGACGTAGATGCCGTGGTCGGCATCGGCGAGGGCACCCCATTCGTGGCCGCTGGCCGGGCGCGCATAGAGCCAGCGATGGGCCAGGGCGTTACTGGGCGCCGGCACCGCGCAGCCAATCATCTCGGCGAAGGCACCGAGCAGCTGCTCGATCACCGCCTCCTTGCCCAGGTCCAGGTGCTGGCGGCTCCAGGCGCTGCTGGCGTGCAGGACCCAGGTATCGGGGTTGGCGTCGCGGCCGGGCTTGCTGGTGCTGCGCGCCAGCCAGTCGAGCGGGCTGTCCTGCACGAAGCAGCCTTCGACCGGGGTATCCAGCGCCGTGGCGAAGCTCAGCGCGACGGCCCAGGTCGGCTCCATGACCACGTTGGCCGCGGCGCTGGCCAGCTTCGGCGTGGCGGCGAGCAGGGCAGTCGCCTGGGGCGCGGGGGTGGCGATGATCACGCTGCTGAACGGGCCGTGGCTCTGGCCCTCGGCGTCCTGCAGAGTCCAGTGCTGCTCGCCGCGGAAGACCTCGGTGATGCGGCAGGAGAAGTGCACCGGCAGGGCGCCGAGCATGGCGCGGGTGATCGCGCTCATGCGGGGCGTACCGACCCAGCGCACCTGCTCGTCCGGTGAGGGGCTGAGGCGGCCCTCGCGGCTGTTGTACAGCTGGGGGTCCCACTCGGCCACCCAGCCGCGCGCCTGCCACTGCTGCACGGTTTCCATGAAGCGGCGGTCGCGCGCGGTGAAGTACTGGGCGCCGAGGTCCAGCGAGCCGGCGTCGCTGCGCTTGCTGGCCATGCGTCCGCCGCTGCCGCGGCTCTTGTCGAAGAGTTGGACCGCCAGCCCGGCGGTGTGCAGCGCCTGGGCGGCGGAGAGCCCGGCCAGGCCGGTGCCGATGATGGCGATGGGTGCGCTCATGATGTACCTCGTGTCCTGAAGCCGGATCGTACCCGTACGTGCGACGAAGGACGTCTGTTACCGACTCACTAACCGTTTGGACAGAGTATCGCGGCCGTTGGTTGTAGCGATTTTAACGACGCGGCGACTCTTCCTGTCGAGACTGTGACGTGCCGGGGGGCGAAACACGGCACGTTGCCCGTGCATGATTCAGACTAGGGTGAGACGGGCGGTCGATGCCACGAGAGGAGAGGATCATGCACATCTTGCTGACCGGCGGTACGGGTTTGATCGGCCGCCCCTTGTGCCGCCACTGGTTGGCGCAGGGGCATCGACTCACGGTGCTCAGTCGTACGCCCCAGCGAGTCGCCGAGCGCTGTGGTGCCGAGGTGCGTGGCATCGGAACATTCGCCGAGTACGGTGACGGCCCGCTGGACGCGGTGGTCAACCTGGCCGGTGCGCCCATCGCCGACCGCCCGTGGACGCACAAGCGCAAGGCACTGCTGTGGGCCAGTCGCATCGGCCTGACCGAACAGCTGCTGGCCTGGCTTGGCAGCCGTGCGCAAAAGCCGCAGGTACTGATTTCCGGTTCCGCGGTAGGCTGGTACGGCGACGCCGGCGAGCGCGAACTGCCTGAAGACAGCCCGCCGGTGATCGAGGATTTCGCCGCGCAACTGTGTGGCGCCTGGGAAGAAACCGCACAGGCTGCCGAAGCATTGGGCATTCGCGTGGTGCTGCTGCGCACCGGGCTGGTTCTGGCGGCCGATGGCGGTTTTCTCAAGCGGTTGCTGCTGCCGTTCCGGCTCGGCCTCGGCGGGCCGATTGGTAACGGGCGGCAGTGGATGTCGTGGATTCACCTGCAGGATGAAATCGCCCTGATCGACTTTCTCTTGCAGCAGGAATCGGCACGCGGTCCCTATAATGCCTGCGCACCGCAACCGCTCCGTAACAAGGCGTTCGCACAATCGCTGGGCCGCGCGCTGCACCGCCCGGCACTGCTGCCGCTGCCGGCTCCGCTGCTGCGGGTCGGTCTGGGCGAGTTGTCCGGTCTGCTACTTGGCGGGCAGAAAGCCTTGCCCGAGCAGGCGCTGGCCGCTGGATTCACTTTTCGTTTTCCCGATATCGACTCGGCCCTGGCCGACCTTTTCAAGGATGCTGCATGACAGATCATGCCCTGCTGTTGGTCAACCTCGGTTCCCCGGATTCCACCTCCGTGGCGGACGTGCGTCGCTACCTCAACCAGTTCCTCATGGACCCGTACGTCATCGATCTGCCATGGCCGGTGCGGCGCCTGCTGGTCTCGCTGATCCTGATCAGTCGCCCCGCGCAATCGGCGCATGCCTACGCCTCGATCTGGTGGCCGGAGGGCTCGCCGCTGGTGGTGCTCAGCCGTCGCCTGCAGCAGGCCATGCAGCCGCACTGGCCGCACGGCCCGGTCGACCTGGCGATGCGCTATGGCGAGCTGTCCATCGAGAAGGCGCTGCTGCGCCTGGCCGCGCAGGGAGTCAAGCGCGTGACCCTGGCGCCGCTGTACCCGCAGTTCGCCGACAGCACCACCACCACGGTGATCGAAGAAACCCGTCGGGTTCTGCGCGCGCACAACCTCAAGCTAGAGCTGGAAATCCTGGCACCGTTCTTCGATCAGCCCGAGTACCTCGACGCACTGGTCGCCAGCGCCCAGCCGCACCTGGCGCAAGGCTTCGATCACCTGCTGCTGAGCTTCCACGGCCTGCCGGAAAGCCACATCCGCAAGCTGGTCAAAGACCCGAAGCACAGCCTGACCAGCGCCACCAGCGCAGGCGTCAGCGCCGAGACTCTGGCCCTGTGCTACCGCAGCCAGTGCTTGCGCACCGCCGAGGCGTTTGCCGCCCGTGCTGGCCTGCAGCCGGGGCAATGGTCGGTGTCGTTCCAGTCGCGCCTGGGCCGCAACAAGTGGATCGAGCCCTATACCGAAGCGCGCCTTGATGAGCTGGGCAAGGCTGGGGTGAAGAAGCTGCTGGTGATGTGCCCGGCGTTCGTCGCCGACTGCATCGAGACCCTGGAGGAAATCGGCATTCGTGGCCAGGAGCAGTTCCAGGAAGCTGGCGGCGAAGAGCTGGTGCTGGTGCCGTGCGTCAACGATCACCCGCAATGGGTGCAGGCGCTCGCCAGCCTGTGTGAGAGGGCGCCGCTGGCCCGCTAACCCATGCCCCGCGCCTTCCTCCAACCCTGTTGCTGGGCGTTCGCACTGCTGGTGCTGGGCAGTGCTGCGCACGCCCAGGAGCCTGTGCCGGGTGAGTTGCGCGTATGCCAGCACGAGGCCGGGCGTTATGCCTACCGCATCGAACTGGCCAACCTGATTCTGGCGCGCACGGCGGCCAGCCATGGCGACCTGAGCATCGGCCCGGCGCAGGCTGAGGACCCGCCGCAGGAGCGTTGCCTGCTGCAACTGCGCGATGGCGAAGTGGACCTGGCCTACGTGCCGCCGAGTGCCGAGCGCCTCGAACATTTCGACATGCTGCGCTTCGACATTCACGCCGGCATGCTCGGCTACCGCCTGTTGCTGATCCGCCGCGATGACGCTGCGCGCTTCGCCCAGGTGCGCTCCCTGGAGGACCTGCGCCAGTTCCGCGGCGGCTTCGTCAGCCAGTGGAGCGACTTCTCGCGCTTCGCCCTCAACGGCCTGCCGGTGGTCGGCACCTCACGCCCGGAAAACCTCCTGGCGATGCTAGGCAGCCACCGCTTCGATTACTACCACCGCGCCGTACACGAGGCCTGGCCGGAGCTGGATGCGAGCGCCAGCCAGTACCCGAACCTGATGGTCGAGCCGAACCTGGCGCTGGTCTACCAGTTGCCGGTGTACTTCACCTTCAGCCGCGACAATCCGGCCCTGCGCGAGCGTTTCGAGGAAGGCCTGCGCCTGATCCAGGCCGATGGCAGCTTCCAGGCCCTGCTGTTTCGCCACTTCGGCAAACAGGTGCTGCGCAGCCGGCTCAACGAGCGGCGCCTGCTGATTCTGGAAAACGACCTGCCGGAAGACCTGCCTGCTGCGGACAGCCGCTTCTGGCTGGAGAACTGAGGGCTCCTGATCGATGGTTCCCACGCTCCGCGTGGCAGCCGGTCTGGTGACGCTCTGCGTCACGAGGCAACAGGCTGGCACCTAGCTGCGCTCTGACGCTGGAGCGTCTAGGGCTGCATTGCCACGCGGAGCGTGGGAATGATCGGTTGCTGGCGTGGGCTTTCCAGGCTGATGGCTCCCACGCTACGCGTGGTAGCCGGTCTGGTGACGCTTTGCGTCACGAGGTAGCGGGCCGGCACCTAGCTGCGCTCTGACGCCGGAGCGTCGAGGGCTGCATTGCCACGCGGAGCGTGGGAACGATCAAGCACGGGCCGTTGAGGCGATCAGCCAATAAAAAACGGAGGCCGAGGCCTCCGTTTTTTATTCAGCAAACAGTGCGAGGCTTACAGCACCTCGAACAGCCCGGCCGCACCCATGCCGCCGCCGACGCACATGGTGATGACCACGTACTTCACGCCGCGACGCTTACCTTCCAGCAGGGCGTGGCCGACCATGCGCGCGCCGCTCATGCCGTAGGGATGGCCGATGGAGATGGCACCGCCGTTGACGTTGAGCTTGGCCGGGTCGATGCCAAGCTTCTGCGCGCTGTACAGCACCTGGCAAGCAAAGGCTTCGTTGAGCTCCCACAAGCCGATGTCGTCGACGGTCAGGCCGTGCTGCTTGAGCAGTTTCGGCACGGCGAACACCGGACCGATGCCCATCTCTTCCGGGGCCAGACCGGCCACGGCGATACCGCGGTACAGGCCCAGTGGCTGGATGCCGCGCTGGGCAGCCAGGGCGCCACTCATCAGCACGCTGGCGCTGGCGCCGTCGGACAGCTGGCTGGCGTTGCCGGCGGTGATGCAGCCGCCTTCGATCACCGGCTTGAGCTTGGTCAGGTCTTCCAGCACGGTTTGCGGGCGGTTGCCTTCGTCCAGGCTGAGGGTGACTTCTTGATAGCTGACGGCGCCGCTTTCCTTGTCGACCAGCTTCTTGGTGGCGGTGACCGGGACGATTTCATTGGCGAACAGGCCGGCAGCCTGGGCCGCGGCAGTGCGCTTCTGCGATTCCAGGGAGTAGGCGTCCTGGGCTTCGCGGCTGATGTTGTAGCGCTTGGCGACGATCTCGGCAGTCTGCAGCATCGGCATGTAGGCGCTTTCGGCCATTTTCACCACGGCTGGGTCGAAGTCGGCAGCGGCCCACTTCATGTGGGTGTTCTGCACCAGGCTGATCTGCTCCTGACCGGCGCCGATGGTAACGCCCATGCCGTCGACCATGATCTGCTTGGCGGCGATGGAGATGGCCATCAGGCCCGAGGCACACTGACGGTCGATGGTCTGCCCGCTGACCGACAGCGGCAGGCCGGCGGCCAGCAGCGACAGGCGCGCCAGGTTGGTCGAGGCCGTGCCGCCCTGCATGGCGGTGCCCATGATCACGTCTTCGATTTCGCCCGGCTCGATACCGGCGCGCTCAACAGCGGCGCGCAGGGCGACAGCGGCCATCGACGGCGATTTGAGGTCGTTGAACGCACCACGGAAGGCTTTGGCGATCGGCGTGCGGGCGGTTGAAACGATGACGGCGTCTTGCATGGCGGAGTCCTCAGTTTTGTTTTTGATCAGTCGCGCAGCAGGCGAGCGAGTGCCGTGCGCAGGGTGTCGGGAATGCTTACCGGGCGGTTGCTCGTACGGTCGACGAAGACGTGGACGAAACGGCCGGCGGCGCAGGCCTGGTCTTCGTCGGCCTTGAAGATGGCCAGCTCGTACTGCACCGAGCTGTTGCCCAGCTTGCCAACGCGCAGGCCGACCTCGATGCGCTCGGGGAAGGCGATGGAGGCGAAGTAGTCGCACGACGAACTGACGACGAAGCCGACCACGTTGCCATCATGGATATCCAGGCCGCCGACTTCGATCAGGTAGGTGTTCACCGCGCTGTCGAAGAAGCCGTAGTAGACGACGTTGTTGACGTGGCCGTAGACGTCGTTGTCGTGCCAGCGCGTGGTAATCGGCTGGAAGTGCGCGTAGTCGCTGCGCAGGTGTTCAGGTTGGCTCATGGGCGGGTCTCGTCGTGCTTGCTTACCACCCTAAGGGTTGGGCAGTGCGCGGGCTAGTTTGATTCGTGGGCTGTATTGCGGGTTATTGGTCAGGTCATCCCTCTCCCATCGGCAGAGGGGGCTCAGGCTGCCCGTGCTTAACGTTTCCCTCACCCTAGCCCTCTCCCGGAGGGAGAGGGGACGGCCGTGTGCGGGAGTGACGCCGTATGCAGCCATCTTCGGCCACGCTCGCTGGATCGATGACGCGCGATCCACTGGGTGGCCATCCACCCAACTCAATACGCCGCGCGGTAGATCGCCAGGGCGTCCGCCTCGGTAATGTCGCGCGGATTGTTCACCAGCAGACGCTGCTGGAGCATGGCGTCGCGCGCCAGCTGCTCAAGCATGGCTTCCGGCACCTGGGCGTCGCGCAGGCGCGAGGGCAGGCCGCTGCGTGGGCTGAGCTGGGCCAGTTCGGCGATGAACTGCGCGGTCAGCTGCGCGGTATTGCCGGCCTGCAGGCGCTGGCCGAGCAGCAGCGGTGCCAGTTCGGCGTACAGCTCGGTGGCCGCCGAGGCGTTGAATTCCAGCACGTGCGGCAGCACCAGGGCGTTGCTCAGCCCGTGGGGAATGTGGAAGTGCCCACCCAGCGGATAGGCCAGCGCGTGCACGGCGGCGACCGGGGCATTGGCGAAGGCCTGGCCGGCGAGCAGGGCGCCGAGGAGCATGGCCTGGCGCGCCTCGCGGTTCTGCCCGTTGTGCACTGCCTCGTCGAGGTTGGCGGCGAGCAGGCGCAGCGCCTCGCGGGCCAGCAGGTCGGACAGCGGGTTCTTCTTCAGCTTGCTGGTGTAGGCCTCGATGGCATGCACCATGGCGTCGATGCCGGTGGCGGCGGTCACCGCTGGCGGCAGGCCGAGGGTCAGGTCGGCGTCGAGCACCGCCAGGTCCGGCAGCAGCAGCGGCGAGACCACGCCCATCTTGGTGGTTTCGCCGGTGGTGATGATGGCGATCTGCGTCACCTCCGAGCCGGTGCCGGCGGTGGTCGGCACCTGGATCAGCGGCAGGCGCTGGCCACGGGCGTTGCCGACGCCGTAGATGTCCTTCAGCGACTGCTGGCAGTTGGGGTGGGCGAGTAGGGCGACCAGCTTAGCCACGTCCATCGAGCTGCCGCCGCCGAAGCCGATGATCAGCTCGGCGTTCAGCGCACGCGCCTGCTCGACGGCATTCAGAACGATGACTTCGGGCGGGTCGGCGACCACCTGATCGAACACCGCGACGGCCACGCCGGCGCTGGCGAAACCGGGCAGCACAGCATCGAGCAGGCCGAAGCGGGTGATGCCGGGGTCGGTGACGATCAGTACGCGGTGCGCGCCGCGCTCGCGGCACAGCTCGGCCAGGCGCACGGCAGAGCCGGACTCGCAGAGGATCTGCGCGGTGGTGGCGAAACTGAAGGGCTGCATGGCTCTACCTCCAAGGGTCAGCGTTGGGCCGGCGCGGGGCGCTGGCGAGCGAAGAAGTCCCAGATGGCCTGGGGGCCGTCGAAACCGGACAGGGTCGGACCGAGCAGGCGCGGCGCGCGGAAGTCGCCCTGGGGCAGCAGGTGGCCGCCGCCGATAGCTGAATACAGTGCCACTTCCTTGCGGTTGTCGGCCTGCCACTGGTCGAGGGTCACGCGCTGTTCACCGTCGCCCCACACCGTGCTGCTGCGCACCGAGGCGATGGGGTAGCCGGCCAGGTTGGCAAAGTACAGCGCCGACTCGTAGGACGAGCGCACGCTGCCGCGGTTGCCGAAGCCGAACAGGGTGACCACGCCGCCGTTGTACGGGTTGATCGGGTCGCGCGTGCCGTTCATCAGCAGCACCGGCACGGCCTGGCCGGACGGTGTGCAGGCCAGGTTGTCGTCGGTCGGCAGGTTGGCAGCGAAGGCGGCGACACCGGCCAGCAGCGTCGGATTCTCCAGGGCGATGCGCAGGCCCAGTTGGCCGCCGTTGGAATAGCCGGTGAGGAAGGCGCGCTGCGGGTCGGCGCCGTGCTGGTGGGCGAAGCGCTGGATCAGCGCGGCGATCAGGCCCTTGTCGTCGATGTTCTGTGCGCGCGCCGGGTAGTCGGCGCTGCGCCGGCAGTCGTTCCAGTTCTTCTCGAAACCCTGGGGGTAGACGACGATGAAACCGTGCTGGTCGGCCAGGCGCTCGAAGGCGTAGGCGCTGAAGCTGCGGATGTCGTCGATGGTCTGCAGCGAGCCGTGCAGGACGAACACCAGCGGCGCATTGGCCGGCAGGTTCTTCGGTGCATAGAAGGCGTAGTCACGCTGCAGGCCGCCAAGCTCGATGCGCTCATGTTGCAGTGTGGCGCTCAAGGCCGGTTGGGCGGGCTTGGGCGCATAGAGGAAATAGGCGTACAGCCCGGCCGCGAGGGCGGCGAGCAGAAGGAAGAGGTAGAGGGCCGTTCTTATTATTTTCACCAGGTGCTCTCAGTCGAATCAGTAGTAAGCCCAGCAGGTGTGCCCGGCTCCTGCCCGATGCAGGGTAGATCGGGGCGCATAGCTGGCGCGCTGTTCATCCACCACGGGTCCCGCTCGGCGGATCGGTGACGCGTGATCCACCCTACGCGCTTACCTCGGCGGGTGGTGAGCTGCGTCAGCTGACGCGTTGCTTATTCACCCGGTTCAACGCGTATGTCAGGAGGCGATGAGCGCAGGGATACCCCTGCATCACTGCCGGGCATCGCTGCGCTCAACGCCAAATCAACGTGTCCGTCTGAGGGCTTGCAGGGCGGGTGGCCCCCGCCCTACGGTCGACTGCCTCAGAAGGCGAAACTTTCCTCCGGCATCGCCATCAGGCACTGCGCGCCGCCCAGCAGGGCTTCACGGTGGCTGCTGGCGCGTGGCAATACGCGGCGCAGGTAGAACTCGGCGCTGTGCAGCTTGGCTTGGTAGAACGCCTGCTCGCCGGTGCCGGCGTCCAGTGCGTCCTGGGCGCGCACGGCGGCCTGCAGCCACAGGCCGGCGAGCAGGGCGTAGGCCGAGTACTGCAGGAAGTCCACCGAGCAGGCGCCGATTTCCTGGGCGTCGCGCTGGCTCATGGCAATCACTTCGCCGGCCAGTTCGCGCCATTCCTGCAGGCGCTTGCCGACCACACCGGCTACCTCGGCCAGGGCCGGGCGCTGCGCCAGGCTGTCGGCCAGTTCGCTGAACTCGCCGATCAGCGCGGTCAGTTCGCCACCGCCGTCGCCGAGCAGTTTGCGGCGGATCAGGTCGAGTGCCTGGATGCCGTTGGTGCCCTCGTAAAGCTGGGTGATGCGGCTGTCGCGCATCAGCTGTTCCATGCCCCACTCGCGGATGAAACCGTGGCCGCCGTACACCTGCACGGCGTGGCTGGCGACTTCCTGGCCCATGTCGGTGAAGAACGATTTGACGATCGGGATCAGCAGCGCGGCGCGCTTGCCGGCAGCCTTGCGCGCGGCGGCGTCCGGGTGGCCGTGTTCCAGATCGAGCTGGCGCGCGGTGTAGGCGGCGAGCATGCGGCTGCCTTCGACCAGGGTCTTCTGGGTCAGCAGCATGCGCCGTACGTCCGGGTGCACGATGATCGGGTCGGCGGCCTTCTCCGGCTGCTGGGCGCCGGTCAGGCCGCGCGACTGCAGGCGTTCGCGGGCATAACGCAGGGCGCCCTGGAAGGCCGCTTCGGCGATGCCCAGGCCTTGCAGGCCAACCTGGAAGCGCGCGTCGTTCATCATGGTGAACATGCACGCCAGGCCCTGGTTGGCCTCACCGACCAGCCAGCCGGTGGCGCCGTCGAAGTTCATCACGCAGGTGGACGCGCCCTTGATGCCCATCTTGTGTTCGATGGCGCCGCAGCTCAGCGGGTTGCGCGCGCCCGGCGCGCCGTTGGCATCGGCGACGAACTTGGGCACGAGGAACAGGCTGATACCCTTGACCCCGGCCGGTGCGTCCGGCAGGCGGGCGAGGACCAGGTGCACGATGTTGTCGGACAGGTCCTGCTCGCCGCCGCTGATGAAGATCTTGCTGCCGCTGATGCGGTAGCTGCCGTCGGCCTGGGGTTCGGCCTTGGTGCGCAGCAGGGCGAGGTCGGTGCCGGCCTGCGGTTCGGTCAGGCACATGGTGCCGGTCCATTCGCCGCTGACCATCTTGTTCAGGTAGCCGCTCTGCAGCTCGCTGCTGCCGTGCTTGTACAGCGCCAGCACCGCGCCTTCGGTAAGGCCGGAATAGATGCGGAACGACAGGCTGGAAGCCATCAGCATCTCGTGGAAGTTGCACGCCACCAGCTGCGGGAAGCCCTGGCCGCCGAACTCGGACGGGCCGGTCATGCTCGCCCAGCCGTTTTCCACGTACTGCTTGTAGGCGGCGCGGAAGCCCTTGGGTGTGGTCACGCTGCCGTCACTGAGCTGGCAGCCTTCCTCGTCGCTGTTGCGGTTGAGCGGGGCGATCTCGTTGGCGGTGAACGCGGCGGCTTCTTCCAGTACGCCGTCGATCAGCTCGCGGTCGAGTCCGTTGCCGAGCAGCTCGCAGTGGGCGCTGACGTCGAACAGTTCGTGCAGCACGAAGCGCATGTCGCGCAGTGGGGCCTGATAGCTCATACGGAACCCTCCTTCACATCGGCGAAGCGCTTGCCGTTGGTGGCGAGCGTCTCGATCAGTCGTGCTGGCTGCCAGTGGTCGCCGAAGCGCTCCTGCAGGTCTTTCAGGCGCTGGTACAGCACCGCGGCGCCCTGGGCATCAGCCCAGCTCATCGGCCCGCCCTTGTCGGCCGGGAACCCGTAGCCGTTGAGGTAGACCAGATCGACGTCATGGCTGTTGGCGGCGATGTTCTCTTCGAGAATCTTCGCCCCTTCGTTGACCAGTGCCAGCAGGCAGCGCTCGAGGATTTCCTCGGCACCGATGCTGCGCCGCTCGTAACCCAGCGACTCGGAGACCTGCAGCACCAGCGCGTCGACTTCCGGGTCGTGCTCGGCCTGGCGGCTGCCTTCGGCGTAGCGGTAGTAACCCATGCGCGTTTTCTGGCCGAAGCGGCCGAGGGCGCAGAGGCGGTTGTCGACCTGCACCACGTCCTGCTCCTGGCCCTTGCCGGCCAGTTCGCGGGCGCGCCACTCCAGATCGATGCCGACCACGTCGTACATGCGGAACGGGCCCATGGCGAAGCCGAAGCCCTGCAGTGCGGAATCGACCTGATGCGGGTAGGCGCCTTCGAGCAGCATGCTGCGCGCTTCTTTTACGTAGGTGTTGAGCATGCGGTTGCCGATAAAACCGTCGCAGTTGCCGGCCACCACGCTGACCTTGCCGATGCGCTCGCCGAGGGCCAGGGCGGCGTCGAGCACGGCGGGAGCGGTCTTGGCGCCGCGGACGATTTCCAGCAGCTTCATGATGTGCGCCGGGCTGAAGAAGTGCAGGCCGAGTACCTGCTCGGGGCGCTCGGTGACTGCGGCGATGGCGTCGATGTCCAATGCCGAGGTGTTGCTGGCGAGGATCGCCGAAGGCTTCAGCAGGCCGTCGAGGGTGCGGAAAATTTCCTGCTTGAGTTCGAGGTTCTCGTAGACCGCTTCGATCACCAGGTCGGTATCGGCCAGCGAGGTGTAGTCAGCGGCGGCGCTGACCAGGGCGCGGCGGCTGGCAGCCTGGGCCTCGTCGAGGCGACCCTGGCGCACGCTGTGGGCCCAGGTATCGGCGATGGAGGTCAGGGCCTGCTCGAGCATCTGCGGGTTGTTGTCCAGCCAGAGCACCGGGATGCCGGCGTTGGCCAGGCTCATGACGATACCGCGGCCCATGGTACCGGCGCCGATCACGGCGACCTGCTGAATGCTGACGCTGTTGCTCATGGTCTTCCTCACATCGTGGAACAGAAAGAGACGCACCTTAGGTAAGCCGTTACTATTTTAGAAATTTTGTCTTGTGATAAGTTGAATTTAGCTCGTGAATATATCGACCTTCGATCTCAACCTGCTGCGCGTGCTCGATGCCCTGCTGCGTGAACGCAACGTCTCCCGCGCGGCCGAGCGCCTGGCGCTCAGCCAGCCGGCAGTGAGCAATGCGCTGAACCGCCTGCGCGATTTGCTCGACGACCCGCTGTTGGTGCGTGTCGGCCGCGCCATGCAGCCGACACCGCGGGCGCTGGCTCTGGAGGCGCCGATTCGCGAGGCCCTGCAGCGCATCGAGCAGAGCCTCAGTGATGACGCGCCGTTCGACCCGGCCAGCAGCCGCCAGCGCTTTCGCATCGCCGTCACCGACTATGTCGAGCTGATCCTCATGCCGCGCCTGCTGCGTCAACTGGCCGTGCTGGCGCCGGGGGTGCAGATCGACATTCAGCACCTGTCGCCAACCCTGCCCGGCGAGGTATTGGATAAAGGCGGACTGGACTTGGTGCTGGGCCGCTTCGAGCAGGTGCCGACACGCTTCGCCAGCCAGCGCTGGGTTAGCGAGACGTTGCAGCTGGTGGCCCATCGCGACCATGCGCAACTGAGCCGCGGGCTCGATCTGGATGCCTTCCTCGCCGCACGCCACCTGTGGGTGCACGGCGGGCAGACGCGTGGCATGGTCGACCAGTGGCTGGGCGAGCGCGGGCTGTCACGGGAGATCGTCTACACCACACCGAACTACCTGCAGGCGGCGCACATCGTCGCCAGCAGTGACCTGGTCGCGGTGCTGCCCAAACGCCTGGCGCGCTACTTCGCCGCGCTGCTGCCCTTGCAGGTGCACGAGCTGCCGTTCGACCTGGGGCCGTTCCACCTGGAAATCGTCAGCCTTGGCCTGCGTCAGCGGGACATGGCGTTGCAGTGGCTGATCGGGCAGATCGCCGCGTTGGGAGAGGGCTAGGAAGGAGAGGTTGGGGCCAGGCCGACACCGCACAGCGGCATCGGCCTGCCTGTCAGCTTCAGCTGGTCGGGGTGGTGTCGTTATCGAGTTCGTCCTGCTTGGCGAGGAATTCTTCCTCGAGCAGGGCGTCGCCTTCGGAATGGCGGCCGGTGGCGGCGCCAAGGTGGCCGGTGGACAGGACTTTGGCGTCCAGTTTGCCGATCAGGTGTTCCAGGGCGTGGCGCATTTTTTCCGCGGCGCCCTCCACGGCCAGCTCGAGGGAGTCGGCCTTGTGTGTCACGGAGAGGGATTGATGGCCTTTGGGCCGGGCTTCGATCTGGCAGCGTTTGTCGTTGGCACCGGCTTTGGCGCCGTTCTCATCGCTGACATGGATTTCCAGGCGGGTGAGGAAGTCTTCAAAGCGGTCCAGTTCCCCGGTGACCGCCGAACTCACCCAATCCTGAAGTCGGGCACTGCCTTCGATATGGTTGCTGTTCACTTGAACCTGCATGGTATTCCTCGTTGTTGACGGGCTTGTACCTTCGAGGCCGGACGTGGCGCCCAGGTTCCTCGGTTCTCTCTGTTCAGCAAGTGACGGGTTGTTGCAAAGCCTGTTGCAGGGCCTGACGCAGGCCGTCGAGCGTATGGGGATTGCGCAGCAGCATCAGGCACACCACGTGGCCTGCGCGAACTTCGCAGGTAAGCAGCCCGTCCAGTGTGTCGCCGTGCAACAGCGCCAGCGCGGGCATGCCATTGCACTGTACGACACGGGCGCGGTAGGTGCTTGTGTACTTTTGTCGCAGACCGTCGAGGAAGCGCAGGATGCGCGCAGCCCGTGAATCGGCCACGGGGCCGCGATGAGCACGCCGCCGCCATCGGAGAGCTGCTCGGCATCGCTGCTGAGCAGGCCGGGCAGGGTTTGGCGTCGCGACCGGGGTGGGCACGCTCTCACTTTGCCGCCCACTCGGCGGAAATATGACGCGCGGTGGTCCAGCCTGGTGCAAATGGGTACGTTCGTCGGGGAAATCAGCCTGCGCCTGCTGGTATAGCGAGTGCGCATTGCGGCTGCGGCAATGCCGATGTGCAGTCGATGCAATCAACTGCAGGGCCTTTGGCTGGTTGGCTGGAGCGGTCTTTCGCGCTTGGTAATTGCACAGCGGACCAGATCCTGGGAGAAAAGTGCTAGAACTTCTGCACCCGCTGCATATGCCTGATCCGCCTAAGAAATGCGGTTCTACGGGCTTACACTTGGGGCAAGGCCGTAAGCAGGAGATATCCATGCCCTTAGCCATCAACCCCATTGGCTCCACGCTGTACACCCCGCGAGCGCTGCAGCGTATCGACGATACTGTCTCCCCGTTGCAGCAGCGTCAGGGGCTCGATACTCGCCCCAGCGCGGACGAGGTCAACGAGCGTCTGCAGCTGGCGCGTGAAGCTAACCAGCAGCGGTTCGAGGAGCGTCAGCGAATCGCCGACCAGCGTCGGGAAGAGTTGCGTGACGAACAGACCGAGCAGCTGCGGCGTGACGCGGAGGAGGCGAACCTGGCCCTGCAAGAGCGTCTGCAGCAGCTGCAGGTCGAGCAGAACCTGGAGGCCCAGCGAGCCGCCGATGAGCAGGCCCTGCAGAACCAGGCCTCCATCGACGATGCCTTGGCTCAGCAGCGTCTGCAGATAGACGCCAATCAGGCGACCTTCGGTGAACAGCAGGCCGCGGTCGGCCCGCGGGTAGCGGCAGAAGCCATCTCCGTGTACCAGGAGACCCAGCAGACCTCGGTCACCGTTGGCCAGGGCGTGATTGTCTAGCGCTGCTGAAGCATTGACCGTCGCTGTTCATCGGCCATGAAAAAGGGCGTGCCTGAGCACGCCCTTTTTTGTGTAACCGCTCAATCGTTTCTAACGCAGGGTTAGAAACGGTCGCGGATCACCACTTCGTCGAACGGCAGCTTGCCGACCCGCGGCTTAGGTTCGAGGGTCTTCTTGCCCACCGCGACCATCAGACCGATGACGTGGTTGTCCGGCAGGTTGATCAGCTTGCCCACGGCGTCGAAGTCGAAACCGTCCATCGGGCAGGAATCCAGGCCCTTGCCGCGGGCGGCGAGCATCAGCGTCTGTGCCAGCAGGCCGCAGCTGCGCATGGTCTCGTCGCGCTGCACCTCGGGGCGATTGCGATAGTAGTTGTCGATGGCACCGCTCATGTAGCTCTGTACTTCGGCAGGTGCGCCGTCCCAGACGCGGGTGGCATTCTTTTCCCAGCTGTCGAGCTGGGCGCAGATCACCACCAGCATCGAGGCGTCGGTCATCTGCGCCTGGCCCCAGCCGGCTTCGCGGATCTGCGCACGCAGCTCCGGGTCGCTGACTTCGACCAGGCGCACGTGCTGCAGGTTGAAAGCCGACGGTGCATACAGCGCAGTAGCGAGCAGGGCGTCCTTTTCCTCGCGAGTGAGGGTGAAGGTTGGATCGTAACCCTTGACGGCGCGGCGGCTACTGATCGCTTCCTCGATATGCATAGGGACTCCAGGCGTAGTGAAAATGGCGTTTCATGCTAAGGATTGGCGGCCGCTTAGGCGACCGCTATTTGCCGATACGTTTGATCGAATGGGCCGATCCAGAGCCGTGGCGCCCGTCATTCCAGACGGTTGGTGGTAGCTATGACTAGGGGGGAGGGGGGCTATTGGCGCGCCTTGAGTGGCAGTGTCAGGGTAAAGACCGCGCCACCCTCCACGCTGTTGCACGCGCTGAGGGCGCCCTGGTGCCACTGTGCCAGGGTTCGGGCGATGGACAGGCCCAGGCCAATCCCCGCTACATGCTGGGTGTTCTCACTGCGATAGAACCGCTCGAAGATCAACTCGAGGTCAGTCTCGGGAATTCCCGGTCCAAAATCGCGTATCCCGCACAAGAGTTGGCCCTGTTCGATTTGCAGGTCAATCTCTATCGGTTTGTCGAGAGGGCTGTACTTGTGTGCGTTGGAGAGCAGGTTGCAGAGGATTTCCATGCACCAGATGCGATCGCACTCAATCCAGATGGGGCCCGTACCATCAGCGGATGTCATGCGGATGGTGCGTTCGCTCAGCAGATCGCCAAAGCGCTCGCGAGCCCCCTCCAGCACGGCCAGCCAATCGCAACGATGGTGTTCCAGCGTTGGTAGTTCCTCGCCGCTCCTGGCCCCCTCATCCAGGCGCAAACCTTCCAGTACGCGTTCGATCAGGTGATTGAGATGGTTGACCGAGGCGCGAATTCTATCGGCGCGCTCGAGGATGTTCTGTTCCTGCGCGGTCCCGCCGAGCTGTCGTTTCAGGCGTTGAGCGGTCGAATCGATGACCGCCAGCGGTGTGCGCAGCTGATGCGACATGAGCGAGACGAAGTCACGATAGCGCAGGCGGGTGGAGCGCTCCTGCTGCAACTCCTCCAGCAGAGAACGCGCCTGCTCGTGTTGGCGCATGACTTCCTGGTTGGATTGTTCGGCGCGTCTGAGGCTGGTCATCAGTTGCCAGCACAGCAGGGCGCCAGCGAGCAGAATGCCAATGACGGTCATCATGACTTGCAGCACCAGCCGGCGATGAGCGTCGCGTTGCGCGCCGGCGTCCTCGCGTTCGGTGATCATCACCTTGTTGCCGGCCTGGCGCAGAGCGTTTTGCATGGCGGCATAGTCGGCTGTCGGGTCATCCAGCGCTCTGCTTACCTGTTCGATGTCATCCCATACCCCGCTTTTCTGCATGTACCGGCGCTGAGGGCCCTGCTCGAGCATCATCAGGCGAGACTTGAGCAGCTCGTGATGCAGGGCCTTGTCGGCCAGCGATTGAGGGGTTTCGGGCGTGACGGATGCAGCCTGGTACAGGCGCCCGCTTTGGTACACGGCTTGGCTGAGCGCCCAGACCATGTTCTCGCCCACATCGGCGCTGACCTCCGATTGCAGGTCGAACAGCTTGTACAGGGCGTATCCCAGCGTCAGCAGGAAAAACAGGACGGCGCCAAGGACGAATGCGCGCATGCGGCCCGTTCTGCGGTCGATGCCGAGCATCTATTTTTTCGCCACGCCAGGGTTGGTGTCAGGCATTGCCCAGCCGGTGCTCAGCACCAGTGCGACAAGGTCGGACTGGCGGGCTGCGCCGGTCTTGGAGAAGAGGTTGCGCAGGTGAAAGGCGATCGTCGTCGAAGACACGCCGAGCTCGCTGGCTACCTCCTCTGACCGCCTGCCCTGGGCGAGCAGCAGTGCCACAGCCGCTTCGGAGGGGGTCAGGGCAAATAGCTGACGCAGGGTTTCCGCATCTGGCAGTGGTCGGCTTTGCGTGGATGAAACGAATATGGCCAGCAGCTTTTCCGCATGCGTGCCATCGAGGTGGGACTCCAGGCACAACAGACTGGCGACCACGGGGGATCCTGCGCTGACACGGTCGAGAGCCAGCACGCTTCGCTGCCCCGGGGCGGCCAGTTCGTTGAGGCACTGGCGCATTCTGAGCGCGCTGGTGGTGCTCAGGGCGGGCCAGATGATATTGCCCTGTACGTTACGTTGCCAGATGCCTTCCTCTTCCGAGAGGCGCAGCGCCTTGGGCGTGGCATACAACAGTTGCCCCGCCGCATTGCACAGGATGACGGCCCCAGGCAGTTGCTCGAAGATGGCTTGCAGGCGGTGCAGCAGGTTGGGTTGCTGGCGCTGCACGTGAGTGCGCAGTCGCGCCACCTGGCTCAGGCGCGCCGCGATGGTCGCCAGCAGCATGTCGTAATCGACCGGTTTGACCAGGTAGTCGTCAATGCCCTCGCGTTTGGCTTCGAGAATGGCGCTGCGATGCCCGAGCGCGCTGAGAAACAGAAAGGGGGTGTCAGCCAGGTCGGGGCGTGATCCCCGAATATGCTGGTGAACGAAGTAGCCATCGCGCGTGCTGTCGCTCCCAAGCATGACGTCGCACAGAATCAGATCGGGCCGCGTATTCTGCAGGTGCTCCAGTGCCTCGCTCGCCGAAGTGGCGGTGAGCACGCGATAGCCAGCAGTGGTCAGTTCATCACGGACATCGTTGAGCAGCGTGACCTCATCTTCGATGCAGAGAATGCAGGCGTGCATTACGGTGCGACAACGATGTGGCGCAGCATCCAGGCCCAGCGATAGTCGATGCGCGACTCCTGCAGGGCAGGAACCTGGTCCCGGGGGTAGACGACCCAGAGGGGGCCTTGGTCGGTTCTGGTCAGCGCCTTGCCATCCATGTGATGGGCCAGGATCACGTCCCACTGGAGGTAGTCCTTCATGCTGACGTCTACCTCGTACTCATTCCAGGCGATCAGCTTGAGTGAGGCTGTCTCTGCGATGGGGGCGTTCAGCAAAGCCAGCACGTCACGCATCAGCGGCCCCTCGAAGTCTTTGACGCCATCGGTCCAGGAGGTCGAGGTGTGCACACGGTGCTGCGGCAGCGCTTCTATCTGTTGCCGGCTGATATCCAGCGTTTGCTGCGCCGTCCTGATGGTCAGCAGGGTTTCTGCGCTCGCCTCGATGCTGTGCAGCAAGGTGAAGCCGAGGAACAGGCTGAGCACGCTGGCCAGGAGGTATGAGTGAGTCTGATGTGCACGATAAGGCGCCGAGGTGGCTCGCTTGCGTAGCCACGCTGCTGTGGTTGTTGTCATTTCTCCCCCGAAGAGTTCATCTCGCCAGTCGTGTGGCAAGAGGTCAGCGTCCTGTCGCTGCCTTGGCTTTTTCTCGCTATTGATTCCGCCAATTCAGGCCGCTTTTGTCTGCGACTTCGCATGGATGGCGGATATGCCAGTTTTTGTTTGCGCAACTGTATACCCCAAATCGGTGAGGCCTTTCCGGCTTTTTGACAGGTAATGGGCGGGCAGGAGCGCCTCATTCTGCTGCCTTACAGCTCTTCGGTTCTCATCGGCAGGGCAGATTTTGCGTCAGGCGACGGCGCGGATTTTTGCGCAAGGCGACGAGCGGGGCCAGGGCTGCATCTGCTCAAGGTAGGCCGTTTTCAGCTTGAACCCCGTGCGCCAGCGGCTTGGGACGCGCAGCGGCCGGCCTGCCAATTGGAGTCGCCGCTCGCTCTCCTATCCAAACGAACGGGGCGCACAGGTATGGCTATGGGCTACTGTCGAAAAAGTGACGAGCGGTAGGAACTTTCTTTTCCCAGAAATGTATTCGCCGACTCCGAGCCTGGGTTCGTCCGTATGCCGGCATGGATCTGGTCGTCATTTTCCGTAGTCAAGAAAGGACTCGCAGGGTCCGAGGGGAGCTTCCATGTCGTTCAAATCGCGTGCACGTCAACTGGGTCAGGGCATGACCGAGTACATCATCATCGTGGCCCTGATCGCCATTTCCGCCATCGTCGTTTACAACCTGTTCGGCAGTACTGTGCGTGAGCAGGTCGGTGACATGGCGGCCGAGCTGGGTGGCGGCACTGCAGAGCAAAACGCAAGTGCAACCGGTGCTGAAGCTCAAACGAGATCCAAGGACGCTCACAACCTGAGCAGCTACCAGCAAGGCGAACGCGGTCAGTAACGCCGCTCGGGCAGGGAAGCGCCGCAGGTGAAGCGCACGCGACAGCAAGGGCAGGCGATGGTATTCGGCCTGCTCTTCATCGGCATCGCGCTGATCGCCCTGATTCTGATGTTCAATCAGGGCGTTCTGACTCGTGACCGTGTGCAGCTGGAAAACGCCGCCGACGCTGCGGCCTATTCGCAGGCCAAACTGTTCGCCCGCCACCAGAACCTGATCGCCTACACCAACCGCGCCATCGTCGCCAACGAGCTGTCGATTGGCCAGGTGGTGGCGCTGATGTCCTGGGCCAAGCGCTATACCAATATCCCGCGCTGGGTTAACAGCTTTCCGGCCTACCAGGTGCCGATCCTGTTGATACCGCCGAAGCCGTCGATCGCCGACGTGCTCAGTACCGTCACACTGCCGTACCAGATATTGGGCTACGGAGTGCGGGCCGCCGCTACACCGGTGATGAAGATCTACCCGGATGTGGTGTCGAGCTTCAACATGATCATGGGCTTCTTTCAGAAGACCTTCGCCATTGCCACCTTCGAGGCGCAGGCGAGAATACCCAAAGCGATCGTCACGCAGCACCAGTTGCCGGATAAGCCCGGCGACCGGCTGGAGGTGGCGCCGTTATCCAGCCTGCTGCTGGTGCAGAATTTCATCCTGACCTACTTTGCCGACTACCTGCCGGTCGACGCCCTATTGGACCAGGTTCGGGGTGCCAACAGCGCCGCGACGACTCCCGGAGGTGGTACGGGTGGGGCAGGGGGCGGTGCGGGCGGAGGAACAGGTGGCGGTACGCCGGCACAGGAGCCCAGCGATGAGGATCTGCTGGCCGACTTCCTGGGTGGGTATACACCCGGCTCGATGCTGGTCAATCTCGCGCCGGAAATGCACAGCAAGACCGCCAGCAAAACCAAGGACATGACCACCAGCGGCAATGCTTCGCGCTATTTTGCCGCCACCATCAACGATCAGCGCAATGACTGGCTGTCGGCGCGTAACTTCGACGCTGCAATTGGCCTGAGTACCCCGGAAATCACCCTGCCGCTGGGCTTCATCACCATCAAGTTCAAGATCGGTTTTGAGGTCGGGGTGTTCAACAACGGCGGCACCGCCTACGTCTACAACCCGATGAGTACGTCTGCTGCGGGCAAGGCCATGCCGGTGTTCGGCTGGGGTTCGATCGACTTCAGTTCGATGGGCTTCAAGCTCAGCGTCGACCTGGCGATCCAGTTGTGTCTGCCACTGGTGGGTTGCGCGACGCTCTTCGATGACGGCATCAATTTCGGGCTGGGCTTGCCGCTGGGCGGTGCGACCAACCAGCTCGTCACCAGTCCGCAGGATCAGTTCTTCTTCGGCCCTCAATGGGGTTCGCCGGCGCAGGGGATGCTCAAGAACAAGCCACGGCCCTATGGCGATGCCATGCACCCGGTGCATGCGGTGACCTACGGCTGGGGTAACTTCCCGATGATGATGTTCGGCATGAATGCCGCCGAAGACGTCAACACTGGCTACAGTGGCTCCCCATCGTTTTTCGTCCTGGGCGATGATCACGCCGAAACCGGGCGTAGCAAGGAGTTCAGCGTCGCAGTGTCCAAGCCGCTGGGGGCGATCCGCACCAGCGACAACCCGGACAGCCTGAATCTGCGACCGGTCTCCGACAGCTCCAACGTGCTCAACCGTCGGGGGCGCTTCGCCCTGCAGACGGAAGGCGTGGACGACAACCCGATCGATTTTCTCTGGGGCGACGGCGAGCGAATGATGACCGTCTCTTCGGCGGAAACTTACTTCGCCGCACCGCCCGGCCGCGACGAGTCGCCGAATCAGTACAGCCCATTCTGGGACGCACGTCTGCGCGAGCCGAGCCGAGTGGTGCAATTCATCGCATCCGGCAAGATCGACCTGACCCAGATCCTCAACATCAACCCGTCGAACGTGGCCGGCTACCTGCTTGGCCTAGCCACCGACTTCATCATCAAACCGGGTCGTGACCGCCTGCTGGACAAGCTGCCGACGCTGATCAAACCGGCGGTCAAACCGGTGCTGGAAACGCTCACCGACAAAGTGTTGGAAGGTGCGACCGAAGGCGTTACCGGGGCACTGGAATGACCATGAAGCGTGAGTGCCGAGGCCAGGCCATGGCTGAGTTCGTGGTGATGACTGCCGGCTGTCTGCTGCTGCTGTTCGTGCTGGTGCCGGTCGTGGCCAAGCTTTCCGATATGTCCTACAAGGCACAGGAACTGGCGCGCTATACCGCCTGGGAACGCACCGTCTGGTACAACAGCTTTGGCAGCAGCGACACCTTGCCAAGCCAGATCGATACCAAGGACGGCTACCTGGCCATCCGCTCGGATGCCGCCATTCTCAACAGCGCCGAGCAACGCCTGCTGCCATACGAAGCGACGACGCGCCGCTTCGCCGCCACCGACATCGACCAGCCGACCGCCAGCAACAACCTGTGGCGCTGGACGCACAGTGGCCAGGCCATGACCACTGCCGGCAGTGCGGCAGCCAGTTCCGGTCTGCTCAACTCGGCGACCCCCTCCACCGCTTACAGCGTTCTCGATACCTACAACGATGTCATGGGCACGGTGAACAAGGTGCTCAAGGTGATCAGTTTCGGTGGCGGCGACGACGACTTTCTGCAGGTCGCTCATCCCACCCAGAATTTCTACAAATCCACCATCGACATCCCGGTGCCGATGGCGGGCGGCAGGCTGGGCGGCCAACCGCTGCTGGGTGATCGCTTCGCCAACCAGCTTAACGTCAAGGCGAACTCGGCGGTGTTGGCCGATGGCTGGGTGGCGCAGAGCGAAGGGCACTTCCGCGAAAAGACCGATGACTTCGTACTGGGCACGCTGATCGAGGACAACCCGCTCTGGGGCGTTGTGCGCAGTTTGATCGGCATCTTCGAGCCGTCCTTCAAGGATGTGAACTTCGCACCGGTCAGCACCAAGCCGATGCCCGACGGCGACGTCAATTGCAACACCACCACCGGTTTTTGCTACTTCAAATGAACAATTATTCCCGACTCCTGCCCACCACCATCCTGCTGGTTTGCCTGGGCGCCCAGGCAGATTGCGACTACGACGATTTTCCGCGCATGGACGCCATGATCGTCAGTTCGATTGGCGGCAACGTGCAGTGGAACCACACGCCGATGGCCGGTCGCAGCTTCCGCGTGGCCGCCACCCTGGAACAGGTCAAGGCGTTCTATGCGGACGAGTGGCAGGAAGCGGTGGATTTCACCGAGTTCAACGGTTGGGAGCAGATTCTGCACATCAACAAACACTGCATGATGATGGTGCAGGTCAAGGCGCAGAACGATCGCTACAGCTACGGCCGCATGCTGCTGACCAATCCACCGGCCAGTGATGCCGGTAAGCAGGCACTGGGTGCCGGTATGCCGGTGCCACCAGGTGCCCAGGTGATCAGCGACATGCGCAGCGACGACGAGATTCGCCAAGGGCGCATGGTCATGCTGCTTGGCGAGGAAGACCTGAACGCCACGCGCGCCTGGTACGAGGCCGAGCTGCAGAATCAGGGCTGGACACTGGAGTCGCGTAGCGAACAGCCCAATGCCCTGGTGCTGAGCTACGCCAAGGGACGGGAGATCATGACTGTCGGCCTGCTGCGCGCGCAGGGCAGAACCCAGATTCTGGTCAACAGGATGGATCGCTGATGAGCCGTGCACGTCAGCTGGGGCAGTCCATGACCGAATACCTGGTCGTGCTGGGCGTTACCGGGGCCGCGCTGCTGGCGGCCACCACCGACGTCACCACCCTGTTCGACAACGTGAAACGGGGCTACAGCACGCAGTCCAGCGAAATGAACAAGGTGCAGCAATACGATCGCTACAAGGTGAGTTTCAACGCCAACGCAGACGAAGATGAAGACTTCGATGATGGCGACACGCCGCCAGCCGATGACACGGAACTGCCAGGCGCGGATGCGCAGTTGCCGACCATCGAAATGATCTACGACGCCAACGGCAAGCTGCTGGGCCAGATGAATGGCGACATGCTGGTGGACGCCGCCGGCAATATTCTCGCCTGGTGCCAGCGTACCGAGACCGGCGACTGTGTGTTCGTCGACGAGAACGGCAACATCATCTACGGCGGTGCGTCGGGCACGCGTCTGTGGGTCGACGAGGACGGCAAGGAACTGCCGTTGATGGCACTGACCTCGGGCGGCAAGATCTACGGCTTCGCCTACCTGTACAAGAACAAGTACTACTCCGCCTCCACGCGTGAGCTGCTCAGCCCGCAGCCGACCGGCATGACGGCCAAGCCGATGCGCCGGGTGGTGGAACTCGACAGCAAGGGCGTGCCGCAAACGGCCGGTTACGAGCTGGGTGGCAAGCTCTACTCGCTCAAAAGCACGCTTTCCACCTCCACGACCTTCACCGAGCCCGTGGACAGCGAGGGCACGGAGCTGGTCACGGTGAAGTTCACCAGCCTGCCCAATAGCGACTGGGAGGGCTACTCGCCATGCCTGGTGATGCCTGGAGGCTGGAGTGATAGCAATGGCCTTACCAATGCGAATGGCGAGTTGGTCAGTGCTGTCTTCTTAAAAAAATTCAATGACCCCTCCATTCGACTTGATGGTGTGAGCGGCTTCGTCAATGGAGCCAGCGCCAGCGATTGCGGGGGAAGCAGCACGGTGACCTACACCTATGACCCGGTCTTGAGCACCTGGACATTGACCAAGTGATCCAGTGCCGCCTGCATGCGCTCGAGTCCTTGAGCCTTTTCACCTGGGCATAGAAGCCGGGAAAAGGGAGTAGAGCTTTAGCAAGAAAAATTCGGCTACGGCGCCTGCCGGGCCAAAAAGAAGTAAATGGGGAGCGATATGTCATCCGTTTCGGGAAAAAAACTTCTGATCATTGCCATCGTCTGCGGGGTGCTCGCCGCGCTGCTTGGCTGGCTGTACCTGAAGGCCAAGGAGTCGCAGTACCGGGCGGCCTACCAGCCAGCCACTCAGGTGATGGTCTCGGTGATCGTACCCAAGGTCCAGGTCGAGAAATCCCAGCCGCTGACGCCGGAGAACGTCGCGGTGATGGATATCCCGCGTGATTACCTGCCCTCCAATGCGGTGATGTCCGAAGACTGGCCGCGGCTGGAAAACCGCATGACGGTTCAGGCGTTGGAGAAGGGCCGGCCCATCACCTGGGACGCGGTGGAACAGGATGGCGTGTCGCGCTTCTCGGAAAACGTCGAGCTTGGCAAGCGGGTCAAGACGGTGAAGGTCAGCAAGATCAACTCGTTCGACGGCATGCTGCGTCCCGGCGACCGCATCGACCTGCTCGGCTCCTTCTCGGCCACCGACATCGGCCTGCAGGAGCAGACCAACTACTCCGACGAAGTGGTCATCAACGTGCTGCAGGATGTCGTGGTGCTCGCTGCCGGTCGCGAGGATGCCGCGGGGCGCAAATACGAAAACTACTACGACCGCAGCACGCCGGACGGCTTCAACATGAACTTCTCGACGCTGTCGCTGATGCTCACGCCGGCACAGGTGGCGCGGGTGGAATTGGCGGAGAAGGCTGGCGAGCTGGTCGCCGTGCTGCGTCACCCGAAGGACAGCAGCTCGGCCGAGCTTGGTCAGGTTACCGTTTCCAGCCTGCTCGATCCGCTCCCGGCGGAAACCGTCGATGTAGTGCTCGATGCCGACGGCAAAGTGATCGGTCGCATCGTCGGCGACAACATCGTGGACCTGAACGGCCGCATTACCGGCCGCATGGTCGACGGTCAGGCGGTCGGCGTCGATGGCAAGGTCATGGGGCGCACCGTGCGTGGTCTGGCCGCCGATGATCCGCTGCTGCGCATGCAGGATCGCGCCACCGTGGTACGTGACGCCGATGGCAACGTGATCGGTCGGGTGGTCGACGGCAATGTGGTCGACGCCAAAGGCAATGTCATCGGCGCCTACACCGACGGCAAGGCCGTGGGCCTGGATGGTAAAGAGCTGGGTCGGGTGGAAAAGAACGTTGCGCTCGACTCCAGTGGTCGGGTGATTGACATGAGCACCTCGCACGTACCAGGCGCAAGCGGTGATGTCAGCGGCAAACTGGTCAATGGCAAGCTGGTCGACGCCACCGGTAAGGTGATCGGCGAGCCGGGCGAGATCGTCCGTGACGCCAGCGGCAAAGTGCTCGGCAAGGTCGTCGACGGAAAGTTGGTGGACGCCACTGGCAAGGTGATCGGGACAGTCAAGGACGGTGTGGCGGTCGCCAGCGACGGCAAGGTGCTTGGCAAGGTCGAGCAGGCGGTGCTCGATGGCGAGGGCAAGCCAATGGCCGACGCGGTGCTGGTGGTACGCGACGCCAACGGTAATGTCGTCGGTACCGTGGTGGGCGATGACGTGATCGACAGCCAGGGTCGCAAGGTCGGCTCCGTGCGTGACGGCAAGGTCTACGATGCGGCCGGCAATCTCAATGCCAATGCCGAGGTCGGTCTGCGCAAGGACGCACAGCAGGTGGTCCGTGATGCGTCCGGCAAGGTGCTTGGCAATGTGCTCGGCGACACCGTGTACGGAGCCGACGGCAAGGCCATCGGCAAAGTGGTGGACGGCAAGGTGGTGGACAACAACGGCAATGTACTTGCCCGTGGCGTCACCCTGGGGGTGGAAACCCCGCGCGATGCCGCGCCATCCGCCGCCCGCCGGGAGACCACCCGAATGATCCAGTTCATTCCGGGTGGTACCGGCAAGCAAGGCGTCATTCCGATACAGACGCTGCGACTTGAATGACGCTCCTCCTTTCAACGGGCTGCATCGAAGCGGACGGCGTGACTGCGTTCGCTCGGGGGCTGCAGCGTTCAGCGTAGGAAGGGATGGAAAACAAGATGAGAACAGGCAAGACCAACCAGGGCACAACACAATGCGATTTGTAGTCGGAATACTGGCAATCCTCAGCCTGAGCCTGTCGGCCCAGGCCAATACACTCCCGACGTCGCTCGTACTGTACGACGGCGATGTGCGGGTGCTCAGCGCGCCTGGTGTCGAGCGGGTGGCAGTGGGTAATGTCGATCTGATCAGCGCCACCCTGCTGAAGAACGAGGAAGTCGTGCTCACCGCCCAGCAGGACGGCGAAACCACCGTGCATTTCTGGTTCGAGGATGGCAGTCGTGAGCAGATGAGCGTGGTGGTCGCCAAGGGTAACGGCTACCGCCAGTTGCCTGAGCTGCGTGCCATGTTGTCCGGCATCCCTGGCGTACGTCTGCGTACTGTCGGGCGCCAGGTCGTGGTCGACGGTCGGGTCAGTGCCGAGCAACTGGTGCAGATCAAGGACGCGGTCAAACCCTACGGTGACAACGTCATCGTGCTGGCCGAAGAACAGACGGGCGCCGCCACCAAATCCGATGCCGCCGAGGTCCTGAGCGAGGTGCAGGCCATGCTCGGGCAGATCCCGGGTATCACCATCAGGGCTGTCGGTCGGCAGATCGTGGTTGATGGCAGTCTCGATCAGGTCGACCTGAACCGCATCGAACTGGTCAAGAAAAGCTATCCCGATGTGCTGGTACTGGCTCAGCTGACCTCCGAGTACGACGCGCCGATGGTCTATTTCGACGTGCGCATCACCGAGTTCGCCAAGGACGATGTGGAAGAGCTGGGTGTCAACTGGAGTACTTCGATCAACGGCCCGACCCTGGCTTTCAACGCCGACGGTGGCACCAACAATCTGTATCGCGGCCAGTTCCCCAGTGCCAGCGGCACCTTCGATAACCTCAATGATGTGGTCGGCGACGCGGGCTCGCATGCTTACTGGGGTATCGCCAGCGAGCTGACATCGCGCATCAACCTGCTGGAGAAGAACGGCTCGGCCCTGACCCTGGCCTCGCCGCGGCTGTCCGCGCGTAGCGGCGGCAAGGCGCAGCTGACCGTCGGTGGCGAGGTACCGGTGGTAACCAGCAGCATCAGCGGTCCTTCGGTGGAGTACAAGGATTTCGGCATCATGCTCAACATCGAGCCCAAGCTCTATGGCAGCGACCAGGTCGCCACCAAGGTGCAGGCCGAGATCAGCCAGCTCGACAAGGCCAATCAGGTTGGCGAGTACCCGGCGTTCAAGACCCGTCGCACCGAGAACGATGTGCAGCTGCGCATCGGCGAGACTCTGGTGCTGTCCGGTCTCGTCACGGAGGACAGCCAGACGTCCCACGAAGGCCTTGTCTGGCTGAAAGACCTGCCGTTCCTGGGAACCCTGTTCCGCAACAAGAGCTTCAAGGGCAGCCGCACGGAGCTGGTGATTTTCATCACGCCGCGCCTGCTGACCGACGCACCGGACTCGGTGAACGCTGAAGAAATCAATCGCCAGAAGAAAATGATCGAACGCTACCGACGCGACGTCGATGCCATTGAGCTGATCGACTGAGGCTGACCCCATGTTCGAGATCGAAGTTACCTACCGTGACGGCAAACCGCTGGAAAAGCTGACCTGCACCAGTGCGTTCTGCGAGCTGGGGCGGGCGCGCAGCGGGCTGATCCGCCTGCGTGGTTGGAAGGTCGCGCCGATTCATGCACGTATCGAACATTCCATGGCCGGCCTGTTCGTCGAAGATGTCAGTCGTGGCTATGAAGTGCGGGTCAACGAGGCGGTCGTTTCGCGGCACGGCCCGTTGGCCCCCGAGGATGCCATTGCCATCGGCGGCTATCTGGTGCGGGTGCGCGCCCTTCATCCACAGCAAAGCGATGAGCCGGAAAGCCTGACCCCGCTGACAACGGAGGAATGCGTTGCGGCAGTGGAGGCTACGCCGAACCTGCACCATGCCTACATGGAGTGGGCGCAGTTCATTCAGGGCGAGCTGTTTCGCGCGCTCGACCTGCGGCGAATGAACCTCGACAGCATGGATCATGAACAGGTCCGCACGACCCTGTCCGGGCTGATCGACGAGATCCTGCAGCAGGTCGGTGGGCGCTTGCCGGCGTTGAATACCGATATTCTGCGCAAGATCGTTCTCGACGAGGCCATCGGTCTCGGTCCGCTGGAAGACCTGCTGACCGACTCCTCGGTCAGTGAAATCATGGTCAACGCCCACGACGATATCTATGTCGAGCGTGCCGGGCGACTGGAGAAGACCGCGATCAACTTCAGTTCCAATGCCGCAGTACTGTCGACCATCGAACGGATCATCTCGCCGCTGGGGCGGCGTATCGACGAAAGCTCACCGATGGTCGATGCGCGTCTGAAGGATGGCTCGCGGGTCAACGCCATCATCCCGCCGTTGGCGTTGCGCGGGCCCTGCCTGACCATCCGTAAGTTCTCCGAGAAGAAGCTGACCACTGACGACCTGATGCGCTTTGGCACCATCAATGTGCCGATGGTCGAGTTCCTTCGTACCGCGGTCGAACAGCGTCTGAACGTGGTGGTTTCCGGCGGTACCGGTTCGGGCAAGACAACCCTGCTCAACATTCTTTCCAACTTCATTCCCGTGGAGGAGCGGGTGGTCACCGTGGAAGACGCTGCCGAGCTCAAGCTGGTACAGCCGCACGTGGTTTCCCTGGAGGCGCGCCCGGCGAACATGGAGGGCAAGGGGCAGGTGACCATCCGCGATCTGGTACGCAACTGCCTGCGTATGCGCCCGGACCGTATCGTGGTGGGTGAGTGCCGTGGTGGCGAGGCACTGGACATGCTGCAGGCGATGAACACCGGCCACGATGGCTCGCTGACCACCGGCCACGCCAACAACCCGCGCGACATGTTGCGGCGTCTCGAGGTAATGGTGTTGATGGCCGGCATGGACCTGCCGGTGCAGGCCATTCGTGAGCAGATCGCTTCTGCGGTGCAGCTGATCGTTCAGCAGACCCGCTTCGGCGATGGCTCACGGCGGATCACCAGCATCAGTGAGATCACCGGCATGGAGCAGAGCACCATCCAGCTCAACGAGATCTTCCGTTTCCAGCAGACCGGCTTCGATGAAAATGGCCGGGTCAAGGGTCACTTCCAGGCCACCGGCCAGGTGCCCGAGTTCTATGAGGCGCTGGCCAAGCGCGGCATACCGGTCAATCTCGATATCTTCCGCAGCGGGGCGGACCTATGAATGAAATCCTGCTGCTGGCATGCCTGGCGGCACTCGGCGCGGCCGTGGGCATTACCGCGTTGCTGTTCGCCGATCGGGTGTTGGATTTTTTCTCGTTCTATCGGCAGCAGTTCTCGCGCAATGCCGAGATCGAGATGGCCGATATGTTCATCTTCGCTAACGGTCGGCAGCTGTTCATCCTCAACCTGATGTTGCTGGTGCTGGTGCCGCTGTTTCTGCATGCGTTGTTCCAGATTCTCGTCGTGACGGTCGCCGGCACGCTGGTAGCGTTGTTCGTGCCACGTTTCGTCTTCAAGCAGATGAGCAAGAAGCGCCTGAAGAAATTCGAGGAGCAGCTACCCGATGCCTTCATGATGCTTTCCAGCAGCCTGCAGTCCGGGGCGAGCCTGACCATGGCGCTGGAAAACGTGGTTCAGCAGTCCCCCGCGCCGCTGTCCCAGGAGTTCGGTCTGCTGATCAAGAACATCCGCCTCGGTGTGACCCTCGAAGATGCGCTGCTCAAGCTGGAGAAGCGCATCCCCATGCCCTCGTTCATCATGGCCAGTTCGGCGATCCGCATCAGCCGTGAGGTCGGTGGCAACCTAGTGGAGACCATCAACACCATGGCCGCCATGCTGCGGCGCAAGCGGGTGATGGAAGGCAAGATCGACAGCCTGACCGCCCAGGGGCGCGCCCAGGGCACCTTCATGGCGCTGCTGCCGGTGTTTCTCGCCGGCATCCTCAGTGCCATCGAACCCGAAGCCATGAGCCAGCTCTACACCACCCGCAACGGCCTGATGGTGCTGACCGTGATGGTGGTGATGGAGGTTCTGGGCTTCCTGTCCATTCAGCGAATTACCCGGATCGATGCATAGGGCAGTTGCCATATCGCCACTGCTGAGCCGGAGCCGGTTTCATGCGGCGCTCGGCATGAGGAGAGAAAGTTGCCACTTCAGATGAACGACGAACAATGGTGTGCAGTCCGCAGCTCGCGCCAAACGGGGCAAGCCTTCGATGACTGAACTGCTCGCCTTGCTCAGCAGTGCCGGCCTCGGTATGGCCGTCACCAGCACTTTGCTGATATTTGTCTGGCTGCTGTCGCTGCTGCCGGAAGAGAACCGTGCCTACATGGATCCGGTGCCTAGCTGGGTACGCCCGATCTGGCCGCTGGTGCGTCTGGTCAGTCACTTCTTCTGCAGCAGCGTGCCACCGCAGCACATGGACCGCCTCGACCAGAAACTGCAGAAGACCGGTGCGCTCTACGTGCTAACCGCCGAGGACTTCCTCGCCCTGTGCATCACCCTGGCCTTGCTCTTCCCGCTGGTTGCCGCGGTGCCGATGGCCACCGGCAAGTCCGGAATCATCTGGCCTGTGCTGCTGGTGATGATGGCGATGGGTGCGCTGCTGCCGATGATGTGGATCAGCGACACACACAAGCGCCGCGACCGGGACATCATTCGGAACCTGCCGGTCTTCCTCGAATACCTGACCATGTGCGTCGACGCCGGCCTGAACTTCCTGGGTGCCCTGCAGCAGGCAGTGGACAAAGGGCCGGACGGCGCGATGAAGAATGAGTTCCGTATCGTGCTGCGTGACATCCGCTCGGGCCTGCCCCGCTCGGAAGCACTGCAACGGATGGAAGAACGGGTCAACCTCAAGGACCTGACCACCTTCGTGCGCTCGGTCATTCAGGCCGAGAAAATGGGTAGCAGCCTGCGCACTACCTTGCAGATCCAGGCGCAGCAGCGCCTCGAAGAGCGCTTTCAGCGTGCCGAGAAGACGGCGATGCAGGCACCGGTGAAACTGATCATTCCGCTGATCATGTTCATCTTCCCGCTGACCTTCGTGATTCTGCTGTTCCCTATCGTGGTCAAGTTCATGGGGCAGTCATGAATGCCCAGGTGACCCATCGGGTTGCCGGGCGTGTGCCCACGGCCTTGCAGCTCGAGCGTGCAGCGACGCCCTGGGCGCGCCTGCGAGGTTTGCTCGGACGACGGGGTCTGCCTGCCGGTCAGGGCCTGTGGATCAGCCCCTGCAACTCGGTGCATTGTTGCTTCATGCGCTTTGCCATCGATGTGCTGTACCTGGATGCCGAGCAGCGGATTCTGGAAATACGGCATGATCTGCGACCCTGGCGCTTCAGCATCTGCTGGCGCGCCCGCAGTGTGGTCGAACTGGCTGCCGGAGAGTGCCGGCGCCTGCACATAGAACCCGGAGACAATCTTAGATGCGTACCCTGAGTCTCGCCCTCGCAAGCCTTCTGCTGTCCGGTTGCGCCGGCATGCTGCCGCAGTCCAACCTGGTTGCCCTGCAGAACTCGGCCAACCAGGACTACGCCAGTGGCCGCTATGTGCAGGCCAGCGACCAGTACCAGCGCCTGGCCAGGGCCATGCCCAGCGATGCCGGCGTGCGTTATCAGCTCGGTAACAGCCTCGCCCGTCAGGGCGATGTGCAGGGGGCCATTGGCAGCTACCGGGAAGCGCTGCTGCGCGATCCGCAGCACGCACGGGCCTGGCACAACCTGCTGCAGGTACAGTTGCGAGAGGCCCTGCTCAGCGCAGCCGAGATGCAGAGGACGCTCAACCCCCAGCAGCCTGAGGCCGACCGGGCGTTGCAACTGGGCGAACGTCTGCTCGATGTCATGGGCCAACCCAGCCATGACGCCGGACGAGAGCCTTGAGATGAAATGGCGCGCTCAGAGTGCACAGGCGATGGTGGAGTTCCTCATCATCATTCCGGTGCTGATTCTGCTGATCTTCGGTGCGGTGCAGGCGGCGTTCATCTATTCGGCGAAGAACGGCCTGAACTACGCCACCTTCCAGGCCGCGCGAATTGGCGCGATGAACAACGCGCAATATGACGACATGCGGCGCGGACTGCTGCGCGGCATGTACCCGATGTTTTCCCAGTATCAGGATGAGGACGCGCGTCTGGCGCATACGGCCGCTGAGGTCGACAACTACGTCCTGATCACCCGCATCAGCCCGGACAACGCAGCCTTCAACGCATGGGCCGAGGCCCATGATGATCCGCTCGGTGATGGCGTCGGTGGCGAGGCGATCCCCAATGACAACCTCATGTATCGGCCCATGCAGCAGATGCCGGTATCGATCCAGGATGCCAACCTGTTGAAGATCCGCGTGCAGTACTGCATGAAACTGATCGTGCCGATGGTCGACTACCTGCTCAGTACCACGTCGAAATCCATCGATCGTGCCAACAGCAACAAGGCGCCAGCGAGTTTCCGCGATGTATCGCGCAATACCAGCGCCAACTACGCAGATGTCTGCCGCAGTCGCCGTGGTTACGTGGTGACGTCCGAGGCCACCGTCCGCATGCAGAGCGCAGCGGTGGACGATCAGGATCAGTGCGCCAATGGCGGGCGCATGATCTGTCCCTGATGCGCGGCACGACTCCCGCAGGCCGGTCGATCTAGCGCAACGAGTCATCCGTTGATGCGCGGCGTGCCACGCGGTCGGCGTGGCTGCCCAGGTGCCAGCCGAGCACGCCCCACAGCGCCGCGCATGCCGCGCCGATCAGAGCGACCAACAACGCGCCCTGGCCGAGCAGGTCGAGCAGGCTCTTGGCCCAGCCGCTGACGGCATCGCCACCGCGATAGACCACCGTGTCGATGAAGTTCTTTGCCTTGTACTTGCTCTGCGCATCCAGCGGTGCGAAGAGCATTTCCCTGCCCGGACGGACGAAGGCGTATTCGCCGATGCGGCGCACGATCATCAGCCCGGCGAGCATGGCGAAGGTCGGCGCCAGGGCCAGGCCGAGGAAGCCGATGCAAACCAGCGCCGGCACCACCGCCAGCAGGCTGCGCACACCCAGGTGCTGGGCCACGCGGCCGCTGATGAACAGTTGCGAGAGCAGCGCGCCGGCCTGCACGGCGATGTCGATCAGGCCGAATACGCGCACCTGTTCGGCGCGGTCGGGAAACAGCTCGGCGACCAGTCGCGCCTGCTCGAAGTAGAGGAAGGTGCTGACCGTGGCGAGCAGCACGACGAAGGCGGAAATCCCCAGCAGGTAGGGCGAGCGCAGCACCTGGGTCATGCCGCTGAACGGGTTGCCGGCCACCGGGCGGCGTGGGCTTTCCACCTGCTCGGCACCGGGCCGACCGGCGCCGCCAATGGCGCGCCAGCTCATCAGGTGCTGCTTGAGCAGTAGTGCGAGGGCCAGCAGCAGGGCGGCGAGCACGGTCAGTCCGGCCTGGCCGATGACGTCGATCAGCAGCGCGCTGAGCGCCGGGCCGACCAGGCCGCCGACGCTGGCGCCGGCGGCGATGAAGGCGAACAGGCGCTTGGCCTGCGGGGCGTCGAACACGTCGGCCATCAGACTCCAGGCCACCGAGACGACGAACAGGTTGTAGACCGAGATCCACACGTAGAACACCCGTGCCAGCCACACGCTGTCGTCAAGCACGGCGAAGGCGGCGGCGAAGGCCAGCAGGTTGAGGCAGAAGAAACCGTACACCCAGTCGATGTAGCGGATGCGCGGCACGTGGGAGTTGAGCCAGGCGAACAGCGGCACGGCGACCAGCATGACCACGAAGGTGGCGGTGAACAGCCACTGCAGGTTGTCGACGCCGCCGGCGATGCCCATCGCCTCGCGGATCGGCCGCAGCATGAAGTAGCCGGCGAACAGGCAGAAGAACAGCACGAAGCCGCTCAGCGCCGGCAGCAATTCGCCGGGGCGGGCATTGATCGCCGCGCTCAGGCGGCGGCTCAAGAGGGGCTCGGGCATGGGTTCGTCATCGCAAACTCGGGGTTGCCACGCCCTGGCGCTCGGACGGTGAGCGCAGGGCATACCAGGTGAGGCGTCAGGCGAACGCCTCGACGATCAGCTCGCGCTGTTTGGCATCGGGCAAGGCGCCGTGGCCGGCCAGCAGGTTGTCGGCCATGTAGCGGGTCTTCGAGGTGGCGGGAATCACCGCGGTCACCGCTGGCTCGGCGAGAATGAACTTGAGCAGCAGCTGCGCCCAGGAACTCGCCCCCAGCTCCTGTGCCCAGCCCGGCAGCGGCGTGCCCTTGACCCTGGCGAACAGCTCGCCGCGCTGGAACGGCCGGTTGATCAGGGTGGCGATGCCGTGATCGGCGCAGAACGGCAGCAGGCGCTTCTCGGCATTGCGTGCGCCAACCGAATAGTTGAGCTGGACGAAGTCGACCTTTTCTTTCTCCAGCACGCGCAGCAGGTCGTCGTGGGCGGACTCGATGTAGTGGGTGATGCCGATGTAGCGGATGCGCCCCTGCGCTTTCAGCTCGCGCAGCAGCGCTAGCTGGGTGCCGGTGTCCTGCAGGTTGTGCACCTGGATCAGGTCGAGCTTGTCGGTCTTGAGGTCCTTGAAGCTCGCCTCGATCTGCTCGAGTCCCGCTTCGCGGCCGCTGGAGGAAACCTTGCTGGCGAGGAACAAGCGTGCGCGCAGGCCGTCCTGGGCGGTGAGGGTGCCGGTGACCAGCTCGGAATTGCCGTAGCTGGGCGCGGTGTCGATCAGCGTGGCGCCGCCGTCGGCGAGCACGCGTACCACCTCCAGCAGCGGATCGAGGCTGGCCTGATCAAGGTCGACGTCGAATACCCGCGATGTCCCCAGGCCGATCACCGGCAGCTCCTCGCCGGTCGAGGGGATCTTGCGGCGCAGCAGACCGCCGCTCTCTACGGCCCAGGCCAGGCCGGGCCACAACGGGACGAGTGCGGCCAGGGCGGCGGCAGCGGTGGAATGCTGGATGAACTGACGGCGCGTGTGCATGCGAGGGGCCTCCGGAAAAATGGTCACTGAACAGTCATAGACCGTTCAGACGGCCGCGGGGCGCCAGGGCAATATTCGGTAACCAAACCGGCCGCTCTATGTCGCATATCTGGTCTTTTTCGCGGCGGTTCCAGGCGGCAGCCGATGCGCGGCAAAGTCAGTGCTTTGGCGCGGCGTGAACCTCCGCATACGGTGGCCCTGGATTAGGCTGCAGGCATAACAACGACAAGGATCATCGCCATGCGCAAACTGCTGTTGCTGCTCGTGCTCGCCGGCGCCTGCTACCTGCTGTTCTGGCCCACGCGTCTGCAGCCGGTGGCCTGGCAACCACAACCGCTACCCGCCGCCAGCGGGGTGTGGGCGGCGAACGGGCGGCTGGATCGCGCGGTGCTGGAGCAGTCCGGTCTGTCCGGCCCGGACACCGTGGTGGTGGACGGCGAGGGACGCCGCTACAGCGGAATCGGCGACGGACGCATCGTGCGCTGGCGCGCCGGCGAGGCGGTGCAGACCTTCGCCAAGGTCGATGGCCGCCCGGTGGGGATGAACTTCGCCGGCGACGGCAGCCTGTACGCCGCCGACGAGGAGCGCGCGCTGGTCTGGCGTGTGTCGCCCGCGGGCAAGGCCGACATCGTGGTGCAGAGCAGCGAGACGCAGCGCTTCAACTTCCTCAACGATGTGTTCATCGCCCGCGATGGCCGGCTGTTCTTCAGCGATGCATCGAGCCGCTGGGATCTGGCCGACAACAAGCTGGCGCTGCTCGAGCACAGCGGCGATGGCCGGGTGTTCGTGCGCCATTCGGACGGGCGCATCGAGCTGCTGCTCGACGGCCTCGAATTCGCCAACGGTGTGGTGCTGGCGCCGGACGAGTCCTACCTGCTGGTCGCCGAAACCGGCGCCTACCGCATCACCCGCCTATGGCTGACGGGGGAGCGTGCGGGTCAGCGCGAGGTGCTGCTGGATAACCTGCCGGGCTTCCCCGGTGACCTGTCCATCGCCCCGGATGGTACGTACTGGTGCTCGTTCTTCTCGCCGCGCAAGGCCGTGCTCGATGCGCTGGCGCCGTGGCCTTTCGTGCGCAAGATCGCCTCGCGCTTGCCGCCCTCGTTATTGGCGCGGCCCAGCCGCTACCCCCATGTGTTCCGTTTCGATGGCGAAGGCCGGGTGCTGGAAAGTTTGCAGGCCTCGCCGGACAGCGAGCTACCCAGCTTCAGCAGCGTGGTGCAGGTGGGCAACGAGCTGCTGCTCGGTACGCCTGGCGGAGTGGGGGAGATCGATGCGGATAAGGCCTATCGGGTCAGATTGCGCTGAAATTGGCCGGCCCGGAAATCTGCTGCCTCGGCTGATCTCTGCTGGTAATCTGCGGCTCGGTCGGGCGCAGGGCGCGACATGCTGTTGTGCGCCGCTCGCACCATCATTTCCCACCACCGCAGGTGCATTACATGAAGCAGTACAAGGTTGTTGTCTATCGCGAAGGAATGCTGGGCTCTTTGTTTCTCGGTGGCTCCAAGGTCGATCCGGTGCGTTTCTCCGAATTCCTCAACAAGAACGCCGCCGAAGGCTGGCGCGTGGTGACCATGGAGAAGGATATCCGTCGCATGCTCCTGCTGTGGAAGCGTGAGGCTTACCTGGTTGTGCTGGAGAAGGACATTTGAAAACCGGCGTGATCATCGGCCTGAGCCTGTTCGTTGCCTGGGCGCTGCTGGCGCTGGCGCAGCTGTGGTTCACGCCGCTCAGTGCCGAGGTGTTCGTCAAGCTGACGGTCACGGCTGCCGTGATCGAGACGGTGGTGATCATCGTCACGCTGGTGCTCAGGGAATACCGCTCGGAAAAAGAGCTGAAGTCCAAGGGCTACCTCGACTGATCACGGTTACAACCCTGCCATCCGCGTGCCTGGTCGGGCTCGGGTGGCAGCGGCCCGATTGCGCAATGCCATCGGCCTGACTCTTCCCCCTGTTTTTCGACTCTTCGCCACAGCGCTCTACGCCTGCGCCGCCCAGTCGCGCACCTCGGCGTAGGGATAGTCTTCCAACGCAGCGAACCCGGCAATCTGCCGGGCCTTGAGCTTGGTGAACAGGGGTACGCTGATGCCGCAGAGAAAGCGCGTCAGGCATTCGCTGCTCGGCGCTTCACCGCTGTATTCCTGGTGACGCTGGCTGAAGCTGGCGCACAGTGCGTGCATATCCTGCTCGGCCAGTGGGCGCAGGCTCGGGGCCGGCGGCAAGTGCGCGACCCGGCCGTGGCACACCGAGCAATGGCCGCAGCGCTGCGGCGCGTTGGCGTCGCCGAAGTAGGCGGCCAGGCGCTGGCTCAGGCAGTGGTCGGTGGCGAACAGGTCGAGCATGGCGTGGATACGGCGAATCTCGCTGGCTTCCTGCTGCTTGAAGTAGGCGTGCAGCTCAGCGCTCAGCTGCTGCGGGTCGAAGCGCGGGTCGAGCAGGGCGTAGACCTCGGTCATCTGCTTGCTTTCCAGCTCGATCCAACCGCGCTCCTGGAAGAAATCCAGGGCCTTCACCACGCGTCCGCGCTCGGCCTGGTGCTGGTTGTACAGGGCGTCGAAATCCACCGTGCACCAGGTCCGTGCGCGACTGGAGCTAGCGACTATGCCCTCGACGAACTGGCGCCGCTCGCCCTCGAACTTGCCCAGCAGCACCTCCGGCTCGACCAGGTACTTGAAACGGTACTCGGCGAAGTAGGCGTAGCGCGGGGCGATGATGCCGCGCAGTTCCAGCTGCACCAGCAGGGTCTTCAGCGGCAGCTGGCGGATGTTGCTCTGCTCGGAGAGCTGGTTGAGCATCAGTTCCCACTGGCCGTCCGGTGCGCTGGCCAGCAGCTCGTCGAGCACGCGGCGGATGCCGCCCAGTTCCGGGGTGTCGCCGTAGACGAAGTTTTCCAGCACGTTGAGGCTGTCGCGGTTGGCCAGCACCAGGCAGTCGGACGGCTGGCCGTCACGCCCGGCGCGGCCGATTTCCTGGCTGTAGTTCTCGGTGGACTTGGGCAGGTCGAAGTGCACCACGTTGCGGATGTCGCTCTTGTCGATGCCCATGCCGAAGGCGATGGTGGCGACGATGCAGTTGATCCGCCCGTCCATGAACTGGCGCTGGATCGCCTCGCGCGTTTCATGGGGCATGCCGGCGTGGTAGGCGCTGGCGGCGATGCCGCGTTGGCTGAGCTGCTCGGCCACCTGTTCGGCGGTCTTCTGCTGGGTGACGTAGACGATGCTCGGCTGGCCGGCCTTGGCGCCTAGCCACTCGACCAGGCGCCGCTGTTTGTCGCGCCCGGCCACCGGCTCGACCAGCAGGTTGAGGTTGGCGCGGTAGAACCCGGTGGTGACTACGTCATCGGCGGCGATGGCGAACTTCTTCTGCATGTCGGCGATCACCGGTGGCGTCGCCGTGGCGGTGAGCAGCAGCACCTGGGGAATGGCGAACTGGCGCTGGTAGTCGGGCAGCTTGAGGTAGTCCGGGCGGAAGTTGTGGCCCCACTCGGAAATGCAGTGCGCCTCGTCGACCACCAGCAGGGAGATCGGCACCTGGCTGATGAAGTGGCGAAAGCGCTCGTTCTTCAGGCGCTCCACGGAGATCATCAGGATCTTCAGCTCGCCGGATTTGGCCTTGGCCATGGTCTCGGCGGCCTGCTCACGGCTCTGCGCCGAGTCGATGCTGGCGGCGCTGATGCCGCGGGCGTGGAGGAAGGCCAACTGGTCCTGCATCAACGCCAGCAGCGGCGACACCACCAGGGTCAGGTGTGGCAGGTGTAGCGCGGGCAACTGGTAGCACAGCGACTTGCCCGAGCCGGTGGGGAAGATCGCCGCCGCCGAGCGCCCGCCGAGCACGGCGTTGACCACGCGCTCCTGGCCGGGACGCAGCTGGGAGAAACCGAAGACGCGGGCGAGGGTATCGAGCATGAGGGCAGGCCAGGTGATGCGAAAGGCCGATGACCATAGCGCGTGGGGCGAGGAGAGGCCAGGGTGAGGGTTGCTTCAAGCACCCGAACCGCCTGCCTGGTGGATCGATAGCGCGCGATCCACCCTGCGTTCGTGAGCGTCCGCACCATGAAAAAGCCCCGCATCGGCGGGGCTTGGTCTTTCGCGCTACAACCGGCCGATCAGATCTCCGGATCGAGCGGCGGGTGCTTGCGCCAGGCGTTGCCACCGGGCAGCAGCAGGTTGAGCGCCAGGGCGCTGATCGCGCACAGGGAGATGCCCGACAGGGCGAAGCTCTGCCCGCCGATGACCATGCCGCCGATGCCGAACACCAGGGTTACCGAGACGATGATCAGGTTGCGCGCCTCGGCCAGGTCGACCTGGTGGCGGATCAGCGTGTTCAACCCGACCACGGCGATGGAGCCGAACAGCAGGCAGAGGATGCCGCCCATTACCGGTACCGGAATGGCCTGCAGCGCCGCACCGAACTTGCCGACGAAAGCCAGGGTGATGGCGAACACCGCCGCCCAGGTCATCACCTTGGGGTTGAAACTCTTGGTCAGCATCACCGCGCCGGTGACTTCGGCGTAGGTGGTGTTGGGCGGGCCGCCGAACAGGCCGGCGGCCGAGGTGGCCAGGCCGTCGCCGAGCAGGGTGCGGTGCAGGCCGGGCTTGCGCACGAAGTCCTTGCCGGTGACGGTGCCGACGGCGATCACCCCGCCGATGTGCTCGATGGCCGGGGCCAGGGCAACCGGCACCATGTACAGGATGGCGCCGAGGTGGAACTCGGGGGCGACGAAGTTGGGGATGGCCAGCCAGGACGCCGCGGCGATGCCGGCGGTGTCGAACACGCCGAAGATCGCCGACAGCGTGCAGCCGACGATGATGCCGGCGAGGATCGGCACCAGGCGGAACAGCCCACGGCCGAGCACGGCCACCAGCACGGTGGTGATCAGGGCCGGCATGGAGATGAACATGGCGGTCTGGTAGGGCACCAGTTCGGCGGCGCCGTCACCGGTCTTGCCCATCGCCATGTTCACCGCGACGGGCGACAGCGCCAGGCCAATGGCGATGATCACCGGGCCGATCACCACCGGCGGCAGGATGCGGTCGATGAAGCCCGGGCCCTTGAGCTTCACGGCCAGGCCGAGAAAGGTGTAGACGAAGCCCGCGGCAACCACGCCGCCGAGCACTGCCGGCAGGCCGAATTCACCCTTGGCGGCGATGATCGGCGCGATGAAGGCGAAGGAGGAGGCAAGGAACACCGGCACCTGGCGCCCGGTGGCCAGCTGGAACAGCAGGGTGCCGATGCCGGCGGTGAACAGCGCCACGTTCGGGTCCATGCCGGTGATCAGCGGCATCAGCACCAGCGCGCCGAAGGCGACGAAGAGCATCTGCGCGCCGGAGAGGATCTGCCGCGGCAGCGGGTCGTTGTACTCGCTCATGCTCAGGCGTCCTTCTGCTTGGTGCCGAAGATCTTGTCACCGGCATCGCCCAGCCCGGGAATGATGTAGCCGTGTTCGTTGAGGCGTTCGTCGATGGATGCGGTGAAGATGGTCACATCCGGGTGCGCGTCTTCGACGGCCTTGATCCCTTCCGGTGCAGCGACCAGCACCATGGCGCGGATTTCCTTGCAGCCGGCGCGCTTGAGCAGGTCGATGGTGGCAACCAGGGAACCGCCGGTGGCCAGCATCGGATCGATGATCAGCGCCAGGCGCTCGTCGATCTCCGGCGCGAGTTTTTCCAGGTAGGTGTGCGCCTGCAGGGTTTCCTCGTTGCGCGCCACGCCGACGGCGCTGACCTTGGCGCCGGGGATCAGGCTGAGCACGCCGTCGAGCATGCCGATGCCGGCGCGCAGGATCGGTACCACGGTGATCTTCTTGCCGGCGATCTTCTCCACCTGCACCGGCCCGGCCCAGCCCTTGATCTCGTAGTGTTCCAGCGGCAGGTCGTTGGTTGCCTCGTAGGTCAGCAGTGCACCGACCTCCTGGGCCAGTTCGCGGAAATTCTTGGTGCTGATGTCGGCGCGGCGCATCAGGCCGATCTTGTGGCGGATCAGCGGGTGGCGGATCTCACGGATGGGCATGCGGGGTCTCCGGGGCGGGCGGGCAAAGGGATAGGGCGGAACAGATCGTGGACAAGCGGGTACGCTGCGGGTCGGGCCGGGCGTTAATGGGCGCCTGTGCGGTTCATGGGTTGAAAACCGGCAGTTTGCAGCTGTTAATTAACGCAGGGTGACCGGGCGTGGCGATTGTCACAGGGTGTGTAGAGTAAAGCACTGGCCGTGCCAGGATATAGCCGGTGCGCAGTTTAACTGAGCAGCCAGTCAGAAATCCTCGGCGAGGGTTGCCCTGATGTCGCAGTGTAAGTACCGTTGCCGGCCGTTTTTCAGGCTATGCCTTAGGTTCTGTACGAAAAGTGTCTGCGCTCGGTGATGCTTCGTTAAAAACTGGTTCGGAATGCTCATTTACAACTCGTAAACTCGAATGCGAGCCCAATCCGTTCCTCACCCGTTTTTGCCTCGCCTGACCTTTGCTCGACGACTTTTCGTACAGAACCTAGGGCGCCATTGGCCGGTGCATCCGCTTCGCAGCCGGGTGTCCGCCGCCTGCATTTAATCCACTGATCATGTTGACCCCGGAGCGCGCCATGCCAGCCGATCTCGCCCACATCCGCCAAATCATGTCCGAAGCCGACTGCCTGTATACCGAGGCGCAGGTCGAGGCCGCCATCGACCAGGTGGCCACGGCCATCAACGGCGAACTGGCCGAACGCAATCCGGTGGTGTTCTGCGTGATGAACGGCGGGCTGATCTTCGCCGGCAAGCTGCTGCCCAAGCTGGGCTTTCCGCTGGAGCTGTCCTACCTGCACGCCACCCGCTACCGCAGCGAAACCACTGGCGGCGAGTTGTTCTGGAAGGCCAAGCCGGAAATCTCCTTCATCGACCGCGAGGTGCTGATCATCGACGACATCCTCGACGAGGGGCACACCCTGTCGGCGATCATCGAGTTCTGCAAACACGCCGGCGCGACGGCCGTGCACACTGCCGTGCTGATCGACAAGACCCATGATCGCAAGGCGCGCCCGGACCTCAAGGCCGATTACGTCGGCCTGCCCTGCGAGGACCGCTTCATCTTCGGCTACGGCATGGACTACAAGGGCTACTGGCGCAACGCTGCCGGCATCTTTGCAGTAAAAGGCCTGTAAGCACTCGTCTGTAATTGATCCTTCCCACGCGGAGCGTTGATCGTTCCCACGCTCCGCGTGGGAATGCAGTTGCAGCCGCTCTGCGGCAGGGGGACGCGGAGCTTCCCTGGCGGTGTTCCCACGCAGAGCGTGGGAACCATCTACCGGTGCGCGCACCCTACAGGCGAGTCGTTGGCCCCGCGTCATCCGCCAGCCAGCTCAGCGCCTTGACCCGCGCCTGCGGCAGATCGCGCGCGTAGGCCAGGCGCCCGGCCTCGCGCTGGGTACCGGCGCGGCGCAGCTTCAGGCGCAGGCGCGGTGTCACCCCGGCCAGCACCAGGCCGATGCCGTCGCGGCGATAGTCATGCAGCACGTTCTCCAGGGCTGCCAGGGCGGTCATGTCCAGCAGCGGCACCGCGCTCATGTCGACGATCACCACTTTCACGTCCGGGTTGAAGCGGCGCAGCACGCTCAGCGCCTTCTCTGCCGCGCCGAAGAACAGCGGGCCACGAATGCTGTAGGCCAGCACCTGCGCGGGCAGTTCGCCGAGGCCCAGTAACTGCTGGCGCGGCAGCGCGGCGGTATCGGTCAGCTCGCTCATGCGCTTGATGAAGATGCCGGTGGCCAACAGCAGGCCGACGCCCACGGCCAGGACCATGTCGAACAGCACGGTCAGGCCCAGGCACACGACGAGGATCAGCACATCGCTGCGCGGAGCGATGCGCAGGGTGTGCAGCACGTGGCGTGGTTCGCTCATGTTCCACGCCACCATCAGCAGCAGGGCGGCGAGGGCGGCCATCGGCAGGTAGCTGAACAGCGGCGCGAGCAGGAGCATGGCCAGCAGCACCACACCGGCATGGATGATCGCCGCTAGCGGCGAGAACGCGCCGGCGCGCACGTTGGCGGCGCTGCGGGCGATGGCGGCGGTGGCGGTTATGCCGCCGAACAGCGGCGCGACCAGGTTGCCCAGCCCCTGGCCGATCAGCTCGGCATTGGGGTCGTGCTTGCTGCCGGTCATGCCGTCGGCGACCACCGCGCAGAGCAGCGACTCGATGGCGCCGAGCATGGCGATGGCGAACGCCGGGGCGAGCAGCTGACGGATCAGCTCGAACGACAGCACCAGCGGCTGGCCATCCGGCCCCGGCAGTTGCCAGGGCCAGGCGAAGTCCGGCAGGAACGGCGGAATGCCCGGATGGCTGATGCCGTCGACCTGATAGCTGAAACGCTCACCGAGGGTCGCCACCTGAAGACCGCTGGCTTCCAGGGCCAGGCCGAGCAGCGCGCCGACGGCCAGGGCGACCAGGTGGCCCGGCACCTTCGGCACCAGTTTCGGCCACAGCAGCAGGGTCGCCAGGCTGGCGCCGGCGACCAGCGCATCGCCGGCCTGGATGCCCGGCAGGCTGTGCCAGAGCAGGCCGAGCTGGTCGACGAAGTGCTCCGGGGTGCGTGGCAGCTGCAGGCCGAGCAGGTCTTTGATCTGCAGGAAGGCGATGACGATGCCGATCCCGGCGGTGAAGCCGAGGGTGACGGGGTAGGGCACGAACTCGATCAGCCGCCCGGCGCGGCCGAGGCCGAGGGCGATGAGGATCAGCCCGGCGAGCAGGGTGCACAGCAGCAGGCCGCCGAGGCCGTATTGCTGGGTGATTGGTAGGAGGATCACCACGAATGCCGCGGTCGGCCCGGAAATGTTGAAGCGTGAGCCACCGGTCAGGGCAATCAGCGGGGCGGCGACCAGCACCGTATACAGGCCGTGCTGCGGCGCCACGCCGACGGCGATCGCCAGGGCCATGGCCAGGGGAATGGCAATGATGCCCACCGTCAGCCCGGCGCCCAGGTCGCCGCGCAGGCTTTTCCACGAATAGCCGGCGCGCAGAGCCTGGCGCCAGGCGGCAAACAGCGGGGGTAGAGGCATGGCACGCTCCACATCGGTCGCCGCCAGTATAAGGAGGCCGGGGCCGCGTCCGCTTGATCCAGGTCGTTTCTTTAGTCGCGTTGAGCGCCGGGCTCGGGCAAGGGTAAACTGCCGCCCCCGTGAGGCTGGTTAGCTGGAGTGCGTGATGCGTAAAGACAAGAAACAGGTGATTGGCGAAGAGATCAGCGACGACTCGATCAAGCTGTTCCTCGCGGTCGAGCCGGCCGATGCCACGCCGCCGTCCCTGCACAAGCTGGTCAAGGCCTACCGCGGCCTGCGCATCGACGATTTCGAGCGGTTCCTCGGCTTCTTCAAGGACGCCGGCTACGACCTGAATGCCACGGATGCCCAGGGCCAGGATTTCGTCGCACTGATCCAGGATCAGCGCCTGGCCGAGCCCTATGTCGAGGCGATCAAGGCGGCGCGCGGCTGATTCGGCCATCGTTCGGCGATCCGGACAGCCAATTGCGTATTTTTTGCGTCTGAAAATGCGTCATTAATGGTATTGTGCGCGCCGGAAAAACCCCTGCCTGGCTCCGCGTGGCACGCGTGGTTCGTGGGGTGGCGACAAGGCCCGGTCTAGAGCGTTTTCAGCTCGGCGGGCAGCGCCAGCAGGGGTTGCAGAGTTTGAGCGTACGGGCTGCCCACAGGCGGCGCGTAGCAACAAGAGGTTGCGAACGAGCGGGACAGGCCGGTGCATTCCGGCCCCCGGCGGGCGCGCCCTCCGATATTCCAGACACTTGTCTGGCTGTCAGTGATTAGTGGTTGATGCGCGGCTCAAAAGGTCGTTGTCATCGATTTGGTACTGCAGATCTTGGAGAAGCGTTAATGACGCAAAACAATCACGAAACTGTGGATGTGCTGCTGGTCGGCGCCGGCATCATGAGCGCCACCCTGGCGGTGCTGCTCAAGGAGCTCGATCCCAGCCTCAAGCTGGAAATCGCCGAACTGCGCGAATCCGGCGCCATCGAGAGTTCCAACCCGTGGAACAACGCGGGCACCGGCCACGCCGGCCTCTGTGAACTGAACTACACGCCGCAGGCAGCGGACGGTTCGGTGGAGATCAAGAAGGCCGTTCAGATCAACACCCAGTTCGAAGTATCCAAGCAGTTCTGGTCGTACCTGTGCGGCAAGAGCGCCTTCGGTTCGCCGAAGAGCTTCATCAACTCGGTGCCGCACCTGAGCTTCGTGCGTGGCGAGAAGGATGTCGGTTTCCTCAAGACCCGCCATGCCGCGCTGACCCAGCACCACGCCTTCGCGGACATGCAGTACACCGAAGACCAGGCCGCCATGGCCGAGTGGATGCCGCTGATGATGCAGGGCCGCGACCCGGCCGAGCGCATTGCCGCAACCCGCGCGCTGAATGGCACCGACGTCAACTTCGGCGCGTTGACCAACCAGCTGCTGCAGTACCTGGCCAGCCAGGGCGGCATCAATGTCGGCTACAACCAGAAGGTCACCGGCCTGTCGCGCACCGCGCAGGGCTGGAACGTCGAGATCAAGAACACCCAGAACGGCGCGGTGCGTGAAGTCTCCGCACGCTTCGTGTTCCTCGGTGCCGGCGGTGGCGCGTTGCCGCTGCTGCAGATGTCCGGTATCGAGGAAGGCAAGGGCTTCGGCGGCTTCCCGGTCAGTGGCCAGTGGCTGCGTTGCGACAATCAGGACGTGGTCAAGCTGCACCAGGCCAAGGTCTACAGCCAGGCTGAAGTCGGCGCCCCGCCCATGTCCGTGCCGCACCTCGACACCCGTGTGGTCGACGGCAAGACCTCGCTGCTGTTCGGCCCGTACGCCGGCTTCACCACCAAGTTCCTCAAGCACGGCTCGTTCCTCGACCTGCCGCTGTCGGTGCGCCCGAGCAACATCGGCCCGATGCTGGCCGTGGCGCGCGACAACATGGACCTGACCCGCTACCTGATCAAGGAAGTGATGCAGTCCCAGGACCAGCGCCTGGACGCTCTGCGCAAGTTCTACCCCGAGGTCAAAGCCGAAGACTGGCGCCTGGAAGTGGCCGGCCAGCGTGTGCAGATCATCAAGAAAGACGCCAAGAAGGGCGGCATCCTGCAGTTCGGTACCGAGCTGGTGGCGGCCGAGGACGGTACCATCGCCGCGCTGCTGGGTGCCTCGCCAGGCGCCTCGGTCACCGTGTCGATCATGCTCAACCTGATCGAGCGCTGCTTCGCCGAGCAGGCGCGCAGCGAGCAGTGGACCACCAAGCTCAAGGAGATCTTCCCGGCGCGCGAAAACGCCCTGGAAGAAGATGCCGCGCTGTACCGCGAGGTCAGCACCGCGTCGGCCGAGCGCCTGCAGCTGAATGCCTGATCGAGTGAGTTGACCGATCAGAAAAAACCGCCCCTCGGGGCGGTTTTTTTATGCGCTCAGCGCGGTGAGCGGGTGGCGCGGGCGCGCGCTGCGCACGATGATTTCATCTGTCGGCAGGGCACGGCCCAGCCAGTGCGGACGAATGCTGCGCACTTCCACCCAGCCGAACTGGGCCGGTGGCTGGCTGGCTTCACGCAGGGCACGGCATACGCCCAGGCTGTCGAGCAGGGCATAGCGGCGCATTTTCGGGCGCGGGATGAGCAGGTTCCACAGACGCAGCATGGTATCGGTCCTCGTTCGGTGCGCCGCCTTTATCGCACGTGTCCTTGACCGTTGTATGACAGGAACCGGCAGGCCCGGAAATGGTCAGAAAACCAGCTGCCAGCGGCACGGCCGCTGGTTATACTGCCGGCCGTTTTCCTACTTTTTCGCTATTGGAGAGATCAAGCATGATGAACCGTGCGCTGCTCGGCCTGATCGCCCTGCTGAGCCTGACCCTGGTCGGTTGTGCTCACAGCCCGCAGCAACTCAAGCCGCAACCCAAGCTCAACGCCGCACTGGTCGCGGTTGGCCAGGGCCAGCCGGTGGTGGTGCGTGTAGCCGACGGTCGCCAGTCTCCCAACCTCGGCACCCGTGGTGGCCTGTACCCGGAAACCAGCGCCATCAGCGTGCAGGGCCAAGACGTCCTGCCGAAGCTGCAGGCCCAGGCCGAAGCGGCGGTCCGCCTGCTCGGCTTCACCCCGAGCCCGAACGCCTACAACGCGCCGCAACTGACCCTGACCCTGTCGGACCTGAAGTACCAGTCGCCGAAAGAAGGCATGTACGTCACCGAAGCCGACATCAGCGCCAAGGTACGCATCGACGTGCAGAACGCCAACCGCCGCTACGCTGGCAACTACGGTGCTTCGCTGAACCAGCGCTTCGGCATGGCGCCGAACCAGGAAACCAACACCAAGCTGGTCAGCGACGTGCTTAGCGATGCTCTGACCCGCGCCTTCAAGGACCCGACCATCGGCCAGATCCTCAGCGGCCAGTAAGTCGTCCTCGCTAGACGAAAAAGCCCGGCTCATGCCGGGCTTTTTCATTTCTGCCGTGTAGCGCGCGACAGACGCCTCCTCGTAGGGTGCACCGTGCGCACCAGCAGGCTGGCTTGCCGCTACGTGATAGGGCTGGTGGGGCGATGGCGCGTGACCCACTTTACGCAGGCGGTGCGTCGGTGACGGACTTGGCGTCAGGCGGCCTGCTGATAGAAGTCGGGCAGGCTGATACCGGTGTGCGGGTCGCTGTCCGGCAGCTCACTGTGCTCATGGCCGCCGAGGGCGCAGTAGACCAGCCATTGCGCGTCCTGCACGTTGACCGCGAAGGCGTCGACCAGGGCGGATTGTTCCTCGTCGTGGACGATGCGATAGAGGTGATCCTGGACCTGGGCGTGCAGCATGACGGGCTCCTCGAAAATGCAGGGCGCCAGTCTGGCAAGGGCTTCTTACAGTCCGGTGAAGGGTGAATGGACATTCGTCGGAATCGGCAGCGAGGGGCAGAGTGCTTCTGTAGACTGCGCCGCGCTTGGCAGTGCGAACGTGCTGCCGCCTCGCTCAATCAGTGGTCGTCGACGCCATACAGGTCGACAGGGAACGACGTGTCGGTACAGGCTTTGTGGTCGCTGTTTCAGTTGCACCCGGCGCAGGTGATCAATGCGCTGGCGCTGTTCTTCGCCGTCTCCGGCAGCTGGTTGCTGCTGGCCACGCGCCTGCGTGAACAGCGTGCCCTGGCCCGTCTGGCAGGCCAGAGCGACATGCCCGAGCTGGAAGAAGACACCTCGCTGTTCGACGAGCCGACCCGGCGCATCAACCAGTTCTTCTACCTGTTCGGTGGCAGCGTGCTGGTGCTGGCGTTGATGCTGTCCTGGTTCAGTACCCAGCTCTGACCCGCTACGTGCGATGAAAAACGGCAGCCTCGGCTGCCGTTTTCCGTTGCGGTGTGAGTGGGCTTTTAGAGCCCGCGTACGTAGCTTGGCGGAGGTTCCGTCTAGGGTGCGTAAGCGGCTAGTTAGAGCGCCAGACCGGCCTTGACCCGGTACTGATTGCGTACCGGCGTGGCGTACTGCTGGATCAGCCAGGGGCGCTGTTCGGCCGGGCAGCCATCCTTGCGCCGTTGCCACTCGCTGTTGGCCGCGGCCAGTTCATCGGCGTCGAACAGTTGCTCGGCGGGCGGTACGGCCAGCGCCGGGTCGCGTTCGCTCCACTCGGCGTAGGCCAGGTGATGCACCGGGAACAGGCGATAGCCGCCGAGGATGTGCTGGTCCATCAGGGTGGCCAGCTGCTTGCTGTCCTCGAAACCTTCGCTGACCGGCGCACCGAAGTGCACGTGGATGCGGCCCTTGTAGCCGGTGATGCCGAGGGCGATGCTGGCGTCGTCTTCGCCCGGCGCCTTGGTGTAACTGCCACTGATGTCGCGGATCGACAGCTCGCGAGCCTTGGCCTGATCGCAGGGGTCGTACTCGTAGCTGATCGACACCGGGATCAGGTTGAGCGAGGCCAGCACCTCGGCGAACGGCTCGGCCTTGCGGCTCATGTGGAACATCTTGAGGATCGCCGAGTCGGTGCGGTCGTCACCGTCCTTGGCGCGGCCTTCGGCCTGGGCGATCCACACCGACTGGCCGTCGACGCGGATCGAATGGTTGATGTAGGCCGAAAGCAGTTGGTAGGCCGCCAGTTTCTCGCGGCGCCCGCTCAGCGAGCGGTGCACGATGAAGCTCTTGTTCAGCCGCATCAGGTCGCTGACGAAGGGCCGTTGCAGCAGGTTGTCGCCGATGGCGATGCGCGGCGTCGGCAACCCCGCGTGGTACACGGCGTAGTTGACGATGGCCGGGTCCATGACGATGTCGCGGTGGTTGGCGAGGAACAGGTACGCCGAGCCGGGCTTGAGTTGCTCCAGGCCGGAATAGGTCACGCCGTCGCTGGCCTGCTCGATGGCGTGGTCGACGTAGTATTCGATCTTGTCCTGCAGTGCGCTGACCGTGCTGATTCCGGCCACCTGCTTGCGCAGCCGATGGGCTATAAGAGGTTTAAGCAGCCAGCCGAACGGCGCGGCCAGACGCGGAAAGCGGAAGTGCACCAGGGTATCGAGAAATACCGGGTCGGCCAGCAGGCGGGCCAGAACGGCGGGGACTTCGTGGTCGGCGTAGGGTCGGATGGAATCGAATTCGCCCATCATGGTCTCGTAGTTCAGCAGCGGCGGCGGTAAGCGCCTGTTCGCGATCGTATTGACGCAGCCTGGCCGACAGCCGGGAGATCGTGAGCAGGTTCTATGAATGTTGGCCCTTGGCGGGCTTGCAATAGACCGGCGATTGTACCCTCAAGTCACAGTGGAGTTCGTGATGCTGGAAACACAGGCCTATCAATGCCCGTATTGCGGTGAGCCGGTGGAGGCGCTGGTGGACCTGTCCGCCGGCGACGAGGAGTACATCGAGGATTGCCCGGTGTGCTGCCGGCCGATCGTCTTCACGCTGTACACCGATGGGGTGGAGTGGTCGCTGGACGTGCGTGGGGAGAACGATTGATGCAGCGTATCTACGAGCCGCGGGACCTGCTGGAAGGCGAGATGCTGCTGGGCATGCTGGCCAGCGAAGGGGTGGATGCGCACCTCATCGGCGGACACCTGCTCGGCGCGGTCGGCGAGCTGCCGGCGCTGGGGCTGCTCGGCCTGCTGGTGGACAATGAAGACGCCGAGCACGCGCGCCACCTGATCGCCGCGTACAATGCCGCCGCGCCGCTGCCGGGCGATGAACCCGATGGCCATCCTGGCGTGCTGCTGTGCTGAGGCACGCGGCGCCTTCCTGCCTTTTCTGACGAGTCCCTGTTCATATGAGTGGCCGCTTCGCCCTGTTTCGCTGGTCGCCGAGCCTGTCGGCACTGCCGGGTTTTCCTGCTGGGCAGGCGCCGCACTGGAATCTTGCGCCCGGTGCGCAGGTGCTGTTCCTGCGTCATGTCCAGGGCGAACTGCAGGCTGCCAGCGGGCGCTGGGGGTTGACTCCGGCCTGGCTCAGCGACCTGACGAAATCCCCCGCGCACGCCCGCGCCGAAACCCTCAGCGAGCAGCCGATGTTCCGCGAAGCCTTCCGCCAGCGCCGCTGCCTGATGCCGGCCAATGGCTTCTACGAGTGGCGCGGCACCCAGCGCAAGCGGCCATTCTGGCTTACCGGCGAAGGCAGTCTGCTGCACTTCGCCGCGCTGTGGGAGGCCTATCCGGCGGGTGATCGGGTGTACCTGAGCGTGGCGATGGTCACCCAGGAGGCGGCTCATCTGCGCCGTCCGCTGCTGCTCGATGAGGTTCAGCAGCAGGCCTGGCTGGCCGAGGACACACCGCTGACCGAGTTGCAGGCACTGTTGCTGATCCCCACCCCGCCACTGCGCGAGCGGGTGCTGGCCAACCTGGTCAACGACCCCGCGCTCGACGCGCCGGAGTGCCTGACGCCGGCCTAAGAGCAGCACCGAATTCACGCGCAGCAGGCGCACCCTACGCAGAACTGCCGCCATGAGCGCCTCTCGCGCCCTTAGACCGTTGGTTGATATTCCGGGCGCTGCGCCAGGCCTTCCTTGAGCAGATCGACCAGCTGGCGCACCTTCGGCGACAGGTGACGTTGCTGCGGATACAGCGCCCACACCGCGGTATGCGGTGGCTTGTGCTGGGCCAGCAGGTCGACCAGTGCGCCGCTCTGCAGGTGCGCCTGCACGTAGTAGTCGGGCAGCTGGCACAGGCCGAAACCGCGCAGCGCGGCATCCAGCACCGCCTCGCCGCTGTTGCAGCGCCAGTTGCCCTGTACGCGCAGCGACAGCTCGCGGCCGTCCTGCTGGAAATCCCAGTGATCGCTGCTGCCGATCAGGCAGTTGTGCCGCGCCAGCTCCGACAGCGAGTGCGGCCGGCCGTAGCGCTCCAGGTACAGCGGCGCCGCGCACAGGTGCATGACCCGCGGTGCTAGGCGCGTGGCCACCAGCCGCGAGTCCTGCAGGCGGCCGAGGCGGATCGCCAGGTCCATGCCGCTGTGCAGCAGGTCGAGGGTCTGGTTGCTCAGTTCGATCTCCACGCGCAGCTGCGGATGGCGCTGCATGAAGTCATTTACCAGCGGCACGATGAAGCGCTCGCCATAGGCCACCGCGCACGTCATGCGCAGCAGGCCCTTGGGTTCGTGGGCCAGATCACCGACTGCGCGTAGCGCTTCCTCGCGGGCGTCCTGCAGGCGCTGGCAGTGCTGCAGAAAGGTCTGCCCGGCCTCGGTCAGCACCACGCGGCGCGTGCTGCGGTAAAACAGGCGGGTCTGCAGGTGCTCCTCCAGCTTCGCCACCTGGCGGCTGACCTGCGACGAGGACAGGCCCAGGCGCTCGGCGGCGGCGGTGAACTGGCCGCACTCGGCAACGGCAACGAATTCGTCCAGCCCTTCCCAGCGATTCATGAAAGATTATCCCTACATGGCAATAATGTTTTGCTTTGTCTGGGATTATTCCTCAAAACGATGCCAACTACACTGCACGCCACGTTCAAAGCCCACCTGGAGAACCCCATGATCAAGTCCCGCGCCGCTGTCGCCTTCGCTCCCAACGAGCCGCTGAAGATCGTCGAAGTGGATGTGGCTCCGCCGAAAGCCGGCGAAGTGCTGGTGCGCATCATCGCCACCGGTGTCTGCCACACCGACGCCTACACCCTGTCCGGTGCCGACTCCGAAGGCGTGTTCCCGTCGATTCTCGGCCACGAAGGCGGCGGCATCGTCGAGGCGATTGGCGAGGGCGTGACCTCGGTGCAGGTCGGTGACCATGTGATCCCGCTGTACACCGCCGAATGCCGCGAGTGCAAATTCTGCAAATCCGGCAAGACCAACCTGTGCAGCTCGGTGCGTGCCACCCAGGGCAAGGGCCTGATGCCCGACGGCACCTCGCGCTTTTCCTACAACGGCGAGCCGATCTACCACTACATGGGTTGCTCGACCTTCTCCGAGTACACCGTGCTGCCGGAAGTGTCCTTGGCGGTGATTCCGAAAGACGCGCCGCTGGAAAAGGTCTGCCTGCTCGGCTGCGGCGTTACCACCGGCATCGGTGCCGTGCTCAACACCGCGAAAGTGGAAGAGGGCGCCACCGTGGCCATCTTCGGTCTGGGTGGCATCGGTCTGGCAGCGATCATTGGCGCCAAGATGGCCAAGGCGTCGCGCATCATCGCCATCGACATCAACCCGGCCAAGTTCGACGTGGCCCGCGAACTGGGTGCCACCGACTTCGTTAACCCGAAGGACTACGACAAGCCGATCCAGGACGTGATCATCGAACTCACCGATGGCGGCGTGGACTACAGCTTCGAGTGCGTCGGCAATGTGCAGTTGATGCGTGCGGCGCTGGAGTGCGCGCACAAGGGCTGGGGTGAGAGCGTGATCATCGGCGTCGCCGGTGCCGGCCAGGAAATCAGCACCCGTCCGTTCCAGCTGGTCACCGGTCGCGTCTGGCGCGGTTCGGCGTTCGGCGGCGTGAAGGGCCGCACCGAACTGCCGAGCTACGTGGAAAAGTCGCAGAAGGGCGAGATCCCGCTGGACACCTTCATCACCCACACCATGGGGCTGGAGCAGATCAACGAGGCCTTCGACCTGATGCATGAAGGCAAGAGCATCCGCACCGTCATTCACTACTGATCCGCGCAGCGGATAACGCGGCCGCGCCGGCCGCTTGTCCGCCTTGATTGGTGGAAAACGCTTTGCGGTTTTCCACCCAGCATGGGAGGAGTTTCACGTGACCCTGGAAATCGTCTCCAGCAACAAGAGCTTTGGCGGCTGGCACAAGCGCTACCGCCATCGCTCCACCAGCCTCAACTGCGACATGGTGTTCGCCGTCTACCTGCCGCCGCAGGCCGAGCAGGGCGCCAAGCTACCGGTGCTGTACTGGCTCAGTGGCCTGACCTGCACCGACGAGAACTTCATGCAGAAGGCCGGCGCCCAGCGCATGGCCGCCGAACTCGGCCTGATCATCGTCGCGCCGGACACCAGTCCGCGCGGCGAAGGTGTGCCGGACGACGCCAATGGCGCCTACGACTTCGGCCTCGGTGCCGGCTTCTACGTCAACGCCACCCAGGAACCTTGGGCGCGCCACTACCGCATGTACGACTACGTGGTGCAGGAGCTGCCCGCGTTGATCGAGGCCAATTTTCCGGTATCGACCAAGCGCGGTATTTCCGGGCACTCGATGGGCGGGCACGGCGCGCTGATCTGCGCGTTGAAGAATCCGGGACGCTATCAGTCGGTCTCGGCTTTCGCGCCGATCGCCAATCCGCTCAGCTGCCCATGGGGCGAAAAGGCGTTGTCCAACTACCTGGGTGACGACCGTTCGCGCTGGCGCGAGTGGGATGCTAGCGTGCTGATCGCCGAGGCCAGGGAGAAGCTGCCGCTGCTGGTCGACCAGGGCGACCGCGACGACTTCCTCGAGGGCCAGCTCAAGCCGCAGGCGCTGGAGGCAGCAGCCAAAGCCGCCGGCCACCCGCTGACCCTGCGTTTGCAGCCGGGCTACGACCACAGCTACTACTTCATCGCCAGCTTCATCGAGGATCACCTGAGGCACCATGCCGAGGCATTGAAAGGCTGATATCAACCGTAGGTGCGCTGGTGCGCACGGCGCACCTTACGGTCGAAGCTTTTGCGTTCTCATCGCCCCGGCATGAAGTGCTGCCGCTTCAGCGCTTGGTTGAAAACCAAAAGCCCCGCATTGCGGGGCTTTTTCATGGGCGCCGGTTCAGAAGTCCCAGCGCGTGCTCAGCATCACGTTGCGTGGGTCGCCGGAGTAGGCCGAGTTATAGAAGCCGATGTTGGTGTAGTACTTCTTGTCCTGCAGGTTGTAGACATTCAGGCTGGCCGAGAGCTGCTCGGTGAGCTGGTAGCGGGCCATCACGTCCAGCAGCCAATAGGTGTCCTGGGTGAATTTTTCCCTCACCCCCTTGGCCCGGTTGTTCAGCACCTGCCAGCTCTCGCTTTGCCAGCGTGCCCCGCCACCGACCGTGAGCTTGTCCAGGCTCCCGGTCAGCCGATAGGTGGTGTAGAGGTTGAATTGGTCCTGCGGCTCCCAGGTCGAGATCTTGGCGCCGTGCTCATTGCGCACGATCTTGTGGGTGAAGCCGGCCTGAAGCTGCCAGCCGGGGGTCAGTTCTCCCGAGACTTCAGCTTCATAGCCTTTGGTCTTCGCCTGGATGCCGAGGTAGGGATCGGGGTTCACCGACGTATCGGCATCGAGGTCGGATTCGGGGCGGTTGTCCTGATGCACCTCGAAGTAGGCCAGGCTGGCGTTGAGACGCCCGTCGAGATACTCGGCCTTGATACCCGCTTCGTAGTTTTGCCCTTCATCGGGCTCCAGCAGCTTGTTCTGCGTGTCGCGGTAATAAGTCTGCGGCATGAAGATGTCGGTGTAGCTGGCGTACAGCGAGTAGTTGGCGTCGAGATCGTAGACCAGGCCGGCGTATGGCACTAGGCGGCCGGTTTCGACGCTCTTGTCGGTGCCGCTCAGGCGATAGTCGGCCAGTCGCGCCCCCAGGAGCAGGGACAGCGGCTCGCTCAGGCTGAAACGGCTCGCCAGGTAGATCGCGCTTTGCCGTGTGACTTGGTCGTTGCGCTGGCCCAGAGGGCCCCAGTCCGGCACGGGCACATCGCCGTCGAAATTGTAGAAGTCGATGTCGTTGTCGTAGTACGTAACGTTCCAGTAGTCCTTGCTCAGCCAGTGGGCACGGGCGGAGCCGCCGAGGACCACTTCGTGCTCGCGCCCCAGCAGGCTGAAAGGCCCACTGACATAGCCGTCGAGGGAATCGCTGGTGGTCTTGCCGATGAACTTGTTGGCGTAGAGCCTGGCCCGGCCGGTGACGGCGTTGGGCGAGCTTTGCATCGATCCGAGGGGCGCGTCGTAGCCGTTGATCTGGTGGTTGTACTGCAGCTTGCCGACCCAGTCGTTATCGAAGCTGTGTTCAAGGGTGGAGAACAGGCTGTAGTTGTATTGCCGCCAGCTGCTCCATTTGGCGCCGTTGTTGTACGAACGTGGCAGCTCGATGCGGTCGCCACGCGAGTCGAACAGCGGGCGGCTGCCTGACCAGCCCGAGCCCTCGGGGTCGTTGTCCTGATAATCGGCCCCCACGCTGAGTACTGTCTGCGGGCCGAGATCGAACTCGAGAATGCCGTAATAGACACTGGTCTGGCGCTGGTAGTGGTCCATGAACGAGTGCTTGTCCTGGTAGGCCGCCACTGCACGGCCGCGCACATCGCCTTCCTCGGTCAGCGGGCCGGTAATATCGATCTGCGAGCGATAGTTGTCCCAGCTGCCGGCGCCCAGTTCCAGGCTGCCCTTGAATTCGTGGCCCGGTTTCTTCCTGATCAGGTTGATCACGCCACCCGGCCCACCGGCGCCGGACAGCAGACCTGGGGCACCCTTGAGCACCTCGACCCGGTCGAAGAGCGCCATGTCGCTGAGGGTGTGCCCCGCTGAATAGGCCGAGTTGCGCAGCGTCGGGATGCCGTCGTACTGGAAGTTGTCGATGGAGAAGCCGCGCGAGTAGTAGTTGGTTCGCTCGCTGTCGTAGGTCGATACCGTGATGCCCGGGGTATGGCGCATCACTTCGTCGATGGAGGTGAGGGCGAAATCGTCCATGTGCTGGCGGGTGATGACGGAAATCGACTGCGGCGTTTCCTGCGGCGTTAGCACCAGGCGTGTGGCGGTGGCGATGGTGCCCGGCGTGTAGGAGCCCGTGCCTTCGGTGATGGTGCCGAGCTGGTTGCTGGTGATGCTGGTCGCGCCCAGCTCTAGCGCGTCGCTTGGCTGCATGACCGGCACCAGGGTGTAGCGGCCGTCGTCCGTGCGCAGCACCTGCAGATCGCTGCCGGTCAGCAGCTGACGCAGGCCGTCCTCGACGCTGAAGCGTCCGTTCAGTCCCGGGCTGGCTTTCCCCTGTGTCAGCTCGGCATCGAAGGACAGGACCACGCCGGACTCGGCGGCAAAGCGAGTCAGCACCCGGCCCAGGTCATCCTGCTGCAGATGGTATTCGCGCACGCCGTTTGTTTCAGCGTACGCAGTCAGCGGCGCCGTGATGGGCAGCAGCAACGTGGAGCAGAACAGCACGTGGCGAATGCCGGTGCTGGGCCGAGAGGGGGGTGAAAGCCGAGGTGCGGCGAGCGGACTTCATATCGCGTTCTCTTTGGAGTTGGCAGAGGGGCGGCGTTGGGCCGTTCTCCATAAGTCGAACGAGAAGGAGAAGAACCATCATCTGGCGGCGAAATTAATTCCGGGGGAGCGCTACAGGCTGGCTCCGGCGTTACAGCGCGCGGATGGTGACCCAGTAGCGCGTGCGCTGTTCCAGGCGCACGGGCAGGGCGCTGGCCACGGCGCGCAGGGTCTGCTCGCTGTCATCGAGGCGGAAGGTGCCGCTGATACGCAGGTCGGCAATGGCCGGGTCGCAGTGCAGCCAGCCGCGGCGGTAGCGACTCAGTTCGGCGACGAAGCGGTCCAGGCGCTGGTCGTTGGCGATCAGCAGACCCTTGCTCCAGGCACCCTGCGCCGCATCCAGGGGTTCGCTCGGGTGGGCGCCAAGACGGGTGAAACCGCCCTGCTGACCGGCGTCGAGCAGAACGGCCTGAGCGTGATCCGGCGTGATTCGCACCTGATGCTCATACACCAGCACCTGGGTTCGCTCGCCGTCCAGGCGTACCGAGAAGCGCGTACCCAATGCCTGGATCAGCCCGTGTGGCGTCTGCACGTAGAACGGTCGGCCGGCGGCGTCGGCCGCGGTGGTCACCATGATTTCACCCTGGCGCAGGCGGATCAGTCGCCGGCGCTGGTCGTAGCGCACGTCGAGGGCGCTGTCGGTGTTGAGCAGCAGTTGCCCGCCATCGGTCAGCAGTACTGGCAGGCGTTGACCCACGTCGCTGCGATAGTCGGCCAGCCAGGGACCGTCAGTCGCCTCCTTGTAGCCCGACCAGCCCAGCACGCTGCTGCCCAGCAGCAGGGCGAAGCCCTTGAGCACGTTGCGGCGGCTGGCGCTGTGCTGCTGGGCGGCGAGGTCGAGGGTGCGTCCGGCCAACCGCGTGGGCATGGCCTGCAGGCGCTGTTGCAGGCGTTCGGCCTGCTGCCAGGCCCAGCGATTTTCCGGGGCGGCCTGCAGCCAGCTTTGCCAGGCCGTGCGCTCGCTGGCGGCGCTTTCGCTGGTCAGGCGCACGTACCACTGGGCGGCCTGCTCCAGCGCCGCGTGCTGACGGGCGTCGAGTGTCGGGTTCATAGGCCGGCCCGCAGGCTGTAGAGCATGCAGTGCTGCAGGGCCTTGGCGATGTAACGGTTGACGGTGATCAGCGACACGCCGAGGGTTTGCGCAATCACCTTGTAGGGCACGCCATCCAGCTGGGCCAGCAGGAAGGCCTTGCGCACCTTCGGGCCGAGTCCGGCGAGCATGGCGTCCAGCTCGCAGAGCGTCTCCAGCAGAATGGCCCGCGATTCCGGCGATATGTCCTCGGCTTCCGGCTGCTCCGCCAGCGCCTGCAGCCAGGCGCGTTCCAGGCGGGCGCGGCGGAAGTGGTCGATCATCAGGCGACGGGCGATGGTGGCCAGGTAGCCCTTGGGCTCGCGCACGCTGTCCAGGCGAGCAGCGGCGTTGTCTGCGCTGAGCACGCGCACGAACACGTCCTGCACCAGGTCGGCAGCCAGGTCCCGGCAGTCGACCCGCGGGCGCAACCAGCCAAGAAGCCAGCGATGGTGGTCCTGGTAGATCCGGCCCACCTGGTCGTGCAGGTCGATGGAGTGCCCTGACATGCGAGAGATGCTCAAATAAGAAGAGTTATCATTTTAGGGGTCTGCCGCGTTCCTGAGCAAGCACGTGCCAGCGGCGCAGGCGGGGTGCATCAGTTAAACTCCCGACCTTTTTGCAGGACACCGGCTCATGCGCATCGGCCACGGCTACGACGTACATCGCTTCGGCGAAGGCGATTTCATCACTCTGGGGGGCGTGCGCATCGCGCACCGGTTCGGCCTGATCGCCCACTCCGACGGTGACGTGCTGCTGCACGCGCTGGCCGACGCACTGCTCGGTGCCGTCGCGCTGGGCGACATCGGCAAGCACTTCCCCGATACCGACCCGACCTTCAAGGGCGCCGACAGCCGCGCCCTGCTGCGTCATGTGCTCGGCCTGGTGCAGGCCAAGGGCTATGAGGTCGGCAATGTCGACGCGACCATCATCGCCCAGGCGCCGAAGATGGCGCCGCACATCGACAGCATGCGCGCACTGATCGCCGCCGACCTGCAGGTCGAGCTGGAGCAGGTCAACGTCAAGGCCACCACCACCGAGAAGCTCGGCTTCACCGGGCGCGAGGAAGGCATCGCGGTGCACGCCGTGGCATTGCTGGTGAAGGCATGAACGAACTGCAGCTGCTCGGCCCGCGCGCCCACGGCGAAGCCTGCGGGCGCGCCGTGCTCAAGGCCACGGCGGAAGATTTCCAGGTCGATGAAGTGCTCGACATCCCGCTGTCCGGCCAGGGCGAACACCTCTGGCTGTGGGTGGAGAAACGCGGCCTGAATACCGAGGAAGCGGCACGGCGCCTGGCGCGGGCGGCGGGTGTGTCGCAGCGCAACATCAGCTACGCCGGCCTCAAGGATCGCCAGGCACTGACCCGCCAGTGGTTCAGCCTGCATTTGCCGGGCAAGGCCGACCCCGACCTGAGCGGCGCCGAAGGCCACAGCCTGAGCATCCTCAAGACGGCGCGCCACTCGCGCAAACTGCAGCGCGGTGCCCACTCGGCCAACGGCTTCACCTTGCGCCTGACCCAGTTCGACGGCGACAAGGCCGCACTGGAACAGCGCCTGCAGCAGATTATCGGCCAGGGCGTGCCCAACTATTACGGCCTGCAGCGTTTCGGCCACCAGGGCGGCAATGTCGTCGACGCGCGCCAGTTCGCCGAACGCCAGGAGCTGCCGGAACAGCGCAACGTGCGCTCGCGTCTGCTTTCTGCCGGGCGCAGCTACCTGTTCAACCGCGTACTGGCCGAGCGCGTGGCAGCGGGCAATTGGAATCAGGTAGCGGTCGGCGATCTGCTGGCGTTCACCGACAGCCGCAGCTTCTTCATGGCCGGCGAGGCCGAGTGCAGTGACCCGCGCCTGGCAATTCTCGACCTGCATCCGACCGGCCCGTTGTGGGGCGCCGGGCCCTCGCCCGCGGAGGGCGCGGCGCACGCGCTGGAGCAGGGCGTGGCGGCCGGCGAACCGGCACTGGCGGACTGGCTGGTCAAAGCGGGCATGACGCACGAACGGCGAATCCTGCGCCTCCCCATTGGCGGTTTGACGTGGCATTATCCCGAGCCTGACATTCTGCAACTGCAATTCGTCCTGCCGGCTGGATGCTTCGCCACCGTACTGGTGCGTGAACTGGTCGATCTGCTGCCGGCGGGGCAGACGGAAAACCCATGCGAATTCTGATTTCCAACGACGACGGGGTGTTGGCGCCCGGTATCGCCGCGCTGCATGGCGCGTTGAGCGATTACGCCGAGTGCGCGATCGTCGCCCCCGCGGAAGACCGCAGCGGCGCCAGCAGTGCGCTGACGCTGGACCGGCCGCTGCACCCGATGCTGCTGCCCAACGGTTACATCAGCCTCAACGGCACCCCGACCGATTGCGTGCACCTGGGCCTCAACGGCCTGCTCGAGCAGGTGCCGGATATGGTGGTTTCGGGCATCAACCTCGGCGCCAACCTCGGTGACGACGTGCTCTATTCGGGTACCGTGGCCGCGGCGCTGGAAGGGCGCTTTCTTGGTCGCCCGGCGTTCGCCTTCTCGCTGGTTTCGCGTCAGCCGGACAACCTGCCGACCGCCGCCTATTTCGCGCGCAAGCTGGTCGAGGCTCACGAACAGCTCGACCTGCCGCGGCGCAGCGTGCTCAACGTGAACATTCCCAACCTACCGCTGGAGCGCATCCGTGGCATCCAGCTGACCCGTCTGGGCCATCGTGCCCGCGCCGCCGCACCGGTCAAGCAGACCAATCCGCGCGGCAAGGAAGGCTACTGGATCTCGGTGTCCGGCGATGCCGAGGATGGCGGCCCGGGTACCGACTTCCATGCGGTGATGCAGGGCTATGTGTCGATCACTCCGCTGCAGCTTGATCGGACCTTCAACGAGGCGTTCAGCAGCCTCGAAGGCTGGCTGGAGGGGCTGGTCTGATGCGCGGCCAAGATCACCTGCAGCGTCACGGCATCGGCATGACCTCGCAGCGCACGCGCGAGCGCCTGATCGAGCGCCTATACGAGGAAGGCCTGTCCAACCCCGGCGTGCTCGAAGTCATTCGTCGTACGCCGCGCCACCTGTTCGTCGACGAAGCCCTGGCGCACCGCGCCTATGAAGACACCGCGCTGCCCATCGGTCACAACCAGACCATCTCCCAGCCGTACATGGTCGGGCGCATGACCGAGTTGCTACTGGCCGCCGGCCCGCTGGACAAGGTGCTGGAGATTGGCACCGGCTCCGGCTACCAGACGGCCGTGCTGGCCCAGCTGGTGGAGCGGGTGTTCTCCGTCGAACGCATCCAGAGCCTGCAGGACCGTGCCAAGGAGCGCCTGGTCGAACTCAAGCTGCGCAACGTGGTATTCCGTTGGGGCGATGGCTGGGAGGGCTGGAACGCGCTGGGGCCATACAACGGCATCATCGTCACCGCTGCCGCGGCGGAAGTGCCACAGGCCCTGCTCGAGCAGCTGGCTCTTGGCGGCCGCCTGGTGATTCCGGTGGGCGCAGGCGATGTGCAGGAGCTGCTGCTGATCATCCGTGAGGAAGACGGCTATTCGCGGCACGTGCTCGATGCGGTGCGCTTCGTTCCCCTGCTGAACGGCCCGCTGGCCTGAGTGCGGCTGGCTGTTGTCCGAACTTCGTGGCCGGCCATGTTGTCCAGCAGCAGAGGCGTCTAAGGCCGGTGCGGGGTTCATGAGCATTTGCGACACATTCAATTGCGGCACAATGGCACCAATTCCAAGAAACACCGGCAAAGGGAGCATGGGGTGAGATTCACAGCCAAACAGCAGCTAAATGGCTTTGCCGGTCGGACCGGATTGAGCGCTGTGGTCGTTGCCGCCCTGCTGGTCGGATGCACCAGTTCGCCGCGTGGCGGTGTGCAAGTGGTTGACCGTACGCATGGCGGCGCTGCTGCTACTGCGGCACAACAGCGTCAGCCGGTGAGCAGCGGCTCCCACCGCGTCCAGCCCGGTGACACCCTCTACTCGATCGCCTTTCGCTTCGGCTGGGACTGGAAAGCCCTGGCCGTGCGCAACAACATCCCGCCGCCCTACGTGATTCGTCCCGGCCAGACGATCCGCTTCGATGGCCAGCAGGGCAGTGCACCGGTTGTGGTGGCCCAGCCGAACAAGGCGCCGACGACGCTCATCACCCAGCCTGCGGTAGTAACACGCCCCCCAGTCGGACAGACCTCGACGCCGACGCAGCCCCCGGTTGCGGTCAGCAAACCGCCGCTGGTGACCACGCCGGCTACCACCAAAGTGACGCCCGTCGCCCGCTCTGCCAAGGGTTGGGCATGGCCAACCAGCGGAGTTTTGATCGGTAAATTCTCTTCAAACGGCAGTTTGAATAAAGGCGTTGATATCGCTGGCGAATTGGGCCAGCCTGTTTTGGCTGCAGCTGATGGGTCCGTTGTGTACGCCGGAAGTGGTTTACGGGGCTACGGTGAACTGGTCATCATCAAACACAGCGATACCTACGTAAGCGCCTACGGACATAACCGCAGGCTGCTGGTGCGGGAGGGACAGCAGGTCAAAGTCGGACAGAATATCGCCGAGATGGGTTCCACGGGGACCGACCGGGTGAAACTCCATTTCGAGATTCGCCGTCAGGGAAAACCTGTAGACCCCCTGCAATATCTGCCCAGTCGCTGACCTGACTGCCGACCTGCTCCACATGTGTAGGAGGAGCGGGCTCAGGTGTTGCCAAGGATTTGATTCAGCTTTCAAGAATGTTGTGGACGGTGACAGACCTGTTGCAGAACAGGTTTGGGGGACCGGTTCTCCTTGAAATGACTGGGCAGGCGCCGCCGAGCTTGTTGTCGAACTCAGCAGAAGGACAACAACAATGGCACTCAATAAAGAAGCGCCGGAGTTTGACGTCGACGATGAGGTGCTGCTCATGGAGCCGGGCATCATTATGGACGACGGGACTAGCGAGGACGCTGAGCTTCCTCTCGCCAGCGGCAAATCCAGAAACTCGACCACGACTCTCAAGCAACACAAGTACATCGACTACACCCGCGCGCTAGACGCCACTCAGCTGTACCTCAACGAAATCGGTTTCTCCCCTCTGCTCACTCCCCAGGAAGAAGTGCACTTCGCGCGTTTGGCGCAGAAGGGCGATCCTGCGGGCCGCAAACGCATGATCGAAAGCAACTTGCGCCTGGTGGTGAAGATCGCGCGTCGTTACGTGAATCGCGGACTGTCGCTGCTCGATCTGATCGAGGAGGGCAACCTGGGGCTGATCCGCGCGGTGGAGAAATTCGACCCCGAGCGCGGTTTCCGTTTCTCGACCTACGCCACCTGGTGGATCCGGCAGACCATCGAACGCGCGATCATGAATCAGACCCGCACGATTCGCCTGCCGATTCATGTGGTGAAGGAACTCAACGTCTACCTGCGCGCGGCTCGCGAGCTGACGCAGAAGCTCGATCACGAGCCTTCAGCCGAGGAAATCGCCAACCTGTTGGAGAAACCGGTCGGCGAGGTCAAGCGCATGCTCGGCCTGAACGAGCGGGTCACCTCGGTGGATGTGTCGCTTGGTCCTGACTCGGACAAGACCCTGCTCGATACCCTCACCGATGACCGGCCTTCGGATCCTTGCGAACTGCTGCAGGACGATGATCTGTCGCAGAGCATCGATCAGTGGCTGTCCGAGCTGACTGACAAACAGCGTGAGGTCGTGGTGCGCCGTTTCGGGCTCCGTGGTCACGAAAGTTGCACGCTGGAAGAGGTCGGGCAGGAAATCGGTCTGACGCGCGAGCGGGTCCGACAGATCCAGGTCGAGGCGCTCAAGCGCCTGCGCGAGATCCTGGAGAAAAATGGCCTGTCGAGCGATGCGTTGTTCCAATAGCAGTGCTGCGCAAACCAAAAACCCGGCGAATGCCGGGTTTTTTATGCGTGCCGTGTAAGCCATTGCTTACGCGGTGTGTAAGAGATGCACGGCAAAATCGGCCAGCAGGCAGCGATTTTTCTCTGTGGTATTTATATAACTATATGATTATAAAGATTTTATTTTTTACGATGATCTGCGTAAAGCACGTTTCGACGCGTCAGGTGGCCTTGTTCCGATACTGAGAGTCGCTATTATTAAGCCGTGTCTAGGGAAAGACGCAGGCTGTCAGGGAGATGGTCTAGGGAACCACCGCAGGATGCGGTTCATCAGGATGATGAGTAGGAAAAAAAGGGAGTAGGGAAAAAAGAGTGGGCGGTTTCTAACCGCCCCTTTTTTTGTCCGCAGAAAAGCTGCGCACAGCAAAAGGCCCGCATCAGCGGGCCTTTTTGTTTTGCCGGGCGATCAACGTTCCAGGTGTTGTAGCTTGTCCTTCACGCCATCCCACTCTTCGGCATCGGCCAGCGCGTCTTTCTTCTCGGTGATGTTCGGCCAGACTTCCGCCAGTTCGGTGTTCAGGGCGATGAACTCCTGCATGTCTTCTGGCACTTCATCTTCGGAGAAAATGGCCTGGGCCGGGCATTCCGGCTCGCACAGGGCGCAATCGATGCACTCGTCCGGGTGGATCACCAGAAAGTTCGGGCCTTCGTAAAAGCAGTCCACCGGACAAACTTCCACGCAGTCGGTGTATTTGCACTTGATGCAGTTGTCGGTGACGACGAAAGTCATGTTCTGATTCTCTCCTCAGACGGCGGCCGTGCCCATTCTATGTGGGTCTCCGGCACGGAAAGTGGACGGTCTCGGCTCAGGCTAAAAGCCGGACAGTCTTAAAAGCGCGCGGATTCTATCAGCTTGCAAGGGCCTCTGTCAGATCCGTGTCTTCCATGCATATAACAGCTCCAGCGCTCTGCGTGGGGTCAAATCATCGGGATTGATTTTGCCCAATTCCTCCAGAATCGGATGCGGCAGGCTGGCGAACAGGTCGTTCTGCATCGGCGCGGCGGGTTGCCCGGTAGCGCTGCGGATAGGTTCGTGGGGCAGGCTGGTGGTTTCCAGTCGTGCCAGGTGTTCGCGGGCACGCTGGATTACCGGGCCCGGCACGCCGGCCAGTTGTGCCACCGCCAGGCCATAGCTCTGGCTGGCGGGGCCTGGCAGCACGTGGTGGAGGAAGACGATGCGTTCGTTGTGCTCGGTGGCGTTGAGGTGCACGTTGGCCACCACTGGCTCGCTCTCCGGCAGCACGGTCAGCTCGAAGTAGTGCGTGGCGAATAGCGTCCAGGCACGCAGGCTGGCCAGCTGTTCGGCGGCCGACCAGGCCAGCGACAGGCCATCGAAGGTGCTGGTGCCGCGGCCGACTTCGTCCATCAGCACCAGGCTCTGTGCGGTGGCATTGTGCAGGATATTGGCGGTTTCGCTCATTTCCACCATGAAGGTGGAGCGGCCACCGGCCAGGTCGTCGCTGGAGCCGATGCGGGTGAAGATGCGGTCGACCAGCGACAGCTCGCAGCTTGCCGCCGGGACGAAGCTGCCGATATGGGCGAGCAGCACGATCAGTGCGGTCTGACGCATGTAGGTCGACTTACCGCCCATGTTCGGGCCGGTGATGATCAGCATCCGTGTGCTGTCGTCGAGCTTGAGGTCGTTGGCCACGAAGGGCGTTTCCAGCACCTGTTCCACTACCGGGTGGCGGCCTTGGTCGATGCTCATACAGGCGTGGTCGACGAAGCGCGGGCGATTGAGGTCGAGGCTCAGGGCGCGCTCCGCGAGGTTGCTCAGCACGTCCAGTTCGGCGAGCGCAGCGGCGGTATCCTGCAGTGGGCCGAGGTGGCCGATGAGCAGTTCCAGCAGCTCGTCGTAGAGCAGTTTTTCGCGGGCCAGGGCGCGGCTCTTGGCCGACAGGGCCTTGTCCTCGAACTCCTTGAGTTCGGGGGTGATGAAGCGCTCGGCACCCTTGAGGGTCTGCCGGCGGATGTAGTCGGCCGGCGCCGATTCGGCCTGCTTGCTCGGCAGCTCAATGAAATAGCCGTGCACACGGTTGTAGCCGACCTTGAGGTTGGCCAGGCCGGTACGCGCTTTTTCGCGGGTTTCCAGGTCCATGAGGAACTGCCCGGCGTTCTCGGACAGCGACTGCAGTTCGTCCAGGTCCGCGTCGTAGCCGGTCTTCAGCACGCCGCCGTCGCGAATCACCGCCGGTGGGTTGTCGATGATCGCCCGTTGCAGCAGGTCGGCCAGATCCGGGTAGGTACGGATGCTGGTGGCCAGGTCGCGCAGGTGATCGATGTCCAGTTGCGCCATGCCGCTTTGCAGCTCGGGCAACGCGGCCAGGGCGTCACGCAGGCGGGCCAGGTCACGCGGGCGAGCGTTGCGCAGGCCGATGCGCGCGAGGATGCGCTCGAGGTCGCCGATTTCCTTCAGCTGTGGCTGGATCAGCTCGAAACGGTAACGGTCGAGCAGGCAGGCGATGGAGTCCTGGCGGCCTTCGAGCACGCTGCGATCACGCAGTGGGCGGTTCAGCCAGCGGGTCAGCAGACGGCTGCCCATGGCGGTCTGGCAACGGTCGACCACCGACTGCAGGGTGTTGTCGCGACCACCGGCGAGGTTGGTGTCGAGTTCCAGGTTGCGCCGACTGGCCGCGTCGAGGATCACCGTGTCGTCGAGACGCTCGTGGCGCAGGCCGCGCAGGTGCGGCAAGGCGGTGCGCTGGGTTTCCTTGGCGTAGCTGAGCAGACAGCCCGCGGCGCCGATGGCCAGGGTCAGGGTTTCGCAGCCGAAGCCCTTGAGGTCTTGGGTGGCGAACTGTTGGCACAGGCTTTTGCGCGCGCTGTCGCGCTCGAAGTCCCAGGGCGCGCGACGACGGCAACCGCGGCGCTTCTCCACCGGCAGGCCCTGCGGCCAGTCATCGGGGATCAGCAGTTCTGCCGGGCTCAGGCGTTCCAGCTCGGCCAGCAGGTTCTCCCAGCCCTTTAGTTCCTGCACGGTAAAGCGGCCGCTGGTGATGTCCAGCGCGGCCAGGCCGAACAGCTTCTCGTCACCGAGAACGGCAGCCAGCAGGTTGTCGCGGCGCTCGTCGAGGAAGGCTTCGTCGCTGATCGTGCCCGGGGTGATGATGCGCACCACCTGGCGCTCCACCGGCCCCTTGCTGGTGGCTGGATCGCCGATCTGCTCGCAGATCACCACCGACTCGCCGAGCTTGACCAGGCGCGCCAGGTAACCCTCAGCGGAGTGGTGCGGGATGCCGCACATCGGAATCGCCTGGCCGGCGGACTGGCCGCGAGCGGTCAGGGTGATGTCGAGGAGTGCCGCGGCTTTCTTCGCATCTTCATAGAAGATTTCGTAGAAATCGCCCATGCGATAGAACATCAGCTGGTCCGGGTGCTGATTCTTCAGCCGCCAGTACTGTTGCATCATCGGTGTATGGGCAGAGAGATCACTCATCGTTCGGCTGTCCGGCTTAGTTCGCAAAAGCGCGTAGTGTACGGTATCCCTCCCGCTTGCTTCACCTTGGAGAACCCATGGATGTGATAACCGAACTGGCCGCCCGGCTGGGCGAGCGACTGCTGTCGCTAGGAGCCCAGGTGAGCACCGCGGAGTCCTGCACCGGCGGCGGTATCGCCGAGGCCATTACCCGCATCGCGGGCAGCTCGGCCTGGTTCGAGGCAGGCTATGTCACCTACTCCAACGGGCAAAAGACGACCTTGCTCGACGTGCCGAGCGAGCTGTTCGAGCAGGTGGGGGCGGTCAGTGAGGGCGTGGTCGCCGCGATGGTGCGCGGTGCCCAGCGCCGCAGTACGGCGCGTTTCGCCGTGGCAGTCAGCGGCGTCGCCGGGCCTGGCGGCGGCTCGCTGGAAAAGCCGGTCGGCACGGTATGGCTGGCCTGGGGCGACGGCGAGCAGCTGTTCACCCAGCGCTGCCAGTTCGATGGCGACCGTGGGCAGGTCCGTGCGCAAACCGTCGAGCGGGCACTGCGCGGCATGCTCCGACTGGCGGCAGGAGAAAATCCGCAACAGGGGTAGGCGTCGGACTTGCCTTGTGAAATACTACTGTCTACTTATACAGTTGTTGGTGGGCGGTTGGCCCTCTTGAATACGTGAGGATGGAAATGGACGAGAACAAGAAGCGTGCTTTGGCGGCGGCCCTGGGCCAGATCGAGAAGCAGTTTGGCAAGGGCGCTGTCATGCGCATGGGCGATCATGAGCGCCAAGCCATCCCGGCCATTTCCACCGGCTCGCTGGGGCTGGATATCGCCCTCGGCATTGGCGGCCTGCCGAAAGGCCGGATCGTCGAAATCTACGGCCCGGAATCCTCGGGTAAGACCACGCTGACTTTGTCGGTCATCGCCGAAGCGCAGAAGATGGGCGCCACCTGCGCCTTCGTCGACGCCGAGCACGCCCTTGACCCGGACTATGCCGGCAAGCTCGGCGTGAATGTCGACGACCTGCTGGTTTCGCAGCCGGATACCGGCGAGCAGGCCTTGGAAATCACCGACATGCTGGTGCGCTCCAATGCGGTCGACGTGATCATCGTCGACTCCGTTGCGGCCCTGGTGCCGAAGGCCGAGATCGAAGGTGAGATGGGCGACATGCACGTCGGCCTGCAGGCCCGTCTGATGAGCCAGGCCCTGCGCAAGATCACCGGCAACATCAAGAACGCCAACTGCCTGGTGATCTTCATCAACCAGATCCGCATGAAGATCGGCGTGATGTTCGGCAGCCCGGAAACCACCACCGGTGGTAACGCGCTGAAGTTCTACGCCTCCGTGCGTCTGGACATCCGCCGTACCGGCGCGGTGAAGGAAGGCGACGAGGTGGTCGGCAGCGAAACCCGCGTCAAGGTGGTGAAGAACAAGGTCGCACCGCCGTTCCGTCAGGCCGAGTTCCAGATTCTCTACGGCAAGGGCATCTACCGTACCGGTGAAGTCATCGACCTGGCCGTGCAGCTCGGCCTGATCGAGAAGTCCGGTGCCTGGTACAGCTACCAGGGCAACAAGATCGGTCAGGGCAAGGCCAACTCGGCCAAGTACCTGGAAGACAACCCGGAAGTCGGCGGCGCGATCGAGAAGATCATTCGCGACAAATTGCTGGTAGCAACTGGCCCGGCCCGTGCCGAAGCCACGGCTGGTGCCGACGATCTGGCTGACCTCGACGCCTGAGTTCGGCGATGAGCGTGGTGCTGGATACCCCCGTTGCCGTGCGTCGCGCGGCAATGGACCTGCTGGCCAGGCGCGAGCACGGCCGGGTCGAGCTGACCCGTAAGCTGCGCCGCCGCGGTGCGCCGCCCGAGTTGATCGATGGCGCGCTGGATCGCTTGGCGGAAGAAGGGTTGTTGTCGGAGGTCCGTTATCTCGGCAGCTTCATCAGCAGCCGTGGTCGTTCGGGCTATGGTCCGCTGCGCATTCGCGAAGAGTTGGCGCAGCGTGGCCTGGGTCGCGAGGCCATCGAGCAGGCGCTGGCCGAGGCTGGCATCGATTGGGCGGAGCAGCTGCGTGATGTCTGGCAGCGCAAGTTCGGCGGGCAGCAACCGGCGGACATGCGCGAGCGAGCACAGCAATCGCGGTTTCTCAGCTACCGCGGCTTTTCTCTGGAACAGATCGGGCGCCTGCTACGCGGTGCCGATCTGGATTGAATCCCCTTTAGCCCGGCACGTCCGGGCTTTCTTTTGTCTGTATCCTGCTCAACCGTTACTCGCCCAGTTCTGCGGCCGGTTGATGAAGTCCACCAGCTCTCGCAACCGGCCATGGTTGCGCCCGTTGAAAGCGAAAGCCAGGCGGGTCAGTGCGCTGAACTCCGGCTCGTCGATTTCGGCCTGTGCATAGCTCTGCTGTTGATAGCCGCCATTCAGGCAGAGGTCGGCGAACTCCTGATCGAGCGCCGCCAGGGCTGGCCCGTTGAGCGGATGGTTCATGCGGATCAGGAAGTTGCCCTTCAGCCAGCGGGTCGAGTGGAAGTTGCGGTAGAACCGCGCGATTTCCTGCCCCGCCTCTTCGGCGCTGTGCACCAGGCGAACCAGCTGCAGGTCAGTCGGCAGGATGTAGTGGCGTTCCTGCAGTTGCTCGCGGATGAAGCGCAGGGCCTCGGTCCAGTAGCTGCCGTCCGGCTCGTCGAGCAGCACGATCGGCACCAGTGGGCTCTTGCCGGTCTGCACCAGAGTCAGTACTTCCAGTGCCTCGTCCAGGGTGCCGAAGCCACCGGGGCAGAGCACCAGCGCGTCGGCTTCCTTGATGAAGAACAACTTGCGCAGGAAGAAGAAGTGAAACGACAGCAGGTTTTCGCTGCCGTGCATGGTGGCGTTGGCACTCTGCTCGAAGGGCAGAGTGATGTTGAACCCCAGGGCATTTTCTACGCCGGCCCCTTCATGGGCGGCGGCCATGATGCCGCCGCCGGCACCGGTGATGACCATCAGGTTGAGACGGGCCAGCTCTTGCCCCAGGTCGTGAGCCAGGCGGTACACCGGATGGTCGCTGGGCGTGCGCGCGGAACCGAATACGGTGACCTTGCGTCGCCGCTTGAACTGCTCGAGAACGCTGAAGGCGCGCTCCATCTCGCGCAGGGTCTGCAGCATGATCTTGGCATCCCAGCGATTGCGGTCGGCCTGCGCCATGCGCACCACGGTGGTGAGCATTTCCTGGTAGAGCGGCAGGTTGGCGCTGTTGGCGGGGACGACGAGCGCGGTGAGTTCGGCGATCTTCGCGGTCAGGTCGACGCCGCCGGTCTGGAAGTGGCGGGATAGATAGTCGTCAGGCTCATGCGGCATGAAACCTCTCCTTCTTCGATACGGCTCGGGTCGGCACCCTTGTGAAACGGGTTTGGCCCTGAGCAAAGTATGGCTGGCCCGTGACGCTTTGAGGGCACTGCGGCGCTGACGTTTCCTTTCTGTCTTTCAGATGCGGGTGTCTTCGGCGTGCCGGCGGGGCCGTTCGTCTTGCTCGCCTGCTCTCCCGGCGCGATCTGTTCTACCTTGCAACGAGAGCTGTCGTTCATACAGGCGGTCGTTGTGCGCGAACCTCTCGCGCGCTGTCGTACATCTCGTCGGAACGGGGAGGGCAGGTATGCCGAGTCTGACGCTGGAAGTCGATCTGGATCTGTACCGCATGCTACTGCAGGCGGCGCGCACCAATGGCACGAGTATCGAGGAGGAGTGTCTGCGTCGTCTGGATGGCGGTGGGCGGCGCTCGCGCTATCTGGAGGCGCTGCTCGCCGAATTGCGTGCGGACGAGCAGCCGCGCCGGGTCAACGAGGACTGAGGCGGCTCACTGCACGCCGCAGTCGGCCTTGCTGAAGCGCTCGGTGGTAATCGGCTGGTTGGTCTTGTATTCGCTGAACTGATAGCGCAACACGGCGCCACCGGCGAGCAACTGACGATAACCCTGGTTGCTGCACACGCTCGAGCCGAGTTGCTGGCGAACCGCATCCGGGTTGGCGCGCATCTGTATCGCGTGGCGCGGCAGTACGCTGAGGTGGTTGATCAGTTCGTTACCTTCAACCGTGTAACCCTGGTCGAGCAAGTCTTCGTTGATCGCCCGCGGGGTGCCGATGCTGCTTTCCTTGGCGACCTGCTGCAGCATCCGGCTCAGTTCGTAGTCCTTCAGCGAGGCGGCCTGAACGCTGGGGAGGACGAAGCAGAGGGCGAGCGGGGCGACGAGGCGGCGCATGGACAATCTCCTGAAGTAAGGGCGAATCCTTCGACCGGCCGGCACCGGGCTGGTTCAGTAGGCGCTCATCTTACTCTAGACTTGCGCCCCTTTCGCCTTGCCGTACAGGTCGCCCCGATGACTCATGCCGTATCCCGCCTGCGCGACGAGCGCCTCGCTCGCAGCCTGAAGCCCTTCGTGGCACGTGGCTCGCGGGCGCCGCGTTGCCCGCAGTGCCGGGTGTTCTGCAGCCATTGCCTGTGCGAGTGGCGGCCGCAGGTCGAGGCGCGTGCTGGCGTGTGCCTGCTGATGTACGACGTGGAAGTGCTCAAGCCGAGCAACACCGGTTGGCTGATCGCCGACCTGGTGGCCGATACCTATGCGTTCGGCTGGCAGCGCACGGCGGTGGACGAGCAGCTGCTCGCGCTGCTCGATGACCCGCAATGGCAACCCTATGTGGTGTTCCCCGGTGAATACACCACGCCCGGTCGCGTGGTGCATGAGTTGCCGCCGCAGTCGCACAAACGCCCGCTGTTCATCCTGCTGGATGCGACCTGGTCCGAGGCGCGCAAGATGTTCCGCAAGAGCCCCTATCTGGATCGCCTGCCGGTGCTCAGCCTGCTGCCGGAGCAGCTGTCACGCTATCGCCTGCGCCGCGCCAAACGCGATGAGCACCTGTGCACCGCCGAGGTGGCGGCACTGTGCCTCGAGCAGGCTGGCGACGTGCGCGCGGCTGGCGCGCTGGATGCCTGGCTGGACCTGTTCAGCGAGCGCTATCTGGGTGCCAAGCACCACTGGCCGATCGACGAGAGCAGCGCCGCGCACCAGGCTTTGCGCGAATTCCTCTGAGAGGGTTGCGCCTCAGGCGGGCAGTTTCTTCGGCCACAACTGGGCCAGCAGCATGCCGGCGAACATTAGGGCGCAGCCTATATAGCCTTTCAGGGCCAGGGCTTCGCTGAGGAAGATCGCCCCGGCGATGGCGGCGAACACCGCCTCCAGCGAGAGGATGATCGCGGCGTGGGAGGCGATGGCGTGCTTCTGCGCGACCACCTGCAGGGTGAAGCCGATCGCCACGCCGAACAGGCCGCCATAGAGAATCGCCGGGCCGGCGGCGAGAATCGCTGGTAGGCGGATCTCCTCCAGCGCGATGGCCAGCACCAGGCTGATCAAGGCGCAGACGACGAACTGGATCAGTGCCAGGCGCAGCGGGTCGTGACGGCTGGCGAAGAAGCCGACCAGCAATACATGCACACCCCAGACGAAGGCGCCGGCCAGTTGCAGCCAGTCACCCGAGGCGACGTGAAAGCCGTCGCCGACGCTGAGCAGGAACATCCCCACCACCGCCAGGCCGGCACCGAGCCAGGTGCTCATGCCGGTCCGGTGGCCGAGGAACAGGCCGAGCAGTGGCACAACGATGACGTACAGGCCGGTGATGAACCCGGAGTTGGTCACGCTGGTGAAGAGCAGGCCGACCTGTTGCAGGTTGATCCCCAATGCCAGCGCCAGGCCCATGGCCAGGCCGCCCAGCAGCAGACCGCGATTGATCGGCTCCGGCGCCTTGTCCGCGTCGCGGCGACCGAGAATCAGCACCAGCGGCAGCACCGCCAGGCTGGCGAGCGCGAATCGCAAGCCGGTATAAAGGAAGGGGCCGATGGCATCCATGCCCAAGCGCTGGGCGACGAAGGCCGAACCCCAGATCATGGCGGTCAGCAGCATCAGCAGGTCGGCGCGCAGGGCGTGGCTTCGCATGGTGTCTCTCGGCAGGCAAAAGCCGCGACTTTGCCGTAAAGCGGCACGCTTGACCACCCCGTCACAGCTGGGCATGCTTGGCGCCGCCCGCTTGCCGGCTATGGCCGTCCAGATCGGCCCACAACAAGAACAGGGATACCCATGGCCGCTTACGAAATCCTCATCGCTGACGATCACCCCTTGTTCCGCAGCGCCCTGCAACAGGCATTGAGCCTGGGCCTGGGGCCGGATGTGCGCCTGGTGGAAGCGGCCAGCATCGCCGAGCTGGAAACCTGCCTGGGCGAGAAGAGCGACTGGGATCTGGTGCTGCTCGACCTGAACATGCCGGGCGCCTACGGTTTCTCCGGCCTGGTGCTGTTGCGCGGGCAGTACCCGCAGCTGCCGGTGGTGATGGTTTCGGCGCAGGAAGAGGCGGCGGTGGTGGTGCGCGCCCGCGAGTTCGGCGCCAGCGGCTTCATTCCCAAGTCCAGCTCGCTGGAGACCATCCAGCAGGCTGTGCGCCAGGTCCTCGATGGTGAGGTCTGGTGGCCGCCACAGGCGTCCGAAGCGGTTACCGTCTCGGCGGAGGCGAAAGCCGCCAGCGCTGGTCTGGCCAGCCTGACGCCGCAACAGTTTCGCGTGCTGACCATGGTCTGCGAAGGCCTGCTGAACAAGCAGATCGCCTACGAACTGAACGTTTCGGAAGCCACCATCAAGGCCCACGTAACCGCGATCTTCCGCAAGCTCGGCGTGCGCACCCGCACCCAGGCCGCGCTGCTGCTGCAACAGATGGAATCCATTCCGGGGCAGTGATGCGCGACCCCTTCACGTATTTTTGACGGCGGCGTTTCTAAGGTCGCCGCTTCCTCAATTTCGGATGTACATCGCTATGTCGCCATTCAAGGGCCAGACCGGTCTGAAGCGTATTTTCAATGCCGGTGGCTATTCGCTGGATGGCTTGCGCGCGGCCTTCGTCGGCGAGGCGGCGTTCCGTCAGCTGGTGCTGCTCAACGTGGTGCTGATTCCGCTGGCGTTCTGGTTCGACGTGGCGCCGGTGGAGCGCGCGCTGATGATCGCCGTGGGCCTGCTGTCGCTGATCGTCGAGCTATTCAACTCGGCTGTCGAAGCGGCCATCGACCGCATCTCGCTGGACCGCCACCCGCTGTCGAAGAACGCCAAGGACATGGGCAGCGCCGCGCAGTTCGTTTCCCTCAGCCTGATCGCCAGCGTCTGGGCGATCATCCTGCTCGGCTGATTTTCGAATGTAGGCATCAGCGGGAGGGGGGAACTCCGCCCCCCGTCCTGTGAGCCCTACAGCACGCCCGCCTTCTTCCACGCCAGATAGCGGCTGACCAGTTCCGGGCCCAGTTCGCCGGGGCGCGCATCCAGCACCGGTACGCCGTGGGCGAGCAGGCGCTCGTGCAGGCCGGCGCGGGCGTTCAGGTAGTTCACCGTGCCGCAGTAGGCCAGCGCCTGTTCGTAGTCGTTGACGGGCGTCTGGCGCAGGCTGTCGAGCACTTCCTCGCGCAGGCTGGCGACCAGCACGCGGTGCTGGCGCCCCAGGCGTTTTACTGCCCCGAGCAATTCTTCGTCGTCTTCGTCGCGCAGGTTGGTCACCAGCACCACCAGGGCACGGCGGCGCTGGCGTGCCAGCAGGCTGTTGATCGCGGCGGCGTAGTCGGCGGGGCGACGCGTGCTGTCCACCGCGTAGACCGCGTTGAGCAGCGTGCTGATGTGCTCCTGGCCCTTGACCGGCGGCACGAACTGGTCGCGCTCGCTGGCGAAGGTGCTGAGGCCGACCGCATCGCCTTGGCGCAGGGCCACGTAGCTGAGCAGCAGGCAGGCATTCAGGGCATGGTCGAAGTGCGACAGGTCGCCGTCGTGGCTGCGCATGCGCCGGCCGCAATCGAGGAGGAAGACGATCTGCTGATCGCGCTCGTCCTGGTATTCGCGGGCGATCGGCGTGCGCTTGCGCGCCGTGGCTTTCCAGTCGATCTGGCGCAGGGTGTCGCCTTCGCGGAATTCGCGCAGCTGGTGGAACTCCAGCCCCAGGCCGCGGCGCTGGCGCTGGCGCACGCCCAGCTGGCTGAGCCAGTCATCGACGGCCATCAGCTGCGCACCATAGAGGCGGGCGAAATCCGGGTAGACGCGGGTTTCCCCCGGCAGCTCGACGTAGCGGCGGCCCTGCCACAGGCGCAGCGGGCTGGGCAGGTTGATCTCGCAGCGGGCGAAGCGGAAGTGGCCGCGCGCCAGGGGCCGCACGCGGTAGCCGCACTGGGTCTGTTCGCCCGGACGTAGCAGGACGCGTTGTGGCAGGTGCTCGAACTCCATGCGCTCGGGCACGTGGTCGAATACCTCGATGTCCAGCGCGCTGGCGTAGTCGTGGTGCAGGGTCAGACGCACTTCGCTCCAGCGTCCGAGTGGCAGGTTGCCGGGCAATTGGCGTTCGGCGCGCGGGGTTGGCAGGCGCCGCAGCCACAGGGCATCGACGCCGGCCAGCACGGCAAGGGCCAGGAGCAAGCCCCAGCACAGTGTCGGCAGCGTGGCGGGCAGGCGTACGCCAAGCAACGGCAGGCTGCCGAGCACGATGGCGACGGCCAGCAGGGCACCGAGCAGGGCCAGCAGCAAGCGTGACGGTTTCATGCCAGGGCCTGCCCGTTGATGGCGGTTGGCGCCTGCATCACAGGCGCGGCGCCGGCACTTGGTCGAGCAGCTGCTGCAGCACCTGGTCGACCGACAGGCCTTCTATGTCCAGCTCCGGCGACAGGCGCACGCGATGGCGCAGCACGGCCAGGGCGCAACCCTTGATGTCGTCCGGCACGACGAAGTCGCCGCCGCGCAGCAGGGCGCGTGCACGACCGCCGCGCACCAGGGCGATCGAGGCGCGCGGGCCGGCGCCCATGGCCAGGCCCGGCCAGGTGCGGGTCGCGCGAGCCAGGCGCACGGCGTAGTCGAGCACCTGCTCGTCGATGGCCAGTTCGCTGGCGATCTTCTGCAGGGCGATCACGTCCTTGGCCTGCAGCAGGGTACGCAGCGGCGCCACTTCGAGCATGTCGGCCTTGGCCGAACGGGTGACCTGGCGCACCAGGTTCAGCTCTTCATCGGCCGCCGGGTAATCCATGCGCAGCTTGAGCATGAAGCGGTCGAGTTCCGCTTCCGGCAGCGGGTAGGTGCCTTCCTGCTCGATGGGGTTCTGCGTGGCCAGTACCAGGAACGGCTGCGGCACCGGCAGGGCGCGGCCCTCGAGGGTTATCTGGCGCTCCTGCATCACTTCCAGCAGCGCGGCCTGGGTCTTGGCCGGGGCGCGGTTGATCTCGTCGGCCAGCAGCAGGTTGGTGAACGCCGGGCCCTTGCGCAGCTTGAACTGCTCGCTCTGCAGGTCGTACACGGCGTGGCCGGTGACGTCGCTGGGCATCAGGTCGGGGGTGAACTGGATACGCGCGAACTCACCGCCGAAACAGCGCGCCAGGGCGCGGACCAGTAGGGTCTTGCCGAGGCCGGGCACACCCTCGATGAGCACGTGGCCACCGGCGATCAGCGCCGTGAGCACGTCGTCGACCACCGCCTGTTGGCCGATCAGCGCCTTTTGCAACTCCGCGCGCAGGGCCTGGAGCATCTGGGTGGCGCGCTGCCGCTGGCTGGCGGCAGACGGGGCGGCCGGTGCGGTGGGCGCTGCCGGGGCAGCAGGGGCGATGTCGAGGTCGAGGCTGTCGTTGGAGTCCGGCGTTTGTTCGCTCATAGGGCATTCCTGAGAGTTTGCAGGTTGGCGACCTGGCGGGTGAAGTCGGCAGCGGACACACGTTTGTCAGGCGCGGGACGCATGGCCTGACCGATGGCGCTGGTGGGTAAACGGGTGAGGCGGCCGAGCACCTGCCACTGTTCGGCAACGCCGAGGCGTTCGAAGCCCGGGTGCCGGTGACGGGCGCGGCGCAGGATGTCGCGCTGCAGGCTCTGCAGCAGGCTCTGCTGGCCGCTGCGGCGCAGGAGGAAGTCGGCGCTGCCGCGCAGGTGTTCTTCCAGTTGCCGGCGCGCATGGCTGACCGGTGCCTGCAGCGGGCCGTGGCGCAGGCCGACGTGCCACAGCAGCAGGATGATCAGCATCGCCAGGCAGGCCAGGGCGATCGGATAGTGCTTGAGCAACTGGCTGAACAGGTCGTCGCGTTCGGCGTTGTAGACCAGGGTGACGTTGCTGTCCTGGCTCAGGTACCAGAGCAGCCAGGCGTTGTCGTAGTCGGCGATGCTGTCGTTGCGCCAGATCCAGGCATCGGTGAGCACGGTGATCAGGCCGTCGCCGTGGTACAGCTGCAGCATGTGCGTGGCCTGGTCGCTGTTGGCCCAGGCGTGGGCACGGTTCTTCGCGTCGTACAGGTGGAAGTCGGTGTCGAAGTCGACGTAGGCCGGCGCCTGCTCGTTCTCCAGGTAGAGCTTGGTCAGGTACGGATAGCGGTCTTCGTCGCCGGTTTCGGCATCGGCTTCCGGCTCGTCTGCCGTCTCGTCGTCAAGGTGCTCGTCCGCCTCGACCGCCTGCTCGTCCTCCGCCGTCTGGGCATCTTCTGCCTCGGCCTCATCGCTGCTCTCGTCCTCGGCGCTTTCCTGTTCGCCGCTGTCGGCGTCTTCCGCTTCGTCGAGCTCTTCGCTCAGGTGCTGCTGGATGCCCAGGCTGTCGAGCAGCAGGTCGTCGCTCTTGCCCGCGTCCTCGTCCCAGATGCTCTCCGCGACGAATACCAAGTGGCCGCCTTTGGCCGCCCAGTCCAGGGCCTTGCGGGCCTGGCGCGGGGTCATGTTGTGCCGCTCGCTGAGCAGCATCAGGGTCTGGCCATTGGCTTGCAGGGTGTTGAGCACGTCGAGACCGTCGGCGTGCTGGGCGCTGATCTTCTGCTGGCGCAGGAAGTGCTCGGCGGCCAGGTAGGGGTTGGCATCCACTTCCGGCGCGGGGCCGTGTTTGATGGTCTGCTGGTACGGCTGCATCTGCCCGGCGACATAAGTGCCGAGCCAGGTCAGGGCAATCAGCACGCCGCCGGCGAGCAGCAGTTTGACTGGACGATTCATGCCTTCACCCCGTCGCTGCGGAACAGCCGGCGCCAGCCTTCGCACAGGCCGCGTTTGAGGTTGTCCGGTGGCGTGAGGTGGCCGTACGCAAGGTTCTGCCAGTGACGGGTGAGCACGGCGCTGAAGCGGCTGAGCTCGTCCTGCTCCAGGCGTTGTACCAGTTGCAACACTTCGCCTTCGGTGTGCGAGCCCTTGAGGGGCAGGCGGAAGTCGTGCAACAGGCGACTGAGCAGGGCGCGGTAGAGCAGGCCGAGGGCTTCGCGCGGGTGTTCGGCCCAGAGTCGCTCGGCTTCGCTGGCGACGTCGTCGGGCAGGCTTTCGGGGGCGATCTCCAGGCCGAACAGTTGCTCGGGCACCATGCGTGCGTGGCGTTGCGGCAGGCCGAGGCGGCCGGCGAACACCTGCAGCCATTCGCGGTAGCGCCAGACCAGCAGGGTGAGCAGGGCGATCAGCGCGCCCCAGAGGATGACTTCGAAGACCTGCGCGACCACATCGAGCTTCTTGAAATAGGCGGCCAGGTCGACCAGCTTGCGCAGGGACTCGATGAAACCCTTGCCGTCTTCCGGGTCGGCTTTCTTCTCTGCCTGCTCCTCACCGAAGCGCCAGCGCGTCACGGTTTCGCGGTTCTCGAACGGCGGCTGGTCGAGCAGGCTCTTGATGCTGTCCTGTGCAGCGGCGCTGGTCAGCGGTTGCTTGAGCAGGCGCTCGGCGTCGGGGCCGTTGGGGTCCTGGATCGGCACCGGGCAGCTGCCGACGGCCTTGGTTTCTGCTGCCCAGGCGTCCGGCGTCGGCGCCAGGGCGAACAGGCCGAAGGCCAGGAGCAGGGCATAGGCGCTGCCGGTCAGGCGTTGGCGCAGGCGGCGGAACACCAGCTCGATGTCCCAGGCTTCCAGCGCGGTACGCCGGTTGAGGTAGAGGGTGAAGCCGCAGGCGACGTAGATCGGTTCCCAGAACACCAGCACCAGGGCGTACATCAGGTTGGACAGGTGCTCCAGCCACAGCCATTCGCCGTCGCCGGTCTGCAGCAGGTTCTGCCAGTCCAGGTCGATCTCCATCTGCTGCGGCAGCATCAGGTAGACAAGGGCGATGAGGCCGAAGCAGAAGATCGCCTCCAGGTGCGCGCCGAGCACGGTCAGCCACGTGGCACTGCCAGCGTTGCTCTGGCCAAGCACCACCAGGCGCTTGCTGCGTGCTTCGCCGCTGAGCCCTTCGAGCTGCAGGACCGGCAGGTCGAAGCTGCGCGTCGGGCTGAAACGGCGCCAGGTCAGGCTCGCCAGCAATTGCGGTTTGAGCAACCTGGGCAGGGCCTTGAGTGCCTGCTTCAGCGTCGGCGTGTCGCCAAACAGCGAGCGCGAGAGGATGTACAGCGGCAGGCGTTCCCAGGCCGGTTTCAGCCACCAGAAGATGAAAGCGACCACGCTCGGGTACTGCCACAGCAGCAGGGTCAGCAGGGCGAACAGCGGCAGGGTCACCAGTGCCCAGCTGGCCATCAGCAGCACGGTGTGGCGCTGCGCCAGGAGCACGCCGAGGTCGACGGCTTCCCAGGCGCTGCGGGGACGGATGGCGACGCTGGCGTCAGTCAGGCGCATGGCGTTGGCGTCCGGCAAAAACGAAGTAGGCGATCACCAGCGTCCACAGACCGGCACCGACCACGTACTTGATGGTCGGCGTGGTGTAGGTCATCGACGACCAGAAGGCCTCGATGAAGGCGGCGATGAGCAGGAACAGGATGACCCCGGCGACCAGTTGCACGCTGCGCCCGGCCGCCTGGCGCAGAGCCTCGCCACGGCGCAGGCGGCCGGGGGCGAGCAGCGCCCAGCCGAGCTTGAGCCCGGCGGCGCCGGCGAAGGCGATGGCGGTGAGCTCGAAGGCGCCGTGGCCGATGACAAAGGACCAGAAGGTTTCGCTGTAGCCAATACGGGTCAGGTGGCCAGCGACCGCACCGATCATCAGGCCGTTGAACAGCAGGAAGAACAGGCTGCCAAGGCCGAACAGCAGGCCGCTGGCGAACGTCTGAAAGGCGATGCCGATGTTGTTCATGATGTAGAAGCCGAACATCATCCAGTCGTCGCCGGCGTCACGCTCGCTGAAGCGGCCGATGCGCCGTGCATCGGGGTCGTACATGCGCTCCATGTCCGAGACCTGGCCCGGGTCCATCAGGGTGTAGATCAGGTCGTCGAACAGCCAGGTCAGCAGGCCCATCAGCAGCAGGCTGCCGAAGAACAGCAGGCAGGCGGCGAGCACGGCGCGCCACTCGCTGCGGATCAAGCGCGGAAAACCGACCAGGACGAAGGCGATGATCTGCGCGCCGAGGTGGCTGCGGTGACGGTAAAACTGCTGGTGGCCCCGCATCGCCAGTTGCTGCAGCTGGTCGATCAGGTGGCTGCTGTAGCCACGCTCCTCGGCCAGGGCCAGGTGCTGGCAGAGGTGGCGGTAGTCGGCGGCGAAACTCTCGCAGGATTTGGCCTCGGCCTTGCCGCTCTCCAGGGCGTCGAGTTGCGCGGTGAATTTCAGCCAGTCAGGCGTGTGGCGTTGCTCGAACAGGTGCTGCTTCATGTCGACCCCAGCAAGCCACGAGCGATGCCGTTGAGCTTCGCTTCGGCTTGTTCATCCGGCACTTCCAGGGCCGGTGCGAGGATGCCGGCCAGCTCCTGGCGGCGCGCGCCGGAGAGGCTGCCCTGGCGCTCGACGAAGCCGAGCAGGGCACGCTGCTCGGCCAGGTCCAGGCGAAATGGCGCACGCTCGGCATCACCGGCAGCGATGGTCGGGCGCTTGGCCGTGTCGTCGCGATAGACCACCAGGGTGCCGGCGGCCAGGTCGCCGAGGCGCTTGAAGGCCGGATGGCTGAAGCAACTGATCAGCCCCAGGCAGTAGGCGAACGGCAGCATGTCGACAAAGCGCAGCAGGTTGCGGGTCAGTGACGCGCCCCAGCCGACGGGGGTGCCGTCGTCGTGGACCACGCGCAGCCCCATGATCTGCTTGCCGGGCGAACGGCCCTGACGCAGCACTTCGAACAGCACCATGTACCACCAGTTGACCAGGAAGAAGAGGATGCTGCCCAGGCCCACGCCGACCTGACCGAGCAGGGCGAGGATGAGGAACATCACCAGCAGGATCACGCCGCGGAACAGCAGGTCGAGCGCGAAGGCCAGGCTGCGCGGCAGAGCACCGGCCGGACGCAGCACCAGGTCGATGCCCTCGGGCGTTTCCACATGGTGCCGGGTGTCCAGCAGGCGGTCGCGGCCTGGACTGTCGGAAATGGCGCTGGGCGGGCTTGGCTGCATCGTCAACTGCATCGAGGAAAGCCTGATGCTAGCCAGCAGCAGGGCGGGAAATCAATCGGGCCGCGAGGCGGCCCGAGTGCGCGAAGGCGATCAGTTGGCGGGTGGCAGTACGCCGAAGATGATGCGGTACAGCACGCCGATGGCGATGACGAACAGCGGGAGGGTCCAGATCAGGCCGATACCCAGGGCCAGGGCGCTGACACCCATGATCAGGCCGAGAACCAGGAACAGACCAAAGGCCTTGAACCAGTGCTGGCTGATGGCTTTGCGCGAGGTTTCCAGCGCTTCCCACGGCGACAGGCCGCGCTCGACCGCCAGCGGGATGGCCAGCATATAGGCAACGCTGAGGTAGATCCCCGGGAGGATGAGCAGCAGCAGGCCGACATAGATCAGCGCCGTCATCAGCAGGCCGGTGAGCAGCAGCGGTACGAAGCGGCCGAAGTGGCTGAACATCTCGTTGAAGCTGACCGGCTGATCGGCGGCGCGACGGATGCCAATCATGTTGATGCCGGCGAGGAAGGGGTAGGTGACTGCTGAGCCGAGCAGGGAAATGACCAATTGGCCGACCATCATGCTGCCCGGACTGCTCTCGTTCAGAAGGCCGACCATGCCAAGGACGAAGCCGAGCACGAAGGTGGCCAGGAGCATGGCGATGTAGAAGATCAGGAAGCCGCCGATGATGATGCCCTTGGTGCCCTTCACGCGCTGCCAGGCTTCGCCGATCACGTCGCTGATGGTGAAGTCGTAACCGCGGCTCAGCGCTTCGGCGATGCTCGGCACCTGGCCGTTGGGGATTTCCTGCAGGTTACTGGCCGGAGCGGCATAGGGATTGGGGGCGGCGGATTCACTCATGACGACTGTCCTTGTGGTGGGGTGGGGATCCGGGATGCGCCATGCTATCGGCAGAGCGGGTCACGCGGCAAGCTGGCTCACCGAGCGCACGTGAGCCAAGTCATGCTTTGCGCTTCTGACGTGTGAGGCAGGTGCTAGACTGCCGCGGCCTTCAATTCAGGGACAGCACCGTGAGCGCGAGCATCTTCTGGTACGACTACGAAACCACCGGTATCAACCCGCGTTGCGACCGCCCGTTGCAGGTGGCCGGCATCCGTACCGACGAGCAGCTCAATGAAATCGGTGAGCCGGTGAACCTGTACTGCCGCCTGGCCGACGACATCCTGCCGCATCCCGCGGCCTGCCGCATCACCGGCATCACCCCGCAGACCCTGGCGCAGAAAGGGCTCAGTGAGGCCGAGTTCATGAATCGCGTTCACACCGAACTGGCCCAGCCAGGCACCTGTGGTGCCGGCTACAACAGCCTGCGTTTCGACGATGAGATGACGCGCTACAGCCTGTACCGCAACTTCTTCGACCCCTATGCGCGCGAGTGGCAGGGCGGCAATAGTCGCTGGGACCTGATCGACCTGATGCGGACCGCCTATGCACTGCGCCCCGAGGGGATCGAGTGGCCGCGTGATGACGAGGGCCGGGTGTCGCTGAAGCTGGAGCTGCTCACCGCGGCCAACGGCATCGAGCACGGTCAGGCGCACGATGCGCTGTCCGACGTGCGCGCGACCATCGCTTTGGCGCGCCTGGTGCGCGAGCGCCAGCCGAAACTGTACGACTACCTGTTCCAGTTGCGTGCCAAGGCCAAGGTGATGGAGCAGATTCGCCTGCTGCAGCCGCTGGTGCATGTGTCCGGTCGTTTCGCCGGCAGTCGCCACTACCTGGCGGTGGTGCTGCCGTTGGCCTGGCACCCGCGCAATCGTAATGCCCTGATCGTCTGCGACCTGCAAGCCGATCCGCAGCCGTTGCTGGAGCTGGACGCGGCGACCCTGCGCGAGCGTCTCTATACCCGCCGTGACGCGCTGGCGGAGGGGCAATTGCCCGTGCCGTTGAAGCTGCTGCATATCAACCGTTGCCCGGTGGTCGCACCACTGAGCGTGCTGCGCGAGCAGGATCGGCAGCGCCTGCAGGTCGATCTGGGCGAATGCCAGACGCGTGTCGAAGCACTCGCTGCTGCGCAGAACCTGTGGCGCGACAAGTTGGCGGATATCTATGCCGATGAAGAGTTCGCGGACAATGCCGACCCGGAACAACAACTGTATGCCGGGTTTATCGGTGACCGGGATCGGCGCTTGTGCGAGCAGGTCCGCAATGCCGAGCCGACCACATTGTCCGGCGCCGATTGGTTGTTTGCCGATCAGCGTTTGCCCGAGTTGTTGTTCCGTTATCGTGCGCGCAACTTTCCGGCCTCGCTCGAACCGAGCGAACAGATACAGTGGGACCTGTTCTGTAAACAGCGTCTGAGTGACCCCGCAATGGGGGCGCCCAATACCGTTGCAGCATTCGAGCAGGCGTTGGCTGTCGAGTGGCAGCTGGCCGATGAACAAGGGCGCGAGGTCTTGAGTGCCTGGCGCGAATATGTGCAGCAGGCGCGTGCTCGATTCGCTGTGTAATAAAACGTAAGCAATAAAAAAAGCCGGCATGCGCCGGCTTTTTTGTTTTGCTGCGTGTTCAACCGAGCAGGGTTGCCCAGCTCTCAACAGTTTCAGCGCCCCACTTTGCCTTCCACTCTTTCAAGGTCTTGTGGTTGCCACCTTTGGTTTCGATGACTTCGCCGCTGTTCGGGTTCTTGTATTGCTTGACCTTGCGCGCGCGCTTGCTGCCGGCCGGCTTGGTGGCGCGGGTAGCCTTGCTGGCTTTGGCTTCCGGGTCGAGCAGGGCGATGATGTCACGCAGGGACTTCTGGTATTCGCCCATCAGGGTGCGCAGTTTGCCTTCGAATTCGAGTTCTTTTTTCAGCTTGTCGTCTTGCGACAGATTTTTCAGGCGCTCCTGAAGTTCTTTGATGGCTTCTTCGGTGGCGCGATATTCGTTGATCAGGGACATGGGGCGTACCTTGAATTAGGTTAAAGGCAGGAGTAAGTGACGGTAATAATAGTCATGCACTTGCGGCAAGTAAATACGTTTGAAAAGTTTTGATTGGAGTTGGCTTTTCAATATATCGGTGGTGTATGTCATCTGCCTCTTCACGTGAAGTAGCCATGTAATCAATGAAAATTACAGTGAGCAGCCAATATTTGTTGGGGTAATTCTGCAGTGCCGCCTCATGCATCGAGCTTCGTGCATCGCTGGAGGCTGGCGGGTTTTGCCTCGGGCTTTGTTACTGACGTTTCCCCGCTCACTGGCTAGAATGGCCGCCTCGCGAAGTTCTGGAGTTTCATCATGCGCACTTTTCGGCTGGTCATTGCCTGCCCGGACCGCGTTGGCATTGTGGCCAAAGTCAGTAATTTCCTCGCTACCTATAACGGGTGGATCAGTGAGGCCAGTCATCACTCGGATAACCAGAGTGGTTGGTTCTTCATGCGTCATGAAATCCGTGCCGACTCATTGCCCTTCGATCTCGACGGTTTTCGCCAGGCGTTCGCCCCGATTGCCCGCGAATTCTCCATGGAATGGCGGGTGACCGACTCGGAGCAGAAGAAACGCGTGGTGCTGATGGCCAGCCGCGAATCGCACTGCCTGGCCGACCTGCTGCACCGCTGGCACAGCGATGAGCTGGATTGCGAGATTCCCTGCGTGATCTCCAACCACAATGACCTGCGCAGCATGGTCGAGTGGCATGGCATTCCGTTTCACCATGTCCCGGTCGACCCGCAGGACAAGAGCCCGGCGTTCGCCGAAGTCTCGCGCCTGGTCAGCGAGTACGACACCGATGCCGTGGTGCTCGCGCGCTATATGCAGATCCTGCCGCCACAGCTGTGCCAGGAGTACGCCGGGCGGGTGATCAACATCCACCACAGCTTCCTGCCGTCGTTCGTCGGCGCCAAGCCGTATCACCAGGCGTCGCTGCGCGGGGTCAAGCTGATCGGTGCGACCTGCCACTACGTCACCGAGGAGCTCGACGCCGGGCCGATCATCGAGCAGGACGTGGTGCGCATCAGCCACCGCGACAGCATCGAAACCCTGGTGCGCCTGGGCAAGGATGTGGAGAAGATGGTGCTGGCGCGCGGCTTGCGCTCGCACTTGGAAGATCGCGTGCTGGTGCACGACAACAAGACCGTGGTGTTCGACTGATCGGGCCGCGGGCCTGGCGAGGTAGACCATGAGCGATCCACGCAAACCGGGTACGGCCAGTGCGCCACCCGTGCTGGGCGAGGGCTGTGTACAGCGCTACGACCCGGAGGCGTTGAGCGAGGAAGACGGCACCGAGTTTCCCGGTGCCGCCGAGTTGTGGAACGAGCTGCGACAGGACGAAGCGCCTGCCGCGCCGGCGCAGGACAAGCCAGCGCCGCGCTGAGCCTTTAGATGCGGAAGCTGTCCACCAGCTGCTTGAGGCGGCTGGCCTGCTGTTCCAGATCACCGCAGGCGCGCAGCGTCGCCTGCAGGTTTTCCACGCCTTCCTGGTTCAGTGTGTTGATCTCGGTGATGTCCATGTTCAGCGAGTCGATCACCGCGGTCTGCTCCTCGGTCGCGGTGGCTACCGACTGGTTCATGCCATCGATCTCGCTGATCCGCTCGGTGACGCTGCCGAGGCGCTGACCGGCCTGGTTGGCGATGGTCACGCTGTCCTCGCTGTAACGCTGGCTCTCGGTCATGGTGCCGACCGAGTCGCGCGCATCCACCTGCAGGCCCTCGATCATCTTCTGGATTTCCTGCGCCGACTCCTGCGTGCGGTGCGCCAGGTTGCGCACTTCATCGGCGACCACGGCGAAACCACGCCCGGCTTCGCCCGCCCGCGCCGCTTCGATGGCGGCGTTGAGGGCAAGCAGGTTGGTCTGCTCGGAGATGCTCTTGATCACTTCGAGGATCTGACCGATATCCACCGTCTTGCTGTTCAGCGTTTCGATGTTGCGGCACGAGGCACTGATCTTGCCCGACAACTCGTTCATCGCCGAGATGGTCTTGGTCAGCACCTGGCTGCCGTCTTCGGCCAGACGGCGGGCGTCGGAGGCCTGGTGCGAGGCGTCGGCGGCATTGCGGGCGATCTCCTGGGCGGCGGCGCCGAGTTCGTTGATCGCTGCGGCAACGCTGTTGGTGCGCGCGGCCTGTTCGTCCGAGTTGACCATCGACGAGTTGGAGGCATTCACCACCAGCTTGGCCACTTCGTTGACCTGTTGTGTGGCCGAGGACACTTCGCGGATCGAGCCGTGGATGCGTTCGACGAACTGGTTGAACGAGCCGGCCAGCTCGCCGAATTCGTCCTGGCTGTGCACCGCCAGGCGGCGGGTCAGGTCGCCTTCACCCTGGGCGATGTCACGCATGGCACGGCCCATCACGTGCAGCGGTTGCATCAGCACGCGAATCAGCATGCCCAAGAGCAGCATGATGATCACCACGGCGATCACTGTGGCGATGATCGCCGAGGCGCGGAATTCGGTGAGCATGGAGTAGGCGTCAGCCTTGCTGACCGACAGGCCGATGTACCAGTTGACCGAAGGTAGGCCCTTGACCTGGGCGAAGGTGAGGATGCGTGTGTCGCCATCGAGCTCGGCCTCACTGAACTCGCTGCTGATGCGCGGGGTGTTCTTCGGGTAGACCTCGCTGAGGGTCTTCATCACCAGGTCCTTGTTCGGGTGAACGAGGATCTTGCCGTCGGCGCTGACCAGGAAGGCGTAGCCGATACCGTCGAAGTCCAGCGAGTTGATGATCTCGACCAGCGTGGTCAGGCTCAGGTCGCCGCCAACTACGCCGGCGTTGCTGGCCGGGGTGGCGATGGTAATGATCAGGTTGCCGGTGGCCGCGTCGACGTAGGGCTCGGTGAGGGTCGAGCCGCCGGCGCTGACGGCGTCCTTGTACCAGGGGCGCGTACGCGGGTCGTAGTCGGCCGGCATTTGGTCTTCCGGGCGCATGGTGAAGCTGCCGTCCTGGGCACCGAGGTAGGTGTAGGCGAAGGTCGACTTCAGCGCCGAGCGTTCGAGGTTGGCCGCCAGGTCTTCCGGCGTGGTGTCGCTGGAGATCGACTGCGCCACGCTTTCGACCAGCAGGATGCGTCCGGACAGCCAGTTCTGGATGTTGCTGGCGGTGACGTTACCCATTTCCTGCAGGTAGTTTTCCAGGTCATCGCGGATCGCGTTGCGCTGCAGATAGTCGTTGTACAGGGTGAAGAGGGAGAACGCGGCGATCACCACCAGCGAGGCGGCGATCAGGATTTTGTGGCTGAACTTGAGGTTCTGGGTCATGGTCGCTTGCGTCCGGTGAGTTCTGGCAGCAGTCTTCTAATTGTCCACGGCTGGGGTTGTCGCGCCCGCCATGCGTTATCACCATCTATAGCGACATAACTGCAGTAAAGCTTTAGCCCGAGGGATGGCAAGATGCCTGTAACGGATTCTTTTGTACTGGGAGCTGGCCCCGACGGGCAGCCCGTCGCCCAGGCGCTGCGCCTGAGCAACCGCCACGGCCTGGTAGCCGGTGCCACCGGAACCGGCAAGACGGTGACCCTGCAGCGACTCGCCGAAGCCTTCAGCGATGCCGGCGTGGCGGTGTTCGCCGCCGACATCAAGGGTGATCTCTGCGGCCTCGGCGCGCCGGGCAATCCGCAGGGCAAGATCGCCGAGCGCATCGCCGGCATGCCTTGGCTCAACCATCGCCCGCAGGGCTACCCGGTGACGCTGTGGGATGTCGCCGGCAAGAGCGGCCATCCGCTGCGCACCACCCTCAGCGAAATGGGCCCGCTGCTGCTGGGCAACCTGCTGGAGCTGACCGACAGCCAGCAGGCCGCGCTCTACGCCACGTTTCAGGTCGCCGACCGTGAAGGCCTGTTGCTGCTCGACCTGAAAGACCTCAAGGCGCTGCTCAATCACCTCAAGGATCACCCGGAGCTGCTCGGTGAGGATCGCGCGCTGTTCGCCGGCCCTTCCGCGCAGGCGCTGTTGCGCCGCCTGGCGACACTGGAGCAGCAGGGCGCCGAGGCGCTGTTCGGTGAGCCGGCCCTGCAGTTGGAAGACATTCTGCGTCCGGATGCCGATGGCCGTGGGCGTATCCACCTGATGGACGCCAGCCGCCTGGTGCACGAGGCGCCGAAGGTCTACGCGACCTTCCTGCTGTGGCTGTTGGCCGAGCTGTTCGAGCAGCTGCCGGAGCGTGGTGATGCCGACAAACCGGTGCTGGCGCTGTTCTTCGACGAGGCGCACCTGCTTTTCGCCGATACGCCGAAGGCGCTGCAGGATCGTCTGGAACAGGTGGTTCGCCTGATCCGTTCGAAAGGCGTCGGCGTGTACTTCGTCACCCAGTCGCCCAGCGACCTGCCGGACGACATCCTGGCCCAGCTGGGCCTGCGCATTCAGCATGGCCTGCGCGCGTTCACCGCCAAGGAGCAGAAATCGCTGCGGGCGGTGGCCGATGGCTTCCGCCCCAACCCGGCATTCGACTGCCTGAGCGTGCTCACCGAACTGGGTATCGGCGAAGCGCTGGTCGGCACCCTGGAAGATCGTGGCACGCCAGCGATGGTGCAGCGCGTGGCCATCGCGCCGCCGCAGTCGCGCATCGGGCCGCTGAACGAGGCGGAGCGGGCGCAGTTGCTGCGTGGTTCACCGCAGGCCGGGCGCTATGACCGCCCGGTGGACCGCGAGTCCGCCTACGAGATCCTGCAGGCACGTGCGGCGCAGAAGTCGGCCGACGATGCAGCGCAGAAAAATGCGCCAGGGCCGGTCAAGCAAGAGGGGCCGGGAATCGGCGGCATGGCCGGCGAGCTGCTCGGCAGCCTCGCCAGCCAGGTGATGAAGACTGCGGTGCGCCAGGCCGCGAACCAGATCGGCCGGCAACTGGTGCGTGGTCTGATGGGCTCGTTGCTCGGCGGCAAGCGCCGTTGAGGGTAGGCGTCAGGCATGAAAAAGGCGCCCGCAGGCGCCTTTTTCTTTGGCTGTGACCATCAGCCGAACAGGTAGCTCGCCAGGCAGAACAGGCCCGCGGCCAGACCCATCGAGGTTGGCAGGGTGAGGACCCAGGCCAGCAGGATGTTGCTGACGGTGCTGCGCTGCAGGCCGGTCTTGTTCGCCACCATGGTGCCGGCGACACCGGAAGACAACACGTGGGTGGTCGAGACCGGCAGGCTGAAGATATTGGCCATGCCGATGGCGCAGGCTGCGGTGATCTGCGCACTCATGCCCTGGGCGTAGGTCATGCCCTGCTTGCCGATCTTCTCACCGACGGTCAGGACCACGCGCTTCCAGCCGACCATGGTGCCGATACCCAGCGCCAGGGCCACGGCCAGGATCACCCAGAACGGCGAGTACTCGGTGGTGGCGGTGAGGTCCTTGCGCAGCTTGTCCAGGTCCGATTTCTCGCGTTGCGGCAGGTTCTGCAGCTTGCCGACCTTCTTCGCCGAATCGTCCAGGCAGAGCAGGTAGCGGCGCACGTCGATGCGCTTGTCTTCGCTGAGGTCGCGGTAGTCCTTGACGCCATCCAGGGTGCCGAGGAGGGCAGCGATGGTCGGCTCGGTCAGCTGCGGGTCGCAACGGAACTGCTTGGGCAGTTCGGTATTGCCCGGTTTGCCGAGGGCGAGGAACTCGGTCAGGGTCGGCGCGTTGCGCTGATAGAAGTCGCTGAGGTGGATGGCTGCATCACGGGTGCGGTCGATCTGGTAGGTGGTGCTGTTGAGGTCCAGCACGAATTTGGCCGGCACGATGCCGATCAGTACCAGCATGATCAGGCCGATGCCTTTCTGTCCGTCGTTGGAGCCGTGCACGAAGCTCACAGCCATAGCCGAAAGTACCAGTACCAGGCGATTCCAGAACGGCGGGTGCTTCTTGCCCTTGATCTCTTTGCGACTTTCCGGGGTGTTGTGCATCTTCGACTTCGGCAGCCAGCGCTTGAGCGCAAGCAGGATCAACGCTGCAACGAGGAAGCCCGCCAGCGGCGAGAGCACCAGGGAAATACCGATGTCGATGGCTTTCTGCCAGTTGACGCCGTCGCTCAGGGCGATGTCGGTCATCAGGGCATTGGCCAGGCCGACGCCGAGGATCGAGCCGATCAGGGTGTGTGAGCTGGAGGCCGGAATGCCGAAATACCAGGTGCCCAGGTTCCAGGTGATGGCTGCGGCGAGCAGCGAGAACACCATGATCAGGCCGTGAGCAGTATTCACGTTGATCAGCAGTTCCACCGGCAGCAGGTGGACGATGGCATACGCCACGCCGACGCCGCCCAGCAGTACGCCGAGGAAGTTGAAGATACCGGAGAGGACGACCGCCAGGTGCGGCGGCATGGCTTTGGTGTAAATCACCGTCGCCACGGCGTTGGCCGTGTCGTGGAAGCCGTTGATGAACTCGAAGAAAAGGACGAATGCCAGGGCGAGCACCAGGCTCACCACCAGCCAGGCATCAAGCCCGCTGAATAATTCGAACATGAAGGTTTAATGACCAGCTCATGAAGGGGCGGCGATTATGCCAGATAACACCAACCCTAGCATTGCCTTCACCGAGCACCCGGTCGGCCGTCGGCGAAACGCCTTCAATCGGCCTGTCGGGCCTGTTCGATCTTCTCCAGCTCGTGCTGGAAAGCTTGGTCGAGGAGGCTGGGTCTTTTGCGCCAAGGCTTGCGCTCAGGGTCCGGTTGAGCGGCGTAGGTAACGACTTCCCCGCCGTATACATCCTTGTAACGTTGTGCCTGGCGCTCCAATTCTGCGCGCAGTTCGTCTTTTGTCACGTGAGTACCTGTTATCGAAAATGGACTTTTGCAATGACCTGAAGCAAGCGCCGGCAAAAGTGTCGCGATTATATAGCCAGGTCGAATTGCGTGTACGACATCGTTTGAAATGTTTTTGCCCGCACAACTTATGACGTGTCGAAGACGCGGCGAGTTCAAGAAAAAGTTGTCTGCAGCGACAGACTTCCTGGCGCAGCACAAGGGCTACAGGCCAGGCGCGGCGCGAAGTGGGAAGTGTAGGAATTGGTACTTTTGTACCGGATTGCGGGTCGCGCTATTTATTGGTGACTAATGCGCTGATGTCGGGTGGGCAAATGCGGCGGGCGATTGGCTACTTCTAGAAGTATTCCGCCGGTAACAACTTCAACACAACGTTGCCTGGATAAACCCCGGGGAAATTCCCCGAGGTCGTTTATCCGAATAATCAGGCCGGCAATAGTTCTTTCAGGGGCTTGCTGTCATCGGCCAGTTGCTCGGCAGTGACCGGCAGGCTTTCGCCGATCAGGCGCTTGGCGGCGACGAAGTCCTGCGGGCGATTGACGGTATCGGCGGCCAGCACCTTTCCGTCCTTCAGGTAGAAGGCCGAGAAACTGTCGCTTTGCGGTTCGCCGCGCAGCACCAGCTGTTCGTAGCCCTGGGACAGGCCGACCATCTTCAGCTTCAGCTCGTACTGGTCGGACCAGAACCACGGCACCGAGGCGTAGGCCTTGAGGTTGCCGTTGATCGCCGCGGCCGCCGCGCGCGCCTGCTCCAGGGCGTTGGGTACGGACTCCAGGCGCAGGCGATAGCCGAGCAGCGCGTTGGGGTGGTTGGTGCAGTCACCGGCAGCGTAGATGTCCGGGTCGGACGTCTGCGCGTATTCGTTGACCAGGATGCCGTTGTCCACTTCCAGCCCGGCGGCTGCGGCCAGCTCGGTATTGGGGATCAGGCCGATGCCGACCACCACCAGGTCCGCCGGTACCCGCGTGCCGTCGTTGCACAGTACGGCGGTAACGGTGTTGTTCGCTGCATCCACCTCGAGATCGGCCACCTGCACGCCGGTGCGGATCTCCACGCCGGCTTCGCGGTGCTTGCGTTCGTAGTAGGCCGACAGCTCGGCGGCGGTCACCCGTTGCAGCACGCGCGGCAGCGCTTCCAGCACGGTGACCTGCATGCCCTGCTGGATCGCCGCGGCGGCGACTTCCAGGCCGATGTAGCCGCCACCGACCACCACCAGCTTGCGCCCGGCGGCGAACTGCGCGCGGATGCGTTCGCCGTGGTCGAGGGTGCGCATGTAGTGGAAGTTGTCGCAGCCCGCGGCTGCGCTGGCCTGCGGTACGTCCAGTGGGCGCGGGCGCCCGCCGGTAGCGATCACCAGCTTGGCGTATTCCAGTTCGCGACCATCGGCCAGCTGCACGCTGCGCCGGCTACGGTCGATGCTGGTGACGTGCACGCCGCTGAGGATTTCTACCTCGGCGCGGTCATAGGCGGCCTGCGGTTTGATCAGCATGGCGCCAGCGGCGGTGGTGCCGGCCAGGTAGGCCTTGGACAGCGGTGGGCGGTGGTAGGGCAGGTGCACCTCGTCGCCGATCAGCAGGATGCGCCCGCTCCAGCCTTCGTTGCGCAGGCTGGTGGCCAGTTCGCCGCCGGCATGGCCGGCGCCGATGATGATCGCGGTGGAGGATGCAGCGTCGGACATGTTCGCCTCGTGTCGGAGAAGAAGGAATGCCCGCTAGTGTATGCATCTGCGGCGTTGGCGTCCCGGCAGAAGATGCCATTCAGCATGCCGCAGAACACGCCGGCTCAGCTCTTCTTGCAGCTGGGCTTTTGCGTGAAGGTGCGCGAGACGTCGACCGGGCCTAGGTTTTCCAGGGTGCGCCGGCCGATCAGCACCGGGTAGATCATCTTGTCGCGGTCGTTGAGGGTGAACTCTTCCTTATAGAGGCGGTTGCCGATGCAGATCTGCATCTCCACCACCGGCCGGCGATCCGCGCCACCGGCGCCGCGTACCTTCACCGAGCGCTCGACCTTGCGCTCGAAGGTGCTGCTGACGCGCTTGCCGGAGTCGCTGTCCTTGAGCTCGACCTTGAAGCGCACCCACTTGTCGCCGTCCTTGTCGAAGCGCTCGATGTCTTCGGCATGCAGCGACGAGGTGCGCGCACCGGTATCCAGTTTCATCTTCACCGCGATGTTGTCCGGCTGGATCAGGCCTTCCTCGACCCAGCCGAAGACCTTCTTCTCGGCTGCCAGTAGGGGTGGCGCCGCGCACAGCAGGGCCAGGGACAGGGCGGATGTGAGGGCGGTGATCGGTTTCACGGTGAGGTCCTCTCGCGTGGGGAGCGGGCACTCTGTCCGCCGGGGTGTGAAGACTTTGTCAACGCAGGGCCGGCAATCGTTCGTCCTTTTGTGCGTGACCGCGCGCATCTCTGCTACCGTCGCAAAAGGCCGGACTGGCCCAAGGAACCATTGAGCCCGACGGATACTTCTCTATCATTCAGGCTTATCAGGACGAGGCGCAGGCTGCAGTAGCCCATGACCGAAAACAGGACCCAGGTGCCCGCGTGGCGCCGCTGGCTGCTCAAACCCACGGTATTGCCGCTGGCCCGTGCATTCGTGGTCCTGGTGTGCGTCTCGCTGGTCGCCACCGATGGCTGGCTGATGTGGAAGGCACGCAGCGTGCAACTGCGCGATGCCGAGGTGGAAACCACCAACCTGGCCTCGGCACTGGCGCGCCAGGCGTCCGACAGCCTGAAGAAGGCGGATACGGTGCTGATCGACATGGTCGAGCGCTTGCAGGTCGAGGGCCGTGGCCCGGTTCAGCTGAGGCGGTTGCAGGGTCTGATGAAGACTCACGTGTACGAGCAGTCCGAGCTGCATGGCTTGTTCGCCTACGACGCCGATGGCGAATGGATGGTGACCTCGTTCGACTCGATCCCGGCGGGCGCCAACAACGCCGACCGCGAGTACTTCATCTACCACCGCACCCATCCTGACGACCACGGCCCGCACATCGGCCTGCCGGTGCGCAGCCGCAGCACCAACGAGTGGATCATCCCGGTGTCGCGGCGCCTGGAGGATGCCCAGGGCAACTTCACCGGGGTGGCCCTGGCGACCCTGTCGATCGACTACTTCCGCCAGTTCTATTCCAGCTTCAACATTCGCCGCAACGGCACCATCAACCTGGTGCTCAACTCCGGCCAGGTGCTGGTGCACAGCCCGTTCGACGAACGCCTGATCGGCGCCAGCCTGAACCGCGGGGTGATCTTCGGCCAACTGCTGCCGCGCAGCCCGACCGGCACCATGATGCTGCCGTCGATCGTCGACGGCGTGCAGCGCCTGTACAGCTACCGCCAGGTGCAGCACTACCCGCTGGTGGTGATTGCCGCACTGGCCAAGGACGACATCCTCGCCGACTGGCGCAAGGACACCGCCGTGCAGTTGCTGGTGGTGTCCATGCTGGCGCTGCTGCTCGGCCTGTTCGGCTTCTACCTGATCCGCCTGATCAAGCGCGGCCAGCGTACCGAGTTCGAGCTGATCGCCACGCGCGACGCCCTGCGGGCCTTCAACCAGCGCCTGGAAAAACAGGCGCTGGAAGACGAGCTGACCCACCTGGCCAACCGCCGGCGCTTCATGCGCGCCCTGGAAGACGAGTTCGGCCGCTCGGTGCGCTACCAGCGGCCATTGGCGTTGATCCTCTTCGATGTCGACTACTTCAAGCAGTACAACGACATCTACGGCCATTCCGCCGGTGACCAGTGCCTGCGCGAGGTGGCGCGGGTGATTCGCGATGGCCAGCAGCGCTCGGCCGATCTGGCTGCGCGTTATGGCGGCGAGGAGTTCTGCCTGTTGCTGCCGGAAACCGACATCGCCGGCGCGCTGCAAGTGGCCGAGCAGGTGCGCGCGGCGGTGGAGGCGCTGAACATTCCCCACAGCGGTTGCCCCTGGCAGCGGGTCAGCCTCAGCGCCGGGGTGCGCGTGTGCGACCCGAGCGAGTGTGCCGGGCCGGAAGCGCTGGTGCAGGGTGCGGACAAGGCGCTCTACGCGGCCAAGGCGGCCGGGCGCAACCGCGTGCTGCTGTATGACGCCAAGGTCGATCAGTTGATCGGCTAGCCGGTCGCTGAACGCCTGGCGACGTTGCCAGCGCTGCGTTGCACCAGGTCGGCTACGAGGCTTCGGACTCGCCCAGCGCCCACTGCGCCGCGCTCAGCGCGTGCAGGTAGGTGGTGTCGAACAGCGGCACGCTGGCATCCTCGTCGCCCACCAGCAGGCCGATCTCGGTGCAGCCGAGGATCACCGCCTGCGCACCGCGCGCCACCAGGCTGGCGATGATCTCGCGGTAGACCGCTCGCGAACCGTCGAGCACCTGACCCAGACACAACTCTTCGTAGATGATCCGGTGCACGTCGGCGCGTTGTCTCTCGTCCGGGGTCAGCACCTCGATGCCGTGGCGCTGCTCCAGGCGCTCGCGGTAGAACGCCTGCTCCATGGTGAAGCGCGTGCCGAGCAGGGCGACGCGCTGCAGCCCCGCGGCCTTGATCGCCTGCGCCGTTGGGTCGGCGATGTGCAGCAGGGGAATCTGCACCGCTGCCTCGATGGCTGGTGCCACCTTGTGCATGGTGTTCGTGCACAGCACCAGGCAATCCGCGCCGGCCCGCTCCAGAGCCACGGCGGCTTTGGCCAGCTCGACCCCGGCGGAGTCCCAGGCGCCGGCCTGCTGCAGGCATTCGATCTCGTGGAAGTCCACGCTGAACAGCACCACCTTCGCCGAATGCAGCCCGCCCAGGCGTGCCTTCACCACCTCATTGAGGTGCCGGTAGTAGGGAATGGTCGACTCCCAGCTCATGCCGCCGATCAGGCCGATGGTTTTCACGTGATTCTCCGTTCAGACACCGTACAGCTCCTGCTGCAGGCGGCGAAATTCGTTCTGGAATTGTTGTTCTGCCGCGACCGGAAAGGGAAAGCCGCGTGCACCGGCGAAGACGAACTCCGTGTCGCTGGCCTGTTCGCTGTCGCCGCGCACCCGGTCGAACTCTTCCAGCCAGGCATCGTAATGCTCTACCAGCAGGCCGGCGGCGTCCATCAGTGCGGGCGGAATCAGGTGGCCCTGGTTGAGCAGCAGGTCGCGAATGGTCTGGTTGCCTTCGCGCACCACCTTGGCCTCCAGGTAGAGGTTGCGCGCCTTCCAGCGATGAAAGGCGCGGCGGGTGCGCTCGAGCTGCATGTGCGCCGGGCCGAACAGTTGCGCCAGGGCCTGCTGCTTCCAGAGGCGAGTCGACTCGAACACGCGCAGGCGCTCGTCGAAGTAGGCGGTGATCTCCGATTCGATGCGCCGGTTGCGGCGCAGGAACAGCGCACTGACGATGGCGCCGATCAGCGCAGTGGCCAGCGCACTGCCGAGGAAGCCGCCTGCCGAGTCGTGAAGGAAATCGAGAAAATCCATGAGCTGCGCTCCATGCCGTGGAAAGGCGAGCTCGACCGCTGCACTGATTCGCCGGTAGCGGCAAGCCTAGCGCGGATCGGCCAGCGCGCTTTGACGGCACGCCGACCGCTGCGGCCTAATACCCGCCCGCGCCATTCGACCCGAGCCACCCATGCCAGCCCCGTCCCCGAACGTTCGCCCGAGCATCCTGCACCTGCCGGCCGGCCCCTGGGCCACGGTGCTCGACTGCCTGTGCGCGCACTTCCCGGCGATCAGCCGCGATACCTGGCTCGACCGCATGGCCCGCAGCCGCGTGCTGGATGCCGCTGGCGCCGCCATCGGCCCGGCGCATGCCTATCGCGAAGGCTTGCGCGTGCAGTATTTCCGCGAGGTTGCGGTGGAAACGCCGATCCCCTTCGCGGAGCAGGTGCTGCACGCCGACGCCGACCTGGTGGTGGCAGACAAGCCGCACTTCCTCTCGGTGATGCCGGCCGGCGAGTACGTTGAGGAAACCCTGCAGGCGCGTCTGACCCGGCGCCTGGGCAATCCGCATCTGGTGCCGCTGCACCGCATCGACCGGCACACCGCCGGCCTGGTGCTGTTCTCCGCCAACCCGCAAACGCGTGGGCGCTACCAGGCGCTGTTCCGCGAGCGGCAGATCGACAAACGCTACGAGGCAATTGCCCCGGCGCTGCCCGAGCTGGAGTTTCCCTTACAGCGCGCCACACGTCTGGTCGCCAGTGAGCCGTTCTTTCGCATGCAGGAAGGGCCAGGCGAGCCGAACACCGAAACCCGAATCGAGGTCATCGAACGCAATGGCGCGCTATGGCGCTACCGGCTGTTCCCGGTCACCGGCAAGAAACACCAGCTGCGCGTGCACATGGCGGCGCTGGGTGCCGGCATCTGCAACGACACCTTCTACCCATCCCTGCGCGATGAGCGCGACGAGGCCGACGACTACAGCCGCCCGCTGAAGCTGCTGGCCCAAGCGCTGGACTTCGTCGACCCGCTGAGCGGCGAGCCGCGCCACTTCGAGAGCGGCCTGACACTGGACTGGCCGACGCTTTGAAAGCCAGAAACGGAGTGCCGCGAGCCCGCCTGCCCGCTAAATGAGTGACCGCCCAACCGATGCCCGTTGCCATGACCGACGCCTATCAGCAAGCCATCTACCACCTGAGCGCCGCCGACCCTGACCTGGCGCGGCTGATCGAACAGGTCGGCCCCTGCCTGCACGAGACCAAGGCTGCCCGCGAGCCCTACGAGGCACTGGTACGCGCGGTGGCCTATCAGCAGCTGCACGTGCGCGCCGGCGACGCGATGATCGCCCGGCTGCTGGCACTGTTTCCCGAGGCGGCGTTCCCGAGTGCCGAACAACTGTTGCTGACCGCGCCGGAAACCCTGCGCGCCTGCGGCTTCTCCGGGCGCAAGATCGAGACCATCCACGGCATCGCTGCCGGTGTGGCGAGCGGCCTGGTGCCGTCGTTGCAGGAGGCGATGACACTGAGCGACGCCGAGCTGATCGCGCGGCTGGTTTCGCTGCGCGGCATCGGCCGTTGGACCGTGGAGATGCTGCTGATCTACACCCTGGAGCGCATGGACATCCTGCCGGTGGATGACTTCGGCGTGCGCGAGGGCTACCGCTTCATCAAGGCGCTGCCCCGCGCACCGACCCCGCGCGAGCTGCTCGCCGCCACGCAGAGCTGGGGCCCGCACCGTACGGTCGCGGCCTGGTACCTGTGGCGCGTGCCGGCACTGCCCGACTACCGCAAGCTGGGGCGCTGAGTGGCCTGAAATCGCGCCCTACGGGAGGTCAGCCGCGGGTCTGATGCTCGTCAGCCCGCATTGCGCAACCGCGCCAGATCGCGCAGGGGGGGGGCGCCGAACAGGCGGCTGTACTCGCGGCTGAACTGCGACGGGCTTTCATACCCGACCCGGTAGCCGGCCGCTGCCACCTCAAGGTTCTCACAGACCATCAGGCGTCGTGCTTCCTGCAGGCGCAGCTGCTTCTGGTACTGCAGCGGGCTCATCGCCGTCATCGCCTTGAAGCGATGGTGCAGGGTCGACTGGCTGAGGTTGGCGACCTTGGCCAGGTCCTCGATGCGCAGCGGCTCGTTGAAGTTGCGGTTGAGCCAGTCGATGGCGCGGGTCACTCGGTGGGTCTGGCTGTCCGCGTTGGCGATGTCCCGCAGGATCTGCCCCTGCGGGCTGCACAGCAGGCGGTAGAGAATCTCGCGCTGGATCAGCGGTGCCAGCATGGGAATGTCACGCGGGTTGTCGAGCAGGCGGATCAGACGCATCACCGCGTCCTGCAGCGTGCCGTCCAGCTGCGCCACATACAATCCGCGACCACTGCCGGCTGCCGGCACACCGATGGGCCCGGCTTCGGCGATCAGCGTGCTGATGTCGTTGGGGTCGATGTCCAGGCGCAGGCTCAGGTATGGCTGCTCGGGCGAGGCCTGGGTCACCTGACCGGTGACGGGCAGGGTCACCGAGGCCACCAGGTAGTTCAGCGGGTCATAGATGTAGCGCTCGTCATCCAGCCCCACCACCTTCTGCCCCTGGGCAATGATGCACAGCGCCGGCAGATACAGGGCATGCACCATCGCCGACGGCGCCTCACAGCGGGCCAGGGCCAGGGCACTGATGGCCGTCTGGTGAATGCCTTCTTCCGGCGCGAATCGGGCAATTAGCTGCGCCAGCTCGTTGCTCTGCAGATCATCGTCTGACGTTTCGGGGGCAAGCTCGGAAGTGGCGTGCTGCATGGCATACGCGCTCCATGATGGACTTGGCGCAGCTTACCCCGCACGCGCGGGCAAATCCCGCCCGGTCAGCCAGGTCGGCAGGATTAGGCAAGAATTGCGTAGTTTTGTGCAGTGGAAGGATGGGGCGGAGTGATGAAGGGATAGGTTTGGGGAGGCGATTAAGCGAAAGGGCCGGCTTCGTCGGTCCCAGCGAACGAAGTGAGCGCTTGGAGTGCATTGTTAGCCGATTTTCTCAAAGTAATACCGACCTCTAGAGAGATGAGCCTCCAGATACCCTACGCCAATAAGTGTTATAGCGCCTAATGGGCCTAAAGATAGCAGAAGTATGACATATAAAGTTGGCTGATCTGGCTTTAAACCAAGAGTCATTATTTTGCTGGCTATTATGTAGCACCCTGGAACCACTATCAGTAGCGAGATTGCGTTGATTAAGACAAACATCCAAGCTGGGTATTTATATTTAATTTTACATTTGCAAAGGTTGCAGGTTATTCGATTGGGGATCATGGTGGGTTTTGCTACTGCCCACAGGGAAACTCTGCCATTGCAATTAGGGCAGTGACCAGGGTTTAGGTTTTCGGCTTGCACAGGGGTTTCCATAAATTGGCTAACGATTAAGCTAAGGGGCCGCGGAACGCGGTCCCGGCGAACGAAGTGAGCGTTTTGAGCGCATTGTTAGGGGACGCTTTTGGTGATGCCCTGAAGTCGCTCTAATTTATTAAGTTTATGAACTAGCAGTCTGGCCCCACTATCATCGATAAAGTTCTCATATAGGACAGTGTTGTCTCGGAAGTGATTGTCGAGGCGGTTCATTACGTCTCTTAGCGAGGCGAGCATATTCTCTACTGCGACTCTGCTGATGCCGCTGAGTGGATTAGAGTTTCGGTCGCTGAGGTAGTTGTGATCTTGATGTGCTATGCGTTTGTTGCGATGCTCGCGGGCAAACTCTGCTGCCGTTACTGCTTTGGTGCAGAGATCTTGAATCTCCGCTTTTAGCGAGGAATCAGTGATGAGTGGTGGAAGCGACTGCAGGGTGAGATTCTTGTTTTTCCTGTAACTGCTGGGTCCGTCATTCTTGAAATACCTAAGAGTACGCTATCCCAAAGCTCGTCCTGCACGATTTTAAAAAATAAACCAGCCGTTCTATTGAGTAGTTGAACTGTATCTGTCGTATCTCCGAAGAGCTGCCGATACTGCTGCCAAAGCACATGAAGCCCTACGAGCTCTCTATAGAGTTCGTAGAAATTAGCACCGAGCTCTTGTCCCATTGCGGAAATATAATCGGCACGTATTTCGTCCATGGATCGCGTGACCATCGAGTGTTCCCTAACGTTTGGTTAAGGGGCCGGCTATGCCGGTCCCGAGTGAGCGTAGCGAACGACTTGAACCAGTTGTTAGCAGGCAGCTGACTGTATGAGTTGAAATTAAAGCAGATGCTTTGATATGTGTTTTGATATTTCTACCATGGATGTTTTCCCGGTGAACTCGAACTTCACCTTGCCAACAGAAGATAGATATATTTCTAATTCTGAATCAAGGTCAAACGTACCTGACGTTTCCACCGAGTAAGCAACAATGTTTTTATAAGGAATTGACGTGAAGTCTTTTTTGCTACCGGTTAGACCTTGAACGTTTACGGCAATAATTCTCTTGTTGGTGAAAACCACGCCATCACGCATGGATTTATATGAATCAATGATTTCTTCATTATCTAGCAACAATGCAGTAATTTTCTCTGCATACTCACTATTCTGCTTGAGCTTAAAAAAGCCTTTATTGTTAAAGTCGATCATGACTATTCCTTGTTCTGCTAACGTTTGGTTAAGGGGCGGGCTTTAGCCCGTCCCAGTGAGCGAAGCGAACGGTTTGAACCACATGTTAGGAAACAACACTGCGTTTACTTTTGTAGCTAAGTACGCAGTAGATCAGGCACAAGCATAGCGCTGACAAAGGAAAGTAGAATATCCATGCTAAGCCGGATTCTCTCGGTGGCACAGCAAACCAAACCCATGCTTGGAAGAGAGAGAGCACTATGTTTAGTGCCACTAATGAAAGAATTAAGGTGTTGCGCTTTAGCGGGATAGCAAAAAAGGATACAAGAGTTAAGTAGTGTGGTGCGGCCATGTACATGAAATTGCCAACTAGCCATTTTTCTAGATAGGCAAGTGTAAGGTCGCCATGGCGAAAAATACTTATGCAATAAATGAGCGCAGGAAAAAGCATCAGCGCTGCGGTTTTGATTGTGAAGCTGACGGTGCCCATTCCTTGGTTCCTAACGATTAAGCTAAGGGGCGGGCTTTAGCCCGTCCCAGCGAACGAAGTGAGCGATTTGAGCGCATAGTTAGCCGCCAGTTGCACGTACCGCAGCAACCGTCGCAGTTGCAACACCGCCGCCACCAAAACCATCAATTACCAGAGCTGCAATTCCAGAAAGTTCGGAAGCTCTTGTTAGTGATTTACCCAGAGTCGATTCCTGTTTGTCTCCAGCCCGATATGCCTCAAACCGCTCGGGGCCGATGATTTCATTTCTTATTCTGCGGTATATGGCTTTGATCGGGGCATTTGCCTCTGCCTGCTTATCTTGGAGAATGCTCTCGTATGTGCGGTTAAGCATTTTATTGAATGTATCAAACTGCATAACAACTTGTTCTGATGAAGGAGAGTAAGTTGCTGTGCTTTCAAGTAAGCGAACTTGCTTTTGAAGGTATCTGAAGTGTGCGGGGTTCTCTAGCTTGAACCGGATTTGACCTTTTTCCAAACTCTCAAGCTCGACAGAGACTCGGGATAGAGAATTTATTATTTCTAGCCAAACCTCAGGTTCATCTTTGCCGGAGAATTTTAGCCAGCCGGTTTCAACAAGAGACTTTACACGGCTCTCTTTTATTTTGAATTTTTCAGAAAGCGAGAATACATCAACTTTTTGTGAGCCAGAGTATTTTAAGTATAGATGTATGATTAGCGCATCAAGGTCTGACTTAGGCATAGCCCCCAGACCTTGCTGGCCAACATAATTATCTATTAGTTCTTTGAGGAACTCTGCTTTGTTTGCTTCGTTAATATTGTCGAGCATGTTCTTCCTCTGGAGGCTAACGATTAAGCTAACGGGCGGCCAAAAGCGCAGCTTTTGGACGTCCAGCGAACGAAGTGAGCGATAGTTGAGCGCATTGTTAGCGCCCTACACCATAGCTTGCATTACACACTGGGCACTCCCACTTTCCTGCAAACAGAAAATCTCTTGGCATGTCTTTAAGGCGAATTTTCTTGTCTTTTGAGTCGAAGCAAGCTGTGCAGAATAAACCCTCTTCATGCTCAAACTCGTAAGCACCCTCTTTAACCTTCGGCTTTGACTCGCTTTTAGTGGAAAGCTGAGAGGAAAGCCTCGTGGATTTTTCTGTTTCCTGCGCTAGTGCGATTTTGAGATTTGCCATTTCAAGCTTGGCGTCGGCTAGCTCATTTGAAAGATCCGCAAGAAGCATTTTTATTTCTGCATCTTCGATTTTCTTTGACAGATTGCGGAGCTTGGTGGCGATTTCTATTGCGCTTTGAATTGCTGATAGGACTTCACTCATAAAGCCTCCATTGCGCTAACGTTTGGTTAAGGGGCCGGCTTTAGCCGGTCCCGAGTGAGCAGAGCGAACGGCTTGAACCAGTAGTTAGAGGTTTCTTGTGCGGACGTTTTACTGGCTTTTATTTGCTTTTAGTTTTGCATATTTTAGGGCGTCGCTACGCTTGGAAAATTGATGTTCAAGAAAAATATATTTCTCACCATCAAAGGTAATTCCATTAATTTTCATTATTTCTTGATCCGGATCTAACCCGCAATATCGGCAGACCTCGGCTTCAGATTTAATCGTTTCCGCGCAGTGGCAGCATTTTTTAACCTCATCCGTTTTGCTTTGCGCTGGGATTAATGAATTGCTGGCAAGGGTTTCATTATTGTTTGTTTTGATTTTTGGCAATAAATTTAGTATGTATTTTGAAATGAAGTACGACACGGTTAGCATTGCGATGAAGGCGAATGTCCCGTAATTGTGCATTCCGCCTTGTGTGACTATTGCAAACAGAGGAAGGAAAACTGCAAGAAAAATTAAAGTATGTTTCATTTGGTATCCTCTGTTTTTGTTAGGTGGCTATGCCCGGCGCAGCTCATGGAAACCTCTAACGTTTGGTTAAGGGGCCGGCTTTAGCCGGTCCCGAGTGAGCGAAGCGAACGACTTGAACCACTAGTTAGGTGATTATTGCGAGTGATAAGTATCCAAAACCTCACCAGTTGTAGCACATACTTTGCTTTCTGGCGTTCCTCCGAGCGTATCTGGCGGGAGGCTGCCATAAACATGCCAAATATTATTAGATTGTTCTGCCATAAATGGCTCAAAGCCCGCCAAGTAGTCGGCTTGGCTTATTTCAAGCATTGATATCTTGGCAATTTTAATAGCTTGAGAGGCTGATGTTACAAGCATTGTTTGATGGGGCTCAGTTTCAGGGCATGTACTGTCTGCATTTGCAGTCCCGATCATGGCAAGAATAATGAGCAGCGCTGACTTCGACATAATTACCTAACGTTTGGTTAAGGGGCCGGCTTTAGCCGGTCCCGCAGTGAGCGAAGCGAACGACTTGAACCAGATGTTATGTTTCACTGCCTCGTTTCCAAAGCTGGCCTTCGCGCACGACCTTGCAGTGGTAGCAACCACTCTCTTTGCCGTTGATGTTGTACCACTCATGGCTACCTCCTGCCTGCTCGCAGTCGAGCCCTTTGGTAGCAATGCCCATATCAATAAGGAGCCAGGGCAGATGGCCTCTGAGCCAGGTTCTAAAGCGATATGGCCCGCCGGAATGCTGGGGCATTGGCACACTTTCCTTGTGATACATAACGATTAAGCTAACGGGCAGACAAAAGCGTAGCTTTTGACTGTCCAGCGAACGAAGTGAGCGGCAGTTGAGCGCATTGTTAGCGGTTAATTGCAGGGGAAAAGCTTTTAATGTGAACCCCTAGCTGCGTTTGTTTGGTATGCAGTATGTACTCGCCAGTTCGTGGGAGGGTGTTGAACTCTTTTTCAGATATGCATATGTGGTCCGGTTGCGCCTTTTCGATGGCATAGCCTTCAAGACGGTAATTACAGCTTTTTCTGCTTTGACGCTGTTCTTTAGAAAGCTCAACCGTTAGCTCTGCTTCGTGACCAAATATTTGCGTTGCAATGTCGCCAAGGCCGTGGGTTATGGCAAGTAAGGGAAATATAAAAATTAAGGCAGGTAGTAAGAAGACTGCCAAGATCTTTACTGGTGTTGATGTTTTTGGTTGGAATTTTGTGCGGCCGGTTAAAAGTGCCAGGTAGTATATGGGCGTGAGTATTGCGGTTGCTGCGAGTGCCAGGTTAAAGCCGATTTCGGACCACTCTGACGATGGAACGAAGTCAGCCCACCAGCCGTAGCCTCCGAGGAGCATAGTCACGAAGATAGCGTTAATTACAATTATTTTAATCTTTGGTGCTTCTTCAGCGCCATATAAAGCAATCTTCCATGACACGACAGAACTCCTTTAACTGCTAACGATTAAGCTAACGGGCGGACAAAAGCGTAGCTTTTGGATGTCCAGCGAACGAAGTGAGCGAAGTTGAGCGTGTTGTTAGGGGCACAACACGCTCAACTTTATTTTCTTACCCTTTAGAGGGGGCATTGCCTCGGCCGACGCCCGACTGATTGCCTGTTGTGCTTGGCCAGTTACCGCCTGGGCCTGGGTGGCTGGACGGCCCGCGACCGCTTGAGTTACTACTGCTTTTGCCACCGGAGCTATTACCTTTGCCGCCACCGGAGCTACCACTGCTACCTTTTGCCATAACTATCTCCTTGTTTTTGCAGTGCCGTGATTAGGTATTGATATAGGGGCTATCACGGCGTTTATTTGAGCCCCTAACGTTTGGCTAAGGGGCCGGCTATGCCGGTCCCGAGTGAGCGAAGCGAACGACTTGAGCCAATTGTTAGATTGCCCCGACGAACGCCGGAAATGGTGCCAGCACCGAGCTTAACCGGCGGTGCGCACGGCGTGTCGGTTTTGGCCCGGAAGGTTATTTGTGCTGTGCACATTCTTTGAAAGCAACTCCTTTGCTGGCCACAAATAACGGCCTCTACTACCAGGCGCCCATTCGATTCAGGAACACCGCGCAGATGCGGTGATTGTGTTTCCTGGCTCGGTGTTGAAAACCAATAATGCCTTTGCGCCTAACGTTCAAGTTAAGGGGCTGCGGAACGCAGTCCCAACGAGCGAAGCGAGTGACTTGAACTTGTTGTTAGGCAGAGAGGCCAAGCCAAACGCTGATGTGTGTTGCGGCACGATGGCTGAGCCAGCGCGAACATTCAAGCCCGTACTGCGCAGCAGGAAAACGCCTGTGCACGGCGTGTGTGCGCCAGCCAGGGCGGCGATGGGGCGATAGCCAGCACGGACACCACGGCGAGTTTGCAGGCTGCGAAGTGGTGGCGGAATAGATACTGAGAGTGTGGTGACTAACCCAACTTCCATATTTTGCACCGAGTCCAAAAATTAATACCGCCTAACTATAAATAGACACCAAGTGGTGTCGTAATGCTTTTTCAGCCGTGGTGGATAACATTCCTTGTCCTCTTTGCTGTCCCTGTCTAGGCTGGAGCGGGTAGCGGTTAGGATGACCGCATAAGGGAGTTATGCACCATGGACGGAAAGCCCCGGTTGCTCGATCAAGTTCGCGAGCAGATTCGTTTGAAACACTACTCGATTCGCACTGAACGCGTCTATTGCGAATGGGTTCGTCGGTTTATTCGTTTCCATGCCTATCGTCACCCCGCAGAAATGGGGGCGGCCGAGGTAGAGGCGTTTTTATCTGATCTTGCAGTACGACGGGATGTATCGGCATCCACGCAGAATCAGGCGCTGGCCGCATTGCTGTTTCTTTATAAGCAGGTACTGAAGTTGGACTTGCCCTGGTTGGGTGAGGTGGTGCGCGCGAAGAAGCCGGTGCGTTTGCCGGTGGTACTAAGTGTGGAAGAAGTGCAGGCCGTACTGGCGAAGCTGGAAGGTGAGTTATGGCTGATTGCCAGTCTGCTGTACGGCTCGGGTATGCGCTTGATGGAGGTGATGCGCTTACGGGTAAAGGATGTGGATTTCACGGCGCAGCAGATAGTGGTGCGTGATGGTAAGGGCATGAAGGACCGCGTCACGGTGTTGCCGCAGCGGTTGCGTGAGCCTCTGCGTAAACACATGCAGGCGGTTAAGGCTGCGCATAACGCCGAACTGCTGGCCGAGCGTGGTGATGTGTATCTGCCGGACGCGCTGGCGCGCAAGTATCCGCGGGCGCCATGGGAATGGGCGTGGCAGTACGTGTTTCCGGCGCAGTCGTTGTCGACCGATCCACGCAGTGGCAAGCGTCGGCGTCATCACGTCGACGAGAAGCGCTTGCAGCGTGCGTTCAAGGTGGCGGTGCGCAGCGCAGGCATCGTGAAGCTGGCAACGCCGCACACGTTGCGCCATTCCTTTGCCACGCACCTATTGGAGGGTGGTCAGGACATTCGCACGGTGCAGGAGCTGCTCGGGCATGCGGATGTAAAGACCACACAGATCTATACGCATGTGCTCAATCGAGGCGGCCTTGTGGTGCTTAGTCCGTTGGACCGGCTGTGAGTATCCGGTCTGCGCTCGAGTGCAATTTGCCAACGGTGAAGCGGGGCGCAGGGCGCGCCCTAGGCTGAGTGCATATTCCCGATGGCAATAAAAAGCCCCGCATTGGCGGGGCTTTTAATTGCGGGGATCAGACCACTTCGGCCCAGAGGTCGTATTCGTCGGCATCTACCACGCGCACGCGGACCTTGTCGCCCGGTTTTACGGCGGTGCTGTCGATGAACACGCTGCCGTCGATTTCCGGGGCGTCGGCGTAGGAGCGGCCGACCGCGCCCTGGTCGTCGACTTCGTCGATCAGCACCTCGATTTCCTGGCCGATCTTCAGTTGCAGGCGCGCGGCACTGATCGCCTGCTGGTGGGCCATGAAGCGGTCCCAACGGTCTTGTTTGACGTCGTCGGGGACGATGTCCAGGTTCAGGTCATTGGCCGGTGCGCCGTCTACCGGGGAGTACTGGAAGCAGCCCACGCGGTCGAGTTGGGCTTCGGTCAGCCAGTTAAGCAGGTACTGGAAGTCTTCCTCGGTTTCGCCGGGGAAGCCGACGATGAAGGTGGAGCGGATGGTCAGCTCCGGGCAGATCTCGCGCCACTGCTTGATGCGCGCCAGGGTCTTGTCTTCGAAGGCCGGGCGTTTCATCGCCTTGAGCACGTTGGGGCTGGCGTGCTGGAAGGGGATGTCGAGGTACGGCAGCAGTTTGCCCTGGGCCATCAGCGGGATGACGTGGTCGACGTTGGGGTAGGGGTAGACGTAGTGCAGGCGCACCCACACGCCCATCGCCGACAGCGCTTCGCACAGCTCGAGCATGCGCGTCTTCACCGGCTGGCCGTTCCAGAAGTCGAGCTTGTACTTGAGGTCGACGCCGTAGGCGCTGGTGTCCTGGCTGATCACCAGCAGTTCCTTGACCCCGGCCTTGACCAGGCGCTCGGCCTCGCTGAGCACGTCGCCCACCGGGCGGCTGACCAGCTTGCCGCGCATCGAGGGGATGATGCAGAAGCTGCAGGTGTGGTTGCAGCCTTCGGAAATCTTCAGGTAGGCGTAGTGGCGCGGGGTGAGCTTGATGCCCTGCGGCGGCACCAGGTCGATCAGCGGGTTGTGCTCTTTCTTCGGCGGCACGACTTCGTGCACGGCATTGACCACCTGCTCGTACTGCTGCGGGCCGGTGACGGCGAGCACGCTCGGGTGCACGTCGCGAATGCTGTTCTCGGCCACGCCCATGCAGCCGGTGACGATGACCTTGCCGTTCTCGGCGATGGCTTCACCGATCACGTCCAACGATTCGGCCTTGGCGCTGTCGATGAAGCCACAGGTGTTGACCACCACGACGTCGGCATCCTCGTAGGTGGGCACGATCTGGTACCCCTCCATGCGCAGCTGGGTGAGGATGCGCTCGGAGTCGACAGTCGCTTTCGGGCAACCAAGACTGACGAAACCGACTTTGGGGGCGGCGGTGGACATGGGGGCTAACCTCGGAACGGGCGCTCAAGGGGCGCCTCTGATCAAAAAGTGCGCAATTCTAGCGGCAGGTCACGGGCTTTACCAGCCCGGAACGATGACCGCCAGGCAAGCCCTGGAAAACGGCTGCGCTCGGTTATGCCACATGTTTACGCACACCCCGTGCATGACGCGTTTCCGGCGGATTTCGCTCCCTCGCCAGCTTTTGCAGAGGTTCTTCAGGCGCTCTTCTACGCTTGTTTCGATGCCACTTCCGGCGCAGCATCTGCGCCACTTTCCGTTCGGAGTCAGGTATGAGTGAAGTCAGCGTAGACCGGCACGCGCCAGCCCAGGGGCTTTCGGCTTCGGTGGGCCTGCTGGTGGCGGCTGCCGGGGTGGTCTACGGCGATATCGGTACCAGCCCGTTGTACACGCTCAAGGAGGTGTTCTCCGGGCGCTACGGTGTGCAGACCAACCCCGAGGGCGTGCTCGGCGTGTTGTCGTTGATCTTCTGGTCGCTGATCTGGGTGGTGTCGATCAAGTACGTGTCGTTCATCCTGCGCGCCGACAACCAGGGCGAGGGCGGGGCGATGGCGGTGCTGGCGTTGGCGCGGCGGGCCACGACGGCCTACCCGCGGCTGAGCAAGGCGCTGGTGTTCTGCGGGTTGTTCGGCGCGGCGCTGTTCTACGGAGACAGCATGATCACCCCGGCGATCTCGGTGCTCTCGGCGGTCGAGGGGCTGCAGGTGGCGTTCGACGGCGTCGATCACTGGGTGGTGCCGCTGTCGCTGATCCTGCTGATCGGCCTGTTCCTGATCCAGAAGCACGGCACGGCGCGCATCGGCACGCTGTTCGGCCCGGTGATGGTGCTGTGGTTCGTGGTGCTCGGTGCGCTGGGCGTGCATGGCATCGTGCAGCGGCCGGAGGTGTTGCAGGCGCTCAATCCGTACTGGTGCGTACATTTCTTCATCGCCCATCCGGGCATTGGCGTGGCGATTCTCGGTGCGGTGGTGCTGGCGCTGACCGGTGCCGAGGCGTTGTACGCGGACATGGGCCACTTCGGCCGCAAGCCGATTGCCCGCGCCTGGTTCTTCCTAGTGCTGCCGGGGCTGGTGCTCAACTACTTCGGCCAGGGCGCGCTGCTGCTGGAAAACCCCGACGCGGCGCGCAACCCCTTCTATCTATTGGCGCCGTCCTGGGCGCTGCTGCCGCTGGTCGGGCTGGCAGCACTGGCGACCATCATCGCCTCGCAGGCGGTGATTTCCGGCGCCTTCTCGCTGACGCGTCAGGCCATCCAGCTCGGCTACATCCCGCGCATGCACATTCAGCACACCTCCAGCGAGGAGCAGGGGCAGATCTACATCGGCGCGGTGAACTGGGCACTGATGATCGCCGTGGTGCTGCTGGTGCTCGGCTTCGAGTCGTCCGGGGCGCTGGCCTCGGCCTACGGCGTGGCGGTTACCGGAACCATGCTGATCACCACCATCCTGGTCTCGGCGGTGATGCTGCTGCTGTGGAAAACCCCGCGCTGGCTGGCCATTCCGGTGCTGCTTGGCTTCCTTCTGGTGGACAGCCTGTTCTTCGCCGCCAACGTGCCGAAGATCTTCCAGGGCGGCGCCTTTCCGGTGATCGCCGGGATCGCGTTATTCATCCTCATGACCACCTGGAAGCGCGGTCGCCAGCTGTTGGTCGACCACCTCGACGAGCAGGCGCTGCCGTTGCCACTGTTCATCGCCAGCATCCGCAGCCAGCCGCCGCATCGGGTGCAGGGCACGGCGATCTTCCTCACCGCGCGCTCGGATGCGGTGCCGCATGCGCTGCTGCACAACCTGCTGCACAATCAGGTGCTGCACGAGCAGGTGGTGCTGCTCACGGTGGTCAGCGAGGACGAGCCGCGCGTCGACCCCGAGCGGCGTTTCGAGGTCGAGTCCTATGGCGACGGTTTCTTCCGCGTGGTCCTGCATTTCGGCTTCATCGACGAGCCGGACGTGCCGGCGGCGCTGCGCCTGTGCCACCTCAACGACCTGGATTTCAGCCCGATGCGCACCACCTGGTTCCTCAGCCGGGAAACGGTGATCAGCACCCGGCGCTTTGGCATGGCGCGCTGGCGCGAGTTGCTGTTCGCCCTGATGCTGCGCAACGCCAACGGCAACCTGCGTTTCTTCAAGCTGCCGCTGAACCGGGTGATCGAGCTGGGTACCCAGGTGGAAATCTAGGGGCTCGCCGAGCAACTTTACGATCGTAGTGGGGGCAGGTCGGCGGGCTTTTTCGTAGGGTGCGCCGTGCGCACCAGCGGTCATCGACGGGCTGCCGGTGCGCACGGCGCACCCTACGGAAAGCCGGCGCAGCGCGTCACTGTGCCTGGCGCTTGAGTATTCCTGCCTTGAGGCGTTCGGCCAGGGCCGGGTAGTCGCCGTCGTAATGGTGCCCGCCGGGCAGGCGGACGATTTCACCAGGCGCGCCGGGAAGGGTGCAGCCGCTTTCCGGGCCTTCTTCCTCGCCATAGATGCACAGCACCTTGGCTGCTGGCAGCTTGAGCAGTTCGGGGCCGATGGGCGCTTCCGCTCCCGCCTTGCCGAGCCAGCCTTGCACCTCGATCTCGAAACTGCCGCTGCGCGCCAGGGCCAGCAGGATGATGCTGTCGACCTGTTGCTGGTCGGAGGCCTGCAAGCGGTTGTAGAAGGCCGGCAGGGTATCGGCGCCGAACGAGAAGCCGATCAGCACGAAACGCTTGGCGCCCCATTTCTGCCGATAGCTCTGCATCAGGCGGCTGAGGTCGGCGGCGCCTTGCTCCGGGCTCTTGTGCTGCCAGAAGTAGCGCAGCGCATCGATGCCCACCACTGGCAGGCCGCGCTGGGCCAACTGCGCCGCTACGTCGCGGTCGAGATCGCGCCAGCCACCGTCGCCGGAATAGAACAGGGTGACGGTGTCGGCTGGCTGCGCGGCCGGTACTTCGATCAGCGGCATGGCGTCGTGCTCGCCCTGTAGCAGCCGTTGCAGCTGCTCGCTCAATAGCTGCTTGAGGCTCAGGTCGTAATCGCCGATACGGGTTTCGGCATTGGCCTGGCTGCGGGCGAAGCGCGCGCTGGCGTCGTCCGGGTTGTTGTTCCAGGCAGCGGTCCAGTGACCGTGCGGGGCCTGCGCCGGCAGTGCGTCGGGGCAGTCGAGCTGGTTCAGGTTGAAGCCGATCGACAGGGCTCTGGCTTGGTCATTCCCCTGCGTGGCCAGCCAGCGCCAGGCCAGTGCTGCGCCGGGACCGATGCCCGCAACTACGCCGGGCTCGCCGTCGAGGTAGCGGCTGGCGGCCTGCAGGCGTTGTTGCTGCGTCGCGCAATCGGTTGCGCTGATCACGATCTGCAGGATGCGCGCGTCACCGTGTTCGGCCAGCCCGAGCAGCTCGGTGCCGCTCAGGGCTTGATCTGCCGGCACCAGCAGTGCCACCCGCGTTGTTGCCTTGGCTGCTGGAATGGCCAGGATCACCGGACTGCCGTCGGCCAGCGCGGCCTGCTCCAGGCGCGGTTGCGCCGAGGAGCGGCTCCACAGCAGCAGGCCGATGCCGACCGCAGCCAGGACAATGAGCAGGAGCAGATGCCGCCAGGGATGTGTGCGCATGTCGACCTCAGCGTTTGACCAGGCCGGTCAGCCCGCCGGCAATCAGGGTGGCGGTATCGGCCAGCGCCACCAGCGGGTCCAGCCCGGCGGGCACCGCCATGTAACGCGGCTCCCAGTGAGGCTGGAACTTGTCCTTGAAGCGGCGCAGGCCCTGGAAGTTGTACAGCGCCTCGCCGCGCTGGAACACCAGGGCACCGAGGCGCTGGGTCAGCGGCGCGCCACGGCGTGGCTGCAGGCCGGACAACGGCACCATGCCCAGGCTGAAGTGATTGAAGCCGCGCTCCTTGAAGTGCAGCAGCAGGCCGAGCATGAGGAATTCCATGGTCAGCTTCGGCGCGTCGGGGCGCATGCGCATCAGGTCAAGGCTGGCCAGTTCAGCGCTGTCGGTTTCCAGCAGGTTGGCGAAGGCCACGGCGCGGCCTTCGACACGCACCACCACGATACGGAAATGGCGCAGGTAGGCTGGGTCGAAACGGCCGAGGGAGAAGCCTTTCTCGCGCACGTTCTTGCCGCTCAGCCAGCTATCGGAAATTTCCTGCAGCTCTGTCAGCGGCGCTTCGCCGGGGGCATGGAACTCCAGGCTGAGGCCGTCGCGCTGGCCGCGGTTCCAGGTGTAGCGCAGGTCCTTCATGGCCTTGCCGGTGCTATCGAGATCGAAACGTTGCAGGTCGACGCGGGCTTCTTCACCGAGTTTCACCGCGCTCAGGCCGATGTCCATGTAGAAGGGCAGGTTCTCCGCGCGCACTTGATAGAACACCGGGCGCGCATGGTGCAGGTCGCAGAGGTCACGGAACTGCCAGATCAGCTCGGCGCGCTGCTGCGCCGGGCCGATGGGGTCGAACAGGGCGATCATGCTGCGCGAGCGGCGTGCGTACATGAGGAAGGCGCTGCCGTCGGCGTGGAACAGCAGGGCCTTGTCGCCGGTCAGGGCGAGGCCGCCATCGGCCTGGTCGGAGCGCTGGATGATCTGCGCCGCCTGGTTCAGCTCCTGCTCGGTGGGCAGGTGGATCGCCGGTGGCGTGGCGCGCAGCAGCCAGGCCAGTACCGTACCGGCCAGCAGCGCGGCGCTGCCGAGTGCGGCACGCAGGCCGCGCGGGGCGTTGCCATCCAGGGCGAACTGCCACCAGAGCTCATGCTCGTAGGGCACATCCTGATAGGCGAACAGCAGCAGCCAGACCGAAGCGGCCAGCACGCAGAGGCTGGCGACCATGTACAGCGGCGAAACAGGCAGGTCGAGCAGGCGGCTGCGGCGGTAGAACGACGGCCGGAACAACGCCAGCAGCCCGGCGACCAGGCTCAGCAGGATGGCCTGTTCCCAGTCGAAGCCCTTGAGCAGCGACAGCACCACGCCGGCCAGCAGCAGGGTCAGGGTCAGCACCCAGGCGGCGGACAGGCGCCGACGCAGGCCCTGGGCCAGCAACAGGCAGAGCATGCCAATCAGGCTGGCGCCGAAGTGCGAGGCGTCGATCAGGCGGTGCGGGATCAGAAAGCCGAGGTGCGCCAGGCGCTGGTCGATCACCGGCGTCACCCCGGAGAACAGCAGCACCACGCCAGAGAAAAACACCAGCAGGGCCAGCACTGGCGCGGCCATGCCCGACGCCGTGCGCAAGGCCTGGCTACTCGGCAGCAGGCGCCGGGCCTCGATCAGCAACAGCAGCACGCATGCCAGCAGTAACGGCAGGACGATATAGATGAGGCGATAGAGCAGCAGTGCGGCGGCCAGGGGCGCGGCGCCGAGCGTGTCGGCAAAGGCGGCGAGCAGCACCGCTTCGAACACGCCGACCCCGCCAGGCACATGGCTGAGCACACCCGCGGCGAGGGCCAGCAGGTACACCAGCAGGAAGATGCCGAACGGCGGCGCTTCGGGCAGCAGCAGGTAGAGCACGCCGGCTGCGGCGCTGACATCCAGGGCGGTGATGAACAGCTGCAGCAGGGAGAGCCGCGCGCCGGGCAGGCGCAGGATGCGTTTGTGCACGCTGACCAGCAGGCTGTCCCGGTAGGGCTGCTCGGCCAGTCGGGCGCGCTGCAGGGTGAATGCCAGGGCGGCGGCGCCCAGCAGAACCAGGCCCGACAGCGTGGCCAGCACGGTTTCGGAGAGCCCCAGCGCTGTGGCGGCGCCCGGCAGGTCGCTGAGGCTGGCGAGCGCGGCGAGGATCGGCAGCGTGCAGCCCAGCGACAGGCTGGCGAACAGGGTCATCCGTGCGACTTCGGCGTAGCCGCTGCCGTGACGGGCGTAGAGGCGGTAGCGCACCGAGCCGCCGGAGAGCATCGACAGCCCCACCGCATTGCCGATGGCGAAGGCGCAGAAACCGCCGAGGGCGAGGATGCGACCGGGCAGTTGCACGTCGGCATAGCGGCTGGCCGACCATTCGTAGCCGAGCAGGGCGACGAAGCCGAGCGCCGTCAGCGCCAGTGCGCCGAACAGATCGACGCTCGGCACGGCCAGCAGCGACTGACGCAGGGCAGCGGGGTCGAGTTCATCGAGCAGGTGGTGGCAGGCGATCAGGGCGATGCCGAACAGCAGCAGGGCCAGCAGCAGGCCGAGCGGTTGGCGGTACTGGCTGATGCGTTGGCGCCAGAGCAGGAGTCTGGGGTTGAGGGCGGAGGCGGGCGGGTTGTGCGGTTGATCGGGGCTGGCGCGCATTGATCACCTCATGGGGCAGTGCGGCTCAGAGTATGGCGCAGGGGGCAAGTTCCAGCCTGGCCGATAAATCTTCGGCAGGCAGAAACGAAAAAGGCCACTCGTTTGAGTGGCCTTTCATCGAAACTGGTTGCGGGAGCAGGATTTGAACCTACGACCTTCGGGTTATGAGCCCGACGAGCTACCAGACTGCTCCATCCCGCGCCGGCAATTCTACAGCGGGAGAAGCTTCTGTCAATCGATTTATGCTTTTTAATCAATTACTTAAATAAAAAGCCGGAAACGAAAAAGGCCACTCGTTTGAGTGGCCTTTCATCGAAACTGGTTGCGGGAGCAGGATTTGAACCTACGACCTTCGGGTTATGAGCCCGACGAGCTACCAGACTGCTCCATCCCGCGGCGGCCATTCTACTGGCGAAAGCTCGGGTGTCAACCTCTAACCGCGAAAAACTGTTGTTCGCTCAGGTGCTTAGCGACGTACGGGTGTAGAATCCGAGCCTTCAGAGCATGCCCGGTGGGGCTTTCCGGACTTTCGTGCGCAAGATCATTCACGTCGACTGCGACTGCTTCTACGCCGCCATCGAGATGCGCGACGACCCCAGCCTGGCGGGCAAACCGCTGGCGGTGGGCGGCGCGGCGGACCGGCGTGGCGTGGTCGCGACCTGCAATTATGAGGCGCGGGCCTGGGGCATCCGTTCGGCGATGCCCATGGGGCAGGCGGTGAAGTTGTGCCCGGATCTGAAGATCGTGCGGCCGCGCATGGACGTGTACAAGGCGGTTTCGCGGGAGATCCACGGGATTTTCCGCGACTTCACCGAGGTCATCGAGCCGTTGTCGCTGGACGAAGCCTATCTGGACGTCACCGACAGCCCGCACTTTTCCGGCAGCGGCACGCGCATCGCCCAGGAAATCCGCCGCCGCGTCTGGCAGGACCTGCACATCACCGTGTCCGCCGGGGTGGCGCCGAACAAGTTTCTGGCCAAGATCGCCAGTGACTGGCGCAAGCCCGACGGGCTGTTCGTGATCACCCCGGATCAGGTCGATGCGTTCGTCGCCGCGCTGCCGGTGAGCAAACTACACGGCGTGGGCAAGGTCACCGCCGACAAGCTCGGACGGTTGGGCGTGCGCACCTGCGCCGATCTGCGCGAATGGGAGCGGCGTTCGCTGCTGCGCGAGTTCGGCAGTTTCGGCGAGCGCCTGTGGAACCTGTCGCGGGGCATCGACGAGCGTGCGCTGCAGGTGGACAGCCGCCGCCAGTCGGTGAGCGTGGAAAACACCTTTGATCAGGACCTGCCCGATCTCGCGGCCTGCCTGGCGCGTTTGCCCGAGCTGATCGAGCAGTTGAATACGCGGATGGCGCGCCTGGATGCCAGCTACAAGGCGGACAAACCGTTCGTGAAGATCAAGTTCCATGACTTCACTCAGACCACCCTGGAGCAGGCCGGTGCACGGCGCGATCTGGACAGCTACCAGCTGTTGCTCAGCGCGGCCTATGCCCGCGGCAACAAGCCGGTGCGGCTACTCGGGGTCGGGGTGCGCTTGCAGGATCTGCGCGGCAGGCTCGAGCAGTTGGAGCTGTTCGGGCCTTAGGTTGCGTCGCAAGGCGCTTCACCGGCTCGCGAATGGACGCCGGAGCGTCGAAGGCGGTATTCCCACGCGGAGCGTGGGAACGATCAGGCGCGCCGCCTATCCGTGGCGTGGCTCTCAGCCTTCTTCCGGCCACAGGCGAATGGGCTTGCCGCTGGCGGGCCACAGGCGCAGTTGCTCGATGCTCGAGACATCCCAGCGCTGCACCTCGGTCAGGGCCTCGAGGAAGCGCTGTTCCTGTTCCATCAGCGCCGGTGCGCAGAGCTTGCGTGTGCTGCCGGGGCGCTCGAAGGTCAGGTTGTCGCCTTCCAGCGTGTAACTGGCGAACCAGTGGTTGCAGCCGGCGTTGCCGTAGGCGCGACCGTCCTCGCCGAGGGTGATGGTCAGGTGGCTGCGGTCGATCAGCGGGCGCTCGCCGATCCACTCGACTTGGTAGGTCTTCTCGTGCTGCAGCTGCAGGGGTTCTGCGGCGCAACCCATGAGGGTCGCGGTGACCAGGCCGAGGGCGAGGGCTGATTTCATGCGGCTTTCTCCACGCAGCGCGGGCAGAAGTGCTGACCGTTGCGGCTCTGCCAGCCAAGTTCCTGAATGCGCGCACTGGCGGCGGCCGGGCGCGCTTTTTCGCCAAGGGCGGCGTCCACGGCGAACTCGAAATCGAGCTGGGTGCCGCAGCCGTCGCAGTTGACCTGCCAGTTGAGGATAGCCAGTTCGCGGAACGCCGGCCCGCTGGCGACCGCCTGCCACTGGCCGGGCGGGTTGATCAGGTGGCGGACCTTCTCCACGACCAGGCGCAAGGTCAGCTCGCGGCTGCCTTTCATGGTCACCAGCAGGGTGTCGCCGCTCTGGATCGCGCCGCCGTTGCCGATCACCTGGTAGCGGCCGGGCGCCAGGGCGCGGCATTCGGTGAGGGTGTGGGCGGGGGTGAGCAGGGAGTATCGGAAATCGTGTTCGGCCATGGGTCCTCCAAAATCGCTGCGCATGCTATCACGCGCTCTGTGTCACCTGATTCACCGGTTCGCCGGCAACCCAGGCGGCGATGTTGTCCAGGGTGGTCTGGGCAATTGCGGCCAGCGCCTCGCGGGTAAGGAAGGCCTGGTGGGCGGTGACGATCACATTGGGAAAGCTCAGCAGGCGCGCCAGCACGTCGTCCTGCAGGGGCAGGTCGGAGCGGTCCTCGAAGAACAGCTCGGCTTCCTCTTCATAGACATCCAGGCCCAGGTAGCCGAGCTGGCCGCTCTTCAGTGCCTCGACCAGCGCCGGCGTGTCGACCAGGGCGCCGCGCCCGGTGTTGATCAACATGGCGCCGCGCTTCATCCGCGCCAAGCGTGAGGTGTCGATCAGGTGGTAGCTGTCTTCGCTCAGCGGGCAGTGCAGGCTGATGATGTCGCTGCTGGCGATCAGCTCGTCGAGCGTCACCTGGCGTGCGCCCAGTTCGGCGAGGCCGGCCACCGGGTACGGGTCCTGCAGCAGCACCTGGCAGCCGAAGCCGGCCATGATGCGGGCGAAGCACAGGCCGATCTTGCCTGCGCCGATCACGCCGACGGTCTTGCCATGCAGGTCGAAGCCGGTCAGCCCGCGCAGGGAGAAATCGCCTTCGCGGGTGCGGTTGAAGGCGCGTGGCAGGCAGCGGTTCAGGGCCAGCACCAGCGCCGCAGCGTGCTCGGCCACCGCGTGCGGCGAGTAGGCGGGCACGCGCACCACGGCCAGGCCCAGGCGCTGCGCGGCCTTGAGGTCGACATGGTTGTAGCCGGCCGAGCGCAGGGCGATCAGTCGCGTGCCGCCGGCGGCCAGACGCTCCAGTACAGCCGCGCAGAGGTCGTCGTTGATGAAGGCGCAGACCGCCACGCAGCCGTCGGCCAGCGCCGCGGTCTGCAGGTTCAGGCGGGCTTCCTGGAATTCCGGTTGCCAGTCGGCGCCTTCTGCGGCGGCAAGAAAGCTGTCGCGGTCATAGGCCTTGCTGCTGAACAGGATGATGCGCATCTGGGCTCCGCTTTCGGTACGTTCACTGGTGAGGAACACGCGGGTGCTGGTCGCCAGCACCCTGGCTCCGCCATGCCTGCGCTAGGCGCCGATCACGGCTTCCTGGGCCAGCTTGGCAATGGCGGCGTCGAGTTCGTCCAGCGCGTGCTGGGCATTCGGGTCGTCCTGCTTGAGCAAGGTTTCGCTGCGCTGGCAGGCGGCCCGCAGCTGCGGCACGCCGCAGTAGCGAGTGGCGCCGTGCAGGCGGTGCACGCGTTCGATCAGCGCGCTGCGCTCGTTGTTCTCGCGTGCCTGGCGGATGGCCTGACGGTCGGCGTCGAGCGAGGCCAGCAACATGCTCAGCATATCCGTGGCCAGGTCCGCCTTGCCGGCGGCCAGGCGCAGGCCTTCCTCGGGGTCGAGCACGCGCAGGGTGCTGGCCGCCGGCGCGCTGTCGAGCGGGCTGGCCGCGGCGTAGCTGCGCAGGGCCAGGCCGGTCCACTTGAGCACCACCTGGCCCAGCTGGCGCTCGTTGATCGGTTTGGTCAGGTAGTCGTCCATGCCGCTCTGCAGCAGGGCGCGCTTCTCGTTGGCCAGGGCGTGGGCGGTGAGCGCGACGATCGGCATCGGGCTGCGCTCGCGCTCCTGTTCCCACTGGCGGATCGCCTCGGTGGCCTGGCGCCCGTCCATGCCGGGCATCTGCACGTCCATGAACACCAGGTCGAAGCTGGTGTGCTGGACGGCGTCGACCGCGGCGTAGCCACTGTCCACGGCGGTCACCTCGGCACCCATGTCGCTGAGCAGGGTCTGTACCAGCAGCAGGTTGGCCGGGTTGTCGTCGACGCAGAGCAGGCGCGGTGCGCGGCTGGTCAACGGGGCGCGGTTGTCGAAACGGTGCTGGCGCGGGTTGACCAGGTCGCCCAGGGCGCGCAGCAGCTTGCGCGTGCAGGCCGGCTTGGCGTGCAGCTGGCTGTGCGCATCCGGCAGCGCCTCGTGGTACAGCGCCTGCTCGGTGGTCGGGCACAGCACCAGGGTCTTGCAGCCGAGCTGGTCAAGGTCCCAGATGCGCTCGCCGAGGCGCTCGGGCGGCAGCTCGCGCAGACGCACGCCGAGCACGGCGAGGTCGACCGGCTCGCCGTTCTGCTGGCCCTGGCTGACGCGCTCCAGCAGGCTGTCGAGCGAGGTGAAGGGCAGCACCTGCAGGCCACAGTCTTCGAGCTGGTGATGCAGCGCCTGGCTGACCAGCTCGTGACTCTCCAGCATGGCCACGCGGCGGCCGCGCAGCGGTGCGCTGGGCAGGTCGTCGCTGTCGTCGCGGGCCTTGGGCAGGCTCAGGCTGATCCAGAATTCCGAGCCGCTGCCCGGGTTGCTTTCGACGCCGATCTCGCCGCCCATCTGTTCGACCAGGCGTTTGGAAATCACCAGACCCAGGCCGGTGCCGCCGGCCTGGCGGCTCAGCGAATTGTCGGCCTGGCTGAAGGCCTGGAATAGCGCGCGCAGGTCTTCGTCGGAAAGACCGACGCCGGTGTCCTGCACGCTGATGCGCAGCTGCGCGCGGTCGTCGCTTTCGTCCTCGACCATGGCGCGCACGGCGATGGTGCCTTCGCGGGTGAACTTGATGGCGTTGCTCACCAGGTTGGTCAGCACCTGCTTGAGACGCTGCGGGTCGCCCTGCAGCGACAGCGGCGTGTCGCGGTAGACCAGGCTGACCAGCTCCAGCTGCTTCTGGTGGGCGGCAGGGGCGAGGATGGTCAGGGTGTCCTGCAGCAGGTCGCGCAGGTTGAACGGGATGCTTTCGAGGACCAGCTTGCCGGCCTCGATCTTGGAGAAGTCGAGGATCTCGTTGATGATCCCCAGCAGGCTTTCCGCGGATTTCTCGATGGTGCCCAGGTAGTCCTGCTGGCGTGGGTTGAGGTCGCTTTTCTGCAGCAGGTTGGTGAAACCGAGGATGCCGTTGAGCGGGGTGCGGATCTCGTGGCTCATGTTGGCGAGGAACTCGGACTTGATCCGGCTGGCCTCCAAGGCTTCCTTGCGCGCGAAATCCAGCTCGATGTTCTGGATCTCGATGGTTTCCAGGTTCTGCCGCACGTCCTCGGTGGCCTGGTCGATGCTGTGCTGCAGCTCCTCCTGGGCGTTCTGCAGCGACTCGGCCATGCGGTTGATGCCCGAGGCCAGCTCGTCCAGCTCATGGTTGCCGGAGGTCGGCAGGCGGGTTTGCAGGTGGCCTTCCTTGAGCTGGCCGACACCGTGGGCGATGCGCCGCAGCGGTTCGTTGATGGTGCGGCTCATGCGCAGGGCGAGCAGGGCGGTGATGGTCAGCCCGGTGATGATCAGCAGCAGGCTGGCGAGCAGGCTGCGGTAGCCCTGCAGCAGGGTGCGGTGGTGCGAAAGCTCCAGCTCGACCCAGCCGATCAGGCGGTTGGCTTCTTCGTCGGTCTGCGCGCCGGCGAGGCTGTGGTGGCGGCCGTAGACCGGCAGCAGGAAGCGCGTGGCGTCCTGGCTGCGGTTCTGCATCATCGGGCTGCCGTCGCTGGGCGGCGCGGCGTTGAGCATCTTCGGCCCGGCCTGGGCCAGTGGCTGGCGTTCGCTGGAGAGGAAGCTGACGGCGCGCACATCCGGCTGGTTGAGGGTTTCCTTGGCCAGGCGCTCGAGCAGCACACCGTCGTTGCGGGCCAGGGCGGGTGCGGCGAGTGGCGCGAGTTGCTGCACCACCAGTTCGCCACGCTGCTGCAGCTGCGCGCGCAGTTCGGCCAGTTGCATCCAGGTGAAGTAGCCGCCGAGTACCAGGGCCAGCAGGCTGGTGGGCAACAGGGTGAGCAGCAGCACGCGCCCCTTGATACCGAGATCCTTGAACACGACGTTCTCCAGCGGAAGGTTGCAGGCAGTTTAGCGATTCGTCGGGTGGGAATCTGTAGGCGTATTTGCCAGAATGCGCGGAGAAAGAAATATTCGCATCTGCAGGCCATTCCCATGCAACCTGAAAACACGCCTCCGGCCCGCATCCTGGCCATCGAGGACGACCCCATCCTGGCCGCCCACCTGGGTGAGCACCTCGGGCGTCGCGGTTTCGACGTGTCGTTGCGCCACGATGGCGACGATGGCCTGAACCTGGCCCGCGAGCAGGACTTCGACCTGATCCTGATGGACATCATGCTGCCCAGCCGCAGTGGCCTGGAGGTGCTCGCCGAGCTGCGCCGCCAGCGCCGGGTGCCGGTGATCCTGATGTCCGCCCTGGGCGGCGAGCAGGATCGCATCGCCGGTTTCAGCCAGGGTGCCGACGATTACCTGCCCAAGCCGTTCAGCATGAGCGAGATGATCGTGCGCATCGAGGCGATCCTGCGCCGCGTGGCCTACGAGCGTAGCGAGCGGGTGCAGGTCGAGAGCGCGCCGCAGCTGCGCCTGGACGAGTCCCGCCTGGATGTCCGCCATGCCGGGCAATGGGCACAGCTGACGGTCACCGAGTTCCGCCTGCTGGAGACCTTCGTGCGCCACACCGGCGAGGTGCTGAGCAAGGCCTTCCTCTATCAGCAGGTGCTGCACCGCCCGTACTCCCAGCATGATCGCAGCCTGGACATGCACGTCAGCCATATCCGCCGCAAGCTGCAGGCCATCGGCTACCAGGCCGGCCGCCTGGATACCGCCTGGGGCAAGGGCTACCTGTTCCAGTGCGACGAGGGTTGAGGTCGTGCTCACCCGTCATTCGCTGTTCTGGAAGCTGACCGGCGCCCTCGCGCTGTTCTGCCTGCTGCTGGTCAGCCTCAACCTGGACGTGGGCCGGCTGGTCCATGAAGCGACGTCACGCCTGTCCGACTCATCCAAGGCGGTCATGCGCGGTTATGCGCAGGAAGCCGAGAACGCCTGGCGCGAGCGCGGCGTTGCGGGTGTTGATGCGTACCTGCAGGCGCTGCGCGAGCGCGAGCACGTCTGGGCCGTGGTGGTCAGCGACCACAATGATGCGTTGTCGCCGCCGGTGCTCAGCGCTGAGGAAAGCAAGCGTCTGCTGTTCATCCGTTCGCTGGAAGGCGCCTTGGGCAATCCCAACGGCTGGCCCACGTTCTATATCCCGTTCAACGATGGCCAGCACCGCCTGGTGATGGAGTTGCCGCGGGAGCTGAGCCCGCGTCAGCACCGCCAAATCTGGGAACTGTTGCTGCAACGGGTGCTGCCGGGCGTGCTCGCCGTGCTGCTCGGGATGTTGCTCTACCGTGCACTGATTTCCCCGCTGGGCGCGCTGCATCGCCAGGCCCTGGCGCTCAGTGCCGGCAACCTCGGTGCGCGCGTGGGCACGGACGTCAGCCGCCGGCGCGACGAGCTGGGTGAACTGGGGCGAGCCTTCGACCACATGGCCGAGCGCCTGGAGCACACCGTCGGCTACCAGCGCCAGCTGCTGCGCGACCTGTCCCACGAACTGCGCACGCCGTTGTCGCGGTTGCGCGTGGCCAGCGAGTGCGCCACCGATGTCGAGACGCTGCGCCAGCGTCTGGAACGTGAGGTCGACGGCATGCAGCAACTGGTGGACAACACCCTGGAACTGGTCTGGCTGGATACCGAACGGCCGCGGCTGCCCATGGAAGACATCGATGTCCGCGCGCTGTGGGGCGTGCTGGCCGAGAACGCCTGCTTCGAGAGCGGCTGGCCGGCGCAGCAGCTGGTCTGCGAGCTACCGGCGGACTGCCGCGTGCATGGCCACCTCAATGGCCTGGCCCAGGCGCTGGAAAACATCCTGCGCAATGCCATCCGCCATTCGCCTGCCGGTGGCGTGATCCGCTTCGGCGGCCGTCGCCTGGAGCGGCGCTGGCACCTGTGGCTGGAGGATGAAGGCAAGGGCGTGGCCGATAACGAGCTGGAAACCATCTTCCGCCCGTTTACCCGCCTGTGCGCGGCACGGCCCGGTGGCGAAGGTTTCGGCCTGGGTTTGGCCATCGCGCGCAGCACGGTGCGCCTGCAGGGCGGCCAGCTGTGGGCGGAAAATGGCGCCCAGGGTTTGCGCCTGAATCTGTTTTTACCAAATGTATAGTTTGTAAATGATCTTTACTCACAAATAGGAATTCATATCATCCGCGCCGATCCCCGCGCACAGACCGTGGGCGAATCGGAAAGTTCTGGATGACCGCCGCTTATTTCCTGGCCACCGCCCACTTGCCGTTCTGCCCGTCTCCTGTGCCCTCTGTCATTGCAACAGGAGCGTTGTCCATGCAGTCTCGATTCAAGCTCAGCCATCTGTCCCTGGCCCTTCTCGCCGCCTCTGCCCCCTCCATGCTACTGGCCGCGCCGCTGGAAATCGGCCTGGACGACGTGCCGGTGGAAAGCACCGATCTGCCGGTGGATGGCACCGACCAGGCGCTGCAGCTGCAGGAGACCCGCGTACTGGGCACCGCCGAGCAGGAGCTGAAGCAGGCGCCGGGTGTGTCGATCATCACCGCCGACGACATCAAGAAGCGCCCGCCGGCCAACGACCTGTCCGATGTCATTCGCCGCGAGCCCGGCGTCAACCTGACCGGCAACAGCCCCAGCGGTTCGCGTGGCAACAACCGCCAGATCGACCTGCGCGGCATGGGCCCGGAAAACACCCTGATCCTCATCGACGGCAAACCTTCTACCTCGCGCAACGCCGTGCGCTATGGCTGGAACGGTGACCGCGACACCCGTGGCGAAACCAACTGGGTGCCGGCTGAAGAAGTCGAGCGCATCGAGATCCTGCGTGGCCCGGCTGCTGCGCGTTATGGCTCCGGGGCTATGGGCGGTGTGGTGAACATCATCACCAAGCGCCCGACCAAAGAGCTGCGTGGCTCGATGACCCTGTACACCATCCTTCCCGAAGACGACGCCGAAGGCGCCGGCAAGCGTGCGAACTTCAACCTCAGCGGCCCGCTGACCGACAACCTGGCGTTCCGCCTGTACGGCGGTGCGAACAAGACCGATGCCGACGATTCCGACATCAATGCCAGCCACCAGGCGGATGCGGGCGGCCTGGTCGCCGGCCGTGAAGGCGTGCGCAACAAGGACATCAATGGCCTGCTCAGCTGGCAGCTGACCCCCGAGCAGACCCTCGATCTGGAAGCCAGCTACAGCCGCCAGGGCAACATCTACACCGGCGATACCATGAACAGCAACGGTGGCGGCAACCTGCCGTTCATCAACAGCCTGACCGGTACGGAAACCAACGTCATCCAGCGCACCAGCTACTCGCTGACGCACAACGGTGATTTCGACTGGGGCAGCAGCAAGGCCTCGCTGAGCTACGACTACACCCGCAACGAGCGCCTCAACGAAGGCCTGGCGGGCGGCCCGGAAGGGGCCCCGGCCCAAGGTGCCGGCGTGTTCATGTCGCGTCTGCGCAACACCCGCGCCGCCGCCGAGGTCAACCTGCCGCTGAGCCTTGGCTTCGAGCAGGTGCTGACGCTGGGTGGCGAGTATCTCTACGAGTCGATGAACGACCCAGGCTCGATGCGCGCGCAGAGCTTCGACCCGGGTGTCGGTGCGATCCCGGCGATCCCCGGTTTCGACCGCAGCCAGACCAAGACCACGGCAGACAGCTACGCGCTGTTCGTCGAGGACAACATCGAAGTGGGTGCCAACACCATCGTCACCCCCGGCCTGCGCTACGACGAGCATGAGGAGTTTGGCGGCAACTGGAGCCCGAGCCTCAACGCCTCCCATGAGCTGACCGACGAACTGACCCTCAAAGGCGGCATCGCCCGCGCCTACAAGACGCCGAACCTGTACCAGTCCAACCCCAACTACCTGCTGTACAGCATGGGCAACGGCTGTAACGCCAACGAAGCCAACGCCGGTGGCTGCTACCTGATCGGTAACCCGGACCTGGAGCCGGAAACCAGCATCAACAAGGAAATCGGCCTGTCCTTCGACAAGGGCACCTGGCACACCAGCGCCACCTACTTCCGCAACGACTACAAGAACAAGATCATCGGCAGCAACGATTACGCCTTCGCCCTGAGCAACGGCCGTCGCGTGCAGCAGTGGGTCAACGCCAACAAGGCGGTGGTCGAAGGCGTCGAGGGCAACCTGTTCATCGCCCTGGCCAGCAACCTGGAGTGGAACACCAACCTCACCTACATGATCGAGTCCGAGGACAAGGACACCGGCGAGCCGCTCAGCGTGATCCCCGAGTACACCCTCAACTCGACCCTCGACTGGTACGTCACCGAGCAGCTCTCTCTGCAGGTCAATGGCACCTACTACGGTAAGCAGGAAGCGCCGAGCTACAACCCGCGTACCGACCAGGCGTATGACGCAGATGCGCAGAAGGATGTCGATCCCTACGGCATGATGGGGCTCAGCGCCGGCTACGAGTTCAACGAGAACTACAGCGTGCGCCTGGGTATCAACAACCTCTTCGACAAGCGCATCTACCGCGAAGGCAACGCCTCCAGCGCCGGTGCCGTGACCTACAACGAACCGGGCCGTGCCTACTTCGCGTCGGTGACCGCTTCGTTCTGATGCAACCGTGCTCCTTCCCTGCCCACCGCGGCAGGGCTCCAACTCCGCCAGGCTTGCCTGGCGGAGTATTTTCATCCTGAGAGGTCTGCAATGCCGCTGTGGAACGAGGGCTACCTGGCCGAGTCGGTCTATCCCCACCATGTCCAGGGCGAAATGTCGCCGTCGTGGCTGAGCGCCGTGCTCACCGCCCTGGGCCAGCGTGCGCCGGATGTGGCGCAGCCGTTTCGTTACTGCGAGCTTGGCTGCGGCCAGGGCCTGAACGCCCTGTTGCTGGCAGCGAGCAACCCGTGCGGGCAGTTTGTCGCGGTGGACTTCAACGCCCAGCACATCGCCCACGGCAGGCGTCAGGCACAGGCCGCCGGGTTGAGCAACCTGGAATTTCTCCAGGCCGATTTCGCTTCACTGGCCGCCCAGCCGCCCGGCGAAGGCTTCGACTTCATCGTTCTGCACGGCGTGTACTCCTGGGTGTCGCCGGCCAACCGCCAGGCCCTGCGTCGCTTCATCGCGCTGACGCTGAAGCCGGGCGGGGTGGTCTACCTCGGCTACATGAGCCATCCCGGGTTGTCCGCCTTCGCCAGTGCCCAGCGCCTGATCTGGCAGACCGCACAGGCCGCCAGCGGCAACGAACAGCAGCGCCTGCGTGCCGGCCTCGATGCTTTGGCGCAGTGGCAAGCCGCCGGTGCCGGCTACTTCGTCGACCACCCGGATGTGGCCCGGCGCCTGGCGCGGCAGTCGAGCGAGGACCTCGGCTACCTGGCCCACGAACTGCTTTGCGAACACTGGGCGCCGCAGCATGCGGCCGAGGTGATCGCTGATTTCGCCGCCATCGACTGCCGCTTCGTCGGCAGTGCCACGCCGCTGGAGAACATCGACGAGCTGTCGCTGCCGGCCGGTTGTCTGTCGCTGCTGCAGGGCCTGGATGATCCGGCTCAGCGCGAAACCGCCAAGGACATCGCCCGTAACCAGGCGCAGCGCCGCGACCTCTACCTGCGCCAGGCGCAGGCGCTCACGGCGAGTGAGCACCGCCAGGCATTGCTGGGCAGTTGCTGGGCCGTGCTGCCCGGCGCGCCTGCTGATGGGCCGGTGCTGTTCGATACGCGCATTGGCCCGGTTGAAGGCGATGTCAGCCTCTATGGCCCGCTGCTGCAAGCACTGGGCGAGGGGCCGCAGAGCTTTGCCGAGCTGGCGCGGCGCCCGCAACTAAGCGGGCAGATCGGCCTGCTCAGTGGCGCCCTGCAACTGCTGACCTGGGCCGGTCATGCCCATCCGCTGCGGGCTGGTGCGGTGGATGTCGCGTGCTGCCAGCGCGTCAACCGCGTGCTGGCCGAAGGGGCGCTGCATGGCAGCGGCTACACCCACCTGGCCGCGCCGAGCCTGGGCGCGGGTATCGCCGCGAACACGCTGGAGATGGCCTCCGCCCGCGTGCTGCTGGAGCACCCGGCGCTGCGCGGCAGCTTGCTGCACGAAACCGTGCTGGCGCTGCTACGGCGCACGGGGCACGGGTTCGATAGTGATGTGGCAACTCACCTGCAGCGTTTCGAAGCCGTCACGCTGCCGGTCTGGCAACGACTCGGGGTGGTCTGATGACGCGCACGATACTTCTGGCTCTTATCTGCCTGCCGCTGCTGGCGCTGGCCAAGCCTGACCTCAGCGAAAAGCTGGGGCCGAACATCGCCGAGCGCGGGTCGACGTTCTATCGCTTCGAGCAGCTCGAGCTGGGCTCGGCCGATGGCCAGCGTCAGTACCGCATCTGGATCGGCGTGCCGCAGCGCCCGGCGCCGCAGGGTGGTTATCCGGCGCTGTACATGCTCGATGGCAACGCGGCGATGGACACCCTCGACGAGGCGCAGCTGGCAGCGCTGGACCGGCGCGATCCGCCGGTGCTGGTAGCCATCGGCTACGCCACCGACCTGCGTTTCGACGTGGTCGCTCGCGCCTACGACTACACGCCGCCGCTGCCCGGCGCAGAGCCGGTGATCGACGATCTGGTGCGCGAGCGCCGCGGTGGTGGTGCGGATGTATTCCTGCAGCTGATCGAACAGCGGATCAAACCGGCCGTGGCCGCCCGAGCCCCCATCGACGGGCAGCGGCAGACGCTGTGGGGGCATTCCTATGCGGGCCTGTTCGCCCTGCACACGCTGTTCACCCGGCCGCAGAGTTTCCAGGCCTACGCCATCGCCGACCCCTCACTGTGGTGGCAGAAGGGCTTCATCCTCAGCGAGGAACAGACCTTTCTTGCCTCCAAGCCAGCGCTTCCCGGAGGGCGCCTGCTGCTGATGCGTGGTATCGGCAATGCCGGGGATCGTCCGCCGCGTGCCGGGATGGATGCCAAGGTGGTGGCCGCCCGCCGCGAGGCGATGGCCAGCGTGCCGGCCGATGCCGCGCTGCAGATGACCCGGCGCCTGGCTCAGGTGCCGGGCCTGCAGGTGCATTACCGGGAATTCCCCGGCCTCGGCCACGGGCCACTGTTGCCTGCCTCGTTGCCACCGGCGCTGCAACTGGCCAGCGAGCCCGGAAACCCCTTATCAGGAGACCGCCATGAGCAGTAAGGCCGCCGATGGCCAGCGCTGGCTGGAGATGCTTTCGCGCACAGGCGCCGCCATTTTCGGTGGTTACGCCTTCACCTATGCCGCCACGGCCGCCATTGCCCGGGCACTGCCGCTGGCCAATGTCGACGCGGTGGTGGTGGCGACGCTGCTGTCGTTCACCTTCTACACCCTGGTCGTACTCTGGGCCTTCGCCGCTCGTACGGCGTGGCGTGCCTGGTATGTGCTACTGCTGGCGGTGCCGCTGGCGCTCGTCGGCTTCTGGCCGCAGGTGCTGGAGTTCCTGAAATGAAGCCGCAAACCCTGACGCAATCGATGTCCTGGCTGCATACCTGGGGTGGGCTGGTGCTCGGCTGGCTGCTGTTCGCCATCTTCCTCACCGGCACGCTGGCGGTGTTCGACAAGGAGATCGACCAGTGGATGCAGCCAGAGCTGCAGCCTGTAACCGTCGACCAGACGCAGGCGGCGCAGGCAGCCCTCGGCTATCTGCAGCGCATCGCGCCGGATGCCACGGCCTGGAACATCAGCCTGCCGACCGTGCGTTCGCCTGGCCTCAGCGCGTCGAGCGGGGAAGGGCGGCGCGGCGGTGGCCAGGACCTCGATCCGCAGACCGGCGAGCCGCTCAAGGCGCGCGCCACGGCGGGCGGGCAGTACTTTTTCCATTTCCACTACACCCTGCACCTGCCGCGCATGATCGGCATCTGGGTGGTCGGTTTCGCCGCCCTGGCCATGCTGGTGGCGCTGGTCAGCGGCATCATCATCCACAAGAAGTTCTTCAAGGAGTTCTTCACCTTTCGCCCGGCCAAGGGCCAGCGCTCGTGGCTGGATGCGCATAACGCCAGCGGCGTGCTGCTGCTGCCGTTCCACCTGATGATCACCTACACCGGCCTGGTGATTTTCTACCTCATCTATATGCCGGCGGGCGTGCAGGCGCTGTACGACGGTGACGCCCAGGCCATGTTCCGCGACATGCGCCCGGAAATGGCCGCACAGGGCGGCGGTGGTCGTGGCGAGCGCGAGCGTGGCCCGCGCGATGCACCGCGTGAGCGCGCGCCGGCCGCACCGATGCTGCCGATCGCAGGTTTCATCGCACAGGCCGAAGCGCATTACGGCGCCGGCATGCTCGGCGGCCTGAACATCAGCAATCCGGGGCGGGCCAATGCCCAGGTCGCGATCAGCCCACTGCTCGGCAGCCGCATGGAGCTGACCAAGGGCGAGCGCATGCTGTTCGACGGCGTGACCGGCAAGGTGTTGCAGGCGCCACCCGTCTCGCGGCCGAGCGTGCTGACCCAGCGCGTCATGTCCGGCCTGCACTTCGCCCAGTTCGGCGGCTACCCGATGCGCTGGCTGTACTTCGTCTGCGGCCTGGTCAGCAGCGCGATGATCGCCACCGGGCTGGTGCTGTTCACCGTCAAGCGGCGGCGCCGGCCGGATGCCGATGGCCCGGTGGCGGCGCGTATGTATGCGCTGGCCGAGCCGATCAACATCGCCGTGATCGCCGGCCTGTGCATCGCCTGCGTCGGCATGCTCTGGGCCAATCGCCTGCTGCCGGTGGAGCTGGCGCAGCGCGGCGACTGGGAGATACGCGTGTTCTTCGCCCTCTGGCTGCTCAGCCTGGCGCATGCCTGGCTGCGCCCCTACAAGGCGGCGTGGCGTGAGCAGCTCGGCTTGGGCGCCGCGCTGTGCATCGGACTGCCAGTGCTCGGCGCGGTCACCGGGGGAGAAGGGCAAACGCGCCTGTTGCTGGAACTGACCAGCGTGGCGCTGGGCGCCTGCCTGGCCTGGGCCTGCTGGAAGGTCAGCCGGCCGGTGGTCGAGAAGGTGCCACGGCGGGCACCACGTGCGGCCGCAGCGGAGGTGGCGTGATGCTCAGTGCATTCTTCGGCGGCGTGCTGTTGGCTTATAGCGGCATGCTCGCCCTGTGCCAGGGCCTGGAACGGCATTACAAACAGGTGTGGGGCAAGGTGCCGAGCCTGGCCGTGCGCCGGGGGCTGCGTGCTGCCGGTTGGCTGGCGCTGGCACTGAGCTTCGCTGCCTGCGTGGCGAGCTGGGGCTGGGCGATGGGGCCGGTGGGCTGGTTCGGGCAGATTTCCCTGGCCGGCTTCGCCCTGGTCATGTTGTTGCCCTATGCGCCGCGTCTGAGTGTCTGGCTGCCGGCGGCCGGCGCGCTGCTGTGGGGCGGCTGTTGGTTACTGACTTATAGCGTTCAGCTCTAAGGTGCGCGCGTTCCGCAATAGGGTCCGCGCAGGTTTGCCGCTATCATAGGCGCCCCTTCCCGTGTCTGGATTGCGAACACCGCCATGACCGTGCAGTACCCCACCATCGCCGATTGCATCGGCAACACCCCGCTGGTCCGCTTGCAACGTCTGCCCGGCCACACCTCGAATACCCTGCTGGTGAAGCTCGAGGGCAACAACCCAGCTGGATCGGTGAAAGACCGTCCGGCCCTGTCGATGATCAGCCGCGCCGAACTGCGCGGCGATATCCAGCCCGGCGACGTGCTGATCGAAGCCACCTCCGGCAACACCGGCATCGCCCTGGCGATGGCGGCGGCGATCAAGGGCTACAAGATGGTCCTGATCATGCCCGACAACTCCACCGCCGAGCGCAAGGCGGCGATGACCGCCTATGGCGCCGAGCTGATCCTGGTCGAAACCATGGAGGGCGCGCGCGACCTGGCGCTGCAGATGCAGGCCGACGGCCGCGGCAAAGTGCTCGACCAGTTCGCCAACGGCGACAACCCGATCGCGCACTACACCAGCACCGGCCCGGAAATCTGGCAGCAGACTCAGGGCCAGATCACCCATTTCGTCAGCTCCATGGGTACCACCGGCACCATCATGGGCGTGTCGCGTTACCTCAAGGAACAGAACCCCGCGGTCGAGATCGTCGGCCTGCAGCCGCAGGAAGGCTCGTCGATTCCGGGTATCCGCCGCTGGCCCGAGGAATACCTGCCGAAGATCTTCGACGCCACGCGGGTCGACCGTGTGGTCGACATGAGCCAGCTGGAAGCGGAGCAGACCATGCGCCGCCTGGCCCGTGAAGAAGGCATCTTCTGCGGCGTTTCGTCGGGTGGTTCGGTGGCGGCCATGCTGCGCCTGTCGCAACAGGTGGAGAATGCCGTGATCGTGGCGATCGTCTGCGACCGTGGCGACCGCTACCTGTCCGCCGGGATCTACGACGATCCACAATGAGCCGCTGCGCGATGTCGTGCGCGCCCGCTTGCCGTTTCCCCCTTTGTTGATTTGCAGGTACCGATAGATGGCCAAACGCAGTCCTGGCCTGCGCTTCCAACCCAGTGGCGGCGAGCGCAAGGCCCAGGTGCCGGTGGGCAAGAAGCAGGTGCTCGCCATTGAGCGCCTGGCCCACGATGGCCGGGGTATCGCCTTCCTCGATGGCAGCAGCTGGTTCGTCGCCGGCGCGTTGCCCGGCGAGCAGGTCGAGGCGCGCGTGCTCGGCGCGCGCAGCCAGGTAGTCGAGGCACGTACCGAGCGTGTGCTGCGCGCCGTCGATACACGGCGCCCGGCGCCCTGCGTGCATGCCGGCAGCTGTGGCGGCTGCACGCTGCAACATCTGCCGCATGCCGAACAACTTGCGCTGAAACAGCGCAGCCTGGCCGAACAGCTGCAACGCGTTGCCGGCCTCGAACCCGAGGAATGGGCCGCGCCGCTGGTCGGTGCCGAGTTCGGCTACCGTCGCCGCGCGCGCATCGCCGTGCGCTGGGACGTCAAGCGCAAGGCACTGGATGTCGGCTTCCGCGCCGCGGCCAGCCAGGACATCGTCGCCATCGACGAATGCCCGGTGCTGGTACAGCCCTTGCAGCCGATCTTCAACGCGCTGCCGGTGTTACTGCGCAGCCTGGACAAACCCCAGGCGGTCGGTCACGTCGAACTGTTCCATGGCTCGGCCAGCGCGTTGTTGCTGCGCCATACCGCGCCGCTGGGCGACGAGGATCTTGAGCGTCTGCGCGCGTTCAGCGCCGCGCACCAGGCGCAGCTGTGGCTGCATGGTGTCGGCGAGCCGCAGGCGGATGTGCCCGGTCAGGAGCTGGGGTACGACCTGGCGACCTGGGGCCTGCACCTGCAGTACCGCCCGGGCGATTTCGTCCAGGTCAACGCCGCCGTCAACGAGGCGATGGTCGCACAGGCACTCGAGTGGCTGGCGCCGCATACTCAGGCGCGGGTGCTGGATCTGTTCTGCGGCCTGGGCAACTTCGCCCTGCCGTTGGCGCAGCGGGTGGCCGAGGTGGTGGCCGTGGAAGGCGTGGAGGTGATGGTCGAGCGCGCGCGTGGCAATGCCGTGGCCAATGGCCTGGGCAATCTGCACTTTTTCCGCGCCGACCTGTCGAAGCCGCTGGCCGACGCGGCCTGGGCACGCAAGGGCTTCGATGCGGTACTGCTCGATCCGCCGCGTGACGGCGCCTTCGAGGTGGTGAAACAGATGAAGAAGCTGGGCGCGCAGCGCCTGGTGTATGTGTCCTGTAACCCGGCCACGCTGGCGCGCGATGCGGGTGAACTGGTCAAGCAGGGGTATCGGCTCAAACGTGCCGGCATCCTCGACATGTTTCCGCAGACGGCGCATGTCGAAGCCATGGCGCTGTTCGAGAAGGGCTAGATCGGCCTGGCCGACAGAGAGACATTTGGTAACGCCAAGTGGACGACGATCGAAGTCGGCCTGCGGCAGAATCGGTCCGTCAGCATGACGGCCGTGCGACGAAGAATAGGGCCATGGCAGGCCTCAAACATCCGACCGGCCCAGAGAAGGCTGGCGACAATCCGGCGAGTTGCGTGCTTGCCGTAGGGAAGGTAACGAGATGGTACAGGTCAGGGCCCATCAGCCCATCAACGATGATGGCAGCATCAACCTGGACGCATGGCTGGACCATGCCCTGAGCGCTGACCCGGCGCTGGATCGCGAGGCACTGAAAGCCGCCTGCGAGTTCGCCCGTGACGCCGAGCAGCAGGCCAACGCCGCGCAGAACCTGTGGGCCGAAGGCAACTCCAGCTTCCAGACCGGCCTGGAAATCGCCGAGATTCTCGCCGACCTCAAACTCGATCAGGACTCGCTCGTCGCCGCGGTGATCTACCGCGCCGTGCGCGAGGGCAAGACCACGCTCAAGGCGGTGCAGGAGCGCTTCGGCTCGGTGGTCGCCAAGCTCATCGAAGGTGTGCTGCGCATGGCCGCGATCAGCGCTTCGCTGAACCCGCGTGACTCCCTGGTGCTCGGCTCCCAGGCGCAGGTGGAGAACCTGCGCAAGATGCTCGTGGCCATGGTCGACGACGTGCGCGTGGCGCTGATCAAGCTGGCCGAGCGCACCTGCGCGATCCGTGCGGTGAAGAACGCCGACGACGAGAAGCGCCACCGCGTCGCCCGCGAAGTCTTCGACATCTATGCGCCGCTGGCTCACCGTCTGGGCATCGGCCATATCAAGTGGGAGCTGGAAGACCTGTCCTTCCGCTACCTCGAGCCCGAGCAGTACAAGCAGATCGCCAAGTTGCTGCACGAGCGCCGCCTGGACCGCGAGCAGTACATCGCCGAAGTGATGCGCCAGCTGCGCGACGAGCTGACCGCCACCGGCATCAAGCCGGACATCAGCGGGCGGGCCAAACACATCTATTCCATCTGGCGGAAGATGCAGCGCAAGGGCCTGCAGTTCAGCCAGATCTACGACGTGCGCGCGGTGCGCGTGCTGGTGCCGGAAATGCGCGACTGCTACACCGCGCTGGGCATCGTGCACAGCCTGTGGCGGCACATCCCCAAGGAGTTCGACGACTACATCGCCAACCCCAAGGAGAACGGCTACCGCTCGCTGCACACCGCGGTGATCGGCCCGGACGGCAAGGTGCTGGAGGTGCAGATCCGCACCACGGCCATGCACGAGGAGGCCGAGCTGGGCGTGTGTGCGCACTGGAAATACAAGGGCACCGACGTCAAGGGCAACTCCGACCACTACGAGGAGAAGATCTCCTGGCTGCGCCAGGTGCTCGAGTGGCATGAGGAGCTGGGCGACATCGGTGGCCTGGCCGAGCAGCTGCGCGTCGACATCGAGCCGGACCGCGTCTACGTGTTCACCCCCGACGGCCATGCCATCGACCTGCCGAAGAATTCCACGCCGCTGGACTTCGCCTACCGCGTGCACACCGAGATCGGCCACAACTGCCGGGGCGCCAAGATCAACGGGCGCATCGTGCCGCTCAACTACAGCCTGCAGACTGGCGAGCAGGTCGAGATCATCACCGGCAAGCAAGGCTCGCCGAGCCGTGACTGGCTCAACCCGAACCTTGGCTACATCACTACCTCGCGGGCGCGGGCGAAGATCGTCCACTGGTTCAAGCTGCAGGCGCGTGACCAGAACGTCGCCGCCGGCAAGGCCATGCTCGAACGCGAGCTGAGCCGCCTGGCGCTGCCGCCGGTGGACTTCGAGAAACTCGCCGAGAAGTGCAACCTGCGCGCCGCCGAAGACATGCACGCGGCCCTCGGTGCCGGCGACCTGCGCCTGGCCCATGCAGTCAACCTGGCGCAGCAGATGGTCGAGCCCGAGCGCGGCACCGAGCAGCTGGAGCTGATCCCGCGTCGTGGCGGCGCCGGTTTGCACAAGCCGGGCAAGCGCGGCGACGTGCAGATCCAGGGCGTCGGCAACCTGCTCACGCAGATGGCCGGCTGCTGCCAGCCGCTGCCGGGTGACCCGATCGTCGGCTACATCACCCTTGGCCGCGGCGTCAGCATCCACCGTCAGGATTGCGCCTCAGTGCTGCAACTGGCCGGGCGCGAGCCGGAGCGGATCATCCAGGTCAGCTGGGGCCCGGTGCCGGTGCAGACCTACCCGGTCGACATCGTGATCAAGGCCTACGACCGTTCCGGCCTGTTGCGCGACGTGTCGCAGATGCTGCTCAACGAGCGCCTCAACGTGCTGGCGGTGAACACCCGCTCGAACAAGGAAGACAACACCGCGACCATGCACCTGACTATCGAGATTCCCGGGCTGGACGCTCTGGGTCGCCTGCTCGGGCGTATCTCGCAGCTGCCCAACATCATCGAGGCGCGGCGCAGCCGAAGCGGTTGAGTGGTTGCGCCCGCTCGTGACGCTCAGTGCTCAGCGCTGCGCGCCGAGCTGGCGCCGCGATACCCATCGCGGCCTGTGCATAGCGTTGCGTTCAGCCTTGATAGCACCACTCCTTCTCCCAATGCGTGAAGCAGGTTTATGACAGACAGCCCCTATACCCTCGACGACCTGCTCTACCTGATGGCGCGCCTGCGTGATCCGCAGCACGGCTGCCCGTGGGACCTCAAGCAGACCTACGCGAGCATCGTGCCCTACACCCTGGAAGAGGCTTACGAGGTGGCCGACGCCATCGAGCGCGCAGACTTCGAGAACCTGCCCGGCGAACTGGGCGACCTGCTGTTCCAGGTCGTCTACTACAGCCAACTGGCGCAGGAGGAGGGGCGTTTCGAATTCGCCTCCGTGGTCGACGCCATCACCCGCAAGCTGGTGCGCCGTCATCCGCACGTGTTCGTCGACGGTGACCTGTACGGCACGCCGGATGCGGCGAAGCTCGAAGAGGCTGCGGTCAAGCAGCGCTGGGAAGAACTCAAGGCCGAGGAGCGCGCCGAGAAGGCGGCGGAGCCTGCGCAGTTGTCGCTGCTCGACGATGTGCCCACGGCACTGCCGGCATTGACTCGCGCTGCCAAGCTGCAGAAGCGCGCGGCGCAGGTTGGCTTCGACTGGCCCGACGCGCTGCCGGTGGTGGACAAGGTGCGCGAGGAGCTGGACGAAGTGCTCGAGGCGATGAGCGAGAATGACTCCGCGGCAGTGGCTGAGGAGATCGGTGACCTGCTGTTCGTCGTCACCAACCTTGCCCGTCATCTCAAGGTCGATCCGGAAACCGCATTGCGCAGTGCCAATCAGAAATTCGAACGGCGTTTCCGTTTCATCGAAGAAACCTTGCGTGCGGCGGGCCAGGCCATCGAAAATTGCACGCTGGAGCAACTGGACGCCCTCTGGGGTGAAGCCAAGAAGCAGGAGAAGCAGTCAGGCGGTTGCTGACCGGCCGCTGTTCCGCCGCGCTGCCGGGTGTGCCCGGCGCTTTTGCTCACCTCATTCTTCGAACGCCATGAACACGACTTTCGCCAACGCTTCCAGCACCCCATTCGCCATCGAGGCCGTGGTCGACCAGCCCGCCAGCGTCGGTACGCCGATCGACTGGGCGCACGTCGAACTGCCCGATGCCTGGGCTGATCGCGTGGACTGGACGCACCTGCCCGACGTGCGCCGCGTGCTGCGCACCATCCTCGGCCGCGAGCGTCAGCGCGTGCAGCTGCCGGATGACCTGCCGGGGCGCGCGCTGATCCCCAAGTACGTGCTGCAGGAATTCCACAACCTGCCCAACGGCAACTACTCCAAGTCGTTCAGCCGTGGTTACTCGCAGGGCTTCGACCGCTTCATGCTCGGCAGCCTGCGTGGCGGCCGGCAGCGCGTGGCCGAAGCCTTGCGCGGCGCCGACTGTGCGCTCGACCTGGGTTGCGGTGCCGGGCGCCAGGCCGCCGCCCTGCGTGACGTCGGGATCGGCGAGGTGTGGGGCCTGGACCCGTCGCCCTACCTGTTGCAGAACGCAGCGCGGGCGCATTCGGGGATCACCTGGGTGCAGGGTGTGGCCGAGCGCACCGGGCTGGCCGATGGGCAGTTCGATGCGGTGGCGGTGTGTTTCGTCTTCCACGAAATCCCGCCGCACTACCTGCGCCAGGCCCTGGCCGAGCTGGCGCGGGTCACCCGTCCCGGTGCCCGTCTGGCGGTACTCGAACCCTCGCCGCTGCAATGGACCGCCAGTTACCAGTGGCTCTGGCGCCAGTACGGCTGGCGCGGCATGTACTACCGGGCGCTGGCCAAGCGCGCCTACGAACCCTTTGCCGATGCCTGGCACCGCCAGGATTTCGCTATGCTGCTGGCCGAAGCGGGATTCACCCTGCTGGAAGAGGAGACCGGGTGTCCGTTCCGTTTCTTCCTGGCCCAGCGCGACCCGAACGCCACAGCCGTTCACTCACCTTCCACGAGCATGGACAAGTCATGAGTCTTTCCCTCCGCGACCAGTTGCTGAAAGCGGGTCTGGTCAATGAAAAGCAGGCCAAGCAGGCCGACAAGCAGAAGCAGAAACAGCAGCGCCTGGAGAAGAAGGGCCAGGTCGAGGTCGACGACGAGCAGAAGCGCATCGCCCAGGCGGCCATGGCCGAGAAGGTCGCGCGCGACCAGGAGCTGAACCGTCAGCAGCAGGAAAAGGCCGAGCAGAAGGCCCGCTCCGCGCAGATCAAGCAGTTGATCGAGACCTCGCGCCTGCCCAAGCTGACCACCGAGGACTACTACAACTTCGTCGACGACAAGAAGGTCAAGCGCCTGTCGGTGAACAACCTGATGCGCGACAAGCTCAGCCGCGGTTCGCTGGCCATCGTCCGTCATGGCGGTGGCTATGAGGTGATTCCGCGTGAGGCGGCGCTGAAGATCCAGGAGCGCGACCCACAGCGCGTGGTGCAGCTCAACGTACAGACCGAAGCGCCGGACGCCGACGATCCGTACGCCGCCTACCAGATCCCCGATGACCTGATGTGGTGATCGATGGGCCACGAAAAAGCCGGGCAGTGCCCGGCTTTTTCTTGCCTGCGATTCAGCAGGGCCGGTTGGCCAACAGCACACGAGCGAAACGCGCGCCGGCATCCAGCGGGGTGATCGCCAGCAGGTGATCCAGGCGCAGCACCTGTTCGCCGTCGACGCTGCTTACGCGCAGGTACTCGGCCTTGTCCGCATGGGTTTCGGTGGTGATGGCCCGGGCCTGCAGTTCGTGGCCATCGAGCAATTCGATGCGCAGCTGGTAGCCGTGCAGGCAGGCCACTTCGAGGCGATCGTAAAGCTCGCAGGCCAGTGGCTGGTAAGGCTCGGTCATGGCATTAGCTCGCGCAAGACAGTGGGGCGGTCGGGTTGCAGTGTAGGTGCGCAACGCGCTGCACCTGGCAGTCGATGCGAAACAGCAGGCATGAAAAAGCCGGGCGCTGCCCGGCTTTTGTCGAACGGAGGGATTTACTCCTTGATGCCTTCGACGGCACGGCCGTTGACCGTCGCGTCCTTGAGCATGATCTGGTACTCCTTGCCGTCCTTCTCCACCTGATGCAGGCGCACCAGCAGGAAATCCCAGTTCTTGGCGAACCACAGCACGGTCTTGCGGCTGCTCTGGGTCGGGTCGCGCACGCGCTCGACCTTGATCGCGTCGATCAGGCCGGCCTTGGTGCGTACGCGCTCCTCGCCCAGCACGCGGAAGTCGTAGACCTCGACTTCGTTACCGTCGACCACCTGGTAGCTCATGCTCTTCTTGCCGGCAGCGACGTCGTGCTGCAGCACCAGCTGATAGGTCGACTTGTCCTGCAGGCCACGGTTGAGCACCAGGCGGATGGGCTCGCCGCGGTCGTTGCCGAGGATCTGCTTCTCGGTCCAGTCGAAGTCCTGCTCGATCTGCTTGGCCTTGCCCAGGCCGCTGCGGTCGAAGCGGTAGGTGAGCGGCAGGAATGTGCCGTTCTCGACGCGGAAGGTGCTGACTTCGCTGAGGCTGGCGACCAGCATGGCGGCCTCGAAGGTCAGCTCCCAGCGGCCGTTGTCCAGTTGCTTGAGGCTGCGCCCGGCGGTGCCACTGATCGGCAGCTGCTTCCAGTCGGCGGTGTAGCTGGCGGTGAACGGGCTCAGCTCGGCGGCGCTGAGGGGCAGGGTGAACAGAGCGAGGAGCAACAACAAGGCGCGACGCATTGGTACATCTCCTAAAGCAGTGAAGTCCTAGTTACGTAGCTGCTGCCCGGTGGGCGGCAGCGTCTGGCCATCCAGTTCCGCGCCGTTGTCGCCCAGGCGCAGACGGCCTTCGGCGAACCAGCGCACGGCCAGCGGGTAGATCCGGTGTTCCTGCACGTGAACGCGCTGGGCCAGGGTCTCCGGCGTGTCGTCCGACTGTACCGGGATCGGCGCCTGCACGGCCAGCGGGCCGCCATCCAGCTCTTCGGTGACGAAGTGCACGCTGCAGCCATGTTCGCTGTCACCGGCTTCCAGCGCGCGCTGGTGGGTGTGCAAACCCTTGTACTTGGGCAGCAGCGAGGGATGAATGTTCAGCAAACGGCCGGCGTAGTGGCGCACGAAGCCGGGTGTGAGGATACGCATGAAGCCCGCCAGCACCACCAGGTGTGGCTCGAAGGCGTCGATGGCTTCCACCAGAGCGGCGTCGAAGGCCTCGCGGCCGTCGAACTGCTTGTGGTCGAGCACGCGGGTGTCGATGCCGGCGGCCTTCGCGCGTTGCAGGCCGTAGGCGTCGGCGCGGTTGGAAATCACCGCGCGGATGTGCGCCGGGTTATCGCCGCTGGCAGTGCTGTCGATCAGGGCCTGCAGGTTGCTGCCAGACCCGGAAATCAGCACCACGACATTGCAGTCGGCCATCAGTGGCTTTTCAGGTTGTTCAGCACGACCTGCGCAGCGCCTTCGGCGGCAGTGCCGATCTGGCCGATGACCCACGGCTGCTCGCCGCTGGCCTTGAGGTTGCTCAGCGCGGCTTCGACATGCTCCTGGGCGACGCAGATGACCATGCCGACGCCGCAGTTGAGTACGCGATGCATCTCGTGCTCGTCGACGTTGCCCTGCTGTTGCAGCCAGTCGAATACCGCCGGACGGGTCCAGCTGGCCACATCGACCACTGCCTGAGCGCCTTCCGGCAGCACGCGCGGGATATTGTCGAGCAGGCCGCCGCCGGTGATGTGGGCCATGGCCTTGACCGCGCCGGTGTCCTTGATCAGCTTGAGCAGCGGTTTGACGTAGATGCGCGTCGGTGCCATCAGCAGGTCCTTCAGGGCCTTGCCGTCGAGCTGGATGCTGGTGATGTCGGCATCGGCGACTTCGATGATCTTGCGGATCAGCGAGTAACCGTTGGAGTGCGGGCCGGAGGACGGCAGGGCGATCAGGGCGTCACCGCTGGCGACTTTCGAGCCGTCGATGATTTCGGCCTTTTCCACCACGCCGACGCAGAAGCCGGCCAGGTCGTAATCTTCGCCTTCGTACATGCCCGGCATCTCGGCGGTTTCACCACCGACCAGGGAGCAGCCAGCCAGCTCGCAGCCGGCGCCGATGCCGGTAACCACGGTGGCGGCCACGTCGACGTTGAGCTTGCCGGTGGCGTAGTAGTCGAGGAAGAACAGCGGCTCGGCGCCACACACGACCAAGTCATTGACGCACATGGCGACCAGGTCCTGGCCGATGCTGTCGTGCTGGTTGAGGTTCAGTGCCAGGCGCAGTTTGGTGCCGACGCCGTCGGTGCCGGAGACCAGTACAGGCTGCTTGTAGCCGGCGGGAATCTCGCAGAGCGCGCCGAAACCGCCCAGGCCACCCATGACTTCCGGGCGCGCGGTGCGCTTGGCCACGCCTTTGATGCGTTCGACCAGGGCTTCACCGGCGTCGATGTCTACACCGGCGTCCTTGTAGCTGATGGAGGGTTGCTTGCTCATGGATTCAGGCCTTTAAGGGGGGAATTCGGGGGTCGACCGGGCTTGGCGGGTATGCACGCACGTGCCGGTCTGCGAAGGCGCGCGATTTTATCAGGCTTGCCCGCCAGCGGCCACCGGCCGCGACGGTTGCCGGGTGGCTGGCGGCTGTTTAAGGTATAGCCCTTCATGCGCGGCCCACGCGCGATCCTTCAGCCTTCGAGACTCCCCATGCGCCTGTCCGTCCGTCTGCTAGCCCTGTGCTGTTCGCTGCTCAGCCTGCCGTCCTTCGCCGAGCCGGTCAGCGGCCTCTACCAGGTGCGTCAGGCAGTGGCCAGCCAACAGCCGGAAGAGCGCACGGCGGCGCTGAACCAGGCCCTGGAAACCCTGGTGTTGCGCCTCACCGGCGACCCCAAGGCGGTGCAGAACCCGGGGCTCGACGGCGTGCGCAAGGACCCGCAGCAACTGGTCAGCCAGTTCGTCTACGAAGGCGAGAGCCTGGTCGTCGACTTCGATCCGGTGACCACCGACAACCGCCTGCGCCAGGCCGGCCTAGCCCTGTGGAGCGCCAACCGCCCGGCGATCCTGACCTGGTGGCTGAACACCACGACCGATGGCGCCAGCCTGCTCGGCGATGGCCAGGAAGCCGCTGCGCCACTGCGTGACGCGGCCCAGCATCGCGGTCTGCCGCTGTACCTGCCGCTGGCGGACCTGCAGGAGCAACTCATCGCCACCCCGGAAAACCTCGGTGCCGGTCAACCGGATGCCCTCAAGCCCGCGTCCGAACGCTACGCCGCCGATGCCTTGCTGGCCGTACACGCCAAGCAGGACGATGCGGGCCAGTGGCAGGCGCAATGGCGCCTGTGGCTGGGCGACTCGCGCGAGCAGGGCAGTGCCAAGGGCGCCGACCAGGCCGCACTGGCGGATGCCGTGCTGCTGGATGTCAGCCAGCGCCTGGCGCCGCGGTTCGTGGTCAAACCGGGCGCGGCCAGTACGCTGCTGGTCGAGGTGCAGGGCGCCGGCCTGGCGCGCTATGCCGAGCTGGAGCGCCTGCTCGAACCCTTCGGTGCGCGCCTGAACAAGGTCAAGGGCGACCAGCTGACCTGGCAGGTCAACGCCAGTGCCGAGCAACTGCGCGCGCAGTTGGCTCTGGCCGGCTTGCAGGAAGTGCCGGCCGACGCTGCGCCGCTTGACGCCGCCACGCCAGTCGAGCCGGGTGCTCAGCCAGGTGCCGCGCCGGTGGCACCGCCTCCTGCGCCAGCGGCCAATCTGCTGCGGTTCCGCTGGTAACACGCCGCTGCGGCGTTGCTGCGAGGGTAGTGCCGCGAACCTTCTGATCCTGCCCATCGGCGCCTGCGTTGAAGGGGCTGCACGTTGACCCCATCGATGACCAAGGCGGAGAGCCTGACAAATGACTGATTCACGCCGCTGGATGTGGCTCGCGGGCCTGGTGCTGTGTGGTTGGCTGCTGTACCTGCTGACGCCGATTCTTTCGCCGTTTCTGGTCGCCATGCTGCTCGCCTACCTCGGCGATCCGCTGGTGGATCGGCTGGAGCGCTGGAAGCTGTCGCGCACCTGGGGCGTGGTGGTGGTATTCACCCTGTTCAGCCTGGTGTTGCTGATCCTGTTGCTGGTTCTGGTGCCGATGCTCGGTCGTCAGCTGGTACGCCTCTATGAACTGGCGCCGCAGATGCTCGACCGCCTGCAGCACGAGGCCTTGCCCTGGGCTCAGGCGCAGTTCGGGCTGCCGGATGGCTTCTGGCGCTTCGAGCAGGTCAAGGCCGCGCTCGGCGAGCACCTGGGCAAGACCACCGATATCGTCGGCATCGTCCTCGCTCAGGCCACCGCTTCCAGCCTGGCGCTGCTGGCCTGGCTCGGCAACCTGTTGCTGATCCCGGTGGTGGCGTTCTACCTGCTGCGTGACTGGGATGTGATGATGGCCAAGCTGCGCGGCCTGCTACCGCGCTCGCGCGAAGGTTTCATCGTGCAACTGGTCGGCGAATGCCACGAGGTGCTTGGCGCCTTCGTCCGCGGTCAGCTGCTGGTGATGCTCGCCCTGGCTGCCATCTACGCCAGTGGCCTGATGCTGGTGGGCCTGGAGCTGGGTCTGCTGATCGGCGTGCTCGCCGGCCTCGCCAGCATCGTGCCGTACATGGGCTTCGTCGTCGGCTTCGGTGCGGCAGTGATCGCCGCGCTGTTCCAGTACGGCGGCTTCGATCCCTATCCGTTGATCGGCATCGGTGTGGTCTTCGGTATCGGCCAACTGCTCGAAGGCATGCTGCTGACCCCGCTGCTGGTCGGCGACCGCATCGGCCTGCACCCGGTGGCGGTGATCTTCGCCATCCTCGCCGGCGGCCAGCTGTTCGGCTTCACCGGTGTTCTGCTGGCGCTGCCGGTGGCCGCGATCATCATGGTTTTGCTGCGCCATGCTCATGATTTCTATAAACTTTCTGATCTTTACGGTGAGCCCGGAGTCGGTTCTGACGAACCGCCCAGTCCAGCATGATCCCGATCCAGCTTCCCCTTGGCGTGCGCTTGCGCGACGACGCCACCTTCGCCAACTACTACCCGGGCGCCAATGCGGCGGCGCTCGGCTACGTCGAGCGCCTGTGCGAAGCCGATGCCGGCTGGACGGAGAGCCTGATCTACCTCTGGGGTGGCGAAGGTGTCGGCCGCAGCCATCTGTTGCAGGCTGCCTGCTTGCGCTTCGAACAGCGTGGCGAGGCGGCGGTCTACCTGCCGCTGGCGGATGTTGCCGAGCATGGCCCGGAGTTGTTGGACAACCTCGAGCAGTGCGAACTGGTGTGCCTGGATGACCTGGAGGCTGTCGCCGGTCGCGCCGACTGGGAAGAGGCGCTGTTCCACCTGTTCAACCGCCTGCGGGATTCAGGGCGTCGCTTGCTGCTGTCGGCCGCCTGCCCACCGCGCGAGCTGGCGATCGGCCTGGCCGACCTGCAGTCGCGGTTGACCCTGGCGCTGGTGTTCCAGATGCATTCGCTGTCCGACGAGGACAAGCTGCGTGCTTTGCAGCTGCGTGCTTCGCGTCGCGGCCTGCACCTCACCGACGACGTCGGCCGCTTCATCCTGACCCGCGGCGAGCGCAGCATGAGCGCCTTGTTCGACCTTCTCGAACGCCTCGATCAGGCGTCCCTGCAGGCCCAGCGCAAGCTGACCATCCCGTTTCTCAAGGAAACCCTCGGCTGGTAAGCCCGGGGGTTCTCCGCTACCTACCTTCGATGGGCATACCCGCCGGCTCGGGCCGAGTCGGCAGGTGCGCGCATGAGCGAGTGAGTCAGACCTCGCCTGCCAGCTTGCGGTCGTACTGGAAGCGCCAGCGGGTGTAGAGCAGGGCGCAGCAGAACAGGCCGAAACTGATGACCGCTTCGAGCAGGCCGAACAGTGCGCGGGCCGGGTCGATGGCGGCGAGCACGCCCTGGATGAAGTAGATGTTCACCACGAAGCAGGTCCAGGCATGGGCGCGGGCGCTGCCGAGGAACAGGCCGGGGGCGAGCAGCAGCAGCGGCACCAGTTGGATGCTCAGGACCACCCAGGTGCGCGCGCCGTGCAGGTCGGCGAACACCAGGTTCCAGACCAGCAGCAGGGCGCTCAGGGCGAGGAAGCTGAACAGGCTCAGGGCGCGAGTCAGCTTTAGGCGCGGGGCCAGCCAGTCGAGTTGCGGAAGGGGTTTTGCTTGCTTAGCCACGGGGTGTCTCCAGCTGCAGGGCGGTTTTCGCCAGGCGCTGCCCGAGGGCGCGGCACAGCGTGATTTCATGTTCGTCGAGGGCGCGCTTGCCATCGGCACCGGCGTGGTGGCTCGGGCCGTACGGGGTGCCGCCACCGCGGGTTTCCAACAGCGCGCCTTCGCTGTAGGGCAGACCGCAAACCAGCATGCCGTGGTGCAGCAATGGCAGCATCATCGACAGCAGGGTGCTTTCCTGACCGCCATGCAGGCTGGAGGTGGTGGTGAACACGCCAGCGGGCTTGCCGACCAGTTCACCGGTCAGCCACAGGTTGCTGGTGCCGTCGATGAAGTACTTCAGCGGGGCGGCCATGTTGCCGAAGCGGGTCGGGCTGCCCAGGGCCATGCCGGCGCAGTGCTTGAGGTCGTCCAGGCTGGCGTACAGCGCGCCTTCGGCCGGAATGGCCGGGGCGGTGGCTTCGCAGTCGCTGGAAACCGGCGGCACGGTGCGCAGGCGCGCTTCCAGGCCGGCCATCTCGACGCCGCGGGCAATCTGCCGGGCCATCTCGGCGGTGGCGCCGTGGCGGCTGTAATAGAGCACAAGGATGTAGGGCGCACTCATGCGAGCAACTCCAGCACCTTTTCCGGCGGCCGACCAATTACCGCCTTGTCGCCGGCGATGAGGATCGGGCGCTCGATCAGCTTGGGGTGGGCAACCATGGCGTCGATCAGCTGAGCCTCGTCGAGGCTGCTGTCGCCCAGGTTGAGCGCCTTGTAGTCGTCTTCACCAGTGCGCAGCAGGTCGCGCGCGCTGATCCCCAGTTTGCCGAGCAGGCTGCGCAGTTCGGCGGCAGTGGGCGGGGTTTCCAGGTAGCGCACCACCTGCGGTTGCAGGCCACGCGCTTCGAGCAGTTCCAGCGCGCCGCGGGATTTCGAGCAGCGCGGGTTGTGGTAAAGGGTCAGGTCGGTCATGGATGGGTCGCATCTTGCCTAGGGTGGGCGCTATTCTAACCGCCCCGGCGCCCTTGGGCGCAGCAGCTAAACAGGTTCTAAGGAGAGGGCATGCAGCAGCGGCTTGGCGACGTTGTGGAGTTCTGGCGTTACCTGTTGCAGCGTTTCTTCGCCGATCGCGCCCTGCAGAGCGCCGCGGCGCTGACCTACACCACGTTGTTCGCGGTGGTGCCGATGATGACCGTGACCTTCGTCATGCTCTCGGCGATCCCCGCGTTCCAGGGCATGGGCGAGGACATCCAGAGTTTCATCTTCCGCAACTTCGTGCCGTCGTCCGGGGCGACGGTGCAGGAGTACCTGCGCGACTTCATCATCCAGGCCCGCAAGCTGACCTGGGTCGGCGTGGTGGTGCTGGCGCTGACCGCGTTCATGATGCTGCTGACCATCGAGAAGGCCTTCAACACCGTTTGGCGTGTGCGCGAGCCGCGGCGTGGGGTCTCCAGCTTCCTGCTGTACTGGGCGATTCTCAGCCTCGGGCCGTTGCTGCTGGGGGTGGGGTTTGCCGTCAGCACCTACATCACCTCGCTGTCGATCATCTCCGGGCCGCACGCGCTGATCGGTGCGAAGACTCTGTTGAGCTTCGCGCCGTTGTTGACCAGTGTGGCCGCGTTCACCCTGATCTATGCCACGGTGCCCAATGCACGGGTGCCGCTGCGCCATGCGCTGATCGGCGGCCTGTTCGCCGCGGTGCTGGTGGAGATCGCCAAGTCGCTGTTCGGCCTGTTCGTCAGCCTGTTTCCCGGTTACCAGCTGATCTATGGGGCGTTCGCCACGGTGCCGTTGTTCCTGCTGTGGATCTACGTGTCCTGGTTGATCGTGCTGTTCGGCGCCGAGCTGGTGTACAGCCTGTCGTCGTCGCGGCACTGGCGGCGTCAGGCCCTGCCCAAGCTGCTGGTCGCCCTGGGCATCCTGCGTGTGTTCCACGCTCGTCAGCAACGCGGCCTGCCGGTTCGCCACGGGCACGTGCAGAGCGAAGGGTGGCCACTGCCCGAGCATGAGTGGGAGGAGATCGTCGAGTTCCTCGAGCGCGAGCACCTGATCTGCCGTGTCAGTGGTGGGGCGGGTTGGGTGCTGTGCCGTGATCTGGAGCACTTCAGTCTGCATCGCCTGCTGACGCACAGCCCCTGGCCGTTGCCGCGTGCCGCGCAGCTGCCGGCGCAGCTCGACGAGCCCTGGTACCCGGAGCTGCGTGCTGCCCTGCAGGCGCTGGATGAAGAGCAGGCGCAGCTGTTCGATGGCAGTCTGGCCGCTTGGCTGGGGCGCAGCGAGTAGGGCGTTTCAGGTGACAAAAAAAGTCAGTTTGCGGCGGACTGCAGTGACCGGGCTGCACTGGTCCTGCGGCGCGGGCCGTGTTTCGCGTGGCAGGACGGCTGGCACGCTTCTGGCTATCTAGAGGTTATCTGCTGGCAGACTGCCAGCAACCTTCTGGCTGGTCAGGTAACGGAACGTCATGAGCAGTGCCGACAACAGGGTGATCCATCTGCACGAGCGCGATGCCGAGGGGGCGCTGGAACGCCTCAATCGCATCACCGGCTTGAGCTTCGCGCGCTGGCCGCAGTCGCTGGTGCCCGCGCCGGTTCAACAGGAGCCCGTGGCGGTGGACGATAAAGGTGATGCGCCGGCTTCGCGCAATGCGGAAACCGGCTGAAATCCACGCAAAAGAAAACCCCGCGCGCTGGGCGACGGGGTTTCGGGTTACACGCGAAGGGACTCAGGCGGTAGCGGTACGGGCGTCGCTGCTGGCCAGTTCCACGGCCTGAACGAACAACTCCTCGACTATCAGGGTGCTGGCCGGTACGGCCGAGCGCAGGCGTACCTGCATGTCCTCGATCTTCTGCTTGAGCGGCAAGCGAGCGATGCCGGACAGCATCACCTTGTTGTGCGCATTGACCTTGCCGTGGTCCACGGCGACTTCACGTTGCTGGCCACCATCGCGGTAGCTGACCAGCAGCGATACCGGCAGGTTGGCCAGGCCTGGCAGGTGCAGCCAGGCCGCCACGTTGAACTCGGCCACGCGGCCTTCGTACGGGGTGACGCTGGAGCGGGCGCTGTTGACGATGCTGGACGGGACGGGGCCAACCAGTTTGTCGGGTGTTTGAGACATGGACGACTCCGGTTGATGTTCTAGGTGTTGGAGTGGGGGCGATTATAGGCAGCGGATTGCTGCAGAAACTGTGCACCTGGGCGCCGATAGCCGTGACTTTCGTCGCAGTTCAGGCCAGGCGCAGCGGGTGGCGCACCACGGACGAGGTGGTCAGGTTCGCGGCAGGCAGGGGCAGTACGGCCTGGTTGTTGACGTTGGCCAGCTGCAGCCAGAGGTTTTCGCCCTCGACGAACTGTCCGCAGGGCAGCCACAGGCCGTGGTGCCAGCCGTTGCCAGGCTCGGGAGTGCTCTGCAGCACCGCCGGATGAGTGTGCGCACTGGGCGCACGACGCAGCCACACCGGTCGCGGCAGACCCTTGAGGTAGCGCAGGCCCAGGTGCAGGCCCTCGGGGTTGAGGTGGCGCCAGCGCACCAGTGCCAGGCTTGGCGTGCCCTTGCTGGTCAGCACCAGCAGCAGTTGGCCGACCGGCAGCTGCGCGCCCTGGTCGGCATGGCAGAGCAGGCGCGCACCGCCGGGGCTGGCATCGAGCATCTGCGCCGAGCAGGTCTGCGGACGCTTTTCCAGCAACTGTGCGTGGATGGTCGGCAGGCCGATCACCATGCTGCAGTCGGCGTTGAAATCGGCACGCGGATGGCGACGCTGCTGGCGGCCCAGCCAGTGCTGCTGGACGCGTTCGAGCAGGGCATGCTCGGCTGGTGTCTGCAGCGGTGCGGGGTCGTTCAGGGCAACCAGCAACGCGCCCAGTTCCAGGCGACGCAGGCATGCCGGGTCACTCTCGATGGGGTGCTCGAAAGGCAGGCAGGGATGCGGCTGAGTAAGGTCGATGACGGCGCCTTCGCTGGCTTCTTCCTCTTCATCCCAGGGCAGCAGGCGCGCCAGGCCGGCCAGTGGTGTCAGGGCGCCGAACAGCAACGGGCATTCGCCTTCGGCGAGGTGGAACGGGTTGCTCATCGCCAGCAACAGGGTCTGCTGGTAGAGGCCACGCAGGGTGCTGGCCGGTGTCGGCTGGAAGGCCGCGGCGACGTGTTCGTCGAGGCATTCCTGGTGTTCGCCGATCCAGTAGAGCAGGTGGCTGTCGCGCCACAATCCGGCTGGCGGTTCCTGATAGAGCTGGTAGTGGCGCATCAGGGTCTGCGCGGTGAAGTGCTCGGCCATGTACAGGCACCAGGCCAGGTGCGGGCGCGAGGGCTGACGGCCCTGGAGTATCTGCAGCAGCAAGCGCTTGAAACCGACTGCCAGCTCGGCGCACAGGCGCACGAACAACGGCGGCGGGGCGATGCGCTCGCGGTAGGCGCTAGCGTAATGGCGGTACTCTTCGCTGAAACTTTGCAGCGCGCGTTGCCTTTCAAGTAAGGTCATGGCGCTGCGATTGAGGCGGAACAGCAGGCTCAGCGCCTGTTGCAGAGCATTCTCCGTCGTCTGTGTTCGAGCCGCTGCCAGTTGCACGCCGAGGTCGGCGAGCGAGGCGGTATCCTCCTCGAGGATATCCGGGACTTCGAGGCGCAAGGCATCCAGCGTCATGTCAACCCTGCGAGCACGAGGATCGAATGCATGGGAGTGCGTCTCCAGATAGTGGTGGGAATGCTTGCCGGGCTTCTGCTGGCCGGTTGTGCCGAGGACATGGGTGTCGATCAGCATGGACGAAAGGTAACGGCTGGGCAGCTGGAAGACCAGTGGTTAGTGATTAATTACTGGGCAGAATGGTGCCGGCCATGTCGCACGGAAATTCCTGAGCTCAATCGTCTGGAAAAACAGCTGCAGGGGCAGTCGGCGCGGGTGCTCGGAGTGAACTTCGATGCGCTGCAGGGCGAGGCGCTGAGCAAGGCTGCCGATGGTTTCGATATCCAGTTTACCGTGCTCGCCAGTGACCCGGCGGCGCATTTCAAATTGCCGCGCAACGACGTGCTGCCGGTGACCTACCTGGTCGATGGCGACGGCCGACTGCGCGAGCGCCTGGTCGGCGAACAGACCGCCGCCGGCCTGCTGGCACGGCTCAAGGCGCTGCAGGGCGAGGAGTGAGTGATGGCGCGTATCTGTCTGCATGGCTACATCAGCGGCACGGTGCAGGGCGTGAGCTTTCGTCAGAGTACTTGTGCCGAAGCGCAGCGCCTGGCGCTGGATGGCTGGGTGCGCAACCTCGTCGATGGGCGGGTCGAGGTGCTGGCCGAGGGGGATGAAGAAGCGGTGCGCCGCCTCGCCAAGTGGCTCGAGCGCGGGCCGGCAGCAGCGCGGGTAACCGATGTGCAGCTGGAGGAGCAGGCGCTGCAGGGGATCGCAGGTTTCATCGTGCGCCGTTGAGCGCGAGGGCGACCGCGGATGCCGGGTCGCCCTTCAGTCTCTGATCAGTCGCTGCCCGGGTCGGCAGCCAGGCGGCCGGCGTCCTTCATCAGGCGGCTGAGAAATTCCTGCTGCAGCTCCGGGTCGTTGCGGGTCAGTTCGATCAGGCTCTGTTCCAGTTCACTGGCTTCTTCTTCCAGGCCCAGGTCAGACAGGCGCTTGACCCGGTGTACCCAGTGCTCGACTTCGTCGTCTTCCAGATCGTCATAAATCAGCGTGTGCGCTTCCTGCAGTTTGCCACGCAGTGTGCGGCTGACCGTCAGGGTGGCGTCGGTACGGGCTTCGTCCTGGGCATCGGCCACGCTGAGCACGAGGGTGGCGACGGGGCTCAAGTCCTGTTCTGCGAAGGGTTCGTCGAGCAGGTTGAGGCGCAGGACGCCGTTGCGGTCGGTGATCAGCTCGTGGGTGGTGTCACCAGCCTTGACCAGCACCGGGCGTTCGGCCCAGGGCAGGCTGGAATACTCCATGCGCTTGTCCAGCTGGTTTTCGGCGAGGTCGGCGAGATTCTGCTCGGAGCGCCCGTTGGACTCGACGTTCATCGCCGGGTTGAGGCCGGCGAAACCGTAGCTGATCCAGTCCTTGGTCACGGTGTCCGGGAGGCGGCCGAGCATGATCACGTTGAGCACGTTGGCACCGACGCCGGCGACCACCGCGACCACGCCGAGCGGCACTTCATAGAGTTCGCGCCAGGGCTGGTAGGGGGTGTAGCGATCATAGCGGCGGGTGACCTCGAACTCTGTCACCTCGAAGGTCTTCTGCTCGTGGATGCGCACACGGCGCTGCGGCAACTCCAGCACGGGCGGCTCACCGACATCGATCTGCAGGCTGTGGGCGAGCAGTTTGCGTTCGATACGCTCCTCGTGCTCGCTGCGTTGCGGAAGATGGTTGGCGCAGCCGCTGAGGAAAAGGGTGCCGAGCAGGCCGGCGCCAGTGCGGAGGGTGGTTCGCTTGAACATGATCGCTCTTGGTGCAGTCGCTATCAGCGGCCGGTACGGGTGTTGATGAAAGGCAGGATATCGCTGGCCGGCACGGCCTGGGCATCGGCGTCGCGACGATTCTTGTACTCGAGGTTGCCCTCGGCCAAGCTGCGCTCGCTGACCACGATGCGGTGCGGAATGCCGATCAGCTCCATGTCGGCGAACTTCACGCCGGGGCTGGTCTTCTTGTCGCGATCATCCAGCAGTACCTCGTAGCCAGCGGCCGTGAGGTCGGCATACAGCTTGTCGGTGGCTTCGCGAACCGCTTCGTTTTCATACTTCATCGGCACCAGAGCGATCTGGAAGGGCGCCAGGGCGTCGCTCCAGAGAATGCCGCGTTCGTCCCAATTCTGCTCGATGGCAGCAGCGACCACGCGCGATACGCCGATGCCGTAGCAGCCCATGATCAGGGTGGTCGGCTTGCCGCTTTCACCCAGCACCTTGCAGCCCAGCGCTTCGCTGTACTTGATGCCGAGCTGGAAGATGTGACCGACTTCGATGCCGCGCTTGATCACCAGGCTGCCCTGGCCATCGGGGCTCGGGTCACCGGCGACCACGTTGCGCAGGTCGGCGACGGCCGGCAGCGGCAGGTCGCGGTCCCAGTTGAGGCCGAAGTAGTGCTTGCCGTCGACGTTGGCGCCGGCAGAGAAGTCGGCGAGCAGGGCGACGGAGCGGTCGATCACGCAGGGGATCGACAGATTCAGCGGGCCGAGGGATCCGGGGCCAGCGCCGATGGCCGCACGGATCTCGCCTTCGGACGCGAACACCAGCGGGCTGGCGACCTGCTCCAGGTTGGCAGCCTTGATCTCGTTCAGCTCGTGGTCGCCACGCACGATCAGCGCGACCAGCGTGCCTTCTTCGGCGCCATGCACGACCAGGGTCTTGATGGTCCTGGTGATCGCCAGGTTGAACTGGTTGACCAGCTCGTCGATGGTCTTGGCGTCTGGAGTATCGATCAGGCGCAGTGCTTCGCTGGCGTCAGCGCGAGCGGTTTCGCGCGGCAGCGCTTCGGCCTTCTCGATGTTGGCGGCGTAGTCGGAGGTGTCGCTGAAGGCGATATCGTCTTCACCGGACTCGGCCAGCACGTGGAACTCGTGGGAGCCGGTGCCACCAATGGAACCGGTATCGGCCTGCACGGGGCGGAAGTTCAGGCCCAGGCGGGTGAACACGTTGCAGTACGCCTGGTGCATGCGGTCGTAGGTTTCCTGCAGCGATTCCTGGCTCATGTGGAAGGAGTAGGCATCCTTCATCAGGAACTCGCGACCGCGCATCAGACCGAAGCGCGGACGGATCTCGTCACGGAACTTGGTCTGGATCTGGTACAGGTTGATCGGCAGCTGCTTGTAGCTGTTCAGCTCGTTGCGCGCCAGATCGGTGATGACTTCTTCGTGGGTCGGGCCGACGCAGAACTCACGATCATGGCGATCGCGGATGCGCAGCAGCTCCGGGCCGTATTGTTCCCAGCGGCCGGACTCCTGCCACAGCTCCGCCGGCTGGATGGCCGGCATCAGTACCTCGAGCGCACCCGCTGCGTTCATTTCTTCGCGCACGATGGCTTCAGCCTTGCGCAGCACGCGCAGGCCCATGGGCAGCCAGGTGTACAGGCCCGAAGCGAGTTTGCGGATCATCCCGGCGCGCAGCATAAGCTGATGGCTGATCACCACGGCATCGGAAGGGGTTTCTTTGAGGGTGGAGAGCAGGTACTGACTGGTACGCATGTTTGGCCGTTATGTCGGTTGCGAGGGCAAATAATGACTCGGCATTGTACGGTGCCAGTCCTGTGGCGTACAGGATCAGACCGGGAGTTGAAGGTGGCTGAATTGACCGCTGGGCAGGTACAGGCGCTGATTCGCGCGGGTGTACCGATGGCCGAGGATATCGATCTGTGTATTGATCGCCTGGATGGTGATGTGGCTGTGGCACGGGTGCCGTTTCACGGGCGCCTGGTTCGGCCGGGCGGCACGGTGTCCGGACCGACGATCATGGCGCTGGCGGATGCGGCGATGTATGCCGTGGTGCTGGGGCGGCTGGGGCGTGTCGAGATGGCAGTGACGGCCAATCTGAATATCAACTTCCTGGCCAGGCCGATGGCAGTGGATCTGCTCGCCGAGGCTAGAATTTTGCGGCTTTCGCGGCGCCAGGCGGTTTGTGAGGTGCAGCTGTATTCATTGGGGCGAGAGGATGATCTGGTGGCGCATGTAACTGGTACCTATGCTCTGCCTCTTTAGATTGTGTAGGTGCAGATGCCTGTAAATAAATCCCTGCGAACGAAAACAAGAAACCCGGCCTAGGCCGGGTTTCCTTTTACTTTCGAGTGTACTCGAAGAAATCCTTACAGGATTTCCAGCGGGTACTCTGCGAACAAGCGCCACTCGTTCAGGTCTTGTGTGAAGTCTGTGTCGGAGCGGTAGATCGAGTTACGGAACTTGAAGGACAGGTCCTTCGCGGCGCCGCTTTGGATGGTGTACTTGACCTGGTTGAAGAACTCGCGCTCTTTGGCGTCGTCAGCACCACCGAAATCAATGTCGTAGCCGTAGACGTAGGCGGTTTTCCAGCTCAGACCCGGTACGCCGTAGCCAGCGAAGTCCAGCTCATAGCTGGCCTGCCAGGATTTTTCGTCGGCGTTGTTGAAGTCGGAGTAGTAGGAGTTGGACAGCCAGATGGCGCTGCCGCCGTCGCCGATGTCGTAGGCATAGCCGACGTCGCCGCTGTTCTGCTGGTAGGCCAGGATGAAGGCGTGAGCGCCAACGCTGTACTTACCGGCCAGGCTGAAGACGGTGTTGTCGTCGCCTTCAACGCCGTTACCAAAGAAGAGATCCGACGCAGTGGTGTCGTCCTCATACTTGGTTTTGTAGATGTTGAAGTCGAAGTTCAGAGCCTGCTCTTCGGCCAGCGCAATGGTGTAGTTCACGTTGGCGTAGTACTTCTTGGCGACATCTTCGATATCGGAGTAGTACAGGGAGGCGCTCAGGTCTTCGTTGAACTGGTAGCTGCCACCAGCTACATCAATGCTCTTCAGGCGGCCGTCATCGCGGGCGGCGCTGGCCATCGGGCTGGCAGCGGTAAAGCGACCGGCGTTCAGCTCCAGGCCTTCGATCTCGCTGCTGGTGATCAGGGTGCCGGTGAAGCTTTGTGGCAGCAGGCGGGAGTCGTCATAGGCCAGAACCGGCAGGCTCGGCATTTGATCGCCAAACTTGATGACGGTGTTGGAGAGGCGAACTTTGACCGCTGCGCCAGCTTGGCCAACGGAGTCGTCCCAGTCTTTTGCTTCGCCAGGGAACATGTCGCCCTGGCCGCCGTCGAGTTTCAGACCCAGCAGGCCGAAAGCGTCAACGCCGACGCCGACGGTGCCTTGGGTGAAGCCGGACTCGTAGGTGCCGATGAAAGCTTGGCCCCAGGTTTTAACGTCGTCGCGCCCATTGTTGTAGTCGCGGTTCCAGTAAGTATTGCGCAGCAGCACATTCAGGCTGCTGTCTTCGACGAAGCCTTTAGAGTCGGATTGCGCGCTGGCGAAAGCCAGTTGGGTAGTAACTGCGGTCACGGCCAGAGCCAGTGCGCTCCACTTCATTACTTGCATTTGGAATGCTCCTTGGTTTGGAAGAGTTGTGCTGCCCACTCTTTAGTTGTATGGGCGGCTCTTTCTTTTTGTGTCGGCGGTAACTTATATCACGCCGACTTAGTTGGCGACACTTGCCTCGGAATCGCTACGATTTATTTATCTCGACGTCGCAAATCAGCAATTCCCATGTCGCAATTTCATAGCTTTTTCAGTCGCTTCGACAGGTTTTCCATGACATCTGAGGCATCTATTGCACGCCCCATGCGGGTTCACCGTAGTGCAACCAAGTCGCTTGTCGAAGCGGTTTAGCGGCTGATGAGTCGCATGTGCATGTCACCCGTCGCGGTATTGGTTTCTTAGCAACAACCGTGCACAAAATGCCTGTCTGATTTCAAATGTGATGAATTTCCGCTGAAAAATAGTGTCGTGGGCTGGTTGTCGTTTCGTTGGAGCCTCTGTCTCCTACGTTCAAACCCCCGCGAAATCAGGGCCTTGGCCACGTGCAGCGGTGTGTGCCGGCTTTGCTGGTGTTACCGATTTGCAGGTTGAATTGTGCCGATGGGGAGAAAAGGTATCGCCGGTACGCTTTGCAATGTAGCCCAAAGTATTGGTTGTGCTCGATTCTGGTGCGGTGGAGGTGTGAAGGGGTTCAAGTTACCGACCATTGGCTTGAGCTTGCCTCGGGATTCGGTATCCCGGGGCTCCGTGATATGGCGCGGCGCGGGGCATGGTCTGCTTTGGTGCCTGCTTTGTGGTCATGGTTTTTTGTGGTGCGGCTCATAGGTTTGCTGGTGTCATTACTGGTGGCAGCCCCAGGTGACTCTTCCGGTATCCTAGGCCGCTATTCTGTGCGCTCACGTGATGTCAGTTATTAGGAGTGGATATGTTTGTTCTTGATTCTCGTTTGCAGGGTGACACGCTGCTAATCGGTAACTATCCACTCTGTCAGTTGTTGTTGATGAATGATGCGAGTTATCCCTGGTTCATTCTGGTGCCGCGCCGGGAGGCGGTGAGTGAGCTGTTTCAACTCGACCTTGATGATCAGCGGGCGCTCTGGCGGGAGACAACGCATCTGGCCGAGGTGCTTAAGGATGCATTCATCGCCGACAAGATGAATGTTGCCACGCTGGGCAATGTGGTCAGCCAGCTGCACATGCATGTGGTTGTGCGGCGGCGCAGTGATGCGTCGTGGCCGGCGCCGGTATGGGGTAAGCATCCGGCTGTTCCCTACAGTGATACCCAGGTGGCGGAGTTGCGCACGCGATTGCGCGGGGTGTTGGGCGGCGACTTCAGCTTTGCCGAGGTTGGAGCATGAGTCTGGAGCAGCGCATCATCGAGCTTGAGAGCCGCCAGGCTTTCCAGGATGACACCATTGCCGCGCTCAACGATGTGGTGGTCGAGCAGCAGCGGGCTATCGATCGCTTGCAGCAGCAACTTGCAGTGCTGGCTCGTCGCCAGGAGGATCTGCAGGGACAGTTCGGTATCTCGGAAGATGAGGCGCCGCCTCCACATTACTGACAGCCATAAAAAAGCCCGCTGATCGCGGGCTTTTTTATGTGTGCTATTTAGCGACGGCTGGGCAGTGCTGCGATCACGTCTTCAGCCTGCAGGCCCTTGTCACGGTTCATTACCGAGAACTCGACGCGCTGACCTTCGACCAGGACGCGGTGGCCTTCACCGCGAATCGCCCGAAAGTGCACGAAGATGTCATCGCCGGAGTCGCGGGAGATGAAGCCGAAGCCTTTGGAGGTGTTGAACCACTTCACGGTGCCGGTTTCACGATCACCCAGGTCCTGGCTGGAGGCGCTGGAAGTCGAGGTGTTCGCCTGGCCGAGGTTGGCGGCCAGATGCAGCACCACGGCCAGCGCGAGAATGGCGATGCTCAGCAGGATGGCCGGCTGGCCACCGATCAGAGGCAATGGCGCGAGCAGAATCAGGGATTGCAGAACCACGACCAAAACCAGCAGGGCGCAGGCCAGGCTTTGCAACTGGCTGCGCGCACCGTGATGGTGAATGGGCAGAAGCGGTGCGAGCAACAGGTTGCACAGGCCGAAAATGGCCAGGTACATCGCATCAGGGTTTTGCAGGTAAGGCAGCGCTTCGCTGCGCAGGCTCGGAGTAACGGACAGCAGCAGGGCAGCAGCGCCCGCGAACAGATGGACGATTTTCAACATGTTCAATGAACTCACTATTAAAGCTGGCAATGACGGAAGAGCGGGCTAGGCAGCGTCCTGGTATACGGACTGGCTAGTAGATGCATAGCTCCGCCTATGCCACGAAAGCGTGAGGCCGTCGTGGACACGGGGCGTATTTAACCCCAAAGCGGATGGCTACTCAAATCAAGCGCTTAGCGCTTCTTCCGGGCTGGCGGGGTGGATCTGGTTGCGGCCATTGCGCTTGGCTTGATAGAGGGCGTCGTCGGCGCGAGTCAGCAGGCTTTCGAAGTCATCACCAGCCTGTGCCAAGGCCAGTCCGAAGGAGGCAGTGATGCTGTCCAGCACCTTGTCGGTACTGCGGACCTTGACCCGTAGCGCCTGGATCTTGATGCGCAGTTGCTCGGCGAAGGCATGGGCGCTGTGCAGGTCGAAGCATTCGCGCAGAATCACGCAGAACTCTTCACCGCCGTAGCGTGCCGCCATGGCGCGCGGTGGCAGCAGGTCGCGCAGCAACTGGCCGACGTGTTGCAGTACCCGATCACCCAGTGGATGGCCGTACTGGTCGTTGAATTGCTTGAAGTGGTCGATGTCGAGCATCACCAGGGCAACGCCTTTGGTGTCGGTGCTCAATGCCTGTTCCAGTAAGCGGGTAAAGGCGTTGCGGTTGAAGACGTTGGTCAGGCTGTCCAAGGTAGCGGCGATGTGCGCGCGCTCCAACTGGCTGCGCAGGTGCTGGATTTCGCTCTGCGCCGCGCGAATGCGGTAGAGGAATTTCTCCTGCTGCTCCTGCATCTCCAGAGTGCTCTGTTGCAGATCGTTGAGCACGCTGGGCAGGTCTTCGGTGATCGGTTCCTGCAGGGCGGCGAGGCCCTGGCTCAGGCTCAGCTGGTAGTTCTGCCCACCCACGACGCTGCGCGAGATGTCGCCTTCGATGTCGTCAACCAGCTCGATGACCTGTTTCTGCCCCTGGCGGGCCTCTTCCAGTTCGCCTCGGATGATGTAGTCGCGAAACAGCTTGGAGGCGGTTTCCGAGGGAAAACAGTCGAAGTCGGCGACGGTCTTTTCCAGGCGACGGTTCAGCTCCGGCTCCGTCCCCTTGCTGTATGTGTACCACAGCGCGTAGTGGATGGGATTGGGCGGAATATCATGGCGCATCATCTGCGGAACGGCTTGTTTGAGCAGCGCCGCAGCCTCACGGGTCTCTTCCGGGTAAAGCTCGAGGATGGAGGGGGCTTTCGGCGGATGGCTCATGCACGTCACTGTGACAAGGAAGAGGAGGCAGGTAGTAGCGTAGTCAGGCGCCTCGCGCCTGGCAAAAGACCCGGTCTAGCCGGGTCTTTTCGGGTGCGCCAAGAGTATCAGGCGTCGAGCAGGCTGCGCAGCATCCACGCAGTTTTTTCGTGCACTTGCATGCGCTGTGTGAGCAGGTCGGCAGTCGGCTCGTCACTGACCTTGTCCAGCAGCGGGAATATGCCGCGAGCAGTGCGCACCACGGCCTCTTGGCCCTGCACCAGCAGCTTGATCATGTCCTGAGCGGCAGGTACGCCTTCTTCTTCCTTGATCGAGGAAAGTCGAGCGTAGGCCGCGTAGGTGCCGGGAGCCGGGAAGCCCAGGGCGCGGATACGTTCGGCTATCGAGTCGACGGCCAGGGCCAACTCGGTGTACTGCGCTTCGAACATAAGGTGCAGGGTGTTGAACATCGGGCCAGTGACGTTCCAGTGGAAATTGTGGGTTTTCAGGTAAAGGGTGTAAGTGTCGGCCAGAAGACGGGAAAGACCTTCGGCGATGGCGGCACGATCCTGCTCGGCGATGCCGATGTTGATTTCCATACCTTGTTACTCCTCTCCGGTGGCCGGGGTAGACGCTCCCCGTGATGGGAAAATCCTATCACAGGGTTTTGAGCGGGTGGTTTTGCTTTATGTCAATGAAGCCGATGGCCACTCTCTATGGAATGGTCTTGCGCACTGCGCTGTCGGCCTCATTCACAGGTGCGCCAATTGCGGCCGTTGCTGCAGCAGGTGGTTGAACTGCTCGACCCAGTGCGTACTGAACTGGGTGCCTGCCAAGTTGTTGATTTCCAGAATGGCACGTAGGCGTGGCCGCTTGCTCAGGGTCTGATGAGCGCGTTCGTGGGTGCGGGCATCGAAGGTGTCGACGATGTTGAGAATGAGTGCGCCTGGATGGATTTCACGCTCGCTGAGCCCTTTGGGGTAGCCGCTGCCATCGGCATGTTCCTGGTGTTGCAGGATGATCTCGCCGGCCTCATCCCAAGCCGGCATGCGCTTGAGCAGGTCGAAGGCGAGGCGCGGGTGGGCCTGCATCTGTTTGCGCTCCTCGCGGGTCAGGTGTTGATCCTTGTGCAGGATGTCCAGTGGCAGAAAGGCCATGCCGAAATCATGCAGGCAAACGGCGGTGGCCAGCTGCGCCGGGTTGATCGGACTACCTGCCATCGCATTCATGCCCAGCGCCAGGCTGAGCAAGCGCAGTCCGCGGCCTTGCCAGTAGTGCGAGCGTTGTTCGCTGGCCTGCATCAGCTCGGTGAACAGCAGCAGGTCGGCATCTACAGGAATGCCGTGTCTGCCGAGCAGTTGCTGGATGTCGTTGGGCGCAGCAATTGCGGCGGGCTCCAGGCGTGTTGCCGGATCCAGATGGTGCAGCAGTGTCTGGCGGATCTCCGCTTGCCGCGCGCCGGGAGCGGCGGCCAGGGCGCGCAGTGCCTGGCTGAGGGCGTTACGGGCGTTGTTGTCGAGCCGTGCTGGCGCGCTGTCCAGGGCTTCGGCGAGCTGTTCGCGAAAGTGATCGAGCGAGAGCAGAAGGATGTCGCCCAGCACGCTGTCGAAGCGCATCCGCCCTTCGCGCAGGGCGCTGAGAATATCCTCCAGCGCCTGTGGTAGTGGCATCAGACGCTGGAAGCCGACGATGCCGAGGTTGCCCTTGAGTGTATGCACCTGGCGGAACAGGGCGCGCAGGCGGGTAGTGTCCTCGGGCTGGTGTTCCAGTTCGATCAGCAGCTGCTCGCAGCGTGGTAGCTGTTCCGCCATGTCCAAGCGGAAGTCATCCAGCAGGTCGCTGGCAAGGTCGGCGGGGCGGGGCATGGCCATGGCGGGTCTCCGCGTGGGCTGGACTGACCAGTATAGAAGGCGCGGCGAATGCGGCACGGCGACCGGCTGCGTCGTGCCGAATAACCCTATATAATCCCGCCCCTTGCCCCGGATGCGCCTGTGCGCCTGCCTGCTGCACCGCTGGTCGATTGAGCGACCTGCCGCGCATCCGATTGAAGAAAATGCTTGTCCTGCCCGCTGTAGCGTTCGGTTTTCGGCGGTGAAAGCGACTTCAGGGTGTTGTGATGACCGCCCCGGCCCTGCCGCCTGGCAGGCCCGACGAATTCAAGACTGATTAGAGAAGCGAACCACGATCATGATGCGCAGCCACTATTGCGGCCAGTTGAACGAGAGCCTGGACGGCCAGGAAGTCACCCTTTGCGGTTGGGTCCATCGCCGTCGCGACCATGGCGGTGTGATCTTCCTCGACATCCGTGACCGTGAAGGTCTGGCCCAGGTGGTGTTCGATCCGGATCGCGCCGAAACCTTCGCCAAGGCTGACCGTGTGCGCAGCGAGTACGTGGTCAAGATCGTCGGCAAGGTGCGTGTACGCCCGGAAGGCGCGCGCAACGCCAACATGGCCTCCGGTGCCATCGAAGTGCTCGGTTACGAGCTGGAAGTGCTCAACGAAGCGGAAACCCCGCCGTTCCCGCTCAACGAATACAGCGACGTAGGTGAAGAAACCCGCCTGCGCTATCGCTTCATCGACCTGCGTCGCCCGGAGATGGCCGAGAAGCTCAAGCTGCGCTCGCGCATTACCTCGAGCATCCGGCGCTATCTGGACGAGAATGGCTTCCTCGACGTAGAGACGCCGATCCTCACCCGTGCGACCCCGGAAGGCGCCCGCGACTACCTGGTGCCGAGCCGCACCCACCCCGGCAGCTTCTTCGCCCTGCCGCAGTCGCCGCAGCTGTTCAAGCAGCTGCTGATGGTGGCTGGCTTCGATCGCTACTACCAGATCGCCAAGTGCTTCCGCGACGAAGATCTGCGGGCCGACCGTCAGCCGGAATTCACCCAGATCGACATCGAGACCAGCTTCCTCGACGAGGCCGACATCATTGGCATCACCGAGAAGATGGTGCGCCAGCTGTTCAAGGAAGTGCTGGACCTGGAGTTCGGTGAATTCCCGCACATGACCCTGGCCGAAGCCATGCGTCGCTTCGGTTCGGACAAGCCGGACCTGCGCATTCCGCTGGAACTGGTCGATGTGGCCGATCAGCTGAAAGACGTCGACTTCAAGGTATTCAGCGGCCCGGCCAACGATCCCAAGTGCCGCATCGCCGCCCTGCGCGTACCGGGCGCCGGCAGCATGCCGCGCAGCAAGATCGACGACTACACCAAGTTCGTCGGCAACTACGGTGCCAAGGGCCTGGCCTACATCAAGGTCAACGAGCGCGCCAAGGGTGTCGAAGGCCTGCAGTCGCCGATCGTCAAGAACATCCCGGAAGCCAATCTCAATGTCATCCTCGACCGCGTGGGTGCGGTAGACGGCGACATCGTGTTCTTCGGCGCCGACAAGACCAAGATCGTCTGCGATGCCCTGGGCGCGCTGCGCATCAAGATCGGCCATGACCTGGAGCTGCTCACCAGCCAGTGGGCGCCGCTGTGGGTCGTCGACTTCCCGATGTTCGAAGAGAACGACGACGGCAGCCTGACCGCCATGCACCACCCGTTCACCGCGCCGAAATGCACCCCGGCCGAGCTGGAGGCCAATCCGGCGGCCGCGTTGTCGCGAGCCTACGACATGGTGCTCAACGGTACCGAGCTGGGCGGCGGCTCGATCCGTATTCACGACAAGTCGATGCAGCAGACCGTGTTCCGCGTGCTGGGTATCAGCGAAGACGAACAGCAGGAGAAGTTCGGCTTCCTCCTCGACGCGCTGAAGTTCGGTGCGCCGCCCCATGGTGGCCTGGCCTTCGGCCTGGATCGCCTGGTCATGCTGATGACTGGCGCCAGCTCGATTCGTGAGGTGATTGCCTTCCCGAAAACCCAGAGCGCTGCGGACGTGATGACCCAGGCACCGGGCGAGGTGGATGCCAAGGCGCTGCGCGAATTGCACATTCGCCTGCGCGAGCAGCCCAAGGCCGAATAAGCCGACACAAGAAGCCTGGATTTCCAGGCTTCTTTCATTGTGGCGTGGACGGAGAGGCTCGAACTCCCGCACCGCCGCAACCTTCAGTAGAAAAACACGGAGTGAGTTATGGCCGGTCATTCCAAGTGGGCCAACATCAAGCACCGCAAAGGGCGTCAGGACGCCAAGCGCGGCAAGATCTTCACCAAGCTGATCCGCGAGCTGACCGTGGCTGCCAAGCACGGTGGTGGCGTTCCGGCGGACAACCCGCGCTTGCGCCTGGCCGTGGACAAGGCGCTGACCGCCAACATGTCGCGTGACGTGATCGACCGTGCCATCGCCCGCGGCGCCGGCAACGATGCCGCCGACAACGTCATCGAGCTGAGCTATGAAGGCTACGCGCCGAGTGGCGTGGCCATCATCGTCGAAGCCATGACCGACAACCGCAACCGCACCGCGGCGGAAGTGCGCCATGCCTTCACCAAGTGCGGTGGCAACCTTGGCACCGATGGTTCGGTGGCGTACATGTTCGACCGCAAGGGGCAGATCAGCTTCGCTCCGGGTGTGAGCGAGGATGCGCTGATGGAAGCGGCGCTGGAGGCCGGTGCCGATGACGTGGAAATGGGCGAGGACGGCTCTGCCCTGGTCTCCACCAGCTTTGCCGATTTCCTGGCGGTCAATGAGGCCCTGACGACTGCCGGCTTCAAGGGCGAGGAGGCGGAAATCGCCATGATCCCTTCGATCAGCGCACCGGTCAGCGACCTGGAGACCGCGAAGAAGGTCCTCAAGCTGATCGACATGCTCGAAGACCTGGACGACGTGCAGAACGTCTACCACAACGCCGAAATTCCCGATGAGATCATGGAGCAGCTCGACTGATCGCATCCGGGCGAATGGGCCGGAAGTCGTCGGGTCTGCAGCGCCCGCAGGCTTCCGGCTTTTTTGTTGGTGAGCGGCGGGTGACGCCGTGGGTCTGCCCGCTCTATACTCGCGCCTGGATAAATAGACAGTATGTCGCCCTCGCGGGCGCCGCTTCGAACGGAAGGCAGGCATGACGCTGATTTTGGGCATCGACCCCGGCTCGCGGATCACCGGTTACGGCGTGGTGCGTGATGTCGGCCGTGGTTGCGAGTATGTCGCCTCGGGCTGCATCCGCACGGGCAGTGGCTCTTTGCCGGAGCGCCTGCAGGCGGTCTACCGCGGCGTGCGCGAGGTGATCCGCAGTCACGGGCCGGTGACCATGGGCATCGAACAGGTGTTCATGGCGAAAAACGCCGACTCGGCGCTCAAGCTCGGCCAGGCCCGTGGTGCGGCGATCGTCGCCGGGGTGGAGGAGGGGCTGGATGTCTCCGAATACACCGCCAGCCAGGTCAAGCAGGCCATTGCCGGCACCGGTGGTGCGGACAAGCAGCAGGTGATGATGATGGTGATGCACTTGCTCAAGCTGGTGCAAAAACCGCAGATCGACGCCTCCGACGCCCTGGCCATCGCCCTGTGCCATGCCCATCATCGACAGAGCCTGATTCCCCATGGCCTGGTCGCCGCCAAACGCCGCGGCGGCCGGCTGCGCCTGTGAAGATTAAGGAAGCCCAATCGTGATCGGACGCCTGAAAGGCACCCTGGCGGAAAAGCAGCCGCCGCATTTGATCGTCGACGTCGGCGGTATTGGCTACGAGCTGGAAGTGCCGATGACCACCCTCTATCGCCTGCCGCCGCTGGGTGAGCCGGTGACCTTGCACACTCATCTGGTGGTTCGTGAAGACGCTCATCTTCTGTACGGCTTTGCCGAGAAGCGCGAGCGCGAGCTGTTTCGCGAGCTGATTCGCCTCAACGGCGTCGGTCCCAAGCTGGCCCTGGCGCTGATGTCCGGGCTGGAGGTCGACGAGCTGGTGCGCTGCGTGCAGGCCGGCGATACCTCGACCCTGGTCAAGGTTCCCGGCGTCGGCAAGAAAACCGCCGAGCGCCTGCTGGTCGAACTCAAGGATCGCTTCAAGGCTTGGGAGAGCATGCCGTCCATCGCCACGCTTGTGGTTGAACCCCGTGCCGGCCTGGCAGTCTCAAGCGCGGAGAATGACGCGGTAAGCGCATTGATTTCCCTCGGCTTCAAGCCGCAGGAGGCCAGCAAGGCCGTGGCCGCAGTCCAGGAGGAAGGCTTGAGCAGTGAAGAGTTGATCCGCCGTGCGCTGAAGGGAATGGTCTAGGTGATCGAAGCTGACCGTCTGATAACTGCCAGCACGCGCGACCGCGACGAGCAGCAGGACCGCGCCATTCGCCCGTTGAAACTGGCCGAGTACATTGGCCAGCCCAGCGTTCGCGAGCAGATGGAGCTGTTCATCCAGGCCGCTCGCGGGCGCCAGGAAGCGCTCGACCACACGCTGATCTTCGGCCCGCCCGGTCTGGGCAAGACCACCCTGGCCAACATCATCGCCCAGGAAATGGGCGTGGCCATCAAGAGCACCTCGGGCCCGGTACTGGAGCGCCCTGGCGATCTCGCCGCGCTGCTGACCAACCTCGAGCCGGGTGATGTGCTGTTCGTCGACGAGATTCACCGCCTTTCACCCATCGTCGAGGAAGTGCTGTACCCGGCGATGGAAGACTTCCAGCTCGACATCATGATTGGCGAGGGCCCTGCCGCGCGCTCGATCAAGCTCGACCTGCCACCGTTCACCCTGGTGGGCGCGACCACGCGCGCGGGCATGCTGACCAATCCGCTGCGCGACCGCTTCGGTATCGTCCAGCGTCTGGAGTTCTACAACACTGCCGACCTCGCAACCATCGTGTCGCGCTCGGCCGGCATTCTCGGGCTGACCATCGAAGCCGAAGGCGCCTATGAGATCGCCCGCCGGGCGCGTGGCACGCCGCGGATCGCCAACCGTCTGCTGCGGCGCGTACGTGACTTCGCCGAAGTGCGCGGCAATGGCGAGATCAGTCGTTCGGCCGCCGACCTGGCGCTCAACCTGCTGGATGTCGACGAACGTGGCCTGGATCACCAGGACCGGCGTCTGCTCCTGACCCTGATCGACAAGTTCGATGGTGGTCCCGTGGGCATCGACAGCCTGGCCGCGGCCATCAGCGAAGAGCGGCATACCATCGAGGATGTGCTGGAGCCGTACCTGATCCAGCAGGGCTACATCATGCGCACGCCGCGGGGGCGGGTGGTGACACGGCATGCCTACCTGCATTTCGGCCTGAACGTGCCGAAGCGCATGGTTGACGCACCGGTCGCCGACCTGTTCGCCGGCGGAGATGATTAGTTAAAAAAACAAGGGCTTTGGCCGATTGGCAAGGCTGGGAGTAAGCACTAGAGTATGCGCGCGCAAAACGAGGCTCGGCCTTTTGCCCATCGCTGTCGGGTTTATTACGAAGACACCGATGCCGGCGGTATCGTCTACTACGTCAATTACCTCAAATTCATGGAGCGGGCTCGTACCGAGCGGCTGCGTGATTTGGGCTTTGCCCAGTCGGCCCTGGCCGATGAGGGCCTGTTGTTCGTCGTACACTCGGCCGAAGCGCGTTATCACGCACCGGCGAAGCTGGACGACGAATTGTCGATCACTGCCGATGTAATCGAATTGAACCGTGCCAGCCTGCGCTTTCGTCAACAGGTAAGGCGGGTCGCGGATGAGGTGCTGCTCTGTGAAGGGCAGTTCGTGGTGGCCTGTGTCGGCACCGACAGTTTGAAACCCCGTGCCATGCCCGGAGCGCTGCGTGCAGCCTTCGCTGGTATAGCGGGTCTACCCCCTGCAGGAGAGTAAGCGTGGAAGCCAACGCCGTTGACCATATGTCCATGTGGAGCCTGATCAGCAACGCCAGTATCGTGGTGCAGCTGGTCATGCTCATTCTGGTGGCCGCCTCGGTCACCTCGTGGATCATGATCTTCCAGCGCAGCACCATGCTGCGTGCCGCCAAGAAATCGCTCGATGTCTTCGAGGAGCGCTTCTGGTCGGGTATCGATCTGTCCAAACTGTACCGTCAGGCCGGCAGCAACCCGGACCCGGACTGTGGCGTGGAGCAGATCTTCCGTGCCGGCTTCAAGGAGTTCTCGCGCCTGCGCCAGCAATCGGGTGTGGACCCGGATGCGGTGATGGACGGCGTGGCGCGTGCCATGCGTGTGGCCATCTCGCGTGAGGAAGAGAAGCTCGAGCAGAGCCTGCCATTCCTCGCTACCGTCGGCTCGACCAGTCCGTACATCGGCCTGTTCGGCACCGTGTGGGGGATCATGAACTCCTTCCGCGGTCTGGCGCAGGTGCAGCAGGCCACCCTGGCCACTGTGGCTCCGGGTATCGCCGAGGCACTGATCGCCACCGCCATCGGCCTGTTCGCTGCGATCCCGGCGGTCATCGCCTACAACCGCTTCGCCGCTCGCGGCGAGATGCTGATTGGCCGCTACTACACCTTCGCTGACGAATTCCAGGCGATCCTGCACCGCAAAGTGCATACCTCGGAAGACTGAGGCTCAGCTCATGGCCAGAATTCGCAACAGACGCAAGCCAGTCGCCGAGATGAACGTCGTGCCGTACATCGACGTCATGCTGGTGTTGCTGGTGATCTTCATGGTGACCGCGCCGATGCTCAACCAGGGCGTCAAGGTCGACCTGCCCAAGGTGTCCAGCGAGGCGCTGCCGCAGGACAACAATTCCCGCGTGCTGACCGTCTCCATCAAGGCCGACAAGACCTACTACTGGAACATGGGTGAGGAAGTGGACCCGGACCAGGGGAAACAGAGCGAGACCGCTACCGAGTTGCCCAAACTGGTGCAGACGGTGACCGCGATCATGAGCCAGAACGCGGCTCAGGGTAAGAAGGTCCAGGTCTTCGTGCGCGGCGACAAGTCAGTCGATTACGGCTCGGTCATGGCCGTGATGGGTGGTCTGCAGCAGGCTGGCGTGGGTAACGTCGGGCTGATCACCGAGGCGCCTTGATGCAACAGAGCGCACGCTCCTCCTCGGAAAGCTACTTCTGGCCAACCATCTGGGCAGTGGGCCTGCACGCCCTGATGTTCGCCATGTTGTTCGTCAGCTTTCATTTCGCGCCCGAATTGCCGCCGGCCAAGCCGATCGTGCAGGCGACCCTGTATCAGCTGAAGTCACAGAGCCAGGCGACCACCCAGACCAATCAGAAGATTGCCGGCGAAGCGAAGAAAACCGCTGCCCGCCAGTACGAGCAGGAACAGCTCGAGGCGAAGAAGGAAGAACAGCAGAAGCAGGAAGCCGCGGAACAAAAGAAAGCCGAGGAGGCCAAACAGGCTGAGGTGGCGAAGAAGCAGTCCGAGGCCGAGGCGAAGAAGGCCGAAGCTGCTGAAAAGGCCGCCGAACAGAAGAAGCTCGCCGACGTCGCCAAGAAAAAGGCCGAGGACGAGAAGAAGAAAGCCGCTGAGGAAGCCAAGAAGAAAGCTGCCGAAGCCGCGAAGAAAAAAGCTGCAGAAGAGGCCAAGAAGAAGGCCGCTGCTGCGGAGCAGAAGAAAAAAGCTCAGGAAGCTGCGCGCAAGGCGGCTGCCGACAAGAAGGCCGCGGCCCTGGCCGAACTGCTTTCCGATACCACCGAACGTCAGCAGGCGCTGGCGGATGAGGTGGGTGATCAGGTGGCGGGCAACTACGATGACCTGATTCGTCAGCTGGTCTCGCAAAACTGGAGCCGCCCACCTTCGGCGCGCAATGGTATGCGAGTGGTTGTGCAGGTGAACATGCTGCCCGATGGCACCATCACCAACGCATCCGTGTTGAACTCCAGTGGCGATTCCGCGTTCGATAGCTCGGCGGTAACCGCTGTGCGCAACGTGGGTCGTATTACCGAAATGCAAGGCATCAGCCCAAGCGATTTTGCCCCTTACCGGTCATTCAAAATGACATTCACGCCCGAGGATCTGGACCTGTGATCACTATTCTGAGAGGACTTCTGCTCGTTCTCTGCTGCTCGACAGGCCTTGCCCTGGCCGAGGACAAGAACATTTCCATCACGGAAGGCTCCAACCGCGCGATTCCGATCGCCGTGGTCCCGTTCGGTTGGCAGGGTGGCAATGTGCTGCCGGAAGACATGGCCGAGATCATCGGCAACGATCTGCGCAACACCGGTATGTACGAGCCGATCCCGCGGCAAAACATGATCAGCCTGCCGACCCAGGCCAGCGAAATCATCTACCGCGACTGGAAGGCCCTGGGCGCCCAGTACGTGATGGTTGGCAGCATCGTGCCGAACGGTGGTCGCCTGCAGGTGCAGTTCGCCCTGTTCAACGTGGCGACCGAGCAGCAAGTGGTGGCCGGCAATGTGGGCGGCACCCCCGATCAACTGCGCGACATGGCGCACCATGTGGCCGACCAGGCATTCGAGAAGCTCACCGGTGTGAAGGGCGCGTTCTCCACCAAGATGCTCTACGTGACAGCCGAGCGTTTCTCTGCCAGCAACACCCGTTACACCCTGCAACGCTCCGACTATGACGGCGCGCGTGCGGTGACCTTGCTGCAGTCGCGCGAGCCGATCCTCTCGCCGCGCTACGCACCGGATGCCCGTCGCATCGCCTATGTATCGTTCGAGCAGCGTCGTCCGCGCATCTTCATCCAGCACATCGATACTGGTCGCCGTGAGCAGATCACCAACTTCGAAGGCCTCAATGGTGCCCCGGCATTCTCTCCGGACGGCAGTCGCCTGGCATTCGTGCTGTCCAAGGACGGTAACCCGGAAATCTACGTGATGAACCTGGGTACCCGTCAGCTGCAGCGCGTAACCAATCACTACGCCATCGACACCGAACCCTTCTGGGGCAAGGATGGGCAGACCATCTACTTCACCTCTGATCGCGCCGGCAAGCCGCAGGTCTACAAGCAGAACATCGCTTCGGGTGCCGTTGAGCGTGTGACCTTCACCGGGAACTACAACGCCAACCCGAAACTTTCCGCCGATGAGAAGACCCTGGTGATGATCCACCGTCAGGATGGTTTCACCAACTTCAAGGTGGCGGCGCAGGACCTGATGACCAGTCGTATTCGGATTCTTTCGGAGACCAGTCTGGACGACTCGCCTACTGTTGCGCCCAATGGCGCCATGCTAATCTACGCCACCCGCCAGCAGGGCCGGGGCGTGCTGATGCTCGTCTCCACCAATGGACGTGTCAGGCTCCCGATTCCCACCGCCCAAGGCGATGTTCGGGAACCGTCCTGGTCTCCCTACCTGAACTGATGCGGTACCAACACGTTTTGCGTTAAACACACCTGGGGTTTCATTAGGAGTTACATCATGGAAATGCTGAAATTTGGCAAATTTGCCGCTCTGAGCCTGGCTCTGGCCGTTGCTGTTGGTTGCTCGTCCAAAGGCGGCGACAACTCTGGCGAAGGCGCTGTTGACCCGAACGCTGGCTACAATGCCGGTAACAGCGGTGTTGACGGTTCCCTGAGCGAAGAAGCTGCTCTGCGCGCCATCACCACTTTCTACTTCGAATACGACAGCTCGGACCTGAAGCCGGAAGCCATGCGCGCTCTGGACGTTCACGCCAAGGACCTGAAAGGCAACGGCGCTCGCGTCGTTCTGGAAGGCCACACTGACGAGCGCGGCACCCGCGAGTACAACATGGCTCTGGGCGAGCGTCGTTCGCAAGCCGTTCAACGTTACCTGGTTCTGCAGGGCGTTTCCCCGGCTCAGCTGGAACTGGTTTCCTACGGCGAAGAGCGTCCGGTTGCCACTGGCAACGACGAGCAGTCCTGGGCCCAGAACCGTCGCGTCGAACTGCGTAAGTAATTCGCCATGCGTAAGTGCCTTCGTGTAGTAACTTCGTTGGCCTTGTTCCTGCCGTTCGCGGCAGTGGCAGAGGTGCCTGTGGTGGATGGCAATGCCGGTTACGGCAGTAGCAGTAGCTATCCGCCTGCGGGTTACGGCACGAATGGCGCCTACGCCGGGGGAGGGGCTACGGCCCCGACCTCGGCGCAGGGTGAGCTGTTCATGCAGTTGCAGCAGATGCAGACAGAAATTGCCCAGCTGCGCGGCATGGTCGAAGAACAGCAGAATCAGATTCAGAGCCTCAAGCAGGAAAGCTTGGCGCGTTATCAGGACTTGGACAGTCGCCTGTCTAGTGGTGCCGCTGGCGCTGCAGCTCCTACCCAGAATTCTCCAGCCGACGGCGCGATCAATGCCGGCGGCGCTCCCGCAGCACCTGCCGAGCAGGCGCCTGCGGCAAGCAACGAACCTGCCGATCCGGCCAAAGAAAAGCTGTACTACGATGCGGCTTTCGACCTGATCAAGGCCAAGGATTTCGAGAAGGCCAGCCAGGCCTTCAACGCTTTCCTGCGTAAATACCCGAACAGCCAGTACGCCGGCAACGCCCAGTACTGGCTCGGCGAAGTCAACCTGGCCAAAGGCGACCTGCAGGCCGCTGGCAAGGCCTTCGCCACCGTTAGCGTGACCTATCCGACCCACGCCAAGGTGCCGGACTCGCTGTTCAAGCTGGCCGATGTCGAGCAGCGTCTTGGCAACACCGACAAGGCCAAGGGCATCCTGCGTCAGCTGGTCTCGCAGTTCCCCGGTTCGTCGGCCGCTCAGCTGGCCCAGCGTGATCTGCAGCGTCTGCCCTGACAAACGCCTGACCGTTACTCAGAAAACCCGCGCCTGTCGCGGGTTTTTCGTTAGAATCGCGACCCTTTTCCCGCAACGGAGGCGGATGGCCTGTTTAGCCGTCACGCCCGGTGCCCTATGCAAGAAACCCTGCGCATTACCGAGATTTTCTACTCGTTGCAGGGCGAAACGCGTACCAGTGGTTTGCCCACGGTATTCGTTCGCCTGACTGGCTGTCCATTGCGTTGCCAGTATTGCGACACCGCCTATGCCTTCAGTGGCGGCGAGGTCATCAGCCTGGACGCCATCTGCGAACAGGTCGCTCGCTACAAGCCCCGCTACGTTTGCGTGACCGGTGGCGAGCCGCTGGCCCAGCCCAACTGCATCCCTTTGCTCGAGCGCCTGTGTGATGCTGGTTACGAGGTGTCCCTGGAAACCAGTGGTGCCTTGGATATCGCCGCCACCGACGTTCGCGTCAGTCGTGTGGTCGACCTGAAGACGCCGGGCTCGGCGGAAGTCTCGCGCAACCTCTATAGCAACATGGCGCACCTGACCCGCAACGATCAGGTGAAGTTCGTCATTTGCTCGCGCGAGGACTACGACTGGGCGGTCTCCAAGCTGATCGAGTATCGCCTCGATCAGCGCGCCGGCGAGGTGCTGTTTTCGCCCAGCCATCAGCAGGTCAGTGCGCAGGCGCTGGCCGAGTGGATCGTCGCCGACAACCTGCCGGTGCGTTTCCAGCTGCAGCTGCACAAGATCCTGTGGAATGACGAGCCGGGGCATTGAGCATGACGGACAAGAAAGCGGTGGTGCTGCTCTCCGGCGGCCTGGACTCGGCGACCATTCTGGCGCAGGCCAAGGCGGCGGATTTTGCCTGCTACAGCATGAGCTTCGACTACGGTCAGCGGCACCGTGCCGAGTTGCAGGCCGCGGAGCGCGTGGCGCAGCAGCTTGGCGTGGTCGAACACAAGGTGATTGGTCTCGACCTCAATGGCATCGGCGGCTCGGCGCTGACCGACAACTCCATTGCCGTGCCAGAAGGTCCGACCGAAGGAATTCCGGTGACCTACGTACCCGCGCGCAACACGGTGTTCCTGTCGCTGGCGCTGGGCTGGGCCGAAGTGCTCGGCGCCCATGACATCTTCATCGGCGTGAACGCGGTGGACTATTCCGGCTACCCGGATTGCCGGCCTGCCTTCATCGAAGCGTTCGAGCGCGTAGCCAACCTGGCAACCCGTGAAGGGGTGGAGGGCAGCGGCTTTCGCATCCAGGCGCCGCTGCAGAATCTGAGCAAGGCGCAGATCGTCGAGATCGGCCTGCGGCATGGTGTTGACTATGGCCTCACCGTGTCGTGCTACCAGGCGGATGGCGATGGGCGTGCCTGTGGCCGTTGCGACAGCTGCCGTCTGCGCGCGGCCGGTTTTGCCGCCGCCAAGGTGGCCGATCCCACCCGATATGCCTAAGTTTGTTCTGGGGTGTTGATTTTCTGATTTAAATCAGTATCATGCGCCCCGCGTTGGGTCGTTAGCTCAGTTGGTAGAGCAGTTGGCTTTTAACCAATTGGTCGTAGGTTCGAATCCTACACGACCCACCACTCCCTCCTTCGCAGCACCTCTTCCAACATTCTCCATCGAGCCACTCGCCACCTTCGTTGGCGCGTATAATCGGCCGCACTGAAAGCATATTCAGAGCCTGATGACATGACTCAGATTTCCGAACGCCTGCTCGTCCAGGCCCATCTCGATGCCAAGCAGCCGGTACCGTTGACCGCCGAGCAGGAAGCCTTCTATCGCAGTGAAATCGCCGCCGAGCTGAAGAAGCAGAATGCCGTGCTGGTCGCCCACTACTACTGTGATCCGGTGATCCAGGCCCTGGCCGAGGAAACCGGCGGCTGCGTGTCCGACTCCTTGGAAATGGCCCGCTTCGGCAACCAGCATGCGGCGCAGACCGTGGTGGTCGCCGGGGTCAAGTTCATGGGTGAGACGGCGAAGATCCTCAACCCGGAAAAGCGTGTATTGATGCCGACCCTGGAGGCGACCTGCTCGCTCGACCTGGGTTGTCCGGTCGACGAGTTTTCCGCGTTCTGCGACCAGCATCCCGAGCGTACCGTGGTGGTCTACGCCAACACCTCGGCGGCGGTGAAGGCGCGGGCCGACTGGGTGGTGACCTCCAGCTGCGCGCTGGAAATCGTCGAGAGCCTGATGGACAACGGCGAGACCATCCTCTGGGCGCCGGACCAGCACCTGGGGAGTTACATCCAGCGCGAGACCGGTGCCGACATGCTGCTCTGGGACGGTGCCTGCATCGTCCACGAGGAATTCAAGTCGCGCCAGCTGCTCGACATGAAGGCGCTGTACCCGGACGCCGCGGTGCTGGTGCACCCGGAGTCGCCGGAGGCGGTGATCGACCTGGCGGATGCGGTGGGCTCTACCAGCCAGTTGATCAAGGCGGCGCAGACCCTGCCGAACAAGACCTTCATCGTCGCCACCGATCGCGGCATCTTCTACAAGATGCAGCAGCTGTGCCCAGACAAGGTCTTCGTCGAGGCACCGACTGCCGGCAACGGTGCGGCCTGCCGCAGCTGCGCGCATTGCCCGTGGATGGCGATGAACACCTTGCAGCGCACGCTGCAGTGCCTGCGCGAGGGCAGCAACGAGATCCTCGTCGAGCCATCGCTGATCCCGCGGGCGATCAAACCGCTGAAACGCATGCTCGATTTCACGCAGGCCGCGAGGCTGAGGTTGGCGGGTAACGCTTGATCTACGCGCGAAAAAAGCCCGGCCTGTGCCGGGCTTTTTTGTCGGCGAGGTGATCAGCGCATCATCTTCTCGATGGCATTCTTCTCGTCCTGCAATTGCTTCTGCCGCGCGTCGATGCGCGAAGCCAGCGGGAAGTTGCTGCTGGCACGGCGCTTGGCCAGGTCCAGTTGCGACAGCGCCTGGTCGTAGTCGCCGACCAGGGCGAAGAACTCCGCTCGCGCCTGGTGCAGGCCGATGATGTTGCCGGCCATGCCGCGCACCTCGGCGACCTGATACCACACGTCCGGGTCGTGCGGACGCGAGCCGAGCAGCTGGTTGAGTGCCTGCTCGGCATCCTTGGGCTGATTCTGCTTGAGCATCAGGTCGATGCGCATCTGCTCCAGCGGGTAGCTGTGCGGATACTGGCTGCGCAGGCGCTCGACGCGCTGGCGGGCATCGGCGACGCGGTTGTTGGTGATGTCGAGGTCGACCATCGCCAAGTTATAGGTCAGGTCGTTTGGTGCGCGGCTGAGCAGTTCTTCCAGCCCGGCGCGGGCTTCGTTGAGCTGGCCACCCTTGGTTTGGGCGATGGCCAGGCCGTAGCGCGCGACGTCCAGTTTGGGGTTGTCGTCGAGCATGGCGCGAAAGCGTTTGCCGGCGATGCCCGGGGTTTCCTCGAAGGTCAGTTGCACGCGGGCGCGCAACAGTTGATAACGCAGGCTGTCCTCGGTGCCGCCGGGCTTGTACTGCTCGGCCCGGTTGCGGGTGTCGGCAATACGCGACTCGGACACCGGGTGGGTCAGGAGGAATTCCGGCGGCTTGGCGTCGTAGCGGTACTGGCGCATCAGGCGCTCGAACATGCTCGGCATGGCGCGCGGGTCGTAGCCAGCTTTCTCCAGGTTGAGCAGGCCGATACGATCGGCTTCCTGTTCGTTCTGCCGGGAGAAGCGGCGCTGCTCCTGGATCGCTGCGGCCTGAGTCGACATGATCGCGGCCATGCCGGCATCACCGGCGCCGGCGGCTGCGGCGATGATGCCGGCAAGCATGGCGGCCATCATCGGCACCTGCATGCGCTGCTGGGCTTCGAGGCCGCGGGCGAAGTGGCGTTGCGACAAGTGCGCCAGTTCGTGGGCCAGTACCGAAGCGTATTCGGCTTCTGTCTGCGCATAGAGGAACAGGCCGCCGTTGACGCCGATGATCCCGCCGGGTGCGGCGAAGGCGTTCAGTTGCGGGCTCTTGAGCAGGACGAACTCCAGGCGCCGGTCCTGCAGCTGGCTGGTCTCGGCCAGGCGGTACACGCTGGTTTCCACATAGTCCTTGAGCTGCGGGTCGGACAACTGGTCGACCTGGCCGCGCAGCATGCTCAGCCAGGCGCGGCCGAGCTGGTGTTCCTGTTCGGGGGAGACGATCGAGGAACTGGAGTCGCCCAGGGAAGGCAGGTCATCGGCGATGGACGGCTGGGCGAGCAGGCAGGCGATGGCGAGCAGTGAAGGGCGCAGGAGGTTCATGCACGGGGCTCATCGAGAACAAGGGCTCTACTGTAGCCGCCTGGCCACGCGACTGGCCAGGGTTGCGCGCCCTTGGATATGCTTTGCATCATTTTTGGGAGCGGATCGATGACTGACGTACTGTTTGATGCCGAGGTGGATGCCTCCGGCCTGAGTTGTCCGATGCCGTTGCTCAAGGCCAAGCTGGAGCTCAATCGCCTGGCCAGCGGTGCGGTGCTCAAGGTGACGTCTACCGATGCCGGCTCGCAGCGCGACTTCCGCGCCTTCGCTCGCCTGGCCGGTCATGAGCTGCTGCGCGAGGACGAGGAGGCCGGTGTGTTCCGCTACTGGCTGCGCAAGGCGTGACTTACCGGAAATGAAAAAGGGCCGCTGATGCGGCCCTTTTTCGTTGCGGCTGGCTGGTTTTCAGCCCTTGTGCAGCGCCTGTGCGGCGGCGAGCACGGCGTCGACGTGGCCCGGTACCTTTACGCCGCGCCACTCCTGGCGCAGCACGCCTTTCGCGTCGATGAGGAAGGTGCTGCGGTCGATACCCAGGTATTCCTTGCCGTAGAGCTTCTTCAGCTTGATCACGTCGAACAGCTGACAGAGCGCTTCGTCCTTGTCGGAGATAAGTTCGAAGGGGAAGCCCTGCTTGGCCTTGAAGTTCTCGTGGGACTTGAGGCCGTCACGCGAGACACCGAAGACCACCGTGTTGGCCGCGGCGAAGGCTTCGTGCTGGTCGCGAAAGCCCTGGCCCTGGGTAGTGCAGCCCGGCGTGCTGTCCTTGGGGTAGAAGTAGAGCACCACTTGCTGGCCTTTCAGTGCGCTCAGGGACACGCGCTGATCGCTGGTGGCCGGCACGTCGAAGTCGCCGACGGGTTCGTTGAGGGTCACGCTCATCGGTTGCTCCTTACGGGTTCTGCGGGCGCCAGGGTTCGATCAGGGCGTCGAGGTTGAGCGAGTCGGCGAAATCGAGGAACTGGTCGCGCAGCCAGCTGATCTGGGTGCCGGCCGGCAGGGTCACGGTCAGCGTGGCGTTGAGCAGCGTGCCGCCAGTCTGCGGAGCCTGGTAAGTGTCGCAGGTGATGTTTTCCAGTTCGACATTGTGGTCGCTGAAGAACTGGCACAGCTCGTTGAGGATGTCCGGACGATAGACGCAGCTGACGTAGGCCACGTAGGGCAGCGCCTGCGGACGGTTCTCCATGGCGCCGCTGCGGGTCATGTTGACGTTGAAGGCGTGCTTCTTGGCCAGCACCGGCAGCGCGGCCTCAAGACGTGCCAGGGCATCCCAGCTGCCACTCACCTGCAGGATCAATGCGCTGTATTCGCCATGACGGGTCAGGCGGGTACTGACGATCGCGCAGCGGTTCTCCTGGCTGGCTCGGCACAGGATGCTGGTCAGCTCCATGGGGTTGGCGCCGAGGGCACTGATGACAAGAAATTGTTCGCGAACCGTGGGGGTGGACATGCAGCGTTTCCTAGAGCGATGAGTGCGCGCGGCGCGATGGGCCGTGCAAAGAGGGGAGGGTAGCGAAAAGCACCGCTCAGGGGAATGCCGAAACGGCGTGCGCACAGGCCGGTACGTCGGTTTGTCCGCTGGCCGAGAGGTGCAGACCTTCGCTTGTACAACACTGGTGGCGTCAGTACCATTACCGCTCTCTTTTTCCGGCAGGAGCGGTTGCATGATTTCGGGCAGTATGGTGGCACTGGTCACGCCCATGGACGCGCAGGGTGGTCTGGATTGGGACAGCCTGAGCAAGCTGGTGGATTTCCACCTGCAAGAGGGCACCAACGCCATCGTCGCCGTCGGCACCACGGGTGAGTCCGCTACCCTGGATGTCCACGAGCATGTCGAGGTCATCCGCCGCGTGGTTGATCAGGTCAACGGCCGCATCCCGGTGATCGCCGGTACCGGTGCCAACAGCACCCGCGAAGCGGTCGAGCTGACTCAGAACGCCAAGAGCGTCGGTGCCGATGCCTGCCTGCTGGTCACGCCGTACTACAACAAGCCGACCCAGGAAGGCCTGTACCAGCACTTCCGCCACATCGCCGAAGCCGTGGCCATCCCGCAGATCCTCTACAACGTGCCGGGTCGTACCGTCTGCGACATGCTGCCGGAGACCGTCGAGCGTCTGTCGAAGATCGCCAACATCATCGGTATCAAGGAAGCCACGGGCGACCTGCAGCGTGGCCAAGAAGTGCTCGACCGCGTGAGCAAGGATTTCCTCGTCTATTCCGGTGACGATGCCACCGCCGTCGAGCTGATGCTGATGGGCGGCAAGGGCAACATCTCGGTGACCGCCAACGTCGCCCCGCGTGCCATGGCCGAACTGTGCGCCACGGCGATGGCCGGCGATGCCGACAAGGCGCGGGCGATCAACGAGCGCCTGATGCCGCTGCACAAGACTCTGTTCATCGAATCCAACCCGATTCCGGTGAAGTGGGCCCTTAACGAAATGGGCATGATGCCGGATGGCATCCGCCTGCCCCTGACCTGGCTCAGTGCGCGTTGCCACGAGCCGCTGCGTCAGGCCCTGCGCCAGTCCGGCGTACTGGTTTAACCGAGGAAGCATTACGCATGAAGCGATTGGCCGGACTTTCCGCCCTTGCCGTGATTATCTCCAGCACCAGCGGTTGTGGGTGGCTGTGGGGTGAGGACGGCTATTTCCGTGACCGCAGCACCGACTACCTCGAAGCGCGTCAGACCGCGCCGATGAACATGCCAGCCAACGTCGACGCCAAGCGCATCGACCCGCTGCTGCCGGTGCCGCGCAACGTTGCGGACAGCGTCGATACCCCGGAGAAATTCGAAGTACCCCGTCCGCAGGGCATCCAGATCAGCGAAGAAGCCAGCGAATTCAGCCTGCAGAAGAGTGGTGACTCGCGCTGGCTGGTGGCGCAGCGCGCCCCTTCCGAAGTCTGGCCGGTTGCGCGTCAGTATTTCGAGAACAGCGGTTTCCGCATTGCCGAAGAGCGTCCACAGACTGGTGAGTTCATCACGGCCTGGCAGCCGGCTTCGGAGCTCGCTCCGGCCATGGCGCGGCGCCTGGGCAGTCTGCTGAGCGATAGCGACAACGATGTGCGTGTGCGAGTGCGCATCGAGCCGGGCGTGGTGCGCAACACCAGCGAAGTCTTCGTTGTCAGCGCCGAGCGCGAGCAGGGTAGCAGTGCTGATGTGGCCTTCCCGGCGCGCACTGGCAATGCTTCGCTGGAAGCCTCGCTGCTCGACGGCATGCTGGCCGACCTGAGCAGCAGCGCCGAGCACGGTTCGGTGTCCCTGCTGGCCGCGCGCAGCTACGACGCGCCGAGCCGCGTCAGCCTGACCCAGGACGGCAACGGCAACCAGGTCCTCAACCTGAGCACCGACTTTGATCGCGCCTGGTCCAGTGTCGGCCGCGCACTCGAGCTGGCCAACCTGCGTGTCGACGACGTCAACCGCAGCCTGGGTATCTACTACGTCAACCTCGCCGAAGGCGCCCGTCAGGAAGAAGAGAAACGTGGCTTCTTCAGTCGAGTGTTCGGCAGCGAGCCGAGCAAGGAAGAAGTCGACGCCCGCGCCGAGCGCTATCAGGTTCGCCTGACCAGCAGCACCAATGGCGATGTGCAGGTATCCGTGGAGAAGGACCTCAATACAGTCGCTCCGGAAGACGTGACGCGCCGTGTGCTGGCCCTGATCCAGGAAAACCTCGGCTGACTGTGACGCCGACGCTCGCAGCGACGGCCACGGTGGTAAATCGATAGGCGAAACCCGCGTGGGTTTCGCCTGTTTCGTTTAGATCAACTCGGAAATTCCGACATGAGCACTCCTACCCTGAGCCTGAAAAAAATCTATTCGGGCAAAGTTCGTGACCTCTATGAAATCGACGCCGAGCGCATGCTGATGGTCGCCACCGATCGCCTTTCGGCGTTCGACGTGATCCTCAACGAGCCGATTCCGGAGAAGGGCAAGATTCTCACCGCGATCTCCAATTTCTGGTTCGACAAGCTGGCCGGCATAGTTCCCAACCACTTTACCGGGGACCGGGTCGAGGACGTGGTGTCGGCCGAGGAGTTGCCGCTGGTGGAGGGGCGCGCAGTGGTCGCCAAGCGCCTCAAGCCGGTCGCCGTGGAAGCCATCGTGCGTGGCTACATCGTCGGTTCGGGCTGGAAGGAGTATCAGAAGAGCGGCACCGTCTGCGGCATCCAGCTGCCGGTCGGGCTGAGGGAAGCGGCCAAGCTGCCGCAGCCGATCTTCACCCCGTCGACCAAGGCCGCTGTCGGCGACCACGACGAGAACATCTCTTTCGAGCAGTGCGAAGCGATCATCGGCAAGGAGCTGGCTGCCAAGGTGCGTGACACCGCGATCGCTCTGTACAGCGCGGCTGTCGAGTACGCGGCTACCCGCGGCATCATCATCGCCGACACCAAGTTCGAATTCGGTCTCGACGAGCACGGCACGCTGACCCTGATGGACGAGGCGCTGACCCCCGACTCCAGCCGTTTCTGGCCCGCCGACAGCTATGCCGAAGGCAGCAACCCGCCGAGCTTCGACAAGCAGTTCGTGCGTGACTGGCTGGAGTCCACCGGCTGGGGCAAGACCCCGCCAGCCCCCGCCGTACCTGCCGATGTCGCGCAGAAGACCGCAGACAAGTATCGCGAAGCGCTGACTCGCCTGACCCAGTGAGAGTCGAGTGATAGAAAAGAGGAGCCGAGGCTCCTCTTTTTTTGCCCGTGATTTGACAAGCATACGCAAGCATCTGAAAGCATGCGAAAAAATCGCTAAACGGGGTTCGCCAACGGGAACTGAGCTGCTATCATGCGCCCCGCCGTGGGAAGATGCCGGAGTGGCCGAACGGGACGGATTCGAAATCCGTTGTGTACGCAAGTGCACCTAGGGTTCGAATCCCTATCTTCCCGCCATATTGCATACCTAAGCCCCTGAAATTCCTAGAGTTTCGGGGGCTTTTGCTTTTCAGGGATGACGACTGTCGAAAATCTAGCTGGTGGGTTGGCATCGCTTTCAGGGAAGGAGTTAGGCGTATGAGTTCTGAAACCATTTACGGCATCGTCATCGGTACAGTCGCGTCTTTTTTGATCGCGTGGGTTTTTCATGTGATTCAAGGTCGCCGGAAGAAAGTAATCAGAAAGCAGCTCGAAGAGCTCGACTCGCATATGGAGTATGTAGGCCGACTGCGCGACTCGGATGAGTACCGTCTAGGAATGGCATTTTTCTGGCTTTTCGCAATCTTGTTCTTGGTGGCGGTTGGCCTGTTGGCTTCTGCGCTGACTAAGATCATTCCTACTCCCGGACTGACCTCCCTGTTCAATTTCCTTTCTTTCAGCTGTTTTTTGGCAGCTGCGCTTGCTGCCTACTTTGAGGCAGGCTCATTTCGCGATCTGTCGAACATTGAGCGGACAACAAAGCGCATCGAAGACAAGCGCGAGAAGCTAAAGCAGCAGCTAGAGGACGCCTAAGTCTTTAGAAGACTCTCAGCACATCTGTACAATCAGTCAGGCGCGTATGGGCAGATTGTGGTGCTTCTTGTCCGTCATACGAGTCGACTATGAAGCATTCCCCCCCGATGCATCCCGCCACTGCCTGGGCGCTTCTTTACATGCGGGTCAGTGCTGCACTTCTACTGTTGATCGTGCATGGTTTGCCAAAAGTTCTGAACTGGAGCGCCGAGCTGCGGTTAATCGAGGACCCACTTCATCTCGGTGCGACGCTCACCTTGAGCTTTGCGGTGTTCGCAGAAGTTGTATGTCCTTTGCTGATAATCACGGGAATATGTGCACGTCTCGCATGTATCCCTGTTCTCGCAGTGCTGCTCGTATCGGTTGTGTTGGTGCACCCGCATTGGTCTCTGGCCGAAGGTCAGTTCGCCTGGCTGATGATCATTGTCTTCGGCGGCCTTGCAGTTGCCGGCCCTGGGCCATTTAGCATCTATCGACTGGGGCGTTCCGCGCCTTCTCCCGCTCTATCGGGGCAAGCATGAAGTCCCCCACGGTAGCCGCCGCAGGGCTGCTGCTAACAGCATGCTCTCCGGGTATGGCAGCTGACGCGCTTCTGTTGTCACGCAACTACCTTATCCACAACGACTTCCGCACCGAGAGCCCAAGCGGCAAGAGTCTGACACGCGAATGGGCGCAGGGGCTCATCGGTCAGTACCGCAGTGACCTCACGCGGGGCAGCGTGGGTTTGGGTGTCGATCTCCATGGGTTTCTGGGCATCAAACTCGACGGTGGACGCGGTCATTCCGGAACTGGGCTTTTGCCGGTAGACAGTGATGGCAGAAGCCCTGCGGAGTATTCATCTGCGGGCGGCGCGATACGGCTCGTCCACGGCGATAGCACGCTTGCGTATGGCGAGATGGCAGTGGAAACACCTGTATTCGACACAGGCGACAAGCGGCTTCAGCCGGAGTACGCCACTGGTTGGTTTCTCGAGGATCGAACGCTTCCGGGCCTTACCCTGCAAGCTGGACGCTTCACCGCATTCAAGAACCAGGACTCCAGCTCAGGGCATGACGATTTTTCCGGGTACGGCGCTACTACTAGATTCGGAAGCATCAGCCTGGCGGGTGCGACTTGGGTTGCGGACGACCATAGCTGGGGTGGTGCGCTTTATACGTCATCGCTCCAGGATGTCTGGCGACAGTCCTACGCGAATGTCAATCTGCGCCGAGGGCGATGGTCTCTGGACAGTAACCTGTATCGTACCGTCGATTCGCAGGCTGCCCGCGCCGGTAAGATAGATACCTTGGCATACAGCCTGATGACGCGACTGTCCCTTGCGGAGCACACGCTAAGCTTGGGTTACCAGAAGATAGAGGGGGATACCCCGTTCGATTTTGTCGGCGGCGACTCGATCTACCTCGCAAACTCCGTCAAGTTTGCCGACTTCAATGGGCCAAACGAGCGCTCATGGCAGGCCCGCTACCAATGGAATGGCCAGAGCATCGGAGTCACCGGCCTTTCGTTTTCGGCGCGCTATGTTCGCGGCAGCGATATCGATGGCACCCGTGCACAAGGTGGAGGTGCCTACAACCACTTCGATGGCAGTAACTATCACCCTCTGCAGGGTCGGGGCGGTAAGCATTGGGAGCGCGACATCGATATCGGTTATGTCGTCCAGTCCGGTGCGGCCCGTGGCCTATCTGTAAGCATGGCCCATGTTACTCATCGAGCGAACGCTGCACAGGCTGGGTCAGATATAGATCGTATCTACGTCATCGTCGAGTATCCGCTGGATCTGCGAGCAGGGGGTGTTTTATAAGCCCCCTGAAATGTTCGACAAATTGGTGATGAGCTCCTGTGTCTCCGTTGACTCAATGCTGGGGCTCTCAGATTCGGGTAACGGGACTGCAGCTATCTGCCATACACGCCACAGGTCATTGGTCGCGTATGAGGCGGTCGACAACGCTGCGTTCGGCCAATAGCTGATAGAGACGCTCACACTGATCGGAAATTACCAACCACGCACGCCATCTTCCGACCTGAGGATGGCTTGTCGCCTGGCGCGTAAAGCCAGGCTCTGAATAGCCCCGGCCCACCGGACGTCTCTGTCCGAATTGAGCTCATCAATTCAGGCGCCAGCTGTTTTGCGCTTGCGGTGTTCGTTGTCACAGTCCGCACGCGGAAAAGACCAAGTACGACTGGGCTTATCGTAAAGGCCCAATGTGAGGATAGAGCCGGGCATTGCGCAGCCCCTTTGCGTATCGACTTGCCCTGGCGTTGCTCGGTCGCTCTGTCGGATGCAGCGAGTCTGCCAGTAGCCAGCACTTGAATTGGGTGAAGGCGTGCCGACGGGGGCTAGGTAGTGGCCCATGATGCGTACGGAGTTGCTGATGCCCTGCAAGGGGCAGATGAGTTTGCCGGTGGCGAGTTCGCGTTCCTCTAGCCGCGCCGATTTGAGCACCACGTCGAGATGCCCGCGCTCGGCTGCACGGTCGGCAGTGCTCTCCGGCACCATGGCCGGCGCGGCGTCGGGCTGGGTGTTTGGCGTGTTGTGCCTGGTTGGTATCGCGCTGGAATTGCGCTCAGAAAGTGCTGGCGCTGAGTAGCATCAAAGTACCCGCCCCGTCGGTCATCGTCGCGCGGACGCATTCGCTTCGTCCGGCCAGGCGCTAGTTTGCTGGCGGCTTCAGCCGCGGTTGGCGTTGAGAAAATCCTGATAGTGGCGGGCGGTTTCGTCCGGGCGTTCGAGCATCGGCACGTGGCCGCACTGCTGCATGATCACCACACTGGGTTTCTTCAACAGCGGTTTCATCACCTCGATGCTGGACACGTCCAGGACCCGGTCCTGATCGCCCCACAGCAGCAGGGTCGGAACCTGGATGTTTGGCAGCTCCGGCTCCAGCGGCACATAGCGTTCGCGCAGCTGGGCGAAGATACGGTCGAGGTGATCACGGCTGGCCATCGACTGCTCGGCGAAGTGCTTCTTCAGCGGCCCCGGCATCTCGGGCGGGGTGACGAAGACAAAATGCATCAGCACATCGAAGTCTTCCGGTTTTCGCACCACCAGCGGGTTGGGCTCGCCGCGCTGCACGCGCTGGATCATCTCGCTCTTGATCGGCGTGGTCACTCCGGCGTTGTTCAGCAGGGCCAGACTGAGCACGTCATCGCCGTGGCGAGCGCTGTAGAGCGCGGCGATGTGGCCGCCCATGGAGTTGCCGATCAGGTGCAGTTTGCGCAGGCCCAGGGCCTGGACCAGCGCGTGTAAACGCTCGACCTGGCTGTCGACGTCGTAGCTGACATCCGGTTTGCTGCTTTCACCAAAGCCCGGCAAGTCGAGGGCGATGACACGGTAACGCTCGGTGAGCGGCCGGGAAAAGCGCAGCCAGGTGTCGCGGTTGCCGCCGAAGCCATGCAGCATCAAGAGGGTTTCGCCGTCCGCCGGGCCGCCTTCGTAGTAGCGAATGGTGAACTCGCCGACCTGGATTTCCCGGCTCGACAACCCCGCCATGCGTTGCTCGACAAGCTGCGTGCTAGCCAGGAGCGCCGTGGGCGAGAAATACAGGCCGCCGGCAGCGCCTGCGAGCCCCACGACGATGATTGAAAACAGTTTCTTCATGGCAATTCCCTATGCTCTGCACGGCTGTAGTGACCGGCCAGGCGGCGCCCGGCAACCCTCGTAGCGAGACGCTACGCGCCCATAGTCGGCACCTGCGCGTGGCAGCGCCATCGCTCTTCGGGAGGATCTCGCCCAGGGCGCTAGGGTGATGGCAGGAGTGATAGCGGTGCCGTCTGCTCGTGGCCAGAAGAGGGCAGCCCAGGCTTTTCTACAGGGCTTGATTTCATAAAGATCGCCCTGTGCGAATGCATAGCCTTCCACCCCTTGGGTAAACCACTTGCGGGCATCATCCTTGGCTCGCGGTTGTGCAATCCGCAAGCGCTGCGGCAGATCCGGGGTGGCGAGAAAGGCTCGACCGAATGCAAATCGAGCGTATTGACATATCGGTAAATTTCGATATCCTGAGCCCATGGACCTACTTGAAGTTTTCAAAGCGCTATCAAACCGTACCCGTCTCGAAATCCTGAAGGGTTTGAAGGATCCGGCGAAAAGCTTCCCTCCGCAGGATGAGGGGGATGTGCTCACGGTTGGCGTTTGCGTCAGTAGCATCCAGGAAGGCGTCGGGCTGTCGCAGTCGACGGTGTCTGATTATCTTGCAACGCTGCAGCGGGCAGGGTTGGTTGAAGTCAGGCGCATTGGCCAGTGGACGTACTACAAACGCAACGAAGCAACCATCAGCGCCCTTGCCGAGATCATCGGCAGAGAGCTGTAATTTTTTCCCGCTAAATATCTAGAATTCCCGATATCCCGGTTAGTCGAAGCGAGGCGCTGTGATGACCTAGCCCTGTGTAGTAATTGCTCTCCAGTTAAATCGAAAATTCCCGATATCCCTTTTTATAGAAATGAGGTTTTACAATGAAAGCGATGATGCTCAAGTCCTTCGGCGGCCCGCAGTCGTTCGAACTTCGCGATGTGCCAAAACCGGTTCCGGGCGCGGGGCAAGTCTTGGTCCGGATACACGCGACCGCCATCAATCCTTTGGATTATCAGGTCCGACGTGGCGATTATGCCGACCTGGTGCCACTTCCGGCGATTACCGGTCATGACGTATCTGGCGTTGTCGAGGAAGTCGGGTCGGGTGTCACGGCTTTCGTTCCCGGGGACGCCGTCTGGTACACCCCGCAAATATTCGAGGGCCCGGGAAGTTATGCCGAATACCACGTGGCGGCCCAAGGCATTGTCGCGAAGAAGCGTGCTTCGCTGAGTCATCTCGAGGCGGCAAGCCTGAGCCTGGTGGGCGGAACGGCATGGGAAGCACTGACGGTGCGAGCGGCACTCAAAGTGGGCGAAAGCATCCTGATACACGGCGGTGCAGGGGGCGTCGGTCATGTCGCGATCCAGTTGGCGAAAGCCATTGGTGCGCGAGTCTTTACCACCGTGCGTGAAGCGAACATTGAGTTCGCACGACGCATGGGTGCCGATGTGATCATCGACTACGAAAAAGAGGATTACGTCGATGTCATCAACCGGGAAACCGATGGTCGCGGAGTCGATGTGGTGTTCGACACCATCGGCGGCGACGCATTGTCCCGCAGCCCCGACGTCCTCGCCCAACTTGGCCGGGTTGTCAGCATCGTGGACATCGCCCAGCCACAGAACCTCATCCAGGCCTGGGGCAAGAACGCGAGTTATCACTTCGTGTTCACCCGCCAGAACCGCGGCAAGCTGGACGAATTGAGCACGTTGATCGCGCGCGGCCAACTGCGCCCGCACGTTGGCGCGGTCTATTCACTGGCCGATCTTGCACTCGCCCATGCGCAGTTGGAGAGCCCCAACAACGGCCTTCAAGGAAAGATCGCGATTGCCGTCGTGCCGGCGTCTGATCTGGCAAACGTTGAACTCACTTGCGGGGAATCCCATGATCTATGAGATCGCTCTACTGCCCGTTCACAGCGACCAGATTGAAAAGTTCAGGCATGCATTTGCCGAGGTTGCTCCTTTGCTCTGCCGTGCAAAAGGTTATTGCGGGCACATGCTGGCCCAAGGGATCGAAACTCCGCAGCAATTCAATCTGATCGTGCGCTGGCAATCCCTCGAGGATCACACGCCGGGCTTCGAGGCGAGTGACGATCACCGGGTGTTCATGATGGGCCTGGAGGCGTACTTCTCGGCAGAGCCGCAGGTCTATCACATTGAGGGGGCGGCTTTTGCGCTGGGTGATCCTGCTTTCTGACGGTTTTCACACTGCGAGACTCATCGGGTCAGCTGCCGTTTGCGCGCACTGGCCCGATACCGCCGGGTAAAAATGATTGCCATTGGCCGGTGGGCTATCGGCCCATCGCCGCGATGCATTCACCCGCCTTACCCCGCCTTATTTGTCCTGTCTCACACCCTTCCTGCCGACTGCGACCGACGCGCTGCCCCAGCGTGATCGAGCTGCAGCAATCGGTGTTGCTGCGCCGTTACAAAGAAACTGCATCTGCGACTTGACCTTAAAGTTAAGTTGAACGTTAGGGTTGCCGCGCCCGGCCTCTCAAGCACATGACTTGGCGGCTGCACCCAGGGGTTCGAGGGGCAGGAACCTCATCACGATGCGGAGACGACAGACATGAAATTCAGAAACGTAGCGATACTGGCGGGGGTTCTCCTGAACGCCACGGCTTTTTCTTCTTGGGCCGCGAACGTGCCCGAGCCTGGCCAGAGCGCGACGGCCACGACCACCATCGCGGGGCAGGTCATTCCCGTCGTGGCGGGCGGATTGTACGACCGCTATCACTCCAACCCTCCGCTCTCCGTGATCGCGTCCGAAGCACCCGGTATCGACCTGAGCTGGTTCAAGGAGCTCAAGAAAACCAAGGTCGACATGGGCTTCGAGTCCTACTCGCCGAACTTCTATTACAAGAACAGCAGGGTCACCGTGGTCTTCACCGCGGATCTGGACAGGCTGCGAGCGCTGATGCCCGCCGAGGTCCTGGAACAGGTCCAACCGCTTCAGGTCTGGCCGGGTCGAGGTCTGGTGGCAGTGACCGCCTACGCCTATGAGTATTGCGACAACGACAGCTACAACGAGATCGCCCTGTCCATCGTCACCAACAAGCCTGGGAACGCCAATCTGGGGCCGGTTTCCCTGATCGGTCAGTCGATGTCGGAGGACTTCTGGGGTTACGTGCTCAAGCTCCCGGTCAACACGGAGCTGGCCAAGGTAAGGGGCGTGGTCGGCTACAACCTGCCCAAGTGGCTGACCGGTATCAACCTGCGGGAAACCGATAAATCGGTGATCTTCGAGATACTCGACAACCAGACGGGGAAGGTCGATGTCACGCTCGAGACGGAGAAACTGGGTGATCTTTCCAGCGAGGTTGGCCTGGTCACCAACAGCTTCACCAACATCGGCCACAACGGCGAGCTGAGCTACGGCTACGCGGTTTCGCGCCAGTTGCGTCATGCTTCCAGCACCCGCGAAGACGCGGTGAAACTGGTGCTGAGCGACGGCAGCCTGTCGACCTACATCAAGTCATTGGGGCTGGGCAAAATGATGAAGTACGAGTACGTGCCGGAATTCCAGAGCGCGCTGTATGCCCCTGCGCCGTTGAAAGGGATGCTGGAGAACGACTGATCCGTTTGGCGCTAGGGCTCAGGTCGCACTCATCTGCAGCGACAAGCCCGCTAACGGCTGAATTCACAGCCGTAGCGGGTCTGGCAATGCGGCGTTGTCAGGCCAGCCTGGCCTTGGCTTCGGCGTATTCGCGCTTGAGCTGGGAAATGAACGCGGAGACTTTCTGCACCTTGCTGATCGGCGCGATGCCCTGGCCACAGCCCCAGATATCCTTCCACGCCTTGGCGTCGCTACTGCCGAAATTCATCTTGCTCGGGTCGCTCTCGGCAAGGTTGTCCGGGTCCAGGCCGGCGGCCAGGATCGAGGGCTTCAGGTAGTTGCCGTGGACCCCGGTGAACAGGTTGCTGTAGACAATGTCATCGGATGTGCCATCGACAATGGCGTGCTTGTAGGCCTCGGCCGCATTGGCTTCCTCGGTGGCGATGAATGCCGAACCGATATAGGCGAAGTCCGCGCCCATGGCCTGCGCGGCCAGGATGGCGCCGCCGGTGGCGATGGAGCCGGACAAGGCCAGCGGACCGTCGAACCACTGGCGGATTTCCTGGATCAGCGCGAAGGGGCTCTTCACCCCGGCATGGCCGCCGGCACCGGTGGCGACCGCGATCAGGCCGTCGGCGCCTTTCTCGACCGCCTTGCGGGCGAAGGCGTTGTTGATCACGTCGTGCAGGACGACGCCGCCGTAGGAGTGAGCCGCCGCGTAGATGTCCTCACGTGCTCCCAGCGACGTGATGATGACGGGCACCTTGTACTTCACGCAGAGCTCCATGTCGTGCTCCAGGCGGTCGTTGCTCTTGTGCACGATCTGGTTGATCGAGAACGGGGCGGCCGGGTTGTCGGGGTTGGCCTGGTTGTAGGCTGCGAGCGTCTCGGTCACTTCGGCCAGCCAGTCTTCCAGCAACGAGGCGGGGCGAGCGTTGAGGGCCGGCATGGAACCAACCACGCCGGCCTTGCATTGTTCGATGACCAACTTCGGCGTGCTGATGATGAACATAGGTGAGCCGATGACCGGAAATGGCAGGCGATCCAGCGGGGCAGGCAGTCTAGACATGTGAACTCCTCTGTTAGGGAAGCGAAACGCAACGCGCAGACTCGCGGGCCGGACAGAAGAGGTCAAGTGATTCTCATTTGGAGGGTATTGGGCAAGATGCGATATGCCGGCCCGGCAGGGATCGTTCTTGTACAGCCAGCAAGCCTGGAACGCCCGAAAAATCAGCTGCTTCGACCTCTCCGCCATAGGGCAACGGCAGAGAGGAAGGGGCGTGCAAGCCGATTGGCCGCGTGACGCTACAGGCCCAGGTCTGACAGCCCCGGATGGTCATCCGGGCGGCGCCCGAGTGGCCAGCGGAATTTGCGTTCTGCCTCGCTGATGGGCAGGTCGTTGATGCAGGCAAAGCGGTGGGCCATCAGGCCGTTGTCGGCGAACTCCCAGTTCTCGTTGCCGTAGGAGCGGAACCAGTTGCCGGAGTCGTCGTGCCATTCGTAGGCGTAGCGCACGGCGATGCGGTTGTCGGTGAAGGCCCAGAGCTCCTTGATCAGCCGGTACTCCAGTTCCTTGTTCCATTTACGCCGCAGAAAGGCTTCGGCCTCCGCGCGGCTGCTGGCGAATTCGGCGCGGTTGCGCCAGCGCGTATCGGGGGTGTAGGCGAGGGCGACCTTGCCGGCATCGCGGCTGTTCCAGCCGTCTTCGGCCAGGCGCACCTTGAGGATCGCGGTCTCGCGGGTGAAGGGCGGAACCGGTTGGCGAATCTCGGACATGGCGCGTGCTCCTAGAGGGCGATAGAGGCGAGTGGCGGTGGCGTGTTGACGGTGCGGGTGCTGGTGCGCGCGGCGCACCCTGCCTGGACCTCGTTAGCGGCCAGCCACTGCGGCAGCAGGTAACTGCCTTCCACTTCCACGACGCTGAGCGACTGTGGCGAGGTGTCGAGGCTGTCGACACCTTTCCACAGTGGAATCGAACGGCTGTAGGCGTTGCTGTTCATGTCGCACCTCCTCGTTAGAGATCCAGGACCAGGGGTTGAGTGCTGCCGTCGGTTTGCGCGGGGATGGCGCAGCAGATCAGCACCTTGTCGTCGCCCGGCAACTGCGCAGGTGGGTTGCTGTAGTGCACGGCGCCGCTCAGCAGCTTGGTGGCGCAGGTGCCACAGGAGCCGCCACGGCAACTGAACTCCGGGCTCAGGCCTTTGCTTTCGGCCAGTTCCAGCAGGCTGCCGGCACCGGGCTTCCAGCGCGCTTCGCTGCCCGAGGCATTGAAGTACACCGGCACCGGCCCTTCGGCGGCGGGCGGTTGCTCCAAGCTGGGTGGCGCTTCGCTGGCGGTGCGGGTCAGGGCCGAGGGGCCAAAGGCTTCGGCGTGGATGCGCTGGTCGGCGATATTCACGCCGCGCAGACCGTCGTACATGGCCTGCAGAAAACCGCCCGGGCCGCACAGGTAGAAGTCGTAGTCATCCAGCGGCAGACGTGCTTTGACCTGGGTAAAGTCCAGACGCCCAGCCACCTGATAATCGTGCTCCAGGCGCGCCTCGGTCTCGGGATTGCTCAGGGTGCGATGCACCTTCAGAGAGCCGGCCGAGCGCTCCATCAGCTCGCGCAGTTCCTGCTGAAACGGCAGGTCGGCCAGGGTGCGTGCGCTCTGGAACAGATGGATCGGCCGCACCGTCTGCTGGGCAATGTTCTGCGCCACCAGCTCGCGGGCCATGGAGATCATCGGCGTGATACCCACGCCGGCACCGAGCAACACCACCGGCCGCGTGGCGCTGTCGGTGAGGGTAAAACTGCCCACCGGCGCGCGCACCTCCAGCACCTCGCCGACCTGAATGTGGTCGTGCAGATGAAACGAGGCCTTGCCCTGGCGTTTTACGCTGATGCGGATATGCCCGTCGGACGGCGCGCTGGACACGGTATAGGTACGCACCAACGCTTCATCACCGGCAGCGAGAATGCGTACCGGCAAATGCTGGCCGGGCGAGAAGGGCACCACGGCCTCATCGTCGGGAGTGAGATAGAACGAGCGGATATCGCTGCTTTCCTGTTCCACCCGCGCCACGCGCCATTGCTGCCATTGCTTGCGCTGCTCGACCTGCTGCAGGCGCGCGTCGGTTTCCGCCCAGGTGCCGGTGGCCAGGCTGGTGGGCGCGTAGTCGCTGAACAGCCAGCGGATATTCAGCGCCGCCGGGCGCAACACCACCTGCTCGACCTCGACGGTCCATAGCCGCTCGGCGCCCTCGAAGGCCTTGATCAGCGGGCTATCGAGCAGCAGCTCGGTGCGGCCGAACAGTTGCAGCATGTCGCCGGTGGTGAAGTCGACAAACAGCAGGCCGGCCACCGGGTTTGTTTGCAGGTTGCCCAGGGTGTTGAAGAACAGATTGCCGGCGTAGTCGGGGATGGTCAGGCGATTGCCTTCCACCTTGATGAAGCCGGCGCGGCCGCCGCGATGGGACACATCCACCGAGCGGGTGTCGGCATCGTGGTCGACAAAGCTGGCGATGAAAAACGTGTCGGCGCCGCGTATCCACGCCGTGGTTTGCTCATTCAGTGCGGTGAAATCCTGGCGCGCCGGCTTGCCGTTTTGTGGCTCCGGCAGCAGGGTGTAGATACGTTCCTGAATGTACTTGGGGCAGTTGCCATAGGACTGCTCGACCGCCACTTCCAGGCCACCTTTCGAGGTGCTCTGAATCACCCCGTTCATGCGGTTACGGCGGCGGGTGTGCAGCTCGATGCCGAGCATGCCGATGGCATGGCCGGCCTGCAGGCCGGGCGTGGCCGGGTCTTGCGGGTCGGGCAGGGTGTCGAGCAGCAGGTGGTATGGATCGGCCGAGGTGACGAAACCTTCTGGCCCTTCCAGCAGGGTGGCCCAGGGGCGGTTTTCAGCATCGACGGCGCCGACCACCATGAACGGCAACTGGTGGTAGAACTCGCGGTGCTGGTCGGGCATGTAGTCACGGATCACCCGCTGGCCGAGTTCTTCCATGCGCTCGGCGGCGTGGAAGTGTTCCTGCAATTTTTTCTCGCCGGCATGCCAGGGCGATTTCTTGCGGGTTTCGGGCAGATGGTCCATGGCAGATGCTCCTTGAAAAGGGGCTGCCGGGGTGGCCGGCAGCCGGGGCCGTACTTAGCTGGCCAGGCCGATGGCAGTGCGTTGCATGGGCACGAAGCCGGGCAGGGCTTCGATGCGTTGCAGCCAGGCTCGCACGTTCGGGTAGGCCTCCAGCGACACGTTGCCTTCAGGAGCGTGGGCGATGTAGGCGCAATTGGCCACATCGGCGATGGTCGGTTCGGTGCCGGCCAGGAACGGGCTGTCGGCCAGTTCGGCGTCCATCACCTTGAGCAGGGCATGGGCACGGTTGATCACTTCCTCGGCATTGAACGAGGCGCCGAACACGGTGATCAGGCGGGCCGCTGCCGGGCCGTAGGCCACCTGGCCGGCGGCTACCGACAACCAGCGCTGAATGCGTGCTGCGGTGAGCGGGTCCTGGGCCTTCCAGCTGCCGCTGCCGTACTTCTGCGCCAGGTACACCAGGATGGCGTTGGAGTCGGCGAGGCGGGTGCCGTTGTCATCGATCACCGGCACCTGGCCGAAGGCGTTGATGGCGAGGAATTCCGGCTTCTTGTGTTCGCCGTTGGCCAGGTCGACGAACATCAGTTCGGTCGGCAGCTTGAGCAGCGAGAGCAGCAGCTCGACGCGGTGGGCGTGGCCGGAAAGCGGGTGACGGTACAGTTTGATGGCGGCTTGGGTCATGGTCGGGGTCTCCGCAGCAGGTGAATGGCAGCGTCGGTTGTCGCGCTGATGGAGGGCATGCTGCGCCCGGATGCGTTGCAGCAGAATCGCCACAGCGGGCAATCCATAATTTCAGTTTCTGCAAGAAAGCTGACGAGGACCGCGCTCAGTCACACAGCGCCGGGTGCAGGCGCAGGCGCGGCGCGGCGAAATCGATGAAGGTGCGCACGCGTGCGCAGGCTTTGCGCCCTTCTCGGTAGATGAGCTGGGCCGGCAGCTCCGGCGCGGCGCAGTCCTGCAGCACCGGTTCGAGCAGCCCGCTTCGCAGCTCCTGGTGGACTTCGTAGCTCACGCAGCGGATCAGCCCGAGCCCGGCGACGGCGGCGCGAATCGCCGCCTGCTGGGTGGTGCAGGTGAGGACCGGCGTGGTGCGCAGCGAGCGCGTCGGCGAGTCGCCGTGGAAGCGCCATTCGACGCCGAGGCCCGCAGAGCTGGCGAGCAGGGTGCGATGGCCCCGGAGGTCATCGGCGCTGCTGGGGCGGCCCCAGCGGGCGAGGTAGGCGGGCGAGGCGCAGATCATTGGCTTGACCCTGCCCACCGAAACGGCGAAGCCGGAGGAGTCGGGCAGGTGGCCGACGACGAAGGCCACATCAATGCCTTCTTCCAGCAGTTTGGGCATGTCCTCACGGGTGCGTGTGCGCATCTGCACGTCGGGAAAGGCTTCTAGGTAATCCAGGGCGATGGGCATGAACACCTGGTGTGTCATCAGCAGCGGCAGCGACACCGTCAGTTGCCCGGCGTGATGGCTGTGGATACCGCTGGCGGAGCGCTCCGCCTCGGCGACTTCCTCGAGGATCAGCTGGCAACTGCTGGCGAAGCGTTCTCCCGCCGCGCTCAGGCTCACGCCGCGCGGGCTGCGCAGCAGCAGAACGCTGCCCAGGCGCGCTTCCAGGGCGGCGATCGCACGCACCACGGTGGCCGGGGCCAGCTCCAGCTGGCGCGCGGCGGCGGCCAGGCTACCGGTCTGCGCCACCGCCTCGAACACCTGCATCTCGTGGAAGCGGCTCATGTCTCACATCGCTCCGAGCTGGCGCAGCGCAGGGTCTTGCGCGAGGCGGTCGTAGCAGTGATCGACAAAGGTGCGCACCTTGGCCGAGGCCTGCCGGCCGCTCTGGTACAGCACGTGGATCGGCAACGCCTGGGTGGCGAACGCGCTGAGCACGACCTCGAGTTCGCCCCTGGCTACCGCATCGGCGACCTGGTAGGACAACACCCGGGTGAATCCCCAGCCCATGCGCGCCGCATTGATCGCCGCCTGGTTGGAGCTGACCACCAGGCGCGGTTGCGGGGTCAGGGTGACGGAGCCGTCGCTACCCTCGAACTGCCAGGTGGTGAGCAGGGCGCTGGCGGAAGACATGACGATCGAAGCGCCCTGCAGGTCCTCGGGCTGTGTCGGTCGGCCCACACGGTCGAGAAACGCCGGCGCGGCGCAGATCACCGGGCGGATCTCGCCAACCCGCAGCGCGTGAAACGGCCCCTCGGGCAGATGGCCGATGCGGATGGCGACATCCACCCCCTCGTCGACCAGGCTGACCAGCCGATCCACCAGCAGCGCGTTGACGGTGACGTCGCTGTGCGCGGCGAGGTAGTCGGTGATCAGCGGCATCAGGAACAGCTCGCCGAACATCACCGGCGCGGTAACGGTCAGGTTGCCGCGCACGCGCAGGTTGCTGCCGGCGGCCAGCTCTTCCGCTTCCTCCAGCTCCAGCAGGATGCGCTTGCAGTCTTCCACGTAGCGCCGGCCGGCTTCGGTGAGGCGCAGGCTGCGCGTGCTGCGGGCCAGCAGCAGGGTGCCGAGGCGCTGCTCCAGCGCGGCGATGGCGCGCGTGGCGCTCGGGGGCGACATGCCCATCAGCTTGGCGCCGCCGGCCAGGCTTTCTGCCTCGGTGACGGCCAGCAGCACCTTCATTTCCTGGAACCTGTCCACAGTCAGTACCCGCGTCGAAAAGTGGTTGAAAAGGGCGCCCGGCGCGTCCGTACACGCGCGGTGGCGGAACTCAGGTGCTTGCCTGAGTCAGCGCAGTGAGCAGGCTGGTGGCCGCCTCGACCAGCGCATCGGACGTGCCGTTCACCTGGCACGCCACGATCAGCCCTTCGCCGATCAGGAACAGCTGCAATGCCGTCGCCGAGGGCTGTTTCAGCCCGGCCTCGCTGCAGAGCGTCTGCAGGTAGTCGAGGACGTTCTGCTTGTGCGCCTTGGCCAGCAGGTGAGGCGGGTCGTTCGGGGCGCTGTACTCGGCCGAGGCATTGATGAACGCACAGCCGCAGAAGTCCGGCTGGCGTGCCCAGGCGGCGATGAAGTCGAGGTAGGCCTGCGGCCGCCGGGGCGCGGCGACGGCCTCGACCGCCGTCTTCATCTGGTTCATGAACTGCACGTCGCGAAGCTGCATCGCGGCTTCCACCAGGTGCTCCTTGCTCGGGAAGTGGCGGTACAGGGTCTTCTTGGTGACCCCGGCGACCTGGCTCAGCTGTTCCACGCCGGATGCGTGATAGCCCTGGCGGTGGAACAGGCTCAGTGCCGCAGTGGTGATGGTCTCGGCGGTGCTCATTGGTGGGCCCTCGGGAAGCGATGCAGCGAGTGTATACCGATCGGTTGACATTGTGCGATACCGATCGGTACCCTTCGGCCCACTTCGCCACCTCCTGGAGGGTTCATCATGACTACCGGCTCCCTGTTCAAATCCAGTGCTCCGCCCGCGCCGTCGCTGCGTTTCACCCTGATCTCGTTCATGGGTGCGGTAATCGCCATTGGCGCGACCGGCTGGCTCAGCCATGCATCCGGCACGCCCTGGCTGATGGCGGCATTCGGTGCCAGCTGCGTGCTGGCCTTCGGTGTTCCGGACTCGCCCCTGGCGCAGCCGCGCAGCATCATTGGCGGGCACCTGGTTTCTACCCTGGTCGGCCTGATCGTGCTGAACACCCTGGGCAACAGCTGGTGGGCCGGCGCCCTGGCGGTGGGGCTGGCGCTGGCGGCGATGCAGCAAACGCGCACGCTGCATGCGCCCGCCGGGGCGAATCCGCTGGTGGTGCTGGCCGCCGGCGCGCCGCTGAGCTTTCTGTTCACCCCCGTGCTGCTCGGCTCGATCGTGATCGTTGCCGTCGCCTGGTGCATCAACAACGCCCGTCACCGCGCGAGCTACCCCAAGTACTGGCTGTAGAGGCGCTGCGGTTCTTCACCGCCACGACTCGATCAAGCCCCGCCGCCTGCGAAGGTGTCGGGGCTTTTCTTTGCCTGGCAGCCTGCGGGGCAGGGCTACGTGAAGTAACGGGCATTTCGCAATGAAACGCCGCCATTTCACTTTGCGAGACCTGGGTGTTCAGTCAGGTTTTTTCATTGCTGGAATTTTTCATATTAATCAGTTAGATAGCGCGTTTTTGCCGAGTTGGCCGCGGGTTTGCAACGAGGAGGCAAACAACTAAGCCGTAGCACGCTGCACTCCCTGCTACGGCCTTAACAAGGAGGCACGCGTGGATCAGCGTATCAAGGTCATCATTCCCATCCCCATGGACCAGGCTGGGGCCGACAATCGGGCCTCGCAATTGCCGGATCATCTGATTCTTCCCGGTTTTCACCCCGAATTCGTGCCGGTCGCCAAAGGCGCGTCGCTCGCCGACAGCGCCTATGACGTGCTGCTGATGGACTTCTCCGTGGTGCAGGCCGGTATCCGTGCCCAGGAGGAAGGCTACGCCGCCGTGTGCATCGACACCGTCAGCGACTCGGGCCTGGCCGCGCTGCGTTCGCGGCTGGACATTCCGGTGGTGGCGCCGGGCATGTCGGCGTTCCACATGGCCTGCATGCTGGGCAAGAAGTTCAGCGTCATCACCATGTGGGACGAGTGGTTCCCGCTCTACGAGAAGACCCTCACCGAATACCAGCTGTGGCCGCGTGTGGCCTCGCTGCGCTCGATAGACACCCGCCCCGACCTCAAGGAACTGCTCGCCGGCAAGGAAGAGGTGGTCTTCGCCAAGCTCGAAGCCGAAGCGCGGCGGGCGATGGAGGAAGACGGCGCCGACGTGATCGTGCTCGGCTCCACCACCATGCACCAGTCCCACGCCTACCTGGCCGAGCGCCTGCCGATTCCGGTGATCAACCCCGGCCAGGTCGCCTACAAGCTCTGCGAGCTGATGCTCAGCCTCGGCCTCAAGCCGAGCCGCAAGGCCTACCCGGCGCCACAGAATCCCAACGATGCCGCCTACCACGGCTTCGCCCTTTAAGAATCGAGAAGTGGAGAGTGTTATGAGTCGTCTTACCCGTGAGCAACTGATCGAACTGGCCACCGAAAAATACTTCGGCAACGTCGACCGCAAGGCCATGCAGCCGGTACTCGACTGCTGCCATGAGGATGTGTCCTTCACCATCCAGACCGACAACCTGACCCACAGCGGGCATGCCGGCGTGCGGCAGATGTTCGACAACCTGTTCAACAACTTCGAGGAAATCTGGCACGGTGATTTCGAGGTCGCCGCCGACGTGGAAACGCAGACCGTGTGCTCGCGCTTCAACGTCTACCTCAAGGACCACCAGGGTGCCGAGACACGCCTGCGCAACTGCAACTTCTGGTACGTCGAAGATGGCAAGTTCCGCCGCGTGTTCGTTTTCATGAGTGGTGAAAACGTACTGCGCTAACAGCGCCTGCTGATCGGCCCGGGGGCATTGCCGTGATGCCGCCCGGTGCGCTGTAGCTCAGGCAATTTCTCACTGCGTACAGCGCGCAGAGGTCCGCCCCGTGAGGGCGGACCACTCACCAGAACAACAAAAAAGGATGAGCGAAATGACCCAGCCAAAGACGCCGGGGGAGCTCTGCTATCCCTCGATTTTCTCCCCACTGAAAATTGGCAACATCACCGTGCGCAATCGGCTGATGCAAACCGCCCATGCCAAGGGCTTCGCTTCTGCCGAAGGCCTGACCAACGACCGTGACATCCACTACCAGGCCGAGCGCGCCAAAGGCGGTATCGGCCTGATCGTCACCGGTGCCCGCCACGTGCATCCCAACTCCACCGGGCCCAATCGTTCGCTGGCCCGTGGCAACCGTGAAGAAATGGTTGAGCGCGATGCCGAGATGGTCAACGCGGTGCATGCGTTTGGCGGGCGAATCATTGCCCAGCTGATCCACTTCGGCCCGCAAGGGCGCAGCGGTGCGATGGACGATTACCGCGTGCTGTGGGGCCCGTCGACCATGAAGTCACCGGCCTACAACGAGTGGGCCAAGGAAATGACCAAGGCGCAGATGGACGAAGTGTCGGATGCCTTCGCGGCCACCGCGCTCAAATCCAAAGCGGCTGGTTTCGATGGCGTCGAGCTGCATTACTCCCACGGTTACCTGCATCAGCAATTTCTCTCGTTCGTCTACAACAAACGCACCGATGCGTACGGCGGCAGTCTGGAAAACATCGTGCGTTTTCCCATCGAAACCATGCAGCGCGTGCGTGAAGCGGTAGGCCCGGATTTTGTCGTGGGCATTCGCGTGTCGCTGGATGAATGCACCGTCGAGGGCATGCACGCCGACACCGCGATCCAGATGACCCGCCTGCTGGTGGAAACCGGGCTGATCGATTACGTCAGCGCCACCGCCGGCACCTACGCCGCCCATGCGGACCAGATTCCGCCCGGCGACTACCCGGAGAACTGGCTGGTGGACGACGGCGCCCGCCTGCGCGCGTCGCTACGTGAGATCAGTGATATTCCGGTGTTCATCGTCGGCCATATCGTCGACCCGGCCAAAGCCGAAGCCCTGGTCGCCAGCGGCGCGACCGACATGGTGGCGATGACCCGCACGCAGATTGCCGACCCCGAGTTCTGCAACAAGCTGCGCGAGGGCCGCGAAGATGAAATCAACCACTGCATTCGCTGCAACCAGGCTTGTATTGCGCGCTTGATGGCGGGCAACGCCATTTCCTGCGTGGTCAACCCGGCAGCCGGCCGCGAGCAGCGCTTTGGTGTGCACACCCTGCAGCCGGCGCAGACGCCCGGTAACTGGCTGGTGGTCGGCGGCGGGCCGGCGGGGATGAAGGCGGCATTGACCCTGCGTCAGCGCGGCCATCAGGTCACGCTGGTGGAGAAGGGCGAGCGTCTGGGCGGCATGCTGAATCTGGCGGCGCAACTGCCACGTCGGCAGAAATTCGGTTTTATCCCCCGCGACCTGGAACGGCAGCTGCGCAAGGCCGGCGTCGAGATCCGTCTGAACTGCACCATGAGCGCCGATGACGTGGTCGCCTTTGCCGCCGACGGTGTCATTCTCGCCACCGGTTCGACCCCCTTGAAAACCGCCTTTACCTCGACCCGCCCCGCCGTGGACCGCGTGCCCGGCACCGAGCAGGACAACGTGCTCAGCGTGGTTGAAGTGCTGGAGGACCCGTCGCGGGTCGGCAAGCGCGTGGTGCTGTTTGACGAAGACGGCGGCCGCTATGCACTGGGTACGGCCGAGTTCCTGCTCGACCGTGGCCATCAGGTGCACGTCGTCAGTCGCTTCATTTCCCTGTCGCCCAACCTGGCGCTGACCCTCGACCTGCCGGTGAACTACCAGCATGTGTTCCGCAAGGGCCTCACCTACACCCTCAACAGCTGGGTGCGCAGCATCAGTGGTCAGCAGGCGCAGCTGCTCAACCTGTTTACCGACCAGGATGGCGAGTGCCTGGAAGCGGACACCTTTGTCATCGCCGCCGGCCACAGCTCGCACGATGCGTTGTACCGCGCGCTGCAAGGCCGGGTAGACAACCTGCAGTGCATCGGCGATGCGCGTTTGCCCAGAGCCCTGCAGGACACCATCTACGAGGGCATGTTGGCCGGCCGCGAGCTGCTGGACGACCCCGAGCGGTTTATCGAGCAGGGTGCGCTGGAAGGTTTCGGTGCCGACTGGCGCAGCGCCATGGGCGCGCCGGGTCATTAACCGGCGCCTGCCTGGGGAGAATCGCAATGACAGTCGAACGTTATCCGCACCTGTTCCAACCCTTGCAGCTGCGCGGGATTACCCTGCGCAACCGCATCATGCAGTCGGCCCACGCCATGGCCTTCAACTCGCCTGAAGGGCTGACCAACAACCGCGACATCTACTACCACGCCGCGCGGGCCAAAGGCGGCATCGGCCTGATGGTGACCGGCAACCGCCTGATCCACCCGACCTCCAACACCTTCTGCCGCGGTTACCCGTATGGCTACCGTGAGGAAATGGTCGAGCGCGACACCGCGCTGACCGAGGCGGTGCATGGCTTCGGTGCGCACATCTTCGCCCAGCTCAACCACTTCGGCGTGATGGGCGAGACCCACGCGATGGACGATTACCGGGTGCTCTGGTCATCGTCCAACATCAAGTCGCCGGTGTTCGGTGAAATGGCCAAGGCCATGGAACGCTCGGACATGGACGAGATCGTCGAGGGCTGGGTGCGTTCGGCGGAGTACTCGCGCCTGGCTGGCTTCGACGGCGTGGAAGTGCACCTGGCGCACAGCTACCTGCTGCACCAGTTCATCTCGCCGCTGTTCAACAAGCGCGAGGATGAATACGGCGGCAGCTACGACAACCGCATGCGCTTCCCGCTGGAGGTGATCAAGGCGGTGCGCGACAAAGTGGGCCCGGACTTCGTGGTCGGCATTCGCCTGTCGATGGACGAGATGGTGCCGGGCGGCATGGAGGTCGCCGACTGGATCAAGGTGGCGCAGACGGTCGAGGCCAGCGGCCATGTCGACTACATCATGGCCACGGCCGGGGTGTACCAGTCGGCCACCTACATCATGCCGCCGTACGACGTGCCCAATGGCTGGCTGGTCGACCCGGTGGCGCGCCTCAAGCGTGCGGTGAAGATTCCGGTGTTCTGCGTCTCGGGCATCGGCAGTGCCGGCGAAGCCGAGGCGATCCTCGCCCGTGGCGACGCCGACATGGTGGCCATGACCCGCGCGCAGATCGCCGACCCGGAGTTCGCGCGCAAGACCGCCGAAGGCCGCGAAGACGAGATCTACCACTGCCTGCGCTGCAACCAGGGCTGTGTCTCGCGGCTGTTCCACGGTACCTCGATGACCTGCCAGATCAACCCGGCCACCGGCCGTGAAGAGGTGTTCGGCCCGCAGACCCTGGAACTGGCACCGGCGCCCAAGCACTGGGTGGTGATCGGTGGCGGCCCTGGCGGGATGAAGGCCGCCGAAGGGCTGGCCAAGCGTGGCCACCGCGTCACGCTGCTGGAAAAGTGCGCCGAGCTGGGCGGCCAGGTCAATCACATCGTGCGTTTGCCGCGCCGCGATTCCTTCGCCTGGATCACCGAAGACCTCAAGGTGCACATGGCCAAGGCCGGCGTGCAGGTGCGCCTGAATTGCGAGGCCAGTGTCGAGACGATCAAGGCCCTGCAGCCGGACGGGGTGATCGTCGCCACCGGCTCGTTGCCGGATCGCAGCGGCTATTCCGACATCAACCCGCTGGTCGACCGGGTGCCGGGGCTGGAGGCCGATCACGTGTTCACCGCGCTCGACGTGCTGGCGCACCCGGAGCGGGTCGGCAAGCGCGTGCTGGTGCTGGACGAGGAGGGCAACCGTTATTCCGCCGGCATCACCGAACTGCTGGTGGAAAGTGGCCACCAGGTGCACGTGGTGACGCGCTGGAACGCGCTGTTCCACCGCCTCGGCACCACCCTTGATCAGCCCATTGTTTACGCCAACCTGTTCAGCCGTGGGCTGACCTACACGCTGAATGCCTGGGTCAGCCAGGTACGTGGTTCGTCGGTGGACCTGTTCAACCTGTACAGCGCCGAGGAGGAAACGCTGGAGGGCTTCGACAGCATTGTCCTGGCGGTGCGCCACCTGCCGGTGGATGGCCTCTATCACGCGCTCAAGGCCGAGCTGGCGAACGTGCATCGGGTCGGCGACTGCGTGGTGCCGCGCAAGACCGACCACGCGATCTTCGAGGGTTTCCTTGCCGGTCGCGAGATCTTCGACAACTGGAAACGCTACATCGAACCGGGTGCCATCGAGCAGTTCGACGGCCCCATCGAGCAAGCCCGTTTCAACTGATTCATCGTGTGTTGCTCCTTGGCCGGCACAGGCATGTGACCGGCTTTTTTTTGCCTGCTCGGTGGCCATGATCAGGCGTTGATTGCAGCCAAATCTGCCAGGCCGCTTTCGTAGCTGGGCGCACGTGCATCGCCGCTACCGGTGACGTTGGATGCAGGGTGGATCGGTGCGCATGGCGCACCCTGCGTATCGTGTTTTCCTTTGCCGATTTCAGGTGGAATTCAAAGTGAAAAATTAATTTCACCTTGCAAGTGTCAGGTTGTCGCAGGGTTGCAATGTTTTTCGTTTTTTAAGAAAAAATACATATAAAACAACAAGATAAAATTGTTTTTAAAGTTGGCAGGCGGCTTGCAGTACCTCTTTTGCGGATATTTTAAACAAGTAAAAGAGAATAACGATGAGCAAACCGCTAGAGGGAATTCGGGTCCTCGATCTGACTCACATGCTGTCCGGCCCCTATGCCGGAATGATCCTCGCCGACCTGGGTGCGGAAACGATCAAGGTCGAACCACTGGCGGGTGAAGGCACCCGCGCATTGCTGGCCAAAGACCCGCGCCATTCGCTCAAGGGCATGGGCGCCTACTTCCTCACGCTCAACCGCAACAAGCAGAGCGTGTGTATCGACCTCAAGAGTGCAAACGGCCTTGAGGTGTTCTACGACCTGGTGCGCAAGGCCGACGTGGTGCTGGACAACTTCAGCGCCGGTGTCCCGCAGAAACTCAAGATCGATTACGCCCACCTGCGCGAAATCAATCCGCTGATCATCACCTGCTCCGTATCCGGCTTCGGCCAGGACGGCCCCAACTACCTGCGCCCGGCCTTCGACCAGGTGGTGCAGGGTATCGGCGGCGGTATGTCGATCACCGGCGACAACGCCGAGACCCCGACCCGCGCCGGCATCCCGATTGGTGACCTGGGTGGCGGCATGTTCGCGGTGATGGGCATCCTCGCCGCGATCCAGGCGCGCCACAGCAAGGGCCACGGCCAGCACGTCGACATCAGCATGCTCGACTGCCAGATCAGCATGCTCAACTACATGGCCACCATGTATTTCCTCAGCGGCGAGAACCCCACGCCACTGGGCAACGGCCACTTCGTCCATGTGCCGTACAACACCTACCGCACCGCCGATGGCTTCATCATCATCGCGGTGATCTTCGACAGCTTCTGGGACAACCTGGTCGGCGTGATCGACGTCGACGTGCTGCGTGACGAGAAATACAAGACCCAGCCCGCCCGCCTGGCCGACAAGGCGCTGATCGACGGCATCCTCAACGAAATCCTGATCACCCAGAGCACCGATCACTGGGTCGCCAAACTGTCCGCCGTGCGCGTGCCCTGCGCACCGGTCAACCGGTTCAGCGAAGCCCTGGCCGACCCGCAGGTGCGCCACCGCAAGATGGTGGTGAGCATCCCGCACCCCGAGGGTGGCAGCGTCGAAGCGCCGGGCAACCCGATCAAGCTCTCCGCCGACGACGAGGAAAGCTTCAGCGCGCCACCGCTGCTCGGCCAGCACACCGATGCGGTGCTGCAGCGGGTGCTGGGTTACGACGAAGCGCGCATCGCCGCGCTGAAAACCCAGAAGACGGTGGGCTGAGCCATGAGCGATTTCGTCACCGTCAATGAAGTCGGGCCGCGCGACGGCCTGCAGAGCCAGGGCAAGACGCTCAGCGTCGACGAGCGCCTGCGCCTGATCGAGTCGCTGCTGGCCAGCGGCATTCGCAACATCGAGGTGGGCAGCTTCGTATCGCCCAAGGCTGTGCCGCAGATGGCCGGCACTGGCGAGCTGTTCGCCTGTCTGCCGCTGCGCGGTGAGGCCGCCTATTCGGCGCTGGTGCCCAACCTGCGTGGTTACGAGCTGGCGCGTGCTGCCGGCGTGCGTTCGGTGGCGGTGGTGCTGTCGGCCACCGAGACCATGAACCAGCGCAACATCAACATGAGCCTGGAGCAGACCACCGCGGTGTGCGCCGAGCTGATGCAGCGCGCCCGTGAAGACGGCATCGAAGGCCGCGCCTACGTGGCCGTGGCGTTCGAGTGCCCGTTCGAGGGCCTGACCTCGCCGGCGGTGGTCGAGTCGCTGACCCTGCGCATGCTCGAAGCCGGCGCGCGCAAGGTGATCGTCGCCGACACCATCGGCGCGGCCAACCCGCAGAGCGTGCGCAACGTGCTGCAACGTCTGACCGGGCTGGATGCGGCGAGCATGCTCTCCTGCCATTTTCACGACACCCGTGGCATGGCCCTGGCCAACGTGCTGGCGGCGCTAGAGTTCGGCGTGCGCGAGTTCGACAGCTCCATCGGCGGCCTCGGTGGTTGCCCGTTCTCGCCGGGCGCCAGTGGCAACCTCGCCACCGAAGACCTGGTGCTGATGCTGCAGTCCATGGGCCTGCACACCGGCATCGACCTCGATCGCCTGGTCGAGTCGGTCGAGCAGGCCCAGGGCCTCACCGGTTCCAGTCTCGGCGGGCACAGCTACCGCTGGCTGCAACGCGCGCGCGCCAAGCGCCTGGAGGTTGCCAATGCTTAGCCTGACCTTCAGCTGGCTGGCGCGCCTGGCGCCGTGGATGGTCATCGGCGGGCTGGCCTATGCCGCCGTGTTTATCAAGCCGAGCGTGGAATCCGTGCCGCTCGACCAGCCGCTGGTCGAACGCCGCGACCTGTTCTTCGACGGCGCCGTGCAGGGCGAGAACCTGTGGGTGATCGGCCAGAACGGCGCGCTGCTGTCGAGCCGCGATGCCGGGCAGAACTGGCAGCGCGAAGAGCTGCCGGGGCGCAGCAATCTGCAGGCCATAACCGTATCGCCTGAGGGGCGCCAGGTGATCGTCGGCAACCAGGGACGCATCTGGACCCGCGTCAGCGGCGAGGACTGGCAGAGCCTGCAACTGCCGGTCTCCGAGCTGGCCGGCAAGCTGCTCAGCGTGAGCTTCATCGACGGGCATTTCTGGGCCGTCGGCGAGATGGGCGCGCTGTTCCGTGGTGACGCCACGGCGCAGGACTGGCAAGCGCTGGGCGGGGAAGACGATGTCACCTTCAACAGCATCCGTGCCGGTGTCGGCGGCGACCTGTGGATCACAGCCGAGTTCGGTCGCCTGCTGCGCAGCACCGACCAGGGCGCCAGCTGGACCACCATCGAGCTGGGCAGCGAAAGCCTGCGCGCGCTGGTGTTCAGCGGCAGCACCGGTGTCGCCGTCGGCAACCGTGGCGAGGTCTACCTCAGCCGCAATGGCGGCGATGACTGGCAAGCGGTGGCGCACTTCACCAGCGAGCACCTGTTCGATGTCGCCGTGCATGACGGCCACTGGCTGGTCACCGGCGACCGCGGCGCGCTGTTCCGCAGTGACGACCCGGCCGGCGGCTGGCAGGCGTGGACGCCGGCGGGGCTCGACAAGAGCTACCACAGCCGGCTGCTCGACAGTCAACACGGTGTGGTCGTGATCGGCCAGCAGCTCGGGCTGCTGCGCGAAGACGACCTGCAGATCTGGCCGCAGGAGCGCGCGCAATGAATCCTTTGATGAACCTGGCCGCGAGCATTTCCGAGTGGGCCATTCGCCAGCGTGTGGCCGTCTGCGTGGCCATCGCCCTGATCACCCTCGGCTTCGCTGCCGCGCTGACCAAGCTGGATATCCGTACCCAGTTCAGCGACATGGTCCCTCACGACCACCCCTACGTGAAGGTGCACCAGAAGTACCAGGACAGCTTCGCCGCCAGCAACCGCGTGACCATCCTGGTCAAGGCCAAGGAGGGCGATATCTTCCGTGAGCCGGTGCTGCGCGAAGTGCGCCGCATCACCTACGACCTGCAGCAGGTGGAAGGCGTCAACCCGCTGCAGATCACCTCGCTGGCGTCGAAGAAGCTCAAGCGCGTCAACGCGTCGAGCGAAGGCATCGAAACCCAGCCGATGATGTGGCCGGACCTGCCCGCCGACGCGCAGAAGATGCTCGAGCTGCGCCAGGCCGTGCTCAACAACCCGCTGGTGTACGGCCTGTACGTCGACCGTGACCTGGGCTCGGCGCTGATCCAGGTGGACTTCTACGACCACCTGGTCGACTACGGGAAAATCTTCCCGCAGATCGAGGCGATCCTCGACGCGTCGCCGGTCAAGGATGAAGTCAGCCTGCACCTGGTCGGCGAGCCGATCCTCTACGGCTGGGTCGCCCACTACCTGCACGAGACGGTGAGCATCGCGCTGCTGTCGCTGGCCGCCATGCTGGTGCTGCTGTTCGTCTTCAGCCGCACCTGGCGCGGCACCGTGCTGCCGCTGATCGCCGGTGTGGTTTCGGCGATCTGGGCCCTCGGTGTCGGCAGCCTGCTGGGCTACAACTTCGACCCGCTGGTGATCGTGGTCGCCTTCATCATCACCGCGCGGGCCTTCTCCCACTCGGTGCAGCTGATCACCCGCTTCGACGACCTTGCGGTGGGCGAATCCATCGAGCCGCGCAAGGCCGCCGAACAGGCCATGCGCGAGCTGTTCCGGCCCGGCATGCTCGGCCTGTATGCGGACGCCGGGGCGATCCTCTGCGTGATCCTCACGCCGATCCCGCTGATGCACAAAGTGGCGATCATCGGCGCGATCTGGGTGATGACCATCGCCGTCTCGGCGGTGCTGCTGACCCCGGTGCTGCTGTCGTTCATCAAGCGTCCGCAGGGCTACGTGCACCCGGTCAACCTGGACGGCGTGCTGCGCGTGTTCATCAACGCCGCCAGCTGGGTGGTGAAGAGCCGCGCGCGTTATGTGGTGGCGCCGCTGACCCTGGTGCTGCTGTGCGGCTTCCTGTTCGAGGCCACGCGCCTGAGCGTCGGCGATGCTAGCGACGGCTCGCCGATCCTCTGGCAGAAGTCTTCGTTCAACCAGGACAGCGCGCTGATCAACCGCCTGTATCCGGGCTCCGAGCAGATGTTCGTAGTCATCGAGGGCGACGCCCCCGATGCGCTGAAGATGCCCCAGGTGCTCGATTGGATGCAGCGCTTCTCGCGCTACATGGAGCGTCAGCCGGAGATCGGCGGCAGCGTGTCGATGGCCGACATCGTGGTCGACATCCGTCGCAACCTCTACGAAGGCAACCCGCGTTACCGCGAGCTGGGTGCCAGCCAGCTGGAAAACGGAGAGCTGATCAGCTTCTACATGCAGGGCGCCGACCCGGACGACATGGCGCAGTTCGCCGACGTGAAGTTCCAGAACGGCGCGATCACCCTGTTCTTCCGTGACCACAAGGGCGACACGCTGCGCAAGGCCACGCACTACGCCAACCAGTTCATCCAGGACAACCCGCTGGAAGGCGCCGAGGTCAAGCTGGTCGGTGGCGTGCTCGGCATCATCGCCGCGGTCAACGAGATCCTCCTCGGCGACCAGATCGAAGCCATCGCCCTGGCGTTCCTGGTCGTGGTCCTGTGCTGCCTGGTGGTGTACCGCTCTTCGGTCAGCGGGATCTTTTTCATCATCCCGGTGCTGATCTCCAACGTGGTGACGTTCGCCTTCATGGCCTGGCAGGGCATCGGCATGAGCATCAGCACGCTGCCGGTGGTCGCCCTGGGCATCGGTCTGGGCGTGGATTACGCCTTCTACATCGTCGATTCGATCAAGGAGTACCTGGAGAAGAACCCCGACGCCGACCCGCTCGACGCCGTGCTGCAGTCGCTCGGCTCGGCCGGGCGCGGGGTTCTGCTGACCGCCTTCACCCTGGCTGCCGGGGTGCTGTTCTGGTCGTTCTCCTCGCTCCGGTTTCAGGCGGAGATGGGCATGCTGATCGGCCTCTGGCTGATGGTCTCGGCATTCACCTCGCTCTTCGTCATGCCTTCGCTTGCGCTGGTGTTCAAGCCGCAGTTCATCTTTGAACACAGCCATCCGAAAGACGCCCCTAGCACTGGGCACATTCACCAACCTGAACACATCGGGAATTGAAGATGAGCGCGAAGAAAAATAATACGAAGGTGCGGGCCATCAGCTCGCCGCTCGCCTCCGCGATATTGCTTGCCGGTATGGGGCTGAACGGAGCCGTGCACGCTGATGATGGTTTTTTCGATAACTGGGAGGCCAGCGGTTACATCCGCCAGTACCTGTCCTGGAACCTGGACAACCCCTATGTGCCGGACCCGGACAACAACGGCGAACGCAAGGGTGACTACCGCTACGACCTGTCCATGGCGCGAACGGTTGGCAAGCTCAACCTGTTCAAGGACTTCGGCAATTCGCAGTTCAGCATCTCCGGGCGCGTCTCGGAGGAGTACGAGACCAATTACCTGGAAGACCTGCAGGAATCGATGGACGGCTACGCCGCCGGCGACCTGTTCAGCGGTCGCAACAAGTCCAGCGTCAACCTGATGGACGACGTCTACAACGAGGTCGAGCTGCGCGAACTGTGGTGGCAGACCGCGCTGACCGAGAACACCACGCTGAAGGTCGGCAAGCAGCAGGTGGTGTGGGGCGAGACGGACTTCTTCCAGTCCCTCGACGTGGTCCACGGCTACGACTTCCGCTGGCGTTCGTTCCTCGAGCCGGAGAACGAGGAGCTGCGCAAACCGCTGTGGATGCTCAACCTGGTGCAGCGCTTCGACAGCGTCGACGGCACCCTGCAGGCGCTGTACATCCCCGGCAAGATGAACGCCGCCGACCAGCGCGGCAACAGCTACGACGTCGAGGGCGGGCGCTGGGCGAACAACCCGAACAAGGGCCTGAGCTTCGCCTCCGCGCCGTTCGGTGCCGACGTGCCGTACAACTACGACCACAAGGACGCCGACATGGACGACGGCTCCTACGGCCTGCGCTGGAAGGGCATGGCCGGGGAGTGGGAATACTCGCTGGGCTGGTTCCACGGCCCGTCGGGCAACCCGGTGATCAACCCCAACCCGGACAACCCGCTGGGCGTGGGTGATTCGGCCAGCGGCCAGCCGTTCCTCGGTGCCTATAAGGGCGAGTACAACTCGGACCGCTCCTCCACCGTAGGCGAGCTGATCTTCCCCTACATCGACACCTTCGGCATCACCGCCAACCGTTACGTGGAAAGCGTGGATGCGGTGTTCTCGGCGGAGATCTCCTACATCCCCGACTCGCCGTACAACGTCGGTATCGATGCGGGCGAGGCCGGTGGCTGTGCGTTCTTCCCCGGCTTCTGCGGAATCACCGAGAAGGACGTGGTCAAGTCGATGCTGCGCGTGGACAAGCAGCTGGCGCTGCAGAACTACCTGGGCACCAGTCGTCCGTCGTTCTTCTCGCTGCAGGTGTTCAACACCTGGATCACCGACTACGACCGCAGCGACGAACTGGTCAACACCGCCGGCTTCAGCGGCCGCACCAAGGAGTACTCGACCATCGTCACGGCGATCCTCGCGGCCAACTACGACAACGACCGGATCAACCCGACCCTGGCCGTGGGTAGCGACCTCACCTATGGCGGCGGCTTCATCATCCCCAGCGTCGAGTTCGCCTATGGCGACAACTGGCGTCTGCGCGTCGAGGCCGACCTGTTCTTCAACGACGAAAGCCAGAAGCGCACCTTGCGTGATTTCAACAACACCAACCTGTTCGGCTATTTCGATGGCAACGACCAGTTGGCTGTGCGCCTGACCTACCAGTTCTGATCAAGGAGACAAGAAGAATGACGATCCTGATGAACCGCCTGGCCGCCTCGCTGGCGCTGACCTTCTCGGTCACGCTGGCCGCCCAGGCCGCGGAATTGACCGCAGGCACCACCCTCAATGGCGGCAACCTCGGCCAGCACCTGAGCGACACCTTCGAGGGCCACAAGATCGGTGACCTGCTCACCGAGCGCATGCAGCAGCTGATGAACGAGGAAGGCCTGACCATCATCCTCAAGGCTTCGCAACCGGTCACCCTGGGCAAGGACTTCCTGGCCGCGACCCAGGCCAACGCCGGCAAGGCGGTGTACAACAAGGACACCCGCCAGGTCGACGGCTGGGTCGGCGGCGTGCCGTTCCCGAACGTCAGCGCCGATGACCCGGATGCGGCCGCCAAGCTGATCTGGAACCACCACTACGCGCAGCCGACCAAGAACCTGCAGGACTATCCCAAGTTCGCCTACCTGTTCATCAGCGACAAGACCGGGCTGGAGCGCAAGCAGGAGTGGGCCTTCAAGCGCTACTTCATGAAGGGCCGCCTGGGCGCTGACCAGGTCGTCGAAGGGGACGGCAGCATCCTCAGCAAGACCCTGCTGTACGCGACCTACCCGAACGACATCCGCGGCCTGGGCCTGTTCACCATCCGCTATGACTCGCCGAAGCTGGAAGACTCCTGGGCCTACATCAAGTCGGTACGGCGTACCCGTCGCCTGTCTGGCGGCACCTGGATGGACCCGATCGGCGGCACCGACCAGCTCAATGACGACATCGAGATCTTCAACGCCCACCCGAGCTGGTACGCCGGTTACAAGCTGCTCGGCAAGCGCTGGGTCCTGGCGGTCGCCAACTCCACCACCGAGGCCTGGAACCCGAGCGCCAAGGGCGATGCGGAATTCCCCGTCATCGACCTGGCCAACGCGCCGCACTGGAACCCGAAGGATGGCTGGGAGCCGCGTGAGGTGTGGGTGATCGAGGCGATCACACCGCCGGAGCACCCGTACAGCAAGAAGGTGCTGTACATGGACACCGAGTTCCCGCGCTTCTACCAGGCCGAAGCCTATGATCGCAAAGGGCAGTTCTGGAAGTGGATGAACTATCACCTGAAAAGCATCAAGACAGCGGACGGCGATACCGGCATCGTGTCGTCAGCCGGTTTCACCATCGACTACCAGCGCCGTCATGGCACGGTGTTCATTCTCGGCAATGACGCCCGCCTGAACACCGCGGGTACCAAGGGTGACGACGTCAACCTGCGGGAACTGGAAAAAGCTGCACGTTAGTCCTGTATGACCGGGACGCCCGCGTCCCGGTCGCTTTTGCACGAACAAAACCAAGAAAGTGCTGGAGGCAACATGAGTTTCCGTTTGGGTGTCGACGTAGGCGGTACGTTCACCGACCTGCTCCTGATCAACGATGCGACTGGCGACAGCTACACCGCCAAGGTCCCGTCCACGCCTCACAACCCCTCCATCGCCGTGCTCAACGGCATCGAGAAGATTTGCCAGACATCGGGTGTCGCACCAGCCGACATCCGTTCGGTCATGCACGGCACCACCGTGGCGACCAACGCCATCCTCACCCGTCGCGGCGCCAAGGTCGGCCTCGTCACCACCAAGGGCTACAAGCAGGTGCTGCACATCGCGCGCTCCTTCGTGCCGGGTGGCCTGGGTGGCTGGGTGACCTTCAACAAGGGCGAACTGCTCGCCCCGCTGGAACTGACCGTCGAAGCCGACGAGCGCATCGACACCCACGGTGCGGTGGTGCGCGAGCTGGATCGCGAGGCGATCCGCGGCGAACTGCTGCGCCTCAAGCAGGCCGGCATCGAAGCGCTGACCATCAGCCTGATCAACGCCTACGCCAGTGGCGAGCACGAGCGCGCCATCCATGACATCGCCCGCGAGGTGATGCCCGGCGTGCCGGTGTCGCTGTCCTCGGAAGTGGTGCCGGAGATGCAGGAGTACGAGCGCACCGAGACCACCGTGGTCAACAGCTACGTGCGCCCGGAAGTGGCCAATTACCTGGAACACCTGCAGGGCGAGCTGTGCAGCCGCCTGCGCCCGGACGTGCAGCTGTCCATCCTGCGCTCCGACGGTGGCCTGGCCACCAGCCAGTCGGCGGCCAGCACGCCGGTCAACCTGCTGCTCTCGGGTCCTGCCGGCGGTGTGGCCGGGGCCATCTGGTTCTGCTCGCGTGGTGGCTTCAGCAAGGTGCTGACCTTCGACGTTGGCGGCACTTCGACCGACGTGGCGCTGATCGACAACAACCAGGCGCGCATCCGCCGCGAAACCCGCGTCGGTGATGTGGCCGTGCGCGCACCCTCGGTGGACGTGCGCACCATCGGCGCCGGTGGTGGCTCCATGGCCTCGGTGCCCGAACTGACCCGCGCCCTGCGCGTCGGCCCGGAAAGCGCTGGCGCCGTACCGGGCCCGGCGGCATACAACAAGGGCGGCACCGTCGCCACCGTGACCGACGCCAACGTGGTGCTCGGCTACCTGCCGGCCGAGCAGAAGCTCGGCGGCGACTTCCAGGTGCGCAAGGACCTGGCCACCACCGCCGTGCAACTGATCGCCGACGCCATGGGCGTGTCGCTGTTCGAGGCCGCCGAAGGCATCGTGCGCATCGCCAACGAACACATGTTCGGTGCCCTGCGACTGATCAGCGTCGAGCAGGGCTACGACCCGCGCGACTTCGCCCTGTGCGGCTTCGGTGGCGCCGGTCCGCTGCACGCCAACGCCCTGGGCATCCTGATGAACGCCTGGCCGGTGATCATCCCGCCGGGCCCCGGTGTGCTCTGCGCCTACGGCGACGCCACCACACGGGTCAAGGACGAAGCCTCGCGCTCGCTGGTGCGCCGCGTCAGCGACATGAGCGTCGAGGAAGTCACGCAGATCCTCCAGCAACTGGGCGACAGCGTGCGCAGCTCGCTGGCCTCGCAGAGCATCCCGGCCGACGTGCAGCAACTGACCTGGCAGGCCGATGTGCGCTACCAGGGCCAGGCGCTGCTGCTGACCCTGGATATCGACCTGGAGCGCCTGGCCAGCGAAGGCATGTCGGCCATCACCGCGGCCTTCGATGCCGAGCACGAACAGCTGTTCACCTTCGCCCTCAGCGAAGCCCATGAGCTGGTCAACCTGCGCGCCATCGCCCGCGCGCCGCGCCCGGAAATTACCGAGCGCGCCTTCGAAGGCACCGACAACAGCCTGGCCGATGCGCGCGTCGGCGACACCCCGGTGCACTACGCCGGCCAGGACTACAGCGCGGCGCTCTATGCGCGCGGCAAGCTGAGCCCGGGGCTGGTGGTGCCGGGGCCGGCCATCGTCATGGAAATGGACTCCACCACCCTCGTTCTTCCGGGTTACGAAGCGGCTGTGGACCGCGTCGGCAATCTGTTGATCCGCCCGCTGGGCCATCAGGAGTAAGCGTCATGGTTGCGCGTATCAAACAAGAAAACAGCCAAGCATTTCAGCGGGTCGACGTCGACGGCATCACCATCGACATCGTCGAGAACGCCCTGGGCAACGCCCGCAACGAGATGGACGCGGTGCTGTTTCGTACCGCCATGAGTCCGGGCATCCGTGAGCAGGGCGATGCCTTCCCGATGATCGCCACCAGCGAAGGCAAGATGATCGTCGGCCAGTTCGGCTCGTTCATCACCGGCTTCCTGAAGAACTACGAGGGCGAGATCGAAGAGGGCGACGTGTTCCTCACCAACGATCCGTACCTGTGTGGCGGCGCGGTCAGCCACCTGCCGGACTGGCTGGTGCTGATGCCGATCTTCAAGGACGGCCGGGTGATCAACTACGCCGCCATGTTCGGCCACATGTCCGACGTCGGTGGCAAGGTGCCGGGCAGCCTGCCGACCAACGCCAGTTCGATCTGGGAAGAGGGCATTCGTATCCCGCCGGTGAAGCTGTACCGCCGCGGCGAAATGAACAGCGACATGCTCGACGTGATCCTGCACAACGTGCGCATGCCGCGCTGGAACCGCTCGGACCTCAACGCCATCGTCGCCGCCTGCCGCACCGCCGGCAAACGCTGCGTCGAACTGGCCGAGCGCTTCGGTGACGACGTGTTTTACAGCGCCCAGCAGGAAATGCTCGAACGCACCCATCGGGCGATGAAGGAAGTGATCACACGTGTGGTGCCCGAGCACCGCCAGGAGTTCGAGGACTACATCTGCGACGACGGCGCCGGCCTCGGCCCGTACACCCTGCGCTGCGCCCTGTGGCGCGAAGGCGACAAGGCGATCTTCGACTTCGAGGGCACCGACCCGCAGGCGCCATCCTCGGTCAACTTCTACGTCAACGAGGAGATGTTCAAGATCTTCTTCGGTGCATTGACCATCAGCCTGTTCGACCCGGCGATCCTGCTCAACGACGGTTTCTACGACCTGGTCGAGGTGCGCATTCCGCAGGGCTCGATCCTCAAGCCGAACTTCCCCGCAGCGCTGTCCTGCCGCACCCACCTGCTGGGCCGGATCTTCGACATGATGGGCGGGCTGCTCGGCCAGGGTACGCCGCAGGCGATGAACGCCGCCGGCTTCTCCGACTCGCCGCACTTCATGTACTCGGGCTACGACCAGCAGGGCGAGTGGTTCCAGCTGTTCCAGATCGGCTTCGGCGGCATTCCGGGGCGCCCGGCAGGCGACGGCCCGGACGGTCACTCGCTGTGGCCGGGCTTCACCAACGTGCCCAACGAGTTCGTCGAGGCCTACTTCCCGCTGCGTATCGAGACCTACGAGACCCTCACCGATTCCGGCGGCGCCGGTCTGCACCGCGGCGGCAACGGTCTGCGCGTGGCGTACCGCTTGCTGGTCGATGGCGACGTGTCGATCCACGACGACCGCTGGCTGACCTACCCCTGGGGCGTCAACGGCGGGGCACCGGGCGAACGCAGCCGCAAGGAGCTGATCCGCGCCGATGGCACCCGGCAGATGCTCCCGGCCAAGTGCGACAACATCAAGGTCAAGGCCGGCGACCTGATCCTCTTCGACACCTGGGGTGGCGGTGGCTGGGGCGACCCGCTGCAGCGCGAAGCGGGCAAGGTGCTGAGCGACATCCGCAAGGGCCTGGTCAGCGTGGAGGGCGCCCGCCGTTACGGCGTGGTGGTGGTCGACGGAGCGGTGGACGAACACGCCACCCAGGCCTTGCGTGAAGTGATGGCCAGCGAGCGCGGCGAGATCCAGCTGTTCGACCGTGGCGGCACGCTGGAGGAACTGAAAGCGCGTTGCCTGGCGGAGACCGGCCTGCCGGCACCCGTCACCCCGGTCTGGGCATAAGGAGCGATCATGGCCCTCGATTCCCGCTCCCTGGACACCGCCCAGCGCTATGCGCTGGTGCTGGTGGACCTTTCCCTGGGCTTCACTGACCCGGCGCTCAGCCCGCTGGCCGCCGAGTGCAGCGCGGTGGTGGAGGCCAACCAGCGCTTGCTGGCGGCCTTCCGTCAGCGTGGCTGGCCGGTGTTCTTCACCACCGTGGCCTATGACGATCCGTCCCAGGCCCGCGTGTTTCGCAGCAAGCTGCCGGTGTTGAATCTGCTCGAAGCCGGTTCGCCGCTGGTGGCCATCGACCCGCGCCTGGCGCCACAAGGCGACGAGCCGGTGCTGGTGAAGTTCTGGGCCAGCGCCTTCTTCGGCACCGACCTGGGCGAGCGCATTCGCGCGGCCGGGGCCGATGGGGTGATGGTCACCGGTCTCACCACCAGCGGCTGCGTGCGTGCCACGGTGCTCGATGCCCTGCAGAACGAGCTGCGCGTACTGGTGCCCGAGGAGGCCGTGGGTGACCGCGACGCCGAGGCGCACCGGGCCAACCTGCGCGACATGCAGATCAAGTACGCCGACGTGGTACCGCTGGAGCGTTGCCTTGCGCTGCTGGGCTAGTGCACTGCTGGTGGTCGTGCTGGCGGGTTGTGCGTCACCGCCTGCACCCGTGCCGGTGGTGGCGCGGCCTGCTGCGTCGCCGCCGTGTACGGCATTCGTCGATGCCTGGGTCGGTCACTTCCGCGCCAACGTGGCGCGGCTCGATGGCCAGGCCCGCGCCGTACCGGAACAGAAGCTGCTGGAGGCGCGCCAGGGGTTGGCGCGTGCCGGCGTGGCGGAGGGCGATTGCGAAAAACCGTTCTGCGTGGTGCAGCCAGAGGCCGGTGGCCGCCTGGACAGCTACTGCGGTTACCGCGTGGATGACCCGACGGGCGCCGAGCTGTACCGCTGGGTGCCCTGGACACCGGCTTCACGCTGAGACATCGAACAATAACGAGATAGCCCCTTTTGACTGCCCGAGGTGCCGACCGTGGTCGCCCAAACGCTCTACGACAAATTGTGGGACCGTCACCGGGTAGAAGACCTGCCCGACGGTTCCAGCCTGCTCTACATCGACCGTCACCTGCTGCACGAGGTGACCTCGCCACAAGCCTTTTCCAACCTGCGCCTGGCCGGGCGCAAACCCTGGCGCCTGGACACCAGCCTGGCCACGCCGGACCACAACGTGCCGACCCTGGGCCGCGACCTGGGTATCGGTGGGGTCAGCGACAAGATCGCCCGGCAGCAGATCGCCGTGCTCGAAAGCAACAGCCGCGAGTTCGGCATTCCGCTGTTCGCCCTCAATGACCTGCGCCAGGGCATCGTCCACGTGGTCGGCCCCGAGCAGGGCCTGACCCTGCCAGGCATGACCCTGGTCTGCGGCGACTCGCACACCGCCACCCACGGCGCGCTGGCGGCGCTGGCGCATGGCATCGGCAGCAGCGAGGTCGAGCATGTGCTGGCCACTCAGACCCTGCGCAGCCGCAAGCTGAAGAACCTGCGCATCGTCGTCGAGGGCCGTTTGCCGAGTTACGCCACGGCCAAGGACCTGGCGCTGTACATCATCGGCCAGATCGGCACCGCCGGCGGCACCGGGCATGCCATCGAGTTCTGCGGGCCGGTGATCGAGAAGCTGTCGATGGAAGCGCGCATGACCCTGTGCAACATGAGCATCGAGGCCGGTGCACGGGTGGGGCTGATCGCCTATGACAAGGTCACCGAGGCCTACGTCAAAGGCCGCCCGCTGTCGCCCCAGGGCGAGCAGTGGAACGACGCGATCCTCTACTGGCGCAACCTGCATTCCGACCCGCAGGCGAGCTTCGACCAGAGCCTGACCTTTCGTGGCGAAGACGTGCTGCCGCAGGTCACCTGGGGGACGTCACCGGAGATGGTGGTGGCGATCAACCAGCAGGTGCCGACCCTGGACATGGCACGCGATGCCTTGCAGCGCCTGGACTGGGAGCGCGCGCTGGCCTACATGGGCCTGGAGGCCGGGCAGCCGCTGGCGGGTGTACCGCTGGACCGCATCTTCATCGGCTCCTGCACCAATGCACGGATCGAAGACCTGCGCGCCGCCGCCGAGGTGCTGCGTGGGCGCCGCGTGCACGGGCGGATCAAGCAGGCTCTGGTGGTGCCGGGTTCCGGTCTGGTGCGCCTGCAGGCCGAGCGTGAAGGGCTGGATCAGGTATTCAAGAACGCCGGCTTCGAATGGCGCGCGCCGGGCTGCTCGATGTGCCTGGGCATGAACGCCGACCGCCTGAGCCCCGGCGAGCGCTGCGCCGCCACCTCCAACCGCAATTTCGAGGGCCGCCAGGGCAAGGGTGGGCGCACCCATCTGCTGTCCCCGGCGATGGCCGCCGCCGCCGCGGTGGCTGGCGAGCTGACCGATATCAGGAGCTTCTGAATGCAACCCTTGATCGAGCACGAGGGCATCGTCATCCCTCTCAACCGTGCCAATATCGACACCGACATGCTGCTGCCCAAGCAGTACCTGAAGAGCCTGGAGTCGAGCGGCTTCGGTGGCTTCCTGATGGACGACGAGCGTTATCTCGACCCTGGCGAGGTCGACACGCCGCTCGCCAGCCGCCGCCCCGACCCGCGCTGCATCCTCAACCAGCCGCCCTACGACAAGGGTTCCATCGTGCTGGCCCAGGCCAACTTCGGCTGCGGCTCCAGCCGTGAGCACGCGGTGTGGGCGCTGCGCGATTTTGGGGTGAAGGTGGTCATCGCGCCGAGCTTCGGCGACATCTTCCGCAACAACTGCTTCAACAACGGCCTGCTGCCGCTTTTGCTGCCGCAGGCGGCCATCGACGCGCTGTTCGCCATCGCCACCCGGCAACCGGGTTTCACCGCGCGGGTGGATGTGGCGCAGCGCTTGCTTGCAACAGAGCAGCAGGACTGGCATTTCGACCTGGAGGAGGGCCGACGCCAGAGCTTGCTCAATGGATTGGATGAAATCGGCGAAACCCTGCGTTACGCCGACCGTATCAGCGCCTATGAACAGCGCCGGAAAAGCAACGAGCCCTGGGTGTTTCGTCACTGAAGGAAACACCCCGCCCAAATAACAACAAAAGGGGTAAGCCGTGGAATTTGCCAATGCGGAGCAGGAACGGGTCAAGATCTGTCTGATCGGCAACTCGAAGCTCAGCCAGATCGTGCACAGCCTGATCCCGGAGTTCGAAGCGCTCGCCAGCATCACCATCATCGACAACATCTTCAACGATGCGGTGCGCGCCGCGCGTGACCTGATCGAACGCCAGCAGGTGGATATCTTCATCAGCGCCGGCGCCAACGCCTTCTACCTGCAGGACACCCTGCCGATTCCGGTGCTGGCGCTGAAGGTGGAGCAGGCCGACCTGATCCAGGCGGTGCTCACCGCACGGCGCATCTCGCCGAAGATACTCATGCTTACCTACGAGCGTCAGGAGGCCAACGTCGAACTGCTCGGCCTGTTCGACGGCCTCGACCTGACGCATCACACCTACAGCACCGCGGAACACGCCAAGGAACTCTTCCACAGCCTGCGCAACGACGGCTTCGGCGTGGTCATCGGCTCCAGCTACGCCTGCGACCTGGCCGAGCAGTGGGGCCTGGATTCGGTACTCATCTACTCCCGCGAGTCGTGCCGTAACCTGCTGCGCAAGGCCATCCGCCATGCCGGCCAGCACAAGCGGCAGAGCCAGCAGGCGCAGCTGGGCCAGTTCCTGCTGGAGCAGAATCCACAACCGCAGGTGCTGACCAACCAGGATGGCATCGTCATCGCCTGGAACAGCGCGGCGGCCTTGTTCATCGGCAACATGAGCCGGCGTCGGCGCCTGGACAGCGTGCTCGACAGCAAGCTGATCGAAGCGCCAAGCCTGCGCGCCGAAGGCCTGCTGGTCGGCGAGCGCTTGTGCAGCCTGAACAAGCAGCCGTTCGAGGTCGAGGGCGAGCGTGTCGGCTTCCTCTACAGCTTCCTGCCTAGCCCCCAGGCATTGGCCGAGGACGATGGTCGGCGCCTGGTGTTCCAGTCCAGCCGCATGGCCGAAGTGCAGAACCAGCTGAACATCTACGGCGCCACGCCGGGCACCGTGCTGCTGCGTGGCGAGACCGGCACCGGCAAGGAGCTGGCTGCGCGCCAGGTACATGCCGCCTGCGCCAACGCCAAGGGCGCGTTTGTCGCGATCAACTGTGCGGCGATCCCCGCCGAGCTGTTCGAGTCGGAGCTGTTCGGCTACGCCGAGGGAGCCTTTACCAGCGCCAAGAGCGGCGGCAAATCCGGCCTGCTGGAGAGCGCCAACAACGGCACCTTCTTCATGGACGAGATCAACTCGCTGCCGCTGCCGCAGCAGGCCAAGTTGCTGCGCGTGCTGCAGGAGCGCGAGGTCAGCCCGGTGGGGTCGCGCCGGCCGATCTCGCTGAACATCAAGTTCGTCGCTGCCTGCAACGTCGACCTGATGGACGAGGTGCGGGCCGGGCGTTTCCGCGAAGACCTGTACTACCGCATCAGCACCTTCGCCATCCACATCCCGCCGCTGCGCGAGCGCCCGGAAGACATCCCCGTGCTGGCGTCCTACCTGATGCGCCGCGAGTCGCAGCGCTACGGCATCGAGCTGGAACTGGACGCGCTGATCAAGGGCGTGACCCCGGTGTTCCGCCGTTACCACTGGCCAGGCAACGTGCGCCAGCTGGAGAACGTGGTCGAGCGGCTGATCGTTTCGCAGCGCCTCTACGGCAACTGGGAAGCGCTGCTCGAGGCGCTGCCGCGCGTGGTGCCGGAACTCTACGCGCCGCTGGCGGAATCCGAGCTGGGCGGGCACCTGCACCACGTCGAGCAGGAAGAAATCGTCAAGGCGCTGCAGCTGTTCGCCGGCAACAAGAGCCAGGCCGCCGAATACCTGGGCATCAGCCAGACCACCCTGTGGCGCCGGCTCAAGCGTCTGGCAGAAGAGGGGCAAGCATGAAGGCCTGGCAGATCGCTGCACCGTTCGGTATCGACGCGTTGCAGCAGGTCGAGCGCCCGCAGCTGACGCCTGGCCCGCAGCAGGTGCTGATCCGCGTGCGTGCGGCATCGCTCAACTACCGCGATCTGGAGCTGGTCGAGGGGCGTTATCAGGGTCAGCCCGATCAGCCATTCATTGCCCTGTCCGATGGCGCCGGCGAGGTGCTGGCGGTCGGCGCGGGCGTCAGCCGTTTCGCCGTCGGCGACCGGGTTATCGGCTGTTTCTGGCAGGGTTGGCAGGCCGGTCCGCTGGGCGCATGCAGCACGGCCATCCCGTTGGGTGGCCCGCTGGACGGCATGCTCGCCGAGCAGGTGCTGCTCGACGAGAGCGGCGTGGTCGCCTGCCCGGCGCACCTGTCCTGGGAAGAGGCGGCGACGTTGCCCTGCGCGGCGCTGACCGCCTGGCAGGCGCTGATCGGCGAAGGCCAGCTCAAGGCCGGCGAGTGGGTGTTGCTGCAGGGTAGCGGCGGGGTGTCGCTGTTCGCCCTGCAATTCGCCCTGATGCACGGCGCCCGCGTGGTGGTGACATCGAGCAGTGAAGACAAACTGCAACGCCTGGCCACGCTCGGCGCCACGGGCCTGATCAACTACCGCACGACACCGGACTGGCACGACGAGGTGCTGCGCATCACCGCCGGGCATGGCGTCGACCACGTGCTCGAAGTCGGCGGCCCGCGCAGCTTCGCCCAGTCGCTGCAGTGCCTGCATCCCAGCGGGCAGATCAATGTGATCGGCTACCTCGGCGGCCAGCAGGGCGAGATCAACCCGCTGCTGATCCTGCAGCGCAACGCTCGCGTACGCGGTATCGCCGTCGGCCCGCGCAATGCCTTCGAGGCGATGAACCGCGCCATCGAGGCCAGCGGCATGCGGCCGCTGATTGACAGCACGTATGACTGGCTCGACCTGCCGGAAGCGCTCCGGCACCTGGCCAGCGGTGCGCATTTCGGCAAGGTGGTGCTGCGCCTCGGCTGAGTGAGTCGCGCGTCACCCGGATGCAAGTTTCGCCAGGGTCAGCGGGTCCGCCTGACCGCCGAAGAAGGCATCGAGCACCTCGCTGTAGAGCACGTTGTCGACCGCCACTGTGCCGAACAGGGTGACGCAGGAGCGCAGCTTCTGGTCGTCCGGCGTGCCGAGCAACTGGCGGGCGCTGCGTCCACGCCAGGCCAGCAGCGCCTGCAGGCATTCCTCCAGGCGTGGACCGAGAACGGGATGCTGTAGGTAGGCGAGCGCCTCGTCCCGGCCGGAGATTCCGTAGCGCTGTGCGGTGGCACTGCGGCCCAGGCCACTTAGCTGCGGAAAGATGAACCACATCCAGTGCGAACGCTTGGCCCCGGCCCGAAGCTCGTCCAGTGCCTGCACGTAGATCGGCTGCTGTGCGTCGACGAAGCGGGCGAGATCATGGACATCCTGCATCGGCGCTCTCCAGGGTGGCGAGGTAGCTCGTAAGTTGTACGGAATGAACTGCTTACTTGTGCGTTAGTTGTTGTCGTGCAAGTTGTGTTGATTGGCAATCGTTTGTTGAGGTTTAAAAGTTGTTATTGGTGTTCTGTTTATTCTGGTTGCTTGGGAGTTTTACAGTGTTCCGGAATTGATGAATGCTGTGAAAGTTCTAGTAAGTTGTCTTTGTGGACAGGAAAAGCCTCTATTTCGGCGGTACGGTCAGGTTTTTTAAAATCCTGGCGAGGCGGCCAAGCTATTTTTCTTGTCTTCTTATAACTAAAAGAAATTGTGCTTAAGTTTATTTTTGATTGCGCTGGTAATGGCCAAGTGATGGCCTGTTAGTTGTATTGCCTGAAAAACAAAATCTGGTTCAAAGAATAAGGCGAAGCGCGTTGGCGTTATTCGCAAAGCCATCTATAGATACCTCTCCTTCGGGTCGTTAGTTCCTCTTTCCAGCCGGGGAAACCGACCAACAACAGTTCCGGGTTGTGCGCTTCTTCCGGATGCAGTCGCGTTGCGTGTGTGGCAGGCAGCAGTCATTGCTGGCCTCTGAAGGGAATCAGCCCGTCCGCCGATCGCGGCATCATCCTGCAAGGAGGCGCAGCCATGCCTGCTCAACTCAGCTATCCCGGCGTCTACATCGAAGAGCTGCCCAGCGGCGTTCGCACCCTGACCGGGGTGGCCACCTCGATTGCCGCGTTCGTCGGCTCGGCGCCACGCGGGCCGATCAACCGCGCCGTGCGTCTGTTCAGCTTCGCCGACTACGAGCGGCGCTTTGGCGGCCTGGCGGTGGATTCGGAGATGGGCTACGCCGTGCGCCAGTTCTTCCAGAATGGCGGCACCGATGCCTACGCCGTGCGCGTGGTGAAGGACGCCAGCGTGGCCCAGGTCACCCTGCTCAACGGTGCAGGCAGCAACGTGCTCAAGGTCGAGGCGCTGGACGCGGGCTCGTCGGGCACCGGCATTGAGGTACGGGTCGATCACCGCACTGCAATCCCTGGCAGCACCTTCAACATCACCTTCATCCGTGCCGCCGATGGTGCGGTGGAGCTGTACGAAAACCTCTCGCTGAACGCGGCGGACAGCCGCTATGCGCTGGACCTGATCAATGGTGTGTCGCAGCTGGTGCGCCTCACCCGGCTGCCTGACCAGGCGGCGCTGGATGCATTGCCCAAGGCCACGTCGGTCAGCGCCACGCTGACCGAACTCGGCCTGGACGCCAACCACAATGAGCTGCGGATCGCGGTCAACGGTCTGCCCCCCGTGACGGTCGTGATCGCGCTCCCCGCTGACACAGGCAACGGCACGCTGATCCAGAAGCTCGACAACCTGTGCACCGCTATTCAGCTCAAGGTGCGCGCCAAGGCCAACAATCAGCAGGCCTATGAGGGCTTCGTCTGCGAGCGGCCCAACAATACCCAGACCATCCACATGCGCTCGGGTGTCGGCGGCGAGTTTTCCAGCGTGCGCGTGCTACCGGGGCAGAAGAACAACGCCAGCGCTGTGCTCAAGCTGGGCAGCGATGCCGGCGGAATCGAGAGCGACGCAGCGGCGACGATCCGGCCGAAGCCGGTGCCCGAGCCGGCGACCCTGACCAGTGCGGCCTTTGCCGCAGCTGACCTGGATACGCTGCCCAATGCCACCCATTCCAGCCTGCGCATCAGCCTCGATGGCTACGGCCCGGATGTGATCAGCCTCGGCGATACCCTGGCGTCCGGCGCCAATCTGCAGGCCAAGCTGAGCAATATCGCAGCCCGCCTGCAGACGGCGGTGCGCGAGCTGAAACCGGCCAACCCCGCCTACAAATATTTTCGTGCCACCAGCACCGCCGACACGCTGCAGCTCTCCACGGGTACCCAGGGGGCGGCGGCAAGCATCGCGGTCAGCGCCGCACCGCTCAACAGCGTGGCCGCCGAGCTGCGCCTGCTGACGGGCTCGCTCAGCACCCAGCCGGTCAACCTGACCCTGCAGGGCGGTAGCGAAACCGCCTACGGCCCTGCCGACCTGTACAGCGCCTTCATTGCCGACCGCGCCACACGCAAGGGGCTGTATGCCCTGGAGAGCGTCGACCTGTTCAACATCCTCTGCCTGCCCGGCGTCACCGACACCGGCGTGCTGATGGACGCTGCCGCCTATTGCGAGGAGCGACGCGCGTTCTTCGTGATCGATGCGCCGCCCGCAGCGGTGAGCCCGGAGCAGATGGTCGCTGTCGTCTCCGGTACCGAACTGCCGAAATCCGATCACGCGGCGGTGTACTACCCCTGGGTGTACATCGCCGACCCGCTGAAGAACGGCAAGCTGCGCCTGAGCGCGCCCAGCGGCACCATCGCCGGGCTCTATGCGCGCACCGATGGCGACCGCGGCGTGTGGAAGGCACCGGCTGGCACCGAGGCCACCCTGGTCGGCGTGCAGGCGCTGAACCATGCGCTGACCGACGGCGAGAACGGCAGCCTCAATCCGCTCGGGGTCAACTGCCTGCGTACCTTTCCGGTGTTCGGTGCGGTGTCCTGGGGCGCGCGAACCCTGCGCGGCGCGGACCAGATGACCTCCGAGTACAAGTACGTGCCGATCCGCCGCCTCGCCCTGTTCCTCGAAGAGAGCCTGTACCGCGGCACGCAGTGGGTGGTCTTCGAGCCCAACGACGAACCGCTGTGGGCGCAGATCCGCCTCAATCTCGGTGCCTTCATGAACGGCCTGTTCCGTCAGGGCGCGTTCCAGGGCAAGACGCCGCGCGAGGCCTACCTGGTCAAGTGCGATCGCGAGACCACCACCCAGGATGACATCAACCGTGGCGTGGTGAATATCCTCGTGGCCTTCGCGCCGCTGAAGCCGGCGGAGTTCGTGGTGCTGAAGATCCAGCAGCTGGCCGGCCAGATCCAGGTCTGATTCAAGGAGCGCCGGCTCCGCGCGAGCCCGGCAACGTCGACGCCGTGCGGGTCAGCGATCCGCCGCCCAGGTTCAACAGGGAGTTCATGCAATGGTCCAGTTCACCGCCAATGCTCAGCGTTTCGATCCGTACAAGAACTTCAAATTCCGCGTGAAGTGGGACGGCCGCTACGTCGCCGGGATCAGCAAGGTCTCCGCGCTCAAACGTACCACCGAAGTGGTCAAGCACCGCGAGGGTGGGGACCCCAGCAGCAGCCGCAAGTCGCCGGGGCGCACCGAGTTCGAGGCCATCACCCTGGAGCGTGGGGTGACCCACGACACCGAGTTCGAGAAATGGGCGAACAAGGTCTGGAACTTCGGTTCCGGCCTCGGCGCGGAAGTCTCGCTCAAGGACTTTCGCAAGGACCTGATCATCGAGCTGTACAACGAGGCCGGGCAACTGGCGCTGGCCTACAAGGTGTTCCGCTGCTGGGTCAGCGAGTTCCAGTCGCTGCCTGATCTGGATGCCAACGCCAACGCGGTGGCTATCGCCCGGATCAAGCTGGAGAACGAGGGCTGGGAGCGCGACTACGAAGTGGCCCAGCCTCAAGAGCCGAGCTTCACCGAACCGAGCTGATCGTCGCACTGGAACTCCCCGCACATCAGTGACGGGGCGGTTAGGGCGCCTGGCGCCATCCGCACGGAGAGCAGATATTGGCCACACTCGACGCTGCTACCTGGCTCGCGACCTGGGAGCACAGCCACAGCCTGCCGCCGGCCTTGCGCCCGTGCGCCTTGTTGGCGCCACTGCTGGCCAATGGACAGGCGGCGGCAGAGTGTTTGCCGCTGGGCCAGCGCGACGCCAGCCTGCTCGACCTGTACGCCGCCCTGTTCGGCCCCGAGCTGCAGGCGACCGCGAGCTGCCAGTGCTGCGGAGAGCGCCTGGAGCTGAACCTCGATTGCCGCGCATTGCGCCTCGCCGTACCGATGCCTGCCGATGAACTGCAACTGCAGTGGCAGGACGTGCAGGTGCGCTATCGCCTGCCGGACAGCCGCGACCTCGCTGCGCTGGCACAGGCCGGCGGTGAGGCTCAGGCGCGCAGCCTGCTGTTGCAGCGCTGTATCGAGCGGGCGTCGCGCGCCGATGAAGAGCTGCAGGCCCCGGCATTGCCAGCGGAACTGCTCGAACAACTGGCCGAGGCCATGAGCGCGGCCGATCCGCAGGCTGTGACCGAACTGCTGCTGAGCTGCCCGGCCTGCAATACGCAATGGCCGGAGCTGTTCGACATCGGCGCCTTTCTCCTCGAACGCCTCGGTCACTGGGCCGAGCGGCAACTGGATCAGGTGCATCTGCTGGCCCATGCCTACGGCTGGAGCGAGGCGCAGATCCTCGCCCTGAGCCCGATGCGCCGGGCGCACTACCTGAGCCGGGTGCTGGCATGAACGACTTCTTCGCCTTGCTCAGCCAGCGTGCCTTGCAGCCTGCGGCGATTCACCCGCGCCTGCCGTCCCGTTTCGAGAGCGACAGCGCAGTGCCGGCCCTGCCGGCGCAGGACATTCCGGCCGAAGCGCCACTCGGCGCGAGCCAGCCGGTACCTGCAACCATGGCCTCGCTGCTGGCGGCACCGACGGTTGCACCGCTTGCCGCCAGCGCACCGACACCCATTCCGCTGGCCGAATCGGTGGTGCCGGTCAGCCCGGTTCTGCCGTTGCCGCACATCGCCGCCGAGCCACGACCGTTGCCGCAGTTGGCCGAGCCGGCGTTGCCGCACGTGCCGGCGAGACCGCTTGCGCTGGAGGCGCCAGGCAACCCCGCACCGAGGGTCATTGCGCCACAGCCTGCGGTGCAGGTGAGTGCACGGATTGCGAGCGAGCCACCAGCCCCGGTTCTGCAGGTACAGCATGAACGCCTGGAGCATCACGAGCTGAGCCGCGAAGTGATCGAACAACGTGTCGAACGTTTGCGCGTGGAGGGTGTGCCGGCCTTGCCGAGCCCGGCGGCAGCGTTGAGCCCGGCGCCGGCTCAAGCGCTGCGTGATGTGCCGGGCGCGCCGGCGCCGCGGGTCGAGATCAGCATCGGCCGCATCGAAGTGCTGCCACTGGAGCCGGCCGCGGCGCCGCACCGCGAAGCGCCGGCCAAGCCCGCACCGGCGCAGAGCCTGGATGCCTACCTGCAGGAGCGTTCTGCCGCCGAGCCGGGGCGAGGAGGGCGTCGATGAGCAGTGCACTGGGGATCGCCGCCACCGCCGCGGTGTTGCAGCAACTGCTGCAGAACGGGTTTACCGCACTCAAGCTCGAAGACGTGCTCAGCGCCACCACGCTCAACGTCACCTGCGTGCCGCCCGAGCGCATCGCTGCCGATGCCGGTGACAGCCAGCTGAACCTCTTCCTCTACAACCAGACGCGCAATCCCGGCTGGGCCAACCTCGACCTGCCGAGCCGCGATGGCCGTGGCGAACGCCTGAGCAATCCGGCGCTGGCGCTGGACCTGCACTTCCTGTTGTCGGCCTACGGGGTCAAGGATTTTCATGCCGAGATCATGCTTGGCGCCGCCATGCAGATTCTGCATGACACGCCGGGCCTGGGCCGCGACGCGATCCGCCAGGCGCTGAAGCCTGGGCCCGGCAAGAGCAACCTGCCCAAGGAACTGGAGCTGGCCGGGTTGGCCGACCAGATCGAGCAACTGCGCATCACCCCGCTCAACCACACCACCGATGAGGTGTCGCGCATCTGGTCGGCCATGCAGACGCCGGCGCGCCCCAGTGCGGCCTACCTGGTCAGCGTGGTTCTGCTGCAGTCGCAGAAGAGCCAGCGCACGCCGCTGCCGGTGCGTGCGCGCAACCTCTACGTGGTGCCGTTGCGCGCACCGCGACTGGATCGTGTCGAGTCCGCGGTCGCGGCGGGCGAGCCGATCGTGGCCAATGGCTCGGTACGCGTCAGCGGCGCCAACCTCAAGGCTCGCCCGCTGAGCCTGCTGATCAATGGCGAGGAGTTTTCCAGTGCCATCGAACAGCTGGCGCAGGACGAGCTGACCTTCGATTTTTCCCTGCCTGATCCACCCGGTATTCCCGCCAGCCTGCGCGCCGGGGTGTGCACCTTGCAGGTGGTGCATCCGCAACTGATGGGCTCGCCGGCGCAGGCCCACGGTGGCCAGGAGTCCAACCTGGCGGCCTTCGTGCTCAACCCGCAGGCCGGTTTCACCCTGTTGCCAGGTGCGACCAGCCAGGTGGTCGAGGGCATCACCTACCGCTCGGGGGCGATCAGGATCAGTTGCGCACCACGGATCGGCAGTCGCCAGCGCGTCCGCCTGCTGCTCAACGAGAAGAACCCGCCGGCCAATCGCGCGGCGCGGGTCTACAGCTTCACCGCCAACGACGGCAACGGCATCGTCGCACCGGCGGACAGCGCCATCGAAGTCAATGTCGAGTTTCGCAATGTCGCCCAGGGCAGCTACCTGGCGCGGGTGCAGGTGGATGCCGGCACCAGTCCGCTGGTACTCGGTGCCAATGGCCGCTTCGACGGCCCCGAGGTGACCCTGTGAGTGCGCGTCGGGATGTGGCGGCCAACCGGCAGCTGCTCGGCGTGGCACTGGATGCTTTCGCCGACTTCATCACGCAGGCCCTCGCTGGCCAGCCGACTCCGCTGGGCACCTACCTGCAGGCGCCGCCAGCATTGGCCAACCTGGCTGAGCGCCTGGGCCTCAATCGTTTCGAGCAGGACGTGCTGCTGCTGGCGGTAGCCGTGGAGCTGGATGCGCGTTTTCGCCAGCTGCTGGCCGAGGCCCAGGGCGATGCGAACAAGCCCTGGCTGAGTTTCGACCTGGCGCTGGCGCTGCTGCCGGATGCCGACTGGGCCGCCGTCACGCCGGTCGGTCGCCTGCGCCGCTGGCACCTGCTGGAGCTCTCGGGCAGTGGCGGGCCGCTGGCGGCACGGCTGGTGGTGGATGAAAGCATCCTGCACCAGGTGGCCGGGCTGACCTATCCCGATCCGCGCCTGGAACCCTGGTTCCGGCTTCAGGAAAGCGTGGCCGGCGAGGGCTTCGACGAGGATATCGCCCGCCTGGCCGCGCACTGGCAACGTGCGCCCAACCTTGCTGCCGCGGCCATCGCACGCTTCGAGGAGGGCGACGGCGAGGCCTTCGCCAAGGCCCTGGCGGCACAGCTGGAGTTGCGCCTGTACCGCATGCAGGGGCGGCATTTGCCGGAGCAGCAACAGGAGCGAGAGCAACTGGTGCGCCTCTGGGAGCGCGAAGCGCTGTTGCGCGGTGCGCTGCTCTGGGTCGAGATCGAGCGCCCGGAGCCGGCGCAGGCGCAACACCTGGCCGAGTTCCTCGATGGCTTGCAGGGATTGATCCTGGTAACCGGCGAAGGCTCGCTGAACCTGCGGCGCGCTCAGTGGCGCGTGGTCTGGCGCGGCGGCGATGCGGACAGCCGCCTGCTGCTCTGGCAGGCGGAGCTGGGCGAGCAGGGCGCAGCATTGAATGGGCGCCTGGGTAGCATCGCCGAGCAGTTCCAGTTGTCCGCCGGTGCCATCGCGCGCATCGCCCAGGGCTGGCGTGGCACGTCCCCGGCCGACGCCGCACAGCTCTGGCAGGCTTGTCGCCTGGAGGCGCGCCGCGACCTGGAACAGCTCGCTGAACGTGTCGATGCCCGCGCCAGCTGGGATGACCTGATCCTGCCGGAGGCGGCACTGGCAACCCTGCGCACCATCGCTGCCCAGGTCCGCCAGCGCACCCGCGTGTACCGCGAATGGGGCTTTGCCGAGCGCTCGGCGCGCGGCCTGGGTATCAGCGCCCTGTTCGCCGGTGGCAGCGGCACGGGCAAGACCCTGGCCGCCGAGGTGCTGGCCAACGAGCTGCAGCTCGACCTGTACCGCATCGACCTGGCGTCGGTGGTCAGCAAGTTCATCGGCGAGACGGAAAAGAACCTCGCGCGGCTGTTTGCCGTGGCCGAACGCAGCGGTGCGATCCTGCTGTTCGACGAAGCCGACGCGCTGTTCGGCAAGCGCAGCGAGGTGCGCGACAGCCACGACCGCTACGCCAACCTGGAAGTCAGCTACCTGCTGCAGCGCATCGAGACCTACCGCGGCCTGGCGATCCTTACCAGCAACTTCAAGCAGGCCATCGACACCGCGTTCCAGCGCCGCTTGCGCTTCATCGTGCAGTTCCCGTTTCCCGACGCCGAGGCGCGCGGCGCGATCTGGGCGCGGGTGTTTCCCCGGGCCACCCCGCTGGAGGCGCTGGATGTGGCCAAGCTGGCGCGGCTGTCGTTGTCCGGCGGGCACATTCGCAACCTGGCGCTCAACGCCGCTTTCATCGCCGCCGACGAGGACAGTGCCATCGCCATGCGCCACCTGCGCATCGCCGCCGAGGCCGAATTCGCCAAGCTGGAGAAACAGCTGCCGGCCAGCGACGTGGGGGATTGGGCATGAGCGCTGTCATCAGCCCCGCCGCGCCGTCGTTGTCGCTGCATATCGGCAGCCTGGCGCTGCCCGGTTATTCGGCGCGCGATGGGGCACGGCTGGCCGGCTCCTTCGAGCGCGAGCTGGGCCGCCTGCTGAGCCTGCAAGCGCTGCCGGCTCAGGGTTTTCAGGCCGATCAGCTGCAGATTCCGCGCTTTCGCCGGACAGCGGGCGAGCGCCCGGAGCTGACCGGGCGGCGCCTGGCGCGGTTGATCGCCGAACGGTTGCAGGACTGAGCCATGGCCGAACGCGCCGTTACCGCCCAGGCCGAACGCGAGCCGCCTGCCTCCAAGGCCGCGGCACGCAACCTGTTGTTGCAGCGCAAATGCGCCTGCGGGGCCAGCGCCGGTGGTGCCGGCGAGTGCGACACCTGCGCCGCCAAACAGACGCTGCAACGCCACGCCCATGGCGACACGCAGCCCCTGCAGGGCACGCCGGACTCGGTCAGCGATACCCTGGCGCAGCCCGGTCGGCCGCTGGATGCGGACACCCGCAGCTTCATGGAAGAGCGCTTCGGCAGCGACTTCGCCGCGGTGCGCGTGCACGATGATAGCGCCGCGGCAGCGTCGGCCCGCGAGGTCGATGCGCATGCCTACACCGTCGGACAGAACATCGTCTTTGCTGATGGCCAGTACCAGCCGCACAGCGACAGTGGGCGTCATCTGCTCGCCCATGAGCTGGCGCACACGGTGCAGCAGCAGGGGCTGCAGCGCGCCGGGGTGAGCAACCTGGCGGACCAGGGCCCGGACTACCAGCGCATGGAGCGCGAGGCGGATTTCGCCGCCGAGCGGGTGATGGCCGGCGAGCGCCTCGCCGGCAACGGCCTCAGCCGTTCCGGCCCGAGCCTGCAGCGCTCGGCCACCACGCCGGTTCCCGCGACCATGGAAACCAAGGGCTATCGCAAGAAGAACCCGGCCAAGACGATTTCGCTGACCATCGAGAGCGCCGCCAACTTGCTGACCTTCAAGAAGGTTACCGGCAACACGGCGTTCTATGAGTTCGACGTGCTGCGCATCCCGCCGGAAAAGGGCGGGCAGGCCAAGCCGTTCTATGCCGACGTGAAGAAGCTCAAGGTCAAGTTCCAGGGACCCAAGAGTAAGCCGATCCCGCAGGGCAACATCGAGCGCGACGCCACCGACAAGCTGCGCCGGACCTGGCTCGCCGAGCGCAAGCGCGAGCTGGCCAGCGCCGATAGCGAATGGCAGGCCGCGGGTGGAGCGGCGGCGTTTCCGCAGCTGAAGGCCGAGTCCGCGCCCTGCGAGGTCGACCACATCCAGGAACTGCAAGTCGGCGGCACCAATGACGGCAAGAACCTGCAGCTGCTGACCAAGAGCAACAACGGCGCCAGTGGCAACCTGCTGTCGCAGCAACTGGTGGCGATGGCAGCCGCGGCTCTCGACGATGCGCCGAGCCGGGCCACGCCGGAACCCGACGTAGTGGAGCTGAGCTTTGCCCGCACCGAACTGGCCGGGGCACCGAAGGCCGATGCCTGCCTGGCGGTCGGGCAGGCCTTCGACCAGGCCACGCCGTTGGCCAAGGCCGTGGTGCCGACAGCGGATTTCGCGATGACCCTGGGCGGGCGCAACGTCACCCTGAAGCTGCCGGTCGACAACAGCAAGGAGGTCGACCTGGAAGCCTCGGCCGTGGCCGAGAACAGCCAGTTCGCCTGGGGCGTGAAGGGCATAGTGTTCGAGCGCATCGGCCGCACCAACGGCAAGGTGCCGGACAAACTGTTCTTCCGCCTCGACACGGTGGCGCTGAACCTGTCGTCCAAGGCCCACGGTGGCAGCAAGTCCAAGCAGTTCGTTGCCATCGACAAGAGCGGCAATGCGGACCTGGCCAAGGCCGGCAAGCTGGGCGTGCCGTTCGACTTCTCCAAGCTCAGCCCGGGCAAGCTGACGTCCCTCGAGGTTGGCCCGCAGGGGCTGATCGCCACGGGCACGCTCAAGCCCAGCCTGCCATTCCTGCCGACCCTTGACGTGGCGGTCGACGGGCCGTCGTTCAAGGTCACCAAGAACATCGACCCGGCCAAGATGAAGCCGCCATTCCCGGGCTTGAACTTCACCAAGGCCGAACTGGCCCTGGAGCTGGCGCCGGAGTTCAAGCCTGTCGGCACGCTGGCCTTCGACATCGGCCCGGCCGCCAAGCCGGTCGCCAAGGGCGTGGTCAAGGCCAGTGCCGATGCCAGCGGGTTGAAGCTGGACGGCGACCTGTGGGTATTCCTTCCCGGTGTCGACGAAGCCAAGGGCGAGGTGCGTTACCAGGGCGGCGAGTGGTCGGCCTCGGCACACATCGAGTCCGGGCAGATGGCGGGCAAGATCCCCTACGTCAAATCCGGTTCGGTCGAGGTCAACATCCAGAAGGGCAAGCTCGGCGCCAGCGGCACCCTGGACCTGGCCCTGCCCGGCGAGAACGAAGGGCAGATCAAGCTCAGCTACAGCCAGAACAAATGGATCTTCACCGGGCGCGGCAAGATCAAGGTGAAGAGCCCGTACCTCAAGCCCATCGAGGCCAAGCTGTACTACGACGGCGACCTGTTCAAGGCCGAGGGTAAGGCCGGCTTCGCCTTCTCCGGGCTCGACGGCACGCTGGACGCGACCTACGAGAATCGTGCCGGCAAGGAGAAGATCTACGGTACCGGCGACATCAAGATCGAGAAGGGCAAGGCCAAGGGCAACATCGTCGTCACCCTGCACCCCAACGAGAAGATCACCGGCAAGGGCAAGCTGTCCTATGAAATCAAGAAGGACTTGGTCGCCAGCGCCGGCATCACGGTGGACGAGAACCAGAAGATCACCTTCGACGGCGAACTGAGTTTTCCCGATATCCAGCTGTTCAAGCGCTTCCCCGAGAAACAGGAAGAACACACCCTGTTCAAGGCCTCCGGGAGCATCCCGATCCCCGGTGCGTCGATCGGCCCGGTGGGGCTCAAGGTCAAACTGTGGGGCAGCCTGGGCTACTTCTACTACGTCGGCCCCGGCGTGCTCACCGGGGTCAAGGCGACGGTCAAGTTCAGCCCGTTCGAGCCCGATCCGGATTTCAGCTTCAACCTCAAGGCCAAGGCCAGCATCCCGGCCGGTGGTGGCATCAGCGGCAAGCTCGGCGCGGACCTGGCCATCGACGCGCTGGTGGCGGAGGTCGGCGGCGGCCTCAACGTCACCCTCGGCGCCAAACTCAACGGCAAGGCCGAGCTGGGCGCGGAGATCGCCTACAGCAAGGACAAGTTCGCCGTCGACGCCGAGGCCTATATCGGCGGCAGCCTGGAGCTGGAGGCGGTGCTGCGCGCGCGAATCTACGCAGAAGCCGGCTTCTCGGTGTTTTCGGTGCGCACCGAGAAGTCCTGGGACCTGCTCGGCGGCACCTTTCCGACCGGTCTCAACCTGGGCGTGCGCATGCCGCTGCACTACGACAGCGTCGACGGCTTTCGCATGCCCAAGCTGGCCGACATCAAACCCGAACCCGCCTCGCTCAGCCTCGACCCGTCGAAGATGCTCGGCAGCCTGTTCAGCCAGACCCAACCCAAGGAGCGCGAGGCATGAGCGGGTTCAGCAATACGCCGAAGGTACTCAAGGGCGGCATCATCCTCATCGACCCGGCCAGTGGCGCGGTGCAGCGGGTGATCGCCCTGCAGTACAACCCCGACCTGCTGACGCGCAGCCTGCAGCCGCAGAGTGTCGGTGGCAGTGCGGCGCTCAGCGAGCCGCTGCGGCTCAAGGGTCCGCCGATCGAAACCATCAAGCTCGAGGCTGAGCTGGATGCCACCGACCAGCTGGAGTTTCCCGACCAGCACCGCAGCGCCGTCGAGGTCGGTATCCATCCGCAGCTCGCGGCGCTGGAAACCATCGTCTACCCGGACAGCGCCGCGCTGATCCGCAACAACCAGCTGGCCAATGCCGGCACCTTGGAAATCGTCCCGATGCAGGCGCCGCTGCCGCTGTTCGTCTGGAGCCAGTCGCGGGTGGTGCCGGTGCGCATCAGCGATTTCTCGATCACCGAGGAGGCCTTCGACGCCAACCTCAACCCGATTCGCGCGCGCATCTCGCTGAGCATGCGCGTGCTCAACGTCAACGACCTCGGCTTCGCCGACAAGGGCGGCCATCTGTACATGGTCTACCACCAGAGCCGCGAGCGCCTGGCGGCCAGGGCATCCAGCTCGACCCTGGCCAGCCTCGGCCTGAGTGGCCTGTTTTGATGAGTGCGCTGCCGTTTGTGGCAGCGATTTTCAAGGAGTACCGTCATGAGCATTGATCGCTTTCCGCCCAACAGCCGTTACCACGGCAGCGAGACCGCCGAGATGACCGGCCCGGATGGCCGGCGCCTGGTGTTCCTGCGGCGGCGTTTCGTGCCCGATCCGGCGCGCTTCGTCACCCTGCAGGAGTACCGCATCAACGAGGGCGACCGCATCGACCGCATGGCCGCCGACGTGCTCGGCGACCCGGAGCAGTTCTGGCGCCTGCCCGATGCCAACGGCAGCCTCAGCCCGAGCGAGCTGGAAGAGGTGGGGCGGCGCATTCGCCTGACCCTGCCCGAAGGCATGGCAGGGCTCGACGATGCTTAAGGGCATGCACCTGTCGCTGCTGGTCGGGCCGGGGTTGCCGGTGCCCGTGCCGAAGGTGGTGATGGACGCCCTGCAGAGCGTGCAGGTGACTTCGGCGAGCAGCACGCGCAGCGGTTTCCAGATCGCCTTCGCGCTGCAGAACAACTCGCCGCTGCACACCCTGCTGGTGCTGGCGGGCGGGCAGGTGCCGTGGCTGCGGGTGATGGTGGTGGTGACCATCAACAGCATGCCCACCGTAATGATGGATGGGCTGATCACCAAGCAGGAAGTCAGCGGTTCCAACGAGCCGGGGCAGAGCGTGCTGACCATCACCGGCGAGGACCTGTCGGTGGCCATGGACCAGCAGGATTTCAACGGCATTCCCTATCCGGCGATGCCAGCGGCGGCGCGGGTGGCGCTGATCGTCGCCAAGTACGCAATGTTCGGCATGATCCCCCTGGTGATCCCGCAGATCTTCACCGACGTGCCGATCCCGGTGGACAAGATCCCCACCCACGAGGGCACGGACCTGGCCTACGTGCAGAAGCTGGCCAAGGACGCCGGCCATGTGTTCTACGTCGAGCCCGGCCCGCTGCCAGGCATGAACACCGCCTACTGGGGGCCGGAGATCAAGCTCGGTGTGCCGCAGCCGGCGCTCAACCTGGGCATGGATGCGCACAGCAATGTCGAGTCGCTGTCGTTCTCGGTGGACAACAGCAAGGCGGCGCTGCCCATCGTGTTCATCCAGAACCAGCTGACCAAGTTTCCGATTCCTCTGCCGATTCCCGATATCAGCCTGGCCAACCCGCCGCTGGGCCTGCTGCCGCCATTGCCCAAGTCGATCAACCTGATGAAGGATACCGCCAAGCTCTCGCCCATGGCCGCCCTGTCCAAGGGCCTGGCTGCCGCGGCCAACTCCGCCGATGTGGTCACCGCCACCGGAGCGGTGGACGTGCTGCGCTACGGCAACGTGCTCAAGGCACGCCAACTGGTCGGCGTGCGTGGCGCGGGGCCGGCGTTCGACGGCCTGTACTACGTCAAGACCGTCAGCAGCAGCCTCAAGGCGGGCGAGTTCAAGCAGAACTTCACCTTGACCCGCAACGGCCTGATTTCCACCTTACCGAGGGTTCCGGTATGAGCGACGGCAAGTTTTACGGCAAGTACCGCGGCGCGGTGCTGAACAACGTCGACCCGATGCAGATGGGGCGCGTGCAGGTGCAGGTGCCGGACGTGCTGGGCATCGGCATCTCCAGCTGGGCCATGCCCTGCGTGCCGATTGCCGGCAAGCAGAGCGGCGCGTTCATGGTGCCGCAGATCGGCGCTGGAGTATGGGTCGAGTTCGAGCAGGGCGATCAGGATTACCCGATCTGGGTCGGCGGCTTCTGGGGCAGTGCCGCCGAGGTACCGGCACTGGCCCTGGCCGGCTTGCCGGTGTCACCGAGCATCGTCCTGCAGACCGGTAGCCAGAACACCCTGATGCTCTCCGATCTGCCCGGCCCTACCGGCGGGATTCTGCTCAAGAGCACCAGCGGGGCGCTGATCTCGATCAACGAGGTCGGTATCACCATCAGCAACGGCCAGGGCGCCACGATCATGCTCAACGGCCCGGCGGTGAACATCAACCAGGGCGCGCTGACGGTGATTTGAGCGGGCGTTTTCAGCGGACTCCTGCACGTGCGCAGGATGAACAGGGGAGGGATTCCACATGCCAGGTTTTCTGTTGCACCTCGGTGCCACGGTGATGTGCAGCCACGGCGGCCAGGCCACACCGACCGCACCGTTTGCGCGGGTGACGCTGTCCGGCCAGCCGGTCACCACCCTTGCCGCGCCGTACCTGATCGCCGGCTGCAGCATGCCGCCACCGAGTGCCGGCAACGGCCCGTGCGTCACCGGGCAATGGCTGGTCGGTGCCACGCGGGTGTTCGCCGGCGGGCAACCGGTGCTGCTGCAGTCGAGTACCAGCATCTGTGCGCCGACGGGGACGCCGATGATGGTCAGCGTCACCCAGGTGCGGGTTTCCGGAGTCTGACATGGCCCTCGACTTTCCCTTTCGCATCGACTCGCGTGGGCGCAGCGCCGAGGTCGACGGTGATGCGCATATCCGCGACATGATCGAGCAGGTGCTGTTCACCGTGCCGGGCGAGCGGGTCAACCGCCCGGACTTCGGCTGCGGCCTGCTGCAGCTGGTGTTCGCGCCGAACAGCGATGCCCTGTCCGCGGCCCTGCAGATGACCGTGCAAGGCTCGCTGCAGCAGTGGCTCGGCGAGCTGATCGAGGTCGAGGAGGTGCGCGTCGACAACCTCGACGCGCGCCTGCAGGTGACCGTGCAGTACATCGTCCGGCGCGACCGCGAGCGGCAGCTGGCCAGTTTCGAGCGGAGGCTGGGATGAAACGCCAGTTCCGCTCCGACAAGCCGCACCGCGTCAACCTGCTGCGCCAGCTCGACCCGCCCACGCTCAACGGCATCGACTACCTGGAGGTGACTTCCAGCGACCAGCGCAGCCTGCGCGTGGTGTTCGTCCACCCGCTGAGCGGCATCACCAAGGCCAATTGCCGCATCAGTGGCGGTGTGCGCATCACCGGGATCGGCATCGACAGCATCAGCATCGCGGCCAATCGCCTCAACCTCAAGGTGTCCCAGGCCGGCGATTTCTCCTGGTACCAGTTCGAGCTGATCGACCCCGCCGACCCGGACAGCGTACCGGCCGGCTTCGACCCGTGCCTGTCCAGCGTGCGCTTCAGCTTCAAGGCGCAGTGCCCGTCCGAGTTCGACTGCGCCGAGGAACACAGCTGCCCGCCCGCGCAGTTCGATGAGCCGCAGCTCGACTACCTGAGCAAGGACTACGGCAGTTTTCGCCGCCTGATGCTCGACCGCATGGGCCAGCTGATTCCCGCCTTCCGCCAGCGTCATCCGGCGGATTTCAGCGTGGCGCTGGTGGAGATGCTCGCCCATGTCGGCGACCAGCTCAGTTACCAGCAGGACGCCGTGGCCACCGAGGCCTACCTGGGCACGGCGCGGCGGCGGGTATCGCTGCGCCGCCATGCACGCTTGCTCGACTACCCGATCCACGACGGCTGCAACGCCCGCGTGTACGTGCACCTGAACGTCCTTGCGGGTGCCGATGGGCAGGTGCTGGCGGCGCGCACGCCGTTGCTCACCCGCGGTCGCGAGGCGGGCCCGGTGCTGGCGCGCGGCGTGCTGGACAGCCTGCCGGATGGCGAAACCCAGGTCTTCGAGAGCCTGCATGACCTGCGCCTGCAGTCCGCGCACAACCGTATCCGCATTCATCACTGGGGCGATCCCGGGTTCTGCCTGGGCAAGGGCGAGACCGCCGCCGCGCTGGTCGAGGATGCCGAGCTCAAGCTCACTCCGGGCATGCTGCTGGTCTTCGAGGAAGTGCTCAGCCCGACTACCGGCCGGGCCGCGGATGCCGACCGCCGCCATCGCCATGCGGTGCGCCTGCTGAGTGTGACGCCAGGCTTCGACCCGCTGACCGGCACGGCGCTGCGCCTGGTGCGTTGGCACAGCGAGGACGCATTGCCGTTCATGCTCTGCGTCAGCGCCGAATTCGAATTGGGTGGCGACACCGAGGTGCGCGAAATCGCCGTGGCGCGGGGCAACGTGCTGCTCGCCGATCATGGCCTTAGTCGCCTGCTGGAGCCCCTGCAGCCGGCGCAGACCAGTGCCGAGCGGTTTCGCCCGCGTCTGCGCGAGCCGGGCATCGCCCATGCCGAGCCCTACCGCCACGCCACGGCGCTGGCGCAGAACTGGTCGGCGCAGCGCAGCCTGCGGCAGGACCCGCGGCAGGCGCTGCCGGCCAATCTGGAATTGATCGAGGATGATCCGCAACAGGCCGGTTACCAGGCCGACGAGGAGGCGACGCCGTGGCTGCCGCGCCGCGATCTGCTCGGCAGCGACCGTTTCGCCCGCGAGTTCGTGGTCGAGACCGAAGCCGACGGCATGGTCTACCTGCGCTTCGGCGACAACCGCTTCGGCCGGCGTCCCGAGCCGGGCAGCCATCTGCTGGCGAGCTACCGCCAGGGTGGTGGTAGCCAGGGCAACGTCGGTGCGCAGAGCATCTGCCGCATGGTCTGCACGGACGTGGCGATCGCTCCTTTCATCGAGTCGCTGAGCAACCCGCTGGCCGCGGTCGGTGGCGCCGAGGCGGAGAGCAGCGACGCGATCAAGCTGTACGCGCCGGAAGCGTTCCGCAACCAGGAACGCGCGGTCACCGAAGCGGATTACGCCCGGGTGGCCGAGCTGCATCCGCAGGTGCAGCGGGCCGCCGCGCGCCTGCGTTGGACCGGTAGCTGGTACAGCATGTACATCAGCCTCGACCGCCGTGGCGGCCTGCCGCTGGACGACGCGTTCCGCAACGAGATGCGCCTGCACCTGGAGCGCTATCGCCTGGCCGGCTATGACCTCGACCTCAGCGAGCCGCTCTACGTGCCGCTGGATGTGGAGCTGGTGGTCTGCGTGTTGCCCGGTTACTTCGCCGCAGCGGTCAAGCGGGCGCTGCTCGAACGCCTGGGCAGCGGCCAGGACGAACTGGGCCAGCGCGGCTTCTTCCACCCCGACCATTTCAGCTTCGGCCAGCCCCTGGCGTTGTCACGCCTGATCGAGGCGGCGCAGTCGGTCACCGGTGTCGCCTCCCTGGAAGTGAAGCGCTTCCAGCGCTGGGGCAAGGTCGCCAACGGCGAGCGCCAGGAAGGCCTGCTCAAGGTCGGCGTGCTGGAAGTGCTGCGCCTGGACAACGACCCCAATTTTCCCGAGAACGGCCGCCTGCAGCTGACCCTGCGCGGTGGCCTGTGAACAGCGAGGAACGGCCATGACAACCAGCGATTGCGGCTGCTGCAGCGGAATCAAGGCGCTGACCCCGGTGGATGGCAGCAACCCACCGGGCCAGGATGCGTTGCGCTATCGCGTTGGCAGCCATGCGCGCTTTCGCGAAACCCAGCTCGCCGCGCTGGCTGCCAGGCCGGCGTTGCAGGCGCTGACCACGCGCGATGCCGATGACCCGGCACTGGCGTTGCTCGATGCCTGGTCCGGCGTGCTCGACGTGCTCAGCTTCTACCAGGAACGCGTGATCAACGAAGGCTTTCTGCGCACCGCCACCGAACGCCGCTCGGTGCTCGAACTGGGGCGGGCCATCGGCTACGAGCTGCGGCCTGGGGTGGCGGCTTCGACCTACCTGGCCTTCACCCTGGAAACCGCGCCGGGGGCGCCGGCTGCTACCTTCATCGATGCCGGGCACAAGAGCCAGAGCGTGCCAGCGCAGGATGAGCAGGCGCAGGTCTTCGAAACCCTCGAACCGCTGCACGCGCGGGCCGCGTGGAATGCGCTGCAGGTGGTCAACCAGGATAGGGTACTGCCGTACTGGGGCGGCCGCACGCTGTACCTCCGCGGCCAGGCCACGCAGCTGCAACCCGGTGATGCGTTGTTGATCGTCGGTGAGGAGCGGCAGAAACAGCCCGGCAACGAGAACTGGGATTTTCGCCGGGTGCGTCGGTTGCAACTGGTCGCGCCCAGCGAACCTTCGGCCGACCCGCAGGCCGGCTACACCGTGGTGACCCTCGATCGGCCATTCGGCTCGGTGGCACCACCGGTGCAGCCCAGCCGGCTCAACCCGCGCTGCTATGCCCTGCGCAGCAAGGTCGCGCTGTTCGGCCAGGCGGCACCCAACTGGCATGCGATGCCGCAGAGCCTGCGCGCGGTGTTCCTGGAAAAGCCGGACAACACCGCCGTACCGATCACCGGCAGCGGCAATGGACAGTGGCCCAATTTCAGCATTAGCGGTGTGTCCGGCAGTGGCTCGGGCAGCGACTATGCGATCCATCTCGACGGCAGCTACCCGAAGCTGGTGGCGGGCAGCTGGCTGGTGCTGTCCAACCCGGACTACGAGGAGGTCTATCAGGTGCTGGCGAATGCCGAGGACGGGCGCGCCGCGTTCACCCTCGGCGGCAAGGCCACACGCCTGAGCATCCGTGGCGAGAACCTGACTGAGAAATTCGATGATCGCCTGCGCGACACGGCGGTGTACGGCGAGTCGGTGGAGCTGCCCTGGGCCACGCGGCCGCGCTCGGGGCTGGTGGAGGGCAACCTGCTGCATCTGGCCAGCCTGCAGCCGGAGCTGAAGGCGGGCCGTTGGCTGGCGCTCAGCGGCCTGACCGTGGCGGATACGCGCGACAACCGCAAGGCCCGCAAACGCCTGCGCGATGGCGACCACCTGGCTGCGCTGGAAATCGAACGCGATGCCCAGCATGCGCGCATCACCTTCACCGATGGCGCGCGTTTCGTCGTCAGCCTGCTCGGCGTCGCCGAGGTGGTACGCATCCGCCGCAACGACGGTATCGACGGCCTCACTCGCCTGGAACTGGAAGAGGCGCTGATCCACAGCTACTTGCCTCTGACCCTGCGCATTAATGCCAATGTCGCTCCGGCCAGCCACGGCGACAGCCGGCAGATGCAGATCCAGGCGGAAGTGCTCGGCAGTGGCGACGGCAGCCGCGCCTTCCAGCGCTTCCTGCTGCGGCAGAAGCCGCTCACCTACGTTTCCGCCACCACGCCGACCGGCACCGCCAGCACCCTGGAGGTGCGCGTGGATGGCGTGCGCTGGCACGAGGCGCCGCGCATCAGCGCCCTGGCCGCAGACGCCAGCGCCTACCTGCTGCGTCGCGCCGACGATGGCGCGGTCACCGTGCAGTTCGGCGATGGCCAGCACGGCAGGCGCCTGCCCAGTGGGCAGATGAATGTCGAGGCGCGCTATCGCGTGGGAATCGGCGCGGCGGGCAACGTGGCGGCGGGGAGCATCAGCCTGCTGCTCAACCGCCCGCTGGGCCTCAAGGAAGTGATCAACCCGGTGGCGGCCAGTGGCGGGGCCGACCCGGAGGGCCGCGACCAGGCACGGCACAACGCACCGCTGACCGTGCTGGCGCTGGAGCGGATCGTCTCCCTGCGCGACTTCGAGGATTTCGCCGCGGCGTTCGCCGGCATCGGCAAGGCTCAGGCCGTGTGGTTGTGGAATGGCGAAGGGCGTCTGGTGCACCTGACGGTGATCGGGCTGGATGGCGAGGACATCCGCCTCGACTCGACCCTCTACCGCAACCTGGCGGCGGCCATCGACCAGGTGCGCCCGACGCACCAGCCGCTGCGTCTGGAGGCCGGCGTGCGCCTGGGCTTCGGTGTCCGCGCCAAGCTGCGGGTGCATCCCGATTATCTCGGCGAAACGGTACTGGCCGAGGTGCGCGCGGCCCTGACCGCCGCGTTCGGATTTGCCGCGCGTGGTTACGGCCAGTCGCTCAGCGGCAGCGAGGTGGTGGCGGTGATGCAGCGCGTGCCGGGTGTGGAACGTGTCGATCTCGACCGTTTGCGCCTGCACGACGGCTTGAGCACCCGCAGCGTCGCCGGCCCCGACGGTCGCCTGCGGGCGCGTGGGGCGCGCTGGGACAACGGGCGGATCGAGCCGGCGCAGCTGCTGCTGATCGACATGGCCGATGTGCAGATCGAGGAGCTGAGCCAGTGAGCATCGACGCCGATTACCTGTTCGCGCGCCTGCCGGCGTTCTACCGCGAGCGAGACGAACAACTCGGTGGCCCGCTGCAGGCGTTGCTGGAAGTCATCGCCGCCCAGGGTGCCGTGCTCGAGGCGGATATCGAGCGGCTCTACGACAACTGGTTCATCGAGACCTGCGACGACTGGCTGATCCCCTACATCGGCGACCTGCTTGGCGTGCGCGGGTTGTACGCGGTGAGTGGCACGCAGAGCTTCGGCCAGCGCGCGCTGGTGGCCAACACCCTGCGCCTGCGCCGGCGCAAGGGCACGGTGCCGGTGCTGGAACAACTGGCCTTCGACAGCAGCGGCTGGCGGGCGCGGGCGGTGGAGTTCTTCGAACTGCTCGGCACCACCCAGCAGGTCAATCACCTGCGCCCGCACAGCCTGCGAACCCCTGATCTGCGCCAGGCTGCGCGGCTGGAACGCATCGATGGCCCGTTCGACAGCAGCGCCCATACCGCCGAAGTACGCCGGCCGTCGGCCGGGCGCTACAACATCGCCAATGTCGGTCTCTACGTCTGGCGCCTGCAGGCCTATCCGTTGCAGCGCAGCCAGGCGCGTGCCATCGCCGGCATGCCGGGCTGCTACAGCGTCGATGCACTGGGCCGCAGCTTCGTCGACGATCCGCTGTTGCACGACGGCATGCTGTTCAACCGGCCGCGCAGTGAGAGCGAAGTGACCCGCCTGGCGCAGCCGATCAACGTGCCCGAGCCGCTGTCGCGTCGCGTGCTGCATGACGAGCTGACGGGGTTGCGTCAGACCCTGGCCGATGGCGGTACGCCCGAGCTGCTGTACTTCGCCGCCAAGCCGGGCGAGTACGACCCGGTGTTGCGTATCTGGCTGGATGGCCTGCAGGTGCCGGCGGCGCACCTGGTGGTGTGCAACCTCGCGGAAATCCCCAACGTGAACCCGCCGGCCTGGCGCCCGATGCCGGCGCAGCTGTCGGTCAAACCGAGCAGCGGTGGCGCCGCCGTGGTGTTTCCCGCGCCGGGTTCGGACACCCCGCTGGTGGGCATCGATCCGCTGCTCGGGCGTATCAGGCTGCCGGCCGGCGTGACGGTGCAGAAGGTCGAGGTGAGCTGGGCCTACGGCTTCCCCGGTGATGTCGGTGGCGGCCCCTATGACCGCCGCCCGGTGAGCGCCGAAGACGATGCGCGCCAGGGTTTGCTCGATCCGGCGGGCTACACGCTGCTGCGTGTGCCGCAGGATTTCCCCGACCTGAACCAGGCCTTGCAAGCCGTGGTGCCCGGCAGCCGCGTGCTGATCCGCCTGCAGGGCGACAGCAGCGAAGTGCTCAGCGTGTCCCTCGATCTGCCTGACACCGAACTGGCCATCGAGGCCGCCAACCAGCGCCGTCCGGTGCTGATCGGCGACCTGCTGATCGGCGGCAACGGCGACACCCGGATCACCCTCTCGGGCCTGTTGCTGGACGGCAAGTTGCGCCTGCAGGGCGACCTGCGCGAGGTGGCGCTGCGCCACTGCAGCCTGGTGCCGGCGCGTGGCGGTATCCACCACGAGGACAAGGCTCGCGGCCGCACCCTGAGCATCAACCTGACCCATTGCCTGTGCGGCCCGCTACGCAGCGAGGGCGCGCTGGCTGAGGTCAGTGCACGCTACTGCGTGTTCGACAACGGCGATGGCGAGGCGCTGTCCCTGCCGGATACGACGCTCGGCCTGGACTGCTGCACGGTCTTCGGCAGCACCCGCAGCGGCGCCTTGCACGCCAGCAACAGCCTGTTCAACGAGCCGTTGAACATCACCCGGCGGCAGCAGGGCTGCGTGCGCTTCAGCTACGTGCCGGAAGGCTCGAAGACGCCGCGGCGCTATCGCTGCCTGCCCGATCTGGTCACCGAGGGTCAGTCGACGGCCGCCGCCAGACTGGCGCGCATCCGTGTGACGCCCACGTTCACCTCCACCACCTTCGGCCACCCGGCCTATGCGCAGCTGCGCCTGTCGACCGCGCTGGATATCCGCACCGGTGCCGAGGATGGCGCCGAGATGGGGGTGTGGAACCTGCTGCAGCAACCGCAGCGCGAAGCCAACCTGCGCCAGGCGCTGGATGAATACCTGCGCTTCGGCCTGGAGGCCGGGGTGATTTTCGTCAACTGAACAACGCCGACTTCAAGACCAGGACGACCACCATGAAAGCCGATCTTTCCCGTTCCACCGACCAGCCCGGCAAGCACTACCGCAGTGTGCGCATGCAGCAGGGTCGGGTTCAGCTGGATGCCGACTGGAACGAACAGCAGGACATCCTCAATCGCCGGATCGAAACCGAGGCCCGCGACAGCATTGGCGCCAGTGGTGTACCCATCACCACGCCAGGGTTCCTGCTGACGGGCAACGGCCAGAACATCGATGTGTCCGCCGGCCACCTGTACGTCGGCGGCCTGCTCTGCGACAACCCGACAGCCTGCAAGCTGGTCGGCAAGCGAGCCGGGCTGGCGGAGGAACAGGGACAGCCCGATCTGCATGGGCGCATCTCGCCGGTGCTGGCACCTGGCAGCAGCCTGCTGGCGTTGCCACCCGCCGCCGCTGTCGAGCAGGCGGCCATCCGGGTCTACGACAACGGTGTGGCGCAAGCCCCGGAAAACGGTCGTTATCTGGCGTACCTGGAAGCCTGGCTGCGTCATGTCAGTGCCCTGGAGGACGGGCTGATCCGCGAGGTTGCCCTCGGTGGGCCGGATAGCGCCACGCGTGACCAACTGGTGTGGCAGATCAAGCTGCTCAAGGTTGGTACCGTGGGGGAGGCCATCAACTGCCTGTCCGATATCGCTGCCTGGAAGACTCTCGTCGACGCGCCCACGGGCAAGCTGGCCGCGCGAGCCGAGCCGGGTACACCGCCCAAGGACCCCTGCCTGCTGACGCCGGAGGCGGGCTATCAGCGCCTGGAAAACCAGCTGTACCGGGTGGAGATCCATGAAGACGGCGTGGCGCCCGCCAAGCGGCGCTACAAGTGGTCGCGCGACAACGGTGCCATCGTCACGCGCCTGACCGGCTGGCTGAACGACCCAGCGGCCGACGAGATCGAGGTCGCCAGTATCGGTCGCGATGCTTACCTGGGCATCAGCGCTGGCTGCTGGCTGGAGATCTTCAATGACGAACACGAACAGACCGGGCGCAGTGGTCCGCTGGTGCCGGTGCTCAAGACCGAGGGCAATCGCGTCACCCTTGATCTCGACAATGCCACCGAGTCTCTCACCGCGGGATTGTTTGCGCACAATCCGCGGGTGCGACGCTGGGATGGCGTGGCGCTGCTGGAAACCGTCAACGCCAACGTCAGTGCCAATGTCGGCTGGGCCGAACTGGAGGATGGTGTCGAGGTGCGCTTTCTTGCCGGCTCCTTTCGCGTCGGCGATTTCTGGACCATTCCGGCGCGTACCGCCACCGCCGGTATCGAGTGGCCGCAGGCCGCTGGCAAGCCACAGTTCGTCGCGCCGCAGGGCGTGCTACGGGCCTTCACCCGTCTGGCATTGCTTGACTGCCAGGCGGGCAACTGGACGCGCAGCAGCGACTGTCGGGCGAAGTTTCCGGCACTCACCGAGCTGACTAACCTGCATTACGTCGGTGGCGATGGGCAGCAGGTCATGCCTAATCCGTCGGGCTCCGTTCGGGTCAAGCTGCCTTCGCCAGTGCAGGTGGCGGTGTACAACGGCCAGTTCCCGGTGGTGGGGGCCGAGGTGCGCTTCACCGCACCGAAGGGACTGCTGCAGAACGGTACGCTGACGGCGGTTGCCAGCACCAATGATGACGGCATCGCCAGCGTGGACTGGTTCCTCAGCAGCGCGGTCGCCGAGCTGGACCAGACCTGCACTGCCGAACTGCTGCAGGGCGGCGCGCCGGCAGTGGGGCGCTTCAACGAAATCCACTTCTCTGCGCGCCTGGCCATCGCCAGCCAGGTGGCCTACGACCCGACCAAGTGCGCCGACATGAAGGCCGCCGGCATCAGCACCGTGCAGGCCGCGCTGGATTCGCTGTGCCAGCGCAATCACCAGGGTGGCTGCTGCATCTCGGTGGGCAAGGATGGCGAGTTTCCGACCCTCGACCGCGCGCTACAGATGCTGTTGAAAAAGGGCGAGCGCGATATCTGCCTGTGCCTACTGCCGGGGGATCACGTCCTGGATGAGCTGGTAGTCGAGGGCGCCAACGAAACCAACCTGATGGTGCACGGCGCGGGACCGGCCAGCCGCTTGCGGATCAAGGCCCGGGCGTTCGCGTTGAGCAAGTTCGCCGCGGTGAGCCTGCGTGATTTCGACATCGTTTGCGAGGACAGCGTGCCCTGCGTGATCGGCCTGCGCGGCATCGACCTGTTGGACCTGCGTGACATGCGCATCGAGGGCTTGAGCGAGCCCGGCGCGAGCCTGCTGCAGATCCAGGCGTGCGCTCAGGTGGCACTCAGCAGCCTGCGGCTGCGTGCCGGTCAGCCGAACGTCACGGGTGGGCCGTTGAAACAGCCGGGCTTCGCCTTGCTGTTGGCCGACGCTCAGGGTGACATCCGTTTGAATGACAGCGAAATCAGTGGGCGCATTTCCGTCTATGGCGAATCGGTGAGCAGCGACATGCTCAATCGCGATGTGCTCAAGCGTCTGGCCGATCTGAAGTTGAAGAGCAGGGGGCGCCTGTACCTGAGCAACAACCAGCTGGGCGAGCTGCGTCTGGCCGATGACGTGCTGGCGGAACTGAGCAAGCCCTCGGGTGCCAGTCAGCCGAAACTGCCCAGTGTCTTCCAGCGCGTGATTGCCAATGACAACGCCTTGCCACGCCCGCCCCTGCAGTTGCTGGCCGTGCAGGTGGCGCTGCACCAGAACTCGTGGCAGCCGGCACACGGCCAGGCGGGTATGGTGATCGCCGAGGAGGGCAAGTACATCGGCAATTTCTGTCGGGTAGAAGCCCAGTTGTTGAGCGCCGGGCATTCCCCTGAGCAGTCCTGTAACGGCGCACTGCAGGTGGTATAGCTGCTGAAAGGGTATTTTTTTTGTCTGTTTAGCGCATTGTTTGCTATGTTTGTTTTAAACAGGCATCAGGAGGCGAGCCATGAGCGCGCTAAGCAAGCCCGAGGTGCAGGCAGATGCGGTGCTGCTCAAGGCCCTGCTCAACACCCGCGAGCAACTCGGGCTGACCCAGCAGGAGCTGGCCGGCATCGTCGGCGTCAACCGTTCCGCCATCAGCCGCTGGTCCGACACAGGTGGGCTACGTCCGCAGAGCAAGACCGGCGAGCTGGCACTGTTGCTGATCCGCGCCTACCGGGCGTTGTTCGCCCTGTTTGGCGGTAACCTCGGTGATATGCGCCATTTCCTGCGCACCGAGAACCGTCATCTGGCCGGCGTGCCGCTGGAGCAGATGGCGCAGGTGCAAGGGCTGGTGCGGGTGGTCGAGTACCTTGACGCCATCCGCGGCAAGGTCTGAGAACCGGTTTGTGGACTGAATCAAGCGAGCATCGTCATGGATATCTGGCAGACCTGCGCCGGTGCGGAGCAGATCACTCCGTTGCGCGGGCGCCTGGTGCGTCTGGTGGAAAGCCAGGGCCAGGTGGCCACGCTGAAGCTGGTCGATACCCTGGAAGAACAGGCGCTGCTCGAACAGCTGCTGGAGTCGAGCAAACCGCCGCTGCCGCGCAGCGACGAGCCGCTGCACTATTTGCTGCACACACCGTTTCGCTACCCGCCGTTGCGCTGGGGCTCGCGCTACGGTCGACGCCACGAACCTAGCCTGTTCTACGCCGCCTGCCGCCTGGACACGGCGATGGCCGAGACGGCCTTTTACCGCTTCGTGCTCTGGCACGGCATGGCCACGCCGCCGCCCAGCGGGCGCATTCTCTCCGAGCATTCGTCGTTCGAGGCGCGCTACCAGGTCGAGCGCGGCATCCACCTGCAGTTGTCGCCGTTCGCCGAGCACCGCGCCAGGCTGACCGATCGCAGCGACTACCGCGTCACCCAGCAGCTCGGGAGCGACATGCGCGAAGCCGGCGTGGAGGCCTTCGAGTTTCCCTCCGCGCGCTGCCCGCTGCAGGGCCTGAATGTCGCGCTGTATGCGCCGAGTGCCTTCAGCGAACGGCGCCCACGCAACCTCACGGCCTGGCTGTGCGAGACCACCGCCGACTATGTCGCCTTCAAGCAGGCGCAGATGGCCGATACGCCGCGCCAGTTCCCGCTCGAGCTGTTCCTGGTCGACGGGCGTCTGCCACAGCCGGCCTGAGCGCGCTGCTCGGCAGACACCGTTTCCAGGCTCAGGGCCGCGAGCGCTCGTAGGCGCCGAGGTCGCACACGGCGAGGCCGTCGCCATCGCCGTCCCGCGGGCGTTGTGCGCCGCGCTGGTCCTGCACCGGGCAGTTGCCGACCGCCTTGTCCACCGCTGCGCTACCACGGCGCAGGGCGTGGGTTTGCAGCTGCAGCGCCGAGTTGTTGTCGGCCAGCGGATAGAGCACGCGGGTCAACGCGTCGCTGTTGGGCACGGTCTGTTCGGCCGTGCAGTTGCCATCGCCGCTGCCGAGCAGCAGGCCGCGGGCGACGAAGCTGGCGGTGTCGCCATTGGTCTGGCAGTTGAAGCCGATCTCGCCCGAGTCATCCCAGTTGCCGACGATCACGCTGTTGCGCACCACCAGCTGGCCGTGGTTGTCGAGGCCGAAGCCCTGGTTGTCGGCGATGGTCACGTTGATCAGGGTCATGCGCTGGCTGCCGTCGGATGGCGGGTAGAAGGCGCCGTTGGCGACGGTGCCGGCGGGAAAGTAGGCGTTGTTGCGATTGCCGCTGACGGTGCTGTTGGCCAGGCTGAGTACGCCGCCGCCTTCGTTGCTGATGGCGCCGCCGCGGCCGTCGCTGCTGTTGCCGACGAACAGGCTGCGGGCGATGTCCGCGGTGCCGACGTTGTGCACCGCGCCGCCGCTGCCGAGCACGTCGTCGCCGCCGGCCTGGTTGCGGTTGAACAGGCTGTCGCGCACGTTCAGCTGGCCCTTGTTGTAGATCGCGCCGCCCCAGGCGTTGGAGGTGTCGCCGAAGCTCGCGGAGTTGCCGATGAACTGGCTCGACTGCACCTGCGCCGTGCCGTAGTTGGCGATGCCTCCGCCCTGGCCACTGCTGAAGCCGTAGCTCGCGGTGTTGCCCTGCAAACGGGTGTGCACCAGGGTGAGCTGGCCGTGGTTGAGGATCGCGCCGCCCTCCTTGGAGTGGCGGCCGTTGCTCAGGCCGACCCGTTCGATGCGCAGGCTGGCGCCGGGCAGTACCTCGAACAGGCGGTCCACGCGGTTGGCGTCGATCATGCTGCGGGTGTTGCCGACGCCGACGATGGTCAGCGCGTCGCTGACGTCGAGGTCGCCGTTGAGGTTGGCGTCCTCGTCGTAGGTTTCACCCTCTTCGCCGCCCGGTGGCGGCAGGCTGAGGCTGAAAGTGGCGTTGCCGAGCAGGATGCGGTCTGCGCCGGGCGTGGCATTGGCCAGCACCACGGCGTCGCGCAGCGAGCAGTCGCTGTTGCAGCTGCCGTCGTAGCTGTCGGTGGTCTTGGTGACGACGATGTCGAGGGCCTGGACGGGCAGGCAGACGCAGGGCAGGCCCAGCAGGGCAAGCCGGGAGAGGGCGGGGGTGCAGCGCATGGGAACGGTCCTCGGCCCCGGAACGGAGCCGGGGCGATGGGTCTTCGTTGGCGGACACGGCTCGGCTTCCGCAGCCTGACGCGCCAGAAAGACAACAGGCATTCCGTTGCGGTCAGGCTGATTGACCGTGTGCGTGCGGCACAAGTTTTACCCGGGCAGGCGCCGTCCGTCGCGGCTCAGTCCGCCGGCTGGCTGGCGAAGTCGAGGCGCGCCACCAGGCAGCTGCCGAGCAGGTCGACGAAGCCCTGGGTGGCGGGCAGCGCGAAGTGCGTCTGCATCGACTGGCTCGAATCCCAGTCGCCGCGCACGCGCCACAGGTGACTGTCGCTGGGGCTGCGCTGCAGGGCGTAGGCCAGGCAGCCGGGGGTATCGCGCAAGGTGTGGACGATGGCGCTGAGGTGCTGGCCGAGTTCTTCGCTGCGGCCATGTGCGGCGAGAACCTGCAGATGGTTGGAGGCGGCGATGCGCATGGAGGGCTCCTGTCGATGGCCGTGGGCGGGCCAGGTGTCGAGCAGGTTAGGCGCGCGGTAGCGCGAAGGTAATAGCCAATTCGCCGGTAAATCCCCCGACCAATCGGCGCCGATTGGGCCCCGGAAAAACCGGCGAATTGGCTATAGGGCCGCGTGCGTGAGGCGGGTAGCGTGGTGGTTTGCAAACCATGCTGGAAACCCTCATGCCGCCGCGTCTGGATTACTACACCGCCTCGCCCGAAGCACTGCGCGGGATGCTGCTGCTGGAAGCCTCGCTGAGCAGCATGAGCCTGGAGAAACCGCTGCTGGAGCTGGTCAAGGTACGGGCCTCGCAGCTCAATCACTGCGCCTTTTGCGCCGACATGCACAGCACCGACGCGCGCCTGGCCGGGGTTGCCGAGCGCCACCTGCATGCCCTGGCGGTGTGGCGCGAGTCGCCCTTCTTCAGCCGCCGTGAACGCGCGGCGCTGGCCTGGACCGAGGCGATGACGCTGCTGGCGCAGTCCCATGCGCCGGATGAGGTGTATGGCGAGCTCAGTGCCGCGTTCAGCGAGCGCGAACAGGTCGATCTGACCATGGCGATTTCCGCCATCAACTGCTGGAATCGCCTGGCCGTGGGCTTTCGCAAACAGCCGCAGGCCTGAGCCGTGGCCTGCCTTCCGGCGCACGCGGGTTGCGGATACGCTTAGGGCCTGATTGGCGTTCGCCGGGACGGAGAACCGATGGAACTTCATGTCGTCATCCATGGCCGCAAGGACCTGGGCGAGCAGCTCTACACCCAGCTGCGCGAGGCCATCGAAAGCGGTCGCCTGGCCGCCGGCACCCGCCTGCCACCTTCACGCCTGCTGGCCGAGCAGCTGGGCATTTCGCGCAGGACCGTCTCCGACACCTACGCGCTGCTGACCTATGACGGCCTGCTGATCGGCAAGGTCGGCAGCGGCACCTTCGTCAACGCCCGTGGTGCCCGCGCGCTGCCCAGGCCGAGTGCGCCCGCGCTGGCCAGTGCCGCGGCCATCGCGCGCTGGCAGAACATCGTGGTGCCGTTCCTTCATCCGCAGCTGGCCGGCGCGCTGCGTTGCGAATTCATCGGCGGGGCTATCAGCAAGAACCTGTTTCACCAGGACGACTGGCGCAGCTGCACCCAGCACGCGCTGCGGCAGATGGCTCGTGAGCGCGGCTTCTACAGCCAGCCGGAAGGGCTGACCGCGCTGCGCGACGCCATCGCCCGCTACATCGCCTTCGCCCGCGGGGTGAACTGCCAGGCGGACGATCTCGTGGTGTGCAGTGGCGCGCAGCAGGCGCTGGACATGATCGCCCGCGTGCTGATCGAGCCCGGCTGCACGGTGGCCATGGAAGACCCCGGCTACACGCCGGCGCGCTTGCTGTTCGTCGCCCTCGGCGCGCGAGTGGTCGGGGTGCCGGTGGACGCCGATGGCATCCAGGTCGAGAGAATTCCTGCCGATGCACGGCTGATCTACGTGACCCCGTCGCACCAGTTTCCGCTGGGCATGCCGATGAGCCTGGCGCGACGCGAGGCGTTGCTGGAGGCGGCGCACGCCCAGGGCGCGCTGATCATCGAGGACGACTACGACTGCGAGTTCCGCTACGAAGGGCGGCCCACCGATTCGCTGCAGAGCATGGACACGCGTGGCGTGGTCGCCTACGTCGGGACCTTTTCCAAGACCCTGCTGCCGGAGCTGCGCATCGGCTATGCGGTGCTGCCACCGGCGATCCGGCCGGCGGTGATCAAGGCCAAGCAGCTGACGGACTGGCACACCTCGACACTGCCGCAGTGGACCCTGGCCCGCTTCATCGCCGAGGGCCACCTGCTCAAGCACATCCGCCGCTGCCACGCGGTCTACGCCAGCCGCCGCGAGCGCATCCTGCAGCGCTTCGCCGGCGATTTGGCGACCTGGTTCGAGATCGTGCCGTCGACCGCCGGCTTCCACCTGGCAGTGCTGTGCAAGGTGCCGCTGAACATCGCGCTGCTGGTCGAGCTGGCGCACAAGGTCGAGGTCGGCCTGTACCCGCTGGCGCCGTTCTTCCACGACAGCCCGCCGCGTGACGGCCTGATGATCGGCTACGGCGCCATCGAGACGCTGGATATCGACCCGGCGCTGGACCGCGTGCGCGACATCCTCGAGCAGATCACCTGAGCAGCCCGGAGCGAATCCGGGTCTTGCACTGGGCTGCATAGGGTAGGGATGCCGTGCAGCAGAACCCGCATGCCTTCGCCCTTATTCGGCGGGCATCTTGCGAAAGCCAACGGCCAGGCGGTTCCAGGCGTTGATGGTGGCGATGGCGACGCTCAGGTCGACCATTTCCTTGGCGCTGAAGTGCGTTTCGAGCAGGGCGTAGTCGGCGTCCGGGGCGCGGGTTTCGGCGACCAGGGTCAGGGCTTCGGTCCAGGCCAGGGCGGCGCGCTCACGCTCGTTGAAGAACGGCGCTTCGCGCCAGACCGCCACGGCGTACAAGCGGCGCTCGCTCTCGCCGGCCTTGCGGGCATCGGCGGTGTGCATGTCGACGCAGAAGGCGCAGCCGTTGATCTGCGAGGCGCGGGTCTTGACCAGTTCGATCAGGGATTTCTCCAGTGGCAGCTTGGAGATGGCGCCCTCCAGGGCCAGCATGGCCTTGAGGGCCTCGGGGGAGGCGGCGTAGAAGTCGATACGGGCGGTCATGGTGGTGTCCTCGGGCGCGGGTGGCGGTGGGTGTGGCAGTACGGTAAGCCGCGTCGGCACTTGGACAAATAGCCAATTCCGGGGAAGATCGGCACACCAATCCGCCTGTCGTTTCGCGCCTGCGCGCGCGGCCCCATTGACGGCCGCCGCGCAGACGCGGAAGGTGGCGACCCTCTTGCCCTGCGCCCGCGCGCAGCTCATCTCGCAGCCCGAACGGAGCCCCCATGTCCCAGCCCGATCCGCACCACCGCCAGGCCATTCTCGACAACCCTCAGGCGCAGGATTGCACCGTGTACCGCCCGGACGAGACCGACCTGGATGCCGAAGAGCTCGACCTGGGCGACGCCAAGGTGCTGTTCACCGGCCCCTTCGTCGCGCCGGTGGAGTGGGATGCCCAGGAGCGCGAGGATTTCTTCGCCGACAGCGACCCCGCGCTGTTCGTCACCGCCTACATCGAATGCGAGGCCAAGCCGGGTTCCAAGGCCTATTTCCAGGCCTCGGTCGGCGACTACGTCGCGACCATGCCGGGGCTGGGCGAGGTGGTGATGTACTGCGTCGAGGACTACAGCGAAGGCGACAAGGGCCGCCTGTTCGTACTGCTGCGCGACGACCAGACGCTGGACTGATTGTCGGGGCGGGAGGCGTCACCGGGTCAGTCGTCGGCGCTGATGATTCCTTCACGCACGGCGTAGAGCACCAGGCCCGGCACGTCGTGGATGTTCAGGCGCTTCATGATCTGCGCGCGGTGCGCTTCCACCGTCTTCACGCTCAGGCCGAGGCCGTCGGCGATGGCGCGGGTCGAGGTGCCACGGCTGATCAGGCGCAGGATTTCCACCTGGCGCTGGGTCAGCGCGGCCTCACCGGCGGGCGCCTGGCTGCGTGACAGGGCCTGCTCGATCACCGGTTGGGCGATGGCGCTGCTCAGGTAGCGCTGGCCACGGTCGACCGCCTTCAGCGCCAAGTGCAATTCGGCCATCGCCGCGTCCTTGAGCAGGTAGCCGTAGGCGCCTTTCTCCAGGGCGGAGAGCACCACCTCGGCATCGGTGTGCATGGACAGCATCAGCACCCGCGCATCGGGTACGGCGCTGCCGAGCTGTTGCAACGCTTCCAGGCCGCTGACGCCATGCATGGACACGTCCAGCAGGATGATGTCCGGCTGCAGCTCCTGGGCCAACTCGACGGTCTGCCGACCGTCCTCGGCCTCGCCGACGATCTCGTAGCCGTCCAGGTCGCTGATCATCGCCCTCACGCCGACTCGGATCAGCGCATGGTCGTCCGCCAGCAGCAGGCGGCAGGTCATGGCAAGTCCTTGTGCAGGGTGGCGCGGAACATGACAGGCAATCTCCTCGGGCGGCGCCTGGGCTCGCCTGGAGGGCGAGCGGGCCGTACTGGTAAGGAGTGACGGAGCGGGCGAAAGGTTCGCGCGGATTGACCGACGGGACAGTTTCCTTGACGGCGGATTTCCTGGCGCGACGGACGCAGGCGTCTATTTCGCCGCTTCCGCCTGCTTGCCGGAATGCCCGCGGGCGTACTGGACGATCAGACCGGGCAGGGCGCCGAGCGCTTCGCTGCTTTGTGCGGCGCCGAGTTTCAGCGCTTCCTTGGGCATGCCGAAGACCACGCAGCTGGCCTCGTCCTGGGCCACCGTGCGGGCGCCGGCTTCGCGCATGGTCAGCAGGCCGCGGGCGCCGTCGTCACCCATGCCGGTCATGATCACGCCGAGGGCGTTGTGCCCGGCGTGCTTGGCCACGGAGCGGAACAGCACGTCCACCGAGGGCTTGTGGCGGTTCACCGGCGGGCCGTCGAGCACCTCGACGAAGTACTGCGCGCCGCTGCGCTTGAGCTGCATGTGCTTGCCGCCGGGCGCCACCAGGGCCAGGCCGGGCCGCACGCGGTCCATGTGCCGTGCCTCGCGCACGTCGATGGCGCAGACGCTGTCGAGGCGCTGGGCGAAGGCGGCGGTGAACTTCTCCGGCATGTGCTGGACGATGACGATGCCGGGGCAGTCCACCGGCAACTGGCGCAGCACCACTTCCAGGGCCTGGGTGCCGCCGGTGGAGGTGCCGAGGGCGACCACGCGGTCGGTGGTGGTCAGGTGCACCTTCGCGGGGGTGTCGGCACTGGCGGCCGGCGCCGGTGTGGCGGTCGGTGCGGCGACCTTGCGCGGCATGGCGTGCGGCTGGCTGCGCGCGGCCATCTCGATCTGCCGGATCAGGTCGCCGGAGATCTGCTGCAGGCTGTCCTTGAGGCCCAGCCTGGCCTTGGTGAACACGCCGACTGCGCCAGCGGCCAGGGCGTCGAGGGTGATCGCCGCGCCGGCTTCGGTGAGGGTCGAACAGATGATCGACGGCGTCGGTCGTTCGGCCATGATCTTGCGCAGGAAGGTGATGCCGTCCATGCGCGGCATTTCCACGTCCAGCACCAGCACGTCGGGCCACTGCTTGCGCATCTTCTCCAGGGCGAAGATCGGGTCGGCGGCCTGGCCGATGACCTGGATGTTCGGGTGGCTGTCCAGGCAGGCGGTGAGTACCTGACGCACCAGCGCCGAATCGTCGACGATGAAGACTTTGATCATCGGGTAGGGCTCTTGGCAGTGGTCATGGTTGGTCGGCTCACAGGCGTTCGAACACGGAGGGGCGCACCGCACGCAGCGGCAGGTTGAAGCCGTGCAGGCTCTCGGCATGGCCGATGAACAGCAGGCCGCCGGGGCGCAGGCGGTCGAGCAGGCGGGAGACGATGGCGCGCTTCTCGTCGCTGGCGAAGTAGATCAGCACGTTGCGCAGGAAGATCACGTCGAACGGGCCGAGGTCGCGGGGCAGGGTGCGCATCAGGTTGACCTCGTCGAAGCGCACCTTCTGCCGCAGCGGCTGGGCCACGCGGAACAGCCCGTCACTGGCGCCGACGCCGCGCAGGCAGTGGCGCCTGAGCAGCTCGGCGGGAATGTGCTCGGCCTGCTCCAGCGGGTAGGTGGCGTGACGCGCCTTGTCCAGCACGCGGCGGCTGAGGTCGCTGCCGAAGATCGACCAGTCCTGGCTCTGTGCATGCTCGGCGAGGGTCATGGCCATGCTGTAGGCCTCCTGGCCGGAGGAGCTGGCGGCGCTCCACAGGCGCAGCCCGCGGCGCTGAGTGGCGGCCCATTCGCCGAGCACCTGGAAGTGCTGCGGCTCGCGGAAGAAGTAGGTTTCATTGGTGGTCAGCAGGTCGATCACCAGGCGCCGTTCTTCCTTTTCCTCGGGGTCGTCGAGAATCTTCAGGTAGTCGCCGTAGCTGCTCAGCTGCAGGGCACGCAGGCGGCACATCAGGCGCCCGGCCATGAGCATGCGCTTCTGCTCGGCCATGCGGATGCCGGAGGCCTCCAGCATCATCCGCTGCAGGTGACGGAAATCGCCGTCGCTGAGTTTGGGCAGGCTCGCCGTGGGCATCAACCGGCCTGCTGGGCCAGGCTCAGCTGCCTGATGTCGTCCAGCGAAAGCACCCGACGCACGTCGAGGATGATGGTGAAGCCGCGCTCGTCACGCGCCATGCCGGCGATGAAGTCGGTGCGGATACCGGCGCCGAACGGCGGCGCCTGCTCGACGTTGCCGGCCTCGATATCGAGCACCGCGTCCACCGCGTCGACCACCAGGCCGATGCGCTGCTGCTCCTCATCTAGGTTGAGTTCGATGATGACGATGCAGGTGCGCTTGTTCGGCACGCTCAGCTCGAAACCGAAGCGCGCGGCGAGGTCGAGCACCGGCACCACGTTGCCACGCAGGTTGATCACCCCGTGGATGAACGGCGGCATCATCGGCACGGTGGTGATCTGGCCGTACTCGATGATCTCGCGGACCAGCTCGATGGGCAGCGCGTAGCGCGCCTGGCGCACGCGAAACGACAGGTGCTGGACGCTGGCCGGCGGGCTCGCCGGCACGATCGCCTGAAGGTTGTTCATGCTCGCGGCTCCTCAGTTGAAACTGACGAACTGGCCTTCGTCGGCCAGGGCCGGCGGTGCCTTGCGCTCGCTGCGGCGCAGTTCGCGCACGTTGCCGCCGCCCGCGCTGCGCTCCGGGCGCAGCGGCTTGTGCGCGGCCTGGAAGGCGTCGAGGCGGAAGAAACCGATCAGCTCCTGCAACTGGCTGGCCTGGGCGTTCATCTCTTCGGCGGTGGCCGCCAGCTCCTCGGAGGCCGAGGCGTTCTGCTGGGTGATCTGGTTCATCTGGCCCATGGCGATGTTGATCTGCGCGGCGCCGCTGGACTGCTCCTGCGAGGCGGCGGTGATTTCCTGCACCAGGTCGGAGGTCTTCTGGATGTTCGGCACGATCTCGTCGAGCAGCTTGCCGGCCTGTTCGGCCAGGCTCACGCTGTTGCTCGCCACGCCGCCGATTTCCTGCGCGGCCACCTGGCTGCGCTCGGCCAGTTTGCGCACTTCGGCGGCGACCACCGCGAAGCCCTTGCCGTGGTCACCGGCGCGCGCGGCTTCGATGGCGGCGTTGAGCGCCAGCAGGTTGGTCTGGTAGGCGATGTCGTCGATGATGCCGATCTTGTCGGCGATCTGTTTCATCGCCTGGACCATTTCGCGCACGGCCTGGCCACCCTCGACCGCGTCGTTGGCGGCCTTGCCGGCGATACCGTCGGTGACCTGGGCGCTGTCGGTGTTCTGCGCGATGGAGGCGGACATCTGCTCCACCGAGGCGGTGGTTTCCTCGACGCTGGCGGCCTGTTCGGTGGCGGCCTGGCTCAGCGACTGCGAGGTCGCGCTGACTTCCTCGGAGGCCGAGGACAGCGAGTCGGCGGCGCTGCGCACATCGGCCATCACGCTGCGCAGGCGTTCGCTCATGTTCTGCATGGCGGCCAGCAGCTTGCCGGTCTCGTCCTGGCTGTCGACGCTGATGCTGACGTTGAGGTCGCCCTCGGCCAGGCTGTTGGCGGCGGCCACGGCACGGTTCAGCGGACGCGAGATGCTGCGCGTGACCAGGATGCCGATGGCGAAGCCGAGCACGGCGGCGATCAGCACCAGCACGATCATCTGCAGGCGCGAATCGAGGTAGATGGTGGTGATGCCGTCGTTGGCTTCCTTGGCGCGCAGTTTCTTCTGCTCGACCAGGTTGCCGATGGTGGCGTCGGCGGCGTTGCCTTCGCTGCGCAGCTGCGGCATCAGCGCGGTGAACTCCGTTGCCTCGGCGAAGCGACCGGATGCGCGGTTGAGTTCGAGCATCTGCAGGGCGGTCTTTTCGTAGTCGCTCAGCTCGCGGGTGAGGGTTTCCAGCTGCGCCAGCGACTCGGGGCTGGTGAAGCTCGGGCGGGCCTTCTCCAGGCTGTCGTGCATGGCCTTGAGCGCGTCCTGCACTTGGTTGATGGTGTGCGCGCGTTCCTCGGGCGTGGTCGCCAGCAGGCTGCTGCGCAGGTGGCGCCCGGCATACACCAGGTTGATGTTGGCGTTCTGCATGTTCTCCAGCGCGGTCATCTCGCGCTCGTACATCTGGTCGGAGAGTTCGTTGACCTTGCCCAGGTTGACGATACCCAGGGCACCGACGGCGGCGGTCAACAGCACCACCAGGGTAAAGCCGGCGATCAGGCGTACGCCGATCTTCATGTTGCGGATGGATTGCATGGTGGTGTCTCCTACGAGCCCATCAGGTCGGGGCGCGGTTGGTTGGCGCGCGAGTCGGCCTCGGCGCTGTGTTGCAGGCGCCGGAACAGGCTGGCGATATCGAGGATCAGGGCGATCTGCCCGGAGCCGAGGATGGTGGAACCGCTGATGCCCTGCAGGTGCTGGAACAGCAGGCCGAGCGGCTTGATCACGGTTTGCAGCTCGCCGTGCAGGCTGTCGACGATCAGCCCGGCCTGCTGGCGGCCGAGGTTGACGACGATGACGTTGCGCCGCTTGCTGTGGCTGGCCGGCAGCTCGAAGTGCGCGGCCAGGTCGATGCACGGCAGCGGCTTGCCGCGCAGGTTGAGGTAGCCGTAGGCGCACTCGGCCATCTGCTCGGCGCTCAGCTCCAGGCATTCGGTGACCAGGTCCAGCGGCACCACGAAGTACTCGTCGCCGAGGCTGACGAGGAAGCCGTCGATGATCGCCAGGGTCAGCGGCAGGCGGATGCGGAAGGTGCTGCCCTGGCCGGGCATGGAGTCGATTTCGATGCTGCCGCGCAGGGCGTCGATGGCGCTGCGCACCACGTCCATGCCGACACCGCGACCGGACAGGTCGGACACCGCGTCGGCGGTGGAGAAGCCGGCGGCGAAGATCAGCATGTGCACGTCGGCGTCGCTGAGGTTGGCCTGGGCGTCGATCAGCCCGCGCTCTATGGCTTTCTCGCGGATGCGCGCGGTGTTCAGGCCGTTGCCGTCGTCGCTGACCTCGATGACGATCATCCCCGACTCGTGGAAGGCGTTGAGGCGCAGCTGGCCCTCGGCGCTCTTGCCGGCGGCGCGGCGCTGCTCGGCGGATTCGATGCCGTGGTCGATGGCGTTGCGCACCAGGTGGGTCAGCGGGTCGGCGAGCTTGTCGATCACCGACTTGTCCAGCTCGGTGTCGGCGCCGCGGATGTCCAGGCGGATGTTCTTGCCCAGCTGCTGGCTGACGTCACGCACCACGCGGTGGAAGCGGTTGAAGGTGTCGCCGATCTCGATCATGCGCAGCTTCAGCGCCGCTTCGCGGATCTGTTCGACGTGCTGGTTGACCGTCTGCGTGCTTTCCACGCAGTTGCCGTCGCCGTGCATCTGCGCGTGCAACTGGGCGCCGGCGGCGCTGATCACCAGCTCTCCGACCAGGTTGATCAGCTCGTCGAGCTTGTGCGCGGCGACGCGGATCTGGGTGTTTTCCTGGGCTTTGCGTTCGCGCGCGGTCTTCTGTTTGGCCAGCGCCGCGTCGACCACCTGCGGGGCGATCAGGCCTTCCTCGACCAGCACGGTGCCGAGTGCCGGCTTGTCCTGCTCGGCCTGCGCCTGCAGGGCCAGGCCCTGTTCCAGTTCGTGTTCGGTGAGCAGGCCGCTGGCAACCAGGATGCTGCCGATGCGCGCGTCGCGTTCGGGCAGGTCCTGGATCAGTTGCAGGTAGTCGCCCAGGGCGCTGTCTGGCGGCAGGATGCGCAGGGTGCAGAAGTCACGGATGAACTCGAAGACTTCCTCGATCTCGGCCTTGCTCGCGGCGCTGCACAGGGCGATTTCCAGGCCCAGGTAGCAGCTTTCCGGGTCGAGCTCGGTGAGCGTCGGCAGCTGGTCGTCGATCAGGTCGAGGTTGAGGATGTCGCCCAGGCGGCTCAGGTAGCGGACGAACGCCGCCGGGTCGAAGCCGTTGCGCAGCAGGTCGGCATGGAAGCGCAGGGAAATGTGCCAGGCACCCTCGGCGTCGCAACTGGCGCAGGCGGCCATGCGTCCGCGGTTGGCACAGGTCTCGGCGCTGACATCGAGCAGGGCGATGGTGCCCGGCGCGGCGCCGTGTTCGGCGAGGGCGGCGAGCAGTTCGTTCTGGTGCTGGGTGTCGACCGGCAGCTCGCCGCTGTCGACGTCGATCAGCGCGACCATCGAGGCCAGCTCGTCGAGGCAGCGCAGCATCACCGAGACCAGCGCCGGGTTCAGCGTGCGCTCGCCGTCGCGCACTGCCATCAGCAGGTTTTCCAGGTGATGGGTGAAGCTCACCAGGGGCGTCAGCGAGAACAGCCCGGCCGAGCCCTTGAGCGTATGCATGGCGCGGAACAGGCCGTTGATCGCGGCCTCGTCCTGGGGCTGCTGGTCGAGTTGCAGCAGGTATTCCTCGGCCTGCTTGGTCAGGTCGCCGGCTTCTTCGACGAAGCCCTGCAGCAGCTGGCTCCACTGTTCGCCATTGAGCATGGTGGCCTCCGGATCAGGCGTGCGCCGGCTCGGCGGCGGGCTGCAGGGCATTCAGGCGCAGCAGGTCCAACAGCTCGACCACTGCGGCACACGGGTTGTGCGTGACCAGGCTGATGCCGGCCTGCTGGAGGAACTTGCGCACCGACAGCAGCAGCTGCGCGCCCGCAGTGTCCAGTTCTTCCAGGGCACTGAGGTCCAGATGCCAGGTATTGACCGCGTTGTCCGCGGTGAGCAGGTCGATCAGTGCGCTGTGCGCCTCGCGCACTTCATAGATGGTCAGGCTGCCGGCGATGGTCATCTGCGCTGGCTGGGCGTTGCTGTCGTAGGTCAGGCTAAACATCTCAGCCCACCAACTTGTCGACGGCCGCCAGCAGTTGCTGGGGCTGGAAGGGTTTGACGATCCACGCCTTGGCGCCGGCTGCCTGGCCTTCGGCCTTCTTGCTCTGCTCGCTTTCGGTGGTGAGCATGACGATGGGCGTGAAGCGGTAGTCGTTGCGCGCCTTGATCTCCTTGACCAGGCCGATGCCGTCGAGGTTGGGCATGTTCACGTCGCTGATGATCAGGTTGATCTTCTGCCCGTTGAGCTTGCTCAGGGCGTCGCGACCGTCGACGGCCTCGATGACCTGGTGACCGGCACCGGTCAGGGTCATCTTCACCAGTTGGCGCATGGACAGCGAGTCGTCGACGATCAGGATGGTTTTGGCCATTGCTTGAAGCTCCGGGAAACGTGGAAAAAGGGCTGTCTAGAAAAAGGTGACTTCGCTGGCGGCCGGCGGCCGCCCGCGGGAGCTGGCGCGGCTGGTGCCTCGTTCCTCGTCGGTGGTGAACTGGCTGTGCAACTCGCTGAGCCAGCGCTGCGGCTGGGTGAGGATCGGGTCCTGCGCCTGCAGGGCGTGGCGCAGGCGGTCGAGGTCGAGCTGCAGGTGGTCGAGCATCTGGTCGGAGCGGTCCTGGAACTGCAGGCTGACGATGATTTCCTGGATGTCGCCCCGGGTCATGCGGGTGTCCTGCTGCAGCTCGCGCGAGGTGTCTTCCAGCTCGCTGAGGTTGCTGCTCAGGCCCTGCATGATTTCCCCGGCGACCTGGTCGAGGTAGCGCAGGTTGCTTTCCTCGCTGCTCGACAGCTCGCTGGCGGCGGTGACGGTAGAGCGGATCGCGCGGTTGATTTCGCCGACCTTTTCCACCATCCGCTGGCCGGTTTCCGCGGACAGGCTGGAGAGCTTGCGCACCTCGTCGGCGACCACCGAGAAGCCGCGGCCGTAGTCACCGGCGCGGGCCGCTTCGATCGCTGCGTTGAGGGCCAGCAGGTTGGTCTGGCTGGCGATGTCCTGCACGTGCTTGGACATGCTCTGCAGCTCGCTGGCGTAGGCGTCGAGGTGGCCGATGGTGCCGAGCAGTTCGCTCTTGCGCGCACTGGCGGTGTGGAAGGCGGTGGTCACTTCGTCCAGGCGCACCTGGGCCTGGCGCAGGCTGTTGCCCATGCCGTTGCCGCCGAGCACGCTTTCCGAGCGACCGAGGGTCTGCTCCAGGCGCTGGCTGAGGCCGGCGAAGCGCTCGAACAGCTGGCCGACGTTGCGCCCGAGCAGCTGACGCACCTGGCCGAGGTTCTCGTGCCAGGCCGGCAGCACGGCCTGCAGCAGCGGCTGGCAGTCGGTGGGTGCGGTTTCAACGGCCTGCGGCCTGCTGTCTTCGACGTGCGGCGCCACCGGACGCGGGCGCAGGAACAGCCCGGCCACGCCAGCAATAAAGACGCCGCCGGCACTCAGCCAGGGCATGCCCAGGGCGAGTCCGGCGACGCTGATGAGGATGCCCAGCCAGAGGGTGCAGTAAGCCAGCACGGTGTGGTTCCCGGTGTGGATTCAAGTGCGGCGAACGATAGGCAAGGGCGCGGTCGGACGAAATCGGGGGGACCCCTACGGGCGCCTTAGGGGGAATTCCGATGGTGGCTGCGCAGGGCGGAGCAGGGCGCCTGCGAACATATGCCGCAGGCGCGAGCGGGCGGATTTTTCCTTTCGATGCGACCAGCGGTCGAGTGCACGCAGGGAATCCGACAGTGCCTGCGGTGAATCGGCGCGCGGTTGCGTGTCGCAGCCGGCGTGCCCGCTTTCGACCGTTGCGACGCAGTGGCGAAATACTGGCCACCGGCTGAAAGCCAGGAGCCAGGCGGGGCGCCGCGTGCCGCCCTGAAACGGGGCGCTGGCAAGGCCGGCCGCGAGACTTGTGCACAATGGCGAAGCACCTTGTCAAGCTTCTGTCATAAACCGCCGTAACTGCTTGATTCTTCGTTGCCAATTTTCAATGCATTGAAAAATAAGGACTTTTTTTGTTGGTGAAAAAAGCACCAGTTTGACCTCAGGCCCCACACCATCACTCGTGAGCTTAGTTTTCATCAAGTTGTCCACGGAGTTATCCACAGCTTCTGTGGATTGTCCGGGCGCTCGTTCTAGAGCGAGTTCGCCAGCTTTTGGCAAGTCTTTACCGGAGAAAAAAAGAGAGTAGAGTGGCGCGCCTTCGCCGCCACCAGCCGTTCCCATGAAGTCTCGCGTTCTGCCTGCTCAGTCTCCCGCCGCCGATGGTGCCCGCCTGCCGATGCGCATGGCCCTGTGGTTGCTGGATCGCCCACGACTGGGCTGTAACGCCAGCGTCAAACGCCTCGCCGGGCGCATGCTCAAACAACCCGCCCGCCAGGGTGTGGTGGAAGCGCAGAGCCGCCTGGGGCAGATGCTCTGCCGCGACTGTGGCAACGCCCGTGACCGCCGCATCGGCCTCGAACTGCTGCGCCAGGCAGCCCGCTCGGGTGACATGCGCGCGCAGCTGGAGCTGGGCCGGGTCTACAGCCAGCCGCGCCAGCGCGAACCGCTGCAGGCGCGGCACTGGCTGGAACTGGCCGCCGCACAAGGCTCGCAAGACGCCGTCAGGCTGCTCGACACCCTGCATAAAAGCGCCTGATTCCACCCCGATGCGCTGGGTATACTGCCGGGCATTGCGTTCCTGACAGCGAGTTTGCCCGTGCCATTGCCTTTCGTTTTCGACCTTTCTTCCCTGTTGCTCGGCCTGTTGCTGGCGGCTGCACCGCTGGCGTTTCTGGCCTGGCAGCTGCAGCGCAAGCTGGCCGTGCAGAACGCCGAACGGCAACTGCTGGAGGAGCGCCTGAGCACCGCGCGCCTGGCCCAGGACGGTTTGTCCGCGCAGCTCGACGGTAGCCTCGATGAGCTGCGTGAACTGCAGCAGGACAGCGCCCGCCAGCAGGCCGAACTGGCCGCCGCGCGGCGCGAGAGCGAACTGCTCGCGGTCGAGCGCGAGACGGCCCGCGAGGCCGCCCAGCAGTGGGGGCGCGAACGCGAACAGAAGGAAAACGAGTTGCGCCGCCTGGAAGCCCAGGGCGCCGGCCTCAGTGCCGAGCTGCGCGAGCAGCAGGAAAACCACCAGCAGCGCCTGAGCGATCTGCAGAACGCCCGCGACGAGCTGCGCGCGCAATTCGCCGAACTGGCCGGCAAGATCTTCGACGAGCGCGAGCAGCGCTTCGCCGAAAGCAGCCAGCTGCGCCTCGGCCAGTTGCTCGACCCGCTGAAGGAGCGCATCCAGTCGTTCGAGAAACGCGTCGAGGAGAGCTACCAGAATGAGGCGCGCGAGCGCTTCTCCCTGGCCAAGGAGCTGGAGCGCCTGCAGCAGCTCAACCAGCGCCTGGGCGAGGAGGCGACCAACCTGACCCGCGCACTGAAAGGCCAGAAGACCCAGGGCAACTGGGGCGAGCTGGTGCTGGAGCGGGTGCTGGAGCATGCCGGGCTGGAGAAGGGCCGCGAATACGAAACCCAGGTCAGCCTCAAGGGTGCCGACGGCGAGCGCTTCCAGCCGGACGTGCTGATCCAGCTGCCGGGCGACAAGCAGGTGATCATCGACGCCAAGGTCAGCCTCACCGCCTACCAGCAATACGTCGCGGCCGACGACGAGGTGATCCGCCAGCAGGCACTGAAGCAGCACCTGCTGTCCCTGCGCAGCCACCTCAAGGGTTTGTCCGGCAAGGACTACAAGCGCCTGGACGGGTTGCACAGCCTGGATTTCGTGCTGCTCTTCGTGCCGATAGAGGCGGCGTTCGCCGCGGCCCTGCAGGCCGACCAGAACCTGTTCCAGGATGCCTTCGAGCAGAACGTGGTGATCGTCAGCCCGACCACGCTGCTGGCCACCCTGCGGGTGATCGACAGCCTGTGGCGGCAGGAGCGGCAGAGCCAGAACGCGCGCGACATCGCCGAGCGCGCCGGGCAGCTGTACGACAAGTTCGTCGCCTTCATCGGCGACCTGGACGAAGTGGGCAGCCGCCTCAAGCAGCTGGACAAGGCCTACGACGCGGCGCGCAACAAACTCTGCGAAGGCCGCGGCAACCTGATCAACCGGGTCGAGAACCTCAAACTGCTCGGCGCGCGGGCGAGCAAGAGCCTGCCTGCCGACCTGCTGGAGCGGGCCGCGGGTGTGCCGTTGCTGGATGAAGAAAGCAGCGATTAAGCGTTCGAGCTCAGCTATTCATAGGCAGCACCCAGCACGGATTCTGGTGCGGCTAGCGCACGCAGCGCGTAGCTGATTGGTAGGGTGCAACATGAGAGGTGTGGGTAGATGGCCGGTGTGCACGATGCACCCTGCGGTGCACCGTGCACATGCCTGCCTCAGGCGACGTCGACCAGGATCACTTCGCTGTCCTGCAGCGCAGTGATGCGCACCACCTCTTCCTGGGCGATGGCCACGCCATCGCGCTCGGCGGCATGCACGCCATTGACCTCGATCTCGCCCTTGGCGGCCACCAGGTAACCCTTGCGCGCACGGCCCAAGGGGTACTCGGCGCTTTGCCCGGCCTTCAGCGTCGCCGCGACCAGGCGCGCATCGGCGCGGATGGGCAGGGCGTCACCATCGTCCTCGTGGCCACTGGCGAGCACCACGAACTGCCCGGCACGTTCGCCCTTGGGAAACGGCTTGGCTCCCCAGGACGGCGCCTTGCCGTTCTGGTTGGGCATGATCCAGATCTGGAAGATCTTGGTGGTCACGTCCTCGAGGTTGTACTCGGAATGGGCGATGCCGGTGCCGGCGCTCATCACCTGGACGTCGCCCGCTTCGGTGCGGCCTTCGTTGCCCAGGTTGTCGCGATGGGTGATCGCGCCTTCACGGACGTAGGTGATGATTTCCATGTCGTGGTGCGGGTGCGGCGGGAAGCCGGAGTTGGCGGCGATCTCGTCATCGTTCCACACGCGCAACTGACCCCAGTTGTTGCGTTGGGCGTCGTGGTAGCTGGCGAAGGAAAAGTGGTGACGCGCATTCAGCCAGCCGTGATGGGCATGGCCAAGGGATGCGAACGGGCGGATATCGATCATGATCAGGCTCCTGTCAGTGCGCCGCAGCGCTGGGGTATGGCAGGCATGATCTATCGAATTGACTTCGATAAATAGCGCAAAAACTCCACTGTAATAATCGATTTTATGGATGTTTTTGCGTGGCTATCGCGGGGCGGGTGAACCTGCGAGCTGTTGCGGCCGGCTGCACCTGCGGGTTTCACCTGCTCCTACCCGTTCAGCCGCCACGATGGCCTCAATTAAGGCTCAGGTGCCGGCTCAGCAGGGCGCGCAATACGGCCGGCTTGACCGGCTTGGCGAGGAAGTCGAGGCCGGCGGCGTGTACCGCGGCGACCAGCTCCGGGCGCCCGTCGGCACTTATCACCACGCCCGGCAGGGGTTCGCCCATGCGCGTGCGCAGCCAGGCCATCAGCTCGGTGCCGGTGTCGCCTTCGTCGAGGTGGTAGTCGATCAGCGCCAGTTGCGGGCGTACGTCCTCGTCGAGCAGGTGCTCGCATTCCAGGCGGTTGCGCGCGGTCCACACCTGGCAGCCCCAGCGCGACAGCAGGCTGTGCATGCCGGTGAGGATGCTGTCCTCGTTGTCGATGCACAGCACGTGGGCGCCGCTGAGGGCATGGCCGTTGGTCTCGGCGACCAGGCGCGGTGCGGCCACGGCCGGCTGGCGCGCCAGTGGCACGCTGACGCTGAACACGCTGCCCTTGCCCGGCCAGGAGCGTACTTCCAGACGATGGCCGAGTACCCGGCAGAGGCCGTCGGCAATCGCCAGGCCCAGGCCCAGGCCTTTTTCGGCGCGGGTCTGATGGCTGTCCAGGCGCTTGAACTCTTCGAAGATCACCTTGCGCTTGTCCTCGGGAATGCCGGGGCCGCGGTCCCAGACTTCCAGGCGCAGGTGCTGGCCTTCACGGCGCACGCCGAGCAGCACGCGGCCCTTGGCGTAGCGGAAGGCGTTGGTGAGGAAGTTCTGCAGCACGCGGCGCAGTAGCTTAGGGTCGCTTTCGATGCGCAGCTTGCTCGAGCGCAGGTGGAAGTCGACGCGCTGCTCCAGGGCCAGCACCTTGAACTCGGCACCCAGGGTTTCGAAGAAGCTGCCCAGCGCAAAGCCGCTGAGGTCCGGGGTGATGCGGCCATTCTCCAGGCGCGAGATGTCGAGCAGGTCGGTGATCAGGTCTTCGGCCGAACGCAGCGAGCTGTCCAGGTGGCGCACCAGTTCCTGGGCTTCGCGCGGCAGCGCTTCCTGCTGGTGGGAGAGGGCGGCGGAGAACAGCCGCGCGGCGTTCAGTGGCTGCATCAGGTCGTGGCTGACGGCGGCGAGGAAGCGCGTCTTCGACTGGTTGGCGGCCTCCGAAGTGGCCTTGGCATCGCCCAGCGCCTGGTTCAGTTGCGACAGCTCGCGGGTGCGCTCGTCGACCCGCTGTTCCAGGCCTTCATTGGCATCCTTGAGCGCCTGCTCGGCTTCGCGGAACGCGGTGATGTCGGTGAAACTCATGACGAAGCCGCCGCCCGGCATGGGGTTGCCGATCAGCTCGATGACCCGGCCGTTGGGGAACAGCCGTTCGGAGGTGTGCTGCTTGCCTTGGCGCATCCAGTACAGGCGCTTGGCCACGTGGCCGTCGACATCGCCGGGGCCGCACAGGCCGCGTTCGGCGTTGTAGCGGATGATGTCGGCAATCGGCCGGCCGACGCCGATCAGTCCTTCGGGGTAGCCGAACAGTTCCAGGTAGCGGTGGTTCCAGGCCACCAGGCGCAGCGACTGGTCGACCACGCTGATGCCCTGGGTGATGTTCTCGATCGCGCCTTGCAGCAGGGCACGGTTGAACTGCAGCACCTCACTGGCTTCGTCGACGATGCGCACCACGTCCTCGACCTGCATGTCGCGGCCTTCGATGGCGGCGCGCACCACGGCGCGGGTCGACGAGGCGCCGAGCACACCGGCGAGCAGCCGCTCGGTGTGGGCGATCCACTCGTTGTCGGCGTTCTGGTCGGGGTTGAAGGGCTTGTCCTGCTGGTAGGAAAAGCGCACGAAACTCTGCCGTGCGCGTTCTTCGCCGACGAAGCGCGCCGCCAGCTCCATCAGGTCGGCGATCTGCACCGCCAGCGGGTTGCGGTTGCCCGGCGCGGCCATGAGTTCCTGGCCGATGAAGCGCCCGGCCTGCCAGTGCTCGGAGACGCGGGTGCGGGAGAACCAAGAGACCCAGGCGAACAGCAGGAAGTTGCCGAACAGCGACAGCAGCACGCCGCGGGTCAGCGGGTCGATCTCGATGCCGACCGGGTAATAGAGCAGCTCCGGCAGCAGCGGGAAGCTGTCCAGCGACCAGCGCAGACCACCGGCCACCAGTGGCAGCACCAGGGTGTAGAACCACAGTGCGCAGCCGGCGGCGAGGCCGGCGAACACGCCACGGCGGTTGGCCTGTTTCCACATCAGCGCACCGAACATCGCCGGTGCCAGTTGGCCGATGGCGGCGAACGACAGCTGGCCGATGGTCGCCAGGCTGGCGTTGGTGCCCAGCAGGCGGTAGCAGACGTAGGCCAGCAGCAGGATGGCGACGATGCTCACGCGGCGCGCGCTGAGCATCCAGTGGCGGAAGGCCTCGAACGGGCGCTCGGTGCTTTTGCGCCGCAGCAGCACCGGCAGCAGCATGTCGTTGGAGATCATCGTCGACAGCGCCACGGCCTCGACGATGACCATGCCGGTGGCCGCCGAGGCACCGCCGATGAAGGCCAGCAGGGCCAGCGTCGGATGCGCTTCGGCCAGCGGCAGGCTGATGACGAAGGAGTCAGGCTGCACGCCAGCAGGCAGCAACAGCTGGCCGGCGAGGGCGATGGGCACGACGAACAGTGCGGCCAGCAGCAGATAAACCGGGAACACCCAGCGCGCCTGGCGCAGGTCCTTGGGTTCGATGTTCTCCACCACGCTGACGTGGAACTGCCGCGGCAGGCAGACGATGGCGGCCATGGCCAGGCCGGTCTGCACCAGCATCGCCGGCCAGTTCACCGTTTCCGCCCAGAAATCCTTCAGCGCGGGCGCCTGCAGGGCCTGCTGGCGCAGGTCGCCGAAACCGTCGAACAGGCCCCAGGTGACGAACACGCCAACCGCGATGAACGCCAGCAGCTTGACCAGCGATTCGAAGGCGATGGCCAGCACCATGCCGCGGTGGTGCTCGGTGACATCCAGGTTGCGCGTGCCGAACAGAATGGTGAACAGCGCCAGCACCAGCGAGACGATCAGCGCGGTGTCCTGGGCGCGGGTGGCGCTGGGCGTGCTGCCGATCAGCAGGTTGACGCCGAGCACGATGCCCTTGAGCTGCAGGGCGATGTAGGGCAGCACGCCGACCAGGCAGATCAGCGCCACCACCACCGCCAGCGACTGCGACTTGCCGTAGCGCGCGGCGATGAAGTCGGCGATCGAGGTGATGTTTTCCTGCTTGCTGATCATCACCATCTTCTGCAGCACCCAGGGCGCGAACAGCAGCAGGAGGATCGGCCCGAGGTAGATCGGCAGGAACGACCAAAGCTGGCCGGCAGACTGGCCGACCGCGCCGAAGAACGTCCAGCTGGTGCAGTACACCGCCAGCGACAGGCTGTAGACCCAGGCACGCACGCGCGGCGACAGCGGCGCGCGGCGACGGTCGCCATAGAAGGCGATGGCGAACAGGATGGCCATGTAGACCAGGGCGACCAGGGCGATCAACCCGCTGGACAGCGACATGCAGACTCCGCAAAACGAGAAGCCGGGCAGCGCCCGGCAAAGCCGTACCGAACCAGGTTCGGTTGATGCTGTCAGTCTCGCATGTGGCAGGCCCGTCGTCAGGCAGACGATGGTCGCAATCGCCTTGAGCCGTGACAGGCGCCCTGTTAGGGTCTGTGGGCATTCGCCGTGGCGGTCGTGGCGATGCGTCAACAGACCTCGCCTCACCGACCGTGATCGTTGCACCGGAGTTACTTCATGTTCAAACCCCAACCCGTCGCGCTGCAGCAGGGCGCCTTGCGCCTTGACCCGCTGAGCGATGCCGATCTGCCGCCGCTGCTCGAACTGGCCGAGGCCAACCGTGAATCCCAGCAGTACATGAGCGGCACCACCCGCCCGGACTGGTACCGCAGTGCACTGGCCGACCATCGCGCGGAAACCGCTGTGGTCTTTGCCATCCGCCTGGCCGGCGAACTGGTCGGCACCACGCGCTTCTTCGATTTCAACGCCAGCCTGCCGGCGGCGGAAATCGGCTACACCTGGCTCGACAGCCGCCAGCACGGCAGCGGCCTGAACAGCATGATCAAGTACCTGTTGCTGCGGCATGCCTTCGAAGAGTGGCAACTGGTGCGCGTGCAGCTGAAGACCGCCACCAGCAACCTGCGCTCACAGGCGGCCATCGCCAAGCTCGGCGCGGTGCGCGAGGGCGAGCTGCGCAACCACCGGCGCCTGGCCGATGGCCGCCTCGACGGCACGGTGATGTTCAGCATCACCGACAGCGAGTGGCCCCAGGTCAAACAGCAGCTCGAAGCGCGTTTCGGCGCCTGAGTGTCATGCCGGCCCCGCGCGAGCAGACCCGTTTCTGGCAGGCCGACGCCCTCAGTGGCGTCGAGCTGCTGCACGCGCGCTATATAGAGCAGCGCTTCGCCCCGCATGTGCATGAAGGCTTCGTCTTCACCGTGATCGAACACGGCGCGCAGCGCTTTCGCCACCGCGGCAGCGACCACCTGGCGCCGGTCGGCAGCATGGTGCTGATCAACCCGGACGAACTGCACACCGGTTCCAAGGCGCACGAAGAGGGCTGGCGCTATCGCGCCTTCTACCCGGACAACGCGCGGGTCGGCGGTGTGCTCGATGAGCTCGGCCTGGGTAGCGGGGGTATGCCGTCGTTCGCCGTCAGCGTGCTGCAGGACCCGCAGCTGCACCGCGCCTTCGGCGACCTGCACCGCCTGCTCGATGGCGGTGCCAGTGCCCTGCAGCAGCAGACCGCCTGGCGCGAGGCGATCCTGCTGCTGTTCCAGCGCCACGCGCGCATTCCCTTGCCGGCCACGCCCGGGCGCGAGCCGCAGGCAGTGGCACGGGCCAAGGAGTTGCTCGGCAGCCAGCTGGCCGAGCCGCCGTCGCTGGAGCAGCTGGCGGCCGCGGTCGAGTTGTCGCCGTTCCACTTCGCCCGCGTGTTCCGCCGCGCCACCGGCCTGCCGCCGCATGCCTGGCTGCGCCAGCGACGTCTGGAGCAGGCGCGCGCGCTGCTCAAGAGCGGCTGCGCGCCGCTGGCGGTGGCCATGCAGCTGGGCTTCGCCGATCAGAGCCACCTGACCCGGCAGTTCAAGCAGACCTACGGCGTCGGCCCTGGCGAATACCGCAAGGCCTGCCTCGGCTGATCGGGCCCGAGAGCAATATCGTTCAAGACTCCATGCCTGCCAGCAGCTAGCCTTCGCGGTTCAAGGAGGCGCCATGTCCCGTCAACACGAATTCCTGCAGGCCGTACGCGACATGCTGCCGATGCTGCTCGGTGCCATGCCGTTCGGCATCATCTTCGGCAGCCTGGCCGGTGCGGCCGGGCTCACGCCCTGGCAAACCATCGGCATGTCGCTGCTGGTGTTCGCCGGCTCGGCGCAGTTCATCGCCATCAGCCTGCTCGGCGGCGGCGCGACCCTGGCCGTGGTGCTGCTCACCACCTTCGTCGTCAACTTGCGGCACGCGCTGTACAGCGCCAGCCTGCAGCCCTTCGTGCGCCACCTGCCCAAACGCTGGCGCATGCCGCTGGCGTTCTGGTTGACCGACGAGGCCTTCGCCGTGGTTCAGCCCCGCTACGCCGAGCTGGACGAGTCGCCGTACAAGCACTGGTACTTCTTCGGTGCGGCGCTGGCGATGTACGTCAACTGGCAGTTGTGCACATTGATCGGCCTGGTGTTCGGCCAGACCGTACCGAACATCGCCGCCTGGGGCCTGGACTTCGCCATGCTGGCGACCTTCATCGGCATCGTCGTACCGATGCTGCGCAATCGCCCGCAGGTGGCGGCGGCGCTGGTCGCTGCAGCGGTAGCGCTGGCCTGCCACGCCTTGCCCTACAAGCTCGGGCTGATGGCGGCGGCGTTCAGTGGCATCGTCGTCGGCGTGCTGCTGGAGCGGCGCCTGGGCCTGGTCGTCGAGGAGGTCGCGTGATGGAAAACTGGTGGCTGATTCTCGGCATGCTGGCGATCACCTTTTCGATCCGTTACAGCCTGTTCGCCTTTCCCGACCTGCGCTTCCCGCCGCTGGTACGCCAGGGTTTGCATTACGTGCCGACCGCGGTGCTCACCGCCATCGTCGTGCCCGGCATGCTCCTGCCTGACGGCCAGCACTTCGCCCTCGCGCTGGACAACGCCTACCTGCTGGCAGGGCTGGCGGCCATCGCCATCGCGGCGCTCACCCGTCACCTGCTGGCGACCATCGGTGGCGGCCTGCTGGTGTTCTTCGTGATGCGCTGGGCGTTCGGTCAACTGCCGCTGTAGGAGCGTTGCCGGCTATCGTGCCTGGCGCGCACGCCGGGCTCGCGGGCGCACTGTGGCTTTTGCCGGCGTCTTGCGATCCAATGCGTTAGCGGCCACGATCCGGCCACTTCACCGCTGCCTCCAGGTACATGGACGATGACCCAACACTCGCAATTCGCCTTGCTGCGCACCCGGCGCTTCCTGCCGTTTTTCATCACGCAGCTGCTCGGCGCCTTTAACGACAACGTGTTCAAGCAGGGCCTGATCCTCGTCGTGCTGTTCGGCCTGGCGCTGAACGCGGAGCAGGGCAACCTGATGGTGAACTTCTGCCACATGCTGTTCATCCTGCCGTTCTTCCTGTTCTCGGCCCTCGGCGGCCAGTTCGGCGAGAAGTTCGCCAAGGACGCGCTGATCCGCGCGATCAAACTGGCGGAAATCGTGATCATGCTGGTCGGTGCCGCCGGCTTCTATCTCGACAGCCTGCCGCTGCTGCTGCTCGCCCTGTTCGGCATGGGCACCCACTCGGCGCTCTTTGGCCCGGTGAAGTATTCGATCCTGCCGGCGACCCTGCGTGAAGACGAGCTGGTCGGTGGCAACGCGTTGGTGGAGATGGGCACCTTCCTCGCCATCCTCGCCGGCACCATCGGTGCCGGGCTGATCATGTCCGGCAGCCATTCCGCCGGTCTGGTGTCGACGGTCATCGTGCTGGTCGCCGTGCTCGGTTATCTGGCCAGCCGCAACATCCCCCGCGCCCGCGCGGCGATGCCGGAACTGGCGCTGGACTGGAACATCTTCCGCCAGACCTGGGCCACCGTGCGCCTCGGCCTGGGTCAGCGCCCGGCGGTGTCGCGTTCACTGCTCGGCAATTCGTGGTTCTGGTTCCTCGGCTCGATCTACCTGGCGCAGATCCCGGCCTTCGCCAAGGAGCTGCTGCACGGCGACAAGAGCGTGATCACCCTGATCCTCACCGTGTTCTCGGTGGGCATCGCCCTCGGCTCGGTGCTCTGCGAGCGCCTGTCCGGGCGCAAGGTAGAGATCGGCCTGGTGCCGTTCGGCTCCATTGGCATGACCGTGTTCGGCATCCTGCTCTGGTGGCACAGCGGCGATTTCCCGGCAGCGGCCGAGCCCTACACCTGGCTGACTCTGCTCGGTCAGGGCCAGGCCTGGTGGCTGCTGCTCGATATCTTCGGCATCGGCGTGTTCGGCGGCCTGTACATCGTACCGCTGTACGCGCTGATCCAGTCGCGCACGGTGGAGAACGAGCGCGCGCGGGTGATCGCCGCCAACAACATTCTCAACGCGCTGTTCATGGTGGTCTCGGCACTGGTGGCGATGCTGCTGTTGAACGTCGCCGGGATTTCGATCCCCGAGCTGTTCCTGGTGGTTTCGCTGATGAACATCGCGGTGAACACCTACATCTTCAAGATCGTCCCCGAATTCACCATGCGCTTCCTCATCTGGCTGCTCGGCCACACGCTGTACCGGGTGCGCCACGAGGGGCTGGAGGCGATCCCCGACGAGGGCGCCGCCGTGCTGGTGTGCAACCACGTGTCGTTCGTCGACGCGTTGTTGATCGGCGGGGCCGTGCGCCGGCCGATCCGTTTCGTCATGTACTACAAGATCTACCGACTGCCGGTGCTCAACTTCATCTTCCGCACCGCCGGCACCGTGCCGATTGCCGGACGCAGCGAGGACCCGGAAGTGTTCGAGCAGGCCTTCGCGCGCATCGCCCGGTACCTGGCGGACGGCGAAGTGGTGTGCATCTTCCCCGAGGGCAAACTGACCACCAGCGGCGAGATCGACGAGTTCAAAGCCGGCGTGGAGCGCATCCTCAGCGCCAACCCGGTGCCGGTGATCCCCATGGCGCTGCAGGGCCTGTGGGGCAGTTTCTTCAGCCGCGACCCGCACAAGGGGCTATTCCGGCGCTTCTGGTCGCGCATCACCCTCGTGGTCGGCCAGCCGTTGCCGGCGGATACCGGCCGGCTGGTGCTGCAGGAGCAGGTCAGCCTGCTGCGGGGCGACGTGCGCTAAGTGTTGCCGGAACAGAAAAGCCCGCCGATTGGCGGGCTTTTTATTTCCGGCGGCTTGGTAGCGAACGCTCAATGGCTGAGCTTGAGGCCGAGCAGCCCGGTGACGATCAGGCCGACGCTGAGCAGGCGCACCAGCGCCATGGATTCGCCGAACAGGATGATCCCGGCGATCACCGTGCCCACTGCACCGACACCAGTCCAGATCGCGTAGGCGGTGCCCAGTGGCAGCTCCTTCATCGCCAGGCCGAGCAGGCCCAGGCTGATGACCATGGCGCCAACGGTAAGCAGGGTAGGGATGGGGCGAGTGAAGCCGTCGGTGTATTTCAGGCCGACGGCCCAGCCGACTTCGAACAGGCCGGCGAGAAACAGAATGAGCCAGGACATGGTGACCTCCAGGTAACCGCAATGCAGGCGGGCCGTCCCGGGGTGATCACTCTAGGCAGAGTGGCAAGGTCGTCCTTGCCTGAGCGATATTCTTCACAGCGACTGGCCCGAGGCAACTCGATGGGACGAGCGCGCTCGGGCAAGTATTGCCGAAGTTGTCCGAAAGGTCAGATGGCCTGCGGAATATCTTCGCCGCCGAGCGCCTCGAACAGTGCCGGCAGAAAGTCGCTGAAGGTCAGCATCATCAGCATGAAGCTGGCATCGAGCTGGCCGAGGGCGTCTTCACCGCCATCCTGAGCGGCCTGGTCCTGCAGCAGGTCCTCGAAGCGCAGGCGCTTGACCACTAGCTTGTCGTCGAGCATGAACGACAGCTTGTCCTGCCAGGCCAGCGACAGCTGGGTGACCAGCTTGCCGGTGGACAGGTGCAGCTGGATTTCCTCGCTGGTCAGGTCCTGACGCTTGCAGCGCACCACGCCACCGTCTTCGGCGGTGTCGCGCAGCTCGCATTCGTCGAGCACGAAGAAGTCGGCCGCGGCTTTCTGCGACTTGACCCAGTCGGTCATGGTCGCGGTCGGCGCCATCTTCACGGTCAGTGGGCGCACCGGCAGCGAGCCGAGCACTTCGCGCAGGGTCGACAGCAGGTCCTCGGCACGCTTGGCGCTGGCCGAGTCGACCAGAATCAGGCCGAGTTTCGGCGCGATGGCGGCGAAGGTGGCAGAGCGACGCACGAAGGCGCGCGGCAGGAAGGCCTGGACGATTTCATCCTTGAGCTGGTCGCGCTCCTTCTTGTAGACCTTGCGCATCTGCTCGGCTTCGATCTCGTCGACCTTTTCCTTCAGGGCATCGCGTACCACGCTGCCGGGCAGAATGCGTTCTTCCTTGCGTGCGGCCACCAGCAGGAAGTCTCCGCTGACGTGAACCAAGGGCGCGTCGGCGCCTTTGCCGAAGGGTGGAATGAAGCCGTAAGTGGTCAGTTCCTGGCTGGCGCAGGAACGAGCCAGTTTGGTGGCGAGTGCCGTCTCAAGTGCCTCGGCATCGAAGGGCAGATCCTGGGTGAGGCGGTAGACGAGCAGGTTGCGGAACCACATGGGGGCTGACTCTCCAATTGCGCAAAGCGCGCATTATTCTCCGCCGGGGCGGATTGTCCAAGCCGCAGTCGAGCCTCTTGCGAGTGAAAATGACGAACAGCCCCCGTTCTCCTAAGCCTTTGGAACTGCTGGAAAATTCTTTTTGAAAAAGAGCTTGCCAAGGTTTGGATCGCTCTCTAGAATGCGCCCCACTTCGAGAGTGAAGGGTGATTAGCTCAGCCGGGAGAGCATCTGCCTTACAAGCAGAGGGTCGGCGGTTCGATCCCGTCATCACCCACCATCTCGCTCACGAGGTTACGCGCAGCGGTAGTTCAGTCGGTTAGAATACCGGCCTGTCACGCCGGGGGTCGCGGGTTCGAGTCCCGTCCGCTGCGCCATTTTTTCCTCGCTTCGCCCCTCCTGTGACACTTCGCTTCATTCGCCAAAAATCCTTTGCCAACCTGAACTTATCGATGTCGCTCGGCTCCTATGCCGTAGCCATTGATCGACGCGGCCTGCTAAGCTCGCGCTTTCACCGATAGCCTCAGGGCGCACCAACAAGGATCAAGCATGAAACAACATCGTTTAGCCGCGGCGGTTGCCCTGGTAGGCCTGGTACTGGCCGGTTGTGATTCGCCAAGCAAAGAAGTGGAACTGAAGACCCCTGAGCAGAAGGCGTCCTACGGCATCGGTCTGAACATGGGCAAGAGCCTGGCGCAGCAAGGTATCGAGGGCATGGACCCGAAAGCCATGGCACAGGGCATCGAAGATGCACTGGGCAAGAAAGAGCAGCGCCTGAAGGATGAAGAGCTGGTAGAAGCCTTCGGTTTCCTGCAGAAGCGTGCCGAAGAGCGCATGCTCGCCGTGAGTGAAGAGTCGGCCAAGGCTGGCAAGAAATTCCTCGAAGAGAACGGCAAGAAAGAAGGCGTGACCACCACCGCTTCCGGCCTGCAGTACGAAGTTCTGAAAAAAGCCGAAGGTGCTCAGCCCAAGGCCACTGACGTGGTGACCGTTCACTACGAAGGCAAACTCACCGATGGCAGCGTGTTCGACAGCTCCGTCGAGCGTGGCAGCCCGATCGACCTGCCGGTCAACGGCGTGATCCCGGGTTGGGTCGAAGGCCTGCAGCTGATGCACGTTGGCGAGAAGTACAAGCTGTACATTCCGAGCGAGCTGGCTTATGGCGATCAGAGCCCGAGCCCGGCGATTCCGGCCAATTCGGTTCTGGTTTTCGAGCTTGAACTGCTGGCCATCAAGGACCCGGCTGCTGCCCAGCAGTAAGTCTGGCTCCACACGCAACGCCCCGCCTTGTCGGGGCGTTGTCGTTTCTGCGCCTTTGGTATGAACAGGCTGGTGACCCGAGGGTCTGTTTTAAGGTGAAGTCAAGCGCGAGTGTTACGGTTATGCACATTGCGCGAGTTACTCTCATCAAGCGCACCGTTACGCCGTAGCTGAGCAATGCTTACAATGTAACTTGTTGATTTGTAATGAATTAACGCACTGAGCAAAAAGTGCCCTATCTGTAGCGAGGGCCCATGGTGCGGGCGTTTGCCAGCATCATTCAGAATCTGTGCACAAGGTTATCCACAGCTTCGGTGGATAACCACGGCAAGCCCAGCAGGCATGCGGGTTACGGAGAATCGATATGAATATCCCCCGGAATTTGCGGCGTTACCTGCGCCCGGCGCAACTGCTTTTGGCCCGTGGTCGACTGCCAGGTTTGCTCTTGGCGGTATCGCGAAAAGGCAGTGGCGGCGGCTTGCAACTCGGTCGGCTGAAAGGTGCTCTGCAACTGCTGCAGGGGCTGTGCCTGGCCTGGTGGCGTGGCGAGTATCGTGCGGTCAGCAAGCAGGCTCTGCTCAGTGTCGTGGCTGGGTTGCTGTACTTCCTCAGTCCGCTCGATGCGGTGCCCGACTGGCTGTTGGGTGTCGGTTTTCTCGATGACCTGGCGGTGCTGGCCTGGGTGGTGCGTACTTGGCGTGGCGAGCTGGATGCATACCAGGCCTGGCGTGCGCAACGGACGCCCGGTGAGCTGGCGGTGATCGAACGCCTGCCGAGCGCGGACGAGCCTTCCGCGCAGCATAAGTAGACGCACGTTTCCAGGAAGTTGTGGCAGTGCACTCTGCATACAGCTGGCTCTTGTAACGCAAGGGCGCTATGGGTCACCCTCTGCCTATCGCCCGGTTGTTAAGATGACGACCGGTCAGGAGAGCGTCGGCGCGACGACGCTGCTGCCCCATGGAGAGTTGCAATGAGTGTGCAAGTGATTTCCCGCGACGGCGAAGCCGAATACGCCGTGCTGCCCTGGGCCGAGTACCAGGCGCTGCTGCAGGCTGCCGGACGCAATGCACCGGCCAAGGTCCCGGCGACTGACGAAGCCGGCGGCCCACCCTTCACCGAACTGGTCAATCTGCGCGAGGCGCAGGGGCTGTCGCAGGCCGATCTGGCGCGATCGGTCGGTATCAGTCCGCACTATCTGGGTCTGATCGAGAGTGGCGAGCGCGAGCCTGATGGCGCGATCCGCCGCTCGCTGGCCCGGGTGCTCGGTGTCAGTGGCTGGGAGCACTACTCTTGAGCGTGCGCATCCATCGGCAACACTGGCAGGCATTGCTCGTCGAGCTGGAGGATGCGCGCCGCCAGCGTCATCTGCTCACCTACCGCGCCCTGGTTGAACGCCTGCAGCTGCCCGCGCCAGCGATGCAGACGCTGACCGCTGCTCTGGAACACCTGGCCGCACTCGACGCCCGCGCGGACCGGCCACTGCGCAGCGCGCTGGTGATCAGCCAGGGCGCCAGTCGCTTGCCGCGCCCTGGCTTCTTCGAATGCGTGGTACGCCTCGGGCGTTTCGCCGGCCCGTGCGACGGTATCGCCGCCGCTTCCTGGCATGCATCGGAAGTGGCGCGGGTTTTCGAATTCACCTATCCCGAGGAAGCCTGATGTTCTGGCGGCTGCGTGCGCGCATCGGCTACCTGCTGGCACGTCAATTGTTCCAGTGGCGTTGGCTGGTGCAACAGCCGCGAGCCTGGGACTGGATGCAGGGGCAGTTCGCGCGCATGGCGGCGCAGGGCGATGTCGTCGCACAGAGCTTCTACGGTCACCTGTTGCTGTTCCGCGGGCAGGGGCTGGGCGCGCGGGAGGAGGGCTTGCGTCTGCTGCGTCTGGCTGCTCAGGCCGGCGACGGCAAGGCGGCTTATCAGGTCGGCCTGAGCGCGCTCAGCGGCGATACCCGTCACACCCCCGATGGCGCCGAGGCTGCCCGCTGGTGGGTGATGGCCGCCAGCGCCAGCCATCCGCTGGCCGCGCATCGCCTGGCTGTGCTCTACCGCGAAGGCGGGCCAGGCCTTGCTGCCGATGCCAGCCTGGCGGCGCAGTACGAGCGCCGCGCCAGCGAGCTCGGCCTAGGCTGACAGATTTTCCAGCACGTGCAGGCTGTAGCCGGGCACCGCCTTGGCACGGCGCTTGGCTTCCGAGGCGAGTTCCGCCAGCTGACTGGCGTCCATGCTCGCGCCGTCGCTGGCTTGCAGCTGCACCACGCCGACCGATAACGACAGCAGCGGAAACTCCTCGCGGCGACCCTTGCGGTTGTGCGCGATGAAGCAGCCGGCCTGCAGGTGTTCCTCGCGGTAGAAGCGCCGGCATTGGCCCTGAAAGTCTTCGAGCAGTTGCTGGATGCGGGTACGCCAGTCTTCCGAGCCCAGTACCAGCATGAAGTCATCGCCGCCGATATGGCCGACGAAGTCGCGGCTGGGGTCGACGCGTTCGTTCAGGCACTGTGCCAGGCACAACAGCACCTCGTCACCACGGGCGTAGCCGTAGAGGTCGTTGAAGGGCTTGAAACTGTCGATGTCGACGTAGCACACCGCGGCCTCACGGCCTTGCTGCAGGAGGCGGGTCAGGCACTGCTGGATCGGCACGTTGCCGGGCAGCAGGGTCAGCGGGTTGGCGTAGCGGGCCTGCTGGATCTTCAGTTCGGTAATCAGCTTGAGCACGTCGATCACCCGGCCAACGCCGCGGTAGCTGCCGCCCTCGGTGATGATGAAGTCTTCCTCGATGCGTTGCCGGGCGCGACTGGTGAGCAGGCGGCTGACCTGCTGCAGCGACTGGCTGATGTCGACGGCGAGAAAGTCGCTGCTCATCAGGCGGCTGATCGGCTTGCGCGCGAACAGGTCGGTGGCGAAGGGTTTCAGCAGCGCATCGGAGAGGGCGTTGCGGTGGACGATGCCAACCGGCTGGTCCTGCTCATCGAGAATCGCCAGCGAGTTGAGGTTGGCCTGCGCGCGGAAGGCTTCCAGCACCTGCGCCGTGGCCATGTCGTGGCGTACCGCCAGCTGCTTGTTGAGCAGGGCTTCGAGGTCGCTGCTCTCCTCGTGCAGGCCATTGGCGTTGTTGCCCAGGGGCAATTCCCGTGCGTCGCGACTGGGCTGTTCGGCGGGGCGGCCGAGCAGGTAGCCCTGAACCAGGTCGACGCCCATCTCGCAGAGCACCGCGAGCTCTTCCTTGAGTTCGATGCCCTCGGCGATGACCTGGGCGCGCGAGGCCTTGGCCATCTTCAGGATGGAGTCGACGAACTCGCGCTTCACCGCATCCTGGTGGATGCCGTCGATGAAGTGACGGTCGATCTTCACGTAGTCCGGGCGCAGCTCCGACCACAGGCGCAGGCTCGAATAGCCGGCGCCGAGGTCGTCGAGGGCGATGGAGAAGCCCATGGCGCGGTAGTGGTGCAGGGCGGTGTCGAGCAGGCTGAAGTCCTCGATGGCGGCCTGTTCGGTCAGCTCGATCACCACCTGGTCCGGGGTGATGCCGAACTCCTGCAGCAGCTTGAGGGTGCGCCCCGGCTGGTGCGTGGGTTCGAGCATGGATTCGGGGGAGACGTTGAGGAACAGCTTGCCATCGAGCTTGAGATCACGAAAACGTCGGCAGGCGCTGCGTCGGCTGATCAGTTCCAATTCGCTCAGGCGGCCACTGTTGCGTGCCACGCTGAACAGCGCGATGGGGGAGTGCAGGGGGCTGTTGGAGGGGCCGCGGGTGAGGGCTTCGTAGCCGAGAATGCGTCGCTCCGAGAGGGCGACGATGGGTTGGAAAAGGGTATGCAAGTCGCCGTGAGCGAGGATGTGTTCCAGCGCGCTCAACTGCTCGGTGACGGTCATTGTGGGCTCTCGACTGGCCGGAAAAACGAAAGGGCCGGTATCGCTACCGGCCCTTCATTTCACGACAGAACGATGACGCTTTGATGACCGCGCCGATTAGTGCTTGGCCACCTGCGCGTTCAGGCCGAGGTAGTCGAGCAGGATCAAACCGCTCTCGGTCAGGTAGGCATCGTCTTCGGGTTTGGTCTTCTCCGGCTCGACGGGGAGGGCGTCTTCGTCCTCTTCCTTGAGTTCCTTGAGCGGCTCCTCGCCCTTGGCGGTGCGCTTGGCATTTTCCAGGGCCAGCTGACGGGCTTCGATATCGGCCCGCTGGGCGCGACGTTTCTGCTCGTTGAGGCTGATGCTGGTTTCCTTCATCAGCTCCTGACCGAGCGCCAGGCGCTCACGGGTGAAGACGAAGTCCGGGTTGTTGATGGTGCGCGCATCGTGGCGTGACTTCAGTTCGGCCAGGAACGGCTTGAACGGATCGACCTCGGGTTTGATCGCTGCGCGGATGCTGTCCCATGGCATGGCCTCGGGCAGTGCGCTTTCGCCGATTTCCTTGGTGTCGACGATGTTCGGGTAGGCGATGTCCGGCAGCACGCCTTGGTGCTGGGTGCTCTGCCCGGAGACGCGGTAGAACTTGGCCAGGGTCAGCTTGAGCTCACCGTGATTGAGTTCCTGGATGGTCTGTACGGTGCCCTTGCCGAAGGTCTGGCCACCAACGATCAGCGCGCGGTGGTAGTCCTGCATGGCGCCGGCGAAGATCTCCGAGGCCGAGGCGGACAGGCGATCGACCAGTACGGTCATCGGCCCGGTGTAGAACGCGCCCGGCTCTTCGTCGGCCAGCACGTCGACACGGCCATCGCTGTTGCGTACCAGCACGGTCGGGCCCTGGTCGATGAACAGGCCGGTCAGTTCGGTGGCTTCCTGCAGGGAGCCGCCGCCATTGTCACGCAGGTCGAGGACGATGCCCTCGACGTTCTCGGCCTGCAGTTCGGTGAGCAGGCGTTTGACATCGCGGGTGGTGCTCTTGTAGTTCGGGTCGCCGGCGCGGAAGGCTTTGAAGTCGAGGTAGAAGGCCGGCACCTTGATCACGCCGAGCTTGTATTCCTGGCCGTCGTGCTTGAGCTTGAGTACCGATTTCTGCGCGGCCTGCTCTTCCAGCTTGACCGCTTCACGGGTGATGTTGACCACCTTGCTGGTCTGGTCGCTCGGCGCGTTGCTGGCTGGGATGACCTCCAGGCGTACCTTGGAACCTTTCGGTCCGCGGATCAGCTTGACCACTTCTTCCAGGCGCCAGCCAATGACGTCGACCATGTCCTTGTCGCCCTGGGCGACGCCGATGATCTTGTCCGCCGGGGCGACCTGCTTGCTCTTCTCGGCAGGGCCGGCCGGGACCAGGCGCACGACCTTGACGTACTCGTTGTCCGACTGCAGCACGGCGCCGATGCCTTCCAGCGACAGGCTCATGTTGATGTCGAAGTTCTCCGCGTTGTCCGGGGAGAGGTAGTTGGTGTGCGGGTCGTAGGTCTGCGCGAAGGCGTTGATATAAGCCTGGAACACGTCCTCGCCGCTGGTCTGTTGCAGGCGGCTGAGCTGGTTCTTGTAGCGTTTGGTCAGCAGCTCCTGAATCGCCTTGGTTTCCTTGCCGGCCAGTTTCAGGCGCAACACCTCATCCTTGACGCGCTTGCGCCAGAGGTCGTCGAGTTCGGCGGTGTTCTTCGCCCACGGGGCTTTCTCGCGGTCGACCAGCAGGCTTTCGTCGACGCTGAAGTCGAGTGCGTCGACATTCTTCAGCAGGCCGAGGGCGTAGTTCAGGCGCTCCTGGGCGCGTACCAGCTGGCGCTTGTACATGATGAAGCCGGGCTCGAGGTCGCCGCTCTTGAGCAGGTCGTCGAACTTCTTCGCCCAGCGGTCGAATTCGGTGATGTCGTCGGCAGTGAAATAGCTGCGCGCCGGGTCGAGCATCTTCAGGTAGCCGTCGTACACCTTCAGCGAGCGGGCGTCATCAAGCGGCGGCTTGTTGTAATGGTGGCGCTTGAGCAACTCCACCACGTTCAGGCTGGCAATCACCTGCTCGCGATCAGGTTGCAGGTAATCCCAGTTTTCCGGAGCGGTCTTGGCGTGTGCCGTGAAGGCCTGGAAGCTCAGAACGAGGGCGAGGGCGGTGCTAGGGAGAAAACGCTGCATGCTGATTCGACGCGATGGCAAGTGATAACGCATATTAGGCCGTCATGTAGGGCGCCCGGTTCCGTTCGAGCCAGGCGGCATATGCAAAAAGCCCGGCTCTAGGCCGGGGGGCTTATTCACTATGGAGGCAGCATGAAGGCATTGCAAGGCGTCGAAGGGCAGGTGGAATGGTGCGAACGACCACGCGTCGCCTGCGATGTAGGGCAGATTCGTGTGCGGGTCGCCGCTGCCGGCCTGAATCGTGCCGATCTGCTGCAGCGGGCCGGCCTTTATCCGCCGCCCGCCGGGACCACGGACATCCTTGGCCTGGAGTGTTCGGGGGTGGTCAGTGAAGTTGGTGCGGGTAGCGCCTGGAAGGTCGGTGATCGCGTCTGCTGCCTGTTGGCGGGCGGCGGCATGGCCGAGGAAGTGGTGGTCGATGCGCGCCATGCGCTGCCGATTCCCGAGGGCCTGAGCATGGCCGAAGCGGCAGCGCTGCCTGAGGTGTATGCCACCGCCTGGCTCAATTTGTTCGAGCTGGCCGCCCTCAAGGCGGGCGAAAAAGTGCTGCTGCACGCAGGTGCCAGCGGCGTGGGTTCGGCGGCGATCCAGCTGTGCAAGGCGTTCGGCAATCCCTGCTGGGTCAGCGTCGGATCGGCCGAGCGCCTGGCGTATTGCGAAGCGCTAGGGGCTCAGGGCGGGGCGATCCGCGATGTCGACTTGCCGAGCCTGCGTGATTTCGCGCCGTTCGACGTGATCCTCGACCCCGTCGGCGGCGCCTACGCCGAACTCAACCTGGAGTTGCTGGGCAGCGATGGCCGCTGGGTAAACATCGGCCTGATGGGCGGCACCAAGGCCCAGCTGAACCTGGCGCAGCTGCTCGGCAAGCGCATCAAGCTGATCGGTTCGACCCTGCGCAGCCGCGACGAACAGTTCAAGGCGGAGTTGCTCAGCGAGCTGAACCACCACGTCTGGCCGCTGTTCGGCGAGGGCCGTTTGAAGCCGCAGCTAGAGCAGACCTTCGCGGTCAAGGACGTCGAGGCGGCATTCGCGGCGCTGGCGAGCAATCAGGTGTCGGGCAAGGTCGTGTTGGTGATCGACGACAGCCTGGTCTGATCGGCTTGGGTGACGTGCGCTGAGCCTTCGCTCAGCGCCAGGTAAGCACCGGCCAGCCCGCGCGCTCGGCCTGTTCCAGCAGCGCCGCGCCGGGGTTGACCGCGTGAGGCCGGTCGACCCGTTCCAGCAGCGGCAGATCCTGCGGCGAGTGGGTATAGAGGGAGGCGTCAGCCAGCGACAGGCCTTGTTCCGCCAGCCATGCCTGCACCCGCTGCAGCTTGCCTTCACCGTAGGTGGGAACGCCTTCGGTGTTGCCCGAATAGAAACCGTGCTGCTCTTGCAGGTCGATGCCCAATACATCGGCCAGGCCCAGGCGGTCGGCGATGGCCGCGATCAGGAAGGTCGGTATGGCGGCCGCCAGCAGCACGCGATCCCCCGCGCTGCGGTGGTCGGCAATACTGCGCATGGCGTCGTTGTGCAGCAGCGGCTCGATCACGTCTTCGACGAAGGGTTCGAGGACGAAATCGACTTCCTCGGCCGTACGCCCCACCAGCGCCGAGAGGCTGAAGCTCAGGTAGTCGGCCATGCTCAGCTCGCCCTGCTCGTAGCGGGCGAGCAGTTCGCCGTCGCGCTGCAGGAAGGAGTCGCGGTCGACCCAGGCGAGGTCGGCCAGGTAGGCCGCCCACAGGCTGGAGCAGGTGCCTTCGAGCAGGGTGTTGTCGAGGTCGAAGATCGCCACGGCCATGTGCGTGCTCCTCAGCCCAGTTCGGCGCTGTTGTAGAAGGCGCCGAGCACCTTGACCAGGTGCGCCAGGTCATGACTGCCGGCCAGCTCGCGGATCGAGTGCATGGCAAAGGTCGGCAGGCCGATATCCACGGTGCGCACGCCCAGCTGGCTGGCGGTGATCGGGCCGATGGTCGAGCCGCAGCCCATGTCGCTGCGCACCACGAAACTCTGCACCGGCACCTCCTCGGCCAGGCACAGGTGGCGGAAGAAGCCGGCGGTCTCGCTGTTGGTGGCGTAGCGCTGGTTGCTGTTGACCTTGATCACTGGGCCGGCATTGAGCTTGGGGCCGTGGTTGGCGTCGTGTTTGTCGGCGTAGTTGGGGTGCACGCCGTGGGCGTTGTCGGCAGAGACCAGCAAGGATTTCTGGATGGTGCGCACGAAGGCATCGCCCTCGGGCAGCAGGCGTTGCAGCACCTGTTCGAGGAATGGACCGTCGGCGCCACAGGCTGAGCAGGAGCCGATTTCCTCGTGATCGGTGCAGACCAGCACGCAGGTTTCCTCACCATCGGCGGCGAGCAGGGCTTGCAGGCCGGCGTAGCAGGAAAGCAGGTTGTCCAGGCGCGCTCCGGCGATGAAGTCGCCGTTGAGGCCGATCACCGCGGCGTTCTGCGTGTCGTAGAAGCTGAGTTCGTAGTCGAGCACCGCATCGGCGTTCAGTTCGTGCTCGAGCGCCAACTGGTCGGCGAGCAGGGCGCGGAAGTCGGCGCGTTCCTCGCCGGCAACCTGGGCGAGGATCGGTGGCAGCTCGTGCTGGGCGTTGATTGCCCAGCCCTGGTTGGCCTCGCGATTGAGGTGGATGGCCAGGTTGGGGATCACCGCGATCGGCAGCTGGAAGTCGATCAGGCGGCTTTCCACCTTGCCGTCACGGCGAAAGGTGACGCGCCCGGCCAGCGACAGGTCGCGGTCGAACCAGGGCGCCAACAGCGCGCCGCCGTAGACTTCCACGCCGAGCTGGAAGAAGCCCTGGCGCTGCAGCTCGGGCTGCGGCTTGACGCGCAGGCACGGGCTGTCGGTGTGCGCACCGACCAGGCGCAGGCCGCCATCGAGCGGCGCACGTCGGCCGAGCTGGAAGGCGATGATCGAAGAGTCATTACGGGTGACGTAGTAACGGCCACCGGGTTCGGTGGCCCAGCTGTCACGTTCGTCGAGGGGGCGGAAACCGGCACTCTGTAGGCGCTGGGCCAGGGTGCGGGTGGCATGGAACGGGGTGGGGGAGGACTTGAGGAACTCGATCAGGCCCTGATTCAGCTCTGCGCGCATAACGGACTCCGGACAGCGATGGCCGGAGTTTATCGCACTGGCTTGGCCGCAGTCTGCCGGCTTTGCGCAGGAGTGCGCGCTGCTCGTGAGCCGGCTGCATAAAAAGCATCGTGAGCAGACCGCTGGGCGTTTGCCACGTTTCTACGCGGCAGTCAGAACGGCGCGGGGCACTCGAAGCGCAGGCGCTCGCCAGTTTGCGGGTGGGTCAGGCTGAGCATGCTGGCGTGCAGGCACAGGCGCGGCCAGGCGGCCATAGCCTGTTCATGAGCGTACAGGCCGTCGCCGAGCAGCGGATGACCGATCGATAGCATGTGCACGCGCAACTGGTGCGAGCGGCCGGTGATCGGCGTCAGCTCGACGCGCGCCCAGTCGCCGCAGCGCTCCAGCACCTTCCAGAAGGTCAGGGCGTGCTTGCCCTGTTCATGGTCGACCACGTGGCGCGGCTTGGTTGGCGGGTCGTAGCGCAGCGGCAGGTCGATACTGCCGCTGTCCGGTTCTGGCTGGCCCCAGCACAGCGCGGTGTAGGCTTTTTCGGTTTCGCGGTCGTGGAACTGGCGGGACAGTTCGCGGTGGCTGTCGGCGTCGCGGGCGAGGACGATGATGCCCGAGGTTTCCCAGTCCAGACGGTGGACGATGCGCGCTTCCGGGTAGCCGTTCTCCTGCAGGCGCGTCACCAGGCAATCGCGGTTGTCTTCCGCGCGGCCGGGCACCGAAAGCAGCAGGGTGGGCTTGTTGATCACCAGCAGGGCAGCGTCCTGGTGGAGAATTTCGACGTTCGACAGCGGCATGACTTTTCCACAAATGACAACGGCGGCCTGGGCCGCCGTTTTTCCCTCACCCCAACCCTCTCCCGGTAGGAGAGGGTGTATTTCACCGGTCGGGCAGGGTGATATTGAGTTCCAGGATCGAGCAGCTGCCCTGGTTTTCCAGTGCGACCTGCACCTGATCCTGTTCGATGTTGACGTACTTGCGGATCACTTCGACCAGTTCTTTCTGCAGGGCCGGCAGGTAATCTGGCTGGCTGCGCTGGCCGCGCTCGTGGGCGACGATGATCGACAGGCGCTCCTTGGCGATCGACGCCGGGGTTTCCTTCTTGCGCTCGCGGAAGAAGTCGAAAATGTTCATTCGCGACCCCCGAAGATGCGTTGCAGGAAGCCTTGCTTCTTCACGTCGAGGAAGCGGTGCGGTACCTCCTTGCCGAGCAGGCGGTCAACCGCGTCGCCATAGGCCTGGCCTGCGTCGCTCTGGTCGTCGAGGATCACCGGTACGCCCTGGTTGGAGGCTTTCAGCACGGCCTGGGATTCCGGGATCACGCCGAGCAGGTTGATGGCGAGGATTTCCTCGACGTCTTCCACGCCGAGCATTTCGCCCTTGGTCACGCGCTCGGGGTTGTAGCGGGTCAGCAGCAGGCGTTCCTTGATCGGCTCTTCGCCGTTCTCGGCGCGGCGCGATTTGCTTGCCAGCAGGCCGAGCATGCGGTCGGAGTCGCGCACCGAGGAGACTTCCGGGTTGGTCACGACGATGGCTTCGTCGGCGAAGTACATGGCCAGGTGGGCACCGGTTTCGATACCGGCCGGCGAGTCGCAGATGACGAATTCGAAGTTCTTCGACAGCTCGTCGATGACCTTGCCGACACCCTCTTTGGTCAGGGCGTCCTTGTCACGGGTCTGGCTGGCGGCCAGCACGTAGAGGTTCTCCAGGCGTTTGTCCTTGATCAGGGCCTGGGTCAGGGTCGCTTCGCCGTTGATGACGTTGACGAAGTCGTACACCACGCGGCGCTCGCAGCCCATGATCAGGTCGAGGTTACGCAGGCCGACGTCGAAGTCGACGATTACGGTTTTGTGGCCGCGCAGGGCGAGGCCGGTACCGATGGCAGCACTGGTGGTGGTTTTGCCCACGCCGCCCTTGCCGGAAGTGACTACGAGAATCTTGGCCAAGGTGATACACCCCAAAAAATATGAAAAAACGGGCAACCACGAAGCCGGTACGCCTGGCTTCCGGATGCCCTTTTGGTCCTTTTAAATTGGTCCGCAGTATCCGTTAAAGGCGGGTGATGTTCAACACGTCACCCGTCAGGCTGACCTGTACTGCCTGGCCCCAGAGTGGGTCGCGGCGCAGGTCTTCGGCGGTCTTGTACTGGCCCGCCACAGAAAGCATTTCAGCGCCCATCTGCTGGCAGAAGATGCGTGCCTTGACGTCGCCCTTGACGCCGGCGAGCGCGCGGCCGCGCATCGGGCCGTACACATGGATATTGCCGTCGGCGAGAAGTTCCGCCCCGGCACTGACCGGCGACAGAACGATCAGGTCGCCGCCCTGGGCATAGATCTGTTGGCCGCCGCGCACTGGCGTGGTGACGATGCGGCTGGGCTTGGCCACCGGTTCGGCAGGTGCGGCCGGTTTTTCCTTCTTGCGCGCTTCCACCGGTTCGACCAGGCGTTCGCGGGCGCCGGAGGGCGGCAGCACGGGGATGTCCAGGACGTTGGCCGAGGCGATGTCCTCGGCGCGGTTGGCGCGAATCGCCAGGGTACGCAGGCCGTGGCTGCGGCACAGCTCCATCAGTTTGCCCAGGTCGAGGCTGCCTTCGCCTTCGGGCAGTTTGTCCAGGGCCAGGACCAGCGGGATGTTCTGAAAGAAGTTCGGTGCCTGCTGGACCTTGATGGCGAGCTGGCGGTCCAGGCGTTCGAGATCGTTGTGGGCCAGTTCCAGCACGGTGATGGCAAGCATGCTGCCTTTGAGCTGGAACACGGGATCTTGGTCGAGGAGGTCGGCTTGGCTCATGGTCTTTACGTGCGCTGTGATGGCGACGACTTATAACGATTAGCCCGCACGGCCGCAAGCCGCGGGGAGTCCTGTAGAATGCCCGGCCTTGTCGTTTGCCCGGGATCGTTCATGGATCGTCCGCGTTTTCGTGTGTATTTCCTGCATCCGCGCTTCTGGCCCCTGTGGCTGGGCCTGGCGCTGCTGTGGCTGATCGCGCAGTTGCCGTACCGAGTGCTGCTGGTGCTGGGGCGCGGCGTCGGGGCGGTGATGTATCGCCTGGCGGGTGGGCGCCGGCGCATTGCCGCGCGCAACCTGCAGCTGTGTTTCCCGCAGCTCGATGACGCCGCCCGTACCCGCCTGCTGAAAGAAAACTTCGCCTCCAACGGCATCGCCCTGTTCGAAACGGCGATGGCCTGGTGGTGGCCGCGTGTGCGCCTGGCCAAGCTTGCCCATATCGTGGGACTGGAGCACCTGCAGGCGGTGCAGGCGCAGGGCCAGGGCGTGATCCTCATGGCGCTGCACTTCACCACGCTGGAGATCGGCGCCGCGCTGCTTGGGCAGCGGCAGACCATCGACGGCATGTATCGCGAGCACAAGAACCCGCTGTTCGACTTCATCCAGCGCAGCGGCCGCGAGCGGCATAACCGCGACGCCACGGCCATCGAGCGCGATGACATCCGCGCCATGCTCAAGGTGCTGCGTGCTGGCCGTGCCATCTGGTACGCCCCGGATCAGGACTACGGCCCCAAGCAGAGCATCTTCGTGCCGTTGTTCGGCGTCAGCGCGGCTACCGTGACGGCCACCACCAAGTTCGCTCGCCTGGGCAAGGCGCGGGTGGTGCCGTTCACTCAGGAGCGTCTGGCCGATGGTTCGGGCTATCGTTTGACCCTGTACCCGGCGCTGGAAAACTTCCCCGGCGACAGCGAAGAGGCTGACTGCCTGCGCATCAACCGCTGGATCGAGCAGGCGGTGAGCCAGCATCCGGAGCAGTACCTGTGGGCGCACCGGCGCTTCAAGACGCGTCCGCCGGGCGAGCCGAAGCTGTACAAGAAGCGCGCGCGCTAGGTTCCATCACTTCAACGAGACCTGCCCATGAATCACGCCGTCGATCCTGCCAAGCCCGTCACCGGGTTGATCCTTTCCGGAGGGGGCGCACGGGCGGCGTATCAGGTGGGTGTGCTGGGGGCGATCGCCGACCTGCTCGGCGATTCCAGCGACAACCCCTTTCCGGTCATCGTCGGCACCTCGGCCGGGGCGATCAACGCCGTCGGCCTGGCTTGTGGCGCGCTGCATTTCAGCGAGGCGGCGCGGCGCCTGAGCGAGGTCTGGAAGAGTTTCCACTGTGGCGAGATCTACCGCAGCGACTGGCCGGGCGTATTGCGCCAGGCCGGGCGTTTCTTCGGCCACAGCATGCTCGGCCTCGGTGGTGACCTGCCGGTGGCGCTGCTCGACAGCACGCCGCTGCGCGAGCTGCTCGGCCGTCAGCTGGACTTCTCCGGTATCGCCGCGGCGGTGCGCATGCGCCAGCTGCGCGCGGTGGCGGTATCGGCGTTTGGCTACGAATCGGGCCAGGCGGTGACCTTCTACCAAGGCCGCGCGACCATCGACCCCTGGTTCCGCCATCGCCGCGTCGGCGTACCCACGCGTTTGAGCCTCGATCATCTGCTGGCCAGTGCCTCGATCCCGCTGATCTTCCCGCCGGTGAAGATCAACCGCGAGTATTTCGGCGACGGTGCAGTGCGCCAGTCGGCGCCGATCAGCCCGGCGCTGCACCTGGGCGCGAACCGGGTACTGGTCGTCGGCGTCAGCGGCAACCCGCAGGGCGCCGAGGCCAGCCGCGCAGTGCCGCGGCCGAACAGCGGCAAGCCGCCGACCCTGGCGCAGATCAGCGGGCACATGCTCAACAGCACCTTCATCGACAGCTTGGAAGGTGACATCGAGCAGTTACAGCGCCTCAACCACATGAGTCGGCTGATTCCTGCGGAGTTGCATGCGAAAGGGTTGGGCCTGAAGCCGGTGGAGGTGCTGGTGATTTCGCCGAGCCAGCCGCTGGACCAGATCGCCGCGCGGCATCGCCACGAGATGCCGCGCTCGATGCGCTTCTTCCTGCGCGGGCCGGGTGCGACCCGGGCCAGCGGCGCCGGGGTGCTCAGCTACCTGCTGTTCGAGCCGGGCTACTGCAACGAGCTGATCGAGTTGGGTTACCAGGATGCGATGGCGCAGAAAGAAGGCCTGTGCCGTTTCCTCGCCCTGACCACGCCGGCCTGAGTCAGGCCACGCCGAGCCAGAGCAGGCAGGTCAGCGGCGCGGCGCTGGCCAGGTGCAGGGTCAGTCGCGGCCGGTAGGGCAGCAGCAACACCAGGGCCAGTGCCGCGGCGCTGAGCAGGCCGCACCAGATCACGCTGCCGAATGCCGCGCCGCGCCCCTGGATGCACAGCGCCAGGCTCAGCCCAAGCAGGCTCCAACCACTGATGCGCAGGGTGACGGGCAAGCCGTTCGGCGGCGTGCCACCGATGATTTCCGCGTAGTGTTTGTTCATCGCCAGGCACAGGCAGCACAGCCCGGCATAGGTCAGGCTCAGTGCCAGCGGCATCATGCGGCGCTCTCCGTTTCCGCGAGGCATTCCGGCGCCGACGCGCTGCCCTTGGCGACCGGTGCGGCCTTGGCCGGCTTGGCCACACGAGCGGCTTTCTGTTGCGGCTGATGGCGCGCGACCTTCCAGCTCAGCCAGGCCAATGTTGCGCCCAGAGCCAGGCTTGTCAGCTCGACACCGGTTACCAGCCACTCGCTGTAGGCGAGGCTGCGCGGCCACTGCGCGTGGACGGTGAACAGGTCCAGCAGCGGCAGGGCGGCGAACAACAGCGCTGCCAGCCCCAGTTGTTCGACCCAGGCGCGCTTGTGCGAGCGCACGAGAGGATGCAGCAGGGCCAGGCCCCAGGTCGCGAAGAAGGCATGAATTTCCCACTCGCCGCGCTGCGCCAGGTCGACCGGCAGCAGGCGATTGGCCCAGAGGAAACTGGCCATGGCGATCGGCAGCCCGGCGACCGCGCCGACGTTGAGGATCTGCACCAGACGCAGGCCGAAATCGATCTCGCCCTTGGCCTGCGCCGTACGCTTGACCACCCACAGCACCAGGCCGCTGGCGATCATGAAACTGCCGGCCAGGCCGCTGAGGAAATACAGCCAGCGCAGCAGCGGTTCGGCGTAGTGGCCCAGGTGCAGGCCGACCAGCATGCGACTGGCCTGGGCGATCGGCTTCAACTCGCCCTGGCGCTGCAGCAGGTTGCCGTTGATATCGAACAGCAGGCGCGGGCCGGTGCCGGAGATGCTGTGGCGGCGATCTGGCGTCAGCTCGATGCGCGCGTTGGCGTCTCCCGGATTGAACAGCGTCAGGTTCTCCGCCGGGATGCCATTCCACTGCTCGCGCGCCTTGTCGAGAAACGGCGTGAGGCTGGGCACGGGGGCGGCCACGCCGCTGCGCTCCAGGGGCGCGGCACGTGGGAACAGTTCGTTGAAGAAGGCCTGGCTGTCGTCGCCGTACTGCGCCTGGATGCCCCAGGGCATGTACAGGTAAACGAAGATCACCAGCCCGGTGAAGGTGATCATCAGGTAGAAGGGCAGGGCCATCACCGCCGACACGTTGTGCCCGTCGAGCCAGGAACGCTGGCCCTTGCGTGGGCGCAGGGTGAAGAAATCCTTGAAGATCTTCTTGTGGGTGATGATGCCGCTGATCAGCGCCACGAACATGAACATGGTGGCGACGCCGACCAGATAGCGGGCGGTGAGCACGTCGATGTGCCAGAGCTGGAAATGAAAGCGGTAGAAGAAGTTGCCGCCCTGGGTGTCCAGCTTGGGCAGGACTGCACCGCTGGCCGGGTCGAGCGCGGCGCTGGAGAAACGCCGCTCACCGCCGGGCCAGAACGCCTCGAGCACCGGGGTGCGTTCGTTGGGCAGGGCAAAGGTCCACTGCGCGACATTCGGCGCCTGGCGCTGCAGTTCGGCGACAGCCTTGTCCAGGTCCAGCGGGCCGCGTTCGAGCTGATGGCGCTCGGGGTGCATCCAGTGGTTGATCTCATCCTGGAAGTAACTGGCGGTGCCAGTGAGGAAGATGGCGAACAGCAGCCAGCCGAGCACCAGCCCGCTCCAGGTGTGCAGCCAGGCCTGGGACTGGCGGAAACCTTCCTTCATGCCGCGCCTCCCGATTTGGCCAGCCAGGCTACCGCTGCCAGCGCCAGGGCGGGCAGCAGCACGCCGGCCCAGGCGCGCAGGGCCGAGCGTGCGGCGAATACCCAGATCACCGCCGCGCAATAGACGATGAAACCGAGCACGCCGCCAGCGATGGCCGCTTCCGACTTGTCCAGCGGCAGGGTCAGTGCCAGGCATACGCAGAACGCCGCCGCCAAGCCATAGCCGCCGAAAACAGCGGCGAGGGCGCGCGAGGCCACTGCCAGGCGGTAGCGGCGCGAGAGTGTCGCTGTCTTCATTTGCTCACGGTGAAGGTGGTGGTGCTGACATAGCGGGTCTTCGCGTAAGCCTGCTCGCCGACCTTGCCGGCGCCATCGACAGCGTGCGACACCTCGATCACGTACTGGCCGGCCCACGGCAGCGGCACCTGGATCTGGCCGTTGGCGTCGGTGTGCAGGGTCTTGCTCCACTTCGGCGGGCCGAATACCACGACTTCGGTTTCCGCCAACGGCTTGCCGGCGAAGTGCAGGGTGAAACGGTCGCTGCCGGCAGCGCTGGGCACCAGTTCCAGCTCGGCAACGCCCTGGGTTTCGCTGCGCCCGGCCTTGGCTGAGAAGAGGATGCGCGTGTCGTTGCGCACGAAGGTCTGCTGCAGGCGCACGTCGGCATCGCCCTGGCTGGCGTAGGCGAAGTGATTGTCCTGGGTGGTGGCGGGCAGGGTCTTGCCGGCCTGGGTCACGCTGGCGCTGGCGAGGATCTTCAGCGGGCCCTGCTGGGTTTCGCGCACGTCGTCGGCCCATTCGCCGAAGTAAGCCTGGGTGCTGCCGTCCTGGCCACGCTCCAGCCAGGCGAAGTGGGCATGGGCGATGTTGGTGAAAGACAGCAGGCCGATGGCCACGAAGTGCTTGATCAACATGATGGGCGTCCTTGTTCGTGAGCGAATAAAAGGGCGCCAATAGTAATCATTCTTGATTGTGCGTGCCGAGAAAATTTCTCATCCGTACGGCGAAACCGCGCAGGGCCGGCGCGGTACGCCAGCCCTGCGATTGCGCCCTGTCTGGTTCAGGCGGTGAGGCGACCGTCGCGGAAATCGCGCAGGGCCTCCTCGATCTCCTCGCGGGTGTTCATCACGAAGGGGCCGTACTGGACGATGTTCTCCTCCAGCGGCGTACCGGCGATCAACAGCACGCGAGCGCCCTGTGCGCTGACCAGCTCGATGGCGCCCTGTTGCGACAGGCGCACCAGGCGGCGCTTGCCGATCGGCTGGCCGTTGACGTGCACCTCGCCCTCATAGACGTAGAGCAGCACGCGCTGGCCGTCCGCCAGGCGCGGGGCGACGCGGCTGCCAGCCGGCAGTTCGAAGTCGAACAGCTGCGGTGCGGTCTGCGGCCGTTGCACGGCACCGTCCCGCTGCACGTCGCCGTCGTCGTAGCGCCCGGCGATCACCTTCACCGATACGCCCGCCGCGGTGCGCAACCGGGGGATTTCCTGCGGGGCGTAGTCGCGGTAGCCAGCCTCACCGAGCTTGGCCTGGCTGGGCAGGTTGAGCCACAGCTGGAAGCCACGCATCAGGCCTTCTTCCTGCTCCGGCATCTCGCTGTGGATGATCCCGCGTGCAGCGGTCATCCATTGCACGCCGCCGCTCTCCAGCAGGCCGACGTTGCCCAGGTGATCCTCGTGGCGCATGCGCCCTTCGAGCATGTAGGTAATGGTTTCGAAGCCACGGTGCGGGTGCGGCGGGAAGCCGGCGATGTACTCGTCGGGGTTTTCCGAGCCGAACTCATCGAGCATCAGGAACGGGTCGAAGCGCTCGACACCGGCGCCACCGAACACGCGGGTCAGGCTGACGCCGGCGCCGTCGGACGTGGCGTGGCCGATGTGCTGGGAAACGATCTGGCGAAACTGGGTCATGGAACACCTCCGGTTCGGGAATGTGTCCATCCTATGCCTGTCGATTGGATTGATGGTTGCGAATTTCGCGGGATATCTATCGAGCGTGTCGATAGGTATGGGGTGGTGGTGCGGGACTAGCCTACCCAGGAGGGAACCGCGCAGGCAGTTGCCCGCGCGGTGTACAGGGTGTCACTCGGCGATCTGCAGCTTGCGCGCCTCGCGGTAGACGTAGCGCACCTTCTCGTACTCGAACGGCGTGTTCAGCTGGCCGTAGCGGAAGTTGGTGGTGTCGCGGGCGTTGATTGCGCGCAGCAGCATGATCTCCGGGTGGTCGCTGCTCAGCTCCGCCATGTTCAGGTAGTTGAGCTGGTTCTCCGCGACGAAGTCGACCACGCGCCCGCCGGTGTCGCGCAGGTTGGAGGGGCCGAGCAGCGGCAGCATCACGTACGGGCCGTCCGGCACGCCGTAGAAGCCCAGGGTCTGGCCGAAGTCCTCACCCTGCTTGGGCAGGCCGATGCGCGTCGCCGGGTCCCACAGGCCGACGATGCCGACGGTGGTGTTGACCAGCAGGCGGCCGGTGGTCTGCAGCGAGCGCTTGCCCTTGAACTGCAGCAGGCTGTTGAGCAGGTTGGGTACATCGCCCAGGTTGCTGAAGAAGTTGCTCACGCCGGTGCGCACGAAACGCGGGGTGACGTAGCGGTAGCCATTGACCACCGGCATCAGCACCCATTCGTCCGCGCGGTAGTTGAAGTGGTAGACGCGGCGGTTCCACGGTTCCCACGGGTCGTAGACGTTGAGGGCGTCGAGGCTGGCGCGCTCGAATTCGCGCTGGTCCAGGCTCGGGTTGAACTTCAGCTGATCCAGCGGGTTGGTGTAGCCATCCGCGTCGGCAGCCGGCTCGGCGTGGGCAACGGCGCTCAACAGCGCCAGGGCGAACGGCAGATAGGTCGTCTTAGCCACGGAAGAACTCCAGCATGGCGTCGCTGTTGACGCGGTAGTTGAGGTTGCCGCAATGCCCGCCGTGCGGGTACAGGGTCAGGCGTTCGCCGAAGGTACGGCGCAGGAAACCAATGTCGCCAGGGCCGAGGATCAGGTCGTCGGCGTTGTGCATCACGGCGATCTTGTCGCTTTCCTTGAGGTACGCCTCCAGCGCGTAGAGGCTCACCGCGTCGACCAGCTGGGCCAGGCTGCCGCCGTTGAAACGTTTGCGCCAGTGAGGGATCAGTTGCTCGGCCATGTAGCAGTCGAAGTCGCACTGCAGGGCGCGCTTGAAGAACGGCTCCAGGCGTGTGCTCTCGCTGATCGAGAGCTGCGGTGGGGTGATCAGGCCGCGGCGGTTGATCAGGTCCGAGGTGAAGGCGATGTCGGCGGACGAGAAGCGGAAGCTGCTGCCGATGAGCATGGCGATCTGCTCGTTGCTCAGCTGCTGGCGCGATTGCTGGAAGTCGTAGAGCAGCGCGTCATTGAGGTCGATGTAGCCCTTCTGCTGGAAGTAGCGGGTCAGCTTGCTCAGCACCAGCTCGAAGTAGGTGGTGTTGCCGTTGATGCCCTTGACCTCGGTCTGCACCAGGCGGTCGAGATTGCTCACCGAGGTGTACAGGTTGACCGGCGGGTTGAGCAGCAGCACGCGCTTGAAGTTGAAGCTGCGCTTGGTCTCGTCGAGCTGGCTGACGAATGCCGCCTGCAGGCCGCCGAGGCTGTAGCCGGTGAGGTAGAAGTCGGTGACCGGCAGTTTCGGGTGCTGCGCGCGCACCGCCTGCATGACCCGGTAGAGGTCTTCGGCATCCTCGCTGGAGATGCCCGGGGTGGCGGCGCGCGAGGCGGCGCTCATGAAGTCGTAGCTGGTTGGCGAGGACAGCTGCACGACGTGGTAGCCGGCGCCGTAGAACACCCGCTTGAGTTCCTCGGTCTTGCTGCTGGCGTAGTTGGCGCCGGTACCGGCGATGATGAAGATCAGCGGCGCCGGGCCTTTCTGCTGCGCCATGCGGTAGCGCAGCTTGGTTACCGGCCAGAAGTTTTCCGGCAGTTCGAACTCGCGCTCGGGGCGCAGCTTCAGCGAATAGTCGGCCTGGTCGATGTCCTCGTCGAGCGGCACCTGCGCACGGAGCTCGGGCGGGGTGGTGGAAATGGTGGCTTCGAATGGGTTGGTCAGCGGGTAGCCATAGGTGGCGACATCGATGTCGGCCGCCAGAAGCGGCGGCACCGGGAACAGGCCGGCAAGCAGCACGGCAAGAGCGAGCAAGCGGGGCATGGGTCAAATCCCTTTGCGATGAGTAGCTGGAGTGAATACCGCGGCTATGACAAGTGCAAGTGTAAAGAAGTGCCGGCTGATTCAGTCGACACGCTCCAGCTGTTCCAGCCAGATCAGCTCGCAGGCACCTTCGCCGGTGTCCTCACGGCTCAGCGAGCTCAGCCAGTCGAAGCCGTCGTCGCCCTGTACCCGCACCAGCTGGCCGCGCAGGCGGATGTTCTGCCCGGCACGCACCGCCGCCAGGGCCCTGGCCGCCGCGTCGTTGCCCGGGATGAAGTGCATGTTGGCGCTATGGGTTTCGATGGCTTCGCGGGAGATCGGTTCGTCGTCCACCTGCCAGTGATACCAGCGGTTGCTCTGGCTGATGCTGAAGCGCTGCAGTACCTGCGGGTCGGCCATCGGCCCCCAGCCCAGGGCCAAGTCGGTGGGCGAGACTTCGGCGCCGCGGTCGAGGCGGTAATCCTCGCGGCCGAGTACCCGTGCTTCGACATGGAACGGCTGCAGCGGCGTGATGGTGTGCGCGCCGAGGCGAAAGGCACCAGCGGGCAACGCCTGTTCATGGACCGGCGCAACGGGCTCGGCTGGGCGCAGGCAGACCCAGCCGAGCCAGAGCAGGGCCAGGACGGTGAGGATGAAAACGCGGCGGCGCAAGGGCATGACGTGGATTCTGGCGGCCTCGACTTGCATAAAAGTGCTGGCGGATTAAGCTGATCGCCGTTTTTGACCCTCGGAGTGCCCTGTATGTCGCGCCATTTTCCGCTGCTTGCGTTGCTGCTGATCCTGCCGTTGTGGCTGGCGGCCAGCTATGGCGTGCGTTTCGCCCTGATGGAAGACACCCAGTGGGTTGGTCTCTGCGTCGATGAAGCCGCGCGCTGGGAGTGCCAGATGCGTGCCTCCCTCGGCCTGCTGATCCACTTCCGGGTGATTGCCTATACGGCCCTGGCCCTGGCGGTCATCGCCTTCGTCGCACCGGGGCGTATCGGTCGTGGCCTGGCGGTGCTGGCAGTGCTCTTCGGCCTGCCGGCCCTGGTGCTGTACAGCGCCAGCCTGGCGGTGTTCGCCGTGGTCATCGCCGCGCTGCGCCTGGTGCGAGCCACGCCTGCGACCTGATCGACAGGGCATGAAAAAGGGACGCCGCGGCGTCCCTTTTTCGTTTCGGCGGCTGGCTCAGCCGCGGCGCAGGCGCACGCTGCGCCACAGCGCCAGTACCAGCAGCGCGCTGGTCACGGCCCAGCCAATGGCCTGGCCGTTGAACAGGCCTTCCTGGTACAGCTGCGGCGCGATGCCAGCACCGATGATCACGGCGAGCAGGCCGATTTCGCGGCGCGGGCCGGCAACCGGGCGCAGCAGGTAGACCAGCGCCGGCAACAGCAGGGCCATGCTCGGGAAGCCGCGGTAGCGAGCGTCGAACACCAGGCCGAGCATCAGTACCGCGCCGGCGAAGCCGCTGGCCGCCAGCCACCAGCCGCCACGGGCGTCGAGCCAGGCGAAGGCCCGCGCGCGCCAGCCGGCGCGGCTGGACAGGGCCAGGCTGGCATGCGCCAGGACGATCAGGTTGAGCAGCAGCAACGCGGCGGTCCACAGCCATTCGCCGAGGAAACGGCTGGAGACGCTGGCCAGTTCCAGCCAACCGGCGATGCAGGCGCCGCCGAGGGCGGCGGTGAGTGGCAGCAGCAGGGCGGCGCGGGTCGATGCGGGGCGCCCGCCGATGACCAACGCGGCGAACAGCAGTACGCCACTCAGGCCAAGCCACAGCGGCCATTGCGGCAGGTTGGACACCGGCCCGGCGAGGATGCCCTTGTCCTGGCGATCAGCATCGAACAGCCCCCAGTAGCCGCCGACCGCGCCTTCGCTGACGCGCTTCCACGGCTGGTCGAAGGCTTCGATCAGGTTGTAGTGCCAGCCGTTTTCCTCGGCCATGCGCACGAAACCACGGATGAACAGTGCTTCGTTGACGCGGCTTGGCACGGCGGTTTCACGCTGACGACCTTCGCTGGGCCAGCCGGTCTCGCCGATCATGATGTCCTTGGGCGCGAACGCGTTGCCGAAGGTCTGGCGCACCTCGGCGACCTTGCCCAGCGCCTGCTCGATGCCGCTCGGGTCATCTTCCCAGTAGGGCAGCAGGTGGATGGTGACGAAGTCCACCGCCGGGGCGACTTCCGGATGCTTGAGCCAGAACTCCCAGACATCGGCGTAGGTCACCGGCTGGGCGACCTTGGCGTTGACCTCGTTGATCAGCTCGGCCAGGCGCTTGCCGGTGAGCTCCTTGCGCAGCAGCACCTCGTTGCCGACGATCACCGCGGTGACCACATCGGGGTAGGCATTGGCGGTCTTGATCAGCGCGTCGATCTCGATCTGCGTATCGACCGGGTTGCCGTTGACCCAGGCACCGATCATCACCTTGAGGCCGTGCTTGCGCGCCAGGTCCGGCAGCGCTTCGAGGCCGGTCATGGAATAGGTGCGCACGCACTCGAAGCGCTTGGCCAGTTGGGTGAAATCGGTGTCGATCTGCGTGGCGCTGATCTGCAGGGGCTGGTCGAAGGGCGACTGGTCCTTGCCGAACGGCGTGTACGAAGCGCACTGGAGCTTGTGTGTGGGCGTTGCGGCATCCGGCAGCACCACCGGCCGGCCGATGCCGTACCAAAGGGCGACGAGGGCGGCGCAAGCGAGCAGCAGGGCGAACAGGTAGGGCAGGGCGGGAAAACGCGAGCTCTGGGTCATGGGTGCTAGGCGTGCGTGGCGGCAAAGCTCGGCATCTTAGCGGATCGCGACACCGTGCGGACAGCGTCCGCGCTGGCTTGCAATGCTTTGTACAGGTTCTCAGGCGTGATGATGCAACCAGGCGTGTGCGGGAATTGCCTCGGCGCCTTCGCGCGGCTGCTCGAAACGCTTCCAGACCTTCTCGTGAACGTAGAAACCAACCGAGTTGCACAGCGGTTCCACCACGGCCACCAGGCCGCCGACGGTGAGGCTGCCGGTGAGGGCGTAGGCGACGCTGAAGGCGATGCAGAAGTGCATGGCGGTAAAGGTGACGGTCTTGGGCATGATCGGCCTCCAATGAGAATTGTTATTCGTTGGAGTGGAGCCTAGGCGTGCCCGTCGGCGCGGTGAAATGGCCATTGCCGATGGTGCTTATAGTTTTTGCTTATTTTTTCGCTCGGCCTCGATAGAACGTGTCGCCGCAAGGCGCGCGCGGGGGTACCGGGCAGAGCCTACCCGCTACCCTGGCGGCCGCGCGGGCTAAGACTTTGGTCGTGAATGGCCGGGTGCTACGACTAAGGTCGTCTGTCGGCCGTCGTTGGGCAAACTAGAGTGAACTCACCAGCAACCCCCATGCTGCGGAGGACAACAACAATGAACGACAGCATCTACCGGCGGATCGAAAAAAATCCGCAATTCCAGGAGTTGGTCGCCAAGCGCGAACGCTTCGCCTGGATCCTATCAGCCATCATGCTCGGCCTGTACGTGGCTTTCATCCTGCTCATCGCCTTCGAGCCGCAAGTGCTCGGCACGCGCATCAGCCCCGACTCGCCGATCACCTGGGGTATCCCCATGGGCCTCGGTCTGATCTTTTCCGCCTTCATCCTCACCGGGATCTACGTCAAGCGCGCCAACGGCGAATTCGACGCCCTGAACAAGGCCATTCTCGACGAGGTGCAGAAATGATTGCGCGTATTCTCACCGCCATCGGCCTGATGGCAGCCTCTTCGCTGACCTGGGCGGACGCCCTGACCGGGGACGTGCAGCGCCAGCCGCTGAACACCGCGGCCATCGTCATGTTCCTCGCCTTCGTCGGCGCCACGCTGTACATCACCTACTGGGCGTCGAAGCGCAACACCTCGACGTCCGACTTCTACACCGCTGGCGGCAGCATCACCGGTTTCCAGAACGGTCTGGCGATTGCCGGTGACTACATGTCGGCAGCCTCCTTCCTGGGTATTTCCGCCCTGGTGTTCACCTCTGGCTACGACGGCCTGATCTACTCGATCGGCTTCCTCGTCGGCTGGCCGATCATTCTGTTCCTGATCGCCGAACGCCTGCGCAACCTGGGTAAATACACCTTCGCCGACGTGGCCTCGTACCGTCTCGGTCAGACCCAGATTCGCACCCTGTCCGCCTGCGGTTCGCTGGTGGTGGTGGCGTTCTACCTGATCGCGCAGATGGTTGGCGCGGGCAAGCTGATCGAACTGCTGTTCGGCCTCAACTACCACGTCGCTGTGGTCCTGGTCGGTATCCTGATGGTGCTCTACGTGCTGTTCGGCGGCATGCTGGCGACCACCTGGGTACAGATCATCAAGGCGGTCCTGCTGCTGTCCGGTGCCTCGTTCATGGCGCTGATGGTGATGAAGCACGTCGATTTCAACTTCGCGCGCCTGTTCACCGAAGCCATCGCCGTACACCCGAAAGGCGAGGCGATCATGAGCCCCGGCGGCCTGGTGAAGGACCCGATCTCGGCGATTTCCCTCGGCCTGGCGCTGATGTTCGGTACCGCTGGCCTGCCGCATATCCTCATGCGCTTCTTCACTGTTAGCGATGCCAAGGAAGCGCGTAAGTCGGTGTTCTACGCCACTGGCTTCATCGGTTACTTCTACATCCTGACCTTCATCATCGGCTTCGGCGCGATCCTGCTGGTCAGCACCAACCCGGCCTTCAAGGACGCTTCCGGCGCACTGCTGGGCGGCAACAACATGGCAGCGGTGCACCTGGCCGATGCGGTAGGCGGCAGCTGGTTCCTCGGCTTCATCTCGGCCGTGGCCTTCGCCACCATCCTCGCGGTGGTATCGGGCCTGACCCTGGCCGGTGCCTCGGCGGTGTCCCACGACCTGTACGCCAGCGTGTTCCGCAAGGGCCGCGTCAACGAGAAGGATGAACTGCGCGTATCGAAGATCACCACCGTAGCCCTCGGTATCCTAGCCATCGTGCTCGGTATCGCCTTCGAGAAGCAGAACATCGCGTTCATGGTCGGCCTGGCCTTCTCCATCGCGGCAAGCTGCAACTTCCCGGTGCTGATCCTTTCCATGTACTGGAAGAAGCTGACCACCCGTGGCGCCATGATCGGCGGCTGGCTGGGTCTGATCACCGCAGTGGCACTGATGGTGCTCGGCCCAACCATCTGGGTACAGATCCTCGGCCACGCCGAAGCAATCTACCCCTACGAGTACCCGGCACTGTTCTCGATCCTGGTGGCCTTCATCGGTATCTGGTTCTTCTCGATCACTGACAGCTCGGCTGCTGCAACAGAAGAGCGTGCACTCTTCGACTCGCAGTTCGTCCGCTCGCAGACCGGTCTGGGTTCCAGCGGCGCCGTAGCGCACTGATCGACCAATTCTCCGCGTGTTTTTCGGGCAGCCTTCGGGCTGCCCTTTTTTATGCCCGGTGAGTGTGCACCGCACTGCACGCCACGGGCTTTTGCGGGACAATGCCGGCCTCTCTGCCTGGAGCCCTCGGCGATGACCGCAGCCCTGACCTTCGATCAGCTCGACCTGCCGCGCACCCTGCGGCCCAGCCGCTGGAAAACCGTGCTGTTTCTGCTGGTGTGTCTGGCGTTCGTCGCAGTGGGCGTGATGATGATTGGCGACGGCCGTGCGGTGGGGTATTTCTGCGCGATCGTCTTCGGCCTCGGCGCGGCGGTATTCGCCGTGCAGCTGCACCCGCGTGCCGCGTACCTGCGCCTGGAGCGCGACGGCTTCACCTTCTGCAGTCTGTTCCGTGCCCATCAGGTGCGCTGGGCGCACGTCGAAGGCTTTGCCCTGATCCGCGTCGGGCCCAACCGCATGATCGGCTGGAACTTCCGTGCCGGGCACGTTCCCAAAGGAAGAGCGGTGGGCTATTCCAGCGCGTTGTCCGGTTACCAGGCGGCGCTGCCCGATACCTATGGCATGCGCGGCGAGGAGCTGGTCTGGCTGCTCAACGCCCTGGTTACCCTGCAACGCACCACGGACGAATGAAGGAACGCGTCATGCCCGAAGACCGCAAGATCGACTACCTCGAATTGCCTGCGCGCGACCTGCAGGCAGCCATGACCTTCTACCGCGACGCGTTCGACTGGCAGTTTGTCGAGTACGGCGCCGACTACTGCGCATTCAACGACGGGCGCCTGGATGGCGGTTTCTACCGCAGCGAACTGAGCGCCTCGACGGCCAATGGTGCGGTGCTGGTGGTGCTCTACGCCGATGATCTGGAAGCCGCCGCCGAGCGGGTGCGCACCCACGGCGGGCAGATCCTCCGTGAGATCTTCAAGTTTCCCGGCGGCCGCCGCTTCCAGTTCGCCGACCCCAATGGCAACGAACTGGCGGTCTGGTCCGATCATTGAGACCTGCGCGTCGTCGTTCAGACGACGCGCAGCGGGACCCTAGTCGACCCCGACGAAACCGCCGGTCTGGTGCGCCCAGAGGCGCGCATACAGGCCGCCGTGGGCGATCAGTTCGGCGTGGGTGCCGCTCTCGACGATGCGGCCCTGGTCGATCACCACCAGACGGTCCATGCGCGCGATGGTCGACAGGCGGTGGGCGATGGCGATCACCGTCTTGCCCTGCATCAGCACATCGAGGCTTTCCTGGATCGCCGCTTCGACTTCCGAGTCCAGCGCCGAGGTGGCCTCGTCGAGAATCAGGATCGGTGCGTCCTTGAGCAGGACGCGGGCGATGGCGATGCGCTGGCGCTGGCCGCCGGAGAGTTTCACCCCACGCTCGCCGACCAGGGCGTCGAGGCCGCGATTGCCGCTGCTGTCGACCAGCGCCTCGACGAATTCGTCGGCGCGGGCCTGGCGGATCGCCCGTTGCACGTCGTCGGCGCTGGCGTCGGGCTTGCCATACAGCAGGTTGTCGCGGATCGAACGGTGCAGCAGGGCGGTGTCCTGGGTGACCACGCCGATCTGCTCGCGCAGGCTTTCCTGGGCGATTTCGGCGATGTCCTGGCCGTCGACGCGAATCTGCCCGCCCTGCAGGTCATAGAGGCGCAGCAGCAGGTTGACCAGCGTCGACTTGCCCGCGCCGGACGGGCCGACCAAGCCGATCTTCTCGCCCGGTCTGATCTGCAGGTCGAAGCCGGCGATGACGTCCTTGCCGCTGGCGTAGTGGAAGTGCACGTCGTTGAAATCCACGCCGCCCCGGCTGATCTGCAGCGGCTTGGCGCCGTCACGGTCGAGCACGTGGCGCGGCTGGACGATGGTGCGCATGCCGTCCTGCACGGTGCCGACGTTCTCGAAGATGCCGTTGACCACCCACATGATCCAACCGGCCATGCTGTTGATGCGGATCACCAGGCCGGTGGCCAGGGCAATGCCGCCGACGCTGAGCAGGCCGGTGCTCCACAGCCACAGCGCCAGGCCGCAGGTGCCGACGATCAGCAGGCCGGAGAGGCTGGTCACGGTGAAGTCCATCACGGTGATCAGGCGACCCTGGGCGCGGGCCTTCTCGACCACTTCGAGCATCGCTTCGCGGGCGTAGCTTTCTTCGTGGCTGGAGTGGGCGAACAGCTTGAGGATGGCGACGTTGCTGTAACCGTCGACGATCCGCCCGCTGAGTTTCGAGCGCGCCGCCGAGGCCGCGGCCGAGCGTTGCTTGACCCTTGGCACGAAGTAGCTGAGGGCGGCGATGTAGCCGGTGATCCACAGCAGCAGCGGCACGGTCAGGCGCCAGTCCGCCTCGGCGAACAGGTACACCGCGCTGACGGTGTAGACCACCACGTGCCACAGCGCGTCGACCACCTGCATGGCCGAGCCGCTGAGCGCCGGGCCGGTCTGCATGATGCGGCTGGCGATGCGCCCGGCGAAGTCACTGTGGAAGAAGTTGAGGCTCTGCTTGAGCACGTAGCGGTGGTTCTGCCAGCGGATCAGGTTGCTCAAGCCCGGGCCGATGGTCTGCCCGGTGAGCATGTGGTGGATGCCCACGGCAATGGGCCGCAGGATCAGCACCACCAGCAGCATCCACAACAGTTCGTCGCGGTGCAGGCTGAAGAATTCGGTGTTCGGCGTGGCGCCGGCAAGGTCGACGAGGCGACCGATGAAGCTGAACAGGGCGACGTCGATCAGCGCGGTGATCAGCCCCAGCGCCAGCACGGTCAGCAATACCGGCCAGACCTGGCGCAGGTAGTGCACGTAGAAGCGCGTCAGGCCTTCCGGTGGCGCGGCGTCAGGGGCGGGTTTGGCCGGGTCGACCAGGTTCTCGAAGAAACGAAACAGCATCTGCAGACCTGCGGTAGAGCGCGGCACCGGCGCGGCGGTGCGGGGGAGCGCCCGGCCTCGCGCACGAGGCCGGGACGGGGATTACAGCTTCGTGGCGGAGATGATCAGCACCGGCTGACGCGGGACGTTCTGGTGCATGCCGCGGTTGCCGGTCTGCACCTGGGCGATCTTGTCGACCACATCCATGCCGCGCACCACCTTGCCGAACACCGCGTAGCCGAAGTCGCGGCCGCTGTGATCGAGGAAGGCGTTGTCGGCGTGGTTGATGAAGAACTGGCTGGTTGCCGAGTTGACGTCGCTGGTGCGCGCCATGGCCAGGGTACCGCGCACGTTGTGCAGGCCGTTGTCGGCTTCATTGCGAATCGGCTTCTGGGTTTCCTTTTCCTTCATGTCGGCAGTGAAGCCGCCACCCTGGACCATGAAACCGGGGATCACGCGGTGGAACTGGGTGCCGTTGTAGAAGCCTTCCTCGACGTAGCCGAGGAAGTTGCGCGTGCTCACGGGGGCGCGGTCTTCGGCCAGCTCGATCTCGATTTCGCCCAGGCTGGTGGTCAGCAGGACGTGCGGGTTGGCGACGGGGGCGGCGAACAGATGGGCACTGAACAGCACACCACAGGCGGCGAAGGCGAGTTTTTTCAGCATGGTTGTTCCTTGTTGGGGGTGGGTGAGGCAATGGAGTCGATGAAGTCGAGGAGCAGGGCGTTGAAGCGTTCGGGCTGGTCCATGGGCGTGGCGTGGCGCGAGCGTTCGATCACCACCAGGCGCGCGTTGGGCAGCAGGTCGACATAGGCCTGTTTCTGCGCCACCGGGGTGTAATCGCGGTCGGCCGTGACGACCAGGGTAGGACAGGTGATGGCCGCCAGGCGTTCCCGCACGCTCCAGCCGATGATCGCGTCGAGGCTGGCCAGGTAGGCGCGTTTGTCGTTCTGCGGCCAGCGCTGTTCGATCTTGGCGCGCAGCTCGGCCTGCTCCGGGCGCGGGAACATGTTGCGGCCCAGGCCCTTGCCGATGGTGTGCAGGCTGACCAGGCGGGCCAGGGTCCAGCGCTTGGCCACCTGCCAGCGTTCGCCCAGGCTCCGCGCGATCACTTCCGGGCCGCTGTTGACGATGGTCAGGCTCTTCAGCAGCTCGGGGCGGTCGACGCCGAGCTGGAAGCCGATCATGCCGCCCATGGAAATGCCGACCAGGTGCACCGGGCCCAGGCCCAGGTGCTCGATCAGCGCGCCCACGTCGGCGGCGAAGGCCTGCATGCTGTAGGCCTCGCGCGGTTTGCCGGAGAGGCCGTGGCCGCGCACGTCGAGGGCCACCACGCGGTGTGCGGCGCGGAGAGCCGGGGTCTGGTATTCCCAGTCGCGGACGCTCGAACCGAGGCCGTGGACCAGCACCACCGGCTCACCCTGGCCGACGTCCTCGTAGTGCAGCCGGCAACCGGCGTGTTCGAAGTAGGGCATGGACAGGCTCTCAGAGGGGCGCCGAAGGCGGCGCGGCGAACGGTGCATCCAGCGGCGCGCCGTCGAAATTGCGGATCAGCTCGATGAGGATCTGCGTGGCTGGGCCGAGCACCTTGTCCTTGTTGGAGTAGAGGTAGAAGCGCGGCATGCGCGCACCGCCCTGTTCCAGCGGCAGCGGCTTGAGCAGGCCTTCCTGCAGTTCACGGCTGATCAGGTGCCGCGGCAGCCAGGCGAAGCCCAGGCCGCTGCTGACGAAGGTGCGCGCGGTGGGCAGGCTGCCGACCGTCCAGCGCTGTTCGGCGCCCAGCCAGCCGGCATCGCGCGGCTGCACCCGGCCGCTGTCGCGGGTCACCACCTGCATCTGGCCTTCGAGGTCCTGGAAGGTCACCTCACGCTGCAGGCGATGCAGCGGGTGTTCCGGGTGGGCCACGGCGAGGAATTCCACCTCGCTGAGTTCGATGGGCAGGTAACCGGTGATGTTGAGGGCGCTGATGGCCAGGTCCGCGGAGCCTTCCTTGAGCACTTCCTCGACCCCGGACAGCACTTCCTCGCGCAGGCGCACGCGGCAGCCACGGCTCTGCGGCATGAAGGCGGAGAGGGCGCGAACGATGTTGGCGGTCGGGTAGGCGGCGTCGACCACCAGGCGCACCTCCGCCTCCCAGCCCTGTTCCATGTGGTGGGCGAGGTCTTCCAGCTGGCTGGCCTGTTTGACCAGTTGCCGCGAGCGGCGCAACAGCACGTCGCCGGCTTCGGTGAGCACGGCCTTGCGTCCGTCGATGCGCAGCAACGGCACGCCGAGCTGCTCCTGCATGCGCGCCACGGTGTAGCTGACCGAGGACTGCGAACGGTGCAGCACCTCGGCCGCCTGGGCGAAGCCGCCATGGTCGACGACAGCCTGCAGCGTGCGCCATTGATCGAGGGTGACACGGGGCGCTTTCATCGTCGCTTCCTCTTCTCTACTCTTGGCACCTCCTCAAGGAGACTGCCGTAATGAATAAATTCTGCCTGGCGCTGGTCGCATTGTTGCCGCTGACCGCCGCTGCCTACCCGATCGAAGTCGACAAGTCGCTCAATGGCGCCGAAGTATCGGTGACCACCTCGGACGTCGACAGCGATATCGGCTCGGTGATGCTCTACAACTACGGGCAGAGCACCGCCGCCTGCACCACCGTGTTCCGCAACGGGCCGGAGGCGCCGCGCACGCGCAAGGTGGAACTGGCACCGGGCAAGACCAGCAACCAGACGGTCAAGTTCGCCCGCAACATCATCAAGCTGCGTATCGACCTGACTTGTCGCCTGAAGTGATACCGAGGTTGGCAGCCTAGTGCGAGGCTGCCAACAAATCAACTTAATCGATTATTTGAAGCGGTTTTTTGCGCTTTTTAATCGATAGTCCAAGCCATAACCTAACTCCATCGACGCACAACACCCCCGATGGAGGAAAAGCTCATGTCTCAGGTTCTGGTTATCGAAAGCAGCGCACGCACCGAAGGTTCCGTTTCCCGTCAGCTCACCGCCGACTTCATCGCCAAGTGGCAGGCGGCCAACCCGCAGGATCAGGTCAAGGTCCGCGACCTCGCCGTCGAGCAGGTGCCGCACCTGGACATCGACCTGCTGAGTGGCTGGATGAAGCCCGCCGAGCAGCAGAACGCGGTGGAGAAAGCCGCCGCCGCCCGCTCCAACCTGCTCACCGACGAGCTGGTTGCCGCTGACGTGCTGGTCCTCGCCGCACCGATGTACAACTTCGCCATTCCCAGCACGCTGAAGGCCTGGCTCGACCACGTGCTGCGTGCCGGCGTGACCTTCAAGTACACCGACACCGGCCCTCAAGGCCTGCTCACCGGCAAGCGTGCCTACGTACTGACTGCCCGTGGTGGCATCTACGCCGGTGGCGCCCTCGATCATCAGGAACCCTACCTGCGTCAGGCCTTGGCCTTCGTCGGTATCCATGACGTCACCTTCATCCACGCCGAAGGCCTGAACATGGGCCCCGAGTTCCTGGAAAAAGGCTTGGCCGAAGCGCGCGAGCAGCTGACCAAGGTCGCCTGATCCACCGATTTCTCCTGGGTCGCTCGACCCCCTTGCCGGTCCGCCTGGGTGCTCCTCCCGGCGGGCCGTTTTTTATGTCTGCAAAAACGGTAGCGCTGGCAGGACCCGCAGGGTAGGACGCGCTCCAGCGACCTACCAGGCGAGCTATCGGTTGGGTAGGCAGCGTGCCGTCCCGGCGCCGGTATTAGCACCTGCGTGGATACGACGTGCACGGCGACTCGATGATCGTTCCCATGCTCCGCGTGGGAATGACGCTGCAGACGCTCTGCGTCTGTGGGACGCGGAGCATCCGTGGATCGGTTCCCACGCCGGAGCGTGGGAACCATCGACTATTGAAGCTCTCCCGCGCCTACGACTGCTGTACCGCACGCTCTATGTGCAACTGTGTTTGATATATTGAACGCGGCGTGTTGCTATATGCCACATTCAATGGTGTGGTGAGGTAACCGTGCATCTTTCGGGGCGTGGTGTGGTGCTGTCGGTCAGCGCCTCGGTGCTGTTCGTGCTGATCCCCGGCTACGTACGCGAGCTGGCGCCGCTCGACGGTTTGCAGGTGTTCGCCCAGCGCGTGCTGTGGTCGATCCCGGCGGTGTTGCTGCTGGTCGCACTGGCGCGGCAGTGGTGTGTGCTCGGCGCCGCGTTCGCCCGTTTGCGCCGTGAGCCGTTGCTGGTGCTGGCCCTGGTGTTGGCCGCCCTGCTGATGGGCGTGCAGTGGCTGCTGTTCGTCTGGGCGCCGCTGGAAGGGCGCATGCTCGAAGTTTCCCTCGGCTACTTCCTCCTGCCATTGGCGATGGTGCTGGTCGGGCGGCTGTTCTATGGCGAACGCCTGCGCCCGCTGCAGCGCTTTGCGGTGTTCTGCGCTTTGCTCGGCGTGGCCCACGAGTTGTGGCTGACCCAGGCGTTTTCCTGGGTCACGCTGGTGGCCGCGCTGGGCTACCCGCCGTATTTCATGCTGCGGCGCTGGATGAAGCTGGACGCCCTGTCCGGGTTCGTCCTGGAGATGCTGGTGCTGGCGCCGCTGGCCATCTGGCTTATCCACCGCTACGGCATCAACGATGTGTTCGGCCAGGCGCCGCAGTTGTGGTGGCTGCTGCCGGGGCTCGGCCTGCTCAGTGCGCTGGCGTTCGGCGCGATGATGGCGGCGGCGCGGCTGTTGCCGCTGGGCCTGTTCGGCATCCTCAGCTACGTCGAGCCGGTGCTGCTGTTCGGCCTGGCCGTGGTGTTTCTCGGCGAAGTCTTCGACATGCGCCAGCTGTGGACCTACGGGCCGATCTGGCTGGCGGTGCTACTGACCGGCTGGGACAGTGCGCGCTTGCTGCGCAAGCAGGCGCGGCAGCGGCTTCATTCTTCCTGAAGTTCGTCCTGCGTGGTTTCCGGCAGCACGTGGTAGTGCAGCTGGACCACGCCGCTGGCGAAGCTGCGTTGCTCGTGCAGCTTGAGTGAACGCTCCAGGCCGGTGGCGAACAGCGGCACGCCGGCGCCGAGCAGGTACGGCACCACGCTGACCACCAGCTCGTCGATCAGCCCGGCGGCGAAGCAGTTGCCGGCCAGTGCACCGCCGCCGACCAGCCAGACGCGCTGGCATTCACGCTCCTGCAGTTCCTCCAGCGCATCGGTGGGCGTGCAGTGGCGCGCCAGCACGGTGTTCGGGGCGAGGTCCATGGGGCGGCGGGTCAGCACCACGCAGGGTTTGCCCGGATAGGGCCACTGGCTGGCGAGGGCGCGCACGCCGTCATAGGTGCTGCGGCCCATCAGCAGGCCGTCGATGCTGTCGTAGAAGGCGCCGTAGCCGTGGTCTTCGCCGGACTGCTGGACCGCGTCGAGCCAGTCGACACCACCATCCGGGCGGGCGATATAGCCGTCGAGGCTGGCGGCCACGTAGTAGATCAGTGTGGGTTTCATCGAGATGCCCTGAACGCGGTCGGTGACCGCTCGGGGTTTTGAACGGTGCGCTACGTCTAAGTTTCCCGACCCGCCACGGCATGCGCCGGGCGGTCGTGACTACGTGTTCAGCCCTGGGGAAGCGCCGGGGTCTGCGCGTCGCCGCCGAGCGCCTGGCTCAGGGTGATGTAGTTGAGCAGCTGGTTCAGGCGGTTCTCCGCGCGGGTGATCTCGGCGGCGCGGCGGGTTTCCTGGGCGGCGAGCCAGGACTGCAGGGTTTCAGCCCCGGACTGGTAGCGGATGCGGTAAATGCGCTCGGCTTCCTGCGCCGCTTCCAGGGCGCGGTTGCGCATGCCTTCCTGCTCTGCGTAGTGGCGCCGCCCGGCGAGGTTGTTTTCGACATCGGCCAGGGCCTCGTAGAGGGTCTGGCGGAAGCTGGTCACGGCCAGTTGGTAGTCGGTCTTCGACACATCGATGTCGAGCTGCATCTGCCGGTATTGCAGGAAGGGCAGGGTGAGGCCGGCGCCGAGGGCGCCAACCGGGTTCTGCAGCAGGCTGCCGAGGGCGGTACTGGAGTAGCCGAGAGTGCCGGTCAGGCTGAGGTCCGGGTAGTAGCTGGCGCGGGTGGCGTCGACGCTCTTCAAGCTGCTGCGCAGGCGCAGCTCGGCGGCGCGCAGGTCCGGGCGACGGGCCAGCAGCGAGGCCGGCAGGCCGGCGCCGACTGCCGGCAGCTGGGTCTGCGCCAGGCTCTGCGGTTCCTCCATCAGCACCGGTGCGACGCCGTCGAACAGCACCGCCAGGGCATTGCGCTGCACCACGCGCTGCTGGCGCAGGTCGACCTCGGCGGCGAGCTGGCTTTCCAGGCTCTGCCGCGCCTCGGCCAGTTCCAGCGAGGAAGCCTGGCCGGCGTTGTACTGCACCTGCACCAGCTCCAGGGTTTGCCGCGCGTAGTCGACGCTGGCGGCGCTGGCGGCGAGGCGCTCGTTAAGGTAGGCGATCTGCCAATACAGGGTGGCGACGGTACCGATCAGCGACAGGCGCGTGGCGGCGTAGTCCTGCTCGCTGGCCAGAGCTTCCAGCTCGGCGGCATCGGTGGCGCTGCCGAGGCGGTTCCACAGGTCCGCTTCCCAGCTCACCGAGCCGGTCAGCGCATAGCCGTGCGTGGTGCTGCCCCCGCCGCCGAGGTCGCGGTTGCGGCTGGCATTGAAGCTGGCGCCGGGCTGCGGCCATTGCGCTTCACGGGCCAGGCCGGCCTGCAGGCGGGCGCGACGGATATTGAGCAGGGCACTGCCGAGGTCGTTGTTCTTCTCCAGGGCCTGTTCCACCAGGCGGTCGAGCTGGGCATCGCCGAAGGCCTTCCACCAGTCGGCGTGGTCGCCGGCCTGGGTTTCGGCAATCTGTTGCCAGTTGTCGGGCACGTTCAGCGCCGGTTGCTGGTAGGGCGTGCTGATCAGCGCGCCGCAGCCGCTCAGGGCGAGTGCCAGCGCCAGCAGCGACAGGGTTTTAACGGGAAATCGGGTCACGGTTCTATTCTCGCGAAAGGGCGTCGACAGGGTCCAGGCGCGCGGCGTTGCGCGCCGGCAGGTAGCCGAACACCAGGCCGATGACGGTGGAGCAGAGGAAGGCGGCGATGATCGAGCCGGCCGAGAACACCAGGCTGAAATCACTGGTGAAACGGCTGAACGCTGCGCCGAAGGCCAGTGCCGAGAGCACGCCGAGGGTGCCGCCGATCAGGCATACCAGCACCGCCTCGATAAGGAACTGACGGAGGATGTCGCTCTGCCGCGCGCCGACCGCCATGCGTACGCCGATCTCGCGGGTCCGCTCGGTGACCGACACCAGCATGATGTTCATCACCCCGATGCCGCCGACCAGCAGCGAGATCAGGGCGATGGCCGAGATCAGCAGGGTCATGGTCTGGCTGGTCTTCTCGATGGTCTGGCGGATGGTGTCGGTGTTCATCACGAAGAAGTCCTGCACCCCGTGACGGCGCTTGAGCAGGCGGATGATGCCCTGCTCGGCAGCGTCGCTGGACACACTGTCGTCCACGCGCACGGTGATGCTCTCCAGGTACGCCTGGCCGAGCATGCGGTTCATCACGGCGGTGTAGGGAAGGTACACACGCAGCTGGTCGCTGCCGCCGAAGTTGCTCTGGATCGGCTCGAGCACGCCGATGATGCGCACCGGCACGTTGCCCAGCAGGATCACCTCGCCGAGCGCCTGCTTGCCGGCGAACAGCTTCTTGTAGCTGTTGTCGTCGATCACCGCACTCTGGGCCGACTCGCGCACCGCCTTGGCGTCGAAGGCGCGCCCCTGGGCGAAGGTGTAGCCCTTGGCGCGGAAGAACTGCTCGCCCACGCCGCTCATCGACACGGTCAGCGCCTGGTCGCGGTAGCGCAGGGTGCCGGAGTTGGACACCGACGGCGTGACGCTGTCGACGAAGGTCTGCCCGGCCAGCGCCTCGGCATCGGCCGGCACCAGGGTCTGGATGCGCGCCGAGCGGCGGTCGCCGAAGCCGCTGCCGGGGAAGATGTCGATGGTGTTGGTGCCGATGGCGCTGATGTTCTGCAGGATCTGCTGCTGCGATCCCTGGCCCAATGCGACCACCGAGACCACCGAGGCGATGCCGATGATGATGCCGAGCATGGTCAGGAAGGTGCGCAGCTTGTGCGCGAGCATCGCCAGCAGGGCCATGCGAAAGGCCTCGCGAAACTGGCCGAAGCCGGCTTTCAGCGCACCCGCCTCGCGGGCTGGCGCCGGCTCCTGCAGGGCGCGCACGCTCTCGTCGCCGCCGCGCAGGCGGCGGTCGGCGATGATGCAGCCGTCGCTGATTTCGATCAGGCGGTCGGCGGTTTCCGCGACCTTCATGTCGTGGGTGACGATGATTACCGTGTGCCCGGCAGCGTGCAGCTCGCGCAACAGCTTGAGCATCTCTTCGCCGCTGTGGCTGTCCAGCGCGCCGGTGGGCTCGTCGGCGAGGATTACCTGGCCGCCGTTCATCAGCGCGCGGGCGATGGACACCCGCTGCTGCTGGCCACCGGAAAGCTGGCTGGGCTTGTGCCCCAGGCGCTCGCCCAGGCCCAGGCGCTGCAACAGGGCCGCAGCGCGCTGGTGGCGGCTGGCGGCGTCCTTGCCGGCGTAGATGGCGGGGATTTCCACGTTGCCCACGGCGTCCAGATCACCGAGCAGGTGGTAGCGCTGGAAGATGAAACCGAAGTATTCGCGGCGCAGCTCGGCCAGTTCGTCGGCATTCAGTTGGCCGGTCTCGCGGCCGGCGATCCGATAGGTGCCGGCGCTGGGTCGGTCGAGGCAGCCGAGCACGTTCATCAGGGTCGACTTGCCGGAGCCCGAAGCGCCGATGATGGCGACCATCTCGCCCTGTTCGATGCTCAGGTCGACATCCTTGAGCACGGCGATGGTTTGTTCCCCAGCGGGGAATTCGCGGCGCAGGCCGCGCAGTTCGAGGAGTGCCATGTCAGAGCCTCATCGGCCCGCGCATGCGCATCGTCGTGGTCGAACCGGCGGCGGCATCGCCGAGCACCACCTGGTCGCCGACCTGCAGGCCGTCGAGCACCTGGGCGTTGATCGAATCTTCCAGGCCGGTACGGATCTGCCGTTCCTCGACCTTGCCGCTTTTGCCGAGCACCTGCACGGTGTAGCTGCCGTCACGGTTGGCACTGCCGAGGGCGGAGACCGGGATGCTCGGCGCATCCTTGACGCTGTCGAGGACGATGTTGACCTCGGTGGTCATGGAGATGCGCAGCTTGCCGTCCGGGTTGGGCACGTCGAACACGCCGATGTAGTACACGGCGGTGTCGGTCGAGGTGGTGGACGAGGAACTGCTGGTGCTGCTGTCGCTGGTGTTGATCGAGTCGGGCGCCGGTTCGACCATGCGCAGGCTGGCCTGGTAGCGCTTGCCCGGTTCGCCGAGGATGGTGAAGTACACCGGCAGGCCGGCCTTCACCCGCACCACGTCGGCTTCGGAAATCTCCGCGCGCACGGTCATCTGGTCGAGCTGGGCGACCTTGACGATGGTCGGCGCCGATTGCGCCGAGTTCACCGTCTGGCCCTCCTTGACCACCACGCCGACCACGGTGCCGTCGATGGGCGCGGTGATCTGCGTGTAGCCGAGGTCGACCTCGGCGGTGGACACCTGAATCTGCGCCTGCTGGATCTGCGCGTCGAGGGCGGCGACCTGGGCCTTGGCGGTGTCCAGGTCGGCCTCGGCGGTTTCGTAGTCTTCGCGGGAACTGGCGTTCTGCGCCAGCATCGACTTCTGCCGGGTGAAGGCCAGTTGCACCTTCTTCAGCGTTGCCGCCTGCACCGCGCGTTGTGCCTTGACGTTGGCCAGCGATGCCTTGGCATTGGCCAGGTCGTTCTGCTGGGTCATCGAGTCGATCTCGGCGATCGGCTCGCCCTGCTTGACCTGGTCGCCGAAGTCGACATGCAGCTTGGTGATCTGCCCGGACACCTGGGCACCGACGCTGACCTGCTTGTAGGCCTCCAGCGTGCCGGTGGCGATCACCGTCTGTTCGATGTTGGCGGTGCGCACTTCGGCGGTCAGCAGACCGCTGGTGGTCGGGGCGGGCAGCAGCCAGGTCTTCAGGGCATAGCCGCCGAGGATGACGGCGGCGAGGGCGGGGATCAGGTAGCGCGGGCGGATTCTGGGCATCGGCGTGTTCAGGACAGTTTCAGATGCCAGCCACTATAGGGATCGCCCCGCAAGGGCAGGGTCAGCGCACTGTCAAGAATGGGTAAATACCGCCATCGCTGGAGAAAAATGCACGGGGGTGTGCAGGGTTTTCCGCGCTCGTCCGTCTTATTAGGAAACCCCCGATTTTTTCCTGGGGTTTCCCTGAAGTTCTACAAGGAGTTTGCATGTTCGTTTCTACTGCACGTCGCGCCCTGGTGTTGGGCCTTGCGGTGTGTGCCGCGCCGCTGGCGCAGGCCGATTACCTGTGGGTCGAGCGCGTTGCCGGGCAGCCGGCCAAGGCGCACCTGAGCGCCTTCCAGCCGGGTGAACACCTGCCCGTGGCGGCGCTGCTGGAGCCGCAGGCACAGCTCGCCGATGGCAAGAACGAGGCGCTGACCCGTGAAGCCGACGGCTTTGCCGTTGTCAGCGCGCAGCCAGGCGACCTGCGCCTGAGCGCCAAGCTGCCGGACGGGCAAAACCTGACCCTCTACGCGGCCAAGGAAGGGCGCAGCGAAACCAAGGCCAAGGCCGACCTGGAGCTGGTGCCGACCACCGCTGGCGGCAACGTCTTCCAGCTGCACTGGAAGGGCACCGTGGTATCCGCCTCGCAGGTCAACGTCTACACCTCGGCGCAGTGGTCGCGCGTGCTCAAGCCAGCGGCCGATGGCAGCGTCGTTCTGGATACGCCATTCCCCGGTCGCTACGTGCTGGAAGTGGCGGCGCAGATCAACGGCTCGGCCACCGTCGATGGCAAGAAGTACGACAGCGTGACCCACGTGGCCACGGTGTCGTTCGAGGTGAAGTAAGGCAGGTTCACTGATCGTTCCCACGCTCCGCGTGGCAACGCCGTTGGCGGCGCTCTGCGCCACGCTTGTGTGGAGTGGGCGCCCCGCGGACGCGGAGCGTCCAGGGATGCATGCCCACGCAGGCGCGTGGGAACGATCAAATGCGTAGGGTGGAAAACCGCGAAGCGTTTTCCGCGGGCTGCCTATCCACGGCAGCCATCACCTGTCCCCGTTTGGGTGGAAGAAAACAGCGTCTTCCACCCAAGGTTTTTCTCAGGCTTGCGCGGTGTTGTCCCGCCCGGCGAGCACCCGCAGGATGGCGTTGAGCAGCACACCGTACAGCGGCACGAACAGCAGCAGGCTGACGACCAGTTTCACCCCGTAGTCCACCGTGGCAATTTCCACCCAGTGCTCGGCCATGAACGGGTCGCTGCTGTGCCAGAAGGCCACGGAGAAGAACACGAAGGTGTCCACCAGGCTGCCGAAGACGGTCGAGCAGGTCGGCGCGATCCACCACTGGCGCAGGCGGCGCAGGCGGTCGAACACCTGGATGTCGAGAATTTGCCCGACCACGTAAGCGAGGAAGCTGGCGACCGAGATACGCAGGACGATCTCGTTGAATTCGCCCAGCGCGGCGAAGCCGTGGAACGCGCCTTCCTGAAATAGCACCGAAACCACATAGGACGCCAACAGCGCCGGCAGCATGACGCGGGCGATGACCAGGCGCGCATTGCGCTTGCCGAGCAGGCGCACGGTCAGGTCGGTGGCGAGGAAGATGAACGGGAAACTGAACGCGCCCCAGGTGGTATGCAGGCCGAACAGGGTGATCGGCAGCTGCACCAGGTAGTTGCTGGCGATGATGATGAGAATGTGGAACGCGATCAGAACGGCCAGCGCCATACGCTGGCGCGGCTCGGGGAGCAGAAGCATGGCAGCACCTTTTTGATGGATGGGGTTAGGGAACCCATGGCGTCCGGGATTGGACGACGGCGCGCATTCTACCGGCGCGGCGTGCTGCTTGAGTAGCGCGCCTCGTCGTGAAAGCGGGTGTGATGAGGTGGAAACGGCGGTGGTGCGGTTGCTGCAAATGGAGGTGTTTAGCTGGGCCATAGTGGATGAACTGGGCGTCATCATCCCTACGAAACGGCTGGGCATACAGACAATGCCGAGCCGTCACACAGCCCGTTGTATGTGGCCTCGGCGCCATCGCTCGGGCTTTTAGCCGGCAGAACCGGTACCCTATGCAGCTGTTTGTCGATTTTTCCGAGGTATCGCCCGTGTTCTCCCAATTCGCCCTGCATGAACGCCTGCTCAAGGCCGTGACCGAGCTCAACTTCACCGAGCCGACCCCGGTACAGCTGGCGGCTATTCCGCCGGCGCTGGAAGGGCGTGACCTGCGGGTGACGGCGCAGACCGGCAGTGGCAAGACCGCGGCGTTCGTGCTGCCGCTGCTCAACCGCCTGATCGGCGATGCCACGCCGCGCGTGACCATTCGCGCGCTGATCCTGCTGCCGACCCGAGAGCTGGCGCAGCAGACCATCAAGGAAGTCGAGCGCTTCTCCCAGTTCACCTTCATCAAGTCCGGCATGATCACTGGCGGCGAGGACTTCAAGGTCCAGGCGGCCATGCTGCGCAAGGTGCCGGACATCCTCATCGGCACGCCGGGGCGCATGCTCGAGCACCTGAATGCCGGCACCCTCAAGCTCAACGATGTGGAAGTGCTGATCCTCGACGAAGCCGACCGCATGCTCGACATGGGCTTCTCCGAAGACGTGCAACGCCTGGGCAAGGAGTGCAGCAACCGTCAGCAGACCATGCTGTTCTCCGCCACCAGCGGCGGCAACGGCCTGCGCGAGATGGTCGCCAGCGTGCTGCGCGAGCCGGTGCACCTCAAGCTCAACAGCGTCAGCGAGCTCAACGAAGGTACCCGTCAGCAGATCATCACGGCCGACCACAACTACCACAAGGAACAGCTGGTCGAGTGGCTGCTGGCCAACGAGACCTACCAGAAGGCGATCATCTTCACCAACACCCGCGTCCAGGCCGACCGCCTGTGGGGCAAGCTGGTGGCGGCCGAGCACAAGGTATTCGTGCTGCACGGCGAGAAGGACCAGAAGGACCGCAAACTGGCCATCGACCGCCTCAAGCAGGGCGGTGCCAAGGTTCTGGTCGCCACTGACGTGGCGGCGCGTGGCCTGGATGTGGACGGCCTGGACCTGGTGATCAACTTCGACATGCCGCGCTCGGGCGATGACTACGTGCACCGCATCGGCCGCACCGGGCGTGCTGGCAGCGACGGCCTGGCCATTTCGCTGATCACCCACAGCGACTGGAGCCTGATGTCGAGTATCGAGCGCTACCTCAAGCAGCGTTTCGAGCGTCGCAATATCAAGGAGCTGAAAGGTATCTACCAGGGGCCGAAGAACCTCAAGGCTTCCGGCAAGGCGGTTGGCCCGAAGAAGAAAAAGGTCGACAAGAAAGACGCCAAGAAGACCGGCGCCAAGGCCGCTGCACCGAAGCGCAAGCCGAGTGCCCGGCCGAACAACGCGCCGTCTGCGGTGGTCAGCCAGGATGGCCTGGCGCCGCTCAAGCGTAAGAAGCCGGCTGCCGAGTAAGCCTCGGCGAATGGCACAACGGGTGGCGTGGGCCACCCGCGAGGTTCAACAAGGGGCGCCGCGAGGCGCCCTTTGTGTTTCTCAGGGCACCAGAACGATCTTGCCGTCACGCTCGCCACCGGCTGCAGCGGCTACGGCGTCCTTGATCTGCTCGATGCTGTACGTCGCGCCGATGCGTGCTTTCAGCTTGCCGGCGGCGATCAGCTGGATCAGCTCGCCGAATACACGGAACTGGTCGGCCTGGCTCGCAGTACGGAACCACTTGGCCAGCCAGAAGCCGCGCATGGTCACGTCGCGGAAGACGAACGCGCTCGGGGTGATCTGGCACGGCTCGCCGCTCATGCGCCCGTAGTTGACGATCACGCCGCCATCGCTCAGGCAGTTGGCCAGGTGTTCGCTGCCGGTGCCGGCGACTGCGTCGATGGCCAGCATGATCGGTGCGCCACCGGTGGCTTCACGCACGCGCTTGTGCAGGTCGGGGCCGTCCACCAGCACCACGTCGCCACCTTCGGCGCGCACGGGTTCGGCAGCTGCCTCGCGGCGTACCACGTTGACGGTCTTGAAGCCGCGAATCTTCGCCAGCTGGATCAGGTAGCTGCCAACACCGGAGTTGGCGGCGTTCTGGATCACCCAGTCGCCCGGCTTGAGGTCGACGAACTCGCTGAGCAGCAGCGAAGCGGTCGGCGGGTTGACGGTGAGCATGGCCAGCTGTTGCGGGTCGGCGTCTGGCAGCGGAATCAGCTTGTCGACATCGGCGATCAGGTGGGTCACCCAGGTGCCGGAGCCGACCGGCAGCAGCACGTTCTGGCCAACCTTGAGCTTGCTCACGCCTTCGCCCAGTTCCTCGACGCGGCCCACGCCTTCGTTGCCGCCGATGGCAGGCAGGGGCGGCAGCATGCCGTACTCGCCGGTGAGGGTGAGCACGTCGGAGGGGTTGATCGGTGCGGCCAGCACCTTGATCAGCACCTGGCCGGCCTGCAGGGCGGGCAGGGTCAGTTCGACCGCTTCGATGACGTCCTGTGGCACCGGGCCACGGCGTTGATATTCGGCTTTGAGCATGAGGTTCTCCTGGTTCTGACGCGAGGCAGTGATCGCTGAGTCTAGCCCGCTGGCGTCGCCGGCGGATGAATCGGGCGGCATATGCGCGGGTTATGGCACGCCGACGCGCTGCCGGCTTATGCTGCGCGCAGAGCGAAGGGGAAGTGCATGCGGGTTAACGTCTGGCTGGGTCTGTTTGCCGTGCTGGCTGCGACGGGGGTGTCGGCGGATGCGTTGCGTATCGGCTTCGGCACGCACAAACCGCCCTATGTGTTCGAGAACGAGCAGCGCGGCCTGGAATACGACATCGTCGCTGCCGCGGCACGCGAGGCGGGATTCACGCTCGAGCCGCACTATGCGCCGATGGAGCGCCTGCACCTGCTGCTGCGCCGCGGCGAGCTGGACGCCATCGCCACCACCAATTCCCAGAGCGGCATCGACGCCTATTACTCGGCGCCCTACATCGAGTACCACAACGCCGCCGTGGCGCTGGCCTCGCGCGGTTATCGCATTACCCGCGTGGCCGATCTGCAGCGCCATTCGGTAAGTACCTTCCAGCGCGCGCGTTTTCTCCTCGGCAAGGAGTTCCAGGCCATGGCCGACCGCAACCCGCGCTACCGCGAGGAGGCGCTGCAGATCAACCGCAACCGTCTGCTCTACAGCCGGCGTGTCGAGGTGGTGGTGGGGGATCCGCGCATCCTGCGCTACTTCAATGCCCAGGTGGCGGAGCAGGTCGATGTGCGCCAGCCGCTGACCTGGTACATGGTCCTGCCGCCCACGCCCTACAGCGTCGGCTTCAGCCTCGACGAACAGCGTCAGGGTTTTGACCGCGGTCTGGAGAAGGTCCGCGCCAGCGGCGAATACCTGAAGATCGAGCAGCACTACGCCGATTACTGAGGGCGGATGCGGCACCGTAGGGTGCGCTGTATGAAGAGGCGCACCCTGCGGTTGGTGGAGCGGGCGGGGAAGGTTGTCGTCGTAGCAAGGGCCTGGCGCGCACGACGCTCGATGCGGTGGCTCAGAACTTCTCGTTAGGCCCCAGGTAGCGCCACTGGCCGACCGGCAGCTTGGCCAGCCCGGTGCGGCCGATGCGCAGGCGGCGCATGCCCAGCACCTGCAGGCCGACGCTCTCGCACATGAAGCGCAACTGCCCCGGCTGCACCGCCTTGATGGCGAAGCGCAGGCGGTTCTCGCTCTGCCAGCTGACTTTGCACGGTGGCAGCGTTACGCCCTTGTAGCTCAAGCCGAACGACAGGCGCTTGAGGCCGTTGTCGGCAAGGGTGCCGCTGGTTTCCACGGTGTATTCGTGTTCCAGGGTGTTGCCGTCTGCGGTCAGCTTGCGCACCACGCTCGGGCTCTGGCTATACACCAGCAGGCCGCTGGCGTCGGTCTCCAGCGGCGTAATCAGGTTGAGGCGGTTGAGGTGGCGTTGCAGCGGGCGGATGCCGCTGGCGTCGTCGGCGCTGTGATTGGCCATGGTCAGCAGTTGCTGCACCGAGTTGGCCCCCAGGCCGCAGCCCAGGCCCTCGGGTTTGTTGATCAGGATGGTCACCGGCGGCAGGGTTTCCGCCACTGCGCCCGGCAGCAGGACGACCTGCTGGTCCTGCACCTTGAACTGCGGCTCCTCGACCACCTGGCCGTCCACGGTGACCCAGCCGTTCTCGATGTACAGCTCGGCGTCGCGGCGCGAACAGGCCAGCAGTTGAATCAGGCGTTTGGACAGGCGTTCGGGTTCGCTCATGGAGGCAGTGTCACAAAATGAAATGAACCGCGATTGTACGCGTCCCCATCGTCGAGCGGGATTGCGTTAAAACAGGGCTGCCATTCTGTCTGGAGAAAATCATGTCGAAGATGCTGATGCGCGCCGGGCTGTGCAGCCTGCTCCTGGGTTTGCCTGCGTTGGCCCTGGGCGAGGACAACAGCGAGCTAGGCCCGCTGCAGGTCAAGGAGGTCGTCGGTGGGTTGAAGTACCCCTGGGGTCTGGCCTTCCTGCCCGATGGCCAGGGCAGCCTGATCACCGAACGCCCCGGCCAGCTGCGCTGGTTGAACGCCGAGAATCAGCTGTCGCCGCCGCTGACCGGCGTGCCGGCGGTGTTCGCGAAGAGCCAGGGTGGCTTGCTGGATGTCGCCCTGTCGCCGACCTTTTCCACTGATCGCCTGGTGTACCTGAGCTACGCCGAGGCGGATGCCGAGGGCGACAAGGCTGGCACGGCCGTAGGGCGCGGCAAGTTGACCGCTGACATGCGCGGCCTTGAAAGCTTTGAGGTGATCTTCCGCCAGCAGCCGAAGCTGTCCACCGGTAACCACTTCGGCTCGCGCCTGGTGTTTGACCGTGACGGCTACTTGTTCATCACCCTGGGTGAAAACAACCAGCGGCCCACGGCGCAGGAGTTGGGCAAGTTGCAGGGCAAGCTGGTGCGCATCCATCCGGACGGGCGCATTCCCGACGACAACCCCTTCGTCGGTCAGTCGGGGGCGCGTGGCGAGATCTGGTCCTATGGTCACCGCAACGCCCAGGGCGCGGCCATCGACCCGCGCAGCGGCACGCTGTGGCTGCACGAGCACGGCCCGCGCGGTGGCGACGAGATCAACATTCCCCAGGCGGGCAAGAACTATGGCTGGCCGTTGGCGACGCATGGCATCAACTACAGCCTGTTGCCGATCCCCGAAGCCGAGGGGCAGCTGGTCGACGGCACCGAGCCGCCGCATCACGTGTGGGTGAAATCACCGGGCATCAGTGGCATGGCCTTCTACACCGCCGAGCGCTTTCCGGCCTGGCAGCACAGCCTGTTCATCGGCGCGCTGGCGCATCAGGCCTTGCTGCGCCTGGAGCTGAAGGACGGCAAGGTGGTGCACGAGGAACGCCTGCTGGAAGGGCATGACTGGCGCATTCGCGATGTCCGCCAAGGCCCGGATGGCTACCTCTACGTGCTGACGGATGACGATGACGGAAAGCTGCTGCGCATCGGCCTGGACAGCAAAACGGCGCCCTAGGCGCCGTTTCTTCCTGCTTAGTGGGGAAGGGCTTCCAGCGGCTCTTCCACGTTCTGTGCGGCGATCAGCTCCGGCGGGATCGGCTCGGTCACCACGCTGAAGTCGCTGATGCGGATCGCCCCGCGGCCTTCGCCGGTGAGGTGGAAGGAGAACGCCTTGCGGGTTTCCGGGTTGTCGAAGTCGAAGCTCAGCTCGATGCTCTTGCCGCGCTGCAGCAGCGGCAGCTCGGGGATGTCGAGGGCGACGTTGCGGTCGAACTCCTTGGTTTTCAATTGCAGCCGCGCGCCGTTGCGATCCAGGCCCATGCCCTCGATCTTCACGGTCACGCGGGTGCGTGTGCCCTTGGGCATTTCCAGGTACTGCGCGCCGATCAGGTTGTCGGCCCAGTCATCGCGGGCGTTGGCCTGCAGGTCGATGCGCTGGCGGTTGGCGAACTGGTAGTGCAGGCCGATCTGCCCACCACTGATCGACTGGTCGAGCAGCTCGGCGCGCTGGCTGACCAGGCGGGCCTGCTTGCCACTGACGCGACCCAGGTAGCGCGCGCTGTCGGCGATGAAACCGGGGCTGGCGTAGCGCCGGCAGACCTGCTGGAAGTTGCATTCGGTGAAGGTCTCGCCATCGTGCTGGCGCAGCATGCCGTTGGTGTACGACATGATCTCGCGGTGCGTGGTGTAGTCGCGGAACAGCGAACGCCCGGCGATGTTGTCCGGCACCGGCAGGGCGAAGTAGTCGAGCACCGAGGTGGTCAGGTCGATATGGCCGTAGACGCCGTTCTTCAGCTTGGGCAGCGTCGTCTGCTCCGGCGCCAGCACCAGGTTGAAGCCCCAGGCGGAGGCCAGGCGCACCTGTTCCAGGCCGTGGGATTCATCGGACGTGATGATGACCAGGGTGTCCTTGAGCACGCCCTGCTTTTCCAGGCCGTCGAGGAAGTCGGCGACGGCGTCGTCGAGGTAGCCGATGGCCGCCTGCTTGGCGCCCGGGTAGCGGGCCAGGTATTCCTGAGGCGCGGAGTAGGGCTGGTGGGTGCCGACGGTGAGCAGGGTGAGCATCCATGGCTGTTTCTGCTGACGCAGCTGCTTGACGTATTTCAGTGCGCCTTCGAAGTAGGCCTTGTCGTCCATGCCCCAGGGGAATTCCAGGTACGGCTTGTTCTTGAACCACTCGCGGCCGTGGGTCTGCTGGAAGCCCATGTGCGGCATGATCTGGTCCTTGGCCATGAAGCGCAGCCCGGCGCCCTGCAGGAAATGCGTGCTGAAGCCCTGCGAGCGCATCTGCGCCGGCAGACACTGCTCGTTGCGCGTGGCGTTGTTGAGCAGTTCGACGCCCTTGGGCGTGCCGGAGTCGAGCTTGTCGTAGTCGCCACAGAGCATGGCGTACAGGCCGCGGATGGTCTGGTGGCCATGCAGCACGTAGTCCGGTGTGCTCATGCTGCGCTCGGCCCATCGGCTCAGGCGCGGCATCAGGTCTTCGGTGTAGCTGCTGTTGATCGCCGCACGGTTTTCGGCGATGTAGGCCCCGGGAATACCTTCCAGGGTCACGATCAGTACGTTGCGCGCCTTGCCGGCGTGGGTCAGCAGCGGCGTGCCGCCGAGGTCCAGGCGGGTCAGTTCGGCAATGTCCGGCGGGCTGTCGGGGACGTCGCCGTCCAGCCAGTCTTCGGCACGCAGCTGCGCGCTGTTGACGCTTTCCACCAACAGCTTGTGCGGCAGGTTGAACTGCTTCCACTGGTCGGCTTCGTTGGGGTTGTAGTACTGGTCGGCCGCGTGGCCGAGCAGCAGCACGGCAGGCAGCGCATAGGCGTAGCGCGACAGGGCCGGCCAGCGGCGCCGGCCGGTGAGCACGCAGGCGACGCCGAGGCCGATCAGGGCGATGGCCAGCCAGGGATTGCCGATGCCGGCGCCCTGGGTGGAATGGCTGAGAAACTGTGGGTCGGTCAGGTATTTCAGGTCACCCGGTTCCGGCATGCGCCCGACCGCCGCGACCAGTTCCGCGCTGCCCAGCAGCATCACGCCCCAGGCCAGCATCAGCAGCACCGCGAGAATCGGCCGGCGATAGCTCAGCAGCAGCAGCAGGCTGCCGATGGCCAGGTCGGACACGTAGCCACCCGGGTACGACCAGCCGAGCCAGAAGCGGCTGACCAGTGGTAGCAGGATGAAGAGGGTGCCGAGGGCAATCAGCGACGCGGCAGGGGACAGCAGCCAGCGACTAGGTGTGCGCACAGGAACTCCTGAGACAGGGCAGTGAGAATCCATGGTGTTAAGACAGATGCCGCAGGTCTTAGTTGCCGCACGCCATGATTCTGAAACATGCCTGTGTTATGCGCTAGTGGCGAATCAATGGCCGATGGCCGGGAATGACCGCTGGAGACCTCTGAGCGACGACTGGTCGGTATCGCCTGCAGCCAGCGTTTGCAGCGTGTTGCGCCATCACGGGGTAGAATGCCGGCCTCGCAAACAAGGTGGTGAACATGGCGCTGATCGGTCGTTACAACTCATTGCAGGTGGTCAAACAGACCGATTTCGGCCTCTACCTCGACGGCGAGGCCGATGGCGAGATCCTCCTGCCCAACCGCTATGTGCCGAAGAACGAGCCGAGCGAGATCGGCGACTGGCTCAACGTGTTCGTCTACCTGGACAGCGAGGACCGCCTGATCGCCACCACCGAGCGGCCCAAGGCCCAGGTCGGCGGCTTCGCCAGCCTCAAGGTGGCGGAGATCAATTCCATCGGCCTGTTCCTCGACTGGGGCCTGCCCAAGGACCTGCTCCTGCCGCACTCGGAAGAGAAACGTCCGCTGCAGGTCGGCGACTACTGCGTGGTGCACGTCTACCTCGACAAGCGCAGCAAACGCATCACTGCCACCGCGCGGCTCGACCGTTACCTGGACAACACGCCGCCGCGCTACAAGGTTGGCGACGCGGTGGACCTGCTGGTGGCGGAGAAGACCGACATGGGCTTCAAGGCCATCATCAACAACCAGCACTGGGGCCTGATCCACAAGAACGAGGTGTTCAAGTTCCTGCGCAGTGGCATGCAGGAAAAGGGCTACATCAAGGAACTGCGCGCCGACGGCAAGATCAGCCTGAGCCTGCAGCCGGTCGGCCAGGAGGCCGCGAGCAGCCTCAGCGAGCAGATCCTCGCTCGCCTGGGCGCCGAAGGCGGCAGCCTGGCGCTGAGCGACAAGAGCCCGCCCGAGGTGATCAGCAAGGCCTTCGGCGTCAGCAAGGGCAATTTCAAGAAGGCCATCGGCGGCCTGTTCAAGCAGGGCCTGATCGTCATCCACGACGACCGTATCGAGCTGGTCTGAGGGGTTAGTCAAGGGGAAGAGCTGCGGCGGTTTTTCGACCGGCAGGGGCGCGGATGGATCGTTCCCATGCTCCGCGTGGGAACGCCGTTGCAGATGCGCTGGGTCTGTGGGACGCGGAGCGTCCCCTGATCGGTACCCACGCTGGAGCGTGGGTACCATCGGAAGATCAATCCGGGCTACGGCTTGCGCGCCACCAGCACCGCGCGCATTGGCGCGGGCAGGCCTTCCACCGTGCGGCTGTGGTCGGCGGGGTCGAGGAAGTCGGGCAGCGACTGGAAGCGCATCCACTCGGTGGCGCGCTGTTCCTCGACGCTGGTGGTGGAGACGTCCACGCACTGCACGTCGACGAAACCGGCGCGGCGCAGCCACAGCTCCAGCGCCGGCACCGAGGGCAGGAACCAGACGTTGCGCATCATCGCGTAGCGGTCCTCGGGCACCAGCACCTGCTGGGCGTCGCCCTCGACCACCAGGGTTTCCAGCACCAGTTCGCCGTTCTTGCGCAGGCAGTCCTTGAGATCGAGCAGGTGGTCGACCGGCGAGCGGCGGTGATAGAGCACCCCCATGGAAAACACCGTGTCGAAGCCTTCCAGTTTGGCCGGCAACTCTTCCAGGGCCAGCGGCAGGTGCCAGGCCGGCAGGTCCGGCAAATAGCGTTTGACCGCGAGGAACTGGTTGAGGAACAGCCAGTTGGGGTCGACGCCGACCACGCTGCCGGCTCCGGCGCCGAGCATACGCCACAGGTAGTAGCCGTTGCCGCAGCCGACATCGAGGATGCGCTTGTTCTTCAGGTCCAGGTGCGGCGAGACACGCGACCACTTCCAGTCCGAGCGCCATTCGGTGTCGATGTGCACGCCGAACAGGTCGAACGGACCCTTGCGCCAGGGAATCAGCCCCTGCAGCGCGGTTTTCAGCTGCGCGCGGGTGGCGTCGTCGCAGGGACCGTCCAGGCGCAGGGCATTCTTCAGCTCCTGCTGTTCGGCGGTCAGCGCCGGCAGCGCCTGCACCGCGGCATACCAGCGCTGCAGGTCGCCGTGACCGATGGCCAGCTTGGCGTCGATCTGCGCGGGCAGGTCGGCGGCCCAGTCCTGCAGCGGGCTGCCGGCGACGGCCTGTTGCAAGGCGTCGAGGTCGAGGGCGGCGATCATGGCAGGGCGATCAGCGAAGCGAAGTTGAGGCACTGGAACCACGGCACCACCTGGCTGAAGCCAGCGGCGAGCAGGCGTTCGCGGTGCTGTTCCAGGCTGTCGGGTTTCATCACGTTTTCCAGGGCGCTGCGTTTCTGCGCGATTTCCAGCTCGCTGTAGCCGTTGGCGCGCTTGAAGGCGACATGCAGGTCGGTGAGCAGGGTGTGCTGCTGTTCGTCCTCGAAGCGCAGTTTCTCCGAGAGGATCAGCGCGCCCCCCGGCAGCAGGGCCTGGCGGATGCGGCCGAGCAGCGCCAGGCGCTGTTCCGGGGCGATGAACTGCAGGGTGAAGTTCAGCGCCACCAGCGAGGCGGGCTGGAACTCGAGGGCGAGGATGTCGCCTTCCTGCACGTCGACCGGCAGCAGCTCCTGGAACATCGAGTCCTGGCCGTGCAGGTACTCGCGGCAGCGCTCGACCATGGCGCTGGAGTTGTCCACCGCGATCACCCGGCAGCCATCGGTCTTCACGTGCCGGCGCAGGGCCTGGGTCACTGCACCGAGCGAACTGCCGAGGTCGTACAGCACCGAGTTGGGCTGGGCGAACTGCGCGGCGAGCACGCCGATGTTCTCGACGATGGTCGGGTAGCCGGGCACCGAGCGCTTGATCATGTCCGGGAACACGCGCACCACGTCCTCGTTGAAGGCGAAATCCTGCAGCTCGGCGTGCGGTTGGGCGAAGATTCGGTCGGGTTGCTGGCTCACGGCGGGTCCGGGGTGGTGACGAAAAGGCCGGCATTTTAGCCAAGTGCCGGCCCGGGCCCAACCACCATCAGTTCAACTGGTCGGAAATCAACCGCGAGGATGTGCGCCAGGCAGCGCGCAGCCGTGCCGAACTGCGATTAAGCTTGAGGCGAACCCGCAAACGGATGGGACCCCATGCAGGCAGACACCCGGCTCAAGTTCGGTTTCGTGCTGGCTATCGCCATGCTTAGCCTCAACGTGCTGTTGCCCCTGCTGAGCAATCAGTGGGTCAAGCAGGCGCGCCTCGACTACGAGCACCAGGAGCGCCTCAGCGGTCAGGCCTCGCGGCTGCTGTCGGCGATCAAGGACGGCGAAACCGGCCAGCGTGGCTTCGTCATCACCGGCCGCGACGATTTTCTCTCGCCGCTCTACCAGGGCTACGGCGAGGTCGACCGACTGCTGGCCGAGCTGCGCGCCGAGGCCTTGCTTGACGCGGAGCTGGCGCTGGCCCTGGAGAAGCTGCAACCGCTGATCGCTGAGCAGCGCAGCTACTTCAACCAGGTGATACGCGACCGTCGGCAGAGCGGCATGCAGAGCGCCGCCGAGCGCATCAGCCAGGGCAAGGGCAAGCAGATGATGGACACCATGCGTGACCACATGGCCGACCTGCAATCGACGCTGCAGCGCCGCCAGGCCACGCTGGAGCAGCAGGGCCAGTGGCTGGAGCGCCTGGGCTTGGTGTTGCTGATCCTGATCGGGCTGCTCGACCTGATCGTCATCGGCCTGCTGTTCCACTTCACCTTCCGCACCCTGCACGAGGGGCGGGTCAGCCGGCAGAACCTCAGCGACCTCAGCGACCAGCTGTCCACCGGCGTGCAGCGCCTGGAGCTGCGCAATCGCGAGATTTCCCTGCTCAGCCGCATGGCCGGGGCGTTGCACTCGGTCAACGAGTTCGACGAGTGCTACGGCATCGTCGGTCGTTTCGCCCAGCAGCTGTTCCCGGACAACACCGGCTGCCTGGCGCTGTATCACCCCTCGCGCGATGTGCTCGACCCGGTGGCGCGCTGGGGCGACTGGCCGCAGTCGCTGGAGTTGTTCGAGCCGCATGCCTGCTGGGCGATTCGCCGTGGCCAGAGCCATCAGGTACTGGACATCGAGCGTGACCTGCTGTGCCCGCACCTGCTCGGCAGCACCGTGATCGAACACGGCTACCTCTGCGTGCCGCTGATGGCGCAGGGTGAGCCGCTCGGCGTGCTCAGCCTCAATGGCGCGCCACGGGCCGACCTGGAGCTGGCCGAGGCGTTCGCCGAGCAGGTGTCACTGGGCGTGGCCAACCTGTCGCTGCGCGACAGCCTGCGCCAGCAGTCGCTGATGGATGCACTGACCGGCCTGCACAACCGCCGTTTCCTCGACGAGACCCTGCGTCGCGAGTTGATGCGCGCGGCGCGCAAGCAGGCGCCGATTGCCGTGGTGCTGCTCGATGTAGATCACTTCAAGCGCTTCAACGACACCTTCGGCCACGAAGCCGGCGACCTGGTGCTGCGGCACCTGGCCATCGAGATGAAGCGCAGCGTGCGCGCCAGCGACCTGGCTTGCCGTTATGGCGGCGAGGAGTTTGCCCTGGTGATGCCGGAGATCAGCCGCGAGGACGCCATCGAGCGCTGCGAAAGCCTGCGCCTGGCGGTCAGCCGCCTGCAGGTGCGCTACGGTGGCGAACCGCTCGGGCCGATCAGCATTTCCCTCGGCCTGGCCTGGTTCCCGGATGATGGCGACCAGGCCGACGCCCTGTTGCACGCCGCGGATGTGGCCCTCTATCGGGCCAAGAATGCCGGGCGCAACCGCCTGTGCATTTACCGTAGCGAGGCGGGCGACTCCACCGCGCTACCAGCGAACTGAGGCATGCGCGCCGCGCTCGTGAGGTAGATGACCGAGGCGGCGATGCCCCACTGGCCGAGCCAGTAGGTGGACAGGATGGCGATGCGCGCGCCCTCGAACGGCTGCACGAAGCGGTTGATGCCGATCAGGCTGTCCGACAGCACGAACAGCACCGCGCCACCAGCGGCCAGCCAGGCCGACTGGCGCGCGATGCCGGTCGTACCCAAGCGTGCCAGGGCGCGCCAGAGCATGCAGCCGATGGCCAGGCTGTAGCAGGCCACGGGGATCAGCAGCGCGCCCAGCCCGGCATTCGCCAGCAGGCCGAACATGCAACCGGCCACCACCACGGCCGCTAGCAGTGGCATGGGAGCCAGGCGCCGCGTGCTGCCTATATAAGCCACGAGGTACGCCAGGTGGGCGACGAGAAATGCGCCGAGGCCGAAGACGAACAGGTCCTGCGGCCACTCCAGCAGCAGGTCGCCGAGTAGCGAGAACAGCAGGCCGATACTGATCCAGCGGCGGTAGGCGGACACGGACGCCTGGCGTAGCCAGAGCAGCAGGGCAATGACCGGCAGCGGTTTGCCAATCAGGCCGAGCCAGGCGGGGCCGTCGAGACGGGAGTAGATGAGCAGGGCGATGCCGGTGGCGGCGAGCAGGGCGAGGAAAGTGCGCATGATGGGCTCTCTTGTTTTCGCCCATTATTGCCGCCGCGCGCGGCATCGGTTCGGACAGCGGGCGCCAGCGGCCAGGGCCGATGGCGACAAGCGCAGGGTCAGCGCACGTTGATCGCGCAGTCGATGGTCTTTTCCGGGGCTACGTCGGTTTCCCACGGACGCTGGTAGCTCATGCGCAGGCGCGCTTCGCCAGCCTGGTAGACCTGGTAGCGCCACAGCGATTGCCCGGCGCTGCCGACCAGGCCAGCGTCCTCCGGGGTGCTGTAGACCTCCGGGCCGAGGCTGCGCAACACGCCCGGTGCGGCGTCTAGCACGGTCCAGCGAAATCCGGTGGTGGGGTTGCTTGGCAGGCTGACGGTGAAGGTCTGGCCCGTGTGCAGCTGCACCGGGCAATCACCCAGCTGTTTTTCCTGCACGGTCACGCTGGTGGGCTGCTGCGCGCAACCGGCGAACAGGGCGATGGCCGCAGGCAGCAACAGGCGCGGGGCGGTGATCATGGTCGACTCCTTGAACTGACGAATGCCGGCAGCATAGCCGCAGGCGCCACGCCGCGACACCGTGCGCGGCAGACACGCCGCGCACAACGGCGCAGAGCGCCGCTGCGGGCAGCATCGGCACACTCAGCCGAACAGCACCTTGGCTACATCGGCGAAGCGCTTGGCGAAGTGCACGGTGAGGCCTTCCTTGAGGTACTCCGGCAGCTCGGTGAAGTCGCCGCGGTTGGCCTCCGGCAGCACCAGTTCGTGGATCTTCTGCCGGCGTGCGGCGATGACCTTCTCGCGTACCCCGCCGATGGGCATCACCTGCCCGGTCAGCGACAGCTCGCCAGTCATCGCCACGCCTTTCTTCGGCGCCTGGCTGCGCGCCAGGGAGAGCAGGGCGCTGGCCATGGTCACCCCGGCACTGGGGCCGTCCTTGGGCGTGGCGCCGTCCGGCACGTGCAGGTGGACGAAGGCTTGGTCGAAGAAGCTCGGGTCGCCTTTGAAGGTCTTCAGGTTGGAGCTGATGTAGCTGTAGGCGATCTCCGCCGACTCCTTCATCACCTCGCCGAGCTGGCCAGTGAGCTTGAAGCCGCGGTTCAGCGTGTGGATGCGCGTGGCCTCGATCGGCAGGGTGGCGCCGCCCATGCTGGTCCAGGCCAGGCCGGTGATCACGCCGACGCCGGAGAGCACCTGCTCGGTGCGGAAGTGCGGCATGCCCAGGTAGCTTTCCAGGTCCTTGGGCGCGATCTTGACCTTCGCCTGCGGGTCGTCCAGCAGCTTGACCACCACCTTGCGCACCAGCTTGCCCAGCTGCTTCTCCAGCTGACGCACGCCGGCCTCGCGGGCGTAACCCTCGATCACCAGGCGCAGCGCGGCATCGCTGATGCTCAGGCGGTTCTTCGGTACACCGGCCTTTTCCAGCTGCTTGGGCCACAGGTGGCGCTTGGCGATGGCGAGTTTTTCCTCGGTGATGTAGCCGGACAGGCGGATCACTTCCATGCGGTCGAGCAGCGGGCCGGGGATCGAGTCCAGGGTGTTGGCGGTGCAGACGAACAGCACCTTGGACAGGTCCAGGCGCAGGTCCAGGTAGTGATCGAGGAATTCGACATTCTGCTCCGGGTCGAGGGTTTCCAGCAGGGCCGAGGCTGGGTCGCCCTGGAAGCTGCTGCCCATCTTGTCGATCTCGTCGAGCATGATCACCGGGTTCATCACCTCGACTTCCTTCAGCGCCTGCACCAGCTTGCCGGGCATGGCGCCAATGTAGGTGCGGCGGTGGCCCTTGATCTCCGCCTCGTCGCGCATGCCGCCGACGCTGAAACGGTAGAACGGTCGGCCGAGGGATTCGGCGATGGACTTGCCGATGCTGGTCTTGCCCACGCCGGGCGGGCCGACCAGCAGCACGATGGAACCGGCGATTTCGCCCTTGAAGGCACCGACGGCGAGGAATTCGAGGATGCGGCTCTTCACATCGTCGAGGCCGGCGTGCTGCGCGTCGAGCACGGTGCGGGCGTGCTTGAGGTCGAGCTTGTCGTCGCCCAGGGTGCCCCACGGCACGCTGCTGGCCCAGTCGAGGTAGTTGCGGGTGACGGCGTATTCCGGCGAGCCGGTTTCCAGAATCGACAGCTTGGTCAGCTCCTCGTCGATGCGCTTCTGCGCCTGTGGCGGCAGCGTGCGGCCCTGCAGGCGTGCGCGGAACTCGTCGGCGTCGGCACTGCGGTCGTCTTTGGTAATGCCCAGTTCCTGCTGGATGATCTTCAGCTGTTCCTTGAGGAAGAACTCGCGCTGGTGCTCGCCGATCTTGCGGTTGACCTCCTCGGACAGCTCGTTCTGCAGGCGCGCGACTTCGACTTCCTTGCGCAGCAGCGGCAGGACCTTCTCCATGCGCTGCAGGATCGGCACGGTGTCCAGTACGCCCTGCAGCTCGCCGGGGGCGGCGGTGGTCAGGGCGGCGGCGAAGTCGGTCAACGGCGAGGGCTGGTTGGGGCTGAAGCGGTTGAGGTAGTTCTTCAGCTCCTCGCTGTACAGCGGGTTGAGCGGCAGCAGTTCCTTGATCGCGTTGATCAGCGCCATGCCGTAGGCCTTGACCTCGTCGCGGCTGTCATCGGCGTTCTGCGGGTATTCGACTTCGGCCAGGTAGGGCGGGCGATGGCGTTTCAGCCAGCCGCGGATCTTCACCCGCTGCAGGCCCTGGGCGACGAACTGCAGCTTGCCGTCGACGCGGCTGGCCTGGTGGATCTTCACCAGGGTGCCATGCAGCGGCAGACTGTCGGTGTCGAAGTGGCGCGGATCGGTCACCGGCTGGTCGACGTAGAACAGCGCCATGCTGTGGTGCTCGGTGTTGCTCACCAGCTCCAGGGTTTCCGCCCAGTGCTCCTCGCTGACGATCACCGGCAGCACCTGCGCCGGGAAGAACGGCCGGTTGTGGATCGGGATCACGTACAGCTTGTCCGGCAGGTTCTGCCCGGGCAGGGCGAGGCGGGTCGCCTGCGCCTCGATGAATTCAGCGGTGTTGTCGTCGCTCATGGGGCACCTTGGCTCTATTCGTATTCCTTTAATGGGACGGCCGGGGGGCGATTTCAATCCTGGATTTTTTTCCGCAGGTTGCCGCCACCGGGCGGCGCTTGCTGGGAATGCCCGGGCGATTGCAGTAAAGTGCGCAAAATTTGATCAGAGCCGACCATGCTCAAAGCCCGCCTCGCGCGTCTCGATAACCAGGCCCACGAACACGCCCACGACTACCACCAGTTGGTCATGTCGCTGGCCGGGCGCGCCGAATTCGAGGTCAACGGCAGTGGCGGCGAAGTCTGCCGCATGCGCGCCTGCCTGGTGCCGGGCGATGCCGAACACCAGTTCGCCGGGGTTGGCGACAACCGCATGCTGATCCTCGATCTCGACGAGCAGGACACCTCGCCGGATGACCTGCGCCTGCTTGCCCAACTGTTCGAGAACCCGCGCTACCCGGCGCTGGATGCCGATTTCCAGAACCTGCTGGCCTACGCCGGTGCCGAGCTGGCGCGCTATGGCAGCGACCCGCACCTGGCCCGTGCCCTCGGTGGCGTGCTGCTGCGTGCCCTGCACCTGCGCCTGTTCGGCGAGCAGGCCCAGGCCAGCAGTGGCGCGCTGGATATCGAACGACTGGACCGCTACATCGCCGAGCACCTGGCGCGGCGCATCACGGTGATCGAGCTGGCGCAGGTTGCCTGCCTCAGCCCGAGTCATTTCCACGCGCAGTTCAAGGACAGCGTCGGCTACACCCCGCACCAGTACCTGCTCAAGACCCGCCTCGACCGCGCCGCGCGCCTGCTGCGCGAAAGCCCGCTGCCGCTGGTGCGCATTGCCGAGGAATGCGGCTTCTCCAGCCAGAGCGCACTGACCACCGCCATGCGCCGCTACCTGGGCCTGACACCCAAGCGCCTGCGCGGGCTACAGGGCTGACATTCGACCCGCAGGGTGCGCCGCGCGCACTGCTCGGAAGTCTCGAATTTTCGAAATGCGACAGGCTGGCTCGGAGCGGCGCGATCTGACTCTTGCCGTGTGCGTTCACGAAAAGCCGGTGTGCACGGCTCACCCTACGGAGCGCGAGCCCATTCGTGTATCGAGAGCCGCGGTGTGTAGGGTGGATGACGCTCTTTTCATCCACCGAGACCACGCACGGTGGATCGGTGGCGAGTGACTCACCCTACGAAAAACATGTGATGTGGCGCTGGCTGCCGCGGATGCTCAGTCGCCTGTCGCTACCGGCCGGCTCGGGTCGGTGATCCACTCGCTCCACGAGCCGGCGTACAGCGGCGCCAGCGGGTAGCCGGCGAGGCTCAGGGCGAACAGGTTGTGGCAGGCGGTGACGCCCGAGCCGCAGTAGGCCACCAGCTGTTCCGCCGGTTTGCCATCGAGCAGCCCGGCGAAGCGTTGGCGCAGCTGGTCGGCGGGCAGGAAGCGGCCATCGCTGTCGAGGTTGTCGGTGAACACCGCGCAGCGAGCGCCCGGGATGTGCCCGGCGACCGGGTCGAGCGGTTCCACCTCACCGCGAAAGCGCGGCAGGGCGCGGGCGTCGAGCAGGCTCAGGGTTGGTTCGTCCAGGCGCTGCTGCAGCTGCTCGGCACTGAGCAGCAGGCTGGTGTCCGGGGTGCCGCTGAAGGTACCGGCCGGCGCCTTCGGTACCTCGGCGCTCAGCGGCAGGCCCGCGTTCTTCCAGGCTTTGAGGCCACCGTCGAGCAGGTACACGCCGCTGCGCTTGCCCAGCCATGCCAGCAGCCACCAGGCGCGGGCGGCGAAGGCACCGGGGCCGTCATCGTAGAGCACCACGTCGGCGTCGGCATTCAGCCCCCAGGCACGCAGTTTGGCGACCAGCGTCTGCGCATCGGGCAGCGGATGGCGGCCGGTGACGCCCTTGTGCACCGGGGCGGAAAGGTCCTGCTCAAGGTCGGCGAACTGCGCACCGGGGATGTGCTCGCTGGCGTAGCTGCGGGCGCCGTAGTCGGGCGCATCGAGGGCGAAGCGGCAATCGAGGACGACCAGGCCGGGTTGGCCGAGGCGGGCATGCAGTTGTTCGGGCGTGAGCAGTTGGGCGAGGGACATGGCAGCTCCTGGGTCGATTCCTGACTAGGGGCATCATAAGAACACCGGCGCGGCCTGTCGTGTACTGCGAGAAACGGTGTTCCTGTTTGGAGCGTGCTTATTTCCGCAAAAACACGGTCGCAAGAACCCAGCACGGTGCTGTCGTAGGGTGCGCCGTGCGCACCGCAGCCCCGAGGTTTGCCCTGGTGCGCATGGCGCACCCTACGGTGACGCGTCGTGCGCTCGGGCATTGCCGGCACTGAAGCATGAAAAAGCCCGCCAATCGGCGGGCTTTTTCATGTGCAGAAGGCTCAGTGCAGTTTCAGCGTGCCGATGCGGTCGTTGTCCAGGCTGCCGAAGTACAGCATGTCTCCGACCGGTTTGACCGAGGTGACCATGCGCAGGTGCGTGCCGCTGGTGTCGTGCAGGCTGCGCACGATCGTGCCCTGTTCGTCGAGGGCGATGGCGAAGCCGTAGCTCTTGGCCTTCGGCCACAGCGCGCGTGGCAGCTTGGCCATCTGCGCCTTGAGCCACGGCTGGTTCTGCAGGAAGTCGGCATCGGCCTTGCGCGGTGTCGGCATGGCGACCCAGAAGGTGCCGGCACGGTCGCCCTGCAGGTTGTCCGGCAGGCCGGGCAGGTTGTCGATGAACAGGTCGTGGGTCCCGGCCTTGTCGCCCTTGAGCCAGTAGCGGGTGATGCGGTAGCGGTAGGTTTCGTTGACCAGCACGAAGTCTTCGTTCTGCGACAGCGCCACGCCGTTGGCGAAGTACAGGTCCTTGAGCAGGGTCTCGGTCTGTCCGCTGGCCGGGTCGTAGCGCAGCAGGCGGCCATGCGGGCGGCCTTCGAGCAGGTCGAGCAGGTAGTCCGGCTGCTGGAACTTGCTCGATGCATCGCTGAAGTAGATGCGCCCGTCGCTGGCGATATCGAGGTCGTCGGTGAAGGCGAACGGCACGCCGTCGGCGCTGGTGGTGAGCACCGTGATCTGCCCTTGCGGGTCGATGCGCAGCAGGCCCTTGTAGGCATCGGCGACGATCAGGTTGCCCTGGGCGTCGAAGTCCATGCCCAGCGGACGGCCGCCGGTGTTGGCGAAGGTGCTGACCTGGTCATCCTTGTCGATGCGCACGATGCGCCCGTCATGCAGGCCGGCGTAAACCAGCCCCTGGCTGTCGACGGCGGTGTCTTCCGGGCCGTGGATCTGCCCTTTGCCGATCAGCTCGGCCTTCATCAGGGTGTCGTTGGGTTCCAGCACGCCGGTGAACAGCGGCGCTTCGCCGGGTTGCCAGGCGAGCGGGTCGATGGGGCTGGGGGGGAGCGCCAGGTAGCCGGCGACGCAGGCGATCACCAGGGCCAGCAGGCCGAGAAGCTTCTTCATTGTTGTTCTTCCCTGTGAGTGAGGTGGCCGGCAGTGTAGCGCGTTGGATTTGGCCACAGTGCAGGCCGCTCGTTGGCAAATGATTCGACATAAATGCCCGGCGGACATCAGGCGCCCGGCCCGCGCCGTGGGCATATATACTGCGCGGCATTGCCCAAGGAGCACCGCGTGGCTATCGATATTCAATGGATTCTCGACGACGCCAGCCTGGCCCGTCATTGCGCCGATTGGCGGCAGTTGCCGTTCGTCGCCCTCGATACCGAGTTCATGCGGGTCGACACCTTCTATCCGATTGCCGGTTTGCTGCAGGTTGGCGATGGCGAGCGGGCGTTCCTCGTCGACCCCCTTGAGATCAGTGACTGGTCGCCTTTCGCTGCGCTGCTCAGCGACCCGGCGGTGGTCAAGGTGCTGCATTCCTGCAGCGAAGACCTGGAAGTATTTCTGCGCCTGACCGGCAGTCTGCCGCTGCCGCTGTTCGACACGCAGCTGGCGGCCGGCTACCTCAACCTCGGCTTCTCCATGGGCTATTCGCGTCTGGTGCAGGAGGTGCTCGGCATCGAGCTGCCCAAGGGCGAAACCCGCTCCGACTGGCTGCAGCGCCCGCTGTCGCCGACGCAGATCAGCTACGCCGCCGAGGATGCCCAGCACCTGGCCGTGGTCTATCGCGAGCTGCAGCCCAAGCTGTCGGCAGACAAGCTGGCCTGGGTGCTGGAAGACGGCGCCGAGCTGGTGGCCAACCTGCGCCGCGAGGTCGACCCGCAGCAGATCTACCGCGACGCCAAACTGGCCTGGAAGCTGTCGCGCCAGCAGTTGGCAGTGATGCGCGCGCTGTGTACCTGGCGCGAGAGCCAGGCGCGGGCGCGCAACCAGCCGCGCAACCGGATCATCCGCGAGGCCTCGTTGTGGCCGCTGGCGAAAACCCAGCCGGACAACCTCGTCGCCCTGGCGCGCATTGAGGACATGCACCCGAAAACCGTGCGTCAGGATGGCGAAACCCTGCTCGAACTGATCCGCGAAGCGGCCGCATTGCCGCCGGAGCAATGGCCTGAGGCGTTGCCGCAGCCTTTGCCACTGGAGTCCACCACACTGCTGAAGAAGTTGCGCGCGGTGGGCCAGCGTGAGTCTGAACGGCTGCAGATTGCCCCCGAACTGATGCTGCGCAAGAAATCCCTCGAAGCTCTGCTCAAGACCGGCTACCCGGACGGCCCCTATCAACTGCCCGATAGCCTCAAAGGCTGGCGCCGCGCGCTGATGGGCGATGACCTGCTGGCAGCCCTGGAAGACTGACATGAAGAAGATCTGCTCCATTTACCGCAGCCCACGCAAGAACGAGATGTACCTCTATGTGCTCAAGAGCGACGAGCTCAAGCGCGTGCCGGAGGCACTGCTGGCCGCGTTCGGCCCGCCGCAGCTGGCCTTCAGCCTGGTGCTGACACCGGAGAAACCGCTGGCCCGCGAGGACATCCACAAGGTGCTGGAGAACCTCGAGACCCAGGGTTATCACCTGCAGATGCCGCCGCCCGAAGACGACTACATCGAGCACCTGCCCGAAGAACTGCTGCGCCGCAACGACCCGGTCTGATGCGCATCCTCCTCGCCGACCGCGACCCCGAAGACTACGCCGGCCTGTTGCAAGCGGCCCTGCCACAGGCTGAGCTGGTCGTGGCGGGGGAGCGCGCAAGCCTGAACCAGGCAGAAGGCTGTACGGTCTGGCTGGGCCAGCCGGATCTGCTCGCCGCGCTGCTGCGCACGGGTGCCCGGCCGCAGTGGCTGCAGTCGACCTGGGCCGGGATCACGCCGCTGCTGGCCAGCGACCTGCCGCGCGATTACCGCCTCAGCCGCGCCGTGGGCATCTTCGGTCAGGTGATGGCCGAATACGTGCTCACCTACCTGCTGGCCCAGCGCCGGCGCCTGCTCGGGCGTCTCGCCACCCAGGTCGAGCAGCACTGGGACGCGCAGCTGCCGAGCAGCCTGCGCGGTGTGCGGGTACTGGTGGTCGGGGCCGGCGACATTGGCACGCAGATGGCCGAATTCCTCGCCCCGTTCGGCGTGCAGCTGCGCGGTATCGCCCGTCAGCCGCGGCCCATCGCGCCGTTCGCCGAGGTGCATGGCCTGGACGCGCTGGCCGAGCAGGCCGCCTGGGCCGACTGCCTGATCAACCTGTTGCCGGATACCCCGGCCACCCGCGATGTCTATGACGCGGCGCTGTTCGCGCAGATGCCCGCCGAAGCGCTGTTCATCAACATCGGCCGCGGCGTGGCGGTGGTTGACGAGGACCTGCTGGCGACCCTGCGCCGTGGCCACCTGGCCGGTGCGGTGATCGATGTTTGCCGGCAAGAGCCGCTGCCGGCTGGCCACGGTTTCTGGGATGCACCGCGGTTGCTGTTGACCGGGCACAGCTCGGCCCCCACCGACCCGCAGTTGCTCACGCGTTTGTTCCTCGACAACCTGCAACGTTGGCAAGCCGGCGAGGTGCTGCGTGGCGAGGTGGATTTCGCCCGCGGCTACTAAGCTCCTCCGAGGTTTCGCCGTGCGCTGCGTTGGCGGTGCCTCCCCTCAGCCAGACCATCAGTCGCCGCTGCTTGGCCCCTGCTGCCGCAGGGGCTAGACTGCCGCCCTTTTTCGCGTTGTATCGTCGCCATGGCCGCCAAAGTCGAACCCTTCTGGAAACGCAAGACCCTCGCCCAGCTCGACCAGGACGAGTGGGAGTCGCTGTGCGACGGCTGCGGCCTGTGCTGCCTGCAGAAGCTCGAGGACGAGGACGATGGCAGCGTCTACTACACGCGCATCGCCTGCAAACTGCTCGACCTGAAAACCTGCCAGTGCAGCGACTACGCCAACCGCCGCGCGCAGGTGCCCGACTGCATCCAGCTCACCCCGGCGCAGGCCGATCAGTTCCAATGGTTGCCGCCGACCTGTGGCTATCGCCTGGTCAGCGAGGGCAAGGAGCTGCCGCTCTGGCATCATCTGGTCTGTGGCGACCGCGAGGCGGTGCACCACGAACGTATTTCCCAGTCCGGACGCATGCTCAGCGAGAACGCTGTGGCCGAGGATGACTGGGAGGACTACCTGATCTTTCGCGCGGGTTGAGCGAATCGCGCAGTCGTCGGTCCAAGGCCGATACCGTCATGCATGGAGCCCACGCAATGTCTGCTCGTCACAAACTGCTGTCTTCCGTTGTCCTGCTGTGCCTGAGCAGCCCGCTGTGGGCGGCGAAGAAGGTCGACCTGGACTACCACGTGCGCTTTCTGCCGGAGAGCGATCAGGCCGAAGTGACCCTGACCCTGGAGAAGGGCGAGGTGGTGCGCAGCCTGACCTTCGACCTGGGCGACAAGGGCTACTACAGCGACTTCACCAGCAATGGCAGCTGGCAGAGCAGCTCGCCGCAGAGCGGTACCTGGAAGCCGGGCAAGGGCGAGGCGACGCTCAGCTACAAGGTGCGCATCAGCCATCCGCGCAAGGCCGGCGACTTCGATGCGCGGATGACGCCGACCTGGGCACTGCTGCGCGGCGATGACCTGGTGCCCAGCGCGCACCTGGACCAGGTCGACAAGGTCGAGCTGATCTCGCGCCTGCAGTTCGAGCTGCCCAAGGGCTGGAAGAGCGTGGAAACCGGCTGGCCGCGCATCGGCGAGAACCGCTTCCGCATCGACAACCCCTCGCGCCTGTTCGACCGCCCGACCGGCTGGATCGTCGCCGGCAAAGTCGGCAGCCGCCGCGCCGAACTGGGCAATACCAACGTCACCGTGGCTGCGCCAGTCGGCGAAGGCATGCGGCGCATGGACATCATCACCATGCTCACCTTTGTCTGGCCGGAAGTGCAGGCGGTGTTCCCGCGTGATCCGGCCAAGCTGTTGATCGTCGGCGCCGGCGACCCGATGTGGCGCGGCGGCCTGTCCGCACCCAACTCGCTGTTCATGCACAGCGAGCGGCCGCTGGTCAGCGAGAACGGTACCAGCTCCCTGGTGCACGAGCTGGTTCACGTGTTCAGCCGCATCCGCGACACCGACCGCAGCGACTGGATCAGCGAGGGCCTGGCCGAGTACTACGCCATCGAACTGGTGCGCCGCGCCGGTGGCATGAGCGAGGACCGTTACCAGTCGGTGCGCAAGAAGCTGATCGGCTGGAGCAAGAAGGTCGAGACATTGCGCACCGAAGAGTCCAAGGGACCGATCACCGCGCGCGCCGTATTGCTGCTGCAGGAGCTGGACCGCGAGATCCGCAACGGCACGCAGAACCAGCGTTCGCTGGACGACGTCACCCGTGGCCTGATGCGCCTGGACAAGGTCAGCACCAAGGACTTCATCGAGATCAGCGAGAACGTGCTGGGCGGCCCTTCCGACGTGCTGGATAGCAAACTGCTGCGCTGATTGCCTCGCGTGCGATGGTCGCCCTGACTACCGCACCGATCCTCCCGCTGCCGCCGCACTGGCCGCCGCACTGGACGTGGCGGCGCACCTGGGCAACGATGCCGGCTTTGCCCGGATGCCCCGACCATGCGCCGCCTGCCGTCCCTGACTGCCTTGCGTACCTTCGAATCCGCCGCGCGCCATGCGCATTTCGGCCGAGCTGCGGCCGAGCTATGCGTCACCGACAGCGCCGTCAGCCACCAGATCCGCCAGCTCGAAGAGCAGCTCGGCACCAGCCTGTTCCAGCGCGACGGCCGCCAGGTGCGCCCCACGCCGCAAGCCAGGCGCCTGTTGCGCAGCCTGCAGCAGGCCTTCGAGCTGATCGGCGAGGCCTGCGACGAGCTGCGCGACCCTGGCTCGCAAGCGCAACTGCGCATCGCGGTGACTGCCGAGCTGGCGCAGAAGTGGCTGGTCGGGCGCCTGGCGGATTTTTCCGAGCGCTACCCGCAGATCACCCTGCATCTCTACGAGCAGCCGCTGGAGGCAACCCAGCCTGGAGAGGAGATCGATCTGGCGATCACCTACGGCACCGGTCCGGCGGATGCCAGCGCCTACTTCGTACGGCCCTTGCCGACCCTGCTGTTCTTCCCGGTATGCAGCCCCGGCCTGTTCAACCAGCTGCCGCTCAAGCACCCGCGCGACCTGGCGCGTCACTGCCTGCTGCACGACGACCAGGACGGCAAGACCTGGACCGCCTGGCTGACCACCCACGCCGGCGATATCCAGCCGCAGCGTCATCTCTACCTCGGCCATGCCGGGCTGACCATGGAAGCCGCGGCAAGAGGGCAGGGCGTGGCCATCGGCGACAACCTGACCAGCGCCGAGGACCTGGCCAGCGGCCGTCTGGTACGGCCGTTCGCCGCTAGTGTGGCCTCGCTCGGGCAATACGCGCTGGTCTGCGAACGCCTGCGTCTGGACAAGCCAGCGGTGGCGCAGTTCGTCGAATGGCTCACTGATCAGTTGGTCGATGTCTGAATTTAATTCAAGGGTTCCGCGATAATGGTCATTGGTCGCGGGCGCTCTACCACGGGTACTGTCGGGCTATTCCTCAGCCACCGACGAGTATTCTGCAATGGCCCGTTCCCTGACCTCCCTGCCCAAAGCCGATGGCTTCCGCCTGCCCGGTGAATTCGAACCCAAGGCGCGCTGCTGGCTCGGCTGGCCGGAGCGCACCGACGTGTGGCGCAACGGTGCCAAGCCGGCACAGAAAGTCTGGGTGGAGATCGTCAGCGCCATCGCCAGCAGCGAGCCGGTGACCGTGTGCGCTTCAGCCAGCCAGTACGCCAACGCCCGTCGCCAACTGCCGGCCCATGTGCGTGTGGTGGAGATGACCTGCAACGACACCTGGTTCCGCGACAGCGGCCCGGCCTTCCTGGTCAATGACGACAGCGGCGAAGTGCGCGGCGTCGACTTCGAGTTCAACGCCTACGGCGGCCTCGACGGCGGCCTCTACTACCCGTGGGACAAGGACGACCAGATCGCGCAGAAGATCCTCGAGATCGAAGGCTACGACCGCTACCGCGCGCCCTTCATCGCCGAAATGGGTGGCATCCAGAGCGATGGCCAGCGCACGTTGCTGACCACCGAACAGTGCCTGCTCAACCGCAACCGCAACGCTCACCTGGGCAAGGACGAGGTAACCCGCCGGCTGCAGGATTACCTCGGCGCCGAGCAGGTGATCTGGCTGCCGCGTGGCTGCAAGTTCGACGAAACCGACGGCCATATCGACGACCTGGCCTGCTTCGTCCGCCCTGGCGTAGTGGTGCAGCAATGGACCGATGACCGCGACGATCCGCAGTGGGAAATCTACCAGGAGGCCTACGACATCCTGCGCAGCACCCGCGACGCCCAGGGCCGCGAGCTGCAAGTGCACAAGCTGCCGCAGCCGCGCGTGCTGGAGTGGACCGCGGAGGAGGCCGAGGGCCTGGATCAGGACGACGCCACCCACACGCGCCAGGCCGGCACGCAGATCTGCGCGTCCTACATCAACTACTACGCCGGCAATTCGGCCATCGTCCTGCCGCTGTTCGACGACCCGAATGATCGCGTCGCCCAGGCCACCCTGGCCGAGCTGTTCCCCAAGCACCGCATCCTCGGCATCGACAACTCGCGGGAAATCCTCCTCGGTGGCGGCAACGTCGCCTGCATCACCATGCCCCAGTACGCCGCGCCCAAACGCGCCCAGGAGGTTTCATGAAACTGCATGCCGGTCTGTTGGCCATGAGCCTGGTCGCGAGCGCACACGCGCTGGCAGCCGAGGCGCCGAAGCAGGTCAACCTGTACATATGGGGCGAGTACCTGGCGCCGGACACCCTGAGCAGCTTCGAGCAGAAGACCGGGATCAAGGTGGTGGTCGATCATTTCGACTCGCTGGAAACCGTCGAGACCAAGTTGCTCACCGGACGCAGCGGCTACGATCTGGTGCTCACCGCCGGCCAGCACCTGCAGCGGGCAATTGGCAGCGGCGCGCTGCAACCGCTGGACAAGGCCGCGCTGCCGCATTTCGCCGGCCTTGATGGTGAGTTCACCGGGCACATGGCGGCCTTCGATCCGGGCAATCGTTACGCCGGTCTGTATGTCTGGGGCACCACCGGTTTTGGTTATCAGGAGCAGGCCATCGCCAAGCGCATGGCCGATGCGCCGACCGACAGCTGGGCGATGCTGCTCGATCCGGCAGTGGTAGCGAAATTCGCCGACTGCGGGGTGAGCTACCTCAACGACCCCAACGAGGTGTTCGCCGCGGCGTTCCGCTACTTGGGCCTGGACATCAACCAGCAGAGCCTCGACGACCTCAAGCTCGCCGAAGCGCACCTGGCCAAGGTGCGGCCGTCGATTCGTTACTTCGACAACGACCGCAACATCACCGACCTGGCCAATGGTGACGCCTGCCTGGCGATGTCGTGGAACGGCAACGTGTCGATCGCCGCCGGCCAGGCGCAGCAGGCCGGCAAGCCGTACAGCCTGCACTACAGCATCCCGCGCGAGGGCACGCTGATCTGGTTCGATGCGATGGTGATCCCCAAGGACGCGCCGCACCCCGAGGCCGGGCTGGCGCTGATGGACCATCTGATGATGCCCGCGGTAATCGGCGCCATCAGCAACACCATCTACTACGCCAACGCGGTGCCGGCGGCCAATGCCACGGTCGATCCGGCGATCCTCGCCGACCCCGGCACCTATCCGCCGGCCGAGGTGCGCGCGCAGCTGTACACCAAGAACGACAACAGCCAGGCCTTCAACCGTGCGCTGACACGCGCGTTCAGCCGGCTCAAATCGGGCTTGTAGGGCGGCTTTGCGACGGTGCTCGTCCTGGGCACCGTGCGCATCGTCGGCACTGTCGGCCTACTGGCACCTTGACCAGCACGTAGTGGTTGAGATCTAATGATAGTTATTCTCATTTGGTCTCCGTCGATTCGTCGCCTCTCGCTGCGTCGTCCGGTTGCCTGTTGTCGGGGGCGGTGTGGCGGTAGCAACGAACAGTGCGACAGTCTGGCGTCATCGTCATGGATGAGCAGCTGCGCGGCTCGGTCTCCGGGGCGTACCGTGCATTTCGTGCCGAGCTGCTGAAGTTCCTTGGCAAGCGCCTGGGCAGCTCCGCCGATGCAGCGGACCTGGCCCAGGATGCCTTCACCCAATGGCTGGACTGGCGCGATCGCGAACAGGTCCAGCAGCCCCGCGCCTTTCTCTTCCAGATTGCCCGCAATCTGCTACGTGACCACTGGCGTCGCCAGCAATCCCGGCCCCAGGCCAGCGAAGACGTCGATTCGGCGCAGACCCTGCATGCCATGGCCGATGAACAGGGAGCGAGCCCCTTGGAGCACGTTGAACAGCAACAGCGCTTGCATCTGCTGGCCCGCGCCCTTGATGATCTGTCGCCGCGCCGCCGCGAGGCTTTTGTCCTGCATAAGTTCGACGGCCTGTCCCAGGTCGAAGTGGCGCAGCGCATGGGCATTTCCCTGAGCATGGTGGAAAAGCACATCGCCAGCGCCCTGCTGCACTGCAAGCGGCGCGTGGAAGGGCAAGCCGTGGCTGACGAAACATGAGCGAGAGCATGCGCAAGGATTCCCCGATTTCCATCGACGAACAGGCCGCCACCTGGTTCAGCCGTCACTCCAGCGGGCAGCTGTCCGCTGAGCAGCGCATCGAGCTGGAGCGCTGGCTGGCAGCGGACCGCGCCCATGCGCGGGCTTTCGCCGACATGGAGCTGATCTGGGCGGATTTCGACCGCGTACAGCGTCCCGCCCTGCAGCCTGCTCCGGTGGTTCCTCTGCGCCCACGCACGCGCTGGCAGCCGCGCCGCGCACTGGCCGCATCGGTGGGGCTGCTGGCGGTGCTGGCAACCTGGCAAGGCTGGTTCAGCTCCAGCCCGAGCCAGGAAATGAGCCTGCTCAGCGCGCCGGGCGAACAGCGTCAGGTGGTGCTGGAGGATGGCTCGCGCATTGACCTCAACGTCGATACCCGGCTGCAGGTGCGCCTCTACGAGGACCGACGTGAGGTCGAGTTGCAGGCGGGTGAGGCGTTCTTCGCCGTGGCGCCGGATGCGGCGCGGCCCTTCGATGTGATCGCCGGAGAGGGCAGTGTGCGCGTGCTGGGCACGCGTTTCAGCGTGCGGCGCAGCAGCGAACACCTGGCGGTGGCAGTGGAAAGCGGCAAGGTGGCGGTACGCCCGCAGGTTGGCGATGAGCGCCGCGCCATGCTGGAGGCCGGCGACGGCGTCGATTTCGACTACCGCAGCGGGACACTGCGCACGATGCGCCTCGGCCCCGAGGAAATCGCCAGCTGGCGCCGCGGCCAGCTGATTTTCCGTGACCGGCCGCTGGTGCAGTTGCTCGACGAGCTGTCGCGCTACCGCAAGGCGCCGGTCGGCCTGGCCGATGCCAGCCTCGCCGAGCGCCGGGTTTCCGGCAGCTTGAACATCGCCCGCCCGGATGCCTTCCTGGCGGCGCTGCCGCAGTTGTTGCCGGTGCGCGTCGAGCACCTGGCCGACGGCACAGCCCTGGTTCACCCCCGCTAGCGTTTTCACGGTTCACGTTGCAGGGCGTAGCGAGCGCTCTGCTTCGAGGTTTTCGCGTCGTCACAAGCTGGATGAAAATATTTTTCATTTGCATATGCGGGTTTTTCCGAGCGCTGCGTCTTCCTGATGTCCGCCTCATGCCATGGCGGTTTTGCAGTACTTGGGGAGATTTGGATGAATACCCGCACCACCCGTTTCGCGCTGCGCCAGTTGTGTGCCGGCACTGCCCTGGCCACTCTGCTGCTCAGCGGCAACGTCCTGGCCCAGGAATACCGGTTCGATCTGCCGGCCCAGCCGATGGCCAGCGCGCTCACCGCCCTGGCCCAGCAGAGCCAGCTGCAGATCCTCTTCGACGAATCGCAACTGCGTGACCTGCGCGCCCCGGCGCTTTCCGGGCAATACAGTGCGCGCGATGCGCTTGATCGACTGTTGGCCAACTCCGGCCTGGAGCTGGTCGAAGCGGGCGACGGCTTCGTGATTCGCCGCCGTGTCGCCGCCGATAGCGACAGCGACAACGTCATGACCCTCGGCAGCACCAATATCATGGGCAGCGTGATCGACAGCAGCACGGTCGGGCGCTCGGTACTGAGCCAGGAAGACATCGACCGCAAGCAGGCGGACAACATCGCCGAGCTGCTGGATACCCTGCCAGGTGTCAGCTCCAGTGGCTCGCCACGTCCGGGCGGCCAGACCCTGAACATCTGGGGTATGGGTGACGTGGAAGACGTGAAGGTCATCCTCGATGGCGCTCCCAAGGGATTCGAGAAGTACCGCCAGGGGTCGGTGTTCATCGAACCCGAGCTGATCAAGAACGTCGAGGTCGACAAGGGGCCGCACAACACCCTGTACGGTAATGGAGGCTTCGGTGGCGTGATCAAGGTCGACACCAAGGACCCCGCCGACCTGCTGCGTGACGGCAAGAATGTCGGTGCGTTTCTCAAGTACGGCTACCACACCAACGATCGCCAGGAAATCTACAGCGGCGCGGTATTCGGCCAGACCGAGGACAAGATGCTCGACGGCCTGCTGTTCCTCAACGGGCGTGACGGCGACAACATCAAACGCCCCGATGGCACCCGTTTCGTGTACTCGTCCAACAGCCTCGACGGCTTCCTGTTCAAGAGCAATCTGCGCTTGAGCGACGAGCACGTATTCACCCTGTCGGCCATGCAGTCCAACAGCAATGCCTGGGAACCCTTCGCCGCCAAGCGTGACGACATGGCGGCACCGACGGCTGCCGAAATTGCCCGTTATGGGTTGGACGGTGCCTGGAAGCGCAAGCTGGTCTACCGCGATCAGGATGACGAGAACTACTCGCTGAAATGGAATTACGCACCGCTGGATAACCCGTTGATCAACATGACGGCCAGCTATGCCTATTCCAAGACCGATCAGCACGACAAGCGCCCGCAGAATGCGAGTGCGGGCTTCGCCTCTTCTCTGGGCAATGAGAGCTGGGTGGACTATACCGACCGCCTGGCCGAGCTGAGCAACGAGAGCCGCTTTTCCACTGGCGTTCTCGATCACGCCGTGACCGTCGGCGTGCAGTGGCATGGCCATGACCGTGACACGCTGATGCTGGACCTCAGCAAGACCCGCGATGCGACCTACAACTACGGGCTCATGCAGCCGTACTACATGCCGTCTGGCGAGCAGGAAACCCGCAGCGGTTACATTCAGGATGCGATCACCATCGGTTCGGTGACCATCACGCCGGCCTTGCGCTATGACCAGATATACAGCCGTGGCGAGCCCAGCCAGGCTTCGCGTTACAACAACCCGGATCCGGCAGTGGGGCACGATTACAGCAGCGTGACCTACAGTGGTTGGTCGCCACGCCTGGGCATCTTCTGGACGGCCACCGACAACCTGGCGTTCTTCGCTGACTACAGCAAGACCTGGCGTGCGCCGCTGATCGACGAGCTGTACGAGGTTCAGAGTGCGCTGAGCAGCGTGCCGGGTACCAGCCGCAACCTGGACCCCGAGCGGATCACGGGTTGGCGTCTGGGTAGCATCGTCAACCTCGACAAGCTGGTGGTGGATAGCGACAACCTGCAGATCCGCACCACGCTGTTCCGCAACCGGGGCAAGGACGAGATCTTCAAGCGCACGGGCGTTTACTGCGCAGAAAGCGTCACAGGCGGCAACGGCGCATGCCAAGGCCCCTTGGCCAACAACCGCAACCTGCCCGGCTACACCATCGAGGGTGTGGAGATCGAATCCTTCTACGACAGCTCACGGATTTTCGGCAGCCTGTCGATTTCCTATATCCGCGGTAAGCGCGATGCTTCGCCGCGTAACCCCTGGGGTGAGGAAACCTGGCTCTCGGATATTCCGCCACGCAAGGCCGTTGCGACCCTGGGCGTGAAGGTGCCGGAGATCGATATGGCAATGGGCTGGACCGGCAACTTCGTGCGTAAGCAGGACCGTTCCCCGGTGGATGACGACCCGCTGGCTTCGGGCTGGAGCCTGCCGGAAACCCAGGGCTATGCCCTGCATGGCGTGTTCGCCAGCTGGCAACCCACTCAGCTCAAGGGCTTCGAGGCGCGTCTGGCGGTGGATAACCTGTTCAATCGCGAGTACTTCCCGTACCTGGGCGAGTCGGTGTCCGGGGTAGGGCGCAATATCAAGTTCAGCGTTTCGCAGCTGTTCTGAAGCGATAGGCGCTGGTGCTCGTCAGTTGGCGGCGGCGGGGGAAGTCGTTGGCCGCGCTTGGCTGCAACTGACCGCGCCATTGTCTGCTCAGGCGCTGGCCAGGATTGGCAATGCTGCTGGCCGGATACCGACCAGAAATCGACTCAGAACTGCGGGCCGGAGCGGGTGTTGTTGCCCTTGGCCAGGCGGTCGTAGAGCACCACGTTGACCGTGGCGGCGAGGTTCATGCAGCCCTGGGTGGGGATGTAGACCACCTCGTCGCCGCACCAGTCGCGGATTTCCTGGTTCAGCGTGCCGTCTTCGGGGCCGAAGATGTACAGCGCGCGGTCCGGGTGGGTATAGCTCGGCAGTGGCCGTGCGTCGTCGACCAGCTCCACGGCCACCGGCGTGCAGCCCAGCGGCAGGATCTTGCGCAGGTCGTCGATGTTGATCAGCGGAATGTCCTGGTGGACCTTCTTGGTGTCGGTGACGAAATCCTTGGCGCGGTCGTAGCGGGTGCCGGTGTAGAACACCGAACTGACGCTGTAACAACCGGCCGCGCGCATGATCGAGCCGACGTTTTCCGGCGACTTCGGGTTGAACAGGCCGATGCAGGCGTATCTCTTGTTGGCCACGGTCGAGCTCGCAAAAAAGACGCGATTATACGGAGCCGGCCGCCAGCCCCTAGTCCTTTTTCAGCAGGCTGGCGAGGTCGCCGAAGGCCTTGTAGGTCGACTTGGCGGCCTGCGGGCTGGCAGTCGAGCCTTCGGCGAAGTACTGCTGGTCGGTGTAGCGCGAGTGTTCGTTGTCGTGACAGAACAGGCACAGCAGCTCCCAGTTGGAGCCATCGGCTGGGTTGTTGTCGTGGTTGTGGTCGCGGTGGTGCACCGTCAGCTCGCTCAGGCGCTTGCCGGAGAACTCGCGGGCGCAGCGGCCGCAGACGTGCGGGTACATCTTCAGGGCTTTCTGCCGGTAACCTTCCTCGGCCTGGGCGGACAGGTAGTGGCGGTTGTTGCTGGTGCTCATTGCAGGACCTGTGGTCGGGTGGCGAACGCTTTGGTTCAGGCGTTGCCAGAATAGAACGAAAGCCCTGCCGAGAGGAGTCCCCCGATGCGCTCATACCCCGTTGCCCTGGTGCTGCTCGCGCTCCTCATCCAGCCAGCGCTGGCGGCAGATTTTCCCGGTCGGCCGACACCGGCGCCGGGTTCGCCCGGAACCGCCACGCCACAACCCTATGGCCAGCCGACGGTACGCCCGCTTGGGGCACCGGATCGGCCACCGCTGCTCAATGATCAGCGCGGGTTGCCACCGCGCCTGCAGGAACGAGTGCCCATCGGCACGCCGGATCGCCCGATTCCGGCACTGGAGCGCGAGCATGAGGAACGCCAGCGCGGCCAGTCGCTGGGTGACGAGGCGCGCTGAGCACCGTCGGCCCTTGCTCCGTCGGCGCGATTGCGACAGGCTTGCCTCCGTTCATTTCGCAGTGGGGCCGTCCATGGTCATCGACAGGAAAATCAATGCCGCCTCGGTGCGGATGCAGCGCCTCGATCCGCTGGACCTGTCCCTAGAGCTGCTGCACTTCGGTTTTCGCGGCCTTACCGTGGATGCCGACCGCTACCTGGAAACCCTCGGCCTGTCCCGCGTGCATCACCGCACGCTGTATGTGATTGCCCGAGCCGAGCAGATCAACGTCGGCGAACTGGCCGCCACGCTGGGGGTGAGCAAGCAGGCGCTGCACCGGCCGCTGACCCACCTGTTCGAGCGCGAACTGGTCTGCTACACGCGCCAACCCGAACGGCACCGCTTCAAGCTGCTGGCGTTGACCGATGCCGGGCAGGCGGTCGAGCGCCAGGCCACCGACCTGGAGCGCGCGGTGATCGATCAGGCACTGAAGCAGGTCGACCCTGCCGGCCAGGCGGCCTGGCACACGGTGATGCAGGCGCTGGCCGAGCGCCTCAACTGAGTCCGCGGCTTTTCAGGCGACGGGATGCGGCTTGAGCGGTCGCAGCATCAGTAGCGGCACGGCGATGGACATCGCCGCTGCCGCATTCAGATACGCGTGGGCCAGCAGGTCGAAGTAGGCCGAGATCGCGCTGTCGAGTACACACCAGAGCAGCAGCGCGGCGAACAGGCCGGGCTTGATCAGCCGATGACCCCGGGTGCGATAGAGGTACACCAGCAGGCTGAACAGCAGGCCCCAGCTGGCGACCGTGGGGCCGAACAGGCCGACCATGGTGCGCAGCAGGCGCTGGAACTCGACACCTGGCGGCTGCGCCGAGACGCTGGCGTAGAGGTACTGGAAGTACGGATCGAGCAGCGTGCTGTGGGCGGCGAAGGCCAGGGCGACGCCGAGTGCGACGTGACCCAGGCCGATCAGCAGCAGCCAGCGGTAGAGCAGGTTTTGCATTGCGGTCCCTCGCTATCGGTATGGAGGTTCAGGCCGCGACAGCCAGCACCTTGAGCAGAAATGCGTACTCCAGCGCTACGTCCTTGAGTGCCTGGTAGCGCCCGCTCATGCCGCCATGGCCGGCACCGAGGTCGGTCTTGAGCAGCAGTAGGTTGCTGTCTGTACGGGTGGCGCGCAGCTTGGCCACCCACTTGGCCGCTTCCCAGTACTGCACGCGGCTGTCGTTGTAGCCGGCCACCGCGAGGATCGCCGGGTAGGCCTGGGCGCTGACGTTCTCGTACGGGGCGTAGGCCTTGATCCGTGCGTACACCTCCGGCTGATTCGGGTCGCCCCATTCGTCGTATTCGGTGACGGTCAACGGCAGGTCGGGGTTCTGCATGGTGTTGAGCACGTCGACGAAAGGCACTTCGGCGATGGCCGCGGCGAACAGTTCGGGGCGCTGGTTGAGGACCGCGCCGATCAGCAGGCCACCGGCACTGCCGCCGCTGATGGCGAGCTGCGACGCATGGGTCAGGCCGGCGTCGATCAGGTGTTCGGCGCAGGCGATGAAGTCACCGAAGCTGTTCTGCTTGTGCGCCAGCTTGCCAGCGCGGTACCAGGCTTCACCCAGTTCGCCGCCGCCGCGCACATGGGCGATGGCGAAGACGAAGCCGCGCTCGAGCAGGCTCAGGCGGGCATGGGAGAACCAGGGGTCGAGGCTTTCGCCGTAGGCGCCGTAGCCGTAGAGATACAGCGGCGCGGGTTGCCCGGCGGCGAGCACGTCACGGCGTGCGACCAGGCTGATCGGCACCTGCGTGCCATCGGCGGCGGTTGCCCACAGGCGCCGGCTTTCATAGGCATCGGCATCGAACGGGCCTTCCACCGGGGTCTGCTTGAGCACCTGCTGCGCGCCGTCGGCAAGGTTAAGCTGGCGCACCTGGGCGGGACGGTTGAGCGCCTCGTAGCGCAGGCGGATCACCGGACTGACGAACTCCAGGCTGTCCTGCACGTACAGGCTGTAGGCGGCGTCCGGCAGCTGCACGGGGTAGGGCGCCGCGCCGTGCGGGTACACCTGGATGATCGGCAGGCCGCCCTCACGCAGGCTGAGGACGAAGGCGCCGGCGTTCAGGGTCAGGTCTTCGAGCATGCGCTGCGGGTCGTGCTCGATCAGCGGCTGCCACTGCGCCCGCGTCGGCGTGCCGGCCGCCGCCGGGCTGGTGAACAGGGCGAAGTTGATGCCGCTCTGGTTGCTGCGGATGAACCAGTGCCAGGCCTCGCCGAGCTTGCCGTGGTCGACGTAGTACTCGTGATCCTCCTCGCGCGGCTCGACGCACTGGAAGGCTGCGGTCGGCGTATCGGCGTCGAGCACCCAGTTCTCGCTGGTGGTCTTGCTGCCCAGCAGGAGGATCAGCTGGCGCTCGGAGCTGGCGCGGTAGCAGCTGAGGAAGAAGCGCCCGTCGGGTTCCTCGAACACCAGGGCCGCGTCGGATTCGCCGAGGCGATGGCGGTGCAGCTGGTGCGGCCGGTGGGTGTCGTCGAGGGTGGTGAAAAACAGGGTATGGCTGTCGTTGGCCCAGGTCAGGTTGCCGTCGCAGTCATCGAAGGGCAGTTCGCGCAGCGTGCCGTCGCTGAGGTTCTTGACGAACAGGCGGTAGATCTCGTCGCCGGAGGTATCCAGGCTGTAGCCGAGCAGGCTGTGGTCCGGGCTGATGCTGAAGGCGCCCAGCGACAGGTAGCCGTCGCCGGCCAAGGCATTGGGATCGAGCAGCAGTTGCTCGGCGTGTTCGTCGACCTGCAGCGAACCGTCCGCCGGTAGCGGGCAGCGGTAGTGGCGCGGGTATTCGTCACCGGCGGTGGTGCGCTGGTAGTACAACCACGGGCCCCAGGGGCTGGGCAGGGACAGATCGGTCTCGCGGATGCGCCCCTTGATCTCCTCGAACAGGGCCTCGCGCAGGTCGGCCTGATCGGCCAGCTGGCTGTCCAGGTAGGCGTTCTCAGCCTTGAGGTAGTCGAGGACTTCCTCGCTGTCGCGCTGCTCCAGCCAGTGGTAGGGGTCTGCAGCGGCGTCACGGCGGGCAATCGGGGCGTTGGACATGGGCATCTCGTCAGGGGCGACGGCAGGGGCGCCGGGCCGAGGAAAAGCCGCTATCATAAGCGCCCATTTGCCGGCCTCGCCATGAACTCGCATGACTGAACAAGACTATCTGCTCGCCTGGGCTGCCTACGCCGTTGCTGCACTCGGCTGCCTGCTGGTGTTCTGCCGGATGACTGGCTGGATGTGGCGCGGCCTGCGCGAGCCGCTACGGGTGATCGTGGCGGTGCTGCTGTTCTCGCCGACCATCGTCGACCCGGCCAAGGACCTGTTCGCCCCGGCCATCGCCGTGACCGCGCTGGATATCCTGTTCAAGGTCGGCAACAACGCCTGGCGTGCGGTCGCCGACCTGGCGTTGTACGGCCTGGTCGCCCTCGGCCTGTGGCTGGCCTTCGCTGCACTGCGCTGGCCAATCGAGCGCTGGTGGCAGGGCCGTCGCGGCGAGCCGCAGGCGGTGGTGGAAAACGAGCCGACCATGCGCGAGATGATGGCCCGCGACGACCGCTTCGCCGCCGATACCCGCCAGGATGCCAACGGCGATCGCCGCCTGCGCATCGAGCCCCGCCTGTAATCAGGTCCTAAGCGCTGTTGCAGACGCCCGCCTATGCGTTCAGCATGACGAGCAGACCCAAGGAGTGCTCATGAGCTGCGTGTTCTGCTCGATTGCCGCCGGCCAGGCGCCGGCGCACAAACTCTATGAAGACGAACATTTTCTGGTGCTGCTGGATATCTTCCCGCTGCGCCCTGCGCATGTACTGATCGTCAGCCGTGAACACGCGCCCTGGCTTGGCGAGCTGTCCGCCGCGCCGCGTGATGCCCTGCTGGCGCTGGCCGCCCGCGTGGCGGACGTGCTGTATGGGGCTGGCCTGGGCGTGCAGGGCATCAACCTGCTGATCAACGATGGCCCGGTGGCCAATCAGCATGTGCCGCACCTGCATCTGCACCTGATACCGCGTCGGCGCGGCGACCTGTTCGCCCTGTGCTGGCGCATCCTGACCCGCTTCCTGCCGGTCGGTCGCGCGCGTATCGACGCGCGCCTGGCCGACGAGGCGCAGCGGTTGCGCAATGCCTTGCAACGAGAGTCCTGAGTCATGTGCGAATTGCTCGGCATGAGCGCCAACGTCCCCACCGACATCGTCTTCAGCTTCACCGGGCTGATGCAGCGTGGCGGCGGCACCGGTCCGCATCGTGACGGCTGGGGCATCGCTTTCTATGAAGGGCGCGGCCTGCGCCTGTTCCAGGACCCGGCCGCCAGTGTCGAGTCCGAGGTGGCGCGCCTGGTGCAGCGCTATCCGATCAAGAGCGAGGTGGTGATCGGCCATATCCGTCAGGCCAATGTAGGCAAGGTGGCGCTGGCCAATACTCATCCCTTCGTGCGCGAGCTGTGGGGGCGCAACTGGTGCTTCGCCCACAACGGCCAACTGGCCGACTTCAGCCCGAAGCAGACCTTCTACCGCCCGGTCGGTGATACCGACAGCGAGGCGGCGTTCTGCGAGCTGCTCAACCGGGTGCGCGCGGCGTTCCCCGAACCGGTACCGGCCGAAGTGCTGCTGCCGGTGCTGATTCAGGCGGCGCAGGGCTTTCGTCGCCTCGGCGTGTTCAACTGCCTGCTCAGCGATGGCGACTGGCTGTTCACCTTCTGCTCGACCAAGCTGGCACACATCACCCGCCGTGCGCCGTTCGGCCCCGCGCGTCTGCGCGATGCCGAGGTGGTGGTCGATTTTCACGCGGAGACCACGCCCAACGACGTGGTGACGGTGATCGCCACCGAACCGCTGACCGATAACGAACGCTGGACGCTGTTCCAGCCAGGCGAATGGAGCCTGTGGCGGCGCGGCGAGCGCATCGCTCACGGGCAATTGGGGGAGTAGGGCATGTTCAGAAGTTATCTGCGTCTGGCGCTGTTCGCCGTGGGGCTGCTGGTCGGCGTGCAGATTCCCGGGTTCATCGACGACTACGGCAAGCGCGTGGAGGCACATCGCCTGGAGTCGGAAGAAAGCCTGCGTGGCTTCCGCGAGACCGCGCAGCGCTTCTTCAATGGCGACCTCGCGGCACTGGTCGCGCACTACCGCGCCAGCACCGATGACGTGATGCGCAGCGATGCCGACAGCGTCGCCCACCTGGTCAACCGTAATCTGTTGCTCGAAGGCGAGTGGCTGGCCATGCAGGGCCCCTGGTATGCGCAGATCTGGCACCTGACGACCGAAGCCGACCCGGCGCTGCTGGAAGAAACCAAGGCCGCCTACAGCTACCAGGTGATGCTCGCGCCCGAAGCCATTGCCTGGGGCCTGGGCTGCGGCCTGCTGCTGGCCTGGCTGATCGAGCTGGTGGTGCTCGCTGCCGGCTGGACCCTGGGTTTCGGCCGTAAGCACAAGATCATCCAGCAGGAACAGCGCCACTGGCGCTGAGTGGGATGTGTATCAAAAAGTTGCGATAGCTCGCCAAGCCGGCGAGCGCTGCATGCTAGGGTGACGACTCCTCCCCACACCCGTCGTCATGGAGTTCTTATGTCGATCAAGGAATTGATCCTGGCCACCCTGCTGGCCGCCAGCATCCCGCTCGCCCACGCCACCACGCCCGCTGTCGAAACCGAAGCCGCTGGCGAAACCGCCGAGGCTGCCGTATTCGATGAAGCCGATGCGGCCGAAGGCGAAGAGGGCGAGCCCTTCGACGAGGAAGCCTTCCTCGCCAGCCTGACCTTCGAGAAAGGCAAGGTGGTGCTCGGTGACAACCTCGCCACGCTGAACCTGCCGCCGCAGTTCGTTTTCCTCAATGGCGAAGACGCCGAGCGCCTGCTGGTCGAAGCCTGGGGCAACCCGCCAGATGCCGAGCTGCCGCTGGGCATGGTGCTGCCGGCCGGCATCTCGCCGCTGGCCGCCGAGTCCTGGGCCGTCACCGTCGAGTACGAGGGCAGCGGCTACGTGTCCGACGAGGACGCCGCCGACATCGACTATGGCGACATGCTCAAGGACCTGCAGGAAGAAGCCGCCGCCGACAACAAGTGGCGCGCCGAGAATGGTTACGAGACCGTGCAGCTGGTGGGCTGGGCCGATCAGCCGCACTACGACGCCAACGGCAAGAAGCTGCACTGGGCCAAGGAGCTGACCTTCGGCGAGAGCGACGAGAACACGCTCAACTACAACATCCGTGTGCTGGGTCGCAAAGGCGTGCTGGTGCTGAACTTCATCGCCAACATGGGCCAGCTGGAAGAGATCAAGCAAGCCGTGCCGACCGTGCTGGCGATGACCGAATTCAACCAGGGCAACCGCTACGCCGAATTCGATCCGGACATCGACGAGGTTGCTGCCTACGGTATCGGCGCGCTGATCGCCGGCAAGCTGGCAGCCAAGGCAGGCCTGTTCGCCACCCTGCTGATCCTGCTGAAGAAGTTCTGGATTTTGCCGGTGCTGCTGTTCGGCTGGCTGGGCAAGCGCCTGTTCGGCAAGAAGGACGTGCCTTCCGCTACGCCGGCTCCGGTTGTGGTCGAGCCCGAGGCGAGCGTTACCCCGGTCACGCCTCCTGCCAGCACAGTGCTGGACCTGAACAAGCCGGACACCGAGAGGCCCTGATCCGAATCTGTAGGATGCGCCGCGCGCACCGATTGCCAATGCGCGGTATGGCCCGGCGATGCGCATGGCGCACCCCGCAGTCGTAAAGAAAAAGGCCCCGATCGGGGCCTTTTTTGTTTGCGCCGGAGTGGCCGCTACTTCGAGAGAAAGCGCATGCCTTCTTCCAGGCCGCGCAGGGTCAGCGGGTGCATCTGGTCGTTGATCAGCTCGCGCATGATGTTGGTCGAGGCGGTGTAGCCCCAGGCATCCTTGGGGTAGGGGTTGATCCAGATGAGCTTCTTGTACTTCTCCATGAAGCGCTTGATCCACACGTAACCGGCTTCCTCGTTCCAGTGCTCGACGCTGCCGCCGGCCTGGGTGATTTCGTAGGGCGCCATGGCGGCGTCGCCGACGAAGATGATCTTCCAGTCCGGGCCGTACTTGTGCAGCAGGTCGAGGGTGGAGAAGCGTTCGCTGGTGCGGCGCAGGTTGTTCTTCCACACGCTCTCGTAGACGCAGTTGTGGAAGTAGAAATATTCCAGGTGCTTGAACTCGGTCTTGCATGCCGAGAACAGTTCCTCGCAGACCTTGATGTGCGCGTCCATCGAACCGCCGATGTCGAACAGCAACAGCAGCTTCACCGTGTTGCGCCGTTCCGGGCGCATCTGGATGTTGAGCAGGCCGCCGTCTTTCGCGGTGTGGTCGATGGTGCCGCCGAGGTCGAACTCTTCCGCCGCGCCTTCACGGGCGAACTTGCGCAGGCGGCGCAGGGCCACCTTGATATTGCGCGTGCCCAGTTCGACCTGGTCATCGAGGTTCTTGTACTCGCGCTGGTCCCACACCTTGACCGCCTTGCCCTGGCGCTTGCCGGCATCGCCGACGCGCACGCCTTCCGGGTTGTAGCCGCCGGAGCCGAACGGGCTGGTGCCGCCGGTGCCGATCCACTTGTTGCCGCCGGCGTGGCGTTCCTTCTGCTCTTCGAGGCGTTTCTTGAACTCCTCGATGAGTTTCTCCAGGCCGCCGAGCGACTGGATCTGCGCGCGCTCTTCGTCGGTCAGGTGCTTCTCGAATTCCTTGCGCAGCCAGTCTTCGGGAATCATCGCCTCGAGAAAATCGTCGAGACGCTCCAGGCCCTTGAAGTAGGCGGCGAAGGCGCGGTCGAACTTGTCGAAGTGGCGCTCGTCCTTGACCATCACCGTGCGGGCGAGGAAGTAGAACTCGTCCATGTCGGCGAAGATCACGTGCTGCTTGAGCGCGTTGATCAGGTCGAGCAGCTCGCGGACCGAGACCGGCACCTTGGCGGCGCGCATTTCATTGAACAGGTTGAGCAGCATGGTGTGCCCTCATTTGTGGCTCGCTTGCCCCGCGCGGTGCGAGGGGCGAGCGAGCTAGAGCCAGGCAAGGCGAGAGCGGGCGAGGAAGCGGAGTTTACTCGTGTAAATGAGCATTCCGAGCCCGCTCTCAACGCGGTCTGGCCGACGCGCAGCCGGCCCGTTTATCGCGACGCGCGGCGGCTCATGAAGGCCAGGCGCTCGAGCAGCTGCACGTCCTGCTCGTTCTTCACCAGAGCGCCCGCCAGCGGTGGGATGGCCTTGGTCGGATCGCGCTCACGCAGCACGGCTTCGCCGATGTTGTCGGCCATCAGCAGCTTGAGCCAGTCGACCAGTTCGCTGGTGGACGGCTTCTTCTTCAGGCCCGGCACCTTGCGCACATCGAAGAACACGTCCAGCGCCTCGGCCACCAGCTCGTTGCTGATGTTCGGGTAGTGCACGTCGACGATCTTCTTCAGCGTCTCGCGATCGGGGAAGGCGATGTAGTGGAAGAAGCAGCGGCGCAGGAAGGCGTCCGGCAGTTCCTTCTCGTTGTTCGAGGTGATGATGATGATCGGGCGCTGCTTGGCCTTGATGGTCTCGTCGGTCTCGTAAACGTAGAACTCCATCTTGTCGAGTTCTTGCAGCAGGTCGTTGGGGAACTCGATGTCGGCCTTGTCGATCTCGTCGATCAGCAGGATCACCCGCTCCTCGGACTCGAAGGCCTCCCACAGCTTGCCTTTCTTGATGTAGTTGCGCACGTCGTGGACCTTGTCCGAGTCCAGCTGCGAGTCGCGCAGGCGGCTGACCGCATCGTACTCGTACAGGCCCTGGTGAGCCTTGGTGGTGGACTTGATGTGCCAGGTGATCAGCCGGGCGCCGAAGGCCGCGGACAGTTGCTCGGCGAGCATGGTCTTGCCGGTGCCCGGTTCGCCCTTGACCAGCAGCGGACGCTGCAGGGTGATGGAGGCATTCACGGCGAGCTTGAGGTCGTCGGTGGCGACGTAGGACTGGGTGCCTTCGAACTTCATCTGGTAATCCTCGAACGGTAACGCTCGCAGCGAAACCGGGTGGTTCGGGTAATGACGGAAGCCGCGACTATAACGCGCACGGCGGTGGACTGTGAACGCAGACGCGCCATTCAGTCACTGAATGGCGGGTCACGCGGTAAACGGTTGCAAACCTGTTCGAATGACAAGCGTGCTTTACATGGTTGTCGAGGCGGTGTTAAGTTTGCTTGACATCACATCTGGAGCCTTTCCATGACCAGCGCCAAGGATATCCGTCGCCATTACGTCATCACCTGCACCGCACTGAACGCGGCCTATGCCTTGCTCGTGGTGCTGATCAGCTGGGTGCTCGACCTGCAGCAGATGCCTTACGCACTGCGTGTGCTGGCGGCGTTGTCGCCGGCGATTCCGCTGGCCGGGGTGATCTATGCCTTCGACCGCTACCTGCGCCGCGAGCCCGACGAATTCGCCCGCTTCGTGCTCTCGCGGGCCGCCACCCTGGCTGGCGGCCTGGTGATCTGCCTGCTCAGCACCTGGGGCTTTCTCGAGTACTACGCCGGTGTGCCGCGCTTCCCGCTGCTGATGGTCTTCCCGGCATTCTGGGCGGCGTTCGCCCTGACCTCGATGTACACCCTGCGCAGTTACGCCTGATGAACAACCGCTTGCGTGAACTGCGTGCCGAGCGTGGCTGGAGCCAGGCCGATCTGGCGCACCATTTGGAAGTGTCGCGACAGAGCGTCAACGCCATCGAGACGGGGAAATTCGACCCCAGCCTGCCGCTGGCCTTTCGCATCGCCCGGCTGTTCGACCTGCCCATCGAGGCAATCTTCAGCGAGGAGCCGCAGAGCTGAGCGGCGCGCCGCTCTGAGCGAATGCAGCGAGGCAGAGCCCGCGCCTATGCCGAAGCTGAGACAGCGGTCAGCTAATTACGGCTTCCCGCCTTGTAGACTACGGGCTGGTCTGCGGCAGAAGTGCGCCGTCTTGGCGCTGCTGGCACTGCTCCTACCCAACGACCTGATAACGGTGGCCCATGGACTGAAATGTCCACCTAGCTGCGTATCTCTACCCTTTGGATAGTAGAAAATGAAAAAGATCATTCTGATTGCCCTGAGCGGCATCGTACTCAGCGGTTGCGTTACACCTGGCGTGAAAAATGAACAGGCCAAGGCCGCATTGCCCACGGACACTCGCGAGTGTGCGCAGAACTTCACCTTTGATGGCAGCTTCTGGGCGGGCCGTACATTCAAGAGCCACGCAACGGCTCAGGGTGTCTCGCAGGCCACGGGTATACAGCGTGCCGCGCGCTACCTGACCAGCAACGGCTGGACCATCACCAGCACCGACAAGGACCTTGGCATCATCAGTGCCTCGCAGACCGTCAGTTACGGCCAGGGCAAGACCGTGCCGTTCAACGTGACGATGGAGCCGCAGGGCAACGCGCTGCGTGTGACCACCACCTACGTCCTGTCCGGTGGTGTCACCTCCCCGGCAGAGGCCGTGCGTGACGAGTTCTGCAACGTCATCGGCGCTGTAGCGGGTCAGTAAGACCGCGCCGCTCAACAGCCCGGGGTCGTACCGGGCTGTTGAGCGAGCCCACGCCGCCACCTGTCTGCTTCACGGCGTAGATCACGGCCACTGGCTCGTGACCACTCTCCTCGCGCGATGCCATGCACTGAATGACCGGGCATCAATGTTCTGGCGGGGCGTTCTCATAGCGCGCATTGAACGCCTGGACGAAGCCGTTGCGCAGAATGGCGATAAACGCCTGGAACGGGCTGACATCCTGATCCCTGACGCTACCCGATAGCTCCACGCGGGTGGCGAACTGGTTCTTCTGCTGGTTCTTCAGCACCGTTTCGCTGCCGCCGACCAGCGCCTCCCAGATCGAGCGGAACAGGCTCTTGTCCTCGGCCTGCACGTCCTGTTGCCAGTTGAATACGTCGACGTCGCGCAACAGCGGCTTGATGTAGCCATCGAGCTGACCATCCTCGGCGTTGACCTCGACCACCAGATCGCCATTGCCGGCATTGAAGTCGAACTTGCCGTAAGCGGCGGAGAAGTCATTGAGTCGGCGTAGCTCGATGTCGGTGGCACGTACGCGGAACTCGAAGCTCTCGAAATTCTCGAACGGGTCGAACACGGCCGTGGCCTCCAGTGGCGCATGGTCGAGCAACAGGGCCTTGCCTTCGAAGTTGGCCACGCGCTCGCCGCTGACATCGGCGACGTTGGTCAGGTTGTAGAGGCTGGCGTTGACCTGCGTGGCCTGGATGTCCACCGGCGGCTGCGAGGTGTAGTTGTGGAAGGCCACCTTGCCGTCGACCACGCGCACTTCATCGAGGGTGATCGGCAACAGCTTCTCGAGCTGCTCGCGCCAGTCCACGCCGGCACCGGTCTGGGTGCTTTCCTCGTCGGTGCCGCCGTCGACGAAGTTCAGTTCGGGGCGTTCGAACAGCACGCGCGCGACCACGCCGTGGTCGTACCACAGCGAGTGCCAGCTCACCGCCAGGTCGATGCTCGGTGCCAGCAGCAGCGGCACGGGCACGTCACCGTCGGTCTTGACGATCTCCAGGCCGTTGATCCGGTAGGCGCCGCGCCACCAGGCCAGGTCGACATCCACCACATGGCCGCGGTAGTCGCCCATGTCCGCCAGCTTGGTGTTGAGGTAGTCGCGAATCACGTAGGGCAGGGCCAGGTGCAGCACCAGCACGAGGGCGAGCAGACCGAGCACGATCCACAGGGGCAGGCTGTATCGACGTTTCATCAGGGCGTCCGTTTATCTGCGCGTCTTGTTGATGGACTGCCAAGCGCTGCGCAGAGTTCGACCCGCGTGTGGCTGGACGAGCCCGGCCGTGCGGCATAGGCTGACGGCCTCGCGAATCGACAAGGACACCGCATCATGAGCCGCATCTTTGCAGACAATGCGCAATCCATCGGCAACACGCCGCTGGTGCAGATCAATCGCCTGGGCCCCAAGGGTGTGACAATCCTGGCCAAGACCGAAGGGCGCAACCCGGGCTATTCGGTGAAGTGCCGGATCGGCGCCAACATGATCTGGGATGCAGAGGCGCGTGGTGTGCTCAAACCGGGCATGACCCTGGTCGAGCCGACCTCCGGCAACACCGGCATCGGTCTGGCCTTTGTCGCCGCGGCGCGCGGCTACAAGCTGCTGCTGACCATGCCGGCCTCGATGAGCCTGGAGCGGCGCAAGGTGCTCAAGGCCCTGGGCGCCGAACTGGTGCTGACTGAGCCGGCCAAGGGCATGAAGGGCGCCATCGAGAAGGCCGCCGAGATCGCCAGCTCCGACCCGGCCAAGTACTTCCAGCCGCAGCAGTTCGACAACCCGGCCAACCCGGCGATCCACGAGAAGACCACCGGCCCGGAAATCTGGAACGACACCGATGGCGCGGTCGATGTGCTGGTTGCCGGTGTCGGCACCGGCGGCACCATCACCGGGGTGTCGCGCTACATCAAGCATACCCGGCACAAGCCGATTCTCTCGGTGGCGGTGGAGCCGATTGGCTCGCCGGTAATCAGCCAGACCCTGGCCGGCGATGAGGTCAAGCCGAGCCCGCACAAGATCCAGGGCATTGGCGCGGGCTTCGTGCCGAAGAACCTCGACCTGTCCATCGTCGACCGCGTCGAACTGGTCAGTGACGACGAAGCCAAGGCCATGGCCCTGCGCCTGATGCAGGAGGAGGGGATTCTCTGCGGGATTTCCTGTGGCGCCGCGATGGCGGCCGCCGTGCGCCTGGCCGAGCAGCCGGAGATGCAGGGCAAGACCATCGTGGTGATCCTGCCGGATTCGGGCGAGCGCTACCTGTCGAGCATGCTGTTCAGCGACCTGTTTACCGAGCAGGAACTGCAGCCGTAAGGGTTTCCAGCTCAACGAAAAAGCCGCCCTCGGGCGGCTTTTTCATGGGCGTTCAGCCAGGTTTCAGCTCCCTCTGGGAGGCGCGCTCAGCCTAGGTCTTGGCCTGCGCCGCACTCGGCTGCAACACCAGCCACAGCGCCACTGCAATCAGCACGCCGCCGTAGAGGTAGGCCCAGGACAGCGGCTCGTCGAGCAGCAACACGCCCCAGAGCACGCCGAACGGCGGGATGAGGAAGGTCACGGTCATCGACTTGACCGGGCCGATGTCGGCGATCAGGCGGAAATACAGGATGTAGGCAAAGGCGGTGCAGAGCAGGCCCAGGCCGGCCAGCGCCAGCCAGACACTCGGCTCGCCCCAGGGGGCCAGCGACTGCTGGGGCAGGTTCCAGAGCAGAAATGGCAACAGGCACAAGGTGGCGCCGAGCTGGCTGGCGAAAGCCAGCAGGCGGCTGTCCAGGCCACCTTGCTGGGTAATCCAGCGCCGGGTAAGGAAACCGGCCAGGCCATAGCAGCTGGTGGCGACCAGGCACGCCGCGGCGCCCCAGAGCAGTTCGGCATCGAAGGCCATCGGCCCGGTGCGCGTCAGCACGCCGACTCCGGCCAGGCCGATCAGCACGCCGCCAGCCTTGGCGGGGGTGATCGGCTCATGGAAGAACAGTGTGCCGATCAGCACGCCCATCAGCGGCGTGGTGGCGTTGAACACCGCCGAGTAGCCGGCCGGCAGGTGTTGCGCGGCCAGCGAGTACATGGCGAACGGAATGCCCGAGCTGAATACGCCGAGCAGCAGGGCCTTGCCCAGCTTGCCGCGGAAATTCCAGCCACCGCGCAGCACGGCGATGATCAGTACCAGTCCCAGAGTAGCCAGCAGCACCCGGCCGAAGGCGGTCGGCAGCGCACCGACTTGCGGTACCAGCATGCGGGTGAAGAGGAAGCTGGCGCCCCAGATGGCAGCGAGGGCAAGCAGGCGGGTGTAGTCGGCGGCGCGCACAGTAGGCTCCTTTTCGGCAGGGCAGATACTACGCCGCCCGTGCGCCGGCGCAATCCACAGTTGGCGGGCAAAACGACGGAGCAGTTGCCAGCCCTCTGGAATGTGCTCGGGCAGGTGGCCGATTGGGTCAATGGTGCCGAGCGCTTGGGTCATTGAGCGTGATCGGCGCCGCCACCTACCCTGCAGGTAGTTTCCTGCGCGGCGTTGCGCGCGCACGTGCTCACTTTCGATTCTGGAGTCGCCATGCCTGGCCCGCTGTCTTCGCTGAAAGTCCTCGATTTCTCCACCCTGTTGCCGGGGCCTTTCGCCTCGCTGCTGCTGGCCGACATGGGCGCTGACGTGTTGCGCGTGGAGTCGCCGACGCGTGCCGATCTGGTGCGCGTGCTGCCGCCGTTCGACGGTGACTGTTCGACCAGCCACGCCTACCTCAACCGCAACAAGCGCTCGCTGGCGCTGGACCTCAAGCAGGCCGGTGCGCTGGCTGTGGTGCATCGCCTGGTCGAGGAGTACGACATCCTCCTCGAGCAGTTTCGCCCGGGAGTGATGGACAAGCTGGGCCTGGGCTACGAGGCGTTGAAGGCGATCAATCCGCGGCTGATCTACGTGTCGATTACCGGCTACGGGCAGACCGGCCCGTATCGCGACCGTGCCGGCCACGACCTCAACTACCTGGCCATCAGCGGCCTTGCCAGCTACACCGGGCGCCGCGAGAGCGGGCCGTTGCCGTTGGGCATGCAGGTGGCGGACATCGCCGGCGGCTCGCTGCATGGCGTGATCGGCCTGCTTGCCGCCGTGGTACAGCGCCAGCAGACGGGGCAGGGCCAGCACGTCGACATCAGCATGACCGACTGTGCGTTCAGCCTGCATGCCATGTCTGGTGCAGGGTTCCTCGCGGGCGGCGTGGAGCCGCAGATGGAGAGCCAGGTGCTCAACGGCGGCAGCTTCTATGACCATTACCGCACCCGCGACGGGCGCTGGTTGTCAGTTGGCAGCCTGGAACCGCAGTTCATGCAGCAGTTCTGCGCTCAGCTGGGGCGCCCGGAACTGGCTGCCCGCGGGCTGTCGCCCAAGCCGGAAGATCAGCGCGCGCTCAAGCGCGAGATCGAAATCGAGATCGAGAAACGCGACTTCGCCGACTGGCAACAGCGCTTCGCCGCGGTGGACGCCTGTGTCGAGCCGGTGCTCGGGCTGGCTGAGGCGGTCGAGCACCCGCAGCTGCAAGCGCGCGGCGTGGTGACCGAAGTGCCACGTGCCGGTCGTGCGGCGCAGCGGCAGATCGCCTGCCCGATCCGGTTTTCCGACGGTTTGGAAGCGCCGCGACACATCGGCGTTGCGGTGGGTGCACACAGCGCCGAGGTGCTGCGTGAAATCGGCTACAGCGATGAACAGATCGCCGAACTCAAGGCCGGCAAGGTCCTGGGGTAGCGCTACTCGACGCGCTGCTCGCCGCTGAAGACCAGCGTCGCCCGGCAGCGCCGGCAGTAATAGCGGCGGCCTTTGGCGACCAGGGAATGGCGCTGGGCGGAGAAGGGGAATTCGCTGCTGCTCGGACATTGGCAGAGGTAGACGAAGCGGGTGACCTTGCGGCGCCCGACGTCATAGGTGTGGCAACGATCCGGCGGCAGTTCGTAGACCCCGCGCATGATCAGCTGCCACTCCTCGCCATGTGGCTGGATACGCCCGCCGAACATCTGGTGGGCGATCAAATGGGCAACCTCGTGGGCCACGGTCTGCTTGAGGAAGTGCTCGCGGTTTTCCGTATACAACTTGGGATTGAAGCGCAGCAGGTTTTCCGTGAGGTGCGCCACGCCGGCTTTCTGCCCGCGCAGTTTGAAACTCACTTCAGGGCGCGGGAAGCGGCGGTTGAAGAACGCTTCGGCCTGTTGATAGCAGGCCTCGACGCGGTGGTTGAGCGACTCGGGCATACGGCTTCTCCGGAAGCCGGCGATTATGCCGCAATCCCCCCAGTCGCCAAACCGACCGCTGGTCGAGTGCCGCGATGGCGCAGTCTGCGCTCAAGCGCTTATTGGCTAGCCGGCGGCTGTGCGCGTTCGTCCTGGGTCGGGTAGCTCTGGTCAGTGGTCGGGGCACGCTCGTAGACCGGCGCAAAACTGCTCTGCCAGTGCAGGATCGCCGACACCAGCAGGGTCACCAGGACCAGCACGGCCACGGCCCAGACCGAGCCGGCGTAAACCAGGCCCTGATTCTGTCGCGTGCGCATGAAGGTCGGCAGGCCGACGAACAACAGGAAGGTCGAGTACGCACAGGCCGCACCCAGTACGCCAACCGCGAGCCAGCGCGTCGGGTACAGCGCGGCCAGTCCGGCGATGAACAGCGGTGTCGCGGTGTAGGCGGCAAAGCCGATGCACTGGTTGAGCGTTGGGCGGGTCTCGAAGGTACGCGACATCCAGCGGATGAAACCGCCCATGATCACGGTGCCAACCAGCGCGGTCAGGTACACCAGCACGCTGAGGATCAGCGCACTGCGGGTGTCCAGGCGCACGGTTTCACCTTCGACCAGACTCCAGCCGACTTCGGTGGTGCCGACGAACAGGGCGGCTGCGGGAATCAGCGCGAGTAGCAGCAGATGGCCGAGATAGTGGACGCTGTTGCGCTCCTCTTCCTCGCGGATCTCGTGCCACGCGGCATCCGGGCGGGTAAACAGGGTGACGAAATGCGGAGCCATGGGCATTTCTCCTCTAGTGAAGGGCACCGGTGCATCCACACCGGCCTCGTTCGTTAGAGGCACATCGGGCGTGCAGGGTTTCAACTATTCCTGACCCCTCCGTCGCGCCCATGAAAAAGCCGCCCGAAGGCGGCTCTTGTGCAGCAGGTTGGTTGTCAGTTGGTGTAGACGGGGCCGACGCCCATACCCCAGAAGATCACCGAGCAGGCGATCATCGCCACCAGTACCACCAGGCCCACCGCAAGGATCGAGCTGGAGAACATGAAGCCCTCGTCGGACGGGATGTTCATGAAGGTCGGCAGGCCGGCATAGAGCAGGTACACCGTGTAGCTCACCGCCGCTGTGCCGATGAACATCGCCAGCCACAGGCTCGGGTAGAGCGCTGCGACACCGCCGATGAACAGGGGCGTTGCCGTATAGGCGGCGAATACCACGCACTGGGTGAGGGTGGGGCTGGAGTCGTAGGTGCGTGCCATCCAGTGGATGAAGGCACCCATCACGGCGATCCCGGCGAGCATCGCCAGGTAGGACATCACCGTCATCTGTAGCGCACTGCTTTCCGTGAGTTTGACCGGCATGCCGCTGCCCACCGTCCAGCCCACCTGAGTGGTGCCGAAGTAGGCGCAGAGTGCCGGAATGGCGGCAAGAATGAGAACGTGGGTCAGGTACATGTGGCTGATGCTTTCTTCTTCGCCACGAATTTCCTGCCACTCCTGATCGGGATGGGTGAAGAGCCCCCAAACGTGGTGGATCATGCAGACACCTCCTCTTTTTTTATTGTCGATCGCCCCGTGCTAGCGCCCGGCGCGCGTGCAGCGGCACCGGGTGCAGGCCGAATCACTGCGACCGTATGCCGCAGTATAGGCAAAGGCTGGAGCCCGCGTGAGCCGTGGCTTTAGAGCGAATCGCTCTGTAGATGTCAGCGGTAATAGCGCTGCAGTATTTCCATGGCCAGGTTGATCGATTGCAGACGGCCGGTGTTGCCGCCGCGATCAGGATGATGCTGGCTCACCAGTTGCCGGTAGCGCAGCTTGATAGTGGCGAGGTTGAGCGGCTGGTCGCTGTCCAGTTCGAACAGTTCGAGCGCCGCGCGCTTCTCGTCGCCGCCCTGCATGCGTGTCCAGAAGCTCGCCAGCAGCTTCTCCACGTCGCGTTCGCCGGTGTCCGACAAATGCTGCAGATTGAGATAGTAGTCACGCAATGGGTCATGCATCGCCAGGGCGTCGGCCCCCAGGCGCCAGGGCAGCAATTGCAGGCACAGCGGAGCGATGTCCAGGTGTGCGCTTTGCGCCTGCCAGAGGCGGTCGCGCAGTTGGTACAGGGCGTTGAACAGCAGGAAGTGGGTGCGGAACAGCACCAGCTTGTCAGCCAGTTCGCGGTGCGGGATGTGCGTGCTGTGGCGGGCCTTGAGCTGCTGGATCAGCTGGAATTCGCTGATGCCGGCCGGCGCCTCGCGCAGGAGCAGGTGCACCTGTTCGGCGAGGTCCAGGCTGGGGTCGAGTTCGCTATTCATCGCCAGAGCCTAACATGGGCTGCCGCGGGTCCGCTTTGTGCGTAAAATAGCCAGCTTTTCGCCCCAGCCGGAACTTCAACGCGCCATGTCCACCAGCCTTTCGGTCACTCAGAACAAACTGCAGAAACGCCTGCGTCGCCTGGCCGGCGAAGCCGTCACCGATTTCAACATGATCGAGGACGGTGACAAGGTCATGGTCTGCCTGTCCGGCGGCAAGGACAGCTACACCATGCTCGACGTGCTGCTGTACCTGCAGAAGGTGGCGCCGATCTCCTTCGAAATCGTCGCGGTGAACATGGACCAGAAGCAGCCCGGCTTCCCCGAGCACGTGCTGCCGGCGTACCTGGAATCGATCGGCGTGGCGTACCACATCGTCGAGAAGGACACCTACTCGGTGGTCAAGGAGAAGATCCCGGAAGGCAAGACCACCTGCTCGCTGTGCTCGCGTCTGCGCCGCGGCACGCTGTACACCTTTGCCGACGAGATCGGCGCAACCAAGATGGCCCTCGGTCATCACCGCGACGACATCCTCGAAACCTTCTTCCTCAACATGTTCTACGGCGGCACGCTGAAGGCCATGCCGCCCAAGCTGCGCGCCGATGACGGGCGCAACGTGGTGATCCGCCCGCTGGCCTACTGCAGCGAGAAGGATATCCAGGCCTACTCGGACATGAAGGAGTTCCCGATCATCCCGTGCAACCTGTGCGGTTCGCAGGAAAACCTGCAGCGCCAGGTGGTCAAGGACATGCTGGTGGAATGGGAGCGCAAGTCGCCAGGCCGCACCGAAATCATGTTCCGCGCCCTGCAGAATGTGGTGCCGTCGCAATTGGCCGACCGCAACCTGTTCGACTTCACCAGCCTGAAGATCGACGACAGCGCCACGCCGCGTTTCCTCGATGTGATGAACGTCTGACTCGCCAGGGATGGGTCGAGCCATCCCACGCTCCCGCAAGGATTCCCATGCGCGACTACAAGTGGCTTCACGAATACTGCCTGAACCGCTTCGGCTCGGCGGCCGCCCTTGAGGCGCGTCTGCCGCAGCCGCGTTCTGCCGACGAGCTGCGCAGCATCAGCGATGACCGTTACCTGTCGCTGATCGCCCTGCGCGTGTTTCGTGCCGGCCTCAAGCACAGCCTGGTCGATGCCAAGTGGCCAGCCTTCGAGCAGGTGTTCTTCGGCTTCGTCCCGGAGAAGGTCGCGCTGATGAGCGCCGAGCACCTTGAGCGGCTGATGCAGGATGCGCGCATCATCCGCCACCTGGGCAAGCTCAAGAGCGTGCCGCGCAACGCTCAGTTCATCCTCGACGTGGAAAAGGACAAGGGCAGCTTCGGCGCGCTGATCGCCGACTGGCCGGTCACCGATATCGTCGGCTTGTGGAAGTACCTGGCCAGGCACGGCAGCCAGCTGGGCGGCCTGTCGGCGCCACGCTTCCTGCGCATGGCCGGCAAGGACACCTTCATTCCTTCCGACGACATGGTCGCCGCGCTGGTGGCGCAGAAGGTCATCGACAAGGCGCCGACCAGCCAGCGCGACCTGGCCCTGGTGCAGGCCGCCTTCAACCAGTGGCATGCCGAGAGCGGCCGGCCGCTGTGCCAGCTCTCGGTGATGCTGGCGCACACCGTCAACCACTGATCCCGGTGGATTCCCCTCTATATAGAAGGAGCGTGCCATGCAGCAGGACATCCTTCGCGTCGCCCAGGCCATCGAGCGTGCCGAGCGCATCCTGATCATCACCGGCGCCGGCCTGTCCGCCGACTCCGGCCTGCCGACCTACCGCGGCCTCGGCGGCCTGTACAACGGCCTCACTGCCGAAGGGCTGCCGATCGAGCGGGCGCTGTCCGGGCCGATGCTGCAGCGCGATCCGGCGTTGTGCTGGAAATACCTGGCGGAGCTTGGCCGGGCCTGTCTCGGCGCGCGGCCCAATGGCGGGCACGTGGCCATCGCCGAGCTGCAGCGGCGCAAACCGCAGTGCTGGGTGCTGACGCAGAACATCGACGGCTATCACCTGGCCGCCGGCAGCCCGCCGCAGCGGTTGATCGAAATCCACGGCCAGTTGGCGCCGCTGTTTTGCCAATCCTGCGGTCAGGGGAGTTGCGACATGGCGTCGCACCTTGCTGGTTCGTTGCCGCCAACCTGCGCCCAATGCGGGGGCGTGCTGCGTCCGCCGGTGGTTCTGTTCGAGGAAATGCTGCCAGAACAGGCGCTTGAGCAACTTTACGACGAACTGCACAGGGGCTTCGATGTAGTGCTCGCGGTCGGCACTACAGCGAGCTTTCCGTACATTGTCGAACCCCTGCTGCAGGCCCGCAGGAGTGGGGGTTTCACCGTGGAAGTGAACCCCGCGCTGACCGATTTGAGCACCGTTGTCGATGTGCGTCTGGCTGGGCGGGCGTTAGATGTTTTGCCGGCTTTGCTGGGTCACATTTACGGGCATTGAATTTGCAATCTCGGTTTTCTGACGGCATAGTCGCCTGCCATAAAAACTCACCAGACACGGTCGTGCCCATGCTAAAGCGCTTCGCACCCCTCGTGCCCCTCGCACTCGTAGGACTCCTGACGGCGTGTGCCGGTCAGGTAACCCGCCCGCAAACCACCGCGGCGGTACACGTTCCACAACCGGTCGAGTACGTGACCGAAGAAGAAGAGCAACTGCCGGATTTCATCGAGGCCAAGCCTTATGAACTCCCGCCGCTGGCAGACAATATCCTGGCTCACGGCCTGTCGCTGGTCGGCACCCGCTATCGCATGGGTGGCACCTCGGTGAACACCGGCTTCGATTGCAGCGGTTTCGTCGGCTTCCTGTACAAGGAAGAGGCGGGCATGAAACTGCCGCGCTCGACCCGCGAACTGATCAACCTGGATGCCCCGCTGGTCTCGCGCAGCGAGCTGGAGCCGGGTGACGTGATATTCTTCAACAACCGTGGCCGCGGCCGCGTCAGCCACGCCGGCATCTACCTGGGCGATGACCAGTTCATCCACTCCAGCAGCAGCCGCAGCGGTGGCGTGCGGGTCGACAGCCTCGACGATAGCTACTGGAATCGCAGCTACATGGAAGCCAAGCGTGTACTGGCCCTGGCGCCAGAGCAGAGCGTGCAAGCGTCCAACGACCAGAATCGCTGAGTGATCGCGCGGCGCCGGGCTTGCGCCCGCGCCGCAGTCTCGGCAGAGTGTGCGCATTCCGGCCAGGATCGCCCGCTCATGCACTTTACGGCTCGCCTTTCCCTGCTTGCCCTCGCCGCGTTGCTCACTGCATGCGCCGGCACTCCTCCCGCTCCAGAACCCGTCTACACACCGTTCCCCATCGTCGGCAATGAAACTGCCGATGACGTGGTGATGAGCGCCATCGGCCTGGTTGACACGCCGTATCGCTATGGTGGCAATACCCCCGACAGTGGTTTCGACTGCAGCGGCCTGATCGGCTACGTATACCGCAACTCGGCGGGAATCCAGCTGCCGCGCTCGACGCGCGAGATGATCGGCCTGCGCGCGCCGAACGTCGGCCGCGAAGCGTTGCAGAGTGGCGATCTGGTGTTCTTCGCCACCAATGGCGGCAGCCAGGTCAGCCATGCCGGCATCTACGTCGGCGAAGGGCGTTTCGTGCATGCGCCGTCCAGCGGCGGCACCGTGCGCCTGGACAGCCTGAGCACGGCCTATTGGCAGAAGAGCTACCTGAGCGCCAAGCGCGTGCTGCGCCCGGCGCAACTGGCCCATCAGCCATGACCAATCGTTCGCTCAACCTCGATGAACCCCTCTACGACTATCTGCTCAGCGTCTCCCTGCGCGAGACGCCGCTGCTCAAGCGCCTGCGCGAGGAAACCAGTCAGCTGACCATGGCGCGCTGGCAGATCGCCCCGGAGCAGGGCCAGTTCATGAGCCTGCTGGTCAAGCTGACTGGTGCGCGGCGCCTGCTGGAGATCGGCACCTTTACCGGCTACAGCGCCATCTGCCTGGCTTCGGCGCTGCCGGCCGACGGCGAGCTGATCTGTTGCGACCTGCCCGGCGATTACAACGGCATCGCCCGACGCTACTGGAACGAAGCCGGCCTGCTCGAACGCATCGACCTGCGCCTGGCGCCGGCGCTGGAAACCCTGGCGGCGCTGGAACGCTCGGGGCAGGGCGAAAGCTTCGACCTGATCTTCATCGACGCCGACAAGGCCAACTACCCGGTCTACTTGGAACACGCCCTGGCGCTGGTGCGGCCGGGCGGGCTGGTCCTGTTCGACAACGTGCTGTGGAGCGGCCGGGTGCTCGAGGAGAATTCCGACAGTGCCGATACCCGGGCGATCCAAGCGCTCAACCGGCGGTTGAAGAACGATGCACGCATCGATCTGTCGCTGCTGCCGCTAGGCGATGGCCTGAGTCTCTGCCGCAAACGCTGACATCAGGCACCCTTGGCCAGCGACTCGCATTCTTCCACGCAACGCAGGCAGGCCTGGGCACATTGCTGGCAATGCTCGTGCTTGTGCTTGCCGCATTCCTCGGCGCAGGCCTGACAGGCGAGGGCGCACAGCCGGCAGACTTCATCGACCAGCGGGCTGTCACGGGCCATCAGTTTCACGGCCAGGCGACACAGCGCCGCGCAGTCCAGATCGCAGCTGATGCACAGGGCCATGCTCTGCACGTCGGCTTCCTTCAGGCATGCCGCGGCGCAGGTTTCGGTGGCGACGGCGCAGGCGTTGCAGGCCTGGATGGCACTGGCATAGCGTTCGAGAACCATGGGGCTTCTCCTCGTGGAGGTGGCTGACCCTTGTGTGGACGGTGCGAGCGCGGCAAGGGTTCGACCGATCTTCCCAGCGGTACGCCGATTGACCCACACGGCGGCCAGCCACTAAGCTGCGCGCCTTGCTCCAGGTGCCTTCCGCCCGATTGCGCGGCGATCTCGAAGGTGAAACAGGGAAGCCGGTGCGAACCCGGCGCTGCCCCCGCAACGGTAAGTGAGAGAACGGTCGCAACCGCCACTGTGCCCTGCATGGGAAGGCGCGACCCGGGAACCGCAGGTTCCGCTCACCAGCCCGGAGACCGGCCTGAAGCAATCCACGGCAGCGCGGCGGGCGTAGCGGGTGGGCGGCCTTGCGTGGCCTGCTCCCTGCACGAACCGGCGTTCCGTCTTTCTATTGTTGTCCGTGTGCCAGCCCACAAGGCGAGGCATACGGCGCTTGCGCGTTTCCGGGTGGAACGCCAGCAACGAGGGCTTGGGCATGACCGAATCGACCGAACGCGACGCGCGCCACAAGGCGCGCATGCAGCGCAAGAAGGCGCTGATCGACGAGAAGATCGCCCAGGCCCAGGCCGAATACGGCCTGCTGCTGGTCCACAGCGGCAACGGCAAGGGCAAGAGCAGCTCGGCCTTCGGCATGGTCGCGCGGGCCCTCGGCCACGGCCTCAAGGTCGGCGTCGTGCAGTTCATCAAGGGCGCGGCCAGCACCGGCGAGGAAACCTTCTTCCGCCGCTTTCCCGACGAAGTCAGCTACCACGTGATGGGCGAGGGCTTCACCTGGGAAACCCAGGACCGCCAGCGCGACATCGACAAGGCCCGCCAGGCCTGGGCCATCGCCGCGCAGCTGCTCAACGACCCGGCCATCGGCCTGGTGGTGCTCGACGAGCTGAACATTGCCCTCAAGCACGGTTACCTGGAACTGGACGCGGTGCTCGCCGACATCGAGGCGCGTCCGCTGTTGCAGCACGTGGTGGTGACCGGACGCGGGGCGCTGCCGGGGATGATCGAGGCGGCGGACACCGTCACCGAGATGAGCCTGGTCAAGCACGCCTTCAAGGCCGGGGTGAAGGCGCAGAAGGGAATCGAATACTGATGCGCGTCTGTTCCCGGCTCCCCGGATATTTTCTCAGTGGCGCGCCGCAGCGGATGACAGGTGCGGTCGATGAATAGCCGCAGCTGCCCGGCCCTGTTGATTGCCGCCCCGGCCTCCGGGCAGGGCAAGACTACCGTCACCGCCGCCCTGGCGCGCCTGCACACGCGGGCCGGCAAGCGCGTGCGGGTGTTCAAGTGCGGCCCGGATTTTCTCGATCCGATGATTCTCGCCCGCGCCAGTGGCCGGCCGGTGTACCAGCTCGACCTGTGGATGGTCGGCGAGGAAGATTGCCACCGGCTGCTGTGGGATGCGGCAGGGGAGGCGGACCTGATCCTCATCGAAGGGGTCATGGGCCTGTTCGACGGCAGCCCCTCGGCTGCCGATCTCGCGCGGCGCTTCGGCGTGCCGGTGCTCGGGGTGATCGACGGTGCGGCGATGGCGCAGACCTTCGGCGCCCTGGCCCACGGCCTGGCCACCTTCCAGGCTGACCTGCCATTCGCCGGCGTGCTGGCCAACCGTACCGGCAGCCTGCGCCACGGCGATATTCTGCGTGACAGCCTGCCAGGCTCGATCCACTGGTACGGCGCGCTGCCGCGCAGTGCGGCGGTGGAACTGCCGAGTCGCCACCTGGGCCTGGTGCAGGCCGAGGAGCTGGCAGATCTTGACCTGCGTCTGGATGCGGCGGCCGATGCGTTGCTGGCCAGTGCCGGCGACATCCTGCCCACTCCTGTGACCTTCGCCGAGCCGTCTCGCGCGCCGCTGCCGGCGCTACTCGCTGGCCAGCGCATCGGCGTGGCGCGCGACACGGCGTTCGCCTTCCTCTACCAGGCCAACCTCGACCTGCTGCGCCAGCTCGGTGCCGAGCTGTGCTTCTTCTCGCCGCTGAGCGACACCGCGCTGCCGGCGGTGGATAGCCTCTATCTGCCGGGCGGCTACCCGGAACTGCACCTGCAGCAACTGGCCGAGAACCGCGCCATGGCCGCGGCGATCCATGCGCACCAGGCTGCTGGCAAGCCGATCCTCGCCGAGTGTGGCGGCATGCTCTATCTGCTCGAACACCTGACCGACAAGCACGGCGACGGCGTCGACCTGCTCGGCCTGCTGCCCGGCCGCGCGCGCATGCAGGCGCGCATGGCGGCGCTCGGCCTGCAGGTGGTGGAGTTGCCGGAAGGGCTGCTGCGCGGGCATACCTATCACCACTCGCTGCTCGATAGCCCGCTGGCTCCGCTGGCCTGCGGCGCCAGCCCCAATTCGCGCCCGGCGGCTGAAGCCGTTTACCGCATTGGCCGACTGACGGCCTCGTACATCCACTTCTACCTGCCGTCGAATCCACAGGCCGCCGCCCGGTTGTTCCTGCCATGAGCGGTGCCGAGTTCAGCGCTGCCGAACGCGAGGCGGTCTACCGCGCCATCGCCGAGCGACGCGACATGCGTCACTTCGCCGGGGGCGAGGTAGCGCCCGAGCTGCTCGCGCGCCTGCTCGAAGCGGCGCACCAGGCGCCGAGCGTCGGCCTGATGCAGCCGTGGCGTTTCATTCGCATCACCCGCGCCGAGCTGCGCGAGGGTATTCACGGCCTGGTTGAGGCCGAACGCCAGCGCACCGCCGAAGCGCTGGGCGAGCGCAGCGACGAATTCATGCGGCTCAAGGTCGAGGGCATCCGCGATTGTGCCGAACTGCTGGTGGCGGCGCTGATGGACGAGCGCGAGGCGCACATCTTCGGTCGCCGCACGCTGCCGGAAATGGACCTGGCTTCGCTCGCCTGCGCCATCCAGAACCTCTGGCTGGCGTCGCGCGCCGAGGGCCTGGGCCTGGGTTGGGTGTCGCTGTTCGAGCCGCAGGCGCTGGCCGAGTTGCTGCACATGCCGGCCGGCAGCAAGCCGGTGGCGATCCTCTGCCTGGGCCCGGTCACGGCGTTCTACCGTGAGCCGATGCTGGTGCAGGAAGGCTGGGCCACGCCGCGACCGCTGCAGGAGCTGCTGTTCACCGACAGTTGGGGGCAGCGCTGATGAGCCTGCTGCTGACGACCCTGGCCGGGGTGACGCTCGATGGCCTGCTTGGCGAGCCGAAACGCTGGCATCCGCTGGTGGCGTTCGGCAATTTCGCTCAGCGTATCGAGCAGCGCCTCAACAGTGGCGGCCATGGCTGGCGCAGCCACGGCGTCACCGGTTGGTGCATGGCAGTGCTGCCGCTGACCCTGCTGACGCTGCTGCTGGCGCAGATTCCCTACCTGGGTGTGCTGGTCGAGGTGTTGGCGCTGTATGCCGCGCTGGGCCTGCGCAGCCTCGGCGAACATGCGATGCCGGTGGCTCAGGCGTTGCGTCTGGGTGATCTGGCCGAGGCGCGGCGCCGGGTCGGCTATATGGTCAGCCGGCAAACCGCCGAGCTGGACGCTGCCGGTGTGGCGCGCGCCGGTACCGAGTCGGTGCTGGAAAATGGCAGCGACGCGGTGTTTGCCGCGCTGTTCTGGTTTCTTGTCGCCGGGGCGCCGGGCGTGGTGCTGTACCGCCTGAGCAACACCCTGGATGCCATGTGGGGCTACCGCAACGCGCGTTTCGAGCGCTTCGGCTGGGCGGCGGCGCGTATCGACGATGGGCTCAATTACATTCCAGCGCGGCTGGTTGCGCTGACCTACGCGCTGCTCGGCAGGACGCGCCTGGCGCTGCGCTGCTGGCGGCGCCAGGCGCCGCTGTGGGACAGTCCCAATGCCGGCCCGGTGATGGCCGCCGGTGCCGGCGCCCTTGGCGTGGCCCTGGGCGGCTCTGCGGTGTATCACGGTGAGCTGCATCAGCGCCCTGAACTGGGCGAGGGTGCAGCACCCCAGGCACGCGATATCGAGCGTGCGCTCAATCTGGTGTGGGGCGGCGTGCTGCTCTGGTTGGCGGTACTGGTGATCGGGAGTTTCTACCTTGCTTGAACACGGCGGACGTTTGCGCCAGGCGGCGCAGCAGTACGGCATCGAACTGGCGCAGTGGCTCGACCTGTCGACCGGCATCGCGCCCTATGGCTGGGAGCTGCCGGCGATCCCGCACGCTGCCTGGAACCGCCTGCCCGAACTCGACGATGGCCTGGAAGCCGCTGCACGTGACTACTACGGTGTGCCTGCGCTGCTGCCGGTGGCGGGTTCGCAGGCGGCGATCCAGGCGCTGCCGCGGCTGCGCCGCAACCTGCAGGTGGGCATCGTCTCGCCAGCCTACGCCGAGCATGCCGAAGCCTGGCGTCGCGAGGGCCATCGCCTGATCGAGCTCAGCGAAGGCTCGGTCGGTCGCGCCCTGGATCGCCTCGATGTGCTGGTGGTGATCAACCCGAGCAACCCGACCGGGCGTTGCATCGACAAACAGCTGTTGCTCGAATGGCACGCGCGCCTGGCCGAGCGCGGCGGCTGGCTGGTGGTGGACGAAGCCTTCGTCGACTGCACGCCGCAAGAGAGCCTGGCCAGTGATTCGCCGCAGCCGGGGCTGATCGTGCTGCGCTCGTTCGGCAAGTTCTTCGGCCTGGCCGGCATTCGTCTGGGCTTCGTTATCGCCGAGCAGTCGCTGCTGCAGCGCCTCGATGAGCTGCTCGGTCCCTGGGCCGTGAGCGGCCCGGCGCGGGTGGTGGCCACTGCGCTGCTGCAGGACCAGCCCGGTCAGCAGCGCCAGCGCCAGCGCCTGCAGGCCGATGGCCTGCGCCTGGCGATTCTGCTCAGCCGCTATGGTCATCCCCCGGCCGGTGGCACGGCGCTGTTCCAGCTAGTGCTCAGCCCTCGCGCCGCTGACGTGCATGCCTTCTTTGCCCAGCGCGGCATTCTCGCGCGGCGCATCACCAACCCCTCCGGCCTGCGCTTCGGCCTGCCCGGCGACGAGGCGCAGTGGCAACGTCTGGAACAGGCCCTGCGCGAACTGGCCGAGGCTGGCGCATGAGGACGCTGATGGTGCAGGGCACCACCTCGGATGCCGGCAAGAGCACCCTGGTGACCGCCCTGTGCCGCTGGCTGCGCCGCCAGGGCGTCGCCGTGGTGCCGTTCAAGCCGCAGAACATGGCGCTCAACAGCGCCGTCACCGCCGACGGCGGCGAGATCGGGCGCGCCCAGGCAGTGCAGGCCCAGGCTTGTGGCCTGGCGCCGCACACCGACATGAACCCGGTGCTGCTCAAGCCCAACAGCGACACCGGCGCCCAGGTGATCATCCAGGGCCGCGCCATCGGCAACATGAATGCGGTGAGTTACCACGCCTACAAGCAGGTCGCGCGTGACGCCGTGCTGGCGTCGCACGCACGCCTGGCAGCGGCCTACCCGGTGGTGATGGTCGAGGGCGCTGGCTCGCCGGCGGAGATCAATCTGCGTGCCAACGACATCGCCAATATGGGCTTCGCCGAGGCGGTGGATTGCCCGGTGATCCTCATCGCCGACATCGACAAGGGCGGCGTGTTCGCCCACCTGGTCGGCACCCTGGAGCTGCTTTCGCCGAGCGAGCAGGCGCGGGTGCAGGGCTTCGTCATCAACCGCTTTCGCGGTGACATCGCCCTGCTGCAACCGGGCCTCGACTGGCTGGAGCAGCGTACCGGCAAGCCGGTGCTCGGCGTGCTGCCGTACCTCCGCGACTTCCACCTGGAAGCCGAAGACGCCATCGACGTGCGCCAGGCACACAAGCGCGACGAGCTGCTGCGCGTGGTGGTGCCGGTGCTGCCGCGCATCAGCAACCACACCGATTTCGACCCGCTGCGCCTGCACCCGCAGGTCGACCTGCAGTTCATCGGCCCCGGCCAGACAATCCCGCCGGCCGACCTGATCATCCTGCCCGGCTCCAAGAGTGTGCGCGCCGACCTGGCGTTCCTCCGTGAGCAGGGCTGGGCGTCTGCCATCGAGCGGCACCTGCGCTACGGCGGCAAGCTGCTCGGCATCTGCGGTGGCCTGCAGATGCTCGGCACGCGCATCGACGATCCGTTGGGGCTGGAAGGCCCGGCGGGTGATTGCCAGGGCTTCGGCCTGCTGGCGTTCGTCACCGTGCTGGAAGCGGAGAAACAGCTGCGCAACGTGCGCGGCCGGCTCGACCTGGAAGGGGCGACGGTCAGCGGCTACGAGATCCATGCGGGCGTGAGCCAGGGGCCGGCATTGAGCCGCCCGGCGGTGCGCCTGGACGACGGGCGCAGCGATGGCGCCAGCAGCGCCGATGGGCAGATCATCGGTACTTACCTGCACGGTCTGTTCGAGGCCCCCGAGGCTTGTGCGGCGTTGCTGCGCTGGGCCGGTGTGGCCGAGGTCGAGTCGGTCGATTACCACGCGCTGCGCGAGCGCGATATCGAGCGCCTAGCCGATCTGGTCGAGGGGCATCTGGATACGCGGCGGTTGAGGGAATTGTGTGGAATTTGAACGCCCCTCACAGGAGCACAACATGCTTGAACTGATCCTCGGCGGCGCCCGTTCCGGCAAGAGTCGCCTGGCCGAGAGGCTCGCCGTCGACAGCGGCCTGGCGGTGACCTACATCGCTACCAGCCAGCCGCTGGACGGCGAAATGAGCGAGCGCATCGCCCAGCACCGCGCCCGGCGCCCGGCTGCCTGGGCGCTGGTCGAGGAGCCCGTGGCTCTGGCGCAGGTGCTGCGCGAACACGCCGGCGCCGACCGCTGCCTGTTGGTCGACTGCCTGACCCTGTGGCTGACCAACCTGCTGATGCTCGACGACGAGACGCGCCTGCAGACCGAGCGCCAGGCTTTGCTCGACAGCATTGCGGATCTGCCCGGGCGCATCCTTCTGGTCAGCAACGAAACCGGCCTCGGTGTGGTGCCGCTGGGCGAGTTGACCCGCCGTTACGTCGACGAAGCCGGCTGGTTGCATCAGGCCCTGGCCGAGTGCGCCCAGCGGGTGGTGTTCACCGTTGCCGGCTTGCCGATGGTCATCAAGGGAGAGCCCGTATGAACATGTCGTGGTGGCAGCAGGTCTGCCGCGCGGTCGATAGCCAGGCCGCCGAGCAGGCGCTGCAACGCCAGCAACAATTGACCAAACCCGCCGGCTCGCTCGGCCAGCTGGAGCGTGTGGCCGTGACCCTGGCCGGGTTGCAGGGGCGCGAGAAACCGCGCATCGCGCAGCCGTGGATCGGCCTGTTCGCCGGTGATCACGGGGTGGTCGAGGAGGGCGTGTCGGCCTACCCGCAGGCGGTCACCGGGCAGATGCTGCGCAACTTCGTCAGCGGTGGCGCGGCGATCAGTGTGCTGTCCAGGCAGCTTGGTGCCGGCCTGGATGTGGTCGACCTGGGTACGGCCGTGGCGCTGGAGCCGCTGCCGGGTGTGCGCCACCTGCAGCTGGGGGCCGGCACCGGCAACTTCGCCCGTGAGGCGGCGATGACGCCTGCCCAGTGTGCGGCAGCCCTGCAGGCCGGCTACGACTGCGTGCAGCGTGGTGTGGCGACCGGTGCGGACCTGTTCATCGGCGGCGAGATGGGCATCGGCAACACCACCGCCGCGGCGGCGCTGGCCTGCGCGCTGTTGCAGCAACCGGCGACGGCGCTGGTCGGGCCGGGCACCGGTCTCGATGCCCAGGGCGTGGCGCACAAGGCGACGGTGATCGAGCGCGCCTTGCAGCTGCATGCGGCGTCGTTGGCCGATCCGCTGGCCGTGTTGCAGCACCTCGGTGGTTTCGAGATCGCCGCGCTGGCTGGCGCCTACCTGGGCTGCGCGCAGCAGGGTGTGTCGGCGCTGGTCGACGGTTTCATCTGTTCGGTTGCCGCCTTGTGCGCGGTACGCCTGAACCCGGCGTGCCGCGCCTGGTTGCTGTTCGCCCACTGCGGTGCCGAGCCGGGTCACCGCCTGGTACTGGAGGCGCTGCAGGCCGAGCCGCTGCTCGACCTTGGCTTGCGCCTGGGCGAAGGCTCCGGCGCGGCGCTGGCGGTGCCGTTGCTGCAGCTGGCCTGCGCGCTGCACGGCGAAATGGCCACCTTCGCCGAAGCGGCCGTCTCGGACCGCCCGGCATGAGCCTGCGCCTGGACCTGCTGCGCCACGGGGAAACCACCCGCGGTGGCGGCTTTCGCGGCAGCATCGACGATGCCCTGACCGATACCGGTTGGGCGCAGATGCGCGAGGGCCTGCCGCAGGGGCAGGACTGGCAGGCGCTGGTCAGTTCGCCCTTGCAGCGCTGCGCCGCATTCGCCCGCGAACAGGCCGAGCGCCTGACGCTGCCGCTGCACCTGGAACCGGGGTTGCAGGAACTGCACTTCGGCGACTGGGAAGGGCAGACCGCGCTGCAGCTGATGGCCAGCGCGGAGAAGGAGCTGGGTCTGTTCTGGAACGATCCCTACGCCTTCACCCCGCCGCGGGGCGAGACCCTGCTGGCGTTCGAGGCGCGGGTGCTTGCGGCGCTGGCTCGCGTGCAGCAGCGGCATGCCGGCCAGCATGTGTTGCTGGTCACTCATGGCGGGGTGATGCGTCTGCTACTGGCGCGTGCTCGTGGGTTGCCGCGTGAGCAACTGATGCAGGTGGAGGTCGGCCACGGCGCAGCCTTCAGCCTGCAGGTGGCCGATGACCTGAGCCTGCAGGAGTGCTGAGATGAAACTGCCCCTGGCGCTGCTGATCGCCCTGCAATTTCTCACCCGCCTGCCGATCAGCCTGCCGGGGCTGCCGCCCGCATCGCAGATTGGCCGCTCGCTGCTCTGGTACCCGCTGGTGGGGCTGTTGATCGGCGCGCTGTTGCTGCTCGCGCATTACCTGCTCGATGGTGCTCCGCTGCTGTTGCACGCGGCGGTGTTGCTGGCGTTGTGGGTCGCTGCCAGCGGTGCGCTGCACCTCGATGGCCTGGCCGATACCGCGGATGCCTGGGTCGGTGGTTTCGGCGACCGCGAGCGCACGCTGACGATCATGAAGGACCCACGCAGCGGGCCGATTGCCGTCACCGTGCTGGTACTGGTGCTGCTGCTCAAGTTCGCCGCGCTGGTCGCCCTGCTCGAGGCGAATGCCTGGGCTGGCCTGCTGTTGGCGCCCTGGCTGGGGCGTGCGCTGTTACCGCTGCTGCTTCTGACTACGCCGTATGTACGTGCCGGCGGCCTCGGTGCGGCGCTCAGCGAGCACCTGCCGCGAGAGCGCCTGCCGGTGGTGCTACTGGTCAACGGGCTAGCGATGCTGCTGCTCGGCTGGAGTGCTGTGCTGGCAATCGGCACAGCACTGGTAACCTTCGTCTGCGTGCGGCGCCACCTGCTGCAGCGCCTGGCCGGCACCACCGGCGACACCGCCGGTGCGCTGCTGGAGCTGGCGGAGTGTGCGGCTCTGGTGGTACTCGCCCTGGCGTGCTGATCCGCCACGCGAGCGATGCGGGGGTTGCCTTTGTCGATATGCGGGTATATACCTGCATCCATGATCAAGAGCCAATGCCTGTGCACCCGACTGCGTCGCGCCACCCGGGGGGTGACGCGGATCTATGACGACGCCCTGCGCGATGTCGGGCTCAACGTGGCGCAGTTCTCCCTGCTGCGTAACCTGCAGCGCCTCGACCAGCCCAGCATCTCCGTGCTGGCCGAGGCCATGGGCCTGGACCGCAGCACCATGGGGCGCAACCTCAAGCTGTTGCAGGCCGATGGCCTGATCGCCCTGAGTGGTGGCGAGGACCAGCGCAGCCGCGTGGTGCAGCTCAGTGCCCTGGGTGAGGCGCGCCTGGCCGAGGCCATTGCGCCATGGAAGGAAGCACAGCGGCAGCTGAGCCTCTACTTGGGCGCGGAGAAGCGCGAGGCACTGCTGCTGTTGCTGGATGATCTGGAACACATCGACTGATCTTTTCGAATTTAAGCGGGTATATACCCGCATAGAGGGCGGTATGAGTAATTTGTGGCGAGCGAGTTTCTGGGTGTTGCTGGGCGGGTCGCTGATCCTGGCGTTGTCGCTGGGGATCCGCCACGGCTTCGGCCTGTTCCTCGCGCCGACGAGTGCCGAGTTCGGCTGGGGCCGCGAGACCTTCGCCTTCGCCATTGCCCTGCAGAACCTGATCTGGGGCTTGGCGCAGCCGTTCGCCGGGGCGATTGCCGATCGTTTCGGAGCGCTCCGGGTGGTCATCGTTGGCGGCCTGCTGTACGCGCTTGGCCTGCTGCTGATGGGGCTGTCCGACTCGGCATTGTCGCTGTCGCTGAGTGCCGGCCTGCTGATCGGCATCGGCCTGTCCGGCACCTCGTTCTCGGTGATCCTCGGCGTGATTGGCCGTGCGGTGCAGCCCGAGCAGCGCAGCATGGCCATGGGCATCGCGGCGGCTGCCGGTTCCTTCGGCCAGTTCGCCATGCTGCCCGGTTCGCTGGGGCTGATCGGCTGGCTCGGCTGGTCCTCGGCCCTGCTGGTGCTGGGCCTGCTGGCGGCGTTGATCGTGCCGCTGGCCGGGATGCTGCGCGACCGGCCGCTCCCGCCTCAGGCTGGTGAGCAGAGCCTGTTGGAGGCACTGCGCGAGGCCGGCAGCCACTCCGGCTTCTGGCTGCTGGCACTGGGCTTCTTCGTCTGCGGTTTCCAGGTGGTGTTCATCGGCGTGCACCTGCCGGCCTACCTGGTCGATCAACACCTGCCGGCGCTGGTCGGTACCACGGTGCTGGCGCTGGTCGGGCTGTTCAACGTGTTCGGCACCTACATCGCCGGCTGGCTCGGCGGGCGCCTGTCCAAGCCGCGCCTGCTGACGGCGCTGTACCTGTTGCGCACGGTGGTGATCGTCGCCTTTGTCTATTCGCCGCTGAGTGTGTGGAGCGCCTATGCATTCGGTGTCGCCATGGGCCTGCTGTGGCTGTCCACGGTGCCGCTGACCAATGGCACCGTGGCCACGCTGTTCGGCGTGCGCAACCTGTCGATGCTCGGCGGCATCGTCTTCCTCTTCCATCAGCTCGGCGCGTTCCTTGGCGGCTGGCTGGGCGGTTATCTGTATGACCATACCGGCAGCTACGAGCTGGTCTGGCAGATTTCCATCCTCCTCGGCCTGCTCGCCGCGGCGCTCAACTGGCCGGTACGCGAACGGCCGGTGGCACGTCTGCAGGCAGCAGGTAATCTCGGATGAGCAGCCGCGGGCTGACGCTGCTCGGTCTTGCCGGCGGCGTGCTGATGATCCTGGTTCTGGCCTGGTGGGGCTGGCAGCAGGGCGGGCTGGCGCTGCTGCAGCTGGGCATGAGCCTGTGCTGAGGATTGCCCCGGCCGCGTGGGGCGCGTAGCGTGGTGGCCAATCGAACGAGGAGAGTGGCCATGATGGCAAAGCGTGCGGGATTGGGTGTGGTGCTGGCGCTGCTCGGCGCCCAGGTGTTGGCGGCAGAGTGTCCGCCGTTGTTGCAGGGTGAGCTGCAGCAACTGCGCAGCAAGGAGTCGATCGACCTGTGCCAGCGCTTCGCCGGCAAGCCGCTGGTGGTGGTCAACACGGCCAGTCACTGCGGCTTCGCCCCGCAGTTCAAGGGGCTGGAGGCGCTGTACCAGCGCTACAAGGATCAGGGGCTGGAAGTGCTCGGTGTGCCGTCCAACGACTTCAAGCAGGAGTCGACCGACACCGGCGAAACGGCCAAGGTGTGCTTCATCAACTACGGCGTGACCTTCGCCATGAGCGAGCCGCAGCGCGTGACCGGGGACGAGGCGGTGTCACTGTTCCGCCAGCTCGCCGAGCAGAGCAGCGCGCCGCGCTGGAACTTCTACAAATACGTGGTCGGCCGTGACGGCAAGGTGATCGCCAGTTTTTCCAGCCTGACCAAGCCGGACAGCGAGGACCTGATCAAGGCGGTGGAAACCGCCATTGCCAGTCAACCCTGATAGCGCGCAGGCATGAAAAAGCCGGGCAATTGCCCGGCTTTTTCGTTGCAGGTCGATACCGTCAGAAACGGTAGGTGACCTGCGCGCCCAGGCCGTGGGCACTGTTGCGGTAGGAGGCGCTGTAGCCCGGTGCGACTTCGACGCCGGGAGCCAGGCTGCGGCCAGCCTGATTGACCTTGGCTTCGTCCTCGCGCAGGTACGAGTAGGCCACGTCGATGGTCATGTCATCGTTCGGCGACCAGCCTGCGCCCAGGGAGAACACCTTGCGGTTGCCCACCGGGATGCGCACGGTGCGGTTATCGTTGGCCGCCGGCGATGGATCCAGGGCGAAGCCGGTGCGCAACACCCACTGCGGATTGAGCTGGTAGGAGGCGCCGATAGCGTAGGACCAGGTGTCCTTCCACTTCAGTTCTTCGCTGACTTCGGCGATCGGTTGCAGACCGAGCACGCCAGGTGTGCCGTCGTTCTCGACGACGATTTCTTCCAGGCGACTCCAGCGGGTGAAGGTGGCGCCACCGTAGAGGGTCCACTTGTCATCCAGCTTGTAGGTGATCGACGTGTCGACGGATTCCGGTGTGGTGAAGTCCAGCGTCGCGTCATATTCACCGTTGAGGTTACTGAAGACGGGGCCGTTGCCATTCTTGAACTTGGTGCGGCCTTCCAGGGTGTAGTCGACCTTGGAGTGATAGGTCAGGCCCCAGGCCAGCTGGTCGGTGATATCGACCAGGACGCCGGCGTTGAAGCCGACGGCGACGTCGTCGCCCTTGATGTTGACTTCGCTGTCGCCGCTACCGAACAAGGCACTGTTGTCCAGTTTGCTGGTCAGCTTGCCATCGATCTTGTTGATGGTCGGGCCGAAGCCGACGGCCACGCGGTCGTTGATCTTGTAGCTCAGGGTCGGCTGCAGGGTGATGACCTGGACCTTGCTGTACTGGCCCTTGTAGCGGCCGCCAAAGCCTTTCTCGTAGTCGCTGATCAGGCCGAATGGCACGTAGACGCCGATACCGAAGTTCCAGTCCTCGTTCAGCGGCGTGGCGAAGTAGCCAAACGGTACCGAAGCCAGGGGCACCATGTCGCCCTCGCTGGATTCAGCGCTGGAATCACTGATGTCCACCGAGGCATCGACCACGGCGAAGCCGCCGACGATTTCACTGCGCTTGAGTTTGGACATGCCGGCAGGGTTGCCGAAGATGGTGGAAGCGTCCTGAGCAGCGGAGGCGCGCCCGGCAAAGGCTGTGCCCATGCCGCTGACGCTCTGCTCGTTGATGGCAATTCCGTTGCCCAGGCTGTGAGTGGAAACGGCGCCAATGGCCATAGCGAGGGTGGTTTTCAACCAGATTTTTTTCATTAGGAAGCTCACGTTTAACAAAGCGTGGCGAAGCTAAACGTTTTAGGTGTGCTTGCCAACCGCTCTAGGACGGGTTTTTAGCCGCATTTATCCGATAAATGCAGAGCATTCCTATGACTATTGGGTCATCTGGATGGTTCAGGCTGCGTGTCCATGGTCGACCACGCAGTGCTGCCAGGCGCGGAGAAAATCGCGCACGGGCGCTTCGGGCTGGAACACGTCGCGCCAGATGCGCGCCAGGGCCGGCAGATCATCGGCGCAGGGCAGAGTCGGGCGCTCGGCCTCGACCAGCAGCCAGGCAATGGCTGTGGCGTAACGCAGGTTGACCGTCAGTTCCAGATGCGGCGCGGCGAGGAAGGCGTGCTGGCTGGCCAGGCCGCGAACCAGGCTTGCCAGGTCTGGATCGCCAGCCAGGTGCAGGTCCCAGAGCCGTTCATGGCGCAGTGCACTGATGCGGTAGAGACCGTGGCCGTGCAGCCCGTCGAGGCCATCGCCGAGCGCTGACTGGCTGGCGGCGGCGCCGAGAAGCAGGGCTTCTGCCGCGGGTGAGTGGCGCCCCAGGTACAGCAGGGTAGGGCGGATGACATGCTGACACAGCTCGTTGGCGGCAATACCCATAGAACCCTCACGAGGTTCCGGCGGGGTCTGGTGCCTGGCAGTCGTTGTTGATTCTCTTAAAGGCCCCACCGGGAGCGGAGTTAGCCGCTCGATTTGAAGTGTAGTGCGACAATTAAGCTGTAAAAGGCTGTTTTTAAACTGATTAGTGTTTTTAAGAAAAGCTTATATGCCAACCGGGACTTAACAGCGGGCTGTTAGACCCGTCGGCGGTAATCGAAACAACGATGCCCGGCGGGCCGGGCATCGAGGGTTTCGCAGCCTGAGCGGTGACCTAGATGTGCTTGATCTGCAGGGCCGTGAAGGTCACGGCGCCGGCTTCGGTGTTATCGCCTTCGTTGTCCTGCACGTAGGAGCCAGCCTTGAAGTACAGCGGGCTGGGCGCCCATGCGCTGTCCAGCTGCGCGTTCCACACCGTGGCCGCCTTGCCGGCGGGCTGCACGCTGACCGACATCGCCCCGCTCTTGCTCACACGGATGCCATAGCTGAACGACTGGTTGAGGGCCACGCCCTTGAGGATCGACACGCTGGTGGTGGTATCGGTCGGTTTCAGGCGGATGATCGCGACGATGCTGCCGGTGCCGCTCTTGTACTGGTAGGAAAGCTTGAGCGGCGGGTTATCCCCGTCCGAATTGTGCACCTGGCCGATGACGATCTTGCCCACCGAAGGCACCTGGGTGACCTTCAGAGTTGCGTTGAGGTAATTGTCCGCGGCGTTGTACTTCCAGTTGCGCAGCTTGCCGTCAGCGAAGGTTTCACGCAGTTCGCTGCGCGGGTATTTGGCGCTCTTGGTGGTGCTGCCGTTGACCGGCGCCCAGAAGAAGATGGCGCCGTTGTCGGCCTTGAAGTAGTCATCCTGGTAACCGTTGGCAAGCAGCGGGGTGCTGATGGTGACTGCAGGTTCGCCAACGGGAATGCTGAGGTTCCAGGTATTGAGGTCGATCATGATGGGCGAGTGGCTCCGAGCAAAAAGGTGAAGGTCATTCGGAGGGCAAATCGTCCTGAATCAGTAACAGCCAACCCGGCGTCCCCACCGGTACTGCGCGCGCAGAATGATGCTGCGGGCTATCACAGGGTCTGGAGGAAAAGCCTGTTCCAGAGCGCCTGCAATGACCCGGCGCGCTTTATAACGGCATGCCCGGGCAAAGGTTAATCACCGTCTGTCGTCATGCTGACGTCTGAAAAATGGCGCTTTCCAGCGTGTCGATAGATCGAGCCTGATGGATAAGGAAATTTCGCCAGGGCACCGTGGGAACGGTCAGGTTTTAGTCCGTTTCGGGGCCGGGGATGGCGACGAATGGAGGGGTGGAGTGCCGTTGTGCGGGCATGAAAAAGGGCGCCCGAAGGCGCCCTGATGGCCAACTGCCGTGCTTACTTGCCGGGGGTCAGCAGCAGGCGACGGTTGCCGTAGGCCTTGTCGATGTTCTGCGACTGGAACGGGAAGGTGACGTAGCCACCCTTGAGCCAGGCGTCGATGCCATCGGCGTAGTGCTTGCTGGCCGGGTTGCCCGACTGGCCAGAGCTGTTCAGGCCGATCATCGGTTCGGGGGCGGCGAAGTCGACGACGATGCGCATGGCCGGGATCAGCCAGGTGTCGAAGTCCTTGCCCCACTGGTAGGCGGCGACGTTCAGCGTGCCGTGATCGCCGCCGGCCGGGTAGGGGCCGCGGTCCAGGTAACCGCTCACCGCCGAGATGCTGCTGCGCTCACTGGCGCTGAGGTACGGCGCCATCTTGGTGGCATTGCTGGCCCAGGTGTAGGTGTGCAGCTTGCCCCATTGCCAGGCTTTGCGGTCTGCGCCGAGCTTGTCTTCGACGAAGCCGACGGCCGCTGCCAGGCTGCGCGCCATGATTGCCGGCTTGTCTTCCTTCTGCGCGGTCTTCACGTCATCCCAGAACGGGCTGTCGTCGCGTCCCAGCAGGTGGTCGGCCTGCGCCGAGTAGGAGTCATTGGCGGTCTCGACCAGTGCCTGCCAGGCCGGGTTGTTCTCCGGGCCCAGTTCGTCGAGGAAGGTCTGCCGCGCGCTTTCGTGCAGGAAAGCGCTGTACAGCGCCGCGTCCGCCGAGGTGGCGCTCATGCGCCCGTCGAAGGCCATCAACCGGCTGTAGGCCTCGCGTGCCTTGGCGCGCTGATCGGTCGGCAGGGCGTCGATGGCATTCTTCAGCGGCGCGGCCATGCCCGGTGCCTCGAACATCGCCTGCAGCTTGCCGGCGAACGGCGTGGTCTGGTCGTACTGCATGGCGATCATGCTGCGCTGGTCGTGCTTGCCGGCGCCGGCCAGTTGGGCGATGCGTTCGGCGCGCTCCGGGTAGAACCAGGAATTCGACAATTGCATGCCGTAGCCGCGGGGCACAGTGCGGTGGTTGGCAGTGCCCAGCCAGCCCTGCTGCGGGTCCTGGTCGTAGGGGTGGAGCATCGGGTCGGCGTAGCCATCCCAGTCGTAGGCGCCGTCCCAGCCTGGCGAAGGCAATAGACCGAGGCCCTGCTTGCGGTTGGGGAAGCGCCCGGTAACCTGCCAGCCGATGTGCTGGGCGTCGACGAAGACGATGTTCAGCGCCATGGCGCGCACGTCGCGCGTTGCTTCGAAGGCCTGTTCCACCGACTGCGCGCGGGACAGGTTGAAGAAGGCGTCGATGCTCTGGTCGTTCTCAAACTGACTGGTGCGCAGCGCCAAGCCGTAGCCACTGCTGAACTGCAGGGGTTGCAGCGGGTTCTTGCGCTCACCCAGCACCGAATTGAGCAGCGGGCCGTGGCGGGTTTCGTAGAGGGTTTCGCGGATCGGCCGCTGGCCCTTGATGAAGAAGGTTTCCTGGCGCTCCTGCGCCGGTTGCCATTTGCCGTCAGCGAGATAAAGGAGGCGACTGCCTTCGCGTTTGACCTGCTCCAGGAACAGGTCCTGGTTGTCGCCCATGACCATGGTCATGCCCCAGGCCAGCTTGCCGTTGTAGCCGGCGACCACCGCCGGTACGCCGGCTATCGAGACCCCGGCGGCCTGGAATTTCGGCGAGCGAATCTGCACGAAGTTCCAGATCGAGGGCATCGACAGCGGCAGGTGGGTGTCGTTGGCCAGCAGGCTCTTGCCACTGCGGCTGCGCTGCGGGGCGATGGCCCAGTTGTTCGAGGCGGCCACGCCGAGCATGTTGAGGTCGGCGACCTGGCCGGCAGCCTGGTCGATGGCGGCAAGACCGGGGATCTTTCCGCTCAGCGCCAGGCCGCGCAGCTTTTCCGCTTCCTCGAACGGCAGCGGCTCGTCCGGGTAGGTCGGGAGCAACCAGGCCAGCTTGTCGCTGCCGACCTTGCCGGCCAGGGTCAGCGAAGCGATTTCTTCCTTGAGGTTGACCGACAGGCCGAAGTTGAGCAGGCAGAAGATCAGCACCGAGTCTTCCGGCTTCCAGTACGGCGGCCGGTAGCCGGTTTCGGCCAGGTCCATCGGTAGTTTGTTCTTGTAGCGGAACAGGTAGGCGTTGACCCCGCGCGAGTACACCTCGAAAAACTGCTTCATGCGCGGCGAGGCGTTCTTGTAGAGGATCTCGGCGCTCTTGCGCAGGTTGACCGCGCGCATGAAGCGGTCGACTTCCAGCACACCCGGGCCGTTCATCTCCGCCAGGCGGCCTTCGGCGAGCAGGCGCATGCCGACCATCTGGCTGATACGGTCGCTGGCGTGCACATAGCCGAGGGCGAACAGCGCGTCGTGGAAGGTGGTCGTCTCAATCAGCGGCATGCCCAGCGTGTTGCGCCGGACCACCACGCTCTGCGCCAGGCCCTGCACGCGGACGATGCCCTGGTCGGGGTGCACGCTGTCGCTGTAGCGATTGTTGAGGAAGGACTGGCAGCCGCTGAGGAGGACGCTGCTGAAGAGCGTTGCGGCGGCAGCGACCACGAACGAACGACGAATAAGGCGCGAACCCATGGGCCGGCTCCAGGCAAAGGTGGAGAAGAACGATGGGGGATTGTAGAGGGCCGGTGGTGCCGGGTGGTAGGGGCGTGGCGTTTGTTCACGATCACGTCGGGTGATCGTGAACAGCCGGGTGCTGCGGTACGGGTGTCAGCGGGCTGAACTCAGGCGCCGTGGCACTTCTTGAATTTCTTCTCGCTGCCGCACGGGCAGGGGTCGTTGCGGCCAACTTCCTTCAGCGGATTGCGTACCGGCTCCTGATGCGCGTGGCCGCAGTGTGGGCCGTGCACATGACCGTGGTCGTGATCATGGTGGTCATGATCGTGGTTGCAGTCGGGGCCATGGACATGGGGTTCTTGGTTCATCGGGGTCACTCCGGAATGTAATCGCCGGGGATTATCTCGCCATTGCGCGCAACGTGCACGTTGCGTCCGAACAATAGGCCGGTTTTCACCTCGCCATTGAAGCTGTAGCGAATCGGCTCGTCGGGGTTTTCCAGGGCGCGGACCAAGTCCTTGAGGTGGCGCCACAGGTTGGTGCGCACCGGCACATCGAACTCCCGATGGCTGTGGCCTTCGACGGTGAGCCATTCGCTGGCTTCACCGCTGGCCAGTTCAATGCCATTCAGGCGCACGGCGTAGACCAGGCCGCGTACCGGCAGGCTGACCGAATTCGGGTTATCGATACGAAAGCGCAGCAGGAAACGCTGCTCGAGCAGTTTGGCTTTGACCACATCGACCTTGACGAGACGGACTTCCGGGTCCTCGAATCCACCGGTGAACCAGGTGGAACATCCTGTCAGCCCGGCGAACAGGCTGAAAACGAACGTCAGGCTGATAATTCTTATCATTTGCGCCTGGTAAATCATTGCATACTCCGACTGATGGCCCAGTGTAACAAGCGGCTGCTTGCTCGCCATCCTGTTGTGGCGAGAAAAAAACCTGCGCCATACTGGGTGCTCGGGTTAGTCAGGAGTGTGACCATGAGCTTTTACGAAATCGCCTTTGCCGGGCAGCTGGTGCCGGGTGCCCAGCCTGAACTGGTCAAGGAGAACCTGGCGCGCCTGTTTCAGGCGGATGCCCAGCGGATCGCGCTGCTGTTCTCCGGGCGGCGCATCGTGATCAAGAGCAACCTGGATGCTGCCGGCGCGGAAAAATACCGCGCCACCCTCGAGCGTGCGGGCGCCATTGCCATCGTGCAGGCGCTGGATCTGCCGGTGGAGGAAGTCGAGCTAGCGCCACCGACGCCTGCTGAGGTCGTTCAGGCTGCGGCAGTGCCGCGTGCGAGTTCGGGTTCGAAGGTCATTCCGCGCGACGAGTACATGGCCGCGTTCGCTGATGTCGAGGCGCCGGATTTCGGCATCGCCCCGGTGGGTGTGGATCTACAGGATGCCAAACCCGATGCGCAGGCGCCGCAGGTCGACTTGTCGCAGTTCAGTCTTGCCCCGGTCGGCAGCGACATGGGGCAGGCCAAGGCACCGGCCGCCGCACCGCCGCCGGACACGTCGCATCTGAAGCTGCAGTAAGACGCTCCAGGCATATCTGCCTAGTGGTAAAGCAACAGGCCCTCGATCGAGGGCCTGTTGCGTTTCAGAGGTATGCCGCGCAGCACTTCTTGAATTTCTGCGGGCTGCCGCAGGGGCACGGATCGTTGCGTCCGCCCTTGAGTGGCACTGTGGGGTCAATGAAGTACCAGCGCCCGTCGCGCTGTACGAACGCCGAGCGCTCGCGGTGGCTGTGCTCACCAGTCTCGTCGTGCCAGCGCGCGGTGAACGTGACGAACGCATGCTCGGGCTGCGCGCCGATCACTTCCGAACTTTCCACGCTGAGCCCGAGCCAGGTACTGCCCAGGCTCCAGGCGCCAATCGCCGCACGGTCCAGTCCCGCTTGCTGGGCAGGCAGGGTGGTGGCCACCAGGTAGTCGATCAAGCCCAGCACATAGGCGCAGTACCGCGAACGCATCAGGGTTTCCGCGCTGGGTGCCGGCGTGCCGCCGTGATAGTGGCCGCAGCAGGGCTCGAGCAGCATACCGCTGCCGCAGGGACAGGCCTGGCTCATGGTTACCACCAGTACTTGCCGAAGTTTTGCGGGTTGGCCCAAAACTTGGCATTCAGCCAATCCGGCACCTGTTTGTAGTCGCGTAGATCATAGGTGAACAGGTTCAGGGTCTGTTCGTCGCGGCTGAAGGCTTCGCTGGCCTGCAGTGCCAGGGAAAAGAAATCGGTTTCCAGCCAACCACTGGCGTGCATGTCGACCAGCACCGCGATGCGGCTGGCATTGAGGTTGCGAATGCCGCCCAGAAGCTGCAGCGCGTCCCGTTTGGGCAGGTGCTCCAGACAGTCGACCACCAGCGCCAGGTCGAAACGCTGCGCAGCCAGTTCCGCAGGCAGGGCGCCGGGCGCCGCGCTAGCGACTATCGTCTCTGGGTGCGCGGCCTGAAAGGCGACCAGTGCCGGAATATCGCTGGAGCCCACGACCAGCAAGCGCTGCGGAGCGTGGTGGTCAAGCAGGGCGGCCAGTGCCTGCTGAGGTGTACGTAAGGAAAAAACAGTCATGAAGGCTTCCGAAAAGGTGGCGGCGAGACGGGCTGGCCATAAGCAAATAACTTAGTTGGGACGAATTTATGCTGAATTTGTCTATAAGTGGCAATTTGTAAAACTCGTGTCTTTAATCCTTTTGTGTCGGTAGATGCCGATTTCTCCAGGAGACCTATGAAATGAGCACCATAAGGAAAGCCGTACCCCTGATCTTGGCAACCAGTCTGATGACCGGCTGCGCCGGTGTGCAGAAAAGTGATTGGCCGACATGCGCCGCTGTCGGCGGTGTGGGTGGTGCCGCCCTCGGCGCGATCGAAAGCTCGAGCTGGGCTGGCGGTGGCGCTGTACTAGGCGCAGGCCTGGGCGCAGCCTATTGCTGGGTGCATGGCGCCGGCGAGCAGGTAGCCGTGGTCGAGGAAGAAGTTGTCGTGGTCGAAGAGACACCGGCAGCCGAACCGTCCGAGCCAGTGCGTGTCGAGCTGGACGTCAAGTTCGACTTCGACAAGTCCAAGGTCAAGGAAGAGAGCTATGGCGATATCAAAGCCCTGGCCGACTTCATGTCGCAGTACCCGCAAACCACCACCGTGGTTGAAGGTCACACCGACTCCGTGGGCACCGACGCCTATAACCAGGCTCTGTCCGAGCGCCGTGCCAATGCCGTACGCGAAGTACTGGTCAACCAGTATGGTCTGCAAGGTGAGCGCGTGAACGCTACCGGTTATGGCGAGAGCCGCCCGGTTGCCGACAACGCTACCGACGAAGGTCGTGCGGTCAACCGTCGCGTGGAAGCTGAAGTAGAAGCGCGTCCTTGAGAACCATCCCCCAGGTAGCGGCTGCGTGCTCCGCCGTCGCCACCGGGGTTGCCTTGTGCACTTAGGGGGACGGGTCTTTACTCCTGTGTTACCGGTAATCTAACCGGTGACACAGGAGATCTCCGCCATGAGAACAACACTCTCAAAGGCTGTAGTACCCCTTCTCTTGGTCAGCAGTGTTCTTTCTGGTTGCGCCACAACTTCCAGTACGGGAGATGCGCCGCTCAATCAGGGGAATTGGCCCATTTGTACAGCGATTGGTGGCCTGGCAGGCGGTGGCCTGGGCGCAATCGAAAGCTCAGCCTGGGCGGCAGGAGGTGCGGTGGCCGGTGCGGTCATCGGAACCTTGTGGTGCTACGCACAGGATGGCGATGCAGACGACGATGGCGTGTTTGATCGTCGTGATCGTTGCCCGGATACTCTGGCCAACACCCCGGTAAGCCACAACGGCTGCCCATTACCGCAGTACCCCGCAACCGTAGCTGCCGAACAACCGGCACCTGCGCCTTTGCCCGCGCAAGACGAAGTCATTGTGCTCAGTGACCTGGGCGAAGTGCTGTTCGCCTTCGATTCTGCGCAACTGACTCCGCAGGCCGAGTCGGTACTCAACGAGGTGAGCAGTCGCCTGACCGGTGCCAGTCTGGTTACCGTCAAGGTCGTCGGGCATACCGATAGTGTGGGCAGCGATACCTACAACCAGGGGCTTTCCGAGCGTCGCGCACGCAGTGTTGCGGATTACCTGGCGGGGCATGGCGTACCGGCCGACAAGCTCAGTACCGAAGGCCAGGGCGAAAGCCAGCCAGTTGCGGACAACGGAACCGATGCAGGGCGGGCGCAAAATCGCAGGGTGGAGTTGCACGTGCGGCGTTGAGTGTATGACGCGCGATGGTTCACCCGCGATGTAGCGATGCAAAACGAAACGGGGCCCAAAGGCCCCGTTTTTCATGCATGCGGACTCGTGGTAACGATGTTCAAAGCATTGGGCGCGCCGCGGCGATGGCCACCAGGGCCAGGCCGAGCAACAGGTTGATGCCGACCAGGCGACGAATGCGTCCAAGCACGGCACCACCTGCCGGCCAGTCCTGGGCTGCGACGGCCTTGCGCAGCGCCGGCAGTTGCAGCGCCTGCACACGAATGAACAGCGCGAGCATGGCGATGTATAGGCCGATCATCACGTGCACATAGCGCGGCGCGGTCTCGAAGCCGGAGAAGCGCAGATGCATCAGGCCCACGCCGGTAATCGGCAGCACCAGCACGGCGATCCACACCCAGAGGAAGAACCGGCGAAATACCTCGACCCACAGGGTCAGGCGAGCGGGTGCGTCGAGCGCGGTGACGGCGGCTGGACGCAGGATCATCCAGGCGAAGAACATCCCGCCAACCCAGATCAGGGCAGCGAGCAGGTGCACGGCATACACGGCGGCGAAAGCGGTCATCAGGTTCTCCTGTTTTATTTTTCAGCCGGCTGGCTGGCTCAGTGAGGGCGCGGAGTGTACCCGCAGAGGCCGAGGCGCCGAAGTCGTTTCATGTATCGGGTTGCGACGGCTAGCGATGGCGCCTGACGCCAACCTGTCGGTAAACTACTGAAAATTTATCCAGCGTTTTTGCCGTCCGCATGCTCAGTTCCGAACTCAAATCCCAGATTCAGGGCGCTTACAGCCGCTTCCTCGAAGCCAAGAGCCTGAAGCCGCGCTATGGCCAGCGTCTGATGATCGCCGAAATCGCCAAGGTCCTCGGTGCGATCAAGCACAACGACGAAGGTCAGCGTGATGGCGAGGCGGCGGTGGTCGCGGTGGAGGCGGGCACCGGTACCGGCAAGACGGTGGCCTACGCGCTGGCCACGATTCCCATCGCCAAGGCTGCCGGCAAACGGCTGGTGGTGGCTACGGCGACCGTGGCGCTGCAGGAACAGATCGTGCACAAGGACCTGCCGGACCTGATGCGCAACAGCGGCCTGAACTTCAGCTTCGCCCTGGCCAAGGGCCGCGGCCGCTACCTGTGCCTGTCCAAGCTCGACATGCTGCTGCAGGAAGGCGAGGCCCAGGGCGCCACGGCGCAGATGTTCGCCGAGGAAGGTTTTCGCCTGGATGTCGATGAGAGCAGCCAGAAACTGTTCACCGGGATGATCGAGAAGCTCGCCGGCAACCGCTGGGATGGCGACCGCGACAGCTGGGCGGAAGAGCTCGACGATGCGGTGTGGAGCCGCCTGACCACCGACCACAGCCAGTGCACCAACCGACATTGCCCGAATTTCCAGCAGTGCGCCTTCTACAAGGCGCGCGAAGGTATGACCAAGGTCGACGTGATCGTCACCAACCATGACATGGTCCTGGCCGACCTCGCCTTGGGCGGCGGCGCAGTGCTGCCGGACCCGCGCGAAACGCTCTACGTGTTCGATGAGGGCCACCACCTGCCGGACAAAGCCATCGGCCACTTCGCCCACTTTACCCGCCTGCGCAGCACCGCCGACTGGCTGGGGCAGGTGGAGAAGAACCTGACCAAGCTGCTGGCGCAGAACCCGCTGCCGGGTGACCTTGGTCGCCTCATCGAAACCGTGCCGGAGATGGCCCGCGAGCTGCGCACCCAGCAGCAGTTCATGTTCAGCACCTGCGAGCAGTTGGCCGACTTCAAGGCCGGTGAAGACATGGAAGGCCGCGAGCGGCCACGCCATCGCTTCGTCGGTGGCCTGGTGCCGGAGCACTTGCGCGAGCAGGGTATCGAGCTGAAGAAAGGCTTTGCACGCCTGACCGACGTGTTCACCCGCCTCACCGAACTGCTCAAGGAAGCCATGGACGGTGAGGGCGCCGTGGGCATCGCCAGCCACCAGGCCGAGGAGTGGTACCCACTGTTCGGCAGCCTGCTGGCACGGGCGCAGGGCAACTGGGAGCTGTGGACCGCCTTCACCACCGAAGACCCGGAAGACAGCCCGCCTATGGCGCGCTGGCTGACTCTGGCCGAGGGCGGTGCGCTGTTCGATATCGAGGTCAACGCCAGCCCGATCCTCGCCGCCGAAACCTTGCGCCGCAACCTGTGGAATGTCGCCTACGGTGCGCTGGTGACCTCGGCCACGCTGACCGCCCTGAGTAGCTTCGACCGCTTCCGCATGCGTGCCGGCTTGCCCCGCGCGGCGGTGACCGCGGTGGTACCGAGCCCGTTCCAGCATGCCGACGCTGGCGTGCTGCGCGTGCCGGACCTCAAGGCCGACCCGCGCGATGCCGCGGCGCATACGGCGGCGATCATCCGCGAATTGCCCGGCCTGGTGCAGGGCTCGCGCGGCACGCTGGTGCTGTTCTCCTCGCGCAAGCAGATGCAGGACGTGTTCGACGGCCTGGATCGCGACTGGCGCAAGCGCGTGTTCATCCAGGGCAATCTGTCCAAGCAGGAAACCCTGAACAAGCACAAGGCGCGGGTCGACAGTGGCGAAGAGAGCGTGCTGTTCGGCCTGGCCAGTTTCGCCGAGGGCGTGGATCTGCCCGGCGCCTACTGTGAGCACGTGGTGATCGCCAAGATCCCGTTCTCCGTGCCGGATGACCCGGTGGAAGCGGCGCTGGCCGAGTGGATCGAGGCGCGCGGCGGCAATCCGTTCATGGAAATCTCCGTGCCCGATGCCTCGCTCAAGCTGGTCCAGGCCTGCGGGCGCCTGCTGCGCACCGAGTCGGACCGCGGCACCATCACGCTGCTCGACCGGCGCCTGGTGACCCAGCGGTACGGCAAGGCGATCCTCAATGCGCTGCCGCCGTTCCGCCGCGAAATCAGCTGAGGTACGCAGCATTCTTCCTCATCCGGTGAGCGTGCCGCGCTCGCTGTGTCTCGACACCGCCAAGGAGCAGGTCGCATGACCGCAATGCCTCGTTCGATCCTCATCACCGGCTGCTCGACGGGGATTGGCCATGCCACGGCCCATGCCTGTCGTGCGGCGGGCTGGCAGGTGTACGCCTCCGCCCGCAAGGCCGAGGATGTGGTGCGCCTGCAAGGCGAGGGTTTCAGCGCGGTACAACTGGATCTGGACGACTCGGCGAGCATCCAGCTGGCCCTGGCCTGGGTGCTGGAACAGACCGGTGGTGGCCTGGATGCGCTTTTCAACAACGGCGGCTATGGCCAGCCCGGTGCCATCGAAGACGTGCCGCGTGCAGCCTGGCGCGAGCAGTTCGAGAGCAATGTCTTCGGCCCGGTCGAACTGACCGCGGCTGTACTGCCGATCATGCGTCGCCAGGGCCATGGGCGAATCCTCTTCAACAGCTCGGTGCTCGGCTATGCGGCGCTGCCGCTGCGTGGCGCCTACAACGCGTCCAAGTTCGCCATCGAGGGCCTGGTCGATACCCTGCGCCTGGAGTTGAGTGGCAGCGGCATTGAGGCAGTGCTGATCGAGCCGGGGCCCATCGTTGCGCGTTTTCGCGCCAACAGCCTGTTGGCGCTGCGCAAGCATGTCGATACGTCGCGGGGCACGCACGTCGCGGTCTATGCGCAAATGCAGGAACGCCTGGCCAAGGAGGGCGCGGCCGTGCCTTACACCTTGCCTGCCGACGCCGTGGCCGAGGTGGTGCTGCAGGCGCTGGAGCGACGTGTGCCGCGCACGCGTTATCCGGTGACGGTGCCGGCCAAGCTGTTTCGTGTTCTTAATCGCCTGCTGCCGGATCGGCTGCTGGACCGGATCAAGCGCAAGGCTGTGTGAGCGTGTTCGAAGGCGTGTAGTGGAGGCAGGTGAGGGGAGGCGGCAGAGTCGACGGCTGGCTGACTCTGTCGGGCGGTGTCATTCAGTTCAGCAGCTCTTCGAAGGCCTTGTCCGCCTCCAGTACCTCCGGCAGCTTTGCCAGCAGGTCGTCCAGATCGAGCCCCTCGCACAGCGGGCTGTCCAGTTCGTTCTTCACCGCTTCCAGATCGCCGGGGTGTTGCTCGATCGCTTCGGTGATCAGCACTGCCTGGGCCATCAGGCGTGGCAGGGGCATCTCGATGGGCGCCTGGTGCGGGCGCGTCTGCAGGGCAATCGCCTGCTGAATCACTGTCGGCAGTTGCCAGCGACGGGCCAGTTCCGCGCCGACCTCCGGATAGCCGAAGCCCAGCTGCAGGGTTTCCAGGGCCATGCGCCCCGCCGCGTCACCACTGCCCATGCGGTTCAGACGGGCGGCGATCTCCGGTGCGCCGGTCTGGATCAGCAGTTCGCCGATGTTGTGCATCATCCCGCAGGTGAACGCGGTTTCTGCCGCCACGCCACGGCTTTTGGCCAATAGACGGCAGATGCTCGCCACCTTGAAACTGTGCAGCCAGAAGCCCTTGAGGTCGAAACCGGAGTTGGTCTTGAACGCGCCGGTCACCGCTGAGGCGAGCACCAGGGTGCGCAAGGTATTGAACCCCAGGCGGCTGGCGGCGTCTTCAACACTGGACGCTTCCCGTGCGCCACGAAAGCGCGCCGAGTTGGCCAGGCGCAGCACCTTGGCGGCGATTACCGGATCGAGTGCAATGTTGCGGGCCACGGCGTCGAGGCTGGTGTTAGGGTTGTCGAACTGCAGGATGAGGTCCTGCGCGACCTTGGGAATGGTCGGCAGGCTGTGGAGTTGGTCGAACAGGCTGTTGAGTTCCATTGGGACGGGTCCTGAAATGGGCTTTCGAGAAAACAATAGTTAGGCATCCATACTTTTGCTGTGCGATTTGCGTGAAAATATCGGCCGATTCGATTTCCACTGGGTTTGCGGAGCGTTTGTTGAATGAGGGGTTTCATGGGGCACCAGAAAAAACTGCAGGCCACGCTGTTGATGGCGCTGCTGGGCGCTGCCGGCGCGGCTGCAGCCAAAGATGAAACGCTGTTCAATTTCGTGCGCCCGCTGGATGCCGTGCAGGTGACCACCGAGCAGGCCAACCTGCCGGACCTGAAAGCCGAGCCCACCGCCGACGGCGAAGTGCTGCGCCGGGTAACGTTCAATGCCGCCGAACGGCCGACCCTGCGCCTGACCCCGCAGAATGGCGACTGGGACTGGTCGAAGACCGGCGCCATGAGCCTGCGCATCCAGAATGCGATGGACTGGGCCATCACCGTCGATGTGCGCATCGAGAGCCGTGATGGCAAGGTCCTCACTACCCAGATCGCCCTGCCGGCGGGCCCGGCGCAGACTCTGCTGGTGCCGCTGGCACCGACTTCGCCGCTGGCCCATGGCATGCGTGCCGGCCCGCCGATGCCGGTCGGCCAGGGCAACCAGCGCCTGCTGCTGGCGCAGACCGTTGTCGGCGAGCTGACATCGACCCAGGTCAGCGCCGTGAGCCTCTCCTTGCCCAACCCCTCTGCTCCGCAGAGCATTCTGCTTGGCCGTTTCGGTGTGCATTCCGACGACGAGGCGCAACAGGCGGCCTATCGCCAGCTGGTCGACAGCTGGGGCCAGTACACCCGCGGCCAGTGGCCGGAGAAGGTCAGCAACGACAAGCAGCTGCGTGACGCCGCGGCCCGTGAACGCGGCCAGCTGGATGCCTGGTTGAAGAAACGCCCGGAACAGGATCAGTTCGGTGGCCTGCTGGGTGGGCCGAGCTTCGAGGCCAAGGGTTTCTTCCGCGCGGAAAAACAGGGCGAGCGCTGGTACCTGGTGACCCCGGAAGGGCATGCGTTCTATTCGCTGGGCGTCAACGCGGTGGCGTCCAACCTGACGCGTACCTACGTCGAGGGTCGTGAGGACATGTTCACCGCGCTGCCGAAAGAGGGTGAGCCCCTGGCCGCCTACTACGGCAGCAGCAACAACCGCCGCAACACCGGCGCCAACCGGGGGCGCGCGTTCGACCAGGGGCGCTGGTACGACTTCTACCGCGCCAACCTGCAGCGTACCTACCTGCAACCGTGCGAGGCACCGGCGCCGGCTCCTGCTGCCGAAGCGCCTGCTCCGGTGGCACCTGCCGCGGCCAGCCCGGTGGCCCCCGCCGCCGTGCCGTGCCCGAAAGCCGAATTCGATGCCGCACGCTGGAACCAGCAGGCCCTTGATCGCCTGCAGGCCTGGGGTTTCAACACCATTGGCAACTGGAGCGACGCCGATCTGGGCGCCGCCAAGCGCGTGCCCTACACCGTGCCACTGTCGATTTCCGGCGACTACGCGATCATCAGCACCGGCCTGGACTGGTGGGGCGGCATGCCCGACCCGTTCGACCCGCGCTTCGCCATGGCCGCCGAGCGCGCCATCGCCATCGCCTCGCGTGATCGTCGCGACGATCCCTGGCTGCTCGGCTTCTTCGCCGACAATGAACTGGCCTGGGCCGCACCGGGTGACGACCCCAAGGCGCGCTATGCCCTGGCCTACGGCACCCTGCGCCTGACCACCGACGTGCCGGCCAAGCGTGCCTTCCTCAAGCAGCTGCGCGACAAGTACCGCAACCAGAACGGCCTGTCCAAGGCCTGGGGCATCGAGCTGGGCGCCTGGGAGCTGATGGAAGACCCTGGCTTCGAGGCGCCGCTGCCGAGCCCCGAGCACCCGGCTATCGAGCAGGATCTGCAGCGCTTCCAGACCTTCTTCGCCGAGACCTACTTCAAGACCATTTCCGACTCGCTGAAGTGGCATGCGCCCAACCACATGCTGCTGGGTGGCCGGTTCGCCATCACCACGCCGGAAGCCGTGGCCGCCTGCGCCAAGTATTGCGACGTGCTGAGCTTCAACTTCTACACCCGCGAGCCGCAGCACGGTTACGACTTCGCCAAGCTGCGCGAGCTGGACAAGCCGCTGATGGTCACCGAGTTCCACTTCGGCTCGCGTGATCGCGGCCCGTTCTGGGGTGGCGTGGCCGAGGTGTACAAGGAAGAGGAGCGCGGCCCGGCCTACGCCCATTTCCTGGCCAAGGCGCTGGAGGAGCCGAGCATCGTCGGCATCCATTGGTTCCAGTACCTCGACCAGCCGCTCAGCGGTCGTCTGCTCGACGGCGAGAACGGCCACTTCGGCCTGCTCGGGATCACTGACCGGCCGTGGCAGGGCTTCGTCGAAGCCGTGCGCAAGGCCAACCTGGGCGTCGCCGCCAAGTTGCCCAAGGTCGAAGCGTCTGCTGCTCCTGCGGCTGCACCCACGACGGCACCGGCAGCGCCGTCAGCACCCGCTCCGGCGGCTGCAGCGAAGACACCCTGAACCGATCACCGGCAGCTTTGTAGGGTTCCCAAGGCCGGCCGAGGCTGAAACAATGCCTCGGACTTTTGACCGGGGAGTAACGGGTGCAGATCCAGGGTTATTTCGATCTGCAGTTCGAGGCGCTCAGAGAAGCGTTCGCAGAACTGTTCAGCAATTCCCAGGAGCGTGGTGCCGCCTTGTGCGTCCAGGTCGGTGGCGAAACCGTCGTCGATCTGTGGGCGGGCACGGCCGACAAGGACGGTGACCAGGCCTGGCACAGCGATACCATCCTCAACCTGTTTTCCTGCACCAAGCCGTTCGCCGCCGTTGCCGCACTGCAACTGGTGGCGGAGGGCAAGCTGGATCTGGATGCACCGGTCGCCGAGTGGTGGCCCGAGTTTGCTGCCGCCGGTAAACAGCGCATTACCCCGCGCCAGTTACTTGGCCATACCGCCGGCTTGCCGGCATTGCGTGAGTTGCTGCCTGCCGAGGCCCTCTACGACTGGCAACAGATGACCGCCGCCCTGGCCGCCGAAGAACCCTGGTGGACGCCGGGTGAAGGCCACGGCTATGCGGCGATCACCTACGGCTGGCTGGTCGGTGAGCTGCTGCGTCGCGTCGATGGTCGCGGGCCGGGCGAATCGATCGGCGCACGCATCGCTGCGCCGCTCGACCTGGATTTCCATGTCGGCCTGGCCGACAGCGAGTTCGACCGGGTCGCACATATCGCCCGCAAGAAAGGCGACATGGGCGACGCCGCTGCGCAGCGCCTGCTCAAGTGCATGATGAGCGAGCCGAATGCCATGAGCACACGCGCTTTCGCCAACCCGCCGTCGATTCTCACCAGCACCAACAAGCCGGAATGGCGGCGCATGCAGCAGCCTGCGGCCAACGGCCATGGCAATGCGCGTTCGCTGGCGGGCTTCTATACCGGCCTGCTCGACGGCCGCCTGCTCGAAGCCGAACTGCTCAATGAAATGACCCGTGAACATGCCTGCGGCGACGACAAGACGCTGCTGACCCGTACCCGTCTCGGACTCGGCTGCATGCTCGATCAATCGCAGGTGGCCAACGCCACCTACGGCCTCGGCGCAAAAGCCTTCGGTCATCCAGGCGCTGGCGGCTCCGTCGGGTTCGCCGACCCGGAACGCGATGTCGCCTTTGCCTTCGTCACCAACAGCCTCGGCCCTTACGTATTGATGGACCCCCGCGCGCAGAAACTGGCGCGTGTACTGGGTGAATGCCTTTAACTTTTTAGGAATCGATCATGCCTGCACACTCCAAACTTCTCGTTCTGCTGTTCTGCGCCAGCCTCGCCGCCTGTGCCGGCAACTCGGACAAGCAGTCCGCCGACAGCGGCAAGAGCAGTTGGTGGCCGTTCGGCAGCAGTGAGAAGAAGGTTGCCGAGGCACCGCCGAAGATCGACAAGAAGGTCACTCACGCCTGGCTCGACGAGTACGAGCCGCGTCTGCGCGAAGCGCTGAAAGACACGCCGATGGAGCTGGAGCGCCGTGAGAACGTGCTGGTGGTGACCGCGCCGGTGCAAAGCTCGTTCAACCCGGACCGCCCGAGCATGTTGATGCCGGCGGTACTCGGCCCGTTCACCCGCGTGGCCAAGATGCTCGAGCAGGATCCGCTTACCGCCGTGCTGATCCTCGGCCACGCCGACAGCAGCGGCCAGCTGGAAGCCAACCGCAAGCTCAGCGAAGACCGTGCCAAGGCCGTCGCCTCGATCTTCCGCCTCAGCGGTCTGCAGCGTGATCGTCTGCTGCTGCGCGGCGTCGGCTCGGACATGCCGCGTGCGGCCAACGACAGCGCCGAAGGCCGCTCGCTGAACCGCCGCGTGGAAATCCTCCTGACCCCGCGTGAGACCCTGGTTGCGCTGCTCGCCCAGTACAGCCAGCCGACCGTAGCCAAAGCTGCCACAGATCAAGTCAGCAGCACCAAGGCCAAGTAAGCTGGGGCCATCAGTCTGAAGGAGAGCAGCATGGCCCAGTCCCTAGCCGACATGCGTCGCGACTACACCCGTGACGGGCTCAGCGAGGCGCAAGCCCCGGCCGAACCGTTTGCCCTGTTTCATCAGTGGTTCGGTGAGGCGGTGAAGACCGAGCAGTTGCCGGTCGAACCCAACGCGATGACGCTGGCCACCGTCGATGCCGACGGTCGCCCGCATTGCCGCGTGCTGTTGCTCAAGGGCCTCGACGAGCGCGGCTTCACCTTCTTCAGCAATTACGACAGCGCCAAGGGCGAGCAGCTGGCGGCGCGCCCGTTCGCTGCCATGACTTTCTTCTGGCCGAGCCTGGAGCGCCAGGTGCGCATCGAAGGGCGGGTGGAGAAGGTCACGGCCGAAGAGTCCGATACCTATTTTCAGGTGCGTCCGCTGGGCAGCCGCATCGGTGCCTGGGCGTCGCCGCAGAGTCGGGTGATTCGGGACCGTGCCGAGCTGGAAGGCTTGTTGGCCGAAACGGAAAAGCGCTTCCTCGATCGCGCTCCGCAGTGCCCGCGGCACTGGGGCGGCTATCGCCTGCTGCCCGAGCGCATCGAATTCTGGCAGGGCCGTTCCAGCCGTCTGCATGACCGTCTCAATTACCGGCAGGTGGAAAGTGGCTGGTTGCGCGAGCGTCTAGCCCCCTAAACTTAGCCTCCGACCCGGAGGCTCCCGCATGCTCGAACTCGACTCCACCCTGGCGCAGCACATCGTCGACCGGGCCATGGCCATTTTGCCGCACAACATCAATGTCATGGATGCCCAAGGCATGATCATCGGCAGTGGTGATCCGCAGCGCTTGCACACTCGCCACGAGGGCGCTCAGCTGGTGCTGGCCAACCGGCGGGTGGTGGAGATCGACGAACAAGCCGCTGCGTGCCTGCGCGGGGTCAAGCCTGGGGTCAATCTGCCGCTGCTGCATGCCGAGCAGCTGATTGGCGTGCTCGGCATCACCGGTGCGCCGGATACGGTGCGCCCGTATGCGGAACTGGTGCGCATGGCCGCCGAAATGCTGGTCGAGCAGCGCCAGCTACAGGCCGAGCGGCACTGGCAGCGGCACCAGTTGGAAACCTGGTTGCGCCAGCTGTCCGACTCCAGCGTCAGCCTCGCCCAGCTGGCCGCTGAAGCCGAGCGCATCGGCCTCGCATTGAGCTGGCCGCGGCAATTGGTGGTGCTGGAGCTGGGCGAGGAGGGCGAGCAGTCTCGTGTGCTGGCTGGACTGGCCGGCAAGGCGGAGCAATGCGGCCCGGTCGGGGTGCGCCAGCTGTTGCTGTGCCGCCCGTACCAGAGTGGTCGCGATGATGCCGGCTGGCTGGCGCAGTTCGATGCGCGCGCGGCCGGCATCCAGCGCCTGCTGCTCAGCGACGCACTGCATGACTTCAGCGACCTGCGCGAAGCAGCCCTGGCGCTGCGCAACCTGCAGGCGTACGCCCAGGTGCACAAGCCGGCGGAGCGCCTGCTGCGCCTGGACGATTATCGCCTGCAGGCACTGCTACACGGTCGCCGCAACGACTGGTCCCTGCAGCGCTGGCTGGCGCCGCTGCGCCGGGTGCTGGCGCAGGACGCCCAAGGTCAGCTGCGCGAAACACTGGCGGCCTGGTGCCGACACGACGGCCATCCGCAGGCGTGCGCCGACGAGCTGGGCATCCATCGCAACACGCTACGCTACAGGTTGGAGCGGATCGCCGAACTCAGCGGTCTGGACCTGGCCCGGCGCGATCAACGCCTGCTGTTCACGTTGGGCCTCGACCTGCTGGATGAATGATTGTGCAAGTGCACAAAAGGTCGATGGCAAGGGATAGTCGGTCCAGGGCGTTCGCATAGGGATTCCGCCACCCATGCCGTTCCACAATGGCGGCCCCTAATAACAACAATTGAGGAATAGGCCATGATCCTGGTCCTGATCCTGGTAGCGCTGATCGCGTTCATCGTGATGGCGACTACCCGTCTCAAGCTGCATCCCTTTCTCGCTTTACTTGCCGCCGCCTTCATCGCCGGCTTCGCCTACCAACTACCCAGCGCGGAAATCGTCAAGACCATCACCGGTGGTTTCGGCAGCATCCTGGGTTACATCGGTATCGTCATCGTCCTCGGCACCGTGATCGGCGTGATCCTCGAGCGCAGCGGTGCGGCCATCACCATGGCGGAAACCGTGATCAGGCTGCTCGGCGAGCGCTTCCCGACCCTGACCATGTCGATCATCGGCTACCTGGTGTCGATCCCGGTGTTCTGCGATTCCGGCTACGTCATTCTCAACTCGCTGAAGAACGCCCTGGCCGCCCGCATGAAGGTTTCGGTGGTGGCGATGAGCGTGGCTCTGGCAACCGGCCTCTACGCCACCCACACCTTTGTTCCGCCGACCCCGGGCCCGATCGCTGCGGCCGGTAACCTGGGCCTGGAATCCAGCCTCGGTCTGGTGATCGCGGTCGGCCTGGTGGTCTCGTTGGTCACTGCCCTGGCCGGCATGCTCTGGGCCAACCGCTTCATCGGCAAGGACATCGCGCTGGAAGACGACGGTCTGCCGCTGCCAGCCGCCGAGGACTTCGCCGAGCTGAGGGCGCGCTACGGCAAGCTGCCGAGTGCCTTCCAGGCTTTCGCGCCGATTTTCGTGCCGATCCTGCTGATCTGCCTGGGCTCGATCGCGGTATTCCCGAGCAAGCCGTTCGGCGATGGCTCCATCCTCACCACGCTGACCTTCCTCGGCCAGCCAGTGGTGGCTCTGCTGGTCGGCCTGGCGTTGGCCTGCACGCTGCTCAAGAGCGAGGCCAAGCGCAAGGAGTTCCATGATCACGTGGTCGAGGGCCTGGTTCAGGCCGCGCCGATTCTGCTGATCACCGGTGCCGGTGGTGCATTCGGCGCGATCCTCAAGGTCACGCCGTTGGGCGACTACCTGGGCAGCACCCTGTCGGCCCTGGGTATTGGCCTGTTCATGCCGTTCGTGGTCGCCGCTGCGCTGAAGAGCGCTCAGGGCTCGACCACCGTGGCGCTGGTCACCACCTCGGCACTGGTCGCGCCGATGCTCGGCCAACTCGGTCTGGACAGCGAGATGGGCCGCGTACTCACCGTGATGGCCATTGGCGCCGGCGCGATGACCGTGTCCCACGCCAACGACAGCTTCTTCTGGGTCGTCACCCAGTTCAGCCGCATGCCGGTGGCCGTGGCCTACCGCGCGCAGACCGTCGCCACCCTGATCCAGGGCTTGGCCGGCATCATCACCGTCTGGCTGCTCAGCCTGGTTCTGTTGTAATTGACTCGGCGGCGCGCTCCGGCGCGTCGCGTTCACTCAGGGTTTGTCATGAAGATCGTCATCGCTCCGGACTCTTTCAAGGAGAGTCTTTCCGCGCCCGACGTGGCGGCGGCCATCGCCCGCGGCTGGCAGCAGGTGTTTCCCGACGCGCAGGTACTGTTGCGGCCAATGGCCGACGGCGGCGAGGGTACGGTCGACGCCGTGCTCGCTGCCACCGGTGGCGAACGCCGCGAATGCACGGTGCGCGGGCCGCTCGGCGAACCGGTGCCGGCTCACTGGGGCTGGCTCGGCGAAGGCACCGCGGTGCTGGAAATGGCCGCTGCCAGTGGGTTGCACTGGGTGCCGCGCGAACGCCGTGACGCCACCATTACCAGCAGCTACGGCACCGGCGAGCTGATCCGCGCGGCGCTGGATGCCGGCGCCCGGCGCATCATCCTCGGCCTTGGCGGTAGCGCCACCAACGATGGCGGCTGCGGCCTGCTGCAGGGCCTCGGTGTGCGTTTCTTCGATGCCCACGACCGCGAGCTGCCGCCTGGTGGCGCGGCGCTGGCTCGTCTGGCGCGCATCGACGTCAGTGGCATGGACTCTCGCCTGTTGCAGGCGCGGGTGGAAATCGCTGCTGATGTCGACAACCCGTTGTGCGGCCCGCGCGGTGCTTCTCATGTGTTCGGCCCGCAGAAGGGCGCCAATGCGCAGCAGGTCGAAGCGCTGGATGCGGCCCTCGAGTGCTATGCACGCGTAGTGGCAGCGACGCTGGGTGAAGACCACAGCCAGCAGCCGGGCGTCGGCGCGGCAGGCGGCCTGGGTTTCGCCGCCAGGGCCTTCTTGCAGGCGAGCTTTCGCCCGGGTATCGAGTTGGTCGCCGAGCTGTCGGGTCTGGCCGAGGCGGTGCAGGGCGCCGATCTGGTGATTACCGGGGAAGGGCAGCTGGACTCCCAGAGCCTGCATGGCAAGACGCCGGTGGGCGTGGCGCGCGTGGCTCGCGCCGCAGGCGTGCCGGTCATCGCGCTGGCTGGCAGCCTCGGCGAAGGCTATCAGGCGGTGTACGCGGCGGGTATCGAGGCGGCTTTCAGCCTGACTTCCGGGCCGCAGAGCCTTGAGCAGGCCATGAGCGGTGCGGCGCTCGAGTTGCAGGCGCGGGCCTGTGATCTGGCCCGTTTGTGGCGGCTGGCGCGGGGCTAACCGCGGCGCTGCAGGTAGTCGCAGGCCGCCTGGTGCAGCCAGTCCTCCAGCTTGCCCCGGCGTATGCCTTGGGCCTTGGCCTGGGCCAGGCAATCGAGCATGTAGACCTGCATGGCCGGGTCACCGGCCGCCATCGACAGTGCCAGGTCGCGGTCCATCCAGCGGCGGATGCGCACGTAGATCCACCAGTGGAAGTACAGACCGGCGAAGGTGGTGATGGCGACTATGAAGTAGTCCATGGCGGAGTCTCGAAGAAATCGAAACCATCCTGCGCCAGGGCGTGACGACTGCCTACCGGACCCGATGTCGCACCCAGGCTCTGCACAACACGGCAACAGCGGGTGACAGGCGCGTGGCGCCGCTGTCTAATGGGTACTGCCTCATAACGGAGAGAATCCTATGCGTAATACCAAACTGTTGACTGCCCTGTTTCTCGGTCTGACCGTCGTATTGGGCGGCTGCGCATCCAACCTGTCCGGCGACAGCTACAGCCGCGACGAGGCGCGCAAGGTGCAGACCGTGCGCATGGGCACCATCGAATCCCTGCGCCCGGTGAAGATCGAGGGCACCAAGACCCCGATCGGCGCTGGCGCTGGCGCGGTGGTCGGCGGTGTCGCCGGTAGCGGTATCGGCGGCGGGCGTGGCTCGGCAGTGGCTGCGGTAATCGGCGCGGTGGCAGGCGGCCTGCTCGGCTCGATGACCGAAGAAGGCATCACCCGCACCCAGGGCGTGGAGATCACCGTGCGCGAGGACGACGGCACCCTGCGTGCCTATGTACAGCAAGTGCAGGAAAACGAGATATTCCGCGTCGGCGAACGCGTACGCATCATGAGTGTCGACGGTACCAGCCGCGTCGCGCACTGATGCGCTGATACGGCCATGCAGTGACAAGGCCCGGCAATCGCCGGGCCTTTCTGTTTGTGTCGCCCCTGGCGCCGATTAATGGCGGGGCATCATCCGTAACGCTCTTCAGGCAGGTGCAGGCATCTTCTCGCGCCCGCGCAGCAGGACAGTGAGCGATACCGTACCAAACTGCTTCCGTGGCGCGCCGTTCGAGATGGCTGAGTCTGCCAGCAGCGGCAGTACCTGCAGTACGCCAAAACGGCGCAGCTCGGCCGCCTGCTCGAGGTCGATTCTTCAGCGCTCAGAGCTCTCGCGGGCGCGTCGCGAATGTCGCCTGACAGGTGTGCGTCATCCACTCGATCAAGCGGTTCAGTCAGATGCACACCCCGTGGCTCGGCGCGGACGGCAAGTGCGCCTACTTCTGCCATTACCTGTATCCCCGAGGAGTGATGGCGGCCGAGGTATGGGTGAAGATGAGGCTCCAGAAGCACGGCATCACCCTGGCGCTGTTTCTGTTCCCCGATGCCCCCTTTGCAGGCATGTCGCAGCAAGGGCACGTTGGGAGAGACGGCAGCTGCAGAGCGGTTCAAGACACTGGCGTAATCTATTCTCGGCCTGGGTCAAAGACGCTATGCACAATGTAATAATTTATCCAGGACTTGCTTCTGATAGTTAGGGATAATCGCTGCCAGCCTTTCGCCGTCAATGGATCGGTACGCGAGGACAGAGAAGATTTGCCCCGGTCGTGTGTGACCCGGGCCTGGGACAGGGGAGATTCATGGAGCTGTTGCTCATCGTCATACTGCCGTTTCTCGGCATCTTCCTGCCTGTCCTGCTCGAACGCCATGGCCGCCTGGCCAGCAGTTTCGCCGCTGCCGTGGCGCCGCTGCTGGGCCTGATCATCCTGCTGTGGTTGGCACCACGGATTTTTGCCGGCGAAGTGCTGCTGGTCTCGCAGCCTTGGCTGACGCAGCTGGGTTTCAATCTGTCGCTGCGCCTCGACGGCCTGTCCTTTCTCTTCGCATTGCTGATCCTCGGCATCGGTCTGCTGGTGATTCTCTACGCGCGCTATTACCTCTCCCAGCGCGAGGCGATAGGCCGGTTCTTCGCCTATTTCCTGCTGTTCATGGGTGCCATGCTTGGCGTGGTGCTGTCGGAAAACCTGCTGCTGATGCTGACGTTCTGGGAGCTGACCAGCCTGTCGTCGTTCCTCCTGATCGGCTTCTGGAGCAACAACAGCGAGGCGCGCCAGGGCGCGCGCATGGCGCTGGCGGTGACCGGTGGCGGCGGGCTGGCGCTGCTCGCCGGCATCCTGCTGATCGGTCACATCGTCGGCAGCTTCGAGCTGAGCGTGGTGCTGGCGTCGGCCGAGCTGATCCACACCCACGCCCTGTATCCGGTGGCACTGGTGCTGGTGCTGCTCGGCGCGTTCACCAAGTCGGCACAGTTTCCGTTCCACTTCTGGCTGCCCCATGCGATGTCGGCGCCGACCCCGGTGTCGGCGTACCTGCATTCGGCGACCATGGTCAAGGCCGGCGTGTTTCTGCTGGCGCGGCTGTATCCGGCGCTGGCCGGCACCGACCTGTGGTTCCAGCTCGTCGCCATGACCGGTCTGGCGACCCTGTTGTTCGGCGCCTTCATGGCGCTGTTCCAGCACGACCTCAAGGGCCTGCTGGCCTACTCGACGATCAGCCACCTGGGCCTGATCGTTCTGCTGCTGGGCCTCGACTCGCAGCTGTCCAACGTCGCCGCAGTGTTCCACATCATCAACCACGCGACCTTCAAGGCTTCGCTGTTCATGGCCGCGGGCATCATCGATCACGAGACCGGCAGCCGCGACCTGCGCCGCCTAAGCGGGCTGTGGAAGTACATGCCGCACACGGCCGTGCTGGCGATGGTGGCGTCGTCGGCGATGGCCGGTGTGCCGTTGCTCAACGGCTTCCTGAGCAAGGAAATGTTCTTCGGCGAGACCCTGCAGGAGGCGCTGGAAGGCAGTTTCTTCAACTGGATGATTCCGGTCGCCGCCACCGTCGCGGCGGTGTTCTCGGTGGCCTATTCGCTGCGCTTCATCCACGACGTGTTCTTCAACGGCGAGCCGAGGAAGGACCTGCCCAACTATCCGCCGCACGAGCCGCCGCGCTACATGAAGGTGCCGGTGGAAGTGCTGGTGTTCCTCTGCATGCTGGTGGGCATGCTGCCGGCCTACACGGTCGCGCCGCTGCTGGCTGTAGCCGCTCAAGCCAGCCTCGGCGGCGCTTTGCCTGAATACAGCCTGGCGATCTGGCACGGCTTCAATTTCCCGCTGATGATGAGCTGCGTGGCGCTGGTCGGCGGTGTGCTGATCTACATCGGCCGCAAACCATTGTTCCGCTGGTACGAAGCACTGCCGAAGTGGAATGCCCGGGAGCTGTTCGAACAGGCGGTGCAGCGTCTGGTGGCGGCTGCCACCTGGCTCACCGCACTGCTGGAGAATGGCTCGCTGCAGCGCTACCTGGCGTTGCTGCTGCTCAGCGCCCTGGTGCTGACGGTGGTGACCCTGGCGCCGATGCCACAGCTGGTTGGAGATCGTCCGCTCACGCCCCTGGATGGCATCACTGCCCTGGGCATGCTGGTGCTGGCGGTGAGCAGCGTCCTCACCGCGGTCTTCCATCGCCAGCGCCTGATCGCGCTGCTGATCCTCGGTGTCGGCGGCCTGATGGTGGCGCTGGCCTTCGCCCGTTTCTCCGCCCCGGATCTGGCCCTGACCCAACTGGTGGTGGAAGTGGTGACCATCATTCTGCTGATGTTGGCACTGTATTACCTGCCGTCGGTATCGCCGCCGGAGAGCTCCAGCCTGCGTGTGCTGCGCGACCTCCTCCTGGCGGGTGCCGGTGGCACCATGATCGGCATGCTGGCCTACGCCGTGCTGACTCGCGGTTACGATACCGGCATCGCCGAATTCTTCCTCGCCAACGCCGTCAGCGGCGGCGGTGGCACCAACGTAGTCAACGTGATTCTGGTGGACTTCCGCGGCTTCGATACGCTGGGCGAGATTACCGTGCTGGCCATCGCCGCAGTGGGTGTCATCGCCATGCTCGACGGCCTGCGCATGGTCAATCCCACGTGTGATCCGCAGGGCCGGCGCTGGGCCTTGGCGAAGAACCCGCTGATCCTGATGACCCTGTCGCGCCTGCTGCTGCCGTTGGCGCTGCTGATTTCCGCGTTCATCTTCCTGCGCGGCCACAACCTGCCGGGCGGCGGCTTCATCGCCGGGCTGATCACCGCCGTGGCACTGGCCCTGCAGTACATCGCCAACGGCGTGGCCTGGATGGAGCAGCGCATGCCGCTCAATTACCAGCGTATGGCCGGTGCCGGTGTGCTGATTGCCACGTTCACCGGGCTTGGCAGCCTGGTGTTTGATCGCTCATTCCTGACCTCGGCATTCGGCCATTTCGAGCTGCCACTGGTGGGTGAAGTCGAGTTGGCCACGGCCATGCTCTTCGACCTCGGCGTGTACCTGACGGTGATCGGCGCCACGCAGATGATGCTGGTCAACCTGGGCAAGCTGGCCCTGTCCCCACCCGCGAGCAGGGAGATTCACTGATGGAAGCGTTGTTCGCCGTGACCCTCGGCCTGCTGGCGGCCAGTGGCATCTACCTGTTACTGCGCGCCCGCACCTTCTCCGTCGTGCTGGGCCTGACGCTGCTGTCATACGCGGTCAACCTGTTCCTGTTCGCCATGGGCCGCCTGAGCGGCGATGCCGCGGTGCTGGGCATGGACGGCGCTCCGGGCGATCCGCTACCGCAGGCGCTGGTGCTGACCGCTATCGTCATCGGCTTCGCCATGACCGCTTTCGTCGTGGTCCTGGCTCTGCGCGGCGTGGCCAACCTCGGCAGCGACCATGTCGACGGTCGGCCCAATGCCCCGGTGGATGAGGAGCAGCCGCGTTGAACCACTTGATCATCCTGCCGATCCTGGTGCCGCTGCTGGTCGGCGCCCTGTTGCTGGTGCTGCCCTCGCACGAGCGGCTGAAGCGCACCCTGTCGCTGCTCGCCACCCTGGCCCTGGTGCCAGTCGCACTGCTGCTCATCCAGCAGGCCGACGCCGGCCAGGTGCGCGTGTATGCCCTGGGAGACTGGCGCCCGCCGTTCGGCATCGTCCTGCTGCTCGACCGCCTCAGTGCCCTGTTGCTGCTGACCACTGCGGTGCTCGGCAGCGCGGTGGTGCTCTACGCCCTGCGTGGTGACGACCGCCGCGGCCCGCGCTTCCATGCGCTGCTGCAGTTCCAGTTGCTGGGCATCAACGGCTCGTTCCTCACGGGCGACCTGTTCAACCTGTTCGTGTTCTTCGAGATCCTGCTGATCGCCTCCTACGCGCTGCTGCTTTACGGGCGCAGTGCCGAGCGGGTGAGGGCGGGGCTGCACTACGTCATCCTCAACCTGGCCGGCTCGGCGTTGTTCCTTATCGCGCTGGGGTTGATCTACGGCATCAGCGGCACGCTGAACATGGCCGATCTGTCGATCCGCGCGGCCAGCGTGACCGGCGACCGCGTGCCGCTGCTGGGCGCCGGTGGATTGCTGCTGTTGCTGGTGTTCTCGCTGAAGGCGGCGTTGCTACCCCTGTACTTCTGGTTGCCGCGTGCCTATGCGGCGGCCAGTGCGCCGGTGGCGGCCCTGTTCGCGATCATGACCAAGGTCGGCATCTACGCGATCCTGCGCGTGTGCACGCTGATCTTCGGTGAGGACGCCGGCGAACTGGCCAACCTGGCCCAGGCCTGGCTCTGGCCCATGGCCCTGGCCACGGTGGCGCTTGGGGCGATTGGCGCACTGGCGGCCCGCAGCCTGCAGAGCGTGCTGGCCTATCTGGTGCTGGTCTCCGCCGGCACGCTGCTGGCGGCGGTCGCCATTGGCACGCCTGGAGCCCACGCGGCGGCGCTGTATTACCTGATGCACAGCACCTGGGTCGCCGGTGGCCTGTTCCTGCTCGCCGACCTGATCGTCCGCCAGCGTGGCGACAAGGCGGCCCACCTGGTGTCGGGGCCGGCGCTGGCACATCCTGCGCTGCTCGGCACACTGTTCTTCTTCGGCGCCGTGGCGGTGGTCGGCCTGCCGCCGCTGTCCGGTTTCCTTGGCAAGCTCATGCTGCTCAACGCGGCGCCTTCGGTGGCGCTGTGGAGTGTGCTGTTGCTCGGCGGTTTTGCGGCGCTGCTGGCCATGAGTCGAGCCGGCAGCGTGCTGTTCTGGCGTGTTGAGGGTGGTCCGTTCGAGCACGCCGAGCTGGACGGTGGCCGGCTGTTCGCGACCCTGCTGCTGCTGGGCAGCGCCTTGCTGCTGGTGCTGCTGGCCAAGCCACTGCTCGACTACACCGCCGCCATGTCCATCCAGCTGCACGACGTGGCGGCCTATCGGGCGATCATCGAGGAGAGCCGGCCATGAACCGACTGCTACCGCATCCAGCGCAGAGCCTGCTGCTGTGGCTGACCTGGATGCTCCTGGTCGACTCCTTCGCCCTCGGCCAGTGGCTGCTCGGCGGTGTGCTGGCGTTGCTGATTCCGCTGGTCTGTAACCGCCTGCTGGTGGAGCACCCGCGGCACTGGAAGCCGCTCAAGCTGCTGAGTTTTCTGTTCATGGTGATGGGTGACATCCTGGTCGCCAACTTCCAGGTGGCGCGCCTCACCCTCGGCCGTATCCGCGAGTTGCGCCCGGCCTTCATCGAAGTCCCCATCGACCTGGAAAACGAGCTGGCCATCAGCATTCTGGTCAGCGTGGTCTCGCTGACCCCCGGCTCGCTGGCGGCTGACCTCAGCGCAGACCGCAACACCCTGCTGGTCCACGGCCTCGACGTGCCGGACGCGCAGGTGATGATCGACGAGATCAAGCAGCGCTACGAGGCCCCGCTGAAGGAGATTTTCCCATGCTCGCCTACGTGATCCCTGTCTGCCTGACGATGCTCGCCCTGGCCCTGCTGCTGGCTGTCGCGCGCCTGGTCAAGGGCCCCAGCCTGCCGGACCGGGCGCTGGCGCTGGACACGCTGTACATCAACGCCATCGCCCTGATCATCCTCTATGGCATCTGGAAGGGCACCGAGCTGTTCTTCGAGGTTGCCCTGCTGATTGCCGTGCTGGGTTTCGTCAGCACCGTGGCGGTGGCCAAGTACATGCTGCGCGGAGACATCATCGAATGAACCTGTGGCTGGAAATTCTCGTGTCGGTGCTGCTTCTGCTGGGCAGCGGTTTCGTTCTGATCGGTACGATCGGCCTGTACCGCCTGCCGGACTTCTTCACCCGCCTGCACGGCCCGACCAAGGCCACCACCCTGGGCATCGGCGGCATGGTGCTGGCCTCGCTGATCTTCTTCAGCGTCGGTGCGCACAGCCTCAGTTCCCACGAACTGCTGATCAGCCTGTTCCTGTTCATCAGCGCCCCGGTCAGCGCCTACATGCTGGCCAAGGCCGCGGTGCTGCAGCAACTGCCGCTGGAGCCGAAGACCCGCGGCAAGCCCTGGGAGCAGTAGCGATTGCGCAGGCGCTGGTTGCGCCGATCCGGTAACGCGGGTGTAAGGCTCCAGCCATCCCGCATAGCATCTGGCAGACCGCCCCATGGAAGAGCATTTTCTCCAGTCTTCATACCGCGAGAAGTTGGTTGAGCATCTGTTGATCGGAGAGCTGCTGAAGCACTCCTGGAAAACAAAGGATTTCAGCCTCGAGATTTCAAAGCCTGAAGTCGACAGGTCGGGTTACGACCTCATAGCCGAAGCAAATGGCTACATCCGACATATTCAGCTCAAGGCCTCTTTTGTCGGTTCAAGCACTGCGCAGCAGAACATCCATGTGTCGTTAGCAAAGAAGCCATCGGGATGTGTGGTGCTGGTTTATTTCAACTGCGAAACGCTTGAACTTGGACCGTTCCTTTATTACGGCGCTGCGCCAGGTCAACCATTGCCAAGCTTGGAAAGCATGAAAGTTGCCAAACACAGCAAAGGCAACGCACAAGGGGCTAAAGCTGAAAGACCTAACATTCGGGTTTTGAAGAAGGCTCTTTTCATCGAGTTCAAAGATATCCAGGGTTTATACCGGCAGCTCTTCGTGGGCGACTGAGTTCACTCAAGCGTTCGCGACATTCACGCTCAGATCTTTTCCCGCACAGTTTTTGCCCCCTGCTGTGCCTGTCGCCCCAAGGCCGCGCGCCCTACACTGGGTTTTTGATGCGGAGGTGGTAATGGTCGGGCAAGGGCGGTTGTTCGCGATGGCGTGCCTGGTGCTGGCCATGGCGCTGTGGGGCAGCTCCTTCATCGCCCTCAAGTTCGCCTTCGCCGAGTTGCCGCCGATGTGGGTGATCTTCGGCCGCATGGCACTCGGCAGCCTGGTGTTTCTGCTGGCCTGGCGCTGGCGCGGTCGCCTCGAATACCGCCGGGGCGACTGGCGTTACCTGCTGGCTCTCGCCGCGTGCGAACCCTGCCTGTACTTCATCTTCGAAGCCCTCGCGCTGCAGAACACCAGCGCCACCCAGGCCGGCATGATCACCTCGCTGCTGCCCTTGCTGGTGGCCATGGGCGCATTCGTCTTCCTGCACGAGCGCGTGGCGCGCAGCACCTGGGCGGGCTTTCTGCTGGCGGTGGCCGGGGCGATCTGGCTGAGCCTGGCCAGCGAGGCGGATGCCAGCGCGCCGGCGCCATTGCTGGGCAACTTCTACGAATTCGTCGCGATGCTCTGTGCCACCAGCTACACGCTGCTTCTGAAGTTTCTCTCCGAGCGCTACTCGCCGTTCATTCTCACCGCCATGCAGGCGTTCATCGGCTCGCTGTTCTTCCTGCCGCTGGCGCTGGCCACCGAGCCGCTGCCGACCCAGTTCAGCCTGCTCGGCGTCGGCTCGGTGATCTACCTGGGCCTGGTGGTAACGGTCGGTGCCTACGGCCTCTACAACTTCGGCGTCAGCCGCCTGCCGGCCAGCCAGGCCTCCGGCTTCACCAACCTGCTGCCGGTGTTCACCCTGATCTTCGCCGCAGTGCTGCTCGGCGAAAGCCTGACACCGGTGCAATACGCCGCCGCAGCGCTGGTGTTCGCCGGCGTGGCGTTGAGCCAGTGGCGCACCACGACCCCGCCGCCCGCCGGGATTCTCGACTGAGGAGATAGGCATGCACGACAGCCGTCAGTGGACCCGTGAAGCGCTGCGCATCATCGAGGCGGACTTCCAGCGCAGTGCCGACACCCACCTGATTCCGCTAGAACTGCCGGGCCTGCCCGGCGTCGAGCTGTACTTCAAGGACGAATCGAGCCACCCCACCGGCAGCCTCAAGCACCGCCTGGCGCGCTCGCTGTTCCTCTATACGTTGTGCAACGGCTGGCTCAGGCCCGGTGCGCCGGTGATCGAAGCCTCCAGCGGCTCCACGGCCATCTCCGAGGCCTACTTCGCGCGCCTGCTCGGCCTGCCGTTCATTGCCGTGGTGCCGGCCGGCACGGCCCGGGAAAAACTCGCGCAGATCGCCTTCTACGGCGGGCAGACGCACCTGGTCGACGACCCCACCCAGATCCATGCCGAATCGCTGCGCCTGGCTGCGGCCAGTGGCGGGCACTTCATGGACCAGTTCACCTTTGCCGAGCGCGCCACCGACTGGCGGGCGAACAACAACATCGCCGAATCGATCTTCCAGCAGATGCGCCACGAGCGTTTCCCCGAGCCAAGCTGGCTGGTGTCCAGCCCCGGCACCGGCGGCACGCTGGCGACCCTGGGTCGCTACGTGCGCTATCGCCAACACCCGACACGGGTACTCGGCGCCGATGCCGAGCGCTCGGTGTTCTTCGACAGCTACGTCAGTGGCGAGCGCAACCTGACCCTGGACTGCGGCTCGCGTATCGAAGGCATCGGCCGGCCGCGGGTCGAGCCGTCATTCATGCCGCAGGTGCTCGACGCCATGTGCAAGGTGCCGGACGCGCTGTCGCTGGCGGCCATGCACTACCTGGCCCAGCGCCTCGGCCGACGGGTCGGCGGTTCCAGCGGCACCAACCTGATCGGCGCGCTGCTGGTGGCGCAGCAGATGGTGCGGCAGGGCGAGCAAGGTTCTGTGGTGGCGATTCTCTGCGACAGCGGCGAACGCTACGCCACCAGCTATTACGACAATGCCTGGCTGACCGCCCAGGGCTACGACCTGGCGCCGCTGATCCAGCGTGTGGCCGCGTGCGCGGAGCAGGGCCAGGCGCTCGACCACCAGATTCCCCGTGCAGGAGACCTGCGATGACTGACACCCGCCGCCTGGCGCGTGCCGACGATGTGCCGGCCATGGCCGCCTTCATCTTCGAACATGGGCCAAACCCCTGGAACTACCTGCCCGAGGAAGCCGTGCTCGGTCACCTGCACGGCATCGTCGAAGGTCAGGTGCAGGCGCTGCTCGCCGAACAGGAGGGGCGCCTGGCTGGCTTCGTCACCTTCCTGCACAGCAGCAACTTCACCCGCTACCAACCAGCGACCCGGCGTGACCTGCCCCAGGCCTACGTCGGCGAGGCCGTGGTGCACCGCGAGCTGGCGGGGCAGGGCATCGGTTCGCGGCTGTTGCGTGAGGTGTTGGAGACGTTGCGTGAGCAGGGCGTGTACGACGTCTACATCGAGCGCCACGAGGAGAACCTCGGCTCCGCCGGGATGATGCGCAAGGCCGGCTTCAACGAAGTCGAGACCTTCGCCGACCCCAACCGCCGCGCCACTGGCTCACGCCGCACCACGCTCTGCTATCGGCAGCTGTAGCGTTCGCTCTGTTCGTTTGGGCCTGCTGGGTAAGGGGCCGGATGCGGAGCGGTCGAGCAGAACGGGGCCGATCCAATGTCGGCGGGGTGCCGTACCAGACCAAGAAGTGAGCGATTTCGGCCCGCTTCTATTCGTGCTGCATGAGATGCCTGGGCAAAGTAGACGCTCAGCTTTCCGGCGACGTATCCGGCTCTTGGGCTGTCTCGGCCGCCAACTTCAAGCGGTCGGCTTTGCTGATGTACTTGTTTTTACTCTTCGGCGCCAGTTTGGCACTGGCCTTCTTGGCGTGAGCTTTCAAAAGCTGGTTTATCTTTTTACGACGGTTCATGGTTATTACTTTGCTTGCTCACGTTGTTATGGAGAATGCTTCAGGGCTAATTAGCTCTTTCACTCGAATGCGTCCCACAAAGACTATTTCCTGTGTTGATTCGCTACCGTGATACCTAGCCAGTATTTCCTCGCGCGTTTAATCGTTAACGACATTTCATGATTGACTGCTAATGCTTGACACGAGAGGCGCTGACCGGCTTGCCGGGCAGCGTCCTCTCGATGGAAGGGTTAGACGCCAGATGGTGGCACGCAAGTGACCTTGAGTTCACGCCTTCCGATCCATTGGGTGGTTTGCTCCGTTGCTGAGCGAGACATGCTCAATCTCAAAGGGATTCACGCCTTCCAGGCACCCCACGTTGTAGCCGTACTCGTTTGGATTCGAGCGACGCTGGTGATGCGTGTAGATGCCACAGTTTGAACAGAAGTAGTGGCGAGTTACCTTTGTGTTGAATTGGTATTCCTTCAGCGATGACTCGCCTTGCATCACCTTCAGTCCATTCTTTGGAACTGAGCCAATGATTGCGCCTTTTCTTTTGCACATGGAGCAATTGCATCTAAGCGGATTGACGATTCCGTTCGGAAGGTCGAGCTCCAATACGACAGTGCCGCAATGACAGGATGCCCTGTGCTTCTCTTGGATCTTCGTATCGCCAACACTCTTGATCATTGGGGTTCCTCGGGGAGCGAGACTTCTGGCGTCTAACCCTTGGCTAAGGGGCGGGCTGTAGCCCGTTCCAGCGAACGGAGTGAGCGCATTGTGATGCACTACGCCACACCGATGTTTAAGGCTGCGAGAAGAATGGCTGATGCTGAGCACCAAGTGCAAACTCGAGCAGACCAGAAGTAAAAAACTGAGATGCCTTGAGTGGCTATTGATTTTGGAAAGCCAACCCACGGAAGCAGATAACGTGCGTTGAGGGTTGATACCGTACTGCTAATGCCGAGAGCCGGATTGCCTTTGCTCATAAGCGCGCGAGACGCGGTCTCATTCTCTCGGACGGACCTGCGGAGCAATGCGGCAAAGCAAATTGCGAACAGCACAAATGCGATGCTTGCTGATACGTACACTTCAATAGCTGCTGCGTTCATATGCATAACGATTAAGCTAGCGGTAGTGAGAGCATTGTTATGTGCATTTCCGCGCAATGAAAGTTAGAGGATCGCTGATTTCAGAGCTTGGCCAGAAAACCAACCCGAATGGTTCTGCCGCCACCATTACACCTGGTTCGACTAGGCCCCACTCGCTAATTTGCTCTGCGCTCTCGATGAGGGCGTGCACGACACCTGCGGTTTTTCCGTGTTCTAGAGACACAGAGTCTCCGATCTTTACAGGTTCTCCAGTTCGATAATTCATTCTTCAGTGTTCCGTACGCTGAATTATTTAAATGTACATGACATTTGGTTAAGGGGCCGGCTTTAGCCGGTCCCGAACGAGCGAAACGAGTGACTTGAACCAGTTGTCAGAGGTTGCGTTACTCTGGGTCAAATGTATGTTCTTCATGATAGCGAAGGATGGTGTACATTTTTGCCACCCGTTTATTGCTTGAACCTCAACATCGACTACATATGTCAGCTTGTGCCATGGTTTAGAAAGTCGCTCGTCACTCACTAACATGGCTTATTTCAATGCATTATTTTCGAATATTACTTTCAGCGGCTTCTTGGATATATCTTCGATAGTCACTTTGTCGCCAGTGTGTGACTCGCTATCAAATTTGGTTTGATACCAATACATTGCTTTGTTTTTTTTGAATGTGATCATCGGCTCTACAAGGCGCTCAAGCTGGCGTTGAATAGTGTTCTGGGTAGCGTTGGCTTCTTGGGGATCTATGAAGAATTGATTAATTACAGTGCCGCCATCAGATGCGGTGAAGTTCAGCTGAGAGCCATTGTCTTTTGCTACAGGCTCTAGAATTTTGCTCCATTGTTTTAAATCTTGTTTGGAAATTTATTTTGGCGGAGTATCAATTTTTTCCAAGCAGCCAATCTATGACTGCTTGGCTTGGTTAGTCCACTCTTACAGTGAGTCTCCACTCCAGAACAATGGAACTATTGGCATTGCTAGCGCCACAAGCTCGACAATTACTGAGCCTGTACGAACTTCTTTTATTTAGAGTTCTGTGCTCGCGTCATAGTCTTGGTTGGTTTCGGACTCGATAAATCGCTGATACTGCTGATTGATGCCAAGAAGGGACATCGTGAGGTCAGTTAACACAACCGGTTTTTGGTTGTTAATCTTGATTTCAAGCTTCTGGCTGAAACCTATTTCAATGGCGCTACTGATTTCCATGAGTAACCTCTAGCGTATGGAAGGGGCGGGCTTTAGCCCGTACCAGTGAGCGCAGCGAACGATTTCCACCATTTGTTAGATTTGGTTTTTCTCAGTAATCAGACTCTCTTGAATGTGTAGTTGTGTGCTGAGATTTTTTAGTGTTTCTGCTGGAGTGTGTTGGATCTGTGGTGGTGCTTCATAGGCTGCGAATTTAGAAGCTGCTAAGCGTGAGTTAAAATCAACTATTGCCTCGTAAATATCGTTTAGCTTGATAGCTGTTTGTGGGTCTGTGAATATTTGTTCTGGACTGATTCCTGTCTCACTGCAAGCTTTCAGGAATTTAGTTATTTCTTGAGATAACGGGGTTATGCTTGAGAGAGAGATATTTTGCTGTGCCGCTGAATTTAAATAGCTGTTGATTTTATCTTGCAGATCTGAGGCTGCATCACTGGCTGTTTCCTTTTTGTTGATTTTTTTATAGAGGAAATAACCTGCTGCTGCGGTGGCGGCTATTGCTGCACCAGCCATGAGTAAGTTCTTATTTTTACTTTTGCTTTCCTGTAGTAGGCCTTCCTTAAGGTGGTGGACAATTTGTCCGCTTCTATTTCTGATGACCCCGTTAAATATATTTAGTTCGCCTTTGCTAATCCCTGACTCAACCCAAGATGGCACATTGAAAGTAAGATCTATTTTTCCCATTTGGTTACCTAACGTTTGGTTAAGGGGCCGGCTTTAGCCGGTCCCGAGTGAGTGAGGCGAACTGGTTTAACCAGTTGCTAGGCTCGCACTTTAGCCGAGCGCTGTAAACGAACGTAAGAGATAATAAATATATTTTTAATTCACTTGGCAGTTGCGAATTACCTCGTTCGCCCTTTCGAGGTACATTGGTGTTAAGTCATTATGAAAGCTCGTAATCGAACCGGTTGGCGTGTCAGTTATATCAACGACCATGGCTGTAGACACCCCAAATGCTACACCCTGCTCAAGCCAAACTGAATATCCTCCAGAAATTGGGCGGGTATGTAATCTTGCATTTTTCTCTAATGGCTCCCTAAATAATTCTTCTAAATCGAGTGCTACACAACCAGCAATGGATTTGGCTTTACTGTCACTGCTCAGTTCTATTGAAGGCGGTTTTGCTCGCATCATATCTACCGAGGAGCATCCAGAGAATGCTGCCATGCTTGCGAGTAAAACAATACGGGAAATATTAATTTTTAAATCTCCAAATTTTTGAGGGCGGAGGGTTAGCGTGTTTATTTATTGTTATGTGGGGTTGTGAGCTGTTTATCCGGCTTTTGATTTGCCGTCTAACGATTGAGCTAAAGGGCGGGCTTTAGCCCGTCCCAGTGAACGAGCTGAGCGATTTGAGCGTATTGTTATAAGCGTCTCATCTGAATCATGCCTGTTCTCTCTAAAAAGCCAGTTCCTACCAAGACTGGCCGATGGTAACCAGATTTGGCATCTTCCTCTTTACTGGGCTCAACAAGCATTATGCATTCATGCGCAGGATGTTCGCCGCGCTTAAAAAGAAGATCGGCATGTGCCTCGGCAGTACAATCCAAAATTGTTCCATCAGGCAGGGTTAACCACACATGAGCTTTTATAGGCTCGTAAATATTGCTATGGCTGAGTTCTTTTTCTATGGATTCTTTTGTCACTTCACAATATATGTAATCGTCCCAGAACCTGTCGCCTATTGTAATAAGGCTATCAATGCCGAGGTCGTTTTTTAAGTATTGCTTTAGCATCAGGTGAATTGGGGTACATTTTCCCGTTAGATCAGATGATTTGTTGTAGCCGTAACCATATAGGGCGTCACCGCATAGTTGAAAAATCTGCTGCTTAAGGCTCTGCTCTAGCTGACTATCAAATGTGAATTGAATTTCTTCCTTATGAAGACCCAGGCCCTCAGTATATTTAATTGCTTCTATAAGCCTGTCGATATAGTTCAATTTGATACTTCCATTTTTGAGGGTTTTGCTAGGTGCGTTGATGCTTCTAACGTTTGGTTAAGGGGCGGGCTTTAGCCCGTCCCAGTGAGCGAAGCGAACGACTTGAGCCAATTGTTAGATTGCCCAGCCGAACGCCGGAAATGGTGCCAGCACCGAGCATGACCGGCGGTGCGCACGGCGCGCCGGTTTTGGCACGGAAGGTTATTTGTGCTGTGCACATTCTTTGAAAGCAACTCCTTTGCTGGCCACAAATAACGGCCTCTACTGTCAAGCGACCATTCGATTCAGGAACACCGCGCCGATGCGGTGATTGTGTTTCCTGGCGCGGTGCTGAATAACCAATATTGCCCTTGCGCCTAACGTTTGGTTAAGGGGCCGGCTATGCCGGTCCCGAGCGAGCGGCTTGAACCAGTTGTTAGGCAGAGATGCCCAGGCCAACTTGTTGGTGATTGCGGCACGATGACCGAGCCGCTGCGGCCGTGCAAGCCCGCACCGCGTTGCAGGGTGGAAGAACACTGGCGCGGTGCGTGGGCGAGAGCCACGAAGAAGGTGCGGATTGGGTGCCAACCGGCCGCGCAATGCGCCGGAAGTAAGTTTGATGTTGTGGCTGACTGACGCAACTTCCATGTTGGCACCGATATTAAAAGTGACTGACGCCTAACGTTTGGCTAAGGGGCGGCCAATAGCGCAGCTATTGGCCGTCCCGAGTGAGCGGAGCGAACGGCTTGAGCCAATTGTTAGGGCTCATGCCGCACACGACACAAACGCTGCGGCGGCGGTTAACCCGCACACACCGAAGAATAAGACCCCACCGAAATACTGAAGCCAGCCAGCCATTGTGGGCACACCATTGATTATGGTCTGGACTCCGTTTGCCAAAGCATACGATCCCGGGCTTGAGTGCAGGGGCCACGAGAACGCCCCCACCGGGACTGCACCCAGCACAAAACCCGCAAAGAGTACGCTCCACCAGCGGATCAATCTACGCCAGCGAAGCAAGAAGTAAGTAGGTATACCAAGAGCAATGACGTGCGCCGCCGAAATAACGAAGCAAATGACGAAGAACTCGCGAGTGCGAACCCAAATATAGGGGTCGTTCGAGTCGAACATGGCGAACTGGCCGTAGATGTACCAGCCGACGAGCGCGAGCGTAGGCGTCAGAACTGCTGCAACAAACGCGATGATGAGTCTCATGAGCCCTAACGATTAAGCTAAGGGGCCGGCTTCGCCGGTCCCAGCGAAAGAAGTGAGCGAGTTGAGCGCATTGTTATGTGCCTCCACCGATTACTTGCCTAACGGGTTCTTCAGAAACGACGCTGCAACATCGACTGCGCTTTCCGCTGTGCTTTTAGAAAGAACCTTTAAGAACTCTTTGCCTTGTTCTTTCCAGTAGCTTTCTGGAACTATTACGTAATTCATGGATGCCTTTATTATTTCTAGGCGATGGATCCAGTACGGCACTTTGTCTTTTAGGCGAGAGCAGTTGTCTTCGTGTGGGTGTGGCTTCCAATTATTTAAGACAAACTCTGCTCCGGAAAAATGATTGCGTAATAGCACCAGCGTCTTTTCCCTAAGAATTTCATGCTTTCTAATGTTCTCGTAGCCGTCTTTTATTGCCTCGGAACATGTTTTCGGATTGAAGTCAGGGCTGTCTTCAATATTTTGGCAGAAAGCATTCCACTCGACCCATTCCTTAGTTAGCGCATCTATTTGCTCGAAGACCCAAGCTTTATTTGGATTGGTAATCGACAAAGCTGGGAATGATTTCTCTTCTCTCATTGATAGCTCCACTGTACTACTTGAGGTACATAACGTTTGGTTAAGGGGCCGGCTTTAGCCGGTCCCGCAGTGAGCGAAGCGAACGACTTGAACCACTTGTTAGGGGACCACATTACTCAACCACTATTGTGTTGTCCGAAAAGGTGGCGCAAAAAGCTTCAGGCCCCGAATAATCTTGTGGTGAGAGAGATATTGAAATAGTAGAGCCATTTGAAAATCTAAGCTCAAAGCACTGGTTTTCTTGAAATGAGACAGCGCAAACCTCTGAGTTGATGACTTCTGATAGTTGTTTGCTTAGTGATACCGGGTTGAATGCGGCCAGTACACAGTCGCTAAATTGAAAGCCTGCACCATCCGCAGATATTTCAGCATCAAGCAGTTTCATGCCAACAAGCCGCTCAAGTGGGCGCATGTGGATCCCTAACATTTGGTTAAGGGGCCGGATTTAGCCGGTCCCGAGTGAGCGAAGCGAACGGCTTGAACCACTTGTTAGAGGCGTTATTCGGAGATCGAAATTTTTGCCCCTATTGACTCAAGCGTATGTATTAGTGCGTTAGCGCACTCAGCGCTAATTATTTTTATTTCTAAAAGCTCTTTCTTTCTGATGTTCCGTGCTGCGCGCTTTAATTCAGTGCCTTTGAGATTTGTACAAAGTCCAAGCCGATATACGAAAGACTCCAGCGACCAGTGGGATTCCTCAACCCAACCTAGCTCCGCAGACCACGACTCGATGCGCAGTGTCGTCATTCATGCCTCTAACGTTTGGTTAAGGGGCCGGCTTTAGCCGGTCCCGAGTGAGCGAAGCGAGCGACTTGAACCATTTGTTAGGCTGCATTGCTAGTGCTTTTGCCTGTTTGCTTAGTAAGTTTGAAAACAGTAGCGGCCGAAAGTGAGCACACCAGAATCGCCAGAAGATTAATGTGCAAATAAAATTGCTGGGCATTACCAAATCCATAGCCGATCTGTATTGGGCCTATGAAGTTGTAGTTTGATTCAGGGGTGGTGAAGGCGATGATTTGCGGGAGGAAAATCAGGACGATAAGGAAAAAGGCAGCGGGCTTGGACTTTAAGCCAAAGTAGCCAAGCGCCAGTGAAACTATGCCTAGAGTTAAGTAGTAAATGCTCAGGAATTGGCCGCTTTGCATGCCAAAAGCAGCATAGACAGCTGGGGTGGCAATTGCTGAGGCTCCAAAAATTATACAAAACCAAGAGATCAATATTCCAAGAATAGGTTTTTCTTGCTTTGGTGTGGGAGTGTTCATGTTTGACCTAACTATAAGTAGGCGACACATGTGGCGTAATGTTTTCCGCCATTTGTGTCGCATAACGTTCCTTGTCACTGGCTAAGCTCTTGATGTTCTTATCTAACCTGTCGAGAGAAACGACTCAGGTCGGACAAAAAGCGACATTGGACAAGACCAAGGCGTCGAGTAGTCGAAGCACCTTTGCGCAAGCTACGTATGGGCGTTGATCTTGTCTAGTTGGGTGACGGAAATACTGGCTGGTGATTGCCGGTAAGCACCAGGCCAAGCTCCGCCGGTGATATCGGCAGCGAATCCACATCTGCGCACTCAACGTTGCGCATTGAAATGATCGTGACTTGTGCCGAAGGCCTGGGGCGCGCTAAAGCGAATTAGCGGCAGTCGCTTTCCAGTAGTCGAAGCGGCCAGCTCTGACTGCTCTCGACGAGGCTCGCCCGCCAGCCAGAGGTGCCCGAATCTGCCTAGGGTTTCAGCCAGTCCAGCAACACATCGAGCAGGCGGTTGGCATAGGCCCATTCGTTGTCGTACCAGGCCAGTACCTTGACCAGTTCGCCGCCCTGCACGCGGGTGTGGTTGAGGTCGACCACGCAGGACACCGGGTAGGCGTTGAAGTCGCTGGAGACCAGTGGCAGGTCGTTGCACTCCATTACACCGAGCGGCAACTGGCGTGCGGCTTTCTGCAGGATGTCGTTGATTGCGGCGCGGCTGGTCGGGTGTTCGGCGCTGAAGGTCAGGTCGAGCAGCGAGACGTTGGCGGTTGGTACGCGCACGGCCATGCCGTCGAGGCGCCCGGCGAGTTCCGGCAGGACCAGGCCGATGGTCTTGGCCGCGCCAGTGGGCACCGGGATCATCGACATTGCCGCGCCGCGCGCCTTGTACAGGTCGTTGTAGGTGCCGTCGAGCAGGTTCTGGTCGTTGGTGTAGGCGTGCACGGTGGTCATTAGACCCTGGCGGATGCCCACGGCGGTATGCAGCACCATCGCCAGCGGCGCCAGGCAGTAGGTGGTGCACGAGCCGTTGGAGACGATCTGCTGGTTGCCCAGCAGGTGGTGGTTGACCCCGTAGACCACGGTGAGGTCGGCGCTTTCCAGCGGGTGCGAGAGCAGCACACGCGGTGCGCCGGCCATCAGGTGCTGTTCGGCGTGGGCGCGCTTCTTGATCTTGCCGGTGCATTCGATCACCACGTCGACGCCCAGCTGTTTCCACGGCAGCTTGCTGGCGTCACGCTCGCCGAACAGGCGGATGGACTGGCCGCGCACCTGCATGACGTCTTCGTGCAGGTCTACCTGGCCGAGGAAGCGGCCGAAGGTCGAGTCGAACCGAGTGAGGTGAGCGATGGTCTTGAAGTCGCCGACTTCGTTGATCGCTTCCACGTGCAGCTGGTTTTCCAGCCCACGTTCGAACAGGGCGCGGAGCAGGGCGCGACCAACGCGCCCGTAGCCGTTGAGGGCAATACGCAGCATGAGACTCTCCGTTCTGTGGCCTGCTTAACGCCGGCCTACGGTCTCTCGAGTGTCGGCCAGCCTGCGTTAGAAACGACCGCGGAACGCGTATTTAAGTCCATAAACCGCACGCTCCGGCCGCTCGATGCGCTGGCGCTCATCCGTCGAGTGGGCCTTGCGGCGGCTCCTGCCGCTGGCCGTTGCGCCGTGTCTGGCTCTGATTCGGAATCCCGTGACCAGGCTCTTGCAGCATAGCGGCCTGCCGCGAGCGTGCTGCGCTCAGCGGTTGCGCGCGCCGCCGAGGGAGGCGCAGCCACGGTACACCTGACCATTGAGGCGCAGCTCGGCGCTGAGGTGCTGCACGGTGCCGCTCATGCTGTCGGTGCAGCGCTGCGGTGCTACCCAGAGCTCCAGGCGCTCGCCGTTGGCTTCGCTGCTCAGGTTGAGGCGACCTTCCGGCAGTTGCTCTTCTACATAGGGCAGCGCCAGTGCTGGCTGTTCCTGGCGGTAGAGCACCAGGCCCTTGTTGGTGACGTTGATGCTCCAGTCCGGCTCGTGGCCGCCTGCGCGCAGGGTCAGGCGATTGAAACCGGGGTCGTCGCAGCTCGGGCCTTCGCGCTGGATGCGGTAGACCTCGCTGAGCACCAGTTGGCCGTCGGTATCGGCGACCGGGCTGGAGCCCAGCTGACCGAGCAGGTCGACGAACAGTGGGCCGGGGCCATCGGCCAGCAGGGTGGCGGCCTCGCGGGCGATGTCGGTGCTGCCGTCGGTGCTCACGCTGAAGCTGCGCTGTTCCTGGCAGGGGCGAAACAGCAGGGTACCGCCGCGCAGGCTCAGTTCGCCCTGCAGGCGTTGCTCGGGCACCCGGGTGGGCTCGGGGACGAACACCTGGCAGCCGCTGAGCAGGGTCAGCAGGGCGATGGGCAGAAGGGGACGGGCGAGGTGCATGGCGGAGCTCTCCGGGCAAAGTGCGGCAACGTTACCCAGTGCCTGCGCCGATCTCAAGGACGGCATCGAGCCGGCGTGTTGTATAGTCACGCGCCTGCGGCCATTCTGAAGATGGATCGCGTATCCAAGCCGCTGAGTGTGACCATGGATAGAAACACCGGCTCCGGCCTTTCCTTCGCCAAACGCATCTATGCCCCCCGAGCCGTCGGCCTGGGACTGGGCTTCTTCTGCGTGGCCCCGGTGCTCTGGCAGATGAGTGCGCCGCCCTGGTTGTGGGCGCTGCTGCTGTTCAACGGCTACCTGTGGCCGCATGTGGCTTATCAGATCGCGCGCCTGTCGAAACGGCCCTATCAGGCCGAGCGGCGCAACCTGATCATCGACTCCGTGCTCGGTGGCTTCTGGGCCGGCGCCATGCAGTTCAATGCGCTGCCCAGCGTCACCGTGCTGTCGATGATGGCGATGAACAACATCGCCGCCGGCGGCGCGCGGCTGTTCCTGCTCGGTTGCCTGGCACAACTGGCGGGGGCGTTGCTGGCGATGCTGCTGTTCGGCGCCGCGTTCGCCCCGCACACCAGCATGACGCAGCTGTACGCCTGCCTGCCGATGCTGATTCTCTATCCCTTGTCCCTGGGGCTGGTCTGCTACCAGTTGACCAACAAGCTGGCCGAGCACAAGCAGGCGTTGCGCGCAGTCAGCCGCACCGACAGCCTGACCCACCTGTACAACCATGGTTACTGGCAGGACCTGTTACAGGCCGAGTTCAACAAGTGCCGCCAGGGGCAGCGCCGGGCGACCGTGGCGCTGATCGACGTCGACCATTTCAAGGCGATCAACGACAGCCACGGGCATATCGTCGGCGATAGCGTGCTGCGCCTGCTCAGCGAGAAGCTGGCGCAAAGCCTGCGTGCCGAAGACCTTGCCGGTCGTTACGGGGGCGACGAGTTCTGCGTGATCCTGACGGACACGCCGCCCGTGCTGGCGAGCGAAGTGATGGAGCGCCTGCGCCGCGATCTGGGCGGGGTGCGCAGCGACCTGGCGCCGGGGCTGGAGCTGACACTGAGCATCGGTCTGGCGGTGTACAGCCCGCTGCAGTTGAGTGCCACCGACTGGCTGAACGCCGCCGACCAGGCGCTGTACCAGGCCAAGAGCAGCGGTCGCGACCGCGTGGTGATGGCCGCCGAGGCGATGCCGGTTTCCAGCGGCACGGCCTGAGCTTTTCGTTTGCGGCCCGGCACGCATGTGTCAGGCTGCGCCTCTTTCCACTGTTACGGGTGCCGCATGTCCAGTGAACTCCCCAGCGCCGATGCTCACGAACCCCTCAGTGCCGCCGAAGCCCGCGTGCTCGGCTGCCTGATCGAGAAGCAGGCGACGACCCCGGAAACCTACCCGCTGACCGTCAACGCGGTGATCCTCGCCTGCAACCAGAAGACCAGTCGCGAGCCGCTGATGAACCTCAATGAGGGCCAGGTTGGCCAGGCCCTGCGCAGCCTCGAAGGTCGCGGCCTGTCGCGGCTGGTGATGGGCGGGCGCGCCGACCGCTGGGAGCAGCGTGCGGACAAGACCCTGGAACTGGTCAAGCCGCAGGTGGCACTGATCGGCCTGTTGCTGTTGCGCGGCCCGCAGACGCTCAACGAACTGCTCACCCGCAGCAATCGCCTGTATGCCTTCGAGGACACCGCCGAGGTGCAGCATCAGCTGGAGCGCCTCGCAGGGCGCGGCTTTGCCTGTCTGCTACCGCGCCAGAGTGGCCAGCGCGAGGACCGCTACATGCACCTGCTCGGTGAGCAGGGCGACCTCGACGCCTTGCTCGCCGCGCGGCAGCAGGCCGACAGCGCGGCGCCGCGCAGCAGTGCGGCCGACGATGGCCGTGTCGCCGAGCTGGAGGCGCGGGTGGCGGCGCTGGAGGAGCGTCTGGCGCGGCTGGAAGGCGCGCTCGGCCAGTAAACCCCAGCCCGGCCTGCCGAGGGCGGCCGGGCTGACTTATCATTCGACTTTTCCTTGCGCAGTGATTTCGCCATGACCGATACCCCCGACCTGCTCGCCGAGCTGCAGAGCGCCGACATGCTGTTGATCGATGATCTGCACGCCTGGCAGTTCGACCTGGCCGAGCAGGCCGAGGCTGATCAGCCGCTGCTCACCGTGGAATGCATGGACGGCCGCACGCGGCGGGTCTGGGTGTTCTCCGCTGCGGCGGTCTCTGCGGCCGTGTTCGATGCGGTGCAGGGCAGCTGGAGCATTGCCGACAGTGCCGGCATGCATGTCCTGGTCTGCCTGGGCGCGACAGTGGGCAGCAACGATGACGCCGAGGATGGCGACGAAGACTGAGCGGAGCGGTGGATGATCCAGTGTCGGCGCGTCTACGAGCCGATTGCCGCCAGCGACGGTACGCGGGTGCTGGTCGACCGGCTCTGGCCGCGCGGGTGTCGCAAGGATGCCCTGGCACTGGACGCCTGGCTGCGCGAGGTCGCGCCTACTGCGGCGCTGCGCCAGCAGTTCGATCATGACCCGGCGCTGTTCGCCGGCTTTCGCCAGCACTACCGCCAGCAGCTGGCGGGTCATCCCGAGCACTGGCAGGGCCTGCTCGACATCGCCGAGCGCGGCACGCTGACCCTGCTGTACGCCGCCCGCGACGAGCAGCACAACAACGCCCGCGTGCTCGCCGAGTTCCTCGAGGACGAGCTGGAGCGGCGCGGGCCGCCCAGCTCACCGGTGTGCTATCGGGATCAGTAGCTCTGTAGAGTGCGCGCCTCTCGGTATGGACGGCCTTGCGAAGGTGCCGCCCCCATCGGTGCGCACGGCGCGCCTTACGCGTCGTGCATGCATCACCTGAACCGTATCAGCTCAGGGGCGGCGCCTGCTCTGATGTGGCGTCGCGAGCCAGGCAGGCGGCGGCGGTGAACAGCACGTCGGTGGAGGAGTTCAGCGCGGTCTCCGCACTATCCTGCAGGATGCCGATGATGAAGCCGATCGCCACCACCTGCATGGCCACTTCGCTGGGGACGCCGAACAGGCTGCAGGCCAGCGGAATCAGTAGCAGCGAACCACCGGCAACTCCGGAAGCACCGCAGGCGCAGACGGCGGAGACCACGCAGAGCAGAATGGCGGTGGGCAGGTCGACCTGGATATCCAGGGTATGCGCTGCCGCCAATGCCAGCACGCTGATGGTGATGGCGGCGCCGGCCATGTTGATGGTCGCGCCCAGCGGGATGGAGACCGAGTAGGTGTCCTCGTGCAGGCCCAGACGTTCGGCCAGCTGCATGTTGACCGGTACGTTGGCCGCCGAACTGCGGGTGAAGAAGGCGGTGACGCCGCTCTCGCGCAGGCAGGTGAACACCAGTGGATAGGGGTTGCGGCGGATCTGACTGAACACGATCAGCGGGTTGACCACCAGCGCGACGAACGCCATGCAGCCGACCAGCACTATCAGCAAGTGGGCATAGCCGGCCAGAGCCTTGAGACCGGCGTCGGCGAACGTGGTGGCGACCAGACCGAATATGCCCAGCGGCGCGCATCGGATGACCACGCGCACGATCAGGGTGACGCCATGCGCCAGGTCGGTGAATACCGCGCGGGTGGTCTCGCTGCCGTGGCGAATGGCGATGCCGATACCGATGGCCCAGGCCAGGATGCCAATGAAGTTGCCCTTGAGCAGGGCATTGACCGGGTTGTCCACCACGTTCAGAGCCAGGGCCTTGAGCACTTCGGCGATGCCTCCGGGTGGCGTGGTGCCACTGGCGGCATCCGTGAGCACCAGGGTCGAAGGCCACAGGCTGCTGGCGATCACCGCGACGATGGCGGCGGAGAGGGTGCCGATCAGGTACAGCATCAGGATCGGGCGAATGTGCGTGGGCTGGCCCGGCTTGTGGTTGGCGATGGCCGAGGCCACGAGGATGAACACCAGTATCGGCGCCACGGCCTTGAGTGCGGAAATGAACAGGGTGCCGAGAAAGCCGACCTCGTCAGTGGCCTGCGGAGCGAGCAGGGCGAGGAGGATGCCGGCCACCAGGCCGATGGCAATCTGCAGGACCAGGCTGGTGCCGGTGATCAGCTGCAGCAGTGGGCGGAGGGTCATATGTCGTGTTCCTGTGGTTCGGCAGTGCCCCCTGTGGGTGGGCGCTGCGGGCTGGCGGCCGAGGTCTGGTCGGCTTTCGGTTCTGCGAAGCCATCGGATAACGATAGGCGCAGAAAGGAGGCGGCGATTCTATAGAGGTGACAGGTAGCGTGCCTGACGTCCGTCAGGTCGGGCGAGGAAAATGAAAAACGGCCCGCGCGGGGCCGTTTTCATTCGCGCCGCAAACGTCAGCCGCCGAGGTAGGCGTCGCGCACCTTGGGGTCGACCAGCAGCTCGGCACCGCTGCCTTGCATGACGATGCGACCGTTTTCCAGCACGTACGCGCGGTCGGCCAGCTTGAGCGCCTGGTTGGCGTTCTGCTCGACCAGGAACACGGTCACGCCTTCCGTGCGCAGCTGTTCGATGATGTCGAAGATCTGCTGGATGATGATCGGCGCCAGGCCCAGCGACGGCTCGTCGAGCAGCAGCAGCTTGGGCTTGCTCATCAGCGCACGGCCGATGGCAAGCATTTGCTGTTCGCCGCCGGACATGGTGCCGGCGCGCTGCTCGAAGCGTTCCTTGAGGCGCGGGAACAGGTGCAGCACCTTGTCCAGCTGCTCCTGGTTGTCGGCCTTGCTGCCGAAGAACCCGCCCATGGCCAGGTTTTCCTCGACGGTCAGGCGCGCGAACACGCGGCGACCTTCCGGCACGACCGCGATGCTCTTGCGCATGATGACCGAGGAATCAAGGCCGACCAGCTCTTCACCCATGTAGCGGATGCTGCCGCTGGAGGCACGCGGCGAGCCGCACAGGGTCATCAGCAGGGTCGATTTGCCCGCGCCGTTGGCACCGATCAGGGTGACGATCTCGCCCTGCTGCACTTCGATGCTGACGTCGTGCAGCGCCTGGATCTTGCCGTAGAAGGTGGAGACGTTTTCAAAACGCAGCATGATTAGGCTTCCCCCAGATAGGCTTTGATGACGTCCGGGTTGTTGCGTATCTGCTCCGGTGTGCCGTTGGCCAGGGGTGTGCCCTGGTTGACCACGTAGATGTGGTCGGAAATGCTCATGACCAGGTGCATGTCGTGCTCGATCAGCAGGACGGTCACGTCATGCTCATTGCGCAGCAGGCTGATCAGCGCCTTGAGGTCCTCGGTTTCCCGCGGGTTCAGGCCGGCCGCAGGCTCGTCGAGCATGAGGATGCGCGGGCGCGTCATCATGCAGCGGGCGATTTCCAGGCGGCGTTGCTGGCCATAGGCGAGGGTGCCGGCAGGGCGGTTGGCGACGTCGGTCAGGTTGACCTGTTCCAGCCAGTGGGCGGCGTATTCCATGGCCTCGCGCTCGCTCTTGCGAAAGCCCGGGGTCTTCAGCAGGCCGGAGAGGAAATTGGTGTTGATGTGGCGGTGCTGGGCGACCAGCAGGTTCTCCACCGCAGTCATTTCCTTGAACAGGCGAACGTTCTGGAACGTACGCACCACGCCCTTGCGCGCGATCTTGTGGCCCGGCAGGCCCTGGATGGCCTCGCCGTCGAGCAGGATCACGCCGTCGGTGGGCTGGTAGAAACCGGTCAGGCAGTTGAACACGGTGGTCTTGCCCGCACCGTTGGGGCCGATCATCGAAACGACCTGCTTGGGCTGTACGGACAGGGCGACATTGTTGACGGCCAGCAGGCCGCCGAAGCGCATGGTCAGCCCGCTGACTTCAAGAATCGGGCGGCTCATGGTTTCAACTCCAGGTGGGGGCGTTGCATGGGCAGCAGGCCCTGCGGACGCCAGATCATCATCACGATCATGGTCAGGCCGAAGATCAGCATGCGGTACTCGTTGAAGTCGCGCATTTCCTGCAGCAGCACCATGACGATGGCGGCGAAGATGATCCCCAGTTGCGAGCCCATGCCGCCGAGCACGACGATGGCCAGGATCATGGCCGACTCGATGAAGGTGAAGGACTCGGGCGTGACCAGGCCCTGGCGCGCGGCGAAGAAGCTACCGGCAAAGCCGGCGAAGCAGGCGCCGATGGTGAAGGCCGAGAGCTTGACGGTGGTCGGGTTGAGGCCGAGTGCGCGGCAGGCGATTTCGTCTTCGCGCAGCGCTTCCCAGGCGCGACCGATCGGCATGCGCATCAGGCGGTTGATCACGATCAGCGCCAGGGACACCAGCAGCAGGGCGATCAGGTAGAGGAAGATCACCTTGTAGCTGGAGTTGTAGGCAATGCCGAGGAAGTCATGCAGCGTCTGCCCGCCTTCGGCGGCGCGGCGGTCGAACGACAGGCCGAACAGCTCTGGTTTGGGGATCGAGCTGATGCCGTTCGGACCACCGGTGATGTTGGTCAGGTTGCGCAGCAGGATGCGGATGATTTCACCGAAGCCGAGGGTGACGATGGCCAGGTAGTCACCGCGCAGGCGCAGCACCGGGAAACCGAGCAGGAAGCCGAAGGTCGCAGCCGCCAGGCCGGCGATGGGCAGCGCGGTCCAAAAACCGAAACCCGCGTACTCGGCGAGCAGGGCGTAGGTGTAGGCGCCAACGGCATAGAAACCGACATAGCCCAGGTCGAGCAGGCCGGCGAGGCCCACGACGATGTTCAGGCCGATGGCCAGCATCACGTAGATCAGCACCAGCGTGGCGATGTCCACCGCCGCGCGCGAGCCGAAGAACGGCCAGGCCAGGGCGACCACGAACAGGGCGACGAGAATCCAGCGCTGCACGCTGGGCAGGGTCAGGGTGTCCTTGACCTGCTGCGGCATGGCAGGCACCAGGCTGCCGAAGCGGCCCTGGCCCGGCAGTTTGTCGCGCAGCATTTGCCAGGTGAACATCAGCACCGCGGCGATGCCGATGGTCCACAGGGTCTGCTCGCTGGCGCCATGCACCTGCAGGCTGATGCCGATGACGCTGAGCTTGAGGCCCAGGATGGGGTAGGAGATCAGCAGCAGCAGGACGGTACTGAAAATGGCCGTCTTGAGATTCTTGCTCATACCTTCTCTACCTCCGGACGACCGAGAATGCCGGTCGGGCGGAACAACAGCACCAGTACCAGCAGGCTGAAGGCCACGACGTCTTTGTACTGGTCACCGAAGATATCGGCACCGAACGCTTCGGCGACGCCGAGAACCAGGCCACCCAGCACGGCGCCGGGGATGCTGCCGATGCCACCGAGTACCGCAGCGGTGAAGGCCTTGATCCCGGCGAGGAAGCCGAGATTGGGGTTGATCACGCCGTATTGCATGCCCAGCAGTACCGCGGCAACGGCCGCCAGGGCGGCGCCGATGACGAAGGTCAGGGCGATGATGTTGTTGGTGTTGATGCCCAGCAGGTTGGCCATCTTGATGTCTTCGGCGCAGGCGCGGCAGGCACGGCCCAGGCGCGAGCGAGAGATGAACAGGGTCAGGCCGAACATGGCGAGGAAGGTGACGACGAAGATCAGCACCTGCATGTAGGAAATGGTCACGTTGTGCATTGCATCGCCGAGCACGAAGTTGCCGGGCAGCAGGTTGGGAATGGCCTTGTCCTTGGAATCCTGGGACAGCATTACCGCGTTCTGCAGGAAGATCGACATGCCGATCGCGGAGATCAGCGGAATCAGACGGTTGCCACCGCGCAAGGGTCGGTAGGCCACCCGTTCGATGCTGTAACCGAAGGCGCTGGTGACGATGATGCTGGCGGCGAACGCCGCGATCATGATCAGCGGCAGGCTGTCGATGCCCATCATCGCCAGGGCGGTGATGGCAATGAAAGCGATGTAGGAACCGATCATGTAAACCTCGCCGTGGGCGAAGTTGATCATGCCGATGATGCCGTAGACCATGGTGTAGCCGATGGCGATCAGGGCATAGGTACTGCCAACGGTGAGCCCGTTGATCAGCTGTTGCAGGTAGTGATAAAGATCAGGCATTGCCTAACTCCTGGGTCGCTACGCAAGGCAGCGCTTGTGGCGCAGCGTAAGACCGGAATTCTCTTAATAAACAAAGCCCACTGCATAGGCAGTGGGCTTTGGGTTCAGGCGGGGAAGCCCCTTTCTTTTTTAGTGGGCGGCTTCGGTCTTGGTGCCGTCCTGGTGCCACTCGTAAACCACGAAGTTGAAGTCCTTCAGGTCGCCCTTCTCGTCGAAGGCGAGGGAACCGGTCGGGGTGTCGAAGCTGTTGGCGCGCAGTGCTTCGGCAACCTTGGCCGTGTCGTTTTCGCCGGCTTTCTTGATGCCTTCGGCAATGACTTGCACGGCGGCGTAAGCCGGGAATACGAACGGACCGCTCGGGTCTTCTTTCTTCGCTTTGAAGGCGTCAACCAGAGCCTGGTTTTTCGGATCCTGGTCGAACGACTTCGGCAGGGTGACCAGCAGGCCTTCGGAAGCCGGGCCGGCGATGGCCGAGATTTCCTTGTTACCCACGCCTTCCGGACCCATGAACTTGATGGTCAGGCCTTTCTCTTTGGTCTGACGCAGCAGCAGGCCCAGTTCCGGGTGGTAGCCGCCGTAGTAGACGAAGTCGACACCGGCTTGCTTGAGCTTGGCGATCAGGGCGGAGAAATCCTTGTCGCCGGCGTTGATGCCTTCGAACAGGGCGACCTTGGTGCCTTTGCCTTCCAGGGTCTGCTTGACCGCGGTGGCGATGCCTTCACCGTACTGCTGCTTGTCGTGGATCACGGCAACGCTTTTCGGCTTGACGTGGTCGGCGATGAAGTTGCCGGCGGTCGGGCCTTGCAGGCTGTCCAGACCGATGGTGCGGAAGACCAGCTGGTAGCCACGGCTGGTGATTTCCGGGCTGGTGGACGCCGCGGTGATCATCAGGATGCCTTCGTCTTCGTAGATGTCCGAAGCCGGCTGGGTGGAGCTGGAGCACAGGTGGCCGACCACGTATTTGACTTCGTCGTTGACGATCTTGTTGGCGACGGCCACGGCTTGTTTCGGGTCGCAGGCATCGTCATAGACCACGCCTTCGAGCTGGGCGCCATTCACGCCGCCAGCCTTGTTGATCTGCTCGATGGCCATTTTGGCACCGACGAACTGCATTTCGCCGTACTGGGCAACAGCGCCGGTAACCGGGCCGGCCAGGGCGATCTTGATGGTGTCAGCTGCCATCGAATAGCTGGTCATGCCAGCCAGAGCCATGGCGGCGAACAGCTTGGAAACTTGCTTGCTAGCCTTGTTCATAGTGCTCCACTCTTTTTGTGTTTTCGTTGTTGTAATCCATGCGGCCAAAGCTGCAGGACCGATCAGGTTCACCGGCCACACCCCCGGCAACTGTACCGGCACAGTGTAGAACTCCGTTTCGCGGCTTGAAAAGCCAGCAAATCGGGGCATGGTAGGTGGGTGTCGCTTAATTGAAACAAACGTACAGAATAACGGCGCTGCAATCCGTGACTGTGCAGTCTTGCTGAAGCGCTTTCCGTGACGCCGTGTTTCGTTGCTGATTTGCCTGGTGAAGGGGCGACGCTATCATTCGCGTCCGCTTCCAATCGCGTGCTCACGCACAGGGCAAGTCATGACAGAACAACCTAGCACCCTCTATGCCAAGCTGCTTGGCGAAACGGCTCCGATCACCTGGCAGGAACTGCAGCCATTCTTCGCCCGCGGTGCGCTGTTGTGGGTCGACGGCTCGCTCGATCTGGTGGAGGTCGCGCTGGCCGTGGCCGAGGACGATCAGGGCAAAGTAGCTCAGTGGCTACAGGCCGGCCAGGTAGGCAAGGTCGAAACGTCGCAGGCCGAAGACCTGCTCGCGCGCGACCCGCAACTCTGGGCGGTGGTCGTGGCGCCCTGGGTGCTGGCACAGGAGCGCACCAGTAACGTCTCGCTGCACTGAATGGGTGCGCGGGCGTAGCCGGCAGAGCCGTCTAGAATGAGCTTCTGACCCTTCTGGAGCAGCCCTCATGTTTACTCCCGGACACCTGCATCGCAGCAGTTCACCTGGCCAGCCGGACTTCACCATCGACTTCCATTACGACGTACGCCAGGACGCCAAGGAAGGGCCCATGCTGCACTGCCGGCTGCAGGGCAGCATCGAAGGCAAGGCTTTCGAAGAAACCTTCGAGCTGCACCGCGACACCGCCTTCAATTTCGCCAGCGTGGCCACGCGTATCGCCGCCAAGCACGGCCTGCCCACCCAGCATGGACTGATCATGCGTGGGCACGACGCCTACGACCGCATGTTCGAGGACATCCGCGAGAAGCTCGGCGTCCAGTCGGGCGATACGGTGGACCTCGATCACCTGGAGCAGGACGGCCTGTAATGGCTGCCTGTGCAGCCCGGTCATCGGTCGGGCTGCGGTAGACTCTCCCTCCTTATATGTTGTGCAGGATGTTTCGGCAGCCTGCGCAAGCCATTCTTTGCGTCTTCTGGCGGAGTTGTTCCATGTCGTCATCCCTGCCCACGCTCGCCTTTGCCGGCATTGGTCTGATGGGGCTGCCCATGTGCCGTCGCCTGCTGGCGGCCGGTTACCCGCTCATGGTGTGGAATCGTTCGCCGGACAAGTGCACGGCCTTGCTCGAACAGGGCGCCCAGCGCGCCGACAGCCCGGCCGCGCTGGGCGGCGCCGACATCATCCTGCTGTGCCTGGCCGATACCGCGGCGGTGCGTGAGGTGATCTTCGGTGCCGGGGGCATCGCCGAGAACGCCCGGGTGGGGCAGGTGCTGGTCGACCTGTCCAGCACCGACCCGGCGAGCACGCGGGAGATGGCCGCTGAGCTGCTGGACAAGACCGGTGTGCACTGGGTCGATGCGCCGGTGTCCGGTGGCACTCCCGGCGCCGAGGCCGGCACGCTGGCGATCATGGCGGGCGGGCGGCAGGTGGACATCGACCGCGTCGCGCCGGTGCTGGCGCAGCTCGGTCAGCGCCTGACACGCATGGGGGAGGTCGGCGCCGGGCAGGTGACCAAGGTGTGCAACCAGATGATCGTCGCCTGCAACGCCCTGGTGATCGCCGAAGTGGTGGCCCTGGCCGAGCAGGCCGGCGTGGATGCCCGCCTGATTGCCCCGGCACTTGCCGGCGGCTTCGCCGACTCCAAACCGCTGCAGATTCTTGCACCGCAGATGGCCGAGCGCTGTTTCGAGCCGATCAAGTGGCACGTGCGTACGCTGCTCAAGGACCTCGACACAGCGGCGAAGCTGGCGCATGAGCAGGGCAGTGCCGCGCCGATGAGCGGGCTCGCCGCCCAACTGATGCGCCTGCACGGCAGCCAGGGCTACCTGCAGCAAGACCCCGCCACGCTGGTACAGCTTTACCGAAAGGATCAACCATGAAGATCGCCGCCAACCTCTCGCTGCTGTTCAGCGACCTGCCCCTGATCGATCGCATCGTCGCCGCTGCCGCCGCCGGTTTCGAGGGCGTGGAAGTGCAGTTCCCCTACGAAGTGCCGGCGATCCGTTTCAAGGAAGCGCTGGAACGTGCCGGCCTGCCGCTGGTGTTGATCAACCTGCCGGCGGGGGACTTCCTGGCCGGCGGTCCGGGCCTGGCGGCGGTGCCGGCACGGCAGGCCGAGTTCGCTGCAGTGTTGCAGCAGGCGCTGACCTACGCGGCCATGGTGCGCCCGCAGTGCGTCAACGTGCTGCCGGGGCGGCTGGCCGAAGGCGTCAGCCGCGAGGAGGCACTGCAGACCCTGGTCGCCAACCTGCGCCAGGCTGCGCAGGCGTTTCAGCCGTTGGGCATCCGCGTGCTGTGCGAGGCGATCAACCCGCTGGATATCCCCGGCTTCCTGATCAACACCCCGCAGCACCTCGACGAGTTGTTGCGGGCGGTCGACCATCCCAACTGCCTGGCGCAGTTCGACCTCTACCACATGGCTCGCCAGGGCGTGGATATCGAGGCGGGCATCGCGCTGCTGGCGGGGCGTATCGGTCATGTGCAGTTCGCCGATTGCCCGGGACGTGGCGAGCCCGGCAGCGGCACGGTGACGTTCGCGCCGTTGCTGGAAGCCTTGCGCCAGAGCGGTTATGCAGGCTGGCTGGCCGCCGAGTACCGGCCGACCCGGGCCACCGCGCAGACACTGGCCTGGCTGCCCGCCTGGCGTGCCGAGGCGGCGCTTGCCTGAGTGGCCTGTTGACCGGTGCGAGGCTAAAGCCTGTCGCCATGGTCAACTTTGGTCGCATCGAACTTGCCCGTCGTGCGTGCGGCGGGTAGGGTGGCTGGCCCGGCCCTGCGGGCTCTCGTAACTGTTGGACTTCTTGTGAAACCTGTCTCCCGGGCGCTGCTGATGCTGGCCCTGGTGCTGGCGGCAATCAACCTGCGCCCCGGCATCACCTCTCTGGCTCCGCTGATCGAGCGCATCGCCAGCGAACTCTCCCTCAGCCGCGGCCTGATCAGCCTGACCACCGCCTTGCCCGTGCTGTGCATGGGCCTGCTGGCGCCGCTGGCCCCGCGCTTCGCCGTGCGTTTCGGCCTGGAACGCACCATTACCTGCTGCCTGGGACTGATCGCCGTGGCGCTGCTGTTGCGCCTGATCGGCCACTCCAGTGTGCTGCTGATCGGTAGCGCAGTGATCCTCGGGGCCGGCATCGCCGTGGCCGGGCCGCTGCTGTCGGGTTTCATCAAGCGCCATTTCGTCGACCATGTCGGCCGCGTGGTCGGCTGGTACTCGTTCAGCATGGCCATTGGCGGCGCGGCCGGCGCGGTGCTCACCGTGCCGTTCACCCAGGCGCTGGGTGACGACTGGAGCTTCGGCCTGGCCGCCTGGACGGTGCCGGCGATCATCGCGCTGCTGCTCTGGCTGCGCCTGCCCAGCCACGCCGAGCCGGCCACCACCGGCACCGGCTCCGGCCTGCCGTGGGGCGAGCCGCGGGCCTGGCTGGTCACCGGCTTCTTCGCCATCCAGGCGGGGATGTTCTACACCATGGCCACCTGGCTGGTGGCGCGCTACCACGAGGCCGGGTTCAGCCTGCTCTACAGCAACGGCCTGTTCAGTGCCTTCATGCTGGTCGGCCTGCCCAGTGCCTGGCTGCTGCCGTGGCTGGCGCAGCGCTTCGACATGCGCCAGCAACTGCTGGTGTTCTGCGGCGTGGCGCTGACCCTGTGCCTGAGCATGATCACCTTCCAGCCGAGCGTGCTGCCGGAACTCTGGGCCATGCTCATGGGCTTCGCCCTCAGCGGCTCGTTCGCCCTGTCGCTGGTGCTGCCGCTGTACGAGGTGCACACGCCGCTGGCGGTCAGCCGCTGGACCGCGATGATGCTCTGCGCCGGTTACTGCATGGCCTGCCTGGCGCCGATCCTCGCCGGCCTGGGGCGTGACCTGGCCGGTGACTACCAGGCGCCGTTCATGGTGCTATGTGGCCTGGCGGTGCTGATGACGGTGATCGCCTGGTGCCTGCGCACGCCCAAGGTCGCGGCGGATCAGCCGAGTTAGGCACTGGTTCCTTTGCAGCGACCAGGCCCTGTGTTAGAAGGCAGCCTGCACTTTCTGGAGTACCCCGGTGGAGTCCGAATCCATTGTCTATGGCTGCATCCGCGACTGGCCGTCCGGTGACCGCGAGCAACGCCTGCAGCGCCGCGAAAGCAACCGCCGGGTGCTCGACCAGCTGCCCCAGGGCGAAGCCTGGCCGTTTCTCGGACGCGAAATGTTTTCCTTCTGCGCGGCCGAGGGCGAAGGCCTGTACCAGACCCAGGTGATCCACTTCGGTGCCAGCTACCGCGCCGTGGAATACGAGTGGTCGCTGTGGGTGCAGGCGTTCGAGGCGATGCTCAAGCGCCTGTACTGGGCCAGCGTGGTGGTGCACCTGGAAACCGAACTGAACGGCCTGCACACCTTCCGCTGGGAATCGGAGAACGGCAGCCACAGCCCGCAGGAAGACGATCTGCGCGTGCGCTGCGTGTGGGAGCGCGAAGGCAGCGTGCGCGGCTGAATCTTGCACGCCCGGCGTGCCGCCCAACGAGATGTGACGATGCTCAATTACCTATGGTTCTTCCTCGCCGCGCTGTTCGAAATCGCCGGCTGTTACGCCTTCTGGATGTGGTTGCGCATGGGCAAGTCGGCCTGGTGGATCGCCCCCGGCCTGCTCAGCCTGACGCTGTTCGCCCTGCTGCTGACCCGCGTCGAAGCGGCCTATGCCGGGCGTGCCTATGCGGCATATGGCGGGGTGTACATCGTCGCGTCGCTGCTCTGGCTCGGGGTCATCGAGCGTACGCGGCCGCTGGCCAGCGACTGGCTCGGCGCGCTGCTGTGCGTGGCCGGGGCGGGCGTAATCCTGCTGGGGCCGCGTCTGGGCTGGCGCTGAGGCGGGTCAGTCTTCCCAGAGTTCGCGTGGTACTTCGTGCTTGAGCAGGAGCTGGCACTGCTGGCTCTCGGCATCGAAAAGGATCACCGCCTGGCCCTTGTGCAGTGCATGGCGCGCGCGCTCGACGCGAGTCGGCAGCGGCGTCTCGTCGCCGTTGTCGGTGCCTTCGCGGGTGACGAAATCCTCCAGCAGGCGCGTCAGGGTTTCGGCTTCGAGCATCTCGTAGGGAATCAGCATTGGGCATTTCTCCGCGGCGGGCGGCGATCCTACTGCCGGGCTTGCGGGCTGTCGAGGCTTGCTCGCCAGCCCGCGCCGCCGCTCATTGATCCAGCGGCTGGGCCAGCAGGTAACGGTCCAGGGTGGCGTAGAGCAGCTGGCAGTCCAGCGGCTTGCCGAGGAAGTCATCCATTCCCGACTCGCTGCCGTGTTGGCGGTGCTCTTCGAGGATGTGTGCGGTCAAGGCGATGATCGGCACCGTCGGCAACTGGCGATTGCGTTCGATCCGGCGGATCTGCCGCGTGGCCTCGAAGCCGTCCATTTCCGGCATTTCGCAGTCCATCAGGATCAGCTGGATCGAGCCCGGATCGCGGTTGTACTCGGATACGGCGGCCAGGCCATTGGTCACCAGGCGCACGTTGTAGCCGCGCTTCTTCAGGAAGCCCTGGACCACCAACTGGTTCACCGTATTGTCCTCGGCCACCAGGATGCACGGCGTGCTGCTGCCGTTGGCGTGCAGCTCCGGCGGCAGCGCGCGCGGCTCGTTGCGCCGCTCGCTGTACAGCTCGCTGAGGGCATTGCGCAGGCTGGTCACGGCAATCGGCAGGGCCAGGTTGAGCAGGCGCAGGCCCTGGCCGTCCGGCAGGCTCGGGTTGTGTTCCGGCGGGTGCAGCAGAAGCACGCGCTGGCCCTTTTCCAGCATCGGCCCGAGGCTGTCCAACCAGTGGCCGATGCTGCCCGGCCAGGGCGTCATCAGCACCAGCAGCGGCGGTGCGGAGAACGCTTCCAGGCTGTCGCGCAGGCGTTCCGGGTCCTGGCAGCGCTCGGTGCGCATGCCCCAGCGGCCAAGCAGGTGAGACAGCGCGTCAAGGCCCAGCGAGTCGAGCGAGCAGAGCAGTGCAGGGCGGCCATTGAGCAGCTGGATGAGTTCGTCGGGCTCCTCGCTGACGCTCTGCAGTGGCACGTCGAAGGCGAAGCGCGTGCCCTGGTTCGGCGTGCTCTGCACCTCGATGCGCCCGCCCATCATTTCCACCAGCTCCTTGCTGATGGCCAGGCCCAGGCCGCTGCCACCGTAGCGGCGGGTGGTGCTGGAGTCGCCTTGGGAGAAGGACTTGAACAGCTGGGTAAGGGTGTCACCGCGCATGCCGATGCCGCTGTCGATCACGCTGAACACCAGGTGGTACTGACCCTCGCTGTTGGTCCGGCGGCAGACGTGCAGGGCCACGTGGCCCTCCTGGGTGAACTTCAGCGCGTTGCTCAGCAGGTTCATCAGCACCTGCTTGAGCCGCGTCGGGTCGCCGAGCAGACGCCTCGGTACGCCGGCCTCCAGGCTCACGTGCAGGCGCAGGCGTTTTTCCAGGGCCTGGCTGGTGAACAGGCTGAGGGTGTCGGAGACCATCTGTTCCAGGTCGAACTCGATCTGTTCCAGGCTCAGCTTGCCGGACTCGATGCGCGCGTAGTCGAGGATGTCGTTGATCACCGACATCAGCGAGCTTCCAGAGCTGCTGATGGTGTCGACATAGAAGCGCTGGTTGCGCTCCAGCGGTGTCTCGCGCAGCAGCTGCAGCATGCCCAGCACGCCGTTTAGCGGCGTACGGATTTCATGGCTCATCTTGGCCAGGAAGCGGCTCTTGGCCTCGTTCTCGAACGCGGCCTGCTCGGCGGCCTGGCGCGAGCGGAAGCCTTCCTCCTTGAGCAGGTTGATGCGGTCGGCCAGGCCGATGGACAGGGTCAGCAACTCGATGGTTACGCCCACTTCGACGATCGACGAGCCATAGATGCCGAACAGCTCGACGCCCAGCGAACCGCTGGTGACCAGCATGAACGACACCAGCAGCACGCTCCACGCCAGCACGTAGTACGAGCCGTGGCGAATGCCCTGGCGCCACACGTAGATACCGGTGAGCAGCAGCAGCGCCGAGACGCTGAGCACCGCCAGGCTGGCGAGGATGTTCCAGGCTGGCAGGCCGATCAGCGCTACGGATAGCAGGCAGCCGAAGATCGCCAGCATCAGCAGGCACAGGGCGCGGTCCAGGCGCGGGAAGTACTGGGTATGCAGGAAGTGGCGGCTGAACTGGATGGCGCTCAGGCAGTGGATGAACATCAGTATGTAGATGCTCACCGACTGCAGGCCGACCTGGTTGGGCATCAGCTTGAACAGCATGCCGTCGAAGCAGGCGGCGAACAGGCCGACATTGAGGTTGTACACCAGGTACCAGAAGTAGGCCCGCTCGCGCAGCGAGATGAACAGGAACAGGTTGTAGACGAACATGGCGAACAGCACGCCGTAGAAGGCGCCGCTGATGCCCATGAGGTTTTCCTGGGCGGCGGCGCTGGCGCCGTAGGTGCTGAACAGCAGCGGAACGAAGATGGTGCTGGTCGACTCCACCCGCACCAGCAGCGTGTTGCTGCCATGCGGCACGCTGAGCGGGAACCAGAACTGGCGTACCTGCACCGGGCGCTGGGAGAAGGCGAACTGGTCGCCGCTTTCCTGGCTGACGAGGGTGCCGTCGACATCCTGAAAGTACACCTGGATATGGTCGAGCAGGGCGTAATTGACTTCCAGGTAGCCAGCGAGCGGCTGTGGCCGGCTGTTCACCAGGCGCACCTTGAACCACCAGGCCGAGGCGTTCTTGCCGAGGTTGGCGTGGTCGCCGCTGACGTTCTTGAAGGCGCTGTCGGGCAAGCGCCTGACCTGCTCGGCACTCAGCGAGGCGCCACGGTCTTCGTAGTAACCCATGTACGGCGCCAGTGACAGGCGCAGTTCATCCCGGTCCAGCGGGGCTGGCGAAAGGGCCAGCAGAGGCCCGCTGAACAACAGCAACAACAAAACCAGACAAAAGCGAGGCATCCGCCAACCTCTTTATTTTTATGCGTCCGTGCCGGCACTTTGCGCTCAAGTACGCCGCGCTTTCAAGCCTGCTCTGCGCGAGATGTGGCGAGGTGCCATCACCTCGTGGACGATGCCCACGGCTGGCAAGGCTTTGGCGGATTGTCGGGCGGATGGACGGTTGCCGGCAGACGCCGCACGTGAGCGCGCGGCGGCCGGTGCAGGGTCAGGAACGGTTGTTGTTGCCGCTGTTGTTGCTGTTGCCCATCACGCTTTCGACGGTCGGCACCTGGGTGTCGTTGGCCATCTGCGCGTCGTGCTCGATCTGATGACTGAAGCGTTCCAGCGAATGCTCGCGGGCCGGCTGGGCATCGCTGGCAAACACCGGTGGGCTCATCATGTAGGCGCCGAGCAGGCGCGTCATGGCCGCCAGGCTGTCGATGTGGGTGCGCTCGTAGCCGTGGGTGGCGTCGCAGCCGAACGCCAGCAGCGCGGTACGGGTGTCGTGGCCGGCGGTGATCGCCGACTGGGCGTCGCTGTGGTAGTAGCGGAACAGGTCGCGACGCACCGGCACCTCATGCTGCTGGGCGAGTTTCAGCAGGTGCCGCGAGAGGTGGTAGTCGTAGGGGCCGCCGGAGTCCTGCAGGGCGACGCTGACAGCGTGTTCGCTGGACTGCTGGCCGGGCGCGACCGGGGCGATGTCGATGCCGACGAACTCGCTGACGTCCCAGGGCAGGGCACCGGCCGAGCCGGAACCGATTTCCTCGGTGATGGTGAACAGCGGGTGGCAGTCGATCGGCGGCACCAGGCGCGCCTCGGTGATGCTCTTGAGCGCGGTCAGCAGCGCCGCGACACCGGCCTTGTCGTCCAGGTGACGGGCGCTGATGTGGCCGCTCTCGGTGAACTCGGGCAGCGGGTCGAAGGCGACGAAGTCACCGACGCTGACGCCCAGCTTGAGGCATTCCTCGCGGTCGCCGCTGTGCGCGTCGAGGCGCAGCTCGATGTGGTCCCAGCTGATCGGCATGCTGTCCACTTCGGTATTGAACGCATGCCCCGAGGCGAGCAGGGGCAGCACGCTGCCGCGGATCACCCCGGTGTCGGTGAACACGCTGACGCGGCTGCCCTCGGCAAAGCGGCTGGACCAGCAGCCGACAGCGGCCAGGGCCAGGCGGCCGTTGGGTTTGATTTCGCGGACGATCGCACCAATGGTGTCGAGGTGCGCGGACACCGCACGGTCCGGGCTCTTCTGCCGGCCGAGCAGGGTGGCGCGGATGGTGCCGCGGCGGGTCAGCTCGAATGGCAGGCCCATCTCCTCCAGGCGCTCGGCGACGTAGCGCACGATGGTATCGGTGAAGCCGGTCGGGCTCGGGATGGCGAGCATTTCCAGCAGGACTTTCTGCAGGTAGGCGAGGTCGGGTTCGGGCAGTTTCGACATGGAGCTTCCTCCTCGCGCCGCCCGTACGGACGGCGCGTCAGTGGGGATGTTCAGACCGGCGCCCGGCTGTGCGGGAACAGCAGGTCGATGAAGCGCTCGGCGGTGGGCTGTGGCTCGTGGTTGGCCAGACCGCAGCGCTCGTTGGCTTCGATGAACACGTACTCGGGCTGGTCGGCGGCCGGGACCAGCAGGTCCAGGCCGACCACCGGAATATCCAGCGCACGGGCGGCCCGGATCGCGGCTTCGCGCAGGTCGCGGTGGAGGATGTCGGTGACGTCCTCAAGGCTGCCACCGGTGTGCAGGTTGGCGGTCTTGCGTACGGCCAGGCGGGTGCCCGCGGGCAGCACGCTGTCGTAGTCGTAACCGGCCTCGCGCAGGGTGCGGTGGGTTTCCGCGTCCAGCGGGATGCGGCTTTCACCGCCAGTGGCGGCCTGCCGGCGGCGGCTTTGCGCCTCGATCAGCGCGCCGACGCTGTGGCGACCGTCACCGATCACCTCGGCTGGGCGGCGGATGGCGGCGGCGACCACTTCGAATCCGATGACCACGATGCGCAGGTCGAAGCCCGCGTGATAGCTCTCCAGCAGCACGCGGCCGTCGAACTGGCGGGCACGCTCGATAGCGTCCTCGACGGCTGCCGGGGTGCGCAGGTCGACGGCCACGCCCTGGCCCTGTTCACCGTCCACCGGCTTGACCACCAGGCTGCCATGTTCGGCGAGGAACGCGGCGTTTTCCTCGGCACTGGCGGCCAGGCGCTGCTCGGGTTGCTGCAGGCCGGCGCGGGCGAGGGCGCGGTGGGTCAGGCGTTTGTCCTGGCACAGGGTCATGCTCACGGCGCTGGTCAGGTCGCTCAGCGACTCGCGGCAGCGCACGCGGCGGCTGCCCTGGCTAAGGGTGAACATGCCGGCTTCGGCGTCGTCGACCTGCACCTCGATGCCGCGGCGATGCGCCTCGTCAACGATGATCCGCGCGTAGGGGTTCAGCGTGCCGTCCGGGCCGGGGCCGAGGAACAGCGGCTGGTTGAAGCCGTTCTTGCGCTTGAGGGTGAAGGTCTGCAGGTCGCGGAAGCCGAGCTTGGCGTAGAGCTTCTTGGCCTGGCGGTTGTCGTGCAGCACCGACAGGTCGAGGTAGGCCAGGCCGCGGCTCATGAAGTGTTCGACCAGGTGGCGCACCAGCGCCTCGCCGACGCCGGGGCGCGGGCAGTTGGGGTCGACCGCCAGGCACCACAGGCTGCTGCCGTTCTCCGGGTCGCTGAAGGCGCGGGCGTGGTTGACGCCCATGACGCTGCCGATCACCGCGTTGCTCGCCGAGTCCTCGGCCAGCCAGTAGATCGGTCCGCCCTGTTCGCGCGGGGTCAGGCGTGTCGGGTCGAGCGGCAGCATGCCGCGTTGCTGGTGCAGGCGGTTGATCGCCTGCCAGTCGCTGTCGCTTTGCGCGCGGCGGATATTGAAGCCGCGGTAGGTGCGCCGTGCCGGGCGGTAGTCGCTGAACCACAGGCGCAGGGTGTCCGACGGGTCGAGGAACAGCTGCTGCGGTGACTGCGCCAGCACCTGTTGCGGCGCGGCCACGTAGAGGGCGATGTCGCGCTCGCCGGGGCATTCGCTGAGCAGGTCGGTGGCCAGCGCATCGGCGCTGGGGTAGGTGTGGCCGAGCAGCAGCCGGCCCCAGCCGCAGTGCAGTGCCATCGGCTTGCCGGCGGGCTGCATGCCGTCTTCGGCGAGCATGGCCTGCAGGCGCTGGTAAGACGGCGGTTGGCCGCGCAGCAGGCGTTGGTTGTAGGCAGTGGCACGCATGACGTGAATCTCCTTGTTGCTCGGGCCGCGTTCAGCTGGGCCGCGCTGTGCGGGGCCTGGCTGGGTCGGGCTGCAGGTATCCTTGGGTCGCATGGACTGCCCTATAGGCCGTGTTCGCTGAGCCACAGGTTCAGCGCCGCCAGTTGCCACAGTTTCGAGCCGCGCAGCGGGGTGAGCTGGCCGTGTGGGTCGGTCAGCAGGCGGTCGAGCATGCTCGGGTTGAACAGGCCGCGGTCCTGGCTCGGGTCGGTCAGCAATTCGCGCACCCAGCCGAGGGTGTCGCCCTGCAGGTGCTTGAGGCCGGGCACCGGGAAGTAGCCCTTGGGCCGGTCGATGACTTCGGCCGGGATGACCTGGCGTGCGGCTTCCTTGAGCACCTGCTTGCCGCCATCGGGCAGCTTGAAGCGCCCCGGAATGCGCGCCGACAGTTCGACCAGGCGGTAGTCGAGGAACGGCGTGCGTGCCTCCAGGCCCCAGGCCATGGTCATGTTGTCGACGCGTTTGACCGGGTCGTCGACCAGCATCACCGTGCTGTCCAGGCGCAGCGCTTTGTCCACCGCGGCATCGGCGCCAGGCAGGGCGAAGTGCTGGCGAACGAATTCGCCGGCGTGGTCTTCACCCAGCCAGGCGGGCATAACGCTGGCGGCGTATTCGTCGTGGTCGCGGTCGAAGAACGCCTGGCGATAGGCCGTGTAGGCATCTTCGGCGCCGTCCACCAGCGGGTACCAGTGGTAACCGGCGAACAGCTCGTCGGCGCCCTGGCCGCTCTGCACCACCTTGCAGTGCTTGGCCACTTCGCGCGAGAGCAGATAGAAGGCGATGCAGTCATGGCTGACCATCGGCTCGCTCATCGCACGGAAGGCCGATGGCAGCTGCTGGATGATCTCGCTTTCGTCGATGCGCAGCTGGTGATGGCGCGTGGCGAAGCGCTGGGCGATGAGGTCCGAATAGTGGAACTCGTCACCGCGTTCGCCGCCGGCATCCTGGAAGCCGATGGAGAAGGTCGACAGGTTGTCCACGCCAGCTTCGCGCAGCAGCGCCACCAGCATGCTCGAGTCGACCCCGCCGGACAGCAGCACGCCGACATCCACGGCGGCGCGCTGGCGGATCGCCACGGCGTCGCGCAGGCCTTCGAGGACATGATCGCGCCAGTCGACCAGGGTGAAATTCTGCTCGTCGGCACGCGGGCCGTAATCGAGCTGCCACCAGGTTTCCTGGCGGGTGTTGCCGTTGGCGTCGATGCGCATCCAGGTCGCCGGCGGCAGTTTCTTCACCCCGGCGAGGATGGTGCGCGGCGCCGGTACCACGGCGTGGAAGTTGAGGTACTGGTTCAGCGCCACCGGGTCCAGCGTGCCGTCGATGTCGCCACCCTGCAGCAGTGCTGGCAGGGTCGAGGCGAAGCGCAGGCGCTGGTCGGTCTGCGACAGGTACAGCGGCTTCACGCCGAGGCGGTCACGGGCGATGAACAGCTGCTGGCTGTCACGCTCCCAGACGGCGAAGGCGAACATGCCGTTGAGTTTCGGCAGCAGGTTCTGGCCCCAGGCGTGGTAGCCCTTGAGCAGCACCTCGGTGTCGCCATCGGAAAAGAAGCGATAGCCGAGGCCGGCCAGCTCCGCGCGCAATTCCGGGTAGTTGTAGATGGCACCGTTGAACACCATGGACAGGCCCAGATCACTGTCGATCATTGGCTGCCCGGAGGCTTCGGCAAGATCCATGATCTTCAGCCGGCGGTGGCCGAGGGCGACGGGGCCCTGGCTGTGGAAACCGTGCGCGTCGGGGCCGCGCGGGCTCAGATGGTGGGTGATGCGCTCGACGGCGGCCAAGTCGGCCGGGCGTTGATCAAAACGTAACTCTCCTGCTATTCCGCACATAAGTCCTTACCGGTGTTGCCGTTGGGGAAGCTGCCTAGTAGTTGAGGCAGTAAGAATCCGACAGGGGCAATCCGAGAAGGTTTAGATCAATCGGTTATAAGCGTGCGGGCCCAGGCGGCTAGCGGCGTGTGGGTATTTTCAGCTGCCGCCGAGAAGCTTTTGCGTGGCCAGTGACAGGCTGACCAATACCAGCATCAGGGCAAACAGCCGCTGCAGCAGCTTGCCGCCCAGGCGCACGGCCAGGCGGTTGCCGCACAGCACGCCGAGTGCGCCGCCTGCAGCGAGGCCGGCGAGCAGCTCCAGCGAAGGCTGCGCGCCGCTGAGGTAGAGCACGAAGCCGCCGCCGGACACCACGGCGATCACCGCCATCGAGGTGGCCGTGGCGGCGAGCATCGACAGCGAGGTGAAGGCCAGCAGCGCCGGCACGATGAGAAAACCGCCGCCGACTCCCATCAGGCCCGAGAGCACGCCGACGCCCACGCCGATGCCGACCAGCGGGCCGTAACGTGTCGGCGTGGCTGCGCGGGGCGGCAGGCTGGAATTGCGCCACATGCGCCAAGCCGACCACAGCACCAGCAGGCAGAAGGCGATCACCAGCACGGCCTCGGCGACGAACTGCCCGAGCCACTGGCCGATGGCGTTGCCGGGTAGGCCGCAGGCACTCAGCAGCGCCACCGGTTGCCAGGCCACCAGGCCCTGGCGCGCGCGGGGAATGGCGCCGACCAGCGCGGTGAGGGCGACGGCGCCGAGGCTGACGCCGATGGCATCGCGCAGGTTCAGGTGCAGGCTGAGCAGCAGCGGCAGGGCGACCAGCGAGCCGCCGGCACCGGTAAGGCCGAGCAGCAGACCGAGCACGGTGCCGATGCTCAGGGCTTCGAGCAGCAGGCCGTCGATCATCCGCGAATCAGTTTGCGCAGGGCGAAGCGGTTCGGGTGGCAGGCTTCGGCCACGCTGCGCGACACCGGCAGCGGTTCATCGTCGAGCCAGGCGGCCAGCAACTCGCCGCTCAGCGGTGCGGTGATCAGCCCGCGCGAGCCGTGCCCGCTGTTGACGTACAGGCCGTTGAGCCATGGGCAGGGCGTGTCCGGAATCTGCCGTGCGTCTTTGCGTAGCACGGCGTAGGCCTCGGCGAATGCCGCGCTGTCCGCCAGCGGGCCAACGATGGGCAGGTAGTCCGGGCTGGTGCAGCGGAAGGCGGCGCGGCCCTGCAGGGCCGCGGGATCGAGCTGGTCGACGTGCAGGCGGGTGCTGAGATCGCTGGAAATCTCGCGCAGCAGGTCGAGGTTGCTGGCGTGCTCGGCGGTGGTCGTCGCGGTGTCTTCGCTATGGAAGTCGAAGCTCGCGCCCAGCGTGTGCTCGCCATTGCGTACCGGCGCCACATAGCCCTCGGCGCAGACCACACAGGCCAGCGCCGTGCTGCTGTCGGTTTGCGGCACGCGGGTGATTTGCCCGCGGATGCGCTTGAGCGGCAGCTCGGCAGCCGGGGCGAAACGACGCACTTCGGCGGCACCGGCCAGTACCACGACGCTGGCGCTGGCCAGCACCTGGTCGTCGGCCAACGCCTGCCACTGTTCGCCGTCACGCTGCAGTTGCAGCGCCTCGTGGTGCGTCAGCAGGCGGATGTTCGGGTGCTCGATCAGTGCTTGGCACAGCGCCGGCGGATGTGCCCAGCCGGCTTGCGGGAAGAACAGGCCGCCACCCGGCAAGTCGACACCGGCAATGGCCTGCGCCTGTTCGCGGCTCAGGCTGTGCAGCAGGTCGGCGGGGAACGCCGCGGCGAGCTGCGTCTGGCGCTGTTGTTCCTTTTCATCCAGTGCCAGTTGCAGCACGCCACAGGCAGCCCAGTCCTGACCGGCCTGCAGGCGCTGCAGCTGGCGGCGGGTATGGCCGAAGCCGGCGACGATCAGTTGCGACAGCGCGGTGCCGTGGGCGGACAGCTTGAGGTACAGCACGCCCTGCGGGTTGCCGGACGCCTCGCTGGCGATGTGCGCGTGACGCTCCAGCAGCGTCACCTGCCAGCCGCGTGCGGCCAGGCTTGCCGCCGTTGCACAACCGGCCATGCCGGCGCCGATCACCAGCGCCGTGCGTTTGCCTGGCGCCCGGCGTGGGCGGGCGAACCAGGGTTTGCCGGGTGCTTCGGCCTGCATGGGGAAGTCGCCGCGCAGGTTCTCCCACTTCTTGCCGTAGCCCGGTACGCGGCGCATGACGAAGCCGGCCTCGACCAGGCCGCGGCGCACGTAGCCGGTGCTGGCAAAGGTGCTCAGCGTCGCACCGGGTGCCGACAGTCGGGCGAGCTGCTGGTACAGCGGCAGGTTCCACATCTGCGGGTTCTTCGCCGGGGCGAAGCCGTCGAGAAACCAGGCATCGATACGCGCATCGAGCTGCGGCAGCATCTCCAGCGCGTCGCCGATCAACAGGGTCAGCACCACGCGGCCGCCGTCCAGGAGGATGCGCTGGAAGCCGGGGTGCACCGCCACGTACTGCTCCAGCAGTGGCTCGCTCCACGGCGCCAGTTCCGGCCACAGGGCCAGCGCCCGTTGCAGGTCGGCGTGGCTCAGCGGGTACTTTTCCACGCTGACGAAGTGCAGACACGCGTCACCTGGCGCGCTCTGGCTGAACAGCTGCCAGGCACAGAGGAAGTTGGTGCCAGTGCCGAAACCCGTTTCACCGATGACCAGGCGCCCACCGGCCGGCAGCGCGGCGAAGCGCGCGGCCAGGTCGTTGATGGCGAGGAACACGTGGCGGGTTTCGCCAAGGCCGTCCTCGCGGGAAAAGTACACGTCGTCGAACTGCCGCGAATGCGGCTGGCCGTGGTCGTCCCAGTCGAGCTGGGCATAGTTGGAGTCGGGCATGCGGGCACCTGTGAGAGCGGCGCATTGTAGCGGGATGGCTTCGGGGCGGGGCAATCCGCTAGGCTGAACCGATCAGAGCCTGCGGCGATCATCTGACTGTCGGCCAGTCGAGACGAGCCGGAAGATCACCAGCAGGTCCATGGAGCCAAGGAGTCGTTCATGTTCGAGTCAGCGGAATTGGGTCATGCCATCGACAAGGAGACCTTCGACGCGGCGGTGCCTGCGCTGCGCGAGGCGTTGCTGGAGGCGCAGTTCGAGCTGAAGCAGCTGCAGCGCTTCCCGGTCATCGTGCTGATCAATGGCGTGGAAGGGGCGGGCAAGGGCGAGACGGTCAAGCTGCTCAACGAGTGGATGGACCCGCGGCTGATCCAGGTCAGCACCTTCGACCAGCAGACCGACGAGGAACTGGCGCGTCCGCCGGCCTGGCGCTACTGGCGCCAGTTGCCGCCCAAGGGGCAGATCGGCGTGTTCTTCGGCAACTGGTACAGCCAGATGCTGCAGGGGCGCGTGCACGGCTACATCAAGACCGCCCAGCTGGACCAGGCCATCGACGGCGCCCTGAGCCTGGAGCAGATGCTCTGCAACGAGGGTGCGCTGATCTTCAAGTTCTGGTTCCACCTGTCCAAGAAACGCATGAAGGCGCGCCTCAAGGAGCTGCACGAAGACCCGCTGCGCAGCTGGCGCATCAGCCCGCTGGACTGGCAGCAGTCGAAGACCTACGACAAGTTCGTGCGCTATGGCGAGCGCGTGCTGCGCCGAACCAGCCGCGATTTTGCCCCCTGGTACGTGATCGAGGGAGCTGACGAGTACTACCGCAGCCTGACCATGGGCCGCATCCTTCTCGACGGTCTGCAGGCCGCGCTCAAGGCCAAGGCGCCGCCGGTGTCGCCGCCGCACAGCGCGCCGCTGACTGCCAGCTTCGATCAGATCAGCCTGCTCGACAGCCTTGACCTGAGCCAGCAGCTGGACAAGCTCGTCTATCGCGAGCAGCTGGATATCGAGCAGGCGCGCCTGGCCACCTTGCTGCGCGACAAACGCATGCGCCGGCATTCGCTGGTGGCGGTGTTCGAAGGCAACGACGCGGCCGGCAAGGGCGGTGCGATTCGCCGTGTCGCCGCGGCGCTGGACCCGCGCCAGTACCGCATCGTCTCGATTGCCGCGCCGACCGAGGAGGAGCGGGCGCAGCCCTATCTGTGGCGCTTCTGGCGGCATGTGCCGGCGCGCGGCAAGTTCACCCTGTTCGACCGTTCCTGGTACGGCCGGGTATTGGTCGAGCGGGTGGAAGGCTTCTGCCAGCCCGCCGACTGGCTGCGGGCGTATGGCGAGATCAACGATTTCGAGGAGCAGCTCAGCGATGCCGGCGTGGTGCTGGTGAAGTTCTGGCTGGCGATCGATCAGGAGACCCAGTTCGAGCGTTTCAAGGAGCGCGAGAACACGCCGTTCAAACGTTTCAAGATCACCGAAGAAGACTGGCGCAACCGCGACAAGTGGGACGCCTATCGCGAGGCGGTGGGCGACATGGTCGATCGCACCAGTACCACCATCGCGCCCTGGACGCTGGTGGAAGCCAACGACAAGCGCTTTGCCCGCATCAAGGTACTGCGCACCATCAACGACGCCCTGGAGGCGGCGTTCGAGCGACGCTGAGCGGGAGGCTCAGTACACGCGGCTTTCGATGATGTCGTTGGCCTGCTGCATGCGGCGGATGTAGAAGGCGATTTCGCGCTCGGCATCGATGCGGGTGAAGTAGGGGCCTTCCAGCGTGCCTTCGCGTGTGGAAAAGAAGTAATGGCCGTTCACCGCGCTGACGCGCTCGCTGCGGTAGTGGGTTCCCGGTGCGGGATCGAGGGTGCGTTGACCGAACATGGCGATATCTCCCTGAAAGTGACTGGCTATTCCTGAGTCTAATTCGCGATTGCAGGCGGGTAGGCCTGTGCGACCAATGGTCGTTTTCGGCGAAGAATGCCGCTTTTTGTTCGGGAATCTGCCGAAATTGACGCCATATTTGTGACGGAAAGCGTTCCGTCACGCGCCGCGGGATGAGGCCGGCGCCACGGATGAGTCAGGCCCGACCACCGAGCAGCTCCGCGCGGCGCAGCCAGGCCTGGCGCTGGGCTTCGGACGATGGCCGCACGGGGGCGAATTCGGCCAGGCGACGAGTCTTGATGCCGGTGAAACCGAGGATGGTCCGGGTCATCTGCCGGTGGCCCGGCGCGCCGTAGATCCAGCGGAAATACCAGGGTGGCGTGTCCAGGGTCACCAACAGGTCGGCGGTGCGGCCCTTGAGCAGTTTGTCCCAGAGTTGCGAGCGGTTGCGGTACTTGAAGGCGAAACCGGGCAGGAACACGCGGTCGAAGAAACCCTTGAGCAGCGCCGGAATGCCGCCCCACCAGACCGGGTAGACGAACACCAGGTGCTCGGCCCAGTGGATCTGCCGCTGCGCTTCGAGCAGGTCCGGCTCCAGTGCCTGGCTATGGTTGTAGCCGTCACGCAGGATCGGGTCGAACTGCATTTCGCCCAGCTTCAGCTGGCGCACCACATGGCCTTCGCGCCGCGCGCCGATGGCGTAGGCTTCGCCGAGGGCATGGCACAGGCTCTCGGCCTTGGGCGTACCGAGGATCATCAGGATGCGTTTGCCGTCGCCTTCCAGCGGGGTGGCGCCACTCTTCACGTCTTCAGCCATGTTGACCCGACTCCAGCATGTTTTCCGGGCGCACCCAGGCGTCGAATTGTTCATTGCTCAGGTAGCCGAGCTGCAGGGCCGCCTCACGCAGGCTGAGGCCTTCGCCATAGGCCTTCTTGGCAATTTCCGCGGCCTTGTCGTAGCCGATGTGCGGGTTCAGCGCGGTAACCAGCATCAGTCCGCGTTCCAGGTGCGCGGCCATCTGCCTGGCGTCCGGCTCCAGGCCGGCGATGCAGTGTTCGTTGAAGTTACGGCAGCCGTCGGCCAGCAGGCGGATGGATTGCAGCAGGTTGTGGATGATCACCGGCTTGAACACATTCAGCTGCAGATGGCCCTGGCTCGCGGCGAAGGCGATGGTGCTGTCGTTGCCGAGCACCTGGCAGGCCAGCATCGACAGCGCCTCGCACTGGGTCGGGTTGACCTTGCCCGGCATGATCGAGCTGCCTGGCTCGTTGGCTGGCAGGCGTACTTCGGCGAACCCGGCGCGCGGGCCGGAGCCGAGCAGGCGCAGGTCGTTGGCGATCTTCATCAGCGCCACGGCGAGGGTCTTCAGCGCGCCGGAGAGGCTGGTCAGCGGCTCATGGCCGGACAGCGCGGCGAATTTGTTCGGCGCGGTGATGAAGGGCAGGCCGGAGAGGGCGGCCAGCTCGGCGGCCATGGCTTCGCCGAAACCGTGCGGGGCGTTCAGGCCGGTGCCCACGGCGGTGCCGCCCTGGGCCAGTTCGCAGACCGCCGGCAGGGCGCCGCGGATGGCTCTGTCGGCGTAATCGAGTTGGGCGACGAAGGCTGACAACTCCTGGCCGAAGGTGATCGGTGTAGCGTCCATCATGTGCGTGCGCCCGGTCTTCACCAGGTGCTTGTGGCGCGTGGCCTGTTCGGCCAGGCCGCCGGAGAGCTCGGCGAGGGCCGGCAACAACTGCTGCTGCACGGCCTGCACCGCGGCGATGTGCATGGCTGTGGGAAAGCTGTCGTTGGAGCTCTGTGCGCGGTTGACGTGATCGTTGGGATGCACCGGGCTCTTGCCGCCGCGGCCCTGGCCGGCCAGTTCGTTGGCGCGACCGGCGATCACCTCGTTGACGTTCATGTTGCTCTGCGTGCCGCTGCCGGTCTGCCAGACCACCAGCGGGAACTGTTCGTCGTGCTCACCGGCCAGCACTTCATCCGCGGCCTGCTCGATCAGGCGGGCGAGGTCCGGGGGCAGATCGCCGATGCGGTTGTTGACCCGTGCGGCAGCCTTCTTGATCAGGGCCAGGGCATGCAGCACGGCCAGCGGCATGCGCTGTTCACCGATGGCGAAGTTGATCAGCGAACGCTGGGTTTGCGCGCCCCAGTAAGCGTCAGGCGGGACTTCGATGGCACCGATGCTGTCGGTTTCGATACGGCTCATAGGGCTTCTCCGATGGTCTTCCGGCAGTTTAGGCCGCCTGATGGCAGTGCGGTTCCCTGATCCGCCATCACCAGCGGGCTTGGGTGCAGCCGAGCCAGCCCACGGCGCTGGCCACAGGCACCTTCTCTCCGCGCGGCCCGCGCAGCACCCCGTCGAAGCTGCCGAACCACTGGCGTGTATCGGCGAAGAACGGGCCGAACGTCGGCCGTGCCTGGTGGTGCTGGCGCGGGGTGAAAGTCAGTTCGACCTGCTCGTCGGGCATGCTCACACGCCAGGGCGCGAGCGGGCCTTGCGGGTTCTGGATGATGTCCACGGCGGTTTCCAGGTGCCGCAGTTCGCCGCCAAACCACAGGGCGTTTTCCGAGAGGCCGCTGTGGTCGGTCCAGCCGGAGCCAAAGTTGCCGGCAATGCCGCCGGGTGCGGAAAACGCGGCGCGGGTCCAGTGGCTGCGCAGTGGCCAGACGCCGCGGCCGAAGTCCAGCGAGGCGAAGCTCTGTCCCGGCGGGCACTGGTACTGGCGTCCGTCCAGCTGCAACGTGCCGCTGACCGGGAGTCCCAGTTGGCGGGAAGTGGCATGAAAGCTGTTGCCGGCCATCGGGCAGACCAGGTTGACCGAGTCCAGGTGCGCGGGGCGCAGGATGTCCAGGGCCACCTGCAGCGGCGGGTTGCCGATGTCCGGCGCGATGGCGGTGAGGCGAACCGCACTGCCGTTGTCGTGGGCCTTGAGTTGCAGGCGTTCGTGACTGAATTCGTGGCTTTCCAGGGCGCTGTCCGGCAGGTGACAGCCGCGCCCGAAACTCAGCAGCTGGGTGTGCGAGGTGAGCTTGCCGGTGTCCAGGTCGAGAAAGTGCGCCGCGCCGTAGCTGATGTAGTCCAGGTTGGCGAAGGTCAGCGTGAGCATCCAGTGCGGCGTGGTGATGCACCAGTGATTCCAGCGTTTGCGCCGGCCGATGTTGCCGGGCAGGGCGCAGTTCACCTGCGGACGTGGCGACCAGCCGACCGCCTTTGGGTCGAGCCGGCCTCTGCCGGTGCAGAGAGGCTGCGGGGAGGGCGGTGCTGCCGCGTGAGTGAAGCTGTTCATCGGGACACATCCGTGTGTGGAGCGCGCCAGGCGCGCAGGGCGGGGAATACTGCTCCAGAGCCATGAAGCATGCTGCATGCCGCGTGAATGGACAAGTGATGGCAGTCCATCAGGTTATGTACATCTGTGCCAGGCCGGGTGCGGCTTGAGCGCTGCGGGCGCGAGGCGCAGAATGGCCGCCCTCGATTGACTGCCGTAGCCAAGGAATTCCCATGAGCCGTTTGCGCCTCCTCTGTACCGCCCTGCTGTTCGCCGCCAGCGGCCAGGCCTTCGCCGACGCCGCCAGCCACGCCGCCCAGGCCGAGCGCTTTCTCGAGCTGACCCGTGCCGACAAGCTGGCTGCCCCGGTGTATGCCCAGGTGCAGCAGATGTTCGCCCAGCGCTTCGCCGAAGCCCAGGCCCCGGCCGACAAGAAGGCGTTGCTGGAGAGCTACCAGGCCAAGGCCAACACGGCGCTGAACCGTGCCATCGGCTGGGACAAGCTGCAGCCGGACATGGTCAAGCTGTACACCACCACGTTCACCGAGGCTGAGCTGAAGGAACTGATGGCGTTCTACGAGAGCCCGGTCGGGCGCAAGGTCCTGGAAAAGATGCCGATGCTCGCCGGACAGTCGGTACAGATCTCCCAGGCGCGTCTGCAGAGCGCCGTACCGGAAGTGAACAAGCTGCTCGAGCAGATGAGTGTCGAGCTGGGCGGTACGCCCGTTCAGCCGTGAGGAGTGAATGAACATGAGCATGCGTGAACAGATTCAGCAGGCCCTGACCACCCTGGCGCCCGAACACCTCGAGGTGCTCGACGAAAGCCACATGCACAGCCGTGGCCAGGAAACCCACTACAAGGCGGTGATCGTCAGCGAGCAGTTCGCCGGGCTCAACGCAGTCAAGCGTCACCAGAAGGTCTACGCCGGCCTCGGCGAGCTGATGGGCCAGTTCCATGCCCTGGCGCTGCACACCTACACGCCCGAGGAGTGGCAGCAGCAGAACGGTGCGCCGGACTCGCCGACCTGCCGCGGCGGCAGCAAGCACGACATGCTCGGGCAATAGCGACTGCGTGTGCCTTCGTTCGCACCGCGCAAGCCTCGGGCGAGCCTGGGCCATTGATCCGGGGTGGCTGCAGAGCGGTGCCTGCTTGCAGTAGAATCGCCCCCGCGCCGGCCTCAGCCGGCGCTTTCATTTCATCCCCGGTCCGCCCTTTGCGAGGGTGACCACTGGAGACTGTCCATGACTGCAAAGATCGTCGTGGCGGCGCTGTACAAGTTCGTCTCCCTGCCGGACTACGTCGCGCTGCGCGAACCCCTGCTGCAAACCCTGCTCGACAATGGCATCAAAGGCACCCTGCTGCTGGCCGAAGAAGGCATCAACGGCACCGTGTCCGGCACCCGCGAAGGCGTCGACGGGCTGCTCGCCTGGTTCGGCCGCGATGCGCGCCTGGCCGATATCGATCACAAGGAGTCGTACTGCGACGAGCAGCCGTTCTACCGCACCAAGGTCAAGCTGAAGAAGGAAATCGTCACCCTCGGTGTCCCCGGCGTTGACCCCAACAGCAAGGTCGGCACCTACGTCGAGCCGCAGGACTGGAACGCGTTGATCAGCGATCCCGAAGTGCTGCTGATCGACACCCGCAACGATTACGAAGTGGCCATCGGCACCTTCGACGGCGCCATCGATCCGCGCACCAAGTCGTTCCGTGAATTCCCCGATTACATCAAGGCCAACTTCGACCCGAGCCGGCACAAGAAGGTGGCGATGTTCTGCACCGGCGGCATCCGCTGCGAGAAGGCTTCCAGCTACATGCTCGGTGAAGGCTTCGAGGAGGTTTTCCACCTCAAGGGCGGCATTCTCAAATACCTCGAAGAGGTGCCGCAGGCGCAGAGCAAGTGGCAGGGCGACTGCTTCGTCTTCGACAACCGGGTCACCGTGCGCCATGACCTCAGCGAGGGCGAATACGACCAATGCCACGCCTGCCGCACACCGGTTTCGGCTGCCGATCGTGACTCAGCGCATTACGCGCCCGGCATCAGTTGCCCACACTGCTGGGATTCGCTGCCCGAGAAGACCCGTACCAGCGCCCGCGAGCGGCAGAAGCAGATCGAGATCGCCCGCGAACGCAACCTGCCGCACCCGATCGGCTACAACTACAAGGCTCTCGATCAGTAACATCCTGTTCACGGCCCGGCTCACCGGGCCGTGCAGGGGTTCCCAGGCTTATTCGTCAGTAAGGACGTTGCCATGCGCCCAGCTCGCCTGCTCTACGTGATGGACCCGCTGTGTTCCTGGTGCTGGGGCTTTGCCCCGGTGATCGAAGCGCTGGCCGTCCAGGCACAGGCGGCCGGGGTGCCGATGCACCTGGTGGTCGGTGGCCTGCGCCAGGAGCGTGCGGCCATTGATCCCGTCAGCGAGGTGCGCATCCTCGCGCACTGGCAGGCGGTCAACGCACGCACCGGGCAGCTGTTCAATTTCAAGACGGGCATGCCCAAGGGCTTCGTCTACAACACCGAGTCGGCGTGCCGCGCGCTGGTCACCGCACGGCAGGTGGACGAGCAGAGCGTCTGGCCGCTGGCGCGCCTGATCCAGGAGAACTTCTACGCCGAAGGCCGCGACGTTACCCGTGCCCCGCTGCTGGTCGAGCTGGCGGAACAGGCCGGGATCCCGCGCATCGAGTTCGCCGAGGCGTTCGACAGCGAAGCGATGCAGGAAGCGACTGCTGCGGATTTTTCCTGGGTGCAGGACCTGGGCATTGCCGGGTTTCCCACCGTGCTGGCCGAGCGCGATGGACAGATGGCGCTGCTGACCAACGGCTATCAGCCGCTAGAGCAGCTGGCACCGTTGCTGGCGCGCTGGCTGGAGCGCGGCGCGCAGGCGCAGCAGGCGGGCTGATCGATGGCGGTGTGCAGGCGTGGTTCAGCCCTGAGCTGACGCCTGCATCCGGCGAGAAAAAAACCGCCCCGTAGGGCGGTTAAAACCAAGGTGTCGCAGGGCTGCACAGCACGCCCTTCCCGCAATTGCTCAACTCAGAACGACTTGGAGACTGCAACGGTCAGGTTGGAGTCGCAGTAGTCGTCCTTGCCATAGGTGGCCGCGCAGACTTCCGAGTCGATGTCGGTGTCGGTATAGGTCAACGATACGCCCAGGCCGAAGATGGTCTTGCCGACGCCCACGCTCCAGTCGTTGTAGTCCTCGCCACCGGCTTTCTGATCGGTCAGGCCGTAGCTGGCGGACAGGGTGATTTCGTACGGCAGTTCGTAGTCGTAGCCAACCCAGGTGTAGGTCGGGTGAACCCCGGTTTCCACGCCGTACTTGTGGCCCAGAGTGAAGCCGTAAGCGGTGATGCTGGGGATGACTTCATAGCCGTTCCACTGACTGGCCTGCGGGTAGGTGTACTTGGCCAGTTGCAGGTCGACGGAGATGTCGTCGGTGAAGCCGTAGCCGTAACCGATGTAGTAGTCGACTTCGATGTCGGCACCGCTGGTGTTGCCCGGGAACGCCGCGTCATCGACGTTGGAGGCCCAGACGCCGGCATACAGGCCGCTCTCGTGCGCGACGTCCAGGCTGCCCTGGATCGCGGCTTCGCCAGCGGTTTGCGATTGGCCGCGCCAGATGTAGTCGCTGGCCAGGGTGGCGGTCATGCTCACGTCGAAGTTGCCGAGGGGGCTTTCGACCGTCTCGGCTGCGGCGACGCCGCTGAGGGTGCAGAGGGTGGTGGAAAGAGCCAGCGTGGTCAGTTTCTTCAGCATTTCGTGCTCCAGAATGCGCAAAAAAAGTAGTGTTGGTGGTGGTCTGCTTTTTTTGTTTGCTCTAACGGCAAATCTCTTTAAGCCGATTCGCTATTAGCGCTATTCGTGCCAACTCTCTTAACGGTTTATTTATCAGGCGTTTAGATGATTTTTTGCGGGCTGCTGATGGCCTTTCGCCCAATGCGAACGCACCCCGGTGAGAACCGGGGCACGTTTATGGGGCGTGCAGGACGGCGAAGCAGGAGTGTGCGTAGGGAGGGTGAGCGGCTTCTGGAGTTACAACAGATGAGCGATGACGGCGTTCAGGTCTGCGGTTTTCTGAGGCGTGCAGGCGTCAGCGTTTGGCCAGCGCCAGGCCGGCGGCGAAGACCAGCAGTACCGAGCCGGTGGCGCGGTCGAGCCAGTGGATCACCAGGCCGCGACGCAGGAAGGCGGCGAGCGGGCGGGTGGCGAGGATCAGCACGGCGCTCCAGACCAGGCCCAGGAGCACATGGATCAATGCGAGGATGAAGCTGTAGCTGACCACCGCGTAGCCGGTGGGCACAAACTGCGGCAGGAAGGACACGTAGAACACGCCGACCTTGGGGTTCAGCAGGTTGCCCAGCAGGCCTCGCAAAAAGCCGTCGAGCGGGCGGCGGGCTTGTGTCGACGTGGCGGATTCATCGCTGAACTGGCGGCGCGGCTTGAGCAGCATCTGCAGGCCGAGCCAGGCGAGGTAGGCGGCGCCGATCCATTTCAGCAGGTTGAAGGCGAGTTCCGAGGCGGCGAGCAGGGCGCCCAGGCCGAGTGCCACGGCGGCGCCCCAGAGCAGGCAGCCGGCGCCGATGCCGAGTGCCACCTGCACGGCGCGCCGGGTGCCTTGGAGGGCGGCGGTGCGCAGCACCAGGGCGGTGTCGACGCCCGGCGTCATGGTCAGCAGGCTGGCGGCGAGCAGGAAGGTCAGCAGTGATGTTTCGACGGTCATTGCGCGGGTTTCGCCTGGCGAGTGGGGGGAGCGCCACGACTGGTCGGTGCACCGCCTTTGCTGGCGGACCAGGCCTGCAGTTCCTTGACCCGTGTCTGGCTGTCGGCCAGCGGCTTGTCGAGGGATTCGTTGTAGTAGTCCAGCCAGCTGCGCGAGCCGGCGATCATGCCGGCGAGGTCACGCATGCCGATCTTGAGGGCTGCGAGGCTTTCCTGAAAGCCCTGTTCCTGGCCGATCAGCGTGCGTGCCACCTGTTGCACGGCGTCGTTGTTGGCGGCCGGGGCGGGTACGGCGCTGGCCGGCGGCGCGGCCGTGGCGTTGGCCTTGATTCCGGTCATCGCCGAGAGCTGGATGTTTTGCTGGCTGAGTTGCAGCTCGAGGTTGGAAATCTGCGTCTCCAGCCCGGTGACCTGCTTCTGCAGCTCCTCGACCTGCGCGCTGTTGTTGACCACCACGTCGTCATCGGAGAACAGCTCAATGAGGCTGATGGTCAGCCAGCTGATCAGGGTCAGCACCAGGATGCCGGCCATGACGAAGAGGATGACGCGGTCGCGCTTGCCGCTTTTTTCCAGCAGGGCCAGGCGCTGTTCATCGCTGAGGATTTCGTTGCTGACGGCTTCTTCGTCGCTGCTCATGTCCATCTACCCCGGGTTTTATTCTTGTCGTCGTGGTTAGGTATAGGAATAGCATAGTGCCACTATTCTTGACGCCAAAAATACCACGCATCCGTGCCCGCGCTGCGTTGGTCCGATCCACCGCCAGTTACGCGCCGCCGGTCTCAGAAGCTGTGCAAGGTGTCGCGAGCTGGAGCCCGGCAAGACGAAATCGAGCAAGACGGCTCAGCGAGCCCGCTCCATCTTCGGTACGGCCTGGCCGACGCGCAGCAGACTTTGAGCGGGCTCTCAGAATGAGGCCAGGATTCGCCCCAACAGTTCCATCGCCCGCTCGCTCTGCTCATCCCACGGATGCCCGTGGTTGAGCCGCGCGCAGTTGCGAAAGCGCCGGGTGGCGGAAAAGATCGGTCCCGGGGCGAGGCTGATGCCCTGGGCCAGGGCCAGCTGGAACAGTTGCAACGAGTCGACCTGCTCGGGAAATTCGAACCAGAGGAAGTAGCCGCCGCTGGGCCGGGTGACCCGTGTGCCGGCGGGAAAGTGCCGCGCGGCGGAGGCAAGCATCGCCCCCTGCTGGGTTTCCAGGGCATGGCGCAGGCGGCGCAGATGGCGGTCGTAGCCGCCGTGCTGCAGGTAATCGGCGATGGCCGCCTGGGCCGGCACCGAGGGCGAGATGGTGGTCATCAGTTTCAGCCGGCTGATCTGCTCGGCGTAGCGCCCACCCGCCACCCAGCCGACCCGGTAGCCCGGCGCCAGGCTCTTGGAAAACGAGCCACAGTGCATCACCAGACCATCGCGGTCGAAGCTCTTCACCGGCTTGGGCGGTTGCGTGCCGTAGTACAGCTCGGCGTACACGTCGTCTTCGATCAGCGGCACCTGGTGGGTGTGCAGCAGCTCGTATAGCGCCTGCTTCTTGCTGTCGGTCATGCTCGCGCCGAGCGGGTTCTGCAGGCTGCTCATGAACCAGCAGGCCTTGATCGGCAGCGTGGCCAGGCGTTCACCCAGCACGTCGAGGTCGACGCCGTCGCGCGGGTTGACCGGGATTTCCACGGCTTTCAGCTTGAGGCGTTCGAGTACCTGCAGCGTGGCGTAGAACGCCGGTGCCTCGATGGCCACCAGGTCACCGGGATTGGTCACCGTCTGCAGGCACAGGTTGAGCGCTTCGAGAGCGCCGTTGCTGATCACCAGTTCGTCGAGCGGCAGGCGCACGCCGCTGACCATGTAGCGCAGGGCGATCTGCCGACGCAGGTCAGGGTTACCGGCGGTCATGTCGGCGATCACCGCGTGTGCCGGCATGTCGCGCAGGGCATGGGCCATCGAGCGCGCCAGGCGTTGCAGGGGAAACAGCTGCGGGCTGGGGAAGGCCGAGCCGAAGGGCACGGTGTGCGGGTCCTTCAGCGAACCGAGCACCGAGAACACCAGCTCGCTGACATCGACCTCGGTGGTCTGCGCGGCCTGCGCGCTGGTTTCCGGCTCGGCCAGCGGGTGCTGCGCCAGTTCGCGGACGAAGTAGCCGGAGCGCGCCCGGGCGCTGATCAGGCCGCGGTCTTCCAGCAGGTAGTAGGCCTGGAACACCGTGGACGGGCTGACCCCATAGGTGCGGCTGGCGTGGCGCACCGAGGGCACCTTCTCGCCGGGGGCAAGCACGCCGGAGCGGATCAGGTCGGCAATCTGGTCGGCGAATTTTTCGTAGCGTTTCATCGTGTCCGTCGGGGCTGCCAGCAGGTGGCCACACTGTACGGGGAGTTTCGCGCCCATGCGACTGTCCTTCCTCACGCTCGACCAGGCATGGCGTCAGCGCCCGCTCGGGGCGAGGAAGGTGCTCGCGGTCTGGGTGCGTTCGCTGTCGTCGGCCAGGTTGTAGACCTCGAAGTGCACTGGCGTGGCGGTGCCGCTGGCGTGCTCGGCGAGCAGGACCACGGTGACCGGTACATCGAGGATCTCGCCCGGAGCCAGCAGCAGTTGCGCCGGCGCATCCAGGCGCAGGCCGGGGCTGTCGACCAGGCCCAGGGCATAACGCTGCGGCTGCTGGGTCTTGTTGATCACCTTGAGGCGGTAGGTGTTCTCGATCTGCCCCAGCTGGTTCTCGCGGAACATGCTGCGGTCCTTGGCGGAGTCGATGGAGAGCATCGAGCGCGCCTCCAGTGCCCAGACGAAGGTACCGATCATCAGCGCCAGGGCGACGCCGTAGCCGACCAGGCGCGGGCGCAGCAGGTGGGTCTTGCCGCCTTGCAGTTCACGTTCGGAGTGGTAGCCAACCAGGCCCTTGGCGTAGCCCATCTTGTCCATGATCGAGTCGCAGGCGTCGATGCAGGCGGCGCAGCCGATGCAGTCGATCTGCAGGCCGTCGCGGATATCGATGCCGGTCGGGCAGACCTGCACGCACATCAGGCAGTCGATGCAGTCACCCAGGCCCTCGGCCTTGTGATCCGTGCCTTTCTTGCGCGGGCCGCGGCCTTCGCCCCGTTTGGCGTCGTAGGCGACCAGCAGGGTGTCCTGGTCGAACATCGCGCTCTGGAAGCGCGAGTAGGGGCACATGTGCACGCAGACCTTCTCGCGCAGCCAGCCGGCGTTGAGGTAGGTGGCAGCCATGAAGAACAGCACCCAGAACAGCGTGGCGCCGTCGAGCTGCAGGCTGAACAGCTCCTGGGTCAGCTCGCGGATCGGCGTGAAGTAGCCGATGAAGGTCACTGCGGTGAGCAGGCTCACGCCCAGCCAGATGCTGTGCTTGGCCGTGCGCCGCAGCAGCTTGCCGAGCGACCAGGGCGCAGCGTCGAGCTTGATGCGCTGGTTGCGCTCGCCCTCGGTGACCTTTTCCGCCCACATGAACACCCAGGTCCACACGCTTTGCGGGCAGGTGTAGCCGCACCAGACGCGCCCGGCCACCACGGTGATGGCGAACAGGCCGAAGGCAGCGATGATCAGCAGCGCCGAGAGCAGGATGAAGTCCTGCGGCCAGAAGGTCGCGCCGAAGATGTAGTAGCGGTGCTCGGCGAGGTTCCACAGCACGGCCTGGCGCCCGTCCCAGTCGAGCCAGGCAGTGCCGAAGAAGATCAGGAACAGCAGGCCGGCGCCGTACAGGCGCAGATTACGGAAACGGCCGCTGAAACTGCGGGTGTGGATCGGTCCGCCGGCCTGGGAAGGCGTCAGGCGGATGGGTTGGCGCGGATCGATCGTGTCGATGATCTGTGCGGGAATGCGCTCGCTCATTGTTGGCCTCGTTGGGCTTTATCAGGCGGAGCGAACTATGCGAGCGCGGCTGATCCGGTAACAGACTCAGGTTTGACGATAAAAACCGTATCAGATGCGAAAACAGGGCTTGTCGAGGTGTTTCCTCGGGCTAATTGCAGCGGCATTGATCTGAATCAATCGCGTTAACAGCCCGCTGGGCCGCTGTTGGGGGCCGTTGGCGTGGTATCTGATCCGTATTTTTCAGCGGGATCTGCGGCTGTTTTGCCGCGGCGGGCTTGCGCATAGTGCGCTGCATTACCACGCGCGAGGCCGCCGATGTACCAGTACGACCACTATGACCATGCCCTGGTGCGCGAGCGCGTCGCCCAGTTCCGCGACCAGGTGCAGCGTCGTCTCAGCGACGAGCTGAGCGAAGAGGAATTCCTGCCGCTGCGCCTGCAGAACGGCCTGTACCTGCAGAAGCATGCCTACATGCTGCGCGTGGCGATTCCCTACGGCACCCTGTCGGCCCAGCAGCTGCGCACCCTGGCGCGCATCGCCCGCGCGCACGATCGTGGCTACGGCCACCTCACCACGCGGCAGAACATCCAGTTCAACTGGATCGAGCTTGCGCAGGTGCCGGACATTCTCGAGCAACTGGCGGCGGTGGAAATGCACGCCATCCAGACCTCCGGCAACTGTGTGCGCAACGTCACCACCGAGGCCTTCGCCGGGGTCGCCGCCGACGAGCTGCTCGACCCGCGCCCGCTGGCGGAAATCCTCCGCCAGTGGTCGACGGTCAACCCGGAATTCCTGTTCCTGCCGCGCAAGTTCAAGATCGCCCTGTGCGCCGCTGGCGAGGACCGCGCGGCGGTGCAGGTGCACGATATCGGCCTGCAGGTGTACCGCGATGCCGACGGCGAACTGCTGCTGCGCGTGCTGGTCGGCGGCGGGCTGGGGCGCACGCCGATCATTGGTGTGCAGATCCGCGACGGCCTGCCGTGGCGCCACCTGCTCAGTTATGTCGAGGCCATCCTGCGCGTGTACAACCGCCACGGCCGGCGCGACAACAAGTACAAGGCGCGGATCAAGATCCTGGTCAAGGCGCTGGGCATCGAGGCCTTCTCTCGCGAAGTGGAAGCCGAGTGGCTGCAGATCAAGGACGGCCCGGCCGAGCTGACCGTCGACGAATACCAGCGCGTGGCCACGCACTTCCAGCCGCCGGCGTATGCGCTGCTCGACGACGGCATCGTCTACCCCGATACGGTGTTGCATGACCCAGCGTTCGAGCGCTGGCTGTCGCGCAATGTGCACCCGCACAAGGTGCCGGGTTACGCCAGCGTGGTGCTGTCGACCAAACCGGGCGCGGCCTTGCCACCGGGTGACATCACCGCCGTGCAGATGGAGGTCGCCGCCGACTGGGCCGAGGCCTTCGGCTTCGGCGAAATCCGCGTCGCCCACGAACAGAACCTGGTCCTGCCGGACGTGCGCCAGGCCGACCTATACCGCCTCTGGCAACTGGCCAGCGAGGCCGGCCTGGCGACGCCGAACATCGGCCTGCTCAGCGACATCATCGCCTGCCCGGGCGGCGACTACTGTTCGCTGGCCAACGCCAAGTCGATTCCCATCGCCCAGGGCATCCAGCAGCGTTTCGAGGACCTCGACTACCTGCACGACATCGGCGAGCTGAGCCTGAACATCTCCGGCTGCATGAACGCCTGCGGCCACCACCACATCGGCAATATCGGCATCCTTGGCGTGGATAAGAACGGCAGCGAGTGGTACCAGATCACCCTCGGCGGCGCGCAGGGCCACGGCGCCGCGCTGGGCAAGGTGATCGGCCCGTCGTTCGGTGCCGACGAGGTGCCGGCGGTGATCGAGCGGATCATCGAGACCTACCTGCAGCAGCGTGGCGAGGGCGAACCCTTCGCCGACACCTGCGCGCGCATCGGCCTGGAGCCGTTCAAGCAGCGCGTGTACCGCGCCCAGGAGCAATCGGCATGAACAACCTGATCCGCTTGCACGACGGCCAGGCGCAGCTCGTTGAGAACGATCCCTGGCAGCTGCTGCGTGACGATGAACCGGCGCCAGCGGGCGCGGCGCTGATCGTGCCGCTGGCGCAGTGGCTGCTGCAGCGCGATCCGGCGCAGGGCCTGTGGCTGGCGCCGGACGACGATGCGGAAAGCCTCGCCGAGCTGCTGCCGCACCTGCCACTGATCGCCGTGGACTTCCCCAGCTTTCGCGACGGCCGCGGCTACAGCCAGGCCTATGTGCTGCGCACGCGCCTGGGCTGGAGCGGCGAGCTGCGTGCGGTGGGCGACGTGCTGCGCGACCAGCTCAGCCACATGCGCCAGTGCGGCTTCGATGCCTTTGCCGTGCGTGCCGACAAGTCGGTGGAGGATGCACTCAAGGGGCTGGCCGGGATGAGCGTGCTCTACAGCCGCTCGGTGATCGAACCGCGGCCACTGTTTCGCCGGCGCTGAAGGCTGCTTCATGCAGATAAGTCTCTGCCGGCATGGGGGTGCCGGCAGGGCGTTTGCAGGCCGTGTTGCTCGTGCAGGCTCCGCCTCCGGCCGGCGTGCGCTGCGGCATCCGGGCGAAACCTGACGATTTAATCCGCTTTCCCTTTCTTCCGTGGCAAAGCCATCTATACCTGATTGGTACGCTGGTGCCTCTTGCGCAAGAGGCTGTGGGCGCCTGGCTGTTCTCAACCTGTGCTTTGCGACGCGTGCTGCCTGACGACCTTGTGCTATCGGTGGCGGGCGGGGCTGCGTCGATGTCAGGAGAAAGGGATTGACGAGTTCGGAGACGAGCGCCAGGCGGGCGCGCACCATGTCCCAGTTGCTGCGGCTGGTCTGGCCGTTCGCGCTGGTGATCGTACTGCAGGCGCTCTTGGCCGGCGGCAGCCTGTACCTGCTGTCGGCGGTGCGCGCCTATGTCGGCGGCGAGAGCCTGTGGTCGAAAGGGCAGAAGGATGCCATCCACTACCTGCGCCTGTACGCACGCAGCCAGAACCCCGAGCATTTCAAACGCTACCAGGACGCCATCGCCGTGCCCATGGGTGACCACGCCTTTCGCGTGGCCATGGACCAGCGCCCGCCAAACCTGGAGGCCGCCCGCGCCGGCATCCTGCAGGGGCGCAATCACCCGGATGATGTCGAGGCGATGATCTGGCTGTACGCCAACTTCAGCCAGCTCAGCTACCTGCAGCGCGCCATCGAACGCTGGACCATCGGCGACCAGTACATCTTCGCCCTCACCGACCTGGCGCAGGAGCTGCAGACCAGCATCGCCACCCAGCCGTTGACCCCCGAGCAACTGGCCGACTGGCAGGCACGCATCGAGCAGATCAACCTCGGCGTGTCGCCGGCTGCCGAGGCGTTCTCGCGGATTCTCGGCGAGGCCTCGCGCGAGGTGCTGCGCCTGCTGATGCTGCTCAACCTGCTCACTGCCGCGTTGCTGATCGGCCTTGCGGTGCTGCGCACGCGCAAGCTGCTGATCCAGCGCGAGCAGGCCGATCACGCCCTGGAAACCGAGAAACTGCGCGCCCAGGTGACGCTGGCGGCGATCGGCGATGCGGTGATCAGCCTCGATCAGGACGGCCGCGTCGCCTACATGAACCCGACCGCCGAGCAGCTCACCGGCTGCAGCGTCGAGCAGGCGCGCGGGCAGGAATTCGAGGCGCTGTTCTCGATCATCGACGAGCAGCCGGGCGAGACCCACGAACCGCTGTTGCAGGCGATCCTCGCCGGGCACAGCCGTAGCCTGTGCGACCACACCAAGCTGATCGTACGCCCGGACGGCAGCTCGGTGGCGGTCAACCTGGTCGGCACGCCGATCCTCAGCGACGGCCAGGTCAGCGGCGCGGTGATGGTGCTGCACGACATGACCCGCGAGCGGCAATTCGTCGCCAGCCTGTCCTGGCAGGCCAGCCACGACGCGCTGACCGGGCTGCTCAACCGCCGCGAGTTCGAGTACCGCGTCTCGCAACTGCTCGAGCGCCTGCAGCACGAGCACCGGCGCCATGCGCTGATGTTCCTCGACCTCGACCAGTTCAAGGTGGTCAACGACACCAGCGGCCACGCCGCTGGCGACGAGCTGCTGCGCCAGGTCTGCGCTGAATTGCAGGCGCACCTGCGCGAGGGCGATACCCTGGCGCGGCTCGGTGGCGACGAGTTCGGCGTGATTCTGGAAAACTGCCCGGCCGATGCCGCCGAGCGTATTGCCGAGGCCTTGCGGCGCTCGGTCGAAGCGCTGCGCTTCGTCTGGAACGGGCGCCCGTTCGCCATCAGCGTCAGCGTCGGCCTGGTGCAGGTCAGCGAGGGCCACAGCACCCTGGAGGCGCTGCTGCGCACTGCTGACATGGCCTGCTACTCGGCCAAGGAGAAAGGCCGCAACCGCGTGCATGCCTACCAGCCGGACGACAGCGAGCTGTCCCAGCGCGTCGGTGAAATGACCTGGGTGCAGCGCATCCATACCGCGCTGCAGGAAAACCATTTCTGCCTCTACGCCCAGCGCATCCTCGCCCTGGGTGCGGACCAGGACGACCTGCACCTGGAGATTCTCCTGCGCCTGCGCGACGAGGGCGGCGAGCTGATCGGCCCCGGCAGTTTCATCCCGGCCGCCGAGCGCTACGGGCTGATGCACATGATCGACCGCTGGGTGCTGCGCAACACTTTGCAGGCTCTGGCCAGGCAACGTGACACTGGCGACCTGCCAACGCGGCTGACCTGCGCCATCAACCTCTCTGGGGCAAGTATCGGCGATGCCAATTTCCTCGACTTCATCCGCGAGCAACTGACCAGCCAGGGCATCCCCGCGCAGATGATCTGCTTCGAGATCACCGAGACCACGGCGATCACCAACCTGGCCGACGCCACGCGTTTCATCAACGAGCTGAAGAGCCTCGGCTGCCGCTTCTCGCTGGACGATTTCTGCGCCGGCATGTCCTCGTTCATGTACCTCAAGCACCTGCCGGTGGACTACCTGAAGATCGACGGCAGCTTCGTCCGCGACATGCTGCACAACCCCATCGACCGGGCCATGGTCGAGGCGATCAACCACATCGGCCACGTCATGGGCAAAGCCACCATCGCCGAGTTCGTCGAGACCGAGGCGGTGCTGCAGGCCCTGCGCGAAATCGGCATCGATTACGCCCAGGGCTACGTGATCGCCCGCCCGCAGCCGTTCGACCTGGCGGTCTACCGAGAGCTGGCAGAACTGACGCCGCAGGCGCGTTAGTCGGCCTGCGGGAGGAAGATGATCTTCTCGCAGCTGCCGGCATTGACCGCTTCGTAGGCCTTCACCCCCTGGCACAGGGGTATCTCGAGCAACCCTTCGGGCAGCGGCAGGCGGCCTTCGTCGAAGAAGGCGCCGAAGTGTTCGAGCATGCGCGCGCACTGCAGGGTGTCGTAGAGCAGTGAGTTGACCCCGACCAGCGAACCGCCGCGGCGATACAGGGCCAGTGCTGGCAGTTGCACCTGGCCGTCGACCGGCGCGGCGATGATGGCGATGCGGCCGAAGTCGGCCAGCGCGGCAACGGCTGGCGGCAGCCAGAAACCGGTGGTGTCGAAGATCACCTCGGCGCCCTCGGGAAACACCTCGCGCACTTGTGCGCCGAGTCGCTCCGGTTGCTCCAGCAGCAGGCACGGCGTGCCGCTGGCGAGCAGTTTGCGGTGCAGCTCGGGGCGCCGCACGGCGGCCAGTACCTCGGCGCCGAGCGCCCTGCCCAGGGCGATGGCGGCGTGGCCGACGGCGCCGTTGCCACCGATCACCAGCAGGCGCGTGCCGTTGCCGACCTGGCTGCGCTGCAGGGCGTCCCAGGCGGTGGTGTAGGGCACGCCGAGCGCGGCGGCCTGGCTGAAGCCGAGCGCCGCCGGTTTGCGCGCGACGCCGGCGGCGGGCAGGGTCAGGTAGGCGGCGTGGCTGCCGTCGCGGCTGAAGCCTAGGCCGCGACCGGTGCCCCACACCGCCTGGCCAAGCAGGTGCTGCGGCCCTTCGACGACCACGCCGGCGAAGTCGCGGCCCGGCACGCGCGGCAGGGTGGTGTAGGGAAAGCGCCCGAGCACGTTCTTCACGTCGCTGGGGTTGAGCCCGGCGGCGTGCACTTCGACCAGCACGTCATCGGCGCCGGGTACTGGGCGTGGCAGCTCGACGTGGCGGAGGGCGGCGAGGTCGCCGGTGTGGGAAAACTGCAGGGCCTGCATGGCGTTGTCCTTGTGCGGAAAAGGGGAGGCTCGGTCAGCCCAGCCAGTGGCCGAGCACCTGGCGGCCGGCGGGCAGCAACTGCTCGCCCAGCTGCATGCCGAGCAGGCCGACCAGGGCGATGGCGGGCGGTGCCGGTGAGCGCACGTCGAGCAGCGCATAGAGCGCGCCGACGGCCAGGCCGATGAGCAGGGAAACGAGGTAGTGCATGGGCGTGTCCGGGTGGTAACCGATGGCGCGCAGTCTATGGCGGGCACGCCGGGGCTATCGGCCAAGCACTTCTGTCTATCGGTCAGCTGCCGGCGCGGTAGGCCGAGGGCGTCATGCCCAGTTCACGGCGAAACATGTCACTGAAGCTGGCCGGCTGATAGCCCAGTTCGCGGGCGATACGACTGACCGGCACACCCTGGATCAACGCGGCCGCCGCCGTGGCCAGCTGCACCTGGCGGCGCCACTCGGCGAAGCCCATGCCCAGCTCGCGCAGCAGCAGGCGCGACAGGGTGCGCACGCTGGCGCCGGCATCGGCGGCGTGTTGCTCGAAGGAGATCGCCAGCGACGGAGCGGCCATCACCGCCTGGCACAGGTGCAGCAGGCGGCGGTCGGCGCCGTCGGGCAGCGACACGCGCAACTGCGAGCGGCGTGCGCGGTGCAGCTCCTGCACGGTCAGTTCGGCCAGGGCGGTGTAGTAGGCGGGGTCGCTCTGGCGTTCCTGTTCGACCAGCGCCAGCACCAGTTCGCGCAGCAACGGACGCACCTCGAACACCTGCACCTCGCTGGCCAGCGACTGCGCCAGTTGTGGGCGCAGATAGATGTTGCGCATCTCCAGCTCGGAGACCACGCGAATGCCGTGGACCACGCCGGGTGGCAGCCACACGCCACGCTGCGGCGGTACCAGCAGGGCCTCGCCCGGAGTTTCCACCCACATGATCCCGGACATGGCGTAGAGCAGCTGGCCCCATTCGTGCTCGTGCGGCTCGATGTACAGGCCACGCGGGTAGCTGCGGGCGAGGGCTCGCAGGGGCACCTCGGTGTTGCTCAGGTCGGGGGGAACGGCGCGGGCCATGGTCGTCGGTTTGTCGGCAGAAGCGGGTAAAGAGGCGATGGTAGCCGCCGCGCGGCGTGGCGGCGATACCTTGCCTGGCAGGCTGCTGCACCACCTCGTAAAGAATGCGTTACGCATGGCCGGCGTTCATGGGTGGTGGCGTGGCGCTGTAAGGGAAATTTGCCGGTCGCGACCTGCCTGCCAGGTGCCGAGCGGTGGCGGGCGGCTTGTTGCCGACGGCCGTGCAGGGGAGATTGAAGCCAGCGAATCTGCGGCCTCGGGCCTGCAGCAGGCACCCCACGCTAGCCATCCCTACAACAACAACGAGGAGGCGCAATGAACGCCGTGGCCAAGATCGAACAACACAATCCCATCGGCACCGACGGCTTCGAGTTCGTCGAATTCACTGCCCCCAGCGCCGAGGGCATCCAGCAGCTGCGCGCGCTGTTCAGCGCCATGGGCTTCACCGAAACCGCCAAGCACCGCTCCAAGGAGGTCTGGCTGTTCCAGCAGCACGGCATCAACATCGTGCTCAACGGCAGCCCCACCGGCCACGTGCGCGCCTTCGGCGAGAAGCACGGGCCGAGCGCCTGCGCCATGGCCTTCCGGGTGAAGAACGCCGCCCAGGCCGCCGCCTACGTCGAGTCCCAGGGCGCGACCCTGGTCGGCAGCCACGCCAACTTCGGCGAATTGAACATTCCCTGCGTCGAGGGTATCGGCGGCTCCTTGCTGTACCTGGTCGACCGGTATCCGGACGAGAGCGGTGGCAAGAGCATCTACGACGTCGACTTCGAGTACATCGAAGGCCGCGGGCCGAACGACAACGCGGTCGGCCTGCAGCTGATCGACCACCTCACGCACAACGTCAAGCGCGGGCAGATGGATGTCTGGTCCGGCTTCTACGAGCGCATCGCCGGCTTTCGCGAGATCCGCTACTTCGACATCGAAGGCAAGCTCACCGGCCTGTTCTCCCGCGCCATGACCGCGCCGTGCGGCAAGATCCGCATCCCGATCAACGAGTCGGCCGACGACAAGTCGCAGATCGAGGAATTCATCCGCGAGTACCACGGCGAGGGCATCCAGCACATCGCCCTGTCCACCGACGACATCTACGCAACGGTGCGCAAGCTGCGCGCCAACGGCGTGGACTTCATGACCACGCCGGACACCTATTATGAAAAGGTCGACAGCCGCGTGGCCGGCCACGGCGAGCCCCTGGCGCAACTGCGCGAACTGAACCTGCTGATCGATGGTGCGCCGGGCGTCGGCACGCCGGGCGTCGATACGTCGGAGGACGACGGCATCCTGCTGCAGATCTTCACCAACACGGTGATCGGCCCGATCTTCTTCGAGATCATCCAGCGCAAGGGCAACCAGGGCTTCGGCGAAGGCAACTTCAAGGCGCTGTTCGAATCCATCGAGGAGGATCAGGTACGGCGTGGCGTGATCGCCGAGGACTGAGCCGTAGGGTGGGTGACGTGTGGTTCATCCGCCGCTGTCGGGGGAAAACCCTTCGCGGTTTTCCACGGGGTGGCCGTCCACGGGGTGGCCATCCGCCCTACGCATCCTGAGCGCCATGACGAGGAGATACACATGAGCCGGAAATGGATCAGCTTTCCCCTACGCGAGGGCGACTGTTCGCGTCAGGCGCATTGCGATTTTCCGCAGGACACCTACGAGCGCGAGATGGGCCGCGAGGGCTTCTTCGGCCCGGTGACCCACCTACACCACAAGCACCCGCCCACCGGCTGGGTCGACTGGCAGGGGCCGCTGCGCCCGCACGCGTTCAACTTCAACGCCATCGCCAGCGAACGCGACTGCCCGTTGCAGGCGCCGCTGACGCTGCACAACGCCGACGTGCAGCTGCGTATCTGGAAGACTAACGGCGCCATGCGCCACCTGGTGCGCAACAGCGACGGTGACGAGCTGCTGTTCGTCCACGAGGGCGCCGGGCATTTCTACTGCGACTTCGGCCACCTCGAGTACCGCGACGGCGACTACCTGATGATCCCGCGCGGCACCGCTTGGCGCATCGAGGCCACGCAGCCGACCTTCATGCTGCTGATCGAGAACAGCGACGGCGCCTACATGCTGCCGGACAAGGGCCTGCTCGGTCCGCAGGCGATCTTCGACCCGGCGGTACTCGACCATCCGCGCCTCGACGAGGCGTTCAAGGCGCAGCAGGACGAGAACCCCTGGCAGGTGCGGATCAAGCGGCGCAACCAGATCAGCACCGTGACCTTTCCCTACAACCCGCTGGACGTGGTCGGCTGGCACGGCGACAACACCGTGGTACGCCTCAACTGGCGCGACATCCGCCCGCTGATGAGCCACCGCTACCACCTGCCGCCATCGGCGCACACCACCTTCGTCGCCAATGGCTTCGTCGTCTGCACCTTCACCCCGCGCCCGGTCGAGTCTGATCCCGGTGCGCTCAAGGTGCCGTTCTTCCACAACAACGACGACTACGACGAGGTGTTGTTCTACCACCGGGGCAACTTCTTCAGCCGCGACAACATCGAACAGGGGATGGTGACGTTTCATCCCTGTGGTTTCCCCCATGGCCCGCATCCGAAGGCGCTGAAGAAGGCCCAGGTTGACCCGGCGACCTTCATCGACGAGGTGGCGGTGATGATCGACACCCGCCGCGCGCTGGAGGTTGGCGAAGCCGCGGCCGGGGTGGAGGTGGCCGAGTATGTGAACTCGTGGCGGGCGCCAGGCAAACAAGGCTGAACCTGCATGTGTAGGAGCCAGCTTACTGGCGATCGCATGCCACGTTGATCGCCAGCAAGCTGGCTCCTACAGACGTCTCTGAACTGACGGAATCCAATTATGAAACTCGCATCACTGAATCAAGGCCGCGACGGCGTGCTGCTGGTGGTTTCCCGCGACCTGAGCCGGGCGGTCAAGGTGCCGCAGATCGCCGCGACCCTGCAGGCCGCGCTGGATGACTGGTCGATCAAGGGCCCGCATCTGGAGGCCATGTACCAGCGCCTCAACGACGGCCTCTGCGAGGACGCCTTCGTCTTCGACCAACGCGACTGCCACAGCCCGTTGCCGCGGGCCTATCACTGGGCCGATGGCAGTGCCTACGTCAACCACGTCGAGCTGGTGCGCAAGGCGCGTGGCGCGGAAATGCCGGAGAGCTTCTGGCACGACCCGCTGATGTACCAGGGCGGCGCGGACAGTTTCATCCCGCCGCACAGCCCGATCCAGCTTGGTGACGAAGCCTGGGGTATCGACCTGGAGGCCGAGCTGGCGGTGATCACCGACGACGTGCCGATGGGCGCCAGCGCTGCCGAGGCGGCCGGGCACATTCGCCTGCTGATGCTGGTCAACGACGTGTCGCTGCGCAACCTGATCCCCGGTGAGCTGGCCAAGGGCTTCGGCTTTTACCAGAGCAAGCCATCGTCGAGCTTCTCGCCGGTGGCGGTGACCCCGGACGAGCTGGGCGAGGCCTGGAAGGATGGCAAGGTGCACCGGCCGCTGGTGTCGCATATCAACGCGCAGCTGTTCGGCCAGCCGGACGCCGGCACCGACATGACCTTCAATTTCCCGACCCTGGTCGCCCATGCGGCCAAGACCCGGCCACTGGGCAGCGGCACCATCATCGGCTCGGGCACCGTGTCCAACTATGACCGCAGCGCCGGCTCCTCCTGCCTGGCGGAGAAACGCATGCTGGAGATCGTCGAGCAGGGCGAGGCGCGCACGCCGTTTCTGAAGTTCGGCGACCGGGTGCGCATCGAGATGTTCGATGCCGCCGACGAGAGCATCTTCGGCGCCATCGACCAGGTTGTGCAGAAGTACCAGCGGTAGCATGAGGCAGCTTAGCGATACCTATCGGTGGTGGTGTACGCGGCGATTGATCGTTCCCACGCTCCGCGTGGGAGTGCAGACCTGGGCGCTCCGGCGCCTGCTCGTGCTTTGCGCGGAGCGTCACAGGATGGGCCCCCACGCAGAGCGTGGGAACCATCAGTTCAGGCGCGCCTCAATGCTGGTTTCCCCGGGGTGGCCATCCACCCTACGCGTTCCCTGAAGGAGCCACGTCCATGTTGACCCTATACGGCTACTGGCGCTCCAGCGCCGCCTACCGTGTACGCATCGCCCTCAACCTCAAGGGCCTGGGCTACCGCCAGGTACCGGTGCACCTGGTCAAGGATGGCGGGCAGCAGCACGCCCCGGAGTACCTCGCGCTCAATCCCCAGGGCCTGCTGCCGCTGCTGGTCGACGAGGTCAATGACGGCGTGCGCATCGCCCAGTCGCTGGCGATTCTCGAATACCTGGACGAGGTCTTCCCGGTGCCGGCACTGCTGCCGTCCGACCCGGCGCAGCGGGCCCAGGTGCGCGCGCTGGCGCTGCACATCGCCTGCGATATCCACCCGCTGAACAACCTGCGCGTGCTGCAGTACCTGTCCGCCGAGCTCGGTGTGGCCGACGCGGCCAAGGGTGACTGGTACCGGCACTGGGTGGCCACTGGCCTGGCGGCAGTCGAGCAGGGCCTGGCGGCGCTGCCCGGTCGCCTGTCGCTGGGTGAGCGTCCGGGTTATCTGGAAGCCTGTCTGATTCCACAGGTGTACAATGCGCGGCGTTTTAACTGTGACCTCCATGCGTATCCGCGCATTCTCGATATTGCCGCCCGCTGTGAACCCCTCGCTGCCTTCGCCCAGGCGGCTCCGGAGGTGCAGGCAGACGCGCAGTAACGTAACGGCTTATCAGCCTTGCATTCCGCAGCGCCACAAGCGCGGCGGGTCCGATCCCGTCACAGATAAAAACAAATAGGTGACGTTCAATGACGCGTGAAACGCTGCACACCGGCCCGCTCACCCGCGGCCTGAAAAATCGCCATATCCAGCTGATCGCCCTCGGTGGCGCCATCGGCACCGGTCTGTTCCTCGGCTCGGCCGGGGTCATGCAATCGGCCGGTCCATCGATGATCCTCGGTTACGCCATCGGTGGCTTCATCGCCTTCCTGATCATGCGCCAGCTCGGCGAGATGATCGTCGAGGAGCCCGTCGCCGGCTCCTTCAGCCACTTCGCCCACGCCTACTGGGGCCCGTTCGCCGGCTTCCTCTCCGGCTGGAACTACTGGGTGCTCTACGTGCTGGTCGGCATGGCTGAACTCACCGCGGTGGGCAAGTACGTGCAGTACTGGTGGCCGGAAATCCCCACCTGGGCCACCGCCGCGGTGTTCTTCATCCTGATCAACGCGATCAACCTGACCAACGTCAAAGCCTTCGGCGAGGCCGAGTTCTGGTTCGCCATCATCAAGGTGGTGGCGATCATCGGCATGATCCTGATCGGCGGCTACCTGCTGATCAGCGGCGCCGGCGGCGAGCAGGCCTCGATCAGCAACCTGTGGAGCCACGGCGGGTTCTTCCCCAACGGCATCACCGGGCTGGTGATGATGATGGCGATCATCATGTTCTCCTTCGGTGGCCTGGAGCTGGTCGGCATCACTGCCGCCGAGGCCGCCGAGCCGAAGAAGGTGATTCCCAAGGCCATCAACCAGGTGGTCTACCGCATCCTGATCTTCTACATCGGTGCGCTGACCATCCTGCTCTCGCTGTACCCGTGGGACAGCCTGGTTGCCACGCTGAACGCCGGCGGCGACTCCTACGGCAGCAGCCCGTTCGTGCAGATCTTCTCGTTGATCGGCAGCGACACCGCGGCGCACATCCTCAACTTCGTCGTGCTCACCGCCGCGCTGTCGGTCTACAACAGCTGCGTGTACTGCAACAGCCGCATGCTCTACGGCCTGGCCGACCAGGGCAACGCGCCGAAGTCGCTGCTCAAGGTCGACAAGCGCGGCGTGCCGGTGCTGGCGATCTTCTCCTCGGCGGTGGTCACGCTGCTCTGCGTGGCGGTCAACTACCTGCTGCCGAAAAGCGCCCTGGAGCTGCTGATGTCGCTGGTGGTCGCGGCGCTGGTGATCAACTGGGCGATGATCAGCCTGGCCCACCTGAAATTCCGCAAGGCCATGGCCGCCAAGGGTGTGGACACCAGCTTCAAGGCCTTCTGGTTCCCGTTCGCCAACTACCTGTGCCTGGCGTTCGTGGTGTTCATCCTCGGCGTGATGCTGTTCATCGACGGCATCCGCATGTCGGTCTACGCGATTCCGCTGTGGCTGCTGTTCATCTGGGCCTGCTACCGGATCAAACAGTCGAGCGCGGCGGTGCCAGTGGGAACCTCGGCCAGCTGATGGTTGCGCGCTGAATGAAAAAGCCCGGCTGATGCCGGGCTTTTTCTTGGGAAACTGGTGCGCGCGGCGCACCCTGCCAAAACAGGCTGCGTCTCAGGTCTGAAACTGCAGCACCGAACTCTGCATGCTGCGCGCCACGCGGTCCAGGTGGCGGGCGGCGTCGGCCAGCTCGTTCACCGTGCGGGTGTTCTGCTGCGCCATCTGGGCGATCTGCTCGACGCGCTGGGCCACTTCGTTGCTGGCCTTGCTCTGCTCGCCGATGGTGTGGGAAATCTCCTCGACCACTTCGGCGGCGCGGTGCGCGCCACCGCGGATCTCGTTGATCGACTCGCCCGCCTGGCGCGCCAGGCCGACACCGTCGTTCACCCGCGTCACCCCGGTCTGCATGCTCTGCACGGCCTGCTCGGTGCTGGAGCGGATGCGCTCGATCATGCCGGTGATTTCCTGGGTCGACTGCGCGGTGCGCAAAGCCAGGTTGCGCACCTCGTCGGCAACCACGGCAAAGCCGCGCCCGGCCTCGCCGGCACGCGCGGCTTCGATGGCGGCGTTGAGGGCGAGCAGGTTGGTCTGCTCTGCGATGCTCTTGATTACCTGGATGATCGAATGGATTTCCTCGGACGACTGACCCAGCGCGGTGATGGTCGCCGAGGACTGGTTGACCGCGTCGGCGATGCGGCTCATGCCTTCGACCACGCCGAGAATCACCTGACCACCGCTGCCGGCCAGCTGTTCGGATTGCGCGGAGATGTCCTTGGCGTTGCTCGCGTGGTCGGCGATCTGGGCGATGTTCTGGATCATCTGCTCCATCGCCGCGGCCATGCTGGTGGCACTGTCGGACTGGTCGCTGGAGCCCTGCACGATGGTTTGCGAGGCGCTGTTGAGGTGCTGCGCGGTGCGCTGCAACTGCTCGCTCTCGCTGCGGATGCCGTCGATCATCTGGCGCAGGTTGCCCTGCATGTCGGCCAGGGCCTTCTGCAGCTGGCCGGCCTCGTCGTTGCTGTCGACACTGATGCTGTTGCGCAGGTTGCCCTGGGCGATGGCCCGCGCTGCCGCCACGGTTTTCTCCAGCGGCCGCAGTACGGCGTGCATCAGCTGGGTGGTGAGCAGGCAGAGCAGGATGCAGACGAAGACGATGCCGCCGATCAGCAGCCAGGCGGCCTGGCGTACCGCCGTTTCACCGGCGCTGCGGGTACTTGCTGCGTGCGCCTCGATCAGTTCGCTGAGGGCCTCGTTGCGTTCTTCCAGTTCGCCGAAGCTCTGGTCGAAGGCGGGGATTTCGCTGCGCGCGGCCTGTGGGTCGGCCAGGGCCAGGTCGACCAGGCGTTCGGCCTGGCCGATGTAGGCGGTGAGCGCCGGCTGCGAGTCGGCGATGGCCTTGCGGATGCCGGCGCTGAGCGGCAGCTTGGCGTTGTCGCCGAGGGTGCGCTGGAACCACTCGCTGTGCTCCTTGAGGTCGCTGCGCACCTGGCTGGCGGCGGTGCTGTCACCGGGCTCGACAACGAACGCGGCGAGCACGTCGGCGCGCAGGGCGTCGTGCATCATGTCGCCTTCGAGGTGGTTGCGCAGGGCGCTGACGCTCAGCTCGTTCTCGGCCAGGGCACTGGCCAGACGGGTCTGGCCCCAGAAGCCGATGCCGCCGAGCAGGGTCGCCGCGAGCACGCTGATGGCGCCGCTGGCGATCATTTTTTGCCGAATGTTCATGCCGAACTCTCACTGCCGCGTAGGGTACGGCTTAGCCTAGTTCAGCGATGGCAATGGCACGAATGCCGCGCCACCGGGTGGTGGCGCGCAGGCGTCGGCTCAGGGAATCGTGCGCAGGGCGGTGGCCCATTGCTGCAGGGAGATGGTCTGGCGTTCGTCCCAGATGCGCAGCCACAGCGCATGCAGGTGCTGCAGGTCGCCGCGCGAGAACGGCAGGCGCTGCACCGGGTTGAACACCTGCCAGCGGCCTTCGCGCTGTTCGGCGAAGACGAAGCGGAACGGGTGGAAGCCGGTCATGCCCAGGCGCAGGTCGGTGACCAGCAGCTGCGCGCCGACCTGGTCGTAGCGCAGCACGCCCTGGGTGAACCAGAACAGCCGCTGGTACTGCGGCGATGCCTGCAGTGTCTCGGCCAGGGCGGTGCCGCGTGGCAGGCGTTCCAGGTGCGGCGGCTCACGGTCGAACCAGCCGGTGAGCGCTTCGTGATAATCCTCGCCATCGATCACCACCACCCGCCAGAGCAGGCTGTTGAACGGCGTGGGGGCGCTGAACACCTGCTCGGCCTTGATTCCTTCGCGCGCGGCCAGGGCTTCCACGCGCTCCTCGGCCATCCACTTGCCGGCGACGGTGAAGGCCAGGTACAGGCTCGACAGGCCCAGGGCGATGGCTGGCAAGCGCGCACGTTTGCCGTACAGGCCGCTGAACAGCGCGATACCGACCGCCAGCAACAGGGGCACGGTGTAGAGCGGGTCGATGATGAACACCGTCGACCAAGCGATCGGCGCCGTCGCCAGCGGCCAGAACAACTGCGTACCGTAGCTGGTGAAGGCATCCAGCAGCGGGTGGGTGATCAGTACCAGCCAGAGGGTGAGGAACAGGCGTTGCGTCGAGTAGCCAGGGTGCGGGCGGAAACGCCGCGCCAGCCAGGTCAGCAGAAAGGCCAGGCTGGTGAGGACGAACAGCGAGTGGCTGAAACCGCGGTGGAAGGTCATGTCCCAGACGGCGTCGCCGTAGTCCATCAGCACGTCCATGTCCGGCACGGTGGCCAGCAGGGCGCCGTAGAGCAGGGCGCGGCGGCCCTGCCAGCGGCCGAGGAGGGAGCCCTGAATGGTGGCGCCAAGTACTGCCTGGGTGATCGAGTCCATCTGCGCGCTCGTCTGTTTGCGAAGGCGCCTACGTTACCGCCGTGGCGCGGACGCGGGCAGTGCACAAATTCCGACTAAAAATTTCAGCGGCCTGTCGATTCTGCCTACGCTGCTTCGACTATTCAGTGAAAGGCCGCCATGCGCCGTGGCGGCCGCCCGTGAGGTAAGGAGAGCACGATGCGTTTCATGGTGTTAGTCAAAGCCACCGCCGAGTCCGAAGCCGGCGAGATGCCCAGCGAAGAGCTGTTGACCGCAATGGGTCGCTACAACGAGGAATTGATCGCCGCCGGCGTGATGCAGGCCGGCGAGGGCCTGCACCCGAGCGCGAAGGGCGTGCGCGTGCGTTTCGCTGGCGAGCAGCGCAGTGTCATCGACGGGCCGTTCGCCGAAACCAAGGAGCTGGTCGCCGGCTACTGGATCTTCGAGGTCGCCTCGCTGGCCGAGTGCGTCGAGTGGGTCAAGCGCTGCCCCAACCCGATGCCGAGCGAGTCGGAAATCGAGATCCGGCAGATCTACAGTGCCGAGGATTTCGGTGAGGAGTTCACCCCGCAGTTGCGCGCCCAGGAAGAGCGCCTGCGCGAGAAGCTGAGCGAAAAATGAGGAGCGCCACACGATGAAGATCCACGCCTACCTGATATTCGACGGCAATTGCGCCGAGGCTTTTACCTTCTACGCGCAGTGCCTGGGCGGCGCCGCGAGCATCATGCCGGTCAGCGAAAACGCCGAATGTGCCGGTATGTTTCCTGCCGACCAGCACCACCGCACGTTGCACGCCTGCCTGACGCTGGGCGACCAGTTGCTGATGGGTTCCGACACGTTGGGTGATCAGCCGTATGACGGCATCAAGGGCTGCCATGTGTCGATCCAGGTCGGCAGCATCGCCGAGGCGGAGCGGGTGTTCGCTGCGCTGTCAGCAGGTGGCGAGGTGCAGATGGCGCTGGAGAAGACCTTCTGGGCCGTGCGCTTCGGCATGCTCAAGGACCGCTTCGGCGTGCCGTGGATGATCAACTGCGAAGCCGACAACGCCTCGGCCTGATCAGGCGGACAGGTCCTCGCGGTAGGCGCAGCTGCCATCGCAGGTGCCCGGGCAGCTGCAGCCGGTGCGGCTGCGGGCCGTGGCGCGCTCCATGCGCCGCGCCACGTCGGGGTCGTCGGCGAACGGTTGCATCGTCGCCTCGTCCAGGTGCCGCCGGCTCTTGCCGGCCAGGCACAGCTGCACGGCGCAGAAGAACAGTGCGGCGCAGAGGAAGAACCAGAGATCACCCGGCATGTGCCGCTCCTCGCCGCTAGCCGATCTGGCCGAGCAGGCGGTACTCGGCCGGGCGCGCGGCCCGCACGGTACGCCAGGTGTTCCAGGCCATCAGCAGCATGCCGACGAGGAAGAACAGACCACCCGCCAGGCGTACCACGTAACCGATGTGGCTGGCCTGCAGCGACTCGACGAACGAGTAGGTGAGCGTGCCGTCCTCGTTCACCGCGCGCCACATCAGGCCCTGGGTGATGCCGTTGACCCACATCGAGGCGATGTACAGCACGGTGCCGATGGTCGCGAGCCAGAAGTGCGCGTTGATCAGGGCAATGCTGTGCATCTGCTCGCGGCCGTAGACCTTGGGAATCATGTGGTACAGCGAGCCGAAGGTGATCATCGCCACCCAGCCCAGTGCCCCGGCATGCACGTGGCCGATGGTCCAGTCGGTGTAGTGGGAGAGGGCGTTGACGGTCTTGATCGCCATCATCGGCCCCTCGAAGGTCGACATGCCGTAGAACGCCAGGGACACCACGAGAAAGCGCAGGATCGGGTCGCTGCGCAGCTTATGCCAGGCACCGGAGAGGGTCATCATGCCGTTGACCATGCCGCCCCAGCTCGGCGCCAGAAGTATGATCGACATGGCCATGCCGAGGGACTGCGCCCAGTCCGGCAGCGCGGTGTAGTGCAGGTGGTGCGGGCCGGCCCAGATGTACAGGGTGATCAGCGCCCAGAAGTGCACGATCGACAGGCGATAGGAGTAGACCGGGCGATCGACCTGCTTGGGCACGAAGTAATACATCATCCCGAGGAAACCGGTGGTGAGGAAGAAGCCCACCGCGTTGTGCCCGTACCACCACTGCACCATGGCGTCGGTGGCGCCGGAGTAGATCGGGTAGGACTTGAACCAGCTCACCGGGATCGCCAGGTGGTTGACCACATGGAGCATGGCGATGACCAGGATGAAGGCGCCGAAGAACCAGTTGCCGACATAGATGTGCCGGGTTTTGCGCCGCGTCAGCGTGGCGAAGAAGACGATGGCGTAGGCGACCCAGACGATGGCCATGCCGATGGCGCCGGTGAATTCGATCTCGGCGTATTCCTTGGTCGTGGTGTAGCCCAGCGGCAGGGTGATCAGCAGTGTGACGATCACCGCCTGCCAGCCCCAGAAGGTGAACGCGGCCAGGTTGTCGTAGGCCAGGCGCGTCTGGCAGGTGCGCTGCACCGCGTAGTAGCTGGCGGCGAACTGCGCGCTGCCGGCGAAGCCGAAGATCACCAGGCCGGTGTGCAGCGGGCGCAGGCGGCCGAAGCTGGTCCACGGCAGGTTGAGGTTGAGTGCCGGCCACACCAGCTGCGAGGCGATGAACACGCCCATGGCCATGCCGACCACGCCCCAGACCACGGTCATGATGGCGAACTGGCGGACCACCTTGTAGTTGTAGGCGGGTGCTGAAACGGCTGAGTGCATGGGAACCCCGGCAGACGAATGCGATGCGAAACCCGGCTGGGTATCGGCGATGGCGCACTGTAGAAATCAGCGGGGAAACAAAACAGATTCAGACGTGAGTGTTTTATGCGGATCAGATGTGGCGGGGGATGCGCCGCGCTCGCCCTGTGCTGTCGCCTCGGCATGATATGCAGGCACTCTGCGGCCCTATCTGATCCCTGTTTGCCGGCGCCGGTACTGCTGAGCCGGTATGGCGAAAGGTGCAATCGGCGCAGGCCGTTTGCGCTGGTGCGCGGTATCCTGTGGCCCCGTTCTAGCCCGGTTGCCGCCATGCTGGTCATCTCCAACAGCATTCATCTGCCTGACGACGAAGTCGAACTCACCGCCATCCGCGCCCAGGGCGCCGGCGGGCAGAACGTCAACAAGGTGTCGAGCGCCGTGCACCTGCGCTTCGACAGCCAGGCCTCGTCGCTACCGCCGTTCTACAAGGAACGCCTGCTGGCGCTGCGTGACAGCCGCATCACCGCCGATGGCGTGGTGATCATCAAGGCCCAGCAATACCGCACCCAGGAGCAGAACCGCGCCGACGCCCTGGAGCGCCTCGGCGAGCTGATCCGCGCCGCCGGCAAGACCGAGAAGGCGCGCCGCCCGACCAAGCCGACGCTGGGTTCGAAGACGCGGCGCCTGGAAGGCAAGAGCAAGCGCGGGGCGATCAAGGCCGGGCGCGGCAAGGTGGATTTCTAGAGGGTTTTCGCCCCGGCCGGACAGTTCGTCGGCAGGCTGGGTAGCCAATTGCCACTGCGCGAGCGGCCTGTGTATAAACCTTGCATCGATATTTCTTCGCAACCAGCCACGCACGCTGTTTCTCGGCGGCATGCGGACCCCGTTGCAGGGCCGGTGATGGTGATGAATCAGGAGAGCCGCGGTGAGTGACACGAACAAGGCGGTAACGGACAGCGCGGTGTACAAGACCCTGCTGGAGTCGACCAAGGCGATCCCGTGGAAGATCGACTGGAAGACCATGACCTTCGCCTATATCGGCCCGCAGATCGAGACGCTGCTGGGCTGGACCCAGGACAGCTGGATCAGCGCCAACGACTGGGCCGAGCGCATGCACGCGGAAGACCGTGACAGGGTGGTCAATTTCTGCGTGTCGCAGTCGCAGTCCGGCATCGACCACGAGGCCGATTACCGCGCCCTGACCAAGGACGGCCGCTACGTGTGGATTCGCGACGTGGTGCATGTGATGCGCGACGCCAATGGCGAGGTCGATTCGCTGATCGGCTTCATGTTCGACATCAGTGAGCGCAAGCAGACCGAGGAGCAGCTGATCCGTCTGCAGAAGGAGCTGGAGGAGTATTCCTACAAGGACGGCCTCACCGGCATCAACAACCGGCGCATGTTCGACTCGATCATGGACATCGAATGGGCCAACGCCCAGCGCACCCAGCGGCCGCTGTCGCTGATCCTCCTCGATATCGATTTCTTCAAGCAGTACAACGATCACTACGGGCACATTCGTGGCGACGATTGCCTCAAGCGCGTTGGCCAGGCGCTGACCCAGGCGGCGACGCGGCCACGGGATTTTCTCGCGCGCTTCGGCGGCGAGGAGTTCGTGCTGGTGCTGCCGGAAACCGACGAGAAGTCGGCGAAGAAGATTGCCGAGCGCTGCCGCCGGGCGATCCGCAAGCAGCAGATCGTCCATGAGCACTCCACCGTGGCGCAGATCCTTACCATCAGCCTGGGCGTCGGCACGCTGATCCCGGCGCCGCACAGCGCGCCGCTGGCCTTCATCGATGCGGTGGATCGCCTGCTGTACAAGGCCAAGCAGGGCGGGCGGGATCGCCTGGAATACGCGCGTTGCCTGCCCGATCAGCTGATCTTGCGTGGCGACCAGGCCTTTCTGTAAGCCTCAGGCGCTGACAGCGGCAATCGCCGCCGCCAGTTGTGCCAGGCGGCGTTCGTCGATGCCGGCGACATTGGCCCGCCCCGTGCCGACCATGTACACACTGAACTCGTCGCGCAGGCGCTGCACCTGCTGCGGGCTCAGGCCGGTGTAGGAGAACATGCCGCGCTGGGCGCCAATGTGGGCGAAGCGCTCGGCCAGGCCGAACGGTTGCAGCGCCTGCACCAGGCCCTGGCGCAGGTCGGCGATGCGCTGGCGCATCATGTCCAGTTCTTCGACCCACACCCCACGCAGCTCGGCGTCAGCGAGAATCGTCGCGACCACCTCGGCGCCATGGGCGGGCGGCGTCGACCACAGGTTGCGGGCGAGGGCGGCGAGTTGGCTGCGCACGTCGAGCAGTTTCTCGCTGTCGCCGGCCTGCACGATCAGCGCGCCGGTGCGTTCGCGGTAGAGGCCGAAGTTCTTCGAGCAGGAGCTGGTGATCAGCAGTTCCGGCAGGGCCTCGGCGAACAGGCGCACGGCCCAGGCGTCCTGCTCCAGGCCGTCGCCGAAACCCTGGTAGGCGAAGTCGATCAGCGGCAGCAGCTCGCGTGCCTGCACCACCTGCAGCACCTGGCGCCAGTCGTCCTGGCTGAGGTCGAAGCCGGTCGGGTTGTGGCAGCAGGCGTGCAGCAGCACCACGTCACCCGCGGGCACCTGCTGCAGCGCACTGAGCATGGCCTCGACGTCGAGGCGGTTATCCGGGCCGACGTAGGGGTAGTGGCCGACGCGCAGGCCGCAGGTGGCGAAGATGCTCTGGTGGATCGGCCAGGTCGGATTGCTCAGCCAGATGCCGCGCCCGCGCAGATTGTGCGCGATGAACTCGCCGGCCAGGCGCAGTGCGCCGGTGCCGCCGGGCGTCTGCGTGGCGCCGGCACGTTCGGCGGCGAGCAGCGGCGAGGCGGCGCCGAGCACCAGATGCAGCAACCCGGTGCCGAACGCCGGGTCACCGTGGCCGCTGGTGTAGCTCTTGCTGGTTTGCCGATCCACCAGGCGCTGCTCGGCGAGCTTTACCGCATGGGGAATCGGGGTCAGGCCTTGCGTGTCTTTGTACACGCCCACGCCAAGGTCGAACTTGGCCGGGTTGGGGTCGAGGCGGTAAGCGTCCATCAGCCCGAGGATCGGGTCGCCCGGCACCCGCTCGATGGCGGCGAAGTGGCTCACTTGCGGCCCTCCGCAGCCTGCGCGGCGACATCGGTGCGCGCGGCCATGATGAAGTCGTTGCGGTGCAGGCCCTTCATCTCGTGGCTCCACCAGGTCACGGTGACCTTGCCCCACTCGGTGAGCAGCGCCGGGTGATGGCCGACCTCTTCGGCCAGCGCGCCGACGGCATTGGTGAAGGCCAGGGCATGGCGGAAGGTCCTGAACAGAAAGACCCGCTCCAGCTCCATGTGGCCGTCGCGCACCTCGATGTTCCAGTCGGGAATCTGCTTGATCAGCGTTGCCAGTTCTTCTTCGGAAACGTGGGGCGCATCGGCGCGGCAGGCTTCGCATTGGGCTTGGGCAAGGGACATCAGGGTTCTCCAGGGATCAAGGGTCAGGCCGCGCGGGGCGGGAATTTCGGTGCGTGCAGGCCCATCTGCATGGCCTGGCGGACCATGCCCATGATGTCTTCCTGGGCCAGGTCGAACAGCCGCTTGAGCTGCGGCAGCACGAAATACAGTGGTTGCAGGATATCGATGCGATACGGGGTACGCATGGCTTCGAGTGGATCGAAGCGCTGGTGTTCCGGTTCGTCCGACAGGCTGTAGAGCGTTTCCTTCGGCGAGGAGAGGATGCCGCCGCCATAGATGCGCCGGCCCTGGCTGGTGTCGACCAGGCCGAATTCGATGGTCATCCAGTACAGCCGCGCCAGGTACACGCGTTCTTCCTTGCTCGCCTGCAGGCCGAGTTTGCCGTAGGTGTGGGTAAAGGCGGCGAACCAGGGGTTGGTCAGCAGTGGGCAGTGGCCGAAAATCTCGTGGAAGATGTCCGGCTCCTGCAGGTAGTCCAGTTCCTGGCGCGTACGGATGAACGTGGCCACCGGAAACTGCTGGCTGGCGAGCAGCTCGAAGAAAGTCTGGAAGGGGATCAGTGCCGGTACCCGCGCCACCCGCCAGCCGGTGCTGGCCTGCAATACGCGGTTGATCTCGCCCAGCTGCGGGATTCGATCATGCGGCAAGCCGAGCTGGTCGATGCCGTCCAGGTACTCCTGACAGGCGCGGCCTTCGATCACCTTGAGCTGGCGGGTGATCAAGGTGTTCCACACTTCGTGCTCGGCCTCGGGGTAGTCGATAAAGCCTTCGGCATCGGGCTCGCGGGCCAGGTAGTGCGTGGTTTTCATTCGGCCTCCTGGGCGGGGCTTTTGTTGTTGTCGTGTGCCTATCGATACCGCGGATGCCGGCATGGTTGCAGGGGCGACAGGGCAAAGCGGGGACGATGCAAAGGGGGATTCTGTAAAGCAGGGCTTACGCCGCTTGGAAGGTGGCGATGAATCGCCTTGCTGGTGCGCAATTTCGTCACATATTCTTGACGGAAATAACGGCCGCCTTGCGAAAAAACGGCCGTCGACCCTCTCCAACTACAACATCGGGTCTCCCATGCGCATCAAGATTCATTGCCAGAACCGTGTCGGCATCCTGCGCGACATCCTCCAGTTGCTGGTCGACTACGGCATCAACGTGGCCCGCGGCGAAGTGGGCGGCGAGCAGGGCAACGCCATCTACCTGCACTGCCCGAACCTGATCAACCTGCAGTTCCAGGCCCTGCGTCCGAAGCTGGAAAGCGTGCCGGGCGTGTTCGGCGTCAAGCGCGTCGGCCTGATGCCCAGCGAGCGGCGTCACCTGGAACTCAACGCGCTGCTCGGCGCGCTGGAGTTCCCCGTACTGTCCATCGACATGGCCGGCAGCATCGTCGCCGCCAACCGTGCCGCCGCCCAACTGCTCGGCGTGCGTGTGGACGAGGTGCCGGGGATTGCGCTGTCGCGCTATGCCGAGGACTTCGACCTGCCGGAGCTGGTGCGCGCCAACAAGTCGCGGATCAACGGCCTGCGGGTGAAGATCAAGGGCGACGTGTTCCTTGCCGACATCGCCCCGCTGCAGACCGAACACGAAGAGAGCGACGCCATGGCCGGCGCGGTGCTGACCCTGCACCGCGCCGACCGCATCGGCGAGCGCATCTACCACGTGCGCAAGCAGGAGCTGCGCGGCTTCGACAGCATCTTCCAGAGCTCGAAAGTGATGGCGGCGGTGGTGCGCGAGGCGCGGCGCATGGCGCCACTGGACGCGCCGCTGCTGATCGAGGGCGAAACCGGCACCGGCAAGGAGCTGCTCGCCCGCGCCTGCCACCTGGCCAGCCCGCGCGGGCAGTCGCCGTTCATGGCGCTGAATTGCGCCGGCCTGCCGGAGTCCATGGCCGAGACCGAGTTGTTCGGCTACGGCCCCGGCGCCTTTGAAGGCGCGCGGCCGGAGGGCAAGCTCGGCCTGTTGGAGCTGACCGCCGGCGGCACGCTGTTCCTCGATGGCGTCGGTGAGATGAGCCCGCGCCTGCAGGCCAAGTTGCTGCGCTTCCTGCAGGACGGCTGCTTCCGCCGCGTCGGCAGCGACGAGGAGGTGTACCTGGACGTGCGGGTGATCTGCGCGACCCAGGTCGACCTCTCCGAACTGTGCGCCAAGGGCGAGTTTCGCCAGGACCTCTATCACCGCCTCAACGTGCTGAGCCTGCACATCCCGCCGCTGCGCGAATGCCTGGATGGCCTGGCGCCGCTGGTCGAGCACTTCCTCGACCAGGCCAGCCGGCAGATCGGTTGCCCGCTGCCGAAGCTGGCGCCGCAGGCACTGGAGCGTCTCGGCCATTACCATTGGCCGGGCAACGTGCGCCAGCTGGAAAACGTGCTGTTCCAGGCCGTCTCGCTGTGCGAGGGCGGCACGGTGAAGCCCGCGCACATTCGCCTGCCGGACTACGGCGCGCCGCAGCCGCTCGGCGAGTTCTCGGTGGAGGGCGGCCTGGACGAGATCCTCGGTCGCTTCGAGAAAGCCGTGCTGGAGCGCCTCTATCACGACCACCCGAGCAGCCGCCTGCTGGGCAAGCGTCTGGGCGTGTCGCACACCACCATCGCCAACAAGTTGCGCCAGCACGGCCTGAGTAAAGAGTGACCGACGGTCTACGACCTTGGTGCAATGGTGGAGGGTGGGGCGAGAGGGGAGAATTCGTGGCGTCCGGCTCCTGCGAATCCCGGACTGGTTTCAACATTCCTCCCCCGGAATGAATTGGTAGGCGACCTCAATGGGTCGCCTTTTTTTTGCCCGCAGAAAACCCAGGTGCGGGTGCCCTGCCGGGGGCGAGATGCTTGCCCCTGGCATGACGAACAGACGCGCCGAGCGGCCCCGCGCAACGCCCGCGTGAAGCCGCGCAAGGCTTGAAAACCGGGCCTCCGACCATGGTCGTAGAGCGGTAAGACCATGGTCGAATGGCCCTATGGGGTGTCGGGGGATACAAAAGGCACCATACAAAAACAACTGTTCGTCGAGGTAATAACCATGAGCGCTGCTCCCCTCTATCCGGTCCGTCCCGAGGTGGTCGCCCAAACGCTGACCGACGAGGCCACCTACAAGGCCATGTACCAGCAGTCGGTGATCAACCCCGACGGTTTCTGGCGCGAGCAGGCTCAGCGCATCGACTGGATCAAGCCGTTCAGCAAGGTCAAGCAGACCTCCTTCGACGACCACCATGTCGACATCAAATGGTTCGCCGACGGCACCCTCAACGTCTCGGCCAACTGCCTGGACCGTCACCTGGAAACCCGTGGCGACCAGCTTGCCATCATCTGGGAAGGCGACGACCCGTCCGAGCACAAGGAAATCACCTACCGCGAACTGCACGAGCAGGTGTGCAAGTTCGCCAACGCCCTGCGTGGCCAGGACGTGCACCGCGGCGACGTGGTGACCATCTACATGCCGATGATCCCCGAAGCCGTGGTGGCCATGCTGGCCTGTGCGCGTATTGGTGCCATCCATTCCGTGGTGTTCGGCGGCTTCTCGCCGGAAGCCCTGGCCGGGCGCATCATCGACTGCAAGTCGAAAGTGGTGATTACCGCGGACGAAGGCCTGCGCGGCGGCAAGAAGACCCCGCTGAAAGCCAACGTCGATGACGCGCTGACCAACCCGGAAACCAGCAGCATCCAGAAGGTCATCGTGTGCAAGCGCACCGGTTCGCCGATCAAGTGGAACCAGCACCGCGACATCTGGTTCGAGGACCTGATGAAGGTGGCCGGCAGCGTCTGCGCGCCGAAGGAAATGGGCGCCGAGGAAGCGCTGTTCATCCTCTACACCTCCGGTTCCACCGGCAAGCCCAAGGGCGTGCTGCACACCACCGGCGGTTACCTGGTGTACGCCGCGCTGACCCACGAGCGCGTGTTCGACTACAAGCCGGGCGAGGTCTACTGGTGCACCGCCGACGTCGGCTGGGTCACCGGCCACAGCTACATCGTCTACGGCCCGCTGGCCAATGGCGCGACCACGCTGCTGTTCGAAGGCATCCCGAACTACCCGGACGTGACCCGTGTCGCCAAGATCATCGACAAGCACAAGGTCAACATCCTCTACACGGCGCCAACCGCGATTCGCGCCATGATGGCCCAGGGCAAGGCGGCGGTGGAGGGGGCCGATGGCTCCAGTCTGCGTCTGCTCGGTTCGGTGGGTGAGCCGATCAACCCGGAAGCCTGGCACTGGTACCACGAGAACGTCGGCCAGAGCCGCTGCCCGATCGTCGACACCTGGTGGCAGACCGAGACCGGTGGTGTGCTGATCAGCCCGCTGCCGGGCGCCACCGCCCTCAAGCCGGGCTCGGCGACCCGTCCGTTCTTCGGCGTGCAGCCGGCGCTGGTGGACAACCTGGGCAACCTGATCGAGGGTGCCGCCGAAGGCAACCTGGTGATCATCGACTCCTGGCCGGGCCAGGCGCGCAGCCTGTATGGCGACCATGACCGCTTCGTCGACACCTATTTCAAGACCTTCAAGGGCATGTACTTCACCGGTGACGGCGCCCGTCGCGATGAGGACGGCTACTGGTGGATCACCGGTCGCGTGGACGACGTGCTCAACGTCTCCGGCCACCGCATGGGTACCGCCGAGATCGAAAGCGCCATGGTCGCTCACCCACGTGTCGCCGAGGCTGCCGTGGTCGGCGTGCCGCACGACATCAAGGGCCAGGGCATCTATGTCTACGTGACCCTGAACAGCGGCGACGAACCGTCCGAGCAGCTGCGTCAGGAACTGAAGAACTGGGTCCGCAAGGAAATCGGCCCGATCGCCTCGCCGGATGTCATCCAGTGGGCGCCGGGGCTGCCTAAGACCCGCTCGGGCAAGATCATGCGCCGCATTCTGCGCAAGATCGCCACCGGCGAGTACGACTCGCTCGGTGATATCTCCACGCTGGCCGATCCTGGCGTGGTGCAACATCTCGTAGAGACACACCGCACCATGCAGGTCGCCTAACCGGCCCTGTGCTCCACCCCACGAACCCCGGCCATGAGCCGGGGTTTGTTTTTTGCGTAACAGATCGCGGTAACGCCGCTGCCCGACGCCGGGGCGTGAGGAAACGAAATGCCACCTAGCGGTGCGCAATGAGGGGTTTCTGAAAACAAGTTTTGGTGCTGAATGGCCGAGATAGAGCGGTTTGAATTTTTGTGGCGTGGTTATTGCTTTTGTACTGGGTTGACGATTTTATCCCTCTGGTCATGTTTGTCGTGGCCTGTCAAGATCCCCCTCGCCTGTCTCCTGCGCTTCTGTAACTTGTTGTCGCTTTGAAGAAATATCGCGCCACCCTCGCTCGCTAGAATGCCGCCCACCTGGCCGACCCTCTTGCGATGCCCCTTTGGGCGGCAAAGATGGTGACACTTTCTACAATTCACTCACGGCCCTGGCGAACACTCTGCCACCTGCTGTCCCATTCGAAGGAGTCACAAGATGAAGAAGATCGTGCTTCTCGGCGCCCTGGCGCTGTCCGCATTCAGCGCCCTGACCATGGCTGCCGACAAACCCCTGCGTATCGGCATCGAAGCGGCCTACCCGCCGTTCGCCTTCAAGACCCCGGAAGGCAACATCGCCGGCTTCGACTACGACATCGGCCTGGCCCTGTGCGAAGAGATGAAAGTCGAGTGCAAATGGATCGAGCAGGAGTTCGACGGCCTGATCCCGGCACTCAAGGTGCGCAAGTTCGACGCCGTGCTGTCGTCCATGTCCATCACCGAAGACCGCAAGAAGTCCGTCGACTTCACCGGCAAGTACTACTCCACCCCGGCCAAGCTGGCGATGAAGGCCGGTACCGAGCTGAAAGACCCGCTGGTCGACCTCAAGGGCAAGAAGATCGGCGTGCAGCGCTCCTCGGTCTATGACCGCTACGCCACCGACATCTTCGCCCCGGCCGGTGCCGAGATCGTCCGTTACAGCTCGCAGAACGAAGTCTTCCTCGACCTCGCCTCGGGCCGCCTGGACGCCACCCTGGCCGACTCGGTGAACATCGACGACGGCTTCCTCAAGACCGATTCGGGCAAGGGCTTCGCCTTCGCCGGTCCGGACTTCACCGAAGAGAAGTACTTCGGCGAAGGTCAGGGCATCGCGGTGCGCAAGGGCGACAAGGCCCTGGCTGACAAGATCAGCGCCGCCATCCTGGCCATCCGTGCCAACGGCAAGTACAAGGCCGTGCAGGACAAGTACTTCCAGTTCGACGTCTACGGCAAGTAATGCCGGTTAACCTTCTCCTCGCTGCAGGAGAAGGTGGCCCGTAGATCGGGAGAGTGGCACTCGACGCACCTCTCCCGATCCACTCCCTGAAGGGGAAGGGGCGCTCCCGCTGTTTTTCCCTGAGGTGAATCCATGCTAGACGGCTACGGCTCGACCATTCTCGATGGCACCTGGCTCACGTTGCAGTTGGCGCTGCTGTCGATGACAGTCGCGGTCCTGCTCGGCCTGATCGGCGCGGCCTGCCGCCTGTCTCCCCTGAAGTGGCTGTCGCTGCTTGGCGAAACCTACGCCACGGTAATCCGCGGCATTCCCGACTATGTGCTGATCCTGCTGATCTTCTACGGTGGCCAGGACATGGTGAACCGCATCGTGCCGCTGTTCGGCTACGACGAATACATCGACATCAACCCCTTCGTGGCGGGTGTCGGTACTCTCGGCTTCATTTATGGCGCCTACCTGTCGGAAACCTTCCGCGGGGCGTTCATGGCCATTCCCAAGGGGCAGGCCGAAGCCGGCCTGGCCTATGGCATGGGTGGCATGCGTGTGTTCTTGCGCATCCTCGTGCCGCAGATGATCCGCCTGGCGATTCCAGGCTTCACCAATAACTGGCTGGTGCTGATCAAGGCCACTGCGCTGATCTCCCTGGTCGGCCTGCAGGACGTGATGTTCCGCGCCAAGGGCGCCGGCGATGCGACCCGCGAACCCTTCACCTACATCCTGATGGCAGCCGGTATCTACCTGGCGATCACCAGTGTTTCCTTGCTGGTCCTGCGTTATCTCGAACGACGCTACTCGGCTGGCGTCAAGGCAATGGAAATCTAAGGGGCTGCCATGATCTTCGATTACAACGTGGTCTGGGACAGCCTTCCGCTCTACTTCGGCGGTGTGCTGGTCACCCTCAAACTGCTGGCCATCGCCCTGGCGATCGGCCTGCTCGCCGCCGTGCCGCTGGCGCTGATGCGCGTCTCGCGCCAGCCGCTGATCAACGCGCCGGCCTGGCTCTACACCTACGTCATCCGCGGCACGCCGATGCTGGTGCAGCTGTACCTGCTGTACTACGGCCTGGCGCAGTTCGAGGCGGTGCGCGACAGCGTGCTGTGGCCGTACCTGTCCAACGCGACCTTCTGCGCCTGTCTGGCCTTCGCCATCAACACCAGCGGCTACAGCGCGGAAATCCTCGCCGGCAGCATCAAGGCCACGCCGCCGGGTGAGATCGAGGCGGCCAAGGCCATGGGCATGTCGCGCTTCAAGCTCTATCGCCGCATCCTCCTGCCGTCGGCGCTGCGCCGCGCGCTGCCGCAGTACAGCAACGAAGTGATCATGATGCTGCACACCACCAGCCTGGCGTCGGTGGTGACGCTGATGGACATCACCGGTGCGGCGAAGACGGTCAACTCGCAGTTCTACCTGCCATTCGAGGCCTACATCACCGCCGGCCTGTTCTACCTGGTGCTCACCTTCATCCTGGTGCGCCTGTTCAAGCTGGCCGAGCGTCGCTGGCTGGTTTACCTGGCCCCGCGCAAGGCTTGAGCCGCGCGTTCCCCGTATTCGATAGCGAGAGCCGAGACCATGTACAAACTCGAAATCCAGGATCTGCACAAGCGCTACGGCGACCACGAAGTGCTCAAGGGCGTTTCCCTGGCGGCCAAGGCCGGTGACGTGATCAGCATCATCGGCTCCAGCGGCTCGGGCAAGAGCACCTTCCTGCGCTGCATCAACATGCTCGAGCAGCCCTACGGCGGCAAGATCCTGCTCAACGGCGAAGAGCTGAAGCTGGTGAAGAACAAGGAGGGCGCGCTCAAGGCCGCCGATCCCAAGCAGCTGCAGCGCATGCGCTCGCGCCTGGCGATGGTGTTCCAGCACTTCAACCTGTGGTCGCACATGAGCGCCCTGGAAAACGTCATCGAGGCGCCCGTGCACGTGCTCGGCGTACCGAAGAAGGAAGCCCTGGAGAAGGCCGAGCATTACCTGGCCAAGGTCGGTGTGGCGCACCGCAAGGACGCCTACCCGGCGCACATGTCCGGTGGTGAGCAGCAGCGCGTGGCGATTGCTCGTGCCCTGGCCATGGAGCCCGAGGTGATGCTCTTCGACGAGCCGACCTCGGCGCTCGACCCGGAGCTGGTCGGTGAAGTACTGAAGGTGATGAAGGACCTGGCACTGGAAGGCCGCACCATGGTCGTGGTGACCCACGAGATGGGCTTCGCCCGCGAGGTGTCGAACCAGCTGATCTTCCTGCACAAGGGCCTGGTAGAAGAAACCGGCTGCCCGAAAGAGGTGCTGGCCAATCCGCAATCCGAACGCCTCAAGCAGTTCCTCTCCGGCAGCCTGAAGTGAGTGTGGCGAATTCGCCATTTACCCTGAGTAGACCCTAGACTGCCACCATGACTGCCCCTGCCCACTGCATCGGTTTCCTCATCTGGCCGGACACCCGGCCCATGACCCTGGCCCTGGCCGAGGAAGCCCTGCGCGTGGCGCAACGGGTGCACCCGGACGTTGCCTACGAGGTGCGCTTCCTGCACGCCGAACCGCAGGCCGAGGGCGCCTGGCGCCTGCCGGGCGAGCCGTGGGCCGGACGCCTGGAGGGCTGCCAGCGGCTGTTCCTGCTCGCCGACGAGGCGCCGGCGCAAGTCGCGCCGGCTCTGACCAGTGCGCTGAAACAGTTGGTGCGCAGCGGCAGTCTGATTGGCGGCCTGTCCGCCGGGGTCTATCCGCTGGCCCAGCTCGGCCTGCTCGACGGCTACCGCGCCGCCGTGCACTGGCGCTGGCAGGACGATTTCACTGAGCGGTTTCCCAAGGTCATCGCCACCAGCCACCTGTTCGACTGGGACCGTGATCGCCTGACCGCCTGTGGCGGCCTGGCCGTGCTCGACGTGCTGCTGGCCTTGCTGGCCCGTGACCACGGCGCCGAACTGGCCGGCGCGGTGAGCGAGGAGCTGGTGGTCGAGCGCATCCGTGAAGGCGGCGAGCGCCAGCGCATTCCGCTGCAGAACCGCATCGGTTCCAGCCACCCCAAGCTGACCCAGGCCGTGTTGTTGATGGAAGCCAACATCGAAGAGCCGCTGACCACCGACGAGATCGCCCAGCACGTCTGCGTGTCGCGCCGTCAGCTGGAGCGCATCTTCAAGCAGTACCTCAATCGCGTGCCCAGCCAGTACTACCTGGAGCTGCGCCTGAACAAGGCACGCCAGCTGCTGATGCAGACCAGCAAGTCGATCATCCAGATCGGCTTGTCCTGCGGCTTCTCCTCCGGTCCGCACTTCTCCAGCGCCTACCGCAACTTCTTCGGCGCTACCCCGCGCGAAGATCGCAACCAGCGCCGCAGCACCAGCCCCTTCGAAATCGCCCCGAGCGTGGTCGAGCGCGGCTGATAGCCGACTTTTCGGCCACAGATGCTTCCCACGCTCCGCGTGGTAGCTCTCCCGCGACGCTCCGCGTCACAGACTCGTCGCCCCTCGCAGGGTCCGAATTGACGCTGGAGCGTCAACAGCTGCATTCCCACGCGGAGCGTGGGAACGATCAATCAGGCCGCATTTTGCGGTGTTTCTTGTGGGCGCCAGCTCGCTGCGCGGACCGTCGAGAGGCCTGTAGGCAATGCGCAGGTTAATTTCCCGTCGAGCGTCCCCGATTGGCTGGCGCTGCGTTTAAACTGCGCAATTCCGGTGCTTTCTGTCGCTTTGCCGAAAGCCCAGGAAAATCGCGGGTTGCCGCTGTAAGAAGTTGTCGCATGCCGGCAATGCGGGCCTGCAATCAGTCCCTACAATCTTTTCATCACCAGCCAGCCAGTGCCGGTGTTCCTTATTCAGGAGAGCTCCGATGTCCGTTCAGCACGATCCGGTGCAACGCGCCGATTTCGACCAGGTCATGGTCCCCAATTACTCCCCAGCCGCCTTCGTGCCGGTGCGTGGCCTGGGTTCGCGAGTATGGGATCAGAGCGGTCGCGAGCTGGTCGACTTCGCCGGTGGCATCGCCGTCAACGTGCTTGGCCACTGCCATCCGGCGCTGGTCAAGGCGCTGACCGAGCAGGCCAACACCCTGTGGCACGTGTCCAACGTGTTCACCAACGAGCCGACCCTGCGCCTGGCCAAGAAACTGGTCGACGCCACGTTCGCCGATCGCGTGTTCTTCTGTAACTCCGGCGCCGAAGCCAACGAGGCCGCCTTCAAGCTGGCCCGTCGCGTTGCCCATGACCGGTTCGGCCCGGAAAAGTACGAGATCATCTCGGCCATCAACAGCTTCCACGGCCGCACCCTGTTCACCGTCAGTGTCGGTGGTCAGCCGAAGTACTCCGATGGTTTCGGCCCGAAGATCCAGGGCATCACCCATGTGCCGTACAACGATCTCGACGCACTGAAGGCGGCGATCTCCGACAAGACCTGCGCCGTGGTGCTCGAGCCGATCCAGGGCGAGAGTGGCGTGCTGCCGGCGCAGCAGGCTTACCTGGAAGGCGCGCGCAAGTTGTGCGACGAGCACAACGCGCTGCTGATTTTCGACGAAGTGCAGAGCGGTATGGGCCGTACCGGTGACCTGTTCGCCTACATGCACCACAACGTCGTGCCGGACATCCTTTCCAGCGCCAAGAGCCTGGGCGGCGGCTTCCCGATTGCAGCCATGCTGACCACCGACGACCTGGCCAAGCACCTGGCCGTCGGCACCCACGGCACCACCTACGGCGGTAACCCGCTGGCGTGCGCGGTAGGCGAGGCGGTGATGGACGTGATCAATACCCCGGCCGTGCTCGATGGCGTCAAGGCCAAGCACGAGCAGTTCAAGACCCGCCTGCAGGCGATTGGCGAGAAGTACGGCATCTTCGGCGAGATTCGCGGCCGCGGCCTGCTGATCGGCTGCCAGCTGGTCGGTGCCTGGGTCGGCAAGGCCAAGACCGTGCTCGACGCTGCCGCTGCCGAAGGCGTGATGGTCCTGCAGGCCAGCCCGGACGTGGTGCGTTTTGCCCCGAGCCTGGTGGTCGAGGATGTCGACATCAACGAAGGCCTGGATCGCTTCGAGCGCGCCGTGGCCAAGCTGGTCCAGGGCTGAGCCCCTGCCGCGCCTGCGGGCGCGGCAACCGCGGCACAGGACGTGCCGCGTGATTCTCAGGACGAGCCATTCATGCGTGATCGGACCCTGTCCGGTCGTTTTCCAGAAGGTTCTGCGGAGCCGCCTGGAGCTTTTATTCAGAAGGCGCCTTCGTGCAAAGGAGTAAGGCCATGCTGGTGATGCGCCCCGCGCAACTGTCGGACCTTGCCGATGTGCAACGTCTGGCTGCGGACAGCCCGGTAGGTGTCACCTCCCTGCCGGATGACGCCGGCCGTCTGCGCGACAAGATCGTCGCCTCGGAGGCCTCGTTCGCCGCCGAGGTCAGCTTCAACGGCGAGGAGAGCTACTTCTTCGTCCTCGAAGACAGCGCCACCGGCCGCCTGGTCGGCTGCTCCGGTATCGTCGCCTCGGCCGGTTACTCCGAGCCGTTCTACAGCTTCCGCAACGAGACCTTCGTGCACGCTTCGCGCGAGCTGAAGATCCACAACAAGATCCACGTCCTCTCGCTGTGCCACGACCTCACCGGCAACAGCCTGCTGACCAGCTTCTACGTGCAGCCGGAGCTGGTCGACAGCCCGTTCGCCGAACTCAATTCGCGTGCCCGCCTGCTGTTCGTCGCCGCCCACCCCGAGCGTTTCGCCGATGCGGTGGTGGTGGAGATCGTCGGCGACAGCGACGAGCAGGGCGACTCGCCGTTCTGGGATGCCGTGGGCCGCAACTTCTTCGACATGAACTACGCCGAGGCCGAGCGCCTGTGCGGGCTGAAGAGCCGCACCTTCCTCGCCGAGCTGATGCCGCATTACCCGATCTACGTACCGCTGCTGCCGGACGCCGCCCAGGAAGCCATGGGCCTGGTGCACCCGCGTGCCCAGGTGACCTTCGACATCCTCATGCGCGAAGGCTTCGAGACCGACCACTACATCGACATTTTCGACGGTGGCCCGACCCTGCACGCGCGCACGTCCGGCATCCGTTCGATCGCCCAGAGCCGCGTGGTGCCGGTACGTATCGGCGAGCCGGGCAAGGGTGGGCGCGAGTATCTGGTCAGCAACGGCCAGTTGCAGGACTTCCGCGCCATCGTCGCCGAACTCGACTGGGTGCCCGGCAAGCCAGTGACCCTGTCCGCCGATGTCGCCGACGTGCTCGGTGTCGGTGAAGGCACCAGCGTCAGGCTGGTGGCGGTTTAACTGTTCATGGCGCGCGGGTGACCAGCGTGCCTTTCAAGCGCGCAGCGTGCTGCTTGACGCGTTTAGCTGATCCGGAGGATCTATGATCGTTCGTCCCGTGCGCAGTGCCGATTTGCCGGCCCTGTTCGACCTGGCCCGCAGTACCGGAGCCGGTCTGACCACCCTGCCGGCCAATGAAGAGCGCCTGGCGCACCGGGTCGGTTGGGCGGAGAAGACCTTCCGTGGCGAAGCCGCGCGCGCCGACGCCGATTACCTGTTCGTGCTCGAGGATGACGACGGCAAGGTCGTCGGCATCTCCGCTGTGGCCGGTGCCGTGGGCCTGCGCGAGCCCTGGTACAACTACCGCCTGGGCCTGACCGTCAGCGCCTCGCAGGAGCTGGACATCCACCGCGAGATTCCCACGCTGTTCCTCGCCAACGACCTGACCGGCAACTCCGAGCTGTGCTCGTTGTTCCTGCATGCCGATCACCGCAGCGGCCTCAACGGACGCCTGCTGTCGAAGGCGCGCTTCCTGTTCATCGCCGAGTTCCGCCAGCTGTTCGGCGACAAGGTGATCGCCGAGATGCGCGGCATGTCCGATGCCGAAGGCCGCTCGCCGTTCTGGGAAAGCCTTGGTCGGCATTTCTTCAAGATGGAATTCAGCCAGGCCGACTACCTCACCGGCGTCGGCAACAAGGCCTTCATCGCCGAGCTGATGCCCAAGTTCCCGCTCTACACCTGCTTCCTCTCCGAAGAGGCGCGCAGCGTGGTCGGCCGCGTGCACCCGGACACCGAGCCGGCGCTGGCGATGCTCAAGGGTGAGGGCTTCGGCTACCAGGGCTACGTCGATATCTTCGACGCCGGCCCAGCCATCGAGGTGGAGACCGACAAGATCCGTGCGGTGCGCGACAGCCAGACCCTGGTGCTCGCCGTCGGTACGCCGGGCGACGACGCCACGCCGTACCTGATGCACAACCGCAAGCGCGAAGACTGCCGCATCACCGCCGCACCGGCGCGCGTCGCCGCCGGCACGTTGGTGGTCGATGCGCAAACCGCCAAACGCCTGCAGCTGGCCGTCGGGGCCCAGGTGCGAGCCGTGCCGCTGTCGGCCAAGGAGAGCAAGCAATGACCACCCATTACATCGCCGGCGTCTGGCTGGTTGGCCAGGGCGCACGCCTGGAATCGCTGAATCCGGTGACCCAGGAAGTGCTGTGGCGTGGCGACGAAGCCTCCGCACAACAGGTGCAGGCTGCGGTGCAGGCCGCGCGCGATGCTTTCCCGGCCTGGGCGCGACGCACCCTGGACAAACGCATCGCCGTGCTCGAACAATTCGCCGTGACCCTCAAGGCGCATGCCGACGAGCTGGCCCGCTGCATCGGCGAGGAAACCGGCAAGCCGCTGTGGGAGTCCGCCACCGAGGTGACCAGCATGGTCAACAAGGTCGCCATCTCCGTGCAGAGTTACCGTGAGCGCACCGGCACCAAGAGCGGTCCGCTGGCCGACGCGACCGCCGTGCTGCGGCACAAGCCGCATGGCGTGGTGGCGGTGTTCGGCCCGTACAACTTTCCCGGCCACTTGCCCAACGGCCACATCGTACCGGCGCTGCTGGCCGGTAACGCGGTGGTGTTCAAGCCCAGCGAGCTGACGCCCAAGGTCGCCGAGCTGACGGTCAAATGCTGGATCGAAGCCGGCCTGCCAGCCGGCGTGCTCAACCTGGTGCAGGGCGCGCGCGATACCGGCGTGGCGCTGGGCAGCAACGACGGCATCGACGGCCTGTTCTTCACCGGCTCCAGCCGCACCGGCAACCTGCTGCATAGCCAGTTCGCCGGTCGCCCGGGCAAGATCCTCGCGCTGGAGATGGGTGGCAACAACCCGCTGGTGGTCGAGCAGGTCCGGGATCTCGATGCCGCCGTCTACACCATCATCCAGTCCGCGTTCATTTCCGCTGGTCAGCGCTGCACCTGTGCACGCCGCCTGCTGGTGCCGCAGGGCGAGTGGGGCGACAGCCTGCTGGCGCGCCTGGTGGCGGTCAGCTCGACGATCAAGGTTGGCGCTTTCGACGAGCAGCCGGCGCCGTTCATGGGCTCGGTGATTTCCCTGAGCGCCGCCCAGCACCTGCTCAAGGCCCAGCGCCAGCTGATCGAGCGCGGCGCGGTGTCGCTGCTCGACATGTCGCAGCCGCTGGAAAACGCCGCGCTGCTGACGCCAGGCATTCTCGACGTGAGCGCCGTCGCTGAGCGCGTCGACGAGGAGTTCTTCGGTCCGCTGCTGCAGGTGATCCGCTACGACGGTTTCGACGCGGCCATCGCCGAGGCCAACAACACCCAGTACGGCCTGGCCGCCGGCCTGCTGTCGGATTCCGCCGAGCGCTACCAGCAGTTCCTCATCGAGAGCCGCGCCGGTATCGTCAACTGGAACAAGCAGCTGACCGGTGCCGCCAGCAGCGCGCCGTTCGGTGGGATTGGTGCCTCCGGCAACCACCGCGCCAGTGCCTACTACGCCGCCGACTATTGCGCCTATCCGGTGGCCTCGCTGGAAAGTGAAACCCTGAGCCTGCCGGCCAGCCTGACCCCGGGAGTGAGTCTGTGATGTCCGCCTATGAGATGAACTTTGACGGCCTGGTCGGGCCGACGCACAACTACGGCGGCCTGTCCTACGGCAACGTGGCATCGCAAAGCAACAGCCAGGCGGCGTCCAATCCGAAGGAAGCGGCGCTGCAGGGCCTGGGCAAGATGAAGGCGCTGATGGACATGGGCTTCAAGCAGGGCGTATTCGCCCCGCAGGAGCGCCAGAACGTCGCCGCGCTGCGCAGCCTGGGTTTCACCGGCAGCGATGCCGAGGTGATCCAGCGCGCCGCCAAGGAGGCCATGCCGCTGCTGGCTGCCGTGAGTTCTGCCTCGAGCATGTGGACGGCCAACGCCTGCACCGTCAGCCCGAGCGCCGACACCGCCGACGGGCGTGTGCATTTCACCGCCGCCAACCTCAACTGCAAATTCCACCGCAGCATCGAGCACCCGACTACCAGTCGCGTGCTTGGCGCCATGTTCGCCAACCAGCAGCACTTCGCCCACCACGCCGCCTTGCCGGCGGTAGGCCAGTTCGGCGACGAAGGTGCGGCCAACCACACGCGCTTCTGCAAGGGCTATGGCGATGCCGGCGTGGAGTTCTTCGTCTACGGCCGCAGCGCCTTCGACAGCCGCTACCCGGCGCCACAGCGCTACCCGGCGCGGCAGACCCTCGAAGCCTCGCAGGCCATCGCGCGCCTACACGGGCTGAGCGAGGAGGGCGTGGTCTATGCTCAGCAGAACCCGGCGGTCATCGACCAGGGCGTGTTCCACAACGACGTGATCGCGGTGGGTAACGGCGAGGTGCTGTTCTATCACCAGGACGCCTTCCTCGATACCGAGCGCGTTCTCGACGAGCTGAGCGCCAAGCTCGCCCGCCGTGGCGGCAGCTTCCAGGCGGTCTGCGTACCGCGCGAGGCGGTGGCGGTGGAGGACGCGGTGCGCTCCTACCTGTTCAACAGCCAGCTGCTCAGCCGCGCCGATTGCAGCATGCTGCTGATCGTGCCGGAGGAGTGTCGCAACAACGCCAAGGTCTGGAGCTACCTTCAGCACCTGACCAGCGGCGACGGCCCGATCCGCGAGGTCAAGGTGTTCGACCTCAAGCAGAGCATGCAGAACGGCGGTGGTCCGGCGTGCCTGCGTCTGCGCGTGGCGCTCAAGGAAGACGAACTGGCAGCGGTCAATCCGGGCGTGATCATGACCCCGGCGCTGCACGAAGACCTGACCGCCTGGGTCGGCAAGCACTACCGCGATCGCCTCAGCGAAGCCGATCTGGCCGACCCACAGCTGCTGACAGAATGCCGCACGGCATTGGATGAACTGACGCAGATCCTTAAACTGGGCGCGGTTTACCCCTTCCAACTTGTTTAACCGAGTACTTATTTCATGTCCGATGCCCTGCAACTGATTCTCGAAGACACCGACGGCACCCAGCTGGAAACCTCCTGCACGCGTTTTGCCGTGATGTGGCAGGGCAAGGAAGTGTGGATCCAGCAGGCTGGCAACGGCCAGTTGCTGATCGGTGTGGATGTCGACGAAGGCGATGCCGAATACGCCAACCTGCTGCTGCGCCCGCTGGCCACCAACCTGGTCAGCCTGCAGCTGGAAATGGAAGCGGCCGACGTTGCCGACGACGAAGACGATGGCCATGTCCACGGCCCCGACTGCAACCACTGAGGATTGCCCCTGCCATGCTCGCCCTCGGCAAACTGCTTGAACTGACCCTGGCTGGCCGCGAGCCGACCGAGAAAATTCAGCTGACCCGCGAGGGCGCACGCTTGCACTGGCTGGGCGAGGGCGCGCTGGAGATCACGCCGACGGCCCAGGCCGACAATGGCATGGACCTGTTGCTCTCCGCCGGCATCCACGGCAACGAGACGGCACCGATCGAGCTGCTCGACCGCCTGCTGCAGGCCGTGGCTTCCGGCCAGCTGTTGCCGAGCGCACGGATTCTCTTCCTGTTCGGCAATCCCGAGGCCATGCGCCGCGGCGAGCGCTACATCGAACAGGACATCAATCGCCTGTTCAGTGGTCGCCATGAACAGAGCAGCGGCAATGAGGCCCTGCGCGCCAACGAGCTGGAGCGCCTGGCCGCGGCCTTCTTCAGCAAGCCGGGGCGGAAGCGCCTGCACTACGACCTGCACACGGCAATCCGCGCCTCGAAGATCGAACAGTTTGCCCTCTACCCCTATGCCGAAGGCCGCGAGCACTCGCCCGTCGAGCTGGCTCGCCTGCGCGCGGCGGGTATCGACGCGGTGCTGCTGCAGCAGAAAACCGGCATCACCTTCAGTTCCTACACCTACGCCCATCTCGAGGCGGAGGCCTTCACCCTGGAGCTGGGCAAGGCGCGGCCGTTCGGGCAGAACCAGATGGTCAATCTCGATCTGCTGGAAACCCGCCTGCAACAGTTGATCGAGGGCAACGAGCCTGCCGGCGGCGACACGCTCGACGGGTTGCAGCTGTTCACCGTCTCGCGTGAAGTGATCAAGCACAGCGATGCCTTCAAGCTGCACCTGCCGGACGACATCGAGAACTTCAGTGAGCTGGCGCAAGGCTTCCTGCTGGCCGAAGACATCGCCAATACCCGTTGGGTGATCGAGGAGGAGGGCGCGCGCATCATCTTCCCCAATCCCAAGGTGAAGAACGGCTTGCGCGCGGCGATCCTCATCGTGCCCGCGGCGATCTGACGCGACCAAGCGGCATTTCACCGGTATTCCCCTTGCCCTGAGCTCCCGATAGGCGTTTTCTATCCGTTTTCCCGGTTAAACAGGCTGTCCATGCCGTGCAAGGCCGATATAATGCGGCCCTTTGCCGGCTTTGCCGTGGCCGCCGTTTGCCTGGAATGAATAAATGAAAAGCGCAGAAATCCGTGAAGCCTTCCTCCGCTTCTTCGAAGAGAAGGGGCACACCCGTGTGGCATCCAGCTCGCTGATTCCGGCGAACGACCCGACCCTGCTATTTACCAACGCCGGGATGAACCAGTTCAAGGACTGCTTCCTGGGTCTGGAAAAGCGCGCCTACACCCGTGCCACCACCAGTCAGAAATGCGTGCGTGCCGGCGGCAAGCATAACGACCTGGAAAACGTCGGCTACACCGCGCGCCACCACACCTTCTTCGAAATGCTGGGCAACTTCAGCTTCGGCGACTACTTCAAGCGCGACGCGATCTCCTATGCCTGGGAGTTCCTCACCAGCGACAAATGGCTGAACCTGCCGAAAGAGAAGCTCTGGGTCACCGTCTACGCCACTGACGACGAGGCCTACGACATCTGGCACAAGGAAGTTGGCATCCCGGCCGAGCGCATGATCCGCATCGGCGACAACAAGGGCGCGCCGTACGCGTCCGACAACTTCTGGGCGATGGGCGATACCGGCCCGTGCGGCCCGTGCACCGAGATCTTCTTCGACCACGGCGAGCACATCTGGGGCGGCCCGCCCGGTTCGCCTGAGGAAGACGGCGACCGCTACATCGAGATCTGGAACAACGTGTTCATGCAGTTCAACCGTACCGCCGACGGTGTGCTGCACCCGCTGCCGGCCCCGAGCGTGGACACCGGCATGGGCCTGGAACGCATCAGCGCCGTGTTGCAGCACGTCAACTCGAACTACGAGATCGACCTGTTCCAGAGCCTGCTCGACGCTGCGGCCAAGGCCATCGGCTGCGCCAACGAGGCCCAGGCTTCGCTGAAAGTGGTGGCCGACCACATCCGCTCCTGCGGCTTCCTGATTGCCGACGGCGTAACCCCGTCCAACGAAGGTCGCGGCTACGTGCTGCGCCGCATCGTGCGTCGCGCCTGCCGTCACGGCAACAAGCTGGGCGCCAAGGGCAGCTTCTTCTACCAGATCGTCGCCGCACTGGTGGCCGAGATGGGCGAGGCCTTCCCCGAATTGAAACAGCAGCAGGCGCATATCGAGCGTGTGCTGAAAACCGAAGAAGAGCAGTTCGCCAAGACCCTGGAGCAGGGCCTGAAGATCCTCGAGCAGGACCTGGCCGACCTCAAGGGCAGCGTCATTCCCGGCGACGTGGTGTTCAAGTTGTATGACACCTACGGCTTCCCGGTGGACCTGACCGGCGACATCGCCCGCGAGCGCGAGCTGACCCTCGACGAGGAAGGCTTCGAGCGCGAGATGGAAGCCCAGCGCGTGCGCGCCCGTTCCGCCAGTTCCTTCGGCCTGGACTACAACAGCCTGGTCAAGGTCGATGTCGACACCGTGTTCACCGGCTATCAGGCCACTCAGGGCGAAGGCCGTGTCGTCGCCCTGTTCAAGGCCGGTGCGGCGGTTGACAGCCTGAGCGAAGGCGAAGAGGGCGTCGTGGTGCTCGATACCACGCCGTTCTACGCCGAGTCCGGCGGCCAGATCGGCGACAGCGGTCTGCTGACCGCTGCTGGTGTGCGCTTCGATGTGCGCGATACCACCAAGGCCGGCGGCGCGTTCCTGCACCACGGCATCCTGGCCCAGGGCAGCCTGAAGGTTGGCGCCGCCGTGCAGGCGGGTGTCGATGCCGGTGTGCGTCAGGCCACTGCGCTGAACCACTCCGCCACTCACCTGCTGCACGCCGCCCTGCGCCAGGTGCTCGGTGAGCACGTGCAGCAAAAGGGCTCGCTGGTCGATAGCCAGCGCCTGCGCTTCGACTTCAGCCATTTCGAGGCGATCAAGCCGGAGCAGCTGAAACAGCTGGAAGAGCTGGTCAACGCCGAGATCCGCAAGAACTCCGAGGTCGAGACCGAAGAGACCGATATCGAGACCGCCAAAGCCAAGGGTGCCATGGCGCTGTTCGGCGAGAAGTACGGCGATGACGTGCGTGTGCTGACCATGGGCGGCGGCTTCTCCGTCGAGCTGTGCGGCGGTATCCATGCCTCGCGCACGGGCGACATCGGCCTGTTCAAGATCACCAGCGAAGGCGGTGTGGCTGCCGGCGTGCGCCGGATTGAAGGCGTCACCGGTGCCGCGGCGCTGGCCTGGCTGAATGCGGCGGAAGAGCAGTTGAAAGAGGCAGCGAACCTGGTCAAGGGCAGTCGCGACAACGTGCTGGACAAGCTTGCCGGCCTGCTCGAGCGCAATCGCCAGCTGGAAAAGGAGCTGGAGCAGCTCAAGGCCAAGGCCGCGAGCGCGGCGGGCAACGACCTGGCGGGTTCGGCGATCGACGTCAAAGGCATCAAGGTGCTGACGGCACGTCTCGATGGCCTGGACGGCAAGGCCCTGCTGGCAATGGTCGACCAGTTGAAGAACAAGCTCGGCAGCGCGGTGATCCTGCTCGGCGGCGTGCAGGACGACAAAGTCGTGCTGGTGGCCGGCGTGACGCAGGACCTGACCGCCAAGCTCAAGGCCGGTGATCTGATGCGTCAGGCCGCGGCAACCGTGGGCGGCAAGGGCGGTGGTCGCCCAGACATGGCCCAGGGTGGTGGTGTGGATGCCGGCAAGTTGGACGAAGCGCTGGCCCTGGCCGCTATCTTCGCCGACCAAGGCCTGTAAGACAGCGAAAACCAAGGCCCACAGCGCGCCCGACGGGCCTTGGCAGTGTGACCCGATGCGGGTCTAATGGGCGCCCTTGAGGAATCAGGCGGCTTTTTGACATGGCTTTGATCGTACAGAAATTTGGGGGCACCTCCGTCGGCACCGTCGAGCGTATTCAGCAGGTGGCCGAGAAGGTGAAGAAGTTCCGCCAGGGCGGCGACGATATCGTCGTCGTGGTGTCCGCCATGAGCGGCGAAACCAACCGCCTGATCGAACTGGCCAAACAGGTCAGCGACGGTCATCCGGTTCCGCGTGAGCTGGACGTGATGGTTTCTACTGGCGAGCAGGTGACGATTGCCCTGCTGGCCATGGCGTTGATCAAGCTGGACGTGCCGGCCGTGTCGTACACCGGCAACCAGGTGCGCATCCTCACTGACAGCGCGCACACCAAGGCGCGCATCCTGCAGATCGACGATCAGCGTATCCGTGCCGATCTGAAGGCCGGTCGCGTGGTGGTCGTCGCCGGTTTCCAGGGCGTCGACGAGCAAGGCAATATCACCACGCTGGGGCGTGGCGGTTCCGATACCACCGGCGTGGCCCTGGCGGCGGCGCTGAAGGCGGACGAGTGCCAGATCTACACCGATGTCGATGGTGTCTACACCACCGACCCGCGCGTAGTACCCAAGGCTCAGCGCCTGGACAAGATCACCTTCGAAGAGATGCTGGAAATGGCCAGCCTCGGCTCCAAGGTGCTGCAGATTCGTTCGGTGGAATTCGCCGGCAAGTACAACGTCCCGCTGCGCGTGCTGCACAGCTTTCAGGAGGGTCCGGGCACCCTCATTACCCTTGATGAAGAGGAATCCATGGAACAGCCGATCATCTCCGGCATCGCTTTCAACCGCGACGAAGCCAAGCTGACCATCCGTGGCGTGCCGGATATCCCGGGCGTGGCTTTCAAGATCCTCGGCCCGATCAGTGCCGCGAACATCGAAGTCGACATGATCGTGCAGAACGTCGCGCACGATAACACCACCGATTTCACCTTCACCGTGCACCGCAACGATTACCAGAGCGCTCAGGCGGTTCTGGAAAACACAGCGCGCGAGCTGGGTGCCCGTGAAGTGATCGGCGACACCAACATCGCCAAGGTCTCGATCGTCGGTGTCGGCATGCGCTCCCACGCGGGTGTTGCCAGCCGCATGTTCGAAGCGCTGGCCAAGGAGACCATCAATATCCAGATGATCTCCACCTCGGAAATCAAGGTGTCCGTGGTCATCGAAGAGAAGTACCTGGAGCTGGCCGTGCGCGCATTGCACACTGCTTTCGACCTGGACGCCCCGAGACAGGGCGAGTAGGAGTTCTCTCGAAAGGCGCGCCTAGTTCGCGCCTTTCGTCTTTTTTTGACTGGCGTAGCAGGAACTTTCCTTTTGCTCGCACTGGTCAATACTTGGGTGAAGGTTCCGAGTTGATATTGGCGGGGCTGCCACCATTATATTTCTGCAGACTGTTGTCCTGTGCTAAATCCGTAAGGAGAAAGGAATGCTGATTCTGACTCGCCGGGTCGGAGAGACCCTGATGGTCGGTGATGAAGTTACTGTCACCGTGTTGGGCGTGAAAGGTAACCAGGTTCGTATTGGTGTTAACGCTCCCAAGGAAGTAGCGGTACACCGAGAAGAGATTTACCAGCGTATTCAGAAAGAGAAGGGCGACGAACCAAGCCACTAATTTTTCTCGAAATTTTGGCTTTGCAAACGGGGAAAACATGGTTATCATGCGCCCCGTGTTGCGGAGAGGTGGCCGAGTGGCCGAAGGCGCTCCCCTGCTAAGGGAGTACACCTCAAAAGGGTGTCGGGGGTTCGAATCCCCCCTTCTCCGCCATTTTCACAACCTTGGTTGTGTTTGTGCAAAGGCTGGTAAGTGATTGAGCTTATTCAGAAAAGTGCTTGACCATATGGTTAGGCTCCCTATAATGCGCAATCCATGCACTCATAGCTCAGCTGGATAGAGTACTCGGCTACGAACCGAGCGGTCGGAGGTTCGAATCCTCCTGAGTGCACCATATAAAAATGGCATTGCAGCAATGCAGGCCATTTTGTTTCAACCAGAGGCGATCTGGTCTAAAAACGCCAAATGCACTCATAGCTCAGCTGGATAGAGTACTCGGCTACGAACCGAGCGGTCGGAGGTTCGAATCCTCCTGAGTGCACCATATAAAAAGGCCCGCAGTAATGCGGGCCTTTTTTCTTTTCAGCGTTTGCCTTTCACGCATCCGCCCTCATCGAACGTTACCTGCCGGCGATTCCCTTCGTTGTCCACGTAGTGGTAACGAGTTTCCCCGCTCTGCCGGGTGATCTTGTCAGGGGTGCCCAGGCTGCTTTCCACGTCTGCCTGTGTCATTCCGGATTTTTCCTGCTGTTGCACGATGGCTTTTCGTCGCTCTCGCCCGGTGACTCGATTCCCGCAGCCGTCATCTTTCTGTCCGACCACCAGGGGCTGGCTTTTCTTGTCCGTCTTCGATTTGCTGCGTTTTTCTTTCTTGGCTTTGGCTAGAGGAACGGGCTTGCCTTTGCCGGGTGTTGGGTTGAACGCCTCCTGCAGCTGTTGGTCTGCTGTTACCGGGCAGCCGTGTCGTGTGTAGGTGATCTGGCCTCCCGCGTCTTCGCAGCGAAAGACGGTAGAGGCAAAGATGAGATGGGTTGGGTAAAGCAGGGTTGCGCAAATTCCTGCGCAGAGTAATCGCAGCATTTCGAGTGTCCTCCATGACGGCTCGCAGGCAAGCGTAGTCGCTGTTCGTGGCGTCGCCACCTGGTGTCTTCTCGACGCTGGCTGGCGTCCCACTCGAGTGCTCTCAAATTTGCTTAACTGTGCAGCGCAAGAGCCTGTTCTGGCCGAGATTTTGTCCGTACACGAATTCTCGCGGTGGTATGATTGCGCTGTCAGCCCCGCCGGGGCTTGTGGAATACCACCATGGACTTACCCAGTAGTTGCTCAAATCCTCGAATACCCAATCGTGTACTGATTGACTGACCCTCGTGGCGTGCTCTGCTGCTGGGGTGGAGCGCGCCATATGACTGAAGTAGAAGCCAAAAAGCCGCAAGAGAGCATGCAGGATCGCCTGGCGCAGGTGGTCGAGTTGCTGCATCGCCACAAGCTGCTCGAAAATCTGGCGCATCGCCAGGAAGGGCAGCACCAAGACCTGGTGGAAGGTCTGGTCCATCGGCAGAACCTCGCCGAGCTGCAGCGCAAGCTTGACGACCTGCACTCCGCTGACATTGCCCACATTCTCGAAGCCTTGCCGCTCGATGATCGACTGACCGTCTGGCAGTTGGTCAAGGCCGAGCGCGATGGCGACATTCTCCTCGAGGTATCCGACGCGGTCCGCGAATCACTGATCGCGGACATGGACGATCACGAGATTCTCGCCGCGGCGCGGGACATGGATGCGGACGAGCTGGCCGACCTCGCTCCCGAGCTGCCGCGTGACGTCGTTCTCGAACTGATGGAATCGCTGGACGCCCAGCAGCGTGAGCGTGTGCGCTCGGCGCTTTCCTATGAGGAGGATCAGGTCGGTGCGCTGATGGACTTCGAGATGGTGACCATTCGCGAGGATGTCAGTCTCGAGGTGGTATTACGCTATCTGCGTCGCTTGAAGGAACTGCCTGGGCACACGGACAAGTTGTTCGTGGTCGATTACGACGGCCTGCTGAAGGGTGTTTTGCCGATCAAGCGGCTACTGGTGAATGACCCTGACCTGCAGGTGCGTGGTGTCATGGCCAGCGATCCGGTGAGCTTTCATCCGGATGAGGATGCCTACGATGCTGCCCAGGCGTTCGAGCGCTATGACCTGGTATCCGCTCCTGTTGTGGACAAGACCGGCAAGTTGATAGGCCGTCTGACCATCGACGAAATGGTCGACCTGATTCGCGAGGAGAGTGAGGCCGAAGTGCTCAACATGGCCGGTCTGCGCGAAGAAGAAGATATATTTGCCTCGGTCTGGAAATCGCTGGGCAACCGCTGGTCCTGGCTGGCGCTGAACCTGATCACGGCTTTTGTGGCATCGCGGGTGATCGGTTTGTTCGAGGGTTCGATCGAGAAGCTCGTGGCATTGGCTGCGCTGATGCCGATCGTGGCGGGTATTGGTGGTAACTCCGGTAACCAGACCATCACCATGATCGTGCGTGCCATGGCTTTGGATCAGGTAAGTACAGGTAATACCGCACGGTTGTTGCGTAAGGAATTGAGCGTTGCTCTGGTGAACGGTGTGGTTTGGGGTGGGGTGATCGGCGTGGTCGCGTTCCTGCTCTATGACAGCTGGTCACTGGGCGTGGTGATGACGGGTGCGATGACTCTGAACCTGCTGCTCGCAGCCCTGATGGGGGTATTGATCCCGATGACGCTGGTGCGCATGGGGCGAGATCCGGCGATGGGTGCCAGTGTGATGATCACCGCCGTCACGGATAGCGGTGGCTTCTTCATCTTCTTGGGTTTGGCGACGATCTTCCTGTTGTGAGGGGCGCCAGATAGCGCGCACAAAAAAAGCCGGCATCAGCCGGCTTTTTTGTATTCGTTGGACTCAGGAATCTTCGTTTGCCAGTTCGGCATCGTGGGCGATCAACGATACCAAGGCGTTCTGCTGGCGATGGGAAAGCTGGCGAAAGCGCTGCAGCAGCTCTCGCTCGTGCAGCGACAGCTCCGGGCTGTCGAGGCGCAGGCCTTCGTCGTCTCCCAGAACACCTTCCTGGACCAGGCTCTGCTCCAGGCGGGCGATGATTTCCGAGTTCATGCTGCGGTGATGGTTGCGTGCCACGTCGGCAATGCGCTCGCGCATACCGTCCGGGAGACGAACCACAAACTTGTCAGCCGTACGGCTGGAATAGATAGCTTGCTTCATAGGGCGCATACATTAAACCGGTTAGTTCAGGAAAGCGATGCTGGCATCAGGCTATGAATAGTAGCGCTTTGACCGACTTTAGAGCGGGTGGTTCAGCCTGTCAGCATCGACGTTCAGTTTGGTCGATTATTTGACGCCAATTACACGACGTATTTTGATGCTTGTGCAGGCTTATTGCCAGCACCAATTATCAGAAATGCGCGGCAATGTGCAAAACGATCGTGCCAAATCATCACAAAAACGTCTGGAAGTCCCAGTGGAATGGGCTTTCCAGGGCGATATGGCGCAGGCCCTCGGTGCATGACAAATTCAGGCACTGCCGTTAACATGCCGCCCGTCGCCCATTACGTCCCAGTAGCTCAATTGGATAGAGCATCCCCCTCCTAAGGGGAAGGTTGGTGGTTCGAACCCACTCTGGGACGCCATTTATCGAGCACAGCCCTGTTGCTCGCTCCTGCCGCTGCAAGGTGAAATGATTTCCCGCCTTCCTGCGTGCCGTGCTGACAGGCAAGGACAACTTGTGCCCAGCGTGGCAGAAGAACGCCTCACCCCTGGCTTTTTACTGTTTTCGGCTGATATTTTTCCTGCTGTTGCTGTCACACCCTTGCTCCCGGTTTTATCGCCGGAGATGCAGCCTGCTGGCGATTTGCGGGCACCGGTTAGCATGAAGGAGAGTGCTTTGACCCCGAGCAATACCGACGCAGTGCTGACCGATGCCGGAGCCAACTGCGCCAAGGAAGCCATTCATATTCCCGGCAGTATCCAGCCTCACGGCTTCATGCTGGTCTTCGACGAGTCGTCCAGTCGGGTGGTCCAGGCCAGCGAAAACGTCCATGACTGGCTCGGCCTGCCTGCGGCCGAGCTGCTCGGTCTGACGCTGGAGCAAGTGCTGGACAATGCGCCGCTGGTGCAGGCGCGCCTGGCGCAGCTGGCGGTCGATGTACACAACCCGTTCCATATCGGTGACGTGCGCTTCCTGCTGGGCACTCGCCGCGAGCGACCGATCGCGATGATGGCGCATCGCTACGATCAGGTGCTGATCGCCGAGTTCGAGCCGGCCAGCGATGTCATCGCCGCCTATGGCAACTTCTATCCGCTGGTACGCAGCTTCATCGGGCGCTTGCAGGAGGCCGAGAGTGTCGAGGCGCTCTGTTGGCGAGCGGTCGAGGAGGTCAAGCGGATCACCGGGTTCGGGCGGGTCATGGCGTACCGTTTCGATGCCGAAGGCAATGGCCTGGTTCTGGCCGAGCAGGCCGACGCCGGCTATCCGCGCTACCTCGGACTGTGCTTTCCGGCCACCGACATTCCGCAGCAGGCGAGGGCGCTGTACTGTGCGAACCGCATCCGCGTCATCGAGGATGCCAACTACCAGCCTTCGCCGCTGACACCGGCGCACAATCCGCTGACCGACCGGCCGCTCGACCTCAGCTTTGCCGCGCTGCGCAGCGTTTCTCCCGTGCACCTGCAGTACATGCGCAACATGCAGACCCTGGCATCGATGTCGATTTCCATCGTGGTCAATGGCCAGCTGTGGGGGCTGATTTCCTGTCACCACGCCGAGCCGCAGCCCGTCGGTTTTCAGACGCGCACCGCCTGCGAATTGCTCGGTAGCGTACTGTCGTTGCAGGTCGAGACCAAGGAAACCCACAACCGCTCGCAACGCCTGCTCGGCTTGCGTCGCCACATCGTCCAGTTGCTGTCGGCCATGGCTGATCGTGACAGTGTCAGCGGCGGCCTCCTGGCGTTGCCCGATGTCTTCACGGATTTTGCCCACGCGCATGGCGCCGCCATCATTTCCGCGACCAGTTGCGACCTGCTCGGGCAGACCCCACCGCAGGCGCTGGTCAACGCCCTGGTGCACTGGCTGGCGCAGCGTGGCGGTGGTGAGGTGTTCCAGACCGACAACGTCAGCCGCGATATCGGTGAGCTGCCCGAACTGGGCAAGCATGTTGCCGGGGTGCTGGCGGTGGCCATTTCCGAGCTGCACTCGCACTACCTGGTGTGGTTCAAGTCCGAACAGGCGCGCACGGTGGAGTGGGCCGGCAAGCCGGAAAAGACTGTCGGCCCAGGTGGTGCACTCAACCCGCGCAACAGCTTCGAGAGCTGGCAGGAAACCGTCAGGGGTCATTCCAGCCCCTGGGACCCGATGGAGGTCGAGGGTGTCGCCGAGCTGCGCACCGCAGTCCTCGGCATCGTCTTGCGCAAAGCCGAGGAGCTGGCCCAGCTGGCCGGGGAGCTGAAGAAGTCGAACAAGGAACTGGAGGCTTTTTCCTACAGCGTTTCACACGACCTGCGGGCGCCGCTGCGCCACATCGCCGGCTATGCCGAACTGCTCGGCGAGTTCGAGGGCGGCAAGTTGTCCGAGCGCGGCGTGCGCTTCCTCGAGCACATCAGCGAGTCGGCGCGTTTCGCCGGCACGCTGGTAGACAACCTGTTGAGCTTCTCGCAAATGGGCCGCGCCGCGCTGCACCTGTCGGATGTCGACCTCAATGCGCTGGTCGAGGCGATACGCACCGAGATGCTCCCGGACTACGAAGGCCGCCCGCTGGAGTGGGTGCTGCAACCGCTACCGAAGGTGGTCGCCGATGCGGCCTTCCTGCACCTGGCGATGCGCAACTTGTTGTCCAACGCGATCAAGTACACCCGCGGTCGCGAGCCGGCGATCATTGAAGTCGGCGCTCAGGATCTGGGCGATGAAATAGCCGTGTACATCCGCGACAACGGGGTCGGCTTCGACATGAGCTACGTCGATAAACTGTTCGGCGTGTTCCAGCGCCTGCACCGCATGGAAGAATTCGAAGGCACGGGCATCGGCCTGGCCAGTGTGCGCCGGATCATCGAGCGCCATGACGGGCGAGTCTGGGCGGAGGGCGAGCTGGAGCGCGGCGCGACCTTCTATTTCGCCCTGCCCAAACGTGACCGTAACGCAACTGCTTGAGCGCAGAGAGAGCCCCTATGCTGAAACCGATTCTTCTCATCGAGGACAATCCCCACGACCTCGAGCTGACCCTGGTGGCGCTGGAGCGCAGCCAACTGGCCAACGAGGTGATCGTCCTGCGTGACGGCGCCGAGGCGCTGGATTACCTGTTCCGCCGCAAGCAGCACGCCGATCGCCCCGAGGGCAATCCGGCGGTCATGCTGCTCGATCTCAAGCTGCCCAAGGTTGACGGTCTGCAGGTGCTCAAGTCGGTGCGCGAGACGCCCGAGCTGCGCAGCATCCCGATTGTCATGCTGACCTCCTCGCGCGAGGAGCCGGACCTGCTGCGTGCCTACGAACTGGGGGTGAACGCCTACGTGGTCAAGCCGGTCGAATTCAAGGAGTTCGTCTCGGCGATCTCCGATCTGGGCGTATTCTGGGCCGTGCTCAACGAGCCACCGCCCGGCTCGCTGCGTCTGCAGCGCCGCCCGCAATCGTGATGCCCGCACGAGCGCATGCTCGGCGGCTTCACTGCTGACCGTACAGGGACCGACCACGAGTCTTTATGCCCCTCAAACCGTTGAAACTGCTGTTCGTCGAAGACAGTCCGCGCGATGCCGAGTTGGCCTTGCTCACGCTCGAGCGCAACGGCCTGCAGGTCGAGCCCACGCTGGTCTACAACCATCAGGGCGTGGAAGAAGCGCTGCAGCATCAGCAGTTCGATCTGATCCTTTGTGATTTCATTCTCCCCGGGTCTTCCGGCTCGCAGGCCTTGCAGGTCGCCCAGCGGATTGCCCCGAAAACCCCGCTGATCTTCCTCTCCGGCGTGTTCGGCGAAGAGCATGCCGTGGACATGATGCGCCTCGGCGCCATCGACTACGTGCTCAAGCAGAACCTGCAGTTGCTGCCCAAGGCGGTGAACCGGGCGCTGGCCGAAGTGCACGAACGCCGGCGCCGGCTTCAGGCCGAAGAGGCGCTGCTGGACGTGGAAGTGCGTGCGCGTCTGGCGCTCGATGCCGCACGCATGGGCATGTGGGACTATCAGCTGGACAGCGGCACGCTGATCTGGGATGAGCGCTGCAAGGCGCTGTACGAACTGCCCGCCGACAGCGCCATCGACGTCGGCACCTTTCTCGAGCGCTGCCATCCGGACGACCGGCCCCACGTCGAGCACAAGATGACCGAGGCGCTGGCGCACGACAGCGGCAATGAATACCAGGCCGAGTACCGCGTGGTGCTGCCCGATGGCCGCGAGCGCTGGGTACAGGCCAGTGGCCGGGCGTTCTTCGAGGATGATCGCTGTGTGCGGTTCATCGGCGTGATGCAGGACGTCAGCGAACAGAAGCACACCACCGCGGCGCTGCAGCGGCTCAACGAGCTGCTCGGCGAGCGGGTGGAAAAGCGCACCCGTGAGCGCGACCGCACCTGGGAACTGTCCCGAGAGCTGCTGGCGGTCATGCGTTTCGACATGACCCCGATCGCCCTCAACCCGGCCTGGGAAGACACCCTAGGCCGCCCGCGACAGCTGCTCAGCCAGGATCAGCTCTGGCATCTGGTGCATCCCGAGGACATCGAGGCCACGCGCCGCGAGACCGCTAGTGTCGCCGATGGCAACGTCTCCACACGCTTCGTCAATCGCATGCTGCACGCCAATGGCGAGTACCGCTGGCTGTCGTGGACCATCGTTCCCGATGAGGGCCTGATGTACGCCGCGGTGCGCGACATCACCAGCGAGCGAGCGGTGGTCGACGAGTTGGCGGCCACCAACCAGCGTCTGCGCGAGCAGGTCACCGAGCGCAAGCGCGTCGAGGCGACCCTGGAGCAGATGCAGCGTCTGGAGGCGGTCGGTCAGCTGACCGCAGGCGTGGCGCACGACTTCAACAACCTACTGACGGTGATCCTGACCAGTGCCACCTTCCTCGAGCGTGATTTTCAGCGCGGCAGCTTCGAGCGCAGCCTCGGTCGCCTGCAGAACATTCGCGAGGCGGGCGAGCGTGGCGCCAAGCTGACCGGGCAGCTCCTTTCGTTCTCGCGTCGTCAGCGCCTGGAACCGGTGCCGGTCAACCTCAATGACACTCTCTACGGCATGATCGAGATGCTCCAGCGCACCCTCGGCGGTGCGATCTGGATCGAGACCTGCACCGCGCCGGACCTGTGGCGCGCGCTGGTCGACCCGACGCAGACGGAAATGATCATCCTCAACCTGGCGATCAACGCTCGCGACGCCATGAGCAACGGCGGCGCGCTGCGCCTGTCGACCAGCAACGAGGTGGTCGAGCGCAAGCCGCAGCGCCCGGAAGACCCCGAGCCCGGTCCCTATGTGGTGCTGTCGATCCAGGATACGGGCAGCGGCATGAGCGACGAAGTGCTGGCCAAGGCCTTCGAGCCGTTCTTCACCACCAAGGAAGTCGGCAAGGGCTCGGGCCTGGGGCTGGCCCAGGTGTTCGGTTTCGCCAAGCAGTCTGGTGGCGGCGTGAGCATCGTCACCGAGCGTGATCGCGGCACCGTGGTCAGGGTCTACCTGCCGTGCATCCGTGACGCGGTGCCGGATGCGTCCGAGCCGCTGTACCTGTCGACCCGGCCGGCGCCCAGCGGGCCGCAGAAAACCATCCTGCTGGTCGACGACGACGCCAATGTGCGCGACGTGACCGCCGGCCTGCTCGACCTGCTCGGCTACCGGGTGATCGAGGCAGACAGCGGGCAGGAAGCGCTGGAGCGCATCGACGAGCAGGTCGACCTGCTGCTGACCGATTTCGCCATGCCCGGCATGAATGGCGCGCAGCTGGCCGGCGCAGTCGCCGAGCGTTTCCCCGAACTGCCGGTGATCTTCGTCACCGGTTACGCCGAACTGGGTGGCCTGGACGCCGAAGACCGGGTGATCGTGCAGAAGCCGTTTCGCGACGACGAACTGGCGAACAAGCTGCACGCCGCGCTCGAAGGCGCCAGGCAGCGCGACGCATGAGTGTGCGCACACTGCTGCGTGAAGCCGGCGCACCCTGGCATGCGCGTGTCGATGAGGCCTATTCGGCCTACCCGCTGGATCATCGCGACGGTTACCGCGACTTCCTCCTCGCCCATGCCCAGGCGCTGTGGTTACTGGAGCCCGCGCTGGAAGCAGCGGCTATCGATGTGTTGTTGCCCGACTGGGCCATGCGTCGCCGGCGGCATGCACTGGATCAGGACCTGATCGCGCTGGATGCCCGGCGTCCGGCGACCGGCGCCACGCTGCAACTGCCGACGCATTCCTCGCTGCTCTGGGGCCTGGCCTATGTACTCGAAGGTTCGCGTCTCGGCTCGCGGGTGCTGGCTGCTCGCGTCGAACAGGCCGACTGGCCCGGTCACCAGAACGCGCTGAATTACCTGCGCCATGGCCAGGAGGCCGCCTTGTGGCCGCGCTTTCTCGCGCGCCTGGAAGAGCAGGCCGCCATGCTGGATCGCCAGGCTTTGATCGAGGGGGCGGAGCAGGGGTTTGCCATCTTCCACGCCGCGGCGCAGGCGGAGTCCACGAGCGTCGCAGACATTCCTGCCTGACGGTTTTTCGCGCCATCCCGGTACCTGTACAGCGAAACGGCAGGCCCGCTCATTCGCTGGGCAAACGCAGGCGCTCGGGTTTCCACCAGGTGGGTAGCAGGCGGCGGGTGGCGGGCTGGTTGAAGCGGTCGTCGAGCAGGTAGATCACGCCCTGGTCCTGCGGGGTGCGGATCACCCGGCCGGCGGCCTGCACGACCTTCTGCAGGCCGGGGTAGAGGTAGGTGTAGTCGTAGCCGTTGCCGCCCTGGCTGCCGAACATGGCCTGCATGCGCGTCTTCACTTCTTCGTTGATCGGGCTGACCTGCGGCAGGCCGAGGGTGGCGATGAAGGCGCCGATCAGGCGGTTGCCGGGCAGGTCGATGCCTTCGCCGAAGGCGCCGCCGAGCACGGCGAAGCCGATGCCGCGCGAGTCGCTGCGGAAGTTGGCGAGAAAGCCCTCGCGATCGCTTTCACTCATGCTCCGCGACTGCACCCACAACGGGATCTGTGGATGCTCGAGGCGAAAGCGCTCCAGCACCTGCTGCAGGTAGGCATAGCTGCTGAAGAACGCCAGGTAGTTGCCGGGCTGGGCATGAAACTGGCGAGCCATCACCTGGCTGATCGGGCGCAGGCTGGCGTCGCGGTGCTGGTAGCGGGTCGACAGGTTGCTCACCGCGTGAACCTGCAGTTGCGTGGCCTGGAAGGGCGATTCAACATCCTCCCAGCGGGTATTCTCCGGCAGGCCGAGCAGGTCGGCGTAGTAATGCGCCGGGCTCAGTGTGGCGGAAAACAGCGTGCAGCTGTGCGCGGCGGCGAAGCGCGGGGCGAGGAACGGCGCCGGCACGATGTTGCGCAGGCACAGAGTCGACAGCGCGCGCTTGCCGGCGTCGGCGTGGCGGGTGATGTCGAACAGCGAATGCGGCCCGTAGGCTTCGGCCAGGCGGCAGAAGAGCATGGCGTCGAGGTAGAAGCGCAGCAGGTTGGCGTCGTTGCCGCTGGGCTGGTCGGTCAGGTGGTCGGTGATCGCGGTGACGGCCTTCTGCACGGTGGCGATGAACAGGTCGGGCACGCTCGGGTAGATCTGGTAGGGCACCTCCTGATCCCGGTGCAGCTGGTTCCAGTGCCGGGCGATGCGCTCCAGCGGGCTCTTCAAGGCCGCCGGGGCGACCTTGCGCACGGCATTGAACGTGGCCTGGTCGAGTTCGGCGGTGTACATGCCGCGGCCGCGCTCGATGAGGTTGTGCGCCTCGTCGACCAGCAGCGTCACGCGCCAGTCGTTGAGCTGGGTCAGGCCATGCAGCAGGGCGGCCATGTCGAAGTAGTAGTTGTAGTCGCAGACCACCACATCGGCCCAGCGGCACAGCTCCTGACTGAGGTAGTACGGGCAGATCTGGTGGGCGAGGGCGACGTCGCGCACCTGTTCCTGATTCAACCAGGCGCGCGCCAGGGCCGCCTCGCGGGCTGCGGGCAGGCGGTCGTAGAAGCCCTTGGCCAGCGGGCAGGCGTCACCGTGGCAGGCCTTGTCCGGGTGCTCGCAGGCCTTGTCGCGGGCGACGTGTTCGAGCACACGCAGGGGCATGGCGCTTTCCTGGCTGCGCAGGCTGGCCAGGGCATCGAGCGCCAGGCGCCGGCCCGGGGTCTTGGCGGTGAGGAAGAACAGGCGGTCGATCTGCTGGCCGGGAAACGCCTTGAGCTGCGGGAACAGAGTGCCGAGGGTCTTGCCGATGCCGGTGGTGGCCTGGGCCATCAACGAGTGGCCGTCACGTGCGGCGCGGTACACCGCTTCGGCCAGCGGACGCTGACCCTGGCGAAAGGTCGGGTAGGGAAAGCGCAGGTGTTCCAGGCTCTGGTCGCGCGCCACGCGGTGGGCGCTTTCCTGTTCGGCCCAGGCAATGAAGCGGCTGCATTGCAGGGTGAAGAAGGCCTCCAGATCCGCCGCGGCGAAGCGCTCGCGAAACACCGTTTCCTTCTGTGAGATGACGTTGAAGTAGACGATTGCCAGGTCGATCTGCGGCAGCTGCAGTTCGGCGCAGAGCAGCCAGCCATACACCTTGGCCTGGGCCCAGTGCAGCAGCCGGTGGTTCTGCGGAATGCGTGCGACATCGCCGCGGTGGGTCTTGATCTCTTCCAGCAGGTTCAGTGCCGGGTCGTAGCCATCGGCGCGGCCGCTGATCAGCAGGCCGGGGTAGGTGCCGCGCAGCGGCAGTTCGGCGACATAGCCGGCGCCACGGCGGCCGACCACCGTGGCGTGCCCGGCCATGCCTTCGGCCGCGGTGGGCGCGGGGGTGAAGCGCAGGTCGAGGTCACCCTCCTTGGCGGTGAATTCGCAGAGAGCGCGTACGGCAACGCTGTAGCTCATGCCTCGGCCCACTGCACGTAGCAGACGTCCACCGGCATGCCGTGCTCGGCGCAGAAGGCCAGCCAGCGACGCTGGTTGTCCTGCAGGCGGTCGCCGGGGCCCTTGACCTCGATCATCCGGTAGCGGCGCTGTTGCGGCCAGAACTGGATCAGGTCCGGCATGCCCGCGCGGTTGGCCTTGAGGTCACCGAGCAGGCGCTGGAACCAGGCCTTGAGATGAGCTGCGGGCAGGCACTGCAGGGCCTGTTCGAGCAGTTCTTCGCTGAGCAGATCCCAGTAGACGAAGGGCGACAGGGTGGCGAATTTGTCGCGGTAGGTGCTGCGGATCGTGTCTTGGTAGGCGGAGGAGTCGAGACGTTGCAGGCACGCGGAAAACAGTGGCTCGCGGCGGCTGGCGAAGTCCGGGCTGAGCAGGTCGACCGGCCCGGCGTGGAACGGGTGGAAGAAAGCCCCTGGCAGCGGGGCGAAGATCGCCTCCCAGCAGAGCAGGCCGAACAGGCTGCAGACCAGGCCGTTCTCCACGTAGTGCACCGGCCCCTGTTCTTCGTGCAGGTGAGCGAGTACGGCGTACTCGACGCTGCCTTGCTGCGGGCGCGGCAGGCACAGGTCGATGCGTGGCGGGCTGCCGGTTGCACTGCGCTTGCGCGGTGCGCCACCCAGCTGACGTGCCAGGCGCTGCGCGGCGCGTTCGACCAGCTGCGCTTCGGCGGCGCTTTCCGGCGCAGCGAGGGCCGTTGCGGCCAGCTCCCAGGCCTGCTGCCAATGGCCGCTGCGCTCGAGCAGGCGCACCTGGCGTTGGCGCGAACCGGCGTAGGGCGTACGCCGGTACAGCGCCAGGGCATCGTCCAGCGCGCCGTCGCGCTCCAGTTGCTGAGCCAGGCGGAACAGCAGCTTGTCGTGGCGGGCTTGCACGTAGGGATTGGCGCTGGCGAAGTCGCCGATCAGTTCGACCACCTCGGCGACCGCCAGGCCCGCGGCGAATTGCTCGCGACAGCGCCACAGGTGCAGGTAGCCGTCGAGGTCTTCGCGGCAGCGAAAGCCGCGCGAGTCACTGCCCAGCGGCACCTGCTCGTAGCGGAAGATACCCAGCTCGGCGAGGACGAACTCCGACCAGTCCTGTTGCAGATTGCCGAAGAACAGCAGGCGCAGGCGGTCGCACAGCTCACCCAGGGTCAGGCTGTACAGGCGCTCATCGACCAATGCCGGGCACCAGGCGGAGAAGGGTTGCTGGATGCCGTGGTGATCGGCGAGATGCTCGAACAGCTCGCTCTTCTTCCGCGACACAACCGCCAACTGATCGCGAAACTGCAGCACCACTTCGTCCTTGCGCAGCAGGGCGAACAGTTCGCTGAAGGGCAGCGGCTGGTCATTGCTGAGCCAGCCCAGGGCCAGCAGCGGCGCGGCAGCCTGTTGCACGCAGCCGATCTCCGCATAGTGCAGCTTGCTCGCGCGAAAATGCGGGCCCTTGCGCATGATCAAGCGCACCAGCAGGGCCTGCGCGGCGGTATCGAGTTGGCGGAAGCAGGTGATGAAGTGGCGCTCGTCGGCATCGAGCAGGTCGTCGTAGCGTTCGTCGATCCAGGCGAGCGCGGTGAGGAAGTTGCTCAGGTAGTAGAAGCTGGGATCGAGCGCAGGCGGCATGGGAGTCCGGCAACTGTTTTTATATACAGTTAAAGGATGCGCGGAGCGGCTGGCGACTGCAAGCCCGAGGCGATGAGCCGTCGTGCTGGGGAAGCGCTGCGCCAGTGGCTAGGGCGTGAGGCGTTTCTCCTCGGCCAGCAGCGCCGGTGCCTGCCAGGTGCCGTCGATGACCGGGTCCTGCGGCAGATACAGCCGCAGCAGACCGTAGAAGGCACCATTGGGTGTCGGCAGCCAGTTGCTTTCCTTGGCGACGCCGGGTGACTGGTTCTGCAGGTACAGGGTCAGGCCGCCATCGGCGTCCATCTGCAGGCGATCGAGCTGGCGAGAGCTGATCTGGTAACGGCCCAGCGGATTTTCCACCAGGCCGCGCGTGCGTGCGTCGTACAGCGTCAGGGACCAGAACGCGTGCGTCGGTGGCAGCTGGCCGGGGGCGAAGCGCAAGGTGTAGGTGCGGGGGCCGGCGTTCAGCGGCTGGCCCTGGCTGTCGCGCAGGTAGCCGCGGTAGCTGAGCTCCTGCGGGGAGTCGCTGAAAAGCCCGAGCCTGGCACCGGCATAGCGGCGCAGATAGTCGTTCTGCAGTTGCTCGCGGTTGCCGTAGTAGCTGCCGCTGGGGAGGCCGGCATTGTCGTCGGCCATCTGCAAGGCGGCGAACTCCGCCTTGGCATTGGCGATGCCGGTTTGCAGCGACTTCAGCTGGCTGGCGCTGAGGCGGCTTTCATTGAAGGTCAGCCCGCGCCCGACACCGATCCGCGAGAAATCGCTCATCAACTGGGCTTCGCTGGGATGCTGCGCGGCGAAGCCCAGCATGAAGTTGAGAAAGCGAAACAGTGAGGGGCTGTCGCTGGTGTCGACGGAAGGCTCCGGCCAGTCGACGGCGGGCACGTTGGGAATCACCGAATTTCCGAGGTAGTTGCTCAAAGGGCGCAGGGTGTAGCCCTGCTGGATCTGTCGAACCCGCAGCAGGTCGGTTTCGCCGAGCAGCTGCGTGCGATAGAGCGCATAGACGAGGTTGCTCTCGCTGCGGATGACCTGGTCGACGCTGCTCGGTACCTCGCCTTGCCAGTATGGCCCGGCAATCAGGAAGACCCCGCCCTGGTTGCCCGTGGTGCGGGTGCCGAGGTAGGCGAAGTTGTGCGTATAGAGGTCGATCAGTTGCACTGAGTAATAGCGGCTGTCTTCGATCGGCGGCAGCGTCAGCACCAGGGGTTCGGCGCGCAGGTCCATCCAGGCGAAGGAGGGCGCGGTGTCCAGGTTCGGCGTCGACAGGCTGTTGTCGCGCGGCGTGTGGAGCCTGGCGGTATTGCCGATCTGGTTGAGCGGCGCCTTGAAGTTGGGGTTCTGTTCGTCGAGGGCTTCGCTGTAGAGCGTCTTGTAGAACTCGACGACGGGAAAGCCATACAGGTAGGCCTGCTTGGCGAGCATCCGCGCATCGGCGCCTTGCGCGGTGAAGTCGGCATGCGCCGCGCCTGCCGGCAGAAGCAGGGTGATGCACAGGGCGATCAGGCGTTGGCGGAGCGGTACGTGCATGCGCAGATCCTTGGTTTGACGTGCGGCACCCGAAGCGTGCTGGCGCATGCTGTCCTGCGCGCGTACTGGTTGGATCATCGGCGACTCCTGCTTGGTTCACCTTTCGTTGCGCTAGGCGAAAATCGGCCACGGGGCGGCACAGCCCGAGCGCTTGCCGGACTGAATGAACGGTAGCAGCGATCGAGGGTACGGTCAGATGAATGGCGCGGCTTCGGGATGGCCAAAAAGGGACGGGTAGAAACGAAAAAACCGGCCTGTGGGCCGGTTTTTTCTGAGCTATCCAGCCGTCGAAACAGGGCTGGATATCGGGATATGGTCGGAGCGACTGGATTCGAACCAGCGACCTTCTCGTCCCGAACGAGACGCGCTACCAAGCTGCGCTACGCTCCGAGGAATGGCGCGCATTGTACCGAAAAAGTTTTGCCGCACAAGGGGTTAGCGGGAACATTTTGCCCGGCGGCGGCCACCTCCGTGTGGCGCCAGGGCCCGTCGCTACAGGCCCTGGTTCGCGATCAGAGTTCCTTGACGGTACGCACCTGATCCTTGTTGACCTTGGTTGCCTTGCCGTCGAGTTGTTCGAACTCGTAGAAGCCCGAATCGGCGTCGTATTCGGGGTTGTCCACGGTCTGGATTTCGCGGCCGTCGGTCAGGGTGATCACGCTGGGCGTGGCGCAACCGGCGAGCAGTCCAAGGGCGACGACGAACATGAGAGGGGACAGGATCCGTGGCGGCATCGGGTGACTCCTTGCAGTAGAAAGTACCCGCCTCTGACGGGCATGACGAAGGCAAGTTCCCCGCGGGCCGGTCAGCGTTCGCTCGCGGCGAGCAGATCCGGTGTGTTCAGGTTGGCCAGGCGCGGATCATCCTCCGCGCAGTCCAGCGCCAGCGTACCGAAGGCCAGCAGTGCGCGCCGCGGGCTACGCTCGCCGGCCTTCCAGGCCTGCTCCAGGGCCGCGAGGAGGTGCGTCGGCAGCAGGCAGAAGAGCGGCTCCCACTGCGCGCCCCGGCGCACCATCACGGGCCTGTCCGGATTCGCAGCGGCGCGCTCGTGCAGTGCCTCGAGCAGCGACAGGTCCAGTAGCGGCGCATCGCAGGGCAGCACCAGCAAGGCAGGGTGCCGCGCCACGGCGAGGCCGGCGAGAATGCCAGCGAAGGGGCCGGGGAAACCCTCTTCACGGTCGCCGACCAGCTGATCGGCGTAGTCCTGATAGCGTGCCTGGTTGCGGTTGCAGGAAATGATCAGGTCGTCGCTCAGCGGTCGACAGAGTGCATGCAACTGCGCGATCAGTGGCTGCCCGCGCCAGGTCAGCAGGCCCTTGTCCTGGCCGCCCACACGTAGCCCGCGACCACCGGCGAGAAGCAGGATGGAACTGGCGAAAAGCGGCTGGTTTGGCGGGCTGGCGAGGGGCATGGCGGCGCTCTGTCTGGGGCCTGTGATATAACACCGGCCTGTTTTCGCCACAACCGGATAACGCCATGAGCCACAAGGCCGAGGCGGCTTTCGTGCCGCTGAATATCGCCGTTCTGACCGTCAGTGACACCCGCACGCTGGAGACCGACACCTCCGGCCAGCTGTTCGTCGATCGCCTCAGCGCTGCGGGTCATCAACTGGCCGCGCGGGTGCTGCTGAAGGACGACCTGTACAAGATTCGCGCACAGGTCGCGACCTGGATCGCCGAGGAGCAGGTGCAGGTGGTGCTGATCACCGGTGGCACCGGCTTCACCGCGCGTGACAGCACCCCGGAAGCGGTGCGTTGTTTGCTCGATAAACAGGTGGATGGCTTCGGCGAGCTGTTCCGGCAGATATCCGTGGCCGATATCGGGACTTCCACCGTGCAGTCGCGTGCCCTGGCCGGGCTCGCCAACGGCACCCTGGTGTGCTGCCTGCCGGGCTCCACCAATGCCTGCCGTACCGCCTGGGACGGCATTCTCGGCGAGCAGCTGGATAGCCGCCATCGCCCCTGCAACTTCGTCCCGCATCTCAAAGCCGCGTCGGCGTGCGAGAGCCGCGGATGAGCGAGTCGGCATTGCTGCCGGTCGAGGCAGCGCTGCAGCGACTGCTGGCACTGGCCGACGCCTCGCCGATCACGCAGATACAACGCGTGCCGCTGGCCGAGGCCGATGGCCGCGTGCTTGCTACGGCGCTGATTTCCAGCCTGGACCTGCCCCCCTGGCCGAATAGCGCGATGGATGGCTATGCCCTGTGCCATGCCGACTGGCACGGTGAGCCCTTGCCGGTCAGTCAGTACATTCTTGCCGGCCAGGCGCCGGACGCCCTGCAGCCGGATACCTGCGCACGCATCTTCACCGGTGCGCCGCTGCCGGCGGGGGCGGACACCGTGGAGATGCAGGAAAACGCGCAAGAGCTCGACGATGGCCGCGTGGGTTTCAGCGAGCTACTGCTTGTCGGGCAGAACGTGCGACCGCAAGGCCAGGAAACCCGTGGTGGTGATCGCGTGCTGGAGGCCGGCACGCGCCTGGGGCCAGTCGAGCTGGGGCTGGCGGCGTCGCTCGGCGTGGCCAGCCTGGATGTACGGCGCAAGCCGCGGGTCGCGGTGCTGTCCACGGGCGACGAACTGGTCGAGCCCGGCCAGGCTCTAGGCCCCGGGCAGATCTACAACAGCAACCGCATGCTGCTCTGTGCCTGGCTTCGGCGCCTGGGCTGCGAGGTGGTGGATGCCGGCATCCTCGCCGATGACCTGGCGAAGACCCGCGCGGCACTGGCCGACCTGGCGGATGTCGACCTGATCCTCTCGACCGGCGGGGTTTCGGTGGGCGAGGCGGACTTCCTTGGCGAGGCACTGCGCGAACAGGGTGATATTGCCCTGTGGAAGCTGGCGATCAAGCCCGGAAAACCGCTGACCTGTGGCCACTACAATGGTGTGCCGGTGCTCGGCCTGCCAGGCAACCCGGCCTCGACCCTGGTCACGTTCGGCCTGCTGGCGCGGCCCTATCTGCTGCGTCGCCTGGGTGTCGCCGAGGTTGAGCCGCTGACGCTGCAGGCCCCGGCAGGATTCACCTGGAACAAACCCGGCAAACGCCGCGAATACTTGCGTGCCCGACTTGAACGGGGCCGCGTCGTGCTCTATCCCAATCAGAGCTCTGGCGTGCTGCGCAGCGCCGCCTGGGCTGACGGCCTGGCCGTGGTGATGGAGAACGGCACTCTCGCTGAGGGCGACAGTCTGAGCTTTATTCCAATGAGCGAACTGCTGGGTTGATCCGCAGGAGAAGGGCATGGCTGAGCGCAAGGCACTACTGATTCTGCATGGCAAGCAGGCCCTCAACGACGAGGTGCGTATCGCGGTGATGGCCCAGCGCGATGCGGGCTGGGAATTGGCTGTACGACTGACCTGGGAGGCGGGGGATGCCGCGCGCCTGGTCGACGAGGCGCTGGCGGCCGGCTACCCGACGATCATCGCCGGTGGCGGCGATGGCACCCTGCGTGATGTCGCCGAGGCCATGGCGCTGGCTAAGGGCGATGCCAGCCTGGTGCTGCTGCCACTGGGGACGGCCAACGATTTTGCCCGTGCTGCTGGTGTGCCACTGCCGCCGTCGGAGGCCCTGGCGTTGCTCGATCAGGAGCCGCAGCCGGTGGATGTCGGCGAGGTCGATGGCCAGCTGTTCCTCAATATGGCCACCGGTGGCTTCGGCTCGAAGATCACCGCCAACACGTCGGAAGACCTGAAAAAACTGCTGGGTGGTGCGGCGTACCTCCTCACCGGGTTGACCCGCTTCCCCGAGGTGCACTCGGCGTTCGGACGCTTCAGCGGGCCGGATTTCTCCTGGGAAGGCGATTTCCTCGCGCTGGGTATCGGCAATGGTCGCCAGGCCGGCGGTGGGCATGTGCTGTGTCCGCAGGCGTTGGCCAACGACGGTTTGCTGGATATCTGCATCGTGCCGGCGCCGCAGGACATGGTCGGCACCCTGGGTACCTTGCTGTCGGGCGGCATCCTCGGCCTGGAATCTGTCTCCGTGCACGCGCGCCTGCCGTGGGTCGAGGTCGAGGCGGCCGAAGGGCTGGACATCAACCTGGATGGCGAACCGCTGGAGGGCACCAAGCTGCGCTTCGCCGCGCGGCCGGGGGCCCTGCGTGTGCACCTGCCGGCGGATTCGCCGCTGCTGCATGCGAGCGCCGGCGAGGTCGCGGACCAGACTGGTGCCCCCGAACGCACTGGGGCATGATGGCGCCTGGCCATTCAGCATTCATTTAGCCCGCAACTGGCCGATACACTGGCTAGACTCGTTACAGATAACTGGAGGGCGTAATGGCCGGCATTCTTGACTCGGTGGATCAACGAACCCAGCTGGTGGGTGAGAACCGCCTGGAAATCCTCATGTTCCGTCTGGCAGGCAGACAGCTGTTCGCCATCAACGTGTTCAAGGTCCAGGAAGTGTTGCAGCTGCCCAAGCTGACCCTCATGCCGCACCGCCATCCGCATGTCTGCGGGGTGGTCAATCTGCGTGGCCAGACCCTGCCGGTGATCGACCTGTCCCAGGCCATCGGCATGCGTCCGCTGACGCCAGGCGAGAACAGCACCATCATCGTCACCGAATACAACCGGTCGGTGCAGGCGTTCCTGGTCGGAGGGGTGGATCGCATCCTCAACCTGAACTGGGAATCCATCCTGCCGCCACCCGGTGGTGCAGGACGGCAGCACTACCTGACGGCGATCACCAAGGTCGAGGACCAGATCGTCGAGATCATCGACGTGGAGAAGGTGCTGTCCGAGATCGCGCCGATGAGCACCAAGGTGTCCGACGAGAAACTCTCCGACCCGTTGCTGGCCAAGGCGGTAGGGCGCGAGGTGCTGCTGGTCGACGACTCCAATGTGGCGCTCACGCAACTGCGCGACACCCTGTCCCAGCTCGGCATCAAGATGCACATGGCCAGCGATGGCCTGAAAGCGTTGAACATGCTGAAGAAGTGGGCCGACAGTGGCGAGGTGATGACCGACAAGCTGCTGATGATCTTCACCGACGCGGAAATGCCGGAGATGGACGGCTACCGCCTGACCACCGAGATTCGCGAAGACCCGCGTCTGCGCGAGCTGTACGTGGTGCTGCACACCTCGCTGTCCGGCAGCTTCAACGAAGCGATGGTGAAGAAGGTCGGCTGCGACAACTTCCTTTCCAAGTTCCAGCCGGACAAGCTGGTAGACGTCATCCGCGAGCGCCTGAGCCTCGACACTTAAGCCTGTCAGGGCGCCGGGCTCCGTAATCGGGTGGAGGCGCGTTTGCCCGCGGCAGGTGGGTCTTGTAAGTGGGCTGGAGATCCAGCCCGACTCTCATGCTGCATGGCCATGCGAAGCAGGCGTAAAGCACACTCCAGGCGTCTAAGCCTTCCTAGATACCCAGCGCGGCTGGCGCGATGCCGGCGCTGATGGTGCCCCAGCGTCGTCCACCGATGCGCACCGGGGTATAGATGACGAACACGATGGTGCTGGTGCCTGGGATCACAAAGGTGCCCATGCTTAGGTGCTGGCACTGACGTACGCTTTCCATCTCGCTTGCACTCACGGGAATGAAACGCTGGTGCATGCTCTTGGCCGCGTCCACCTGCGGGTTGCCGGTAGGGGGCTGCGAGGCGGCGCTGCGGGCCGCAGGCAGGTAGCCGCGCTCGGTCATCGGCACCAGATAGAGCACGCCATCCTTGCCACCCTGATCCCATTCGTCGAGCAAGGGTTGGATGCGCTTGCGATAGGGTTCGACCCAGCTGACATCGTGTTTCTGTGGGTTGGTGTTGGCGATGGGGCGGTAGTTCTGGTCGAACAGGTCCACACCTGAAGCCTGCAACTCTTCCAGGCGGGCCTCGATCTGATCGCGACGCTGGAACAGCATGTCGGTAATGGCCTCCAGGCGACCACTGCCCAGGCGGAAATTGCACAGCTGTTGCACCAGCAGGTTGGTGGTGTCGCGCATGGTGTCGGCCTGAGCGAAGTTCTGTTTCATGCGCTCGCCGATAGCCAGGCTGAGGTCGCGGATGCGACTGCTGTGCTGGTGGGTTTCATGATTGGTGGCGTTGAGCTCTTCCAGGGCGCTGCTGACCATCAGCAGATCATCGTTGGCTTTCTGGAAGTCATTCACCATGATTTCGAACTGTTCGGTGGCGGTGTTGACCACCGCTCCGGTCGAAGCGCTCTGCTCGATCATGCGCAGGGTCTGTGCGTCCGCGCCGGCCATGGCGCCGGTCATCTCCTCCATCAGCACGCCAATCTGCTGGGCGGCGGTGCCGACTTTCTGCGACAGGTTGCGCACTTCGTCGGCCACTACCGCGAAGCCACGCCCGGCTTCGCCAGCGCGAGCCGCCTCGATGGCCGCATTGAGTGCCAGCATGTTGGTCTGGGTCGCGAAGTCCTGCACGGTGACCAGAATTTCGCGCACCTTGCCGGTGCTGGAGCTGAGTGCCTCGATATTGTTGCGGAAGCCATCCATGGTCTGGTTGACGTCCCGCATCTGGCGGCGAGCATCGCCCAGCTGCTGTTGCGACTGATGCGCCATATCGAGGTTGCGGCTGTTCATGTCGGTGATGCCACCGGTACGCGAGGAAATATCCTGCAGCGCTGTCGTGGTTTGCTCGCTGGCGTGAAAAATCAGGTCGGACAAGCTTTGTTGTTCACCCGCTTCTTGCGCTGCCTGCTCGGATTGCAAGCGGCTGGCGGCGGAGGTTAGGGCGATCTGCAGGCTGTTGTGCTGCAGGCTGGTGATGCTTTGGCGCAACCGGGAGGCCAGGCCCTGCAGACTGGCGCTGCCATCCTGCTCGCTGCCACCTTCGCTGATCGTGCTGAGGTCGATCAACTTGCCATTGATGGTTTCGATTTGCGTGGCCAGCGGGTTGCGTTGAGGCCCCTTGCCCAGGTGCCACGTCAGCAGCAGTAAAGGCAGGGCGAGCAGGCCGGCGACCAGGCGCAGGCTGTTGTCGGCCTGGATCAGAACCGCCGCGAGCAGGATCACCTGGCAGGACAACAATAGAAGAAGAGGTGTGGAAAATGGCAGGCGGGGTGTCTGTGCGGGAGCAGTGGTGAACTGAGAGTCATGCATGGGGTACACCGGAAGTGTTTTTATTGATCTTTTATGTCGCTCAATCTAGCAATTTCGCGATGCTCTAACGTCGATCTTTGGTGCTAATGATCGACTCATACTTTCTATCTACAAGAGGCCATCATGCAACTGTCTGCGCTATACCGCTATCCACTCAAGTCCGCTCGTTATGAAAGCCTCCAACGTGCAGGGGTTGATGCTCTGGGCTTGGTGGGCGATCGACGCTGGATGCTGGTGGACGCGGGAAGCGGGCGCTTTCTGACCCAGCGCCTGCTGCCGCAGATGGGCCGCATCGCCGTGCAGGTGCACGCCGATGACAGCCTGACCCTGACTGCACCAGGGCAGGCGGCGCTGCATGTGCCGCTGCCGGGTGAGGATCAGGACCTGCGCGGGATCACCGTCTGGAGCGACAGCTTCCGCGTGCCGGATGCCGGCGATGCTGCCGCGGCCTGGACCAGTGCGTTGCTCGGTCGGGCCTGCCGCCTGGTGCATGTGCCGGAAAGTCGGGCGCGCCAGGTCGATACGGGGTATGCGCAGCCCGGCGACAAGGTGGCATTCGCCGATGGTTTCCCACTGCTGCTGATCAGCCAGGGCTCGCTGGATGACCTGAGTGCGCGGGTCGGACGGCCGCTGGAAATGCTGCGTTTTCGTCCCAATCTGGTGGTGCAGGGCAGTGCGGCCTATGCCGAAGATGGTTGGAAGCGCATTCGCATCGGTGGCATCGAATTCGATGTGGCCAAGGGCTGCAGTCGCTGTGTGCTGACCACCATCGACCCGTTCACCGGAGAACGGACGGCCGACCGCGAGCCGCTGACGACCCTGAAGACCTACCGCGAGCGCGAGGGTGATGTGTACTTCGGGCAGAACCTGCTGCCGCGCGGCAGCGGCGAGCTGCGCGTCGGCATGCCGGTGGAAGTGCTGGAGTAGGGCATGCGTCAAACAAATAGGGCGCCTCTGGCGCCCTTTTTATGTGCGGTAGAAACGGCTCATGAGTCGGCGGTGCTGCAGCGCGACAGGTGCCGCACGCAGCCGCTCATGAACACCGCCTCACTGGTCGTCGAAGAACCGTTCGTGCCAGTCCACCAGCGGCTGCGGGGCATTGAGCTTTTGCCCGTAGATCACCGAGTAGGACAGCACGTTCTGCACGTACTGGCGGGTTTCGTCGAACGGGATGTTCTCCACCCACACGTCGAAGGCCAGGTGGTCGGCGCCTTTCAGCCACTGACGCACGCGCCCCGGGCCGGCGTTGTAAGCCGCCGAGGCGAGCACGCGGTTACCGTTGAACTGGCCGTGGACCTGGCTCAGGTAAGCGGCGCCGAGCTGGATGTTAGTGTCCGGGTTGAGCACCTGCTGCGGCGAACTGAGTGGAATGCCGAACTTGCGCGCGGTCTCCTTGGCAGTGGCCGGCATCAGTTGCATCAACCCGCTGGCGCCGACGCCGGAGCGCGCGTCGCTCATGAAGGCGCTTTCCTGGCGGGTGATGGCGAACACCCAGCTCGAGTGCAGGCCGCGCAGCTTGGCTTGTTGGGTCAGCGTGCTGCGGTGGGCCATGGGGAAGCGGATGTCGAGGTCGTCCCAGTACTGCGCCTGGCTGATGGTGCGAATCGCCGGGAAGTACCACTGCATGTCATAGGCGAGCTTGGCCTGGGCGACCATTTCGTCGCGGCTGAACAGGCGGCTGACGTGATACCACTCGCGGCGCCCGTCGACGATCTGGCCACGGTCGTGGAACTCCATGGCGCGGCGAATGCCCGCGGTGTTGCGCACCTTCTGGATCAGCTGCGGGTTCATTGCCAGCGGCTTGTGGTTGAGGCTGTAGGGCGCCTCGATGCGGTCGGCGGCGAGGAAGCCGTAGAAGTCACGCTCCTTGGCCAGCGGTTGATAGAGCGCCTGCACCTGCGGGTTCTGCGGTTGCGCCAGCTGCAGGCTGCGCGCCTGCCAGTAGCGCCAGCGGTTGGTGCCGGCCAGTTCGGCGGGCATGCGGCTGGTCAGCTTGTACGCTTCGTCCCAGCGGCCATGACGCAGGAGCAGGCGGGTGCGCCACTCGGACACGGTGTTGTCGCGCAGTTGCGGGTCGTACTGGGCCATGATCTGCAGGGCGCGAATGTCAAAGCGCTTGGCCAAGGTCAGGCCAATTTCGCGGGCGATGGCGACTTTCTCGTCGGCAGAGAACTCCATGCGCTTGGCGTAGCCGTCGAGCAGGCTCAGGGCCTTTTCCGGGTTCTGGCGAGCCAGGCGGCGCAGGCCGAGGCCGACCACATCGGCCATGGCCTGGTCGGCCGGGGTAAAGCGCGCGGTCTGGCTCAGCAGCTCGGGCTTCTGCGCGACTTCCAGCAGTAGTTTGCCCTGTGCATCGAGGCTCGGCAGGCCCTTCACCAGGTAGCTGGCCAGGCCGTAGTTGCGCGCCTCGGCGGCCAGCTTGGCACGTTTCCAGCGGCGCTCCTCGGTCAACTGCCCCTCGGCGCGCCACAGGCTGAACAGGGTGTCGCAGGCCTCGGGCTGGGATTTGCCGACCAGCCAGAGCTTCTCCGTCAGCGCATAGCCTTCGGCCTTCATGCCGTGCTTGAGCTGGTACTGGCCGTACAGGCAGTCCAGTTCGGTGAAGTTGAGCTTGGGGTCGTAATGGTTGAGGAAGGGCTGCCAGTCACCGCGCTCGGCCAGCCAGCGTAGCCAGCGCAGTTTCATCCAGCTGGCCTGCGGCAGGTCGCCATGCTCGGCGAGGAATTTCTCGATCTCGTCGTTGCTCGCCCACTTCAGGCGCGCGGTCAGTTCGTCGTAGGCCAGGTACGGTTCCAGCGGATAGTCACGCAGGGCGCTGGCGTAGCGCTGGTACGGCCCTTTGTCACCCTTGGCCAGGGCACGCTTGGCTTCGTCGTACATCTGGCGCTGCTGGGCCAGGCTGGCGGCCTGGGCGCTGGGGAGGACGGCAGTACAGAGGAACAGGCAGGAAAACAGGCTGAGCAGAGAACGGCGCATGACACTTCCGGGCAGAAAACGTGACAGGTGCGGGCGGGCCGACACCGAGTGCGCCTAGCTTAGCCTTTTGCCGGGCGCAGGCGAAAGCGCGCTGCCGGGCGTGAAACATGATGCATAAATGCCAGCATGATCGGCCGGCAAGTCGGTTAGAATGCCTCCCCGATTTTTTGTAAGTAGCCGTTTACTATGACTCTGCTCAAGTTCACCGATGTCTCCCTGGCGTACGGCGCCATGCCGCTGCTGGATAAGGTGTCCTGGCAGATTGCCCGCGGTGAGCGGGTCTGCATCATCGGCCGCAACGGCACGGGCAAGTCGAGCATGCTCAAGCTGGTCAAGGATGATCAGAAGCCCGATGACGGCAGCATCTGGCGCGCGCCAGGGCTGAAGATTGGCGAGCTGCCCCAGGAATTACCGGTTGCCGACGGGCGGACCGTATTCGATGTGGTTGCCCAGGGCCTCGATGGCGTCGGTGAACTGCTCGCGCAATACCACCACCTGGCGCAGAACTGCGTCACCGAAGATGACCTCGACAAGCTCATGCATGTCCAGCAGGCCCTCGAAGCCCGTGATGGCTGGCGCTTGCAGCAACTGGTCGAAAGCACCCTGAGCCGCCTGCAGTTGCCTGCAGACAAGACCCTGGCCGAATTGTCCGGCGGCTGGCGCCGTCGCGTGCTGCTGGCTCAGGCGCTGGTCAGCGAGCCGGATCTGCTGCTGCTCGACGAGCCGACCAACCACCTAGATATCGGTGCCATTTCCTGGCTGGAAGAGGCGATCAAGGATTTCCAGGGCGCGGTGCTGTTCATCACCCACGACCGCTCATTCCTGCAAAGCCTGGCCACGCGGATTCTTGAGCTGGATCGTGGCGGCCTGATCGACTGGAATGGCGACTACGCCAGCTTCCTGGTGCACAAGGAAGCCGCGTTGGCCGCAGAAGAAACCGCCAATGCGCTGTTCGACAAGAAGCTGGCCCAGGAAGAAGTGTGGATTCGCCAGGGCATCAAGGCGCGCCGCACCCGCAACGAAGGTCGCGTACGTGCCCTCAAGGCCCTGCGTGTCGAGCGCAGTGAGCGCCGCGAGCGTACCGGCAAGGCGTCGATTCAGCTGGACGTGGCGGACAAGTCCGGCAAGCAGGTCATGGTGCTCGAGAACGTCAGCTTCGCGCATCCGGGCGGGCCGCTGCTGATCAAGGATTTCTCCATGGTCTTGCAGCGCGGTGATCGTATCGGCCTGCTCGGCGCCAACGGTACGGGCAAGACCACCCTGCTCAAACTGATGCTCGATGGTCTGCAGCCAACGGCTGGCAAGGTGGAATCGGGCACCAAGATCGAGGTGGCCTATTTCGATCAGCTGCGTCACCAGCTCGAGCTGGAAAAGACCGTGATCGACAACATTTCCGAAGGTCGCGACTTCATCGAGATCGATGGCCAGAACCGCCACGTGCTGAGCTACCTGGGCGACTTCCTGTTCAGCCCGCAGCGTGCTCGCACGCCGGTCAAGGCGCTGTCCGGTGGCGAGCGTGCGCGTCTCCTGCTGGCCAAGCTGTTCAGCAAGCCGGCCAACCTTCTGGTGCTCGACGAACCGACCAACGACCTCGATGTGGAAACCCTGGAGTTGCTCGAAGAGGTGCTGGCGAATTTCTCCGGCACCGTGCTGATGGTCAGTCACGACCGGGCCTTCCTCGATAACGTGGTCACCAGCACCCTGGTGTTCGAGGGTGAGGGGCGCGTGCGCGAGTACGTCGGTGGCTATCAGGACTGGCTGCGCCAGGGTGGCTCGCCGCGCCTGCTCGGCGTTGGCGAAAGCAAATCCGGCAAGGCCGAGCTGGCGACGGCAGTGGTCCCCGCAGCAGCGCCTGTTGAACCCGTGACAGAGGCGGCCCCGGCCGCGAAGAAGAAACTCAGCTACAAGCTGCAGCGCGAGCTGGAAGCCATTCCGGGGCAGATCGACGCCCTCGAGGCCCAGCTGGCAACCGTGCAGGAGCAGATCGCCGATCCGGCGTTTTACCAGCAATCGGCGGACATCACCGCTGCTGCGCTGGCTCGACTGCAAAGCCTGCAAGAAGAACTGGACCAACTGGTGGAGCGTTGGGCCGAACTGGAAGCCTGAGGAAAAAAGCCTGTCGGAGATACGCATGGCGATTGAGTACCGCATCACTCTGGATGACAACCATCAGTTCAGCTACCGGATCGAGCTGGATCGTCAATACGATGCCCAGAGTGCTCAGGAGGCGCCCAAATGGGCGCGCCTGGATAACAATAAATGCAGCAACTGCCCGTTGAGCAAGGACGACTACAGCCACTGCCCGGCGGCGGTGGACCTGCACCGGGTGATCGAGGATTTCCACGGTCTGCCAGCCGTGAAGAAAGCCCAGGTCTGGGTGCGCACACCCGAGCGCGAGTACAACAAGCTGGTCGGGCTGGAGGAGGGGCTGCGCTCGCTACTGGGCGTGATCATGGCCACCAGCAGTTGCCCGGTGCTCGGTCGTCTGCGGCCGATGGCGCAGAACCACCTGCCGTTCGCCAGTAGCCAGGAGTTCATCCTGCGCACCATTTCCCTGTACCTGATGCGCCAGTACTTCAACAACCGGGAGGGGCGCCGTCCGGATTGGGAGCTGAAAGGGCTGGTCAAGCAGTTCCAGCAACTGCAGCTGGTCAATCAGGCGTTCTGGCAGCGCATCCACGACACCTGCGAGGGCGACTCGAACCTGAAGGCCTTTCTGACCTTCTTCTCCATGTCGTCGAGCCTTACCGTATCGCTGGAAACCCAGCTACAGAAGGTCCGTCCGCTGGTGATGAGCGCTGGCGAAGCGATCGAGTGAGCGGCTGTATATAAAGAGTGGGGCGGCTATCCGCCCCATTTTTCACGCGTGTTTCTTCAGGCGGACGGCGAGCACGTCGCAGGGCGCGCCATGCAACACGTCGTTGGCGGTCGAGCCCAGGAGCAGGGCTAGGCCGTGGCGACCGTGGCTGCCGACCACGATCAGGTCGCAACCCTGTTCGCTCACCAGGCGGTGGATTTCCTGGCGCGGCTGGCCGTAGACCAGGTGACGCTGATCGCTGCTCAGTTGTGGGTACTGCGCGGTGAAGCTTTCCAGGCGCTCACGGGCCTGGTCGAATTGCTGTTGTTGCAGCAGTGAAAGGTCCATCGGCACATCACCGCCAAAGGCCATGGCCATCGGCTCGATGATGTGCACCAGGGACGCTCGGGCACCGCTGCTCGCAGCTACTGCCAGGGCCCGCTGCACGACCGGGTGGCATTCATCGGTCAGGTCGACCGCAATCAGAATGTGCTGGTAGGGCATGGGGTGTTCCTCCTTGTGATTGCTCTTCTCGCCAGTATGGCTTTCCCTGCTTCATAACACAGGCTTTTGCCGCAGAGTGACAGATATGACCTGGTGGATCGTGATATTGCTCATCGGCGTGGCGCTGAGCCCGCTGGCCTGGCTGCGCTCTTCGCCGCGCCAGCGCAGGCAGATCGAACTGCGCCTCGCCGCACGGCGCATGGGCCTGGCGATGCAGCTGGCGCAGCAGGAGTGGCCGCACTGGCTGCCGTTCAATCCGCCGGCTCATTGTGCCCAGTATCACCGCGCGCGTCGTGCCGGGCGCAGTGAGATATGGGCCTATTGGCAGGTCTCTCCGGGAGAGTGGCTCAACCAGTGGCGCGAGCCCTGCGCCGATGCGGACGTACTGCCTCATCTGAGCGAGCTGCCCGGCGATGTCTATAAGGTCGAGGCCGGGCGGCAGATGATTGCCCTGTACTGGGGTGAAGGTGGCGACCAGGACGATCTGCAGAAAATTGCCAATGTGCTCACAGAACTGGCGTGACCAACCAGTCTGAAATTGTCCATTCATTAAATGAATAATTCGCGTAAATCCCCTTTTCTTTGCTGGAGGTCACGCGCCGCGCAGCCTGCGGCGACGTGCTGAACAGCTTGCCAGCCGTGGGCTGGCGTTCTGATAGCGCATGCGCCGGGCAGGCAATTGACAACGGCGATCTTTTCGCAGAATGTGTGCGCACCCAAATCAAACGGGCGTATGAATTGAGTGTTTGCCTGAGAAGGCTGCTCCAATACAGTCCGAATATCGCGTCGGCGGGTGTGCCAGGCCGATTGAAGCTATGCTCGACGGCCTGCGCCGTGGGCGAGCCTTCTGGTTGGCTCCGATGTGTACTGTTCAGCTTCCATACCGTGGAGATCAGTTGATGATTTACGAAGGTAAAGCCATCACGGTTAAGGCTCTTGAGGGCGGCATCGTCGAATTGAATTTCGACCTCAAGGGTGAGTCCGTCAACAAATTCAACCGTCTGACACTGAGCGAACTGCGTCAGTCCGTGGACGCCATCAAGGCCGACGGTTCGATCAAGGGCGTAATCGTCAGCAGCGGCAAAGACGTATTCATCGTCGGCGCCGACATCACCGAATTCGTCGACAACTTCAAGTTGCCCGATGAAGAGCTGGTAGCCGGCAACCTCGAAGCCAACAAGATCTTCAGCGACTTCGAAGACCTCAGCGTTCCGACCGTCGTGGCCATCAACGGCATCGCCCTGGGTGGCGGTTTCGAAATGTGCCTGGCTGGCGATTATCGCGTCATGAGCGAAACCGCCAAAGTCGGCCTGCCTGAAGTCAAACTGGGCATCTACCCGGGTTTCGGCGGTACCGTGCGCCTGCCGCGCGTGATCGGTACCGACAACGCCATCGAGTGGATTGCCTCGAGCAAGGAAGCCAAGGCTTCCGACGCCCTGAAAGTAGGCGCGGTCGACGCTGTCGTCGCTCCGGCCAAACTGCAGGAAGCTGCCCTGGACCTGATCAAGCGCGCCATCTCCGGCGAGCTGGACTTCAAGGCCAAGCGTCAGCCCAAGCTGGAAAAGATCAAACTCAACGCCATCGAGCAGATGATGGCCTTCGAAACCGCCAAAGGTTTCGTTGCTGGCCAGGCCGGCCCGAACTACCCGGCTCCGGTCGAAGCGATCAAGAGCATCCAGAAAGCCGCCAACTTCGGCCGTGAGAAAGCGCTGGAAGTCGAGGCCGCCGGCTTCGTCAAACTGGCCAAGACCTCGGTTGCCGAAAGCCTGATCGGCCTGTTCCTGAATGACCAGGAGCTGAAAAAGAAAGCCAAGCAGTACGACGAAATCGCGCGCGACGTGAAACTGGCCGCCGTACTCGGCGCTGGCATCATGGGCGGCGGTATCGCCTACCAGTCGGCTTCCAAGGGCACACCGATCCTGATGAAGGATATCCGTGAAGACGGTATCCAGATGGGCCTGAACGAAGCAGCCAAGCTGCTCGGCAAGCGCGTCGAGAAAGGTCGCATGACCCCGGCGAAGATGGCTGAAGCCCTCAACGCAATTCGCCCGACCATGTCCTACGGTGATTTCGGCAACGTCGACATCGTCGTCGAAGCCGTCGTCGAGAACCCGAAGGTCAAGCAGATCGTTCTGGCCGAAGTCGAAGGCGTGGTGCGTGAAGATGCCATCCTGGCCTCCAACACCTCGACCATCTCCATCAACTTGCTGGCCAAGGCCCTCAAGCGTCCGGAAAACTTCGTCGGCATGCACTTCTTCAACCCGGTACACATGATGCCGCTGGTTGAGGTCATCCGTGGCGAGAAGTCCAGCGAAGTGGCCGTGGCCACCACCGTTGCCTACGCCAAGAAGATGGGCAAGAGCCCGATTGTGGTCAACGACTGCCCGGGCTTCCTGGTCAACCGCGTGCTGTTCCCGTATTTCGGTGGCTTCTCCAAGCTGCTGGGCTTCGGTGTCGACTTCGTGCGTATCGACAAGGTAATGGAGAAGTTCGGCTGGCCGATGGGCCCGGCGTACCTGTCCGACGTGGTCGGTATCGACACTGGTCACCACGGTCGCGACGTCATGGCCGAAGGCTTCCCGGATCGTATGGCCGTTGAAGGCAAGACTGCCGTCGACGTGATGTACGACGCCAATCGCCTCGGTCAGAAGAACGGCAAGGGCTTCTACTCGTACGAAGTAGACAAGCGCGGCAAGCCGAAGAAAGTCTCCGATCCGGTTGCTTACGACCTGCTGAAGTCGATCGTTACCGAGCAGCGGGAAGTGACGGACGAGGACATCATCAACTTCATGATGATCCCGCTGTGCCTGGAAACCGTTCGTTGCCTGGAAGACGGCATCGTCGAGACTGCAGCTGAGGCCGACATGGGCCTGATCTACGGCATCGGCTTCCCGCCCTTCCGCGGTGGTGCGCTGCGTTACATCGACTCCATCGGTGTGGCCGAATTCGTTGCCCTGGCGGACAAGTACGCCGAACTGGGCGCGCTGTACCACCCGACCGCCAAACTTCGCGAAATGGCCAAAAACGGCCAGAAGTTTTTCGGTTAATCGCGCAACGATCAGAGCGAGAGTAGAGATATGAGCCTGAATCCGAGAGACGCAGTCATTGTCGACTTCGGCCGTACCCCGATGGGTCGTTCCAAAGGTGGCATGCACCGCAACACCCGTGCCGAGACCATGTCGGCACACCTGATCAGTGGTGTCCTGGCGCGCAACAGCAAGCTGGACCCGGCTGAAGTAGAAGACGTGATCTGGGGCTGCGTAAACCAGACCCTGGAGCAAGGCTGGAACATCGCGCGCATGGCGTCGCTGATGACCCAGATCCCGCACACCAGCGCTGCGCAAACCGTCAGCCGCCTGTGTGGTTCTTCCATGAGTGCCCTGCACACTGCCGTACAGGCGATCCAGACCGGCAACGGCGACGTGTTCGTGGTTGGCGGCGTGGAGCACATGGGCCACGTCAGCATGATGCACGGCGTGGATCCGAACCCGCACCTGTCCCTGTACGCCGCCAAGGCGTCGGGCATGATGGGGCTGACCGCTGAAATGCTCGGCAAGATGCATGGCATCAGCCGCGAGCAGCAGGATGCCTTCGGTGAGCGCTCTCACCGTCTGGCGCACAAGGCCACCGTCGAAGGCAAGTTCAAGGATGAAATCATCCCGATGCAAGGCTACGACGAGAACGGCTTCCTGAAGGTGTTCGACTACGACGAAACCATTCGTCCGGAAACCACCCTGGAAAGCCTGGCTGCCCTGAAGCCGGCATTCAACCCGAAAGGCGGCACCGTGACTGCAGGTACTTCCTCGCAGATCACCGACGGCGCTTCCTGCATGATCGTCATGTCCGCCCAGCGCGCCCAAGACCTCGGCATCCAGCCGCTGGCCGTGGTTCGTGCCATGGCTGTGCACGGTGTCGATCCGGCGATCATGGGCTACGGCCCGGTGCCATCCACTCAGAAAGCACTGAAACGTGCCGGTCTGACCATGGACGACATCGACTTCGTCGAGCTCAACGAAGCCTTCGCCGCACAAGCTCTGCCAGTGCTGAAAGACCTGAAACTCCTCGACAAAATGGAGCAGAAGGTTAACCTGCACGGCGGCGCCATTGCCCTGGGCCACCCGTTCGGCTGCTCCGGTGCGCGTATCTCCGGCACCCTGTTGAACGTGATGAAGCAGAATGGCGGCACCCTCGGTGTGTCCACCATGTGCATCGGCCTCGGCCAAGGCATCACCACCGTCTTCGAACGCATCTAAGCGATCCGAGATGGAAGAACCGGGGCCTCGTGCCCCGGTTTTTGTTTTTATGCAGCAGATTTATCGGGAGTCGAACCATGCAGGTACAGCCTGGTCTCTATCGTCACTACAAGGGTCCGCATTACCGTGTCTTCGCGGTCGCCCGGCATTCCGAAACGGAAGAGCAGGTGGTGGTCTATCAGGCCCTGTACGGCGAGTTCGGCATGTGGGTGCGACCGCTGGAGATGTTCTGCGGTACGGTCGAAGTGGACGGCGAAAGCTTGCCGCGCTTTGCTTTGATCGAGGCCGAGCCGGCCCGGTTCGGCAAGGATTGAGCACGCCCCGCGCTTGACCTCACCTTGAAGGCCACTATATATAGCGGTGCCTTTATCGGCTCCTCCCGCTTTTACTCTCTCGAATTCAGGAATTTTCCAATCCATGGGCAAATCGCTGGTCATCGTGGAATCCCCGGCCAAGGCCAAGACCATCAACAAGTACCTGGGCAACCAGTACGTGGTGAAGTCGAGCATCGGCCATATCCGTGACCTGCCTACCAGCGGTTCCGCCAGTGCGAACAAGGAACCGGTCAAGCGCGGCAAGGCCGCGGCGGCCGAAGCACCTGCACTGTCGCCCAAGGAAAAGGCCAAACGCCAGCTGGTCGCCCGCATGGGGGTCGACCCTGAGCACGGCTGGAAGGCCAAGTACGAGATCCTTCCCGGGAAGGAGAAGGTGATCGAGGAGCTGCGCCGCCTGGCCAAGGATGCCGACACCATCTATCTCGCAACCGACTTGGATCGCGAGGGGGAGGCCATTGCCTGGCACCTGCGCGAGGCCATTGGTGGTGATGACAGCCGCTACAAGCGCGTGGTGTTCAACGAAATTACCAAGAAGGCGATTCAGGAAGCCTTCTCCAAGCCTGGCGACCTCGATATCAATCGGGTCAACGCGCAGCAGGCGCGGCGTTTCCTTGATCGCGTGGTTGGCTACATGGTCTCGCCACTGCTGTGGCAGAAGATCGCCCGTGGCCTTTCCGCCGGACGCGTGCAGTCAGTCGCGGTGAAGCTGGTGGTCGAGCGCGAGAAGGAAATCCGTGCGTTCGTGCCCGAAGAGTACTGGGAGCTGCACGCGGATCTCGGCACGGCGAAGAACGCCAACGTGCGTTTCGAAGTGGTTCGCGAGAACGGCGAGGCCTTCAAGCCGGTCAACGAAGCCCAGACCATGGCCGCGCTGGAGAAGCTGAAGGCGTCTGCCTACAGCATCGCTAAGCGTGAAGACCGCCCGACCAGCAGCAAGCCGTCGGCGCCGTACATCACCTCGACCCTGCAGCAGGCCGCGAGCAACCGCCTCGGCTTTGGCGTGAAGAAGACCATGATGATGGCCCAGCGTCTCTACGAGGCCGGCTACATCACCTATATGCGTACCGACTCGACCAACCTCTCGGCCGATGCCGTGGAAATGGTGCGTGGCTTCATCGAGAGCGAATACGGCAAGAAGTACCTGCCGGCCAAGGCCAACGTTTACTCGAGCAAGGAGGGCGCCCAAGAGGCGCACGAGGCGATTCGTCCGTCCGACGTCAACCTGCGTCCGACCCAGATCTCCGGCATGGAGCGTGATGCCGAGCGTCTGTACGAGTTGATCTGGCGCCAGTTCGTCGCCTGCCAGATGCCGCCAGCCGAGTACCTGTCGACCAGCGTCACCGTCGCTGCCGGCTCGTTCGAGCTGCGTGCCAAGGGCCGTATCCTCAAGTTCGACGGCTACACCCGTGCGCAGCCGCAGCAGAGCAAACCGGGTGAGGACGATGTCCTCCCGGATATGAGCGAAGGCGAGGCGCTGAAGCTGATCAAGCTCGATCCGAGCCAGCATTTCACCAAGCCGCCTGCGCGCTTTTCCGAAGCCAGCCTGGTCAAGGAGCTGGAGAAACGCGGTATCGGCCGTCCGTCCACCTATGCGGCGATCATCTCGACCATTCAAGAACGTGGTTACGTAACGGTGCAGAACCGCCGCTTCTACGCCGAAAAGATGGGTGACATTGTCACCGAGCGCCTCAACGAAAGCTTTTCCAACCTGATGGACTACGGCTTTACCGCCGGCATGGAAGAGCATCTAGATGACGTGGCGCAGGGCGAGCGTGACTGGAAGCACCTGCTCGACGAGTTCTATGGCGACTTCAAGAAGAAGCTCGAGGTGGCCGAGGTCGCCGACAGCGGCATGCGCGCCAACCAGCCGACGCTGACCGACATCGCCTGCCGTGAGTGTGGCCGGCCGATGATGATCCGTACCGCGTCCACTGGCGTGTTCCTCGGCTGCTCGGGCTATGCGCTGCCACCGAAGGAGCGCTGCAAGGCGACCATCAACCTGATTCCCGGTGACGAGATCGCGGCGGATGACGAAGGTGAATCCGAGTCGCGCGTACTGCTCAACAAGCACCGTTGCCCGATCTGTGCCACGGCGATGGATGCCTATCTGCTGGATGAGACCCGCAAGTTGCACATCTGTGGCAACAACCCGGACTGCTCGGGCTACGAGATCGAGCAGGGCCAGTACCGCATCAAGGGCTACGAAGGCCCGAGCCTTGAGTGCGACAAGTGCGGCAGCGAGATGCAGCTCAAGACCGGCCGCTTCGGCAAGTTCTTCGGCTGCACCAACCCGACCTGCAAGAACACCCGCAAGTTGCTGCGCAGCGGCGAAGCTGCACCGCCGAAGATGGATGCGGTGAAGATGCCCGAGCTCAAGTGCGAGAAGGTCGACGATACCTACGTCCTGCGTGACGGCGCCTCTGGCCTGTTCCTCGCGGCCAGCCAGTTCCCGAAGAACCGCGAAACCCGTGCGCCGCTGGTGCTCGAGCTGATTCCGCACAAGGATGAGATCGATCCCAAGTACCACTTCCTGCTGGATGCGCCGAAGAAAGACCCGGAAGGCCGTCCGGCGGTTATCCGCTACAGCCGCAAGACCAAGGAGCAGTATGTGCAGAGTGAGGTGGACGGTAAGCCCACCGGCTGGCGTGCATTCTTCTCCGGTGGCAAGTGGAAGGTAGAAACCAAGGGCTGACCGAGTCGGCATGCATGGTCGCAGAGACCGTGCATGCCAGGACTGCCCAGAGTCGTAGCGAGGGTGTTGCCATGGCGCACGAGCTGTATACCCGTACCAATCAAAAGATCTACTTCGCCGGTCTGGCGCTGGACAACCTGCGCAAGGTTGAAGAGGGCCAGGCGATGAGCTCGCCCGGTCAGGCACAGGCTGAGCGTGAAACCGCGCTCTTTCACCTGTATGGCGCGCTGCTCGGCATCTGCCACGAGGTTGCCGGCTATTACCGCACCGCCGAGGCTAGTGCGCCGCGGGTCGAGCTGTTACTCAATCAGGTGGCGTTACAGGCTTCGCCAAGCCCGGAGATTGCTGAGCTGGTGGAGATGGCGCAGCAGTCGGAAACCTGGCTGGCTCAACTGCTTGCGGCATACGCCGCCCTGTTTGTACCGCCCGCTGCACCGAAGACGGCGAAGGTCGATCCGACGCTGCCGCTGATTCAGGCCGTTAGCCTGGCTGATGAAGAGCCCGCGTTGTCGCGGGAAACGATGGAAGCGTGGCGCCAGCAACTCAAGCAGTTGGCCCTGCGTTTCCGTGAGTCGCTCAGCGAGTGCTGAGCCTGGAAGGATGGATGGGCAGCGGCTGCCCTGATCTGACTGTTACACTAGCCGCCTGATTGGAGACCCCGCATGCCTACATCCTTCCTGGAAATTGTCGAGCTTCCCGATGGGCGCATTGCGCTGCGTCGTGCGGAGGATGAGGAAACCCTGGTGACCCTGGATTTCTCGGCAGACGCCAAGGCGTTCCTGCAGGGCCATCATGTCGAAGTGGCCAAGGCCATGCTCAATGTTGGTGTGCAGATGGCGGGGCGCCTGGCCGAAGGCGAAACGGATCAGGATGATCAGCCGCGCGTACTGCACTGATCGTCGTACGCATTCTCAGGCTGATTCATTGGCTGCCTAGCAACTTTCAGTCAGTCTCTCTCCGCAGTCGGCCTTCTTTCAATCCAGACGGATATTCAGACTTTGTGCACTGCCCAGGCGGGCAGCGCTGCTCAGGCTTTTGCGCTGTCCGGGTTGCAGGTCGAGCCAGCTGACCACGGTGTGGCTGCGGCCCAGACGCAATGCCTCACCAGCCAGCTCCATGGCGCTTTGCTCAGTGCGTGGTTGCAGAACCAGCAGGCGGTCGAGGTTGAGGCCGACGCTACGCAACCAGGCTGTGGTCAGGCTGGCGGGCGGCGCGATCAGCGTTAGCCAGCGCGCATCCTGATTCTGGCTGAGTTCGCGCAGCACCGGGCCCAGTAGCAGGCGGCAGTGCCCGGCGGAGCCGCTGAGGCTCATTTCGCTGAAGCACTCGGGCTCCTCTATCCAGGCCGGCAACTCAAGCGTGTCGACCAGCAGCGGCACCATGTTCTGCCCCAGGAAAGCTTCAAACAGCGGAAGTTGCGAACGGTTCAGCGACTGCGGGAACTGCATGAAACTCTCCTTACTACTTGATGGCGGGTCACGTTAGCGGCGAATGACGCCGACGCTCAGGCCTTCGATGATCAAATCCTGTTCTTCAAGATCGATTTCGATTGGGGCGAAGTCCGGGTTCTCGGCGATCAGCTGGACCTTGTTACCGGTGCGCTGGAAGCGTTTGACCGTGACCTCATCGTCGATGCGCGCCACCACGATCTGGCCGTTACGGGCCTCGCGCGTGGTGTGGACTGCCAGCAGATCGCCGTCGAAGATGCCGATGTCCTTCATGCTCATGCCGCGCACGCGCAACAAGTAGTCGGCGCGGGGTTGGAAAAAGCCCGGGTTGATCTGGCAGGATTCCTCGACATGCTGCTGAGCGAGGATCGGTGCGCCAGCTGCAACGCGGCCGATGATCGGCAGGCCTTCCTCTTCGCTCGCTTCCGGTTCATAGCCGGGAATGCGAATGCCGCGGGAGGCTCCTGGGGTCATCTCGATTGCGCCTTTACGGGCCAGTGCCTTGAGATGTTCTTCAGCTGCGTTGGGGGATTTGAATCCCAGCTTCTGGGCGATTTCTGCTCGGGTCGGCGGATAACCGTTGTCTTCCAGGCAGGACTTGATGAAGGCGAGGATCTCAGCTTGGCGGGGCGTTAGTTTGAGCATGGTCGTCATCTGTCTTTTTATACAGTTGCTGTGATTATATACAGTGAATGTCCACTGGCAACCATTCTTTTCTGTGGCCTTAAGCGGCAAAGAAAGCGGTACCGCGGCTTTGGTGGTTAAATGTGACCAGTCAGCCATGAACGGGCCTGCCAGACTTGACAGGGCAGCAGGCTGAAACGTATGTTTCAAACAAGTGTTTGTCTGGTGGAAATCTCATGGCGCAGTCAGAAACTGTTGAGCGCATTCTTGATGCTGCAGAGCAGTTGTTCGCGGAAAAAGGCTTTGCCGAAACGTCGTTACGCCTGATTACCAGCAAGGCCGGGGTCAACCTGGCGGCGGTCAATTATCACTTCGGGTCGAAGAAGGCCCTGATCCAGGCGGTGTTCTCACGCTTCCTCGGTCCATTCTGCGTCAGTCTCGAGCGTGAGCTGGATCGTCGCCAGGCCAAGCCCGAGAGCAAGGCGAGCCTGGAAGAGCTTCTGGAAATGCTGGTCGAGCAGGCGCTGGCGGTTAAGCCGCGCAGCGGCAACGACCTGTCCATCTTCATGCGTTTGCTGGGCCTGGCTTTCAGTCAGAGCCAGGGCCACCTGCGGCGCTATCTGGAAGACATGTACGGCAAGGTATTTCGCCGCTATCTGGTATTGCTGCACGAGGCCGCCCCGCGCATTCCGCCGCTGGAGTTGTTCTGGCGTGTGCACTTCATGCTCGGCGCTGCATCTTTCAGCATGTCCGGGATCAAGGCCTTGCGTGCCATCGCGGAAACCGATTTCGGCGTGGATACCTCAATCGAGCAGGTTATGCGCTTGATGGTGCCGTTTCTGGCCGCAGGCATGCGCTCGGAAACCGGTGTCAGCGACGAAGCGCTGGCCTCCGCGCAACTGCGTCCCCGCACCAAGGCTGCTGCAAAAGCCTGAGCCGCCCTGTGCCCGAGCGGGCTGATCGGCTAAGCTAGCCGCCCATGCGCCCGCTCGATTTCCTGCATATCTCCATCGCTGACCAGTGCCTGTACGGCTTCGCCGGCGGGCAGCTGTCATTGCGTCTGCCGGTTTCCACGGCGCTGAATGGCCCAGGTGAGCAGAGTGGTTCGAACTGCACACCGCGCGGCCGGCACCAGGTCCGGGTGAAGATCGGCGAGGGTCTGCCGCTCGGTGCGGTGCTGCGCGGGCGGCGCTGGACCGGCGAAGTCTGGTCTACCGCGCTCGCCGAGCAATTCCCCGGGCGTGACTGGATCCTCAGCCGCATTCTCTGGCTCAGTGGCTGCGAACCCGGGCGCAACCGCCTGGGCCAGGTCGATACCTTTCGCCGCTACATCTACCTGCACGGCACGCCCGAGAGCGAGCCGATGGGCGTGCCGCTTTCCCATGGCTGCGTGCGCCTGCGCAACGCCGACCTGCTGCACCTGTTTCCCCGCGTACCGCTGCACTGCGCAGTGCTCATCGATGAAGCGCCTTGCCCCGAGTGGGCGGTGGCCGACCTCGCTTAAGGAACTCCTGTGACGACTCCCTTGTTTGGCTCGCTGATGCTGGATGTGCAGGGCACCTGGCTGACAGCCGAAGACCGCCAAATCCTGCGCCAGCCGGAAGTGGGCGGGTTGATCCTGTTTGCTCGCAATATCGAAGACCCCCGCCAGGTGCGCGATCTTTCTGCTGCGATTCGTGCCGTGCGCCCCGATCTGCTACTGGCTGTGGACCAGGAAGGCGGGCGCGTGCAGCGCTTGCGCCAGGGCTTCGTGCGCCTGCCGGCGATGCGCGCCCTGGCCGACAATGACAACGCCGAGTACCTGGCCGAGCAGTGTGGCTGGCTGATGGCCACCGAGGTGCTGGCGGTCGGTCTGGACCTGAGTTTCGCCCCGGTGCTGGACCTCGACTATCAGCGCAGCGCGGTGGTCGGTAGCCGCAGTTTTACCGGTGACGGCGAACTGGCCTGTACACTGGCTGGCGCTTTCATCCGTGGCATGGCTGCGGCCGGTATGGCCGCGACCGGCAAGCACTTCCCCGGGCATGGCTGGGCCGAGGCGGATTCGCACGTGGCGATCCCGGTCGACGAGCGCAGCCTGGACGACATCCGCGCCAACGACCTGCTGCCATTCCAGCGCCTGGGGGCGCGGCTGGCGGCCATCATGCCGGCGCATGTGATCTATCCGCAGGTGGACGAGCGTCCAGCCGGTTTTTCGCGTCGCTGGCTGCAGGACATCCTGCGCGGCGAACTGGGCTTCCAGGGTGTGATCTTCAGCGACGACCTGTCCATGGCCGGCGCCCACGTGGTGGGTGACGCTGCCAGCCGCATAGAGGCAGCGCTGACGGCGGGCTGCGACATGGGCCTGGTGTGCAACGATCGCGCCTCGGCCGAGCTGGCGCTGAGCGCCCTGCAACGCCTCAAGGTGCAGCCGCCCAAGGGGCTGGCGCGTATGCGTGGCCAGGGCTTCGCCACCACCGAGTACCGCCAGCAACCCCGCTGGCTGGCCGCGATCAGCGCCTTGCGCGCTGCGCAGCTGATCGACTGAATCGCTCAAGGAATCACGCATGACTGTTCACGCCATCATCGGCGGTACTGGCCTCACCCAGCTGGAAGGGCTGACCCTGCACGAAGCGCTGCAGCTGGATACGCCGTATGGCCCGACTTCGGCACCAATCCTGCGCGGCAGCTATGCCGGCCGCGATGTGCTGTTCCTCGCCCGCCACGGCCACCCGCATCGCATCGCGCCGCACCAGGTCAACTACCGCGCCAATCTCTGGGCGCTCAAACAGGCTGGGGCGGAGGCAATCATCGCGGTCAACGCGGTCGGTGGTATCCATGCGGCGATGGGCAGCGGCCATCTTTGTGTAGCGCACCAGATCATCGACTACACCTGGGGCCGCGAGCATACCTATTTCGCTGGTGACGACCTCGAGCAGGTGACGCACATCGACTTCAGCTACCCCTACGACGAAGCGCTGCGCGGCAAGCTGAACGCCGTCCTGCAGGCGCTCGATTATGCGCACAGCAGCCACGGCGTGTACGGCGCGACCCAGGGCCCGCGTCTGGAAACGGTGGCCGAGATTGCGCGGATGGAGCGCGATGGCTGCGACATCGTCGGCATGACCGGCATGCCCGAGGCGGCCCTGGCGCGCGAGCTGGAGCTGCCCTATGTCTGCCTGGCGCTGGTGGTCAATCCGGCGGCGGGCAAGTCCAGCGGCATCATCACCATGGCCGAGATCGAGCAGGCGCTGCTCGACGGCATCGGCCGGGTGAAGGCGGTTCTGGCCGGCGTGCTCAGCGCCTGAGAACCTTTCACGATCTCCTGGCTTTCGGTCATACCGCGTTAAAAACGGCCTCGAATGCGAGCCCAGTCGGAATGCTCATTTACAACCCGTAAACTCCGCTTCCTCGCCGTTTTTGCGGGGGAGCCTAGCCCTTGTCTGACTCTAATCCAGAAGATCGTGAACAGGTTCTGAGATCGAAAAGCCCAGAAAAAAGCCCCGCAGTGCGGGGCTTTTTCATTTCACCAGCGATTACAGCGGGTTGACCTTGATCAGCATGCCCAGGCTGCCGTGGTCCAGGTAGGTCAGCTCGCCGTTCTTCAGGCGACTGCGCTGCTTGATGCGCTCGCTGCCAGTGAGCAGGGCGTCGCCGTCGAACTGGTTGACCCAGATGTCGGCGTCGATATCGACCAGGCGCTCCTGCTGGCTGAAGGCGATCACGCCTTCCACCGGGTAGTGGCCGAACTGCTCGTTGCCGACGTTGATCGCGGCCTTGTTCGGCACCGGGGTCAGGGTTTGCGACCAGGCCTTGTGCAGCAGCACCTGGTAGCCGGCGCCCGGGTTGAGCTTGGCGGCGGCATCGTCCAGCGCGGTGCCGCGCTCGCTGCCCGTGATCGGTTGCGAGCCCACGGCCCAGTCGTCCGGGGCCGGCTGGCTGGCGACGATGGGCTCGCCGGCCTGGCGGAACACGATCACTTCGATCTGGTACAGCGCATCGGCGAAGGCGGACGGGGCCAGCAGGCAGAGCAGCAGGGGAAGGTGGCGAAGCACACGCATTGGGTCAGTCCTTTAAGCGGATTGCGTTAGTAGACGCTCGAACAGGGCTTCGAGTGTATTGAATCGTTCTTCCGGGCGCTCCATCGGCACCTGGAATTTGAATTGGGTGGCGCCTTCGAACTTGTAGCGCTTGGGCTGGGCCTGGATCAGCTTGATCAGCGTCAGCGGGTCGACGCAGGTGTCCTGGGCGAATTCCAGGCGGCCGCCTTGCGGGCCGGCGTCGACCTTCTTGATACCTAGCTTCTCGGCCTGCAGTTTGAGCAGGGTGATACGCACCAGGTTCTTGGTCGGCTCGGGGAGCAGGCCAAAGCGGTCGATCATCTCCACCTGCAGTTCCTTCAGGCCATCTTCGTCGGCGGCGTTAGCGATGCGCTTGTAGAGAATCAGGCGCGCATGCACGTCGGGCAGGTAGTCGTCGGGGATCAGCGCCGGCACGCGCAGGTTGATCTCCGGGCCACCGCCGAGCGGCTGGTCGAGGTTGGGCTGCTCGCCCTTGCGGATGGCCTTCACTGCGCGTTCGAGCATTTCCATGTAGAGGGTGAAGCCGACTGCCTGGATCTGCCCGCTCTGACCGTCGCCGAGCAGTTCGCCAGCGCCGCGGATTTCCAGGTCGTGAGTGGCCAGGACGAAGCCGGCACCGAGGTCCTGGGCGTTGGAAATGGCCTCGAGGCGCTTCTGCGCGTCATCGGTCAGTTGCTTGCGTGGCGGCGTCAGCAGGTAGGCGTAGGCCTGGTGGTGGCTACGGCCGACGCGGCCTCGCAACTGGTGCAACTGGGCCAGGCCGAACTTGTCGGCGCGCTCGATGATGATGGTGTTGGCGCTCGGCACGTCGATACCGGTCTCGATGATGGTCGAGGCGATCAGCACGTTGAAGCGCTTGTGGTAGAAGTCGCTCATCACCTGTTCGAGGTCGCGTTCGCGCATCTGCCCGTGGCCGATGCCGATGCGCGCCTCGGGCACCAGTTCGGCGAGGTCGGCGGCGCACTTCTCGATAGTCTTCACGTCGTTGTGCAGGTAGTACACCTGGCCGCCGCGCAGCAATTCGCGCAGCAGCGCTTCCTTGATCGTCGGGTTGTTCTGCTCCATGACGAAGGTGCGCACCGACAGGCGCCGCGCCGGTGGCGTGGCGATGATCGACAGGTCGCGCATGCCGGCCACGGCCATGTTCAACGTGCGCGGGATCGGCGTGGCGGTCAGGGTAAGGATGTCCACCTCGCTGCGCAGGGCCTTGAGCTGCTCCTTCTGGCGTACGCCAAAGCGGTGCTCCTCATCGATGATGCACAGGCCCAGGTCCTTGAAGCGCACGTCGTCCTGCAGCAGTTTGTGGGTGCCGATGACGATGTCGATCTTGCCCTCGGCCAGCTTGGCCACGGCATCGTTGACTTCCTTGGCCGATTTGAAACGGCTCATTACCTCGACCGTCACCGGCCAGTCGGCGAAGCGGTCGCGGAAGCTGTTGTAGTGCTGCTGGGCGAGCAGGGTGGTCGGCACCAGCACGGCGACCTGGCGGCCACTGTGCACGGCGATGAAGGCGGCGCGCATGGCCACCTCGGTCTTGCCGAAGCCGACATCGCCGCAGATCAGGCGGTCCATCGGTTTGGGCGCGAGCATGTCGGCCTGCACGGCTTCGATGGCGGTCTGCTGATCCGGGGTTTCCTCGAACGGGAAACCGGCGCTGAAGGTGGCGTAGTCGGCCAGCGGGTCCTTGAAGGCATAGCCTTCGCGGGCGGCGCGGCGGGCGTAGATATCGAGCAGCTCGGCGGCCACGTCGCGCACCTGTTCGGCGGCCTTGCGCTTGGCCTTTTGCCAGGTCTCCGAGCCCAGACGGTGCAATGGGGCGAGGGCGTCGTCGCTGCCGGTGTAGCGGGCGATCAGGTGCAGGCTGGCGACCGGCACGTAGAGCTTGGCCTCCTCGGCGTACTGCAGGGCGAGGAACTCGGCGGTCTGGCCTTCGATCTCCAGGGTGATCAGGCCGAGGTAGCGGCCGACACCGTGGTCGATGTGCACCACCGGCGCGCCCTCGCGCAGCTCGGTGAGGTTCTTGATCACGTTGTCGCCGCCATCGCGCGATTTCTCGCGGCGGCGGCGCTGCATCACGCGCTGGCCGAACAGCGGGCTTTCGGCGATCAGGGCGATGTCGTCGAGCAGCAGCCCTTCGTCGAGCGGGGCGATGGTGATCGCCAGGCGCGCCTTGCTCGCGGTGAATTCCGGCCAGCCGCTAACTTCCTGCGGCTTGAGCTTGAGGCGGGCGAGCAGCTCCAGCAGCACCTCGCGGCGCCCGGCCGACTCGGCGCAGAACAGCACCCGGCCTGAATATTCCTCGATGAAACGGCGCAGTGTGGCGAGCGGTTCGCTGGCCTTGGCCTGGATCGCCAGGTCGGGCAGGGCGCTGGCGTTGAAACGCTCGCTGCCGACGCCGACCTCGATGTCCTGCTGGCTGACCACCACGCGCGGCCAGTTCTTCAGGCGGCCGAAGCAGTCGTCGACCGGCAGGAAGATGTCGGCCGGCGGCAGCAATGGCCGCTCGGGGTCGACGCGGCGGTCTTCGTAGCGATTGCGCGCATCGCTCCAGAATTGCTCGGCGGCCTTCTCGATGCCGGGCAGGGAGAATACCTGGGTGTCCTGCGGCAGGTAGTCGAAGAGGGTGGCGGTCTGCTCGAAGAACAGCGGCAGGTAGTACTCGATGCCGGCCGGGGTGATGCCGGTGGAGAGGTCCTGGTAGATCGGGCAGCGCCGGAAATCGACGTCGAAACGCTCGCGGAAGCGGCCGCGGAAGTCGGTGACGGATTTCTTGTCCAGCGGAAACTCGCGGGCCGGCAGCAGGCGGATCGACTCGACCTTGTCCACCGAGCGCTGGGTTTCCGGGTCGAAGGTGCGCAGCGTCTCGATCTCGTCGTCGAACAGGTCGATGCGAAACGGCGTGTCGCTGCCCATCGGGAACAGGTCGATCAGCGCGCCGCGCACGGCGAATTCGCCATGCTCATAAACGGTGTCGACGCAGCGGTAGCCGGCGGCCTCCAGGCGGGCGCGCATTTCCTCGACGTCGAGGGTCTGGCCGACATCGAGCACCAGGCCCGAACCGAGCAGAAAGCGCGTTGGCGCGATGCGATGCAGGGCGGTGCTGATCGGTACCACCAACACGCCGTGCTTGAGCTGCGGCAGGCGGTAAAGGGCGGCGATACGCTGGGAAATGATGTCCTGGTGCGGCGAAAACAGGTCGTACGGCAGGGTTTCCCAATCGGGGAAGTGCAGCACCGGCAGGTCCGGGGCGAAGAACGCCAGCTCTTCCTGCAGGCGCTCGGCGCTCTGGCTGTCGGCCGTCAGCAGCAGGGTGAAGCGTTTGGCGGCGCTGGCCGCTTCGGCGATCGCCAGGCTAAGCGCGGCACCGGGCAGATTGCCCCAGTGTTGCTTGCCTGCGGAGGCGGGTAATGTGGGAAGGCGCAATACGGACGCGGGCAAAGGTGGCTCCGGTCGGGGAAGTGGACCGGGGGGATTGTAACTATCCCGACTGACGGATGTCAGTCTTACCGCTGCTGTAGATTGCCGCCGCTTGCGCGCGCCGTCATAATGTAGCCCCTTTTTTCAGCCCCTACATGTGGAAGGTATTGCCCGTGACCCAGAAGCCCGACCAGTGTCTCGGTGAGTGGATCGATCGTGAAGCCCTCGCGGAAGCGATGATCCCGATGATCGGCCAGCTCTACCGCAACAACAGCGTGGTGACCTCGATCTACGGCCGTGGTCTGATCAACCGTTCGGTGATCGACATTCTCAAAGCCCACCGTTTCGCCCGTCACCGCCTGGCGGACGACAGCGAGCTGTCGGTGCACGATACCTTCCCGATCCTCAAGGCCATGAGCGAGCTCAAACTCGGCGCGGCTTCCGTGGACCTGGGCAAGATGGCCAGCAAGTTCAAGGCTGAAGGCAATGGCCGTGCCGTCGAGCAGTTCGTCAAGGACGAGCTGGCTGACGTGGTTGGCAAGCAGAACGGCGCTGCCCGCGAAGGCACCGACGTCGTCCTGTACGGCTTCGGTCGCATTGGCCGCCTGCTGGCGCGCATCCTGATCGAGAAAACCGGTGGTGGCGACGGCCTGCGTCTGCGCGCCATCGTCGTGCGCAAGGGCGCCAGCAACGACCTGGTCAAGCGTGCCAGCCTGCTGCGCCGCGACTCGGTACATGGCAAGTTCGATGGCACCATCACCATCGACGAAGAGAACAACACCCTGACCGCCAACGGCAACCTGATCCAGGTGATCTACGCCAAGTCGCCGACCGAAGTCGACTATACCCAGTACGGCATCAAGAATGCCCTGCTGGTCGACAACACCGGCGTATGGCGCGATGCCGAGGGCCTGGGCCAGCACCTGGCCTGCCCGGGTGTTGACCGCGTGGTGCTGACCGCACCGGGCAAGGGCGCGCTGAAGAACATCGTGCACGGCATCAACCACAGCGAAATCACCGCTGATGACAAGATCATCTCCGCGGCTTCGTGCACCACCAACGCCATCGTGCCGGTGCTGAAAGCGGTGAATGACCAGTACGGCATCGTCAACGGCCACGTTGAAACCGTTCACTCGTACACCAACGACCAGAACCTGATCGACAACTTCCACAAGGGCAGTCGTCGTGGTCGCAGTGCCGCGCTGAACATGGTCATCACCGAGACCGGCGCCGCTACCGCCGCTGCCAAGGCTCTGCCGATCCTGAAAGGCAAGCTGACCGGCAACGCCATTCGCGTCCCGACGCCGAACGTGTCGATGGCCATTCTCAACCTGAACCTTGAGAAGGCCACCACCCGCGAAGAGATCAACGAGTACCTGCGCCAGATGGCCATGCACTCGGACCTGCAGAAACAGATCGACTTCGTTCAGTCGCAGGAAGTGGTGTCCACCGACTTCGTCGGCTCGCGCCACGCCGGCGTGGTCGACGCCGAAGCCACCATCGCCAACGACAACCGTGTCGTCCTCTATGTCTGGTACGACAACGAGTTCGGCTACAGCTGCCAGGTGGTGCGCGTGATGGAAGACATGGCCGGGGTCAACCCGCCAGCTTTCCCGCGTTAATTCGCGAGCGTGTACAACAGAACGGGAGCCTAGGCTCCCGTTCTGCATTTCAGCCTTCGCTCAGCAACGTGTCGCGTAGCGTGTCCGACAGGCCGTCGGGGGCGAGCCAGATGCCCAGGTAGGCGCGTGCCAGTTCGGCATTGGCGCTCCGGTAGACCGTCTCGCCATTGCGCTCCAGGCTCAGGCCGTTTGCGGGCGAGTGGTTCAGGGCATAGCGGTCGCCCGGTTTGATGTCGCGGAAGGTGGCGTGCAGCGCGTCGAGTTCGGTGCGCAGACGCTGCAACGTGGTTGGCGGGTGCTGGCGCTCCAGGGTGGCCCAGGCCGCCTTGATCACGTCGTCGCGGTCGATGTTACGCACATAGTAGAGTTCCAGGCGCTGGGCGCTCTGGCGCTCGACCGCCTGGGCTGGCTCGAGCGCGGCAGGGGTGTAGAAGGCCGCGGCGTAGACGTCGACCCACAGGTAGACCAGTACGGCCTGGCGTTTGCGCTGCAGCGTCTCATCATCCAGCGGATAGGTGTCGGGGAAGGCGGCTTGTTCAAGATGCTTGGCGTCGTCGGCCAGCAGCGGACTGCTGGTGTACAGGAGAAACAGCAGGATCAGCAGGCGGGGCATGTTCGGCACTCTGGGCTCGAGGCTATGGTTTGGCCCGATCGGTACGGTTCGTCAAGCTGCAGACGGTTGCCGGAGGTTGCGCATGCGTTGCGTGGCAGTATTGGAAAGCGAGGAGGGCGTGTGCGGCGACATCTGATCAGCATCTTGCTGGCGCTCCTGGTGACAGGCTGCGGCGAGCCTGTCGAAAGCCTGAGTGGCCCGACCATGGGCAGCCATTATTCGCTGAAGTACGTGGCCGCCGCCGGCGGGGTCGAGCCCGTACAGGTCCAGGCCGAGGTGCAGCGACTGCTGGACGAGGTCGATGAACAGATGTCGACCTGGCGTGCAGACTCCGCGGTCTCTGCCTTCAATCAGCTACCGGCCGGTAGCTGTCTGGATATGCCCGATCCCGTGCTGGCGCTGGTGCGCTACGGTGAAACGCTGTCGAGCGCCAGTGCTGGCGCATTCGACCTGACCCTGGCGCCGCTGCTTGACCTCTGGGGGTTCGGCGCACAGTCGCGTGACCGGCAGGTGCCCAGTGCCGAGCAGCTGGCTGGCGCGCGCGGGCGGGTCGGCTACCGTTATCTGCGCATCGTCGAGCGGCAGTTGTGCAAGGACGCTGCCGTGCAGCTCGATCTGGCCAGCATCGTCGCCGGCTACACGGTGGATCGGATCGCCACACGCCTCGGTGAATTGGGTGTGCGCAGCTACCTGCTCGATGTCACAGGCGAGGTGAAGGCCGCCGGGCGAAAGCCCGATGGCTCGGCCTGGCGCGTGGCCATCGAGGCGCCGCGGGACGGTCAGCAGGTGGTGCAGCAGATCATTGCTCTCGACGGCCTGGGCATGTCCACCTCCGGCGACTACCGCAACTACTTCGAGCGTGACGGTCGGCGCTACTCCCATACCCTCGATCCGCAGCGCGGCGCACCCGTCGCGCATGACCTGGCCTCGGTCACGGTGATCGATCCTTCCGCCCTGCATGCCGATGGCTTGTCTACGCTGCTCATGGTGCTGGGGCCGGAGCGCGGCTTTGCCTATGCCGAACAGGCTGGTGTTGCTGCGTTGTTCATTCGCCGCGCCGAGCAGGGTTTTGTCAGTCGTGAGACCAGCGCCTTCACGCGTCTGGCGAGCGCTGCCGCCGACTGACGCGCGACCCGGCACAAATGCGCCGATTGCGAAGATGTAGTGCACGCAACGCTCGCCTACGACGCGACCAAGCGCTAATGTGCTGCGCAAAATGGTCCGGCTAAGCTGGGTACCAGGGTTCGACGGTGGCGCGTGCGCCATCGTCCCGTCGGGAACGCCGCACTGGCGTTCCGACAGGTTCTAAGGAGTAAGCATGGCGGTCTACAACTACGATGTGGTGGTGTTGGGTTCCGGCCCGGCGGGCGAAGGTGCGGCGATGAACGCGGCCAAGGCCGGGCGCAAGGTGGCGGTGGTCGACAACCGGCCCCTGGTCGGCGGCAACTGCACCCACCTCGGCACCATCCCTTCCAAGGCCCTGCGCCACTCGGTGCGGCAGATCATGCAGTACAACACCAACCCGCTGTTCCGCCAGATCGGTGAGCCGCGTTGGTTCTCCTTTCCCGACGTGCTGAAAAGCGCCGGCCGGGTGATCGACAAGCAGGTTGCCTCGCGCACCAGCTACTACGCCCGCAACCGCATCGACGTGTTCTTCGGCACTGCCAGTTTTGCCGACGAGCAGACCGTGGAGGTGGTGTGCAGCAGCGGCGTGGTGGAGAAATTGGTCGCCAAGCAGATCGTCATTGCCACCGGCTCGCGGCCCTATCGCCCGGCCGATGTCGATTTCAGCCACCCGCGCGTCTACGACAGTGACACCATCCTCAGCCTGACCCACACGCCGCGCCGCCTGATCATCTACGGCGCCGGGGTGATCGGCTCCGAGTACGCCTCGATTTTCAGCGGCCTCGGGGTGCTGGTCGACCTGATCGACAACCGCGACCAGTTGCTCAGCTTCCTCGATACCGAAATTTCCGACGCCCTCGGCTATCACTTGCGTAACAACAACGTGCTGATTCGTCACAACGAGGAGTACGAGCGCATCGAGGGGCTGGACAATGGCGTGATCCTGCACCTCAAGTCCGGCAAGAAGATCAAGGCCGACGCCTTGCTCTGGTGCAACGGTCGTACCGGCAACACCGACAAGCTGGGCCTGGAAAACATCGGCATCAAGGTCAATAGTCGTGGGCAGATCGATGTCGATCAGCACTACCGCACCAGCCAGTCGAACATCTACGCTGCCGGAGACGTGATCGGCTGGCCGAGCCTGGCCAGCGCCGCCTACGACCAGGGCCGCTCGGCTGCCGGCAGCGCGGTGGAGAACAACAGCTGGCGCTTCGTCGATGATGTGCCGACCGGCATCTACACCATTCCGGAGATCAGTTCGATCGGCAAGAACGAGCGCGAGCTGACCCAGGCCAAGATTCCCTACGAAGTGGGCAAGGCCTTCTTCAAGAGCATGGCGCGGGCGCAGATTTCCTTCGAGCCGGTGGGCATGCTGAAGATCCTCTTCCACCGCGAGACCCTGGAAATCCTCGGCGTGCACTGCTTCGGCTACCAGGCCTCGGAGATCGTCCACATTGGCCAGGCAATCATGAACCAGACCGGCGAGGCGAACAGCATCAAGTACTTCGTCAACACCACGTTCAACTACCCGACCATGGCCGAAGCCTACCGAGTGGCGGCGTTCGACGGCCTCAACCGGCTTTTTTGACCGGCTCCGACCGGTGGCCTGAGCCGGTCGGGGTAGATCCTTTCAGCGACTCCCGCGACTGGCGCTGGCCGAATCGGGAAAGCTTCTGAGCAGGCAGCCAACGAAAAACCGGCCCATGGGCCGGTTTTTTTATCCCCTCTCCCCGGGCGGGACTTACCGTTTGAGCGTGGTGACAGCCAGGCCAGGAAAGTCGGTGATGATGCTGTCCACGCCGAAATCGGCGAGGCGGCGCATCAGCGCGGCTTCGTTGACCGTCCATACCGAGACATGCAGGCCGGCCTTCTGCGCCTTGAGCAGGCGCTCGGGGGTGCACAGCGTCCAGTTCAGGGCCAGCATCGTGCAGCCGTAGTGCGCGGCGACCTTCAGTGGATCGAGCCAGGCGTATTCGGCGACCAGGCCCCGGGCCAGTTCCGGTGCATGCAGGCGCAGGGCGTTGAGTACTTCCCGCGAGCTGCTGGTGACGGTGATGCGATCCTTGATCGCGAAGCGCTCGGCGAGCGCCTGAATGGCCTGCACGGTGCGTGCGGCGCGCACCCGAGAGGCGCTTTTCACTTCCAGTTGCCAGTGCTCGAAATCGCACTGCTCGAAGAGTTCGGCAAGGGTCGGAATCGGTGTCGCCACCTTCCAGCCGGGACCACCTTGACGGGCGTCATAGCCGGTGAGGTCGGCGGCCGGGTGTTCGACCACCTTGCCGCGGCGGCCGGTGGTGCGCTTGAGGGTCGGGTCGTGGATGACCATCAGCTCGCCATCGCTTGACAGGTGCAGGTCCAGTTCGCAGCGGCGCACGCCATGCTCGAGGCAGCGCTGGAAGCTGGCTAGGGTGTTTTCCGGGGCTTCGCCCTTGGCTCCGCGGTGGCCGTAGATAAGGGTCACTGTTGCTCCTTGAGGTAGCGGGGCTGGTGGTGAATCACGCTGTTGACCACATGGTCGTACTCGAAATACACGCTGAATTCGCGATAGTCCCAGCGCGTGATCGGCGGGCTGCCCACTGCCGGGTGTTCTTCGTCGGCCAGGCCGTAGCGTTGCAGCACCGCGCTTTTCGATTCGCCGCGGTGCGGCAGGCTGATGCTCGGCTGGCCTTGCTGGCCGACAGGAATCTCGATGGTTTCGGCGAGCAACGGCGCGGGCAGGCAGATCAGCAGCAGGGTTATCAGGCGGTTCATGGGCGACCTCATCGTTGCTGTTCGCGGGCCATGCGCCGCTGCTGCGCCTGCTTCTGCAGGATGTGCCGGGCGAGCAGTTGGCGCTGGGCATCGGTCATGGCTTCGAACTCGGTGCCGATTTCAAACTGGCCATCGGCCTGCGCCTGGCAATGCACGACCTTGGCCCGCAGCAGCAGGCCGAGGGCCTGGGGCATCAGCACCATTTTCAACGCCAGATGACTGTCCTGCGCGACGGGCTGCGGGTGATTGAAACTGATGCCGCCTTCGGACAGCGAGACCTGGCGCGGTGCGCCGATGTCGCGCACGAGGTTCTGCGCCAGGGCCTGGCCAAGCAGGTCGATGCGCTTGTTCATCACCTTTAGGTAATTGGCCAGGGTGCGGTCGCGCTCGCTGATGTGACGCAGCAGGTGCTGCGACTCGAAGTCCATCAGATGCAGGTCGCTGAGCAGATTGAACAGCGGTGAGCTGTCGTGCAGTGCATCACTGGCCAGCGCTTCGGGCCCGGACAGCAGGCTGAAATCCAGTGCGATCAAATCCTCGATACGGTAGTATTCGCGGCGATCATCAGCGTCTTGATACGACATGGCGAACCCATGGCAGCAGTGGTGGTCTGAGTGTAAAGCTGCTCGCCTAGCCCCGCCACAAGGACGTTCCCCCTTTCGCCAGCGAACCTCTCTCACATGTTCAGACCCTTGCCGTTTTTCATCGGCGTGCGCTACACGCGCGCCAAGCGTCGCAATCACTTCATCTCCTTCATCTCCCTGACTTCCATGATCGGCCTCGCCCTCGGCGTGCTGGTGATGATCCTCGTGCTGTCGGTCATGAACGGTTTCGACCGCGAACTGCGCACACGCATTCTCGGCATGGTGCCGCATGCCACCATCAGCTCCTACGAGCCGATCGACGACTGGAAAAAGGTCGCCGCCGAGGTCATGACCCATAAGGAGGTGGTGGCCGTCGCGCCGTTCACCCAGTTGCAGGGCATGCTCACCCACCGCGGCACGGTGCAGCCGGTGCTGGTCAACGCGGTGCTGCCGGAGGCGGAAAAAGACGTCTCGATCATCACCCAGCACATGGTCCAGGGCAGCCTCGACGACCTGAAAAGCGGTGACTTTGGCATCGTCATCGGCGAAATCACCTCGCGTCGTTTCGGCATCAAGATCGGCGACAAGCTGACCCTGGTACTGCCCGAAGCCGCCGTGACCCCTGCCGGTGTATTTCCGCGGCTGAAGCGTTTCACCGTGGTCGGCATCTTCAAGGTCGGTGCCGAGCTGGATGGCTCGCTGGCGCTGATCAACATCGAAGACGGCGCGCGCCTGTCGCGTTGGGAACTGAACCAGGTCGAAGGCGTGCGCCTGAAGCTCAAGGATCTGTTCGATGCCCCACGCATTGCCTGGGAAATCGCCCGCAGCCTTCGGGAGAAAGACCTGCAACCGCGCGACTGGACACGCACCCACGGCAACCTGTTCCAGGCGATCCAGATGGAGAAAACCATGATCGGCCTGTTGCTGCTGCTGATCGTTGCGGTAGCCGCGTTCAACATCATTTCCACGCTGGTGATGGTGGTGACCGACAAGCAGGGCGATATCGCCATCCTGCGTACCCTCGGCGCCACGCCGCGACAGATCATGGCGGTGTTCATGGTCCAGGGTACGGTGATCGGTGTGATCGGCACGCTGATCGGTGGCGTGCTCGGTGTCATCGCCGCACTCAATGTGACCACCTGGGTGGCCTGGCTGGAGAAGCTGGTCGGCCATCAGTTCCTCAGCTCCGACGTCTACTTCATCAATTACCTGCCGTCCGAACTGCGTGTCGAAGACGTCGTGCTGATCTGCAGCGCGGCGCTGATCATGAGCTTCTTCGCCACCCTGTATCCGGCCTGGCGCGCCTCGCGTACCCAGCCTGCAGAGGCGCTTCGTTATGAGTGATGCCATGCCCGAAAATGCCGTTCTGCTATGCCGCAATCTGGGCAAGAGCTACGAAGAGGGGCCGCAATCGGTACAGGTGCTGAGCGGTGTCGAACTGAATCTGCAGCCCGGCGAGCGCGTTGCCATCGTCGGCAGCTCGGGTTCGGGCAAGACCACATTGCTGAACATGCTCGGCGGCCTGGATACGCCGAGCGAGGGCAGTGTCTGGCTGGCCGGTGAAGAATTGTCGGCGTTGAACGAGAAGGCTCGCGGCCTCCTGCGCAACCGCGCGCTGGGCTTCGTCTACCAGTTCCACCACCTGCTGCCGGAGTTCAGTGCGCTGGAAAACGTCTGCATGCCGCTGCTGATCGGCAAGACGCCGATTCCAGAGGCGCGTGAGCGTGCGTCCAAACTGCTGGAGCGCGTGGGTCTGGGGCATCGCTTGGGACATAAGCCCGCCGAGCTGTCCGGTGGCGAGCGCCAGCGTGTGGCGATTGCCCGGGCGCTGGTCAACGAGCCGAAGCTGGTGCTGCTCGACGAGCCGACCGGCAACCTCGATACGCATACGGCGCGCAGCATTCAGGAGCTGATGCTGGAGCTCTCGGTATCGCTGCGCACTGCCTTCCTCGTGGTCACCCATGACCTCAATCTGGCGCAGCAGATGGATCGTGCGCTGAAGCTCGAAGACGGGCAACTGATCCCGGTCTGACCGGTATGCGCGAGAAGAAAAACGCCGCTGATCAGCGGCGTTTTTCATTTCTGCGTGCGTGCGGCGCGCAGTTCGCGGCGCTTGCGCCAGTTGTGGCGCACCCACCAGCGCCAATAGAGCATGGTGATGGCGTAGGCCAGTGCGCCGCTGACGATGCCGGCGATGACCGAGCCGAGCAGGAAGGGCTGCCAGACCAGGCTCAGCTCCTGGGTGATCCAGTCGAAGGTGAGGTTGTCCGGTAGCTGGATCGGCGGCAGCTGCATGACCCAGGCGCCGAGCTTGTAGGTGCAGTAGAACACTGGCGGCATGGTGATCGGGTTGGTCAGCCAGACCAGCCCCACCGAGATCGGGATATTGGCGCGGGCCATCACGGCCAGACTCGCGGCGATCAGCATCTGCATCGGCAGCGGAATGAACGCGGCGAACAGACCCATGGCCATGGCGCGGGCGACCGAGTGTCGATTGAGGTGCCAGAGGTTGGGGTCGTGCAGCAGTGCGCCGAGGAAACGCAGCGATTTGTTGGATCGGATGCTGTCCGGATCGGGCATATAGCGCTTGAATAAACGACGCGGCATGAAGGCTCTCGAAAGCTGAGGCCCGGCTATTATGCACCGATTGCCGTAGCGCTGCCCGGCCGGCACGGGCAACGCGAATGCGGTTCATCGCCCAGGATGGGCGAATTCCAGGGAGTGGAAGATGCGCACAGGGATGCTTGCGCTGGCCATCGGCTTGGCCTGCCTGACCGTTCTGCCGGCCTTGCCGTCGCAGCCGGTGATAGTCCTTTTGCTGAGCATGGGGCTGCTGCTCCTGCGTTCGCGCGCCTACCCGCTGGGGCTTTTCATTCTGGGCTTTTGCTGGGCCTGCAGCTCGGCGCAGTGGGCACTGGATCAGCGCTTGCCTGCCGCGCTGGATGGCCAGACGCTGTGGCTGGAAGGGCGCGTGGTCGGGTTGCCGGAACGGCGTGAGGGTGTGGTGCGCTTTCAGCTGGAGGAGGCGAGCGCGCGGCGCCATGCCTTGCCACCGCGTATGCGCCTGGCCTGGTACGACGGCCCCGTGCTGCATGCCGGCGAGCGCTGGCGCCTGGCGGTGCGCCTGAAGCGGGCGCAGGGTCTGGTCAATCCTCAAGGCTTCGATTACGAAGCCTGGCTGCTGGCTCAGCGCATCGGTGCCACCGGCACGGTGAAACAGGGTGAGCGGCTGACTGCGGCGGGTGGTTTTGTCGCCTGGCGTGACAGCCTGCGCCAGCGCGTGCTGGCGGTGGATGCCCACGGCCGCTCCGGCGCCTTGGCGGCGCTGGTGCTGGGGGATGACTCCGGCCTCAGCGTCGCCGATTGGCGTGTGCTGCAGGACACCGGCACGGTGCACCTGCTGGTGATTTCCGGGCAGCACGTGGCGTTGTTCGCTGCACTGCTCTATGGGCTGGTCGTGGGCCTGGTGCGCCTGGGCTGCTGGCCGCGCGGACTGCCCTGGCTGCCATGTGCCTGTGCCCTGGCTTGCCTGGGCGCGTTTGGCTATGGCCTGCTCGCGGGGCTCGAGGTGCCGGTGCGGCGAGCCTGCGTGATGATCGCTGTGGTGCTGCTGTGGCGCCTGCGCTTTCGTCATCTGGGGGTGTGGACGCCATTGCTGATGGCCTGGGTCGCGGTGTTGCTGGTCGAGCCGCTGGCGGTGCTGCAGGCAGGTTTCTGGTTGTCCTTCGGCGCGGTGGCGGTGCTCGCGCTGGTGTTCAGCGGCCGCCTGGGTGCCTGGTCGTGGTGGGCGGTGTGGTGGCGTGCGCAGTGGACGCTGGCTATCGGCCTGCTGCCGTTGTTCCTGGCGCTGGGCTTGCCGATCAGCGCCAGTGGTCCGCTGGCCAATCTGTTTGCCGTGCCCTGGGTGAGTTTTCTGGTGGTGCCGCTGGCGCTGCTCGGCACGTTGCTGTTGCCCGTGCCCTGGCTGGGTGAGGCCTTGCTGCAATTGGCCGGCTTGCTGGTGGGTTGGCTGTTCGATGGTCTGGCCATGCTGGCGAGTGCCTGGCCGGCCTGGTTGCCCATGGCGCTGCCGGGCTGGGCGTGGCTGCTGGTGAGCGCCGGTGCATTGCTGGTGCTGATGCCGTCTGCCGTACCGGTGCGGGCCCTGGGTCTGCTGCTGTTTCTGCCGCTGTTGTTCCCGCCATCGACGGCGCCGCCAGCGGGGCAGGCCGAGGTCTGGCAATTGGATGTCGGCCAGGGCCTGGCGGTGCTGGTGCGCACTCGCGAGCACGCGTTGCTGTATGACGCCGGGCCGCGCTACGGCGACTTCGATCTGGGCGAGCGGGTAGTGCTGCCGTCGCTGCGCTCGCTGGGCGTGTCGCGGCTAGACCTGATGTTGCTCAGCCACGCCGACAACGATCACGCGGGCGGCGCCGTGGCGGTGAGTCAGCGCCTGCCGGTGCTGCGCGTGTTGAGTGGCGAATCAGCCGAGTTGCCAGCCGAATTGCAGGCGCAGTCCTGTGTCGATGGCGCTAGCTGGACCTGGGATAAGGTGCACTTCACCACGCTGCGCTGGGCGCAGGCCGGGGAGGGTAATCCGGCGTCCTGCGTGCTGCGCGTGGAGGCGCAGGGTGAAAGCCTGCTGCTCACCGGTGACATCGACGCCGCGACCGAGCGTGCCCTGCTTGCCAGTGGTCACAAGCTGCGCGCTGACTGGCTGCAAGTGCCTCACCACGGCAGCAAAAGCTCGTCGTCGGGCGCCTTCATCGATGCAGTGGCGCCGCGTGCGGCTCTGCTTTCGCGTGGGCAGAACAACCCCTTCGGTCATCCGCATCCTCTGGTCATGGCGCGGTATCGGGCGCGCGATATCACGGTGTACGACAGCGCGCCCAGCGGTGCGCTGCGTATCCGCCTGGGCACCCAGGAGGCGGCCACGGGCTGGCGCCAGCAGGCACGTTTCTGGCGGGAAAAATAAGAACCGGAGAGGTCTGCTGCGGCTCGGCCCTATGCTAGAGTGGCGCCACTTTTCCGAGGGGGATACCCAACCGTGTGGGAACTGGTCAAAGCTGGCGGCTGGATGATGCTGCCGATCATTCTGAGTTCTATCGTCGCGGCAGGCATCATCGCCGAGCGCCTCTGGACCCTGCGTGCCAGGCAAATCACACCTCCTCATCTGCTGGGCCAGGTGTGGTTGTGGATCAAGGAAAAGAAACTGACCAACGAGAAGCTCCGCGAGCTACGCGCCAACTCGCCGCTGGGGCAGATTCTCGCTGCCGGTCTGGCTAACTCCAAGCATGGTCGAGAGATCATGAAGGAGTGCATTGAGGAATCGGCAGCCCGCGTCATCCATGACTTGGAGCGTTACCTGAACACCCTCGGCACCATCGCCGGCATCGCGCCGCTGCTTGGCTTGCTGGGCACGGTGATCGCCATGATCGACATCTTCAGCGCCTTCGTCGGCGGCAGCATGGCCAATCCCGCCATGCTCGCTGGCGGCATCGCCAAGGCCCTGATCACCACGGCCTCTGGCTTGATGGTGGCGATTCCTGCGCTGTTCTTCCATCGCTTCCTGCTGCGCCGCATCGATGAGCTGGTGGTGGGCATGGAGCAGGAGGCGATCAAGCTTGTGGAGATGGTGCAGGGCGACCGTGACGTCGACCTCAGCGGCGTCGCGCCGGTAGCAGCACCGGAAGCTAAGGCGGCAACCCGTAAAGAGGGCCGGAAGGCGTGAAGTTCCGGCGCAAACCGCGGGAGAACGTCGACATCAACCTGGCATCGTTGATCGATGTGATCTTCATCCTGTTGCTGTTCTTCGTGGTATCGACCACGTTCACCCGCGAGACCCAGCTCAAGGTTGACCTGCCGGAGGCCGCCAGTGGCGCGCCTCGGGAGGATACCGCACTGAAGCAGATGGAAGTGGTGATCGCTGCGGACGGCAATTATTCGCTCAACGGTCAGGTGCTGGTGAAAAGCGACCTGGAAGGATTGATGGCGGCGCTGGGCCAGGCGTCGGAGGGCGACAACAGCCTGCCGCTGACGATCAGCGCTGATGCCAAGACCCCGCACCAGGCGGTCATCACCGCCATGGATGCCGCCGGCAAGCTGGGCTTCGCCCACCTGCGCATCGCCACGGTCGAGGCCGAAGCGGCGCAGCCCTGATGGCGCTTTCCGACCGCCTGTTACAGGCTTGGTACCGAGGCCATCCAGCGTTGCAGCTGCTGCGTCCGCTGGAGTGGCTGTACCGGCGCGTGGTCGACGGCAAACGTCGGGCGTTCCTGGCCGGGCAGGGCGAGATCTACCGCGCGCCGGTGCCGGTGTTGGTGGTTGGCAACATCACCGTCGGCGGTACCGGTAAAACGCCGCTGATTCTCTGGCTGATCGAGCACTGCCGGGCGCGCGGCCTGCGTGTAGGCGTGGTCAGCCGCGGCTACGGTGCGCAGCCGGCGCAATCGCCCTGGCGCGTTCGCGCCGAGGACAGCGCTGCGGTGGCGGGTGACGAACCCTTGTTGATCGTGCAGCGCACTGGCGTGCCGCTGGTGATCGACCCGCAGCGCGCGCGCGCCGTACAGGCGTTGCTGGCCCAGGAATCGCTGGATCTGATCCTGTGTGACGACGGCTTGCAGCATTACCGCCTGGCGCGCGACCTGGAGCTGGTGCTGATCGACGCGGCTCGTGGCCTGGGCAATCGCCGCTGCCTGCCTGCCGGACCGCTGCGTGAGCCGGTGGAACGTCTGGCCGAGGTCGATGCCGTGCTGTTCAACGGTGCAGCGGGCGACACCGCCGATGGTTACGCCTTCAGCCTGCAGCCGACTGCGCTGGTCAACCTCACCAGTGGCGAGCGTGTGGCGCTCACGCACTTTTCCGAAGGCCAGGCGCTGCACGCGGTGGCTGGCATCGGTAACCCGCAGCGTTTCTTCAATACCCTCGAAGCGCTAAACTGGCGCCCCATTGCCCATCCCTTCGCCGACCACGCCACCTTCAGCCGCGCCGTGCTGACGTTCAGCCCCACGCTGCCGCTGGTGATGACCGAGAAGGACGCGGTTAAGTGCCGGGCGTTCGCCGCCGATGACTGGTGGTACCTGGCGGTCGATGCCGTGCCTTCGCCGGCGTTCGTCGCCTGGCTGGACGAGCGGCTTGCGGGCCTGCTGGGCTAATTCGTTTCTCCCTTCATTGTCGCCAAGGACATACCCATGGACTCCAAATTGCTCGATATTCTGGCGTGCCCGGTCTGCAAGGGCCCGCTCCAGCTCAGCGAAGACAAGACCGAGCTGATCAGCAAGGGCGCCGGCCTAGCCTATCCGATTCGCGACGGCATTCCGGTCATGCTGGAAAGCGAGGCGCGTACCCTCAACGTCGACGAGCGCCTGGACAAGTAAATGACCGTTGCCTTCACCGTTGTGATCCCGGCCCGTTTTGCCTCCAGCCGCCTGCCCGGTAAGCCGTTGCAGGATATCGCCGGTAAACCCATGGTCCAGCATGTCTGGGAACAGGCGCGCAAGAGCAGTGCCGAGCGTGTGGTGGTTGCCACCGATGACGCGCGCATCGTCGAGGCCTGCAAGGCGTTCGGCGCCGAGGTGCTGCTGACTCGCCCCGAACACAACTCCGGCACCGACCGTCTGGCCGAAGTCGCCACGCAGCTGGGTCTGGCTGCCGACGCCATCGTGGTCAACGTGCAGGGTGACGAACCGCTGGTGCCGCCGAGCATTATCGATCAGGTGGCTGCCAACCTGGCCACCAACCCGCAAGCGGGTATTGCCACCCTGGCCGAGCCGATCGAGGACGCGCAGGCGCTGTTCAATCCCAACGTGGTCAAGGTGGTCGCCGACAAGACCGGCCTGGCCCTGACCTTCAGCCGTGCGCCGCTGGCCTGGGCCCGTGATGCCTTCGCCAAGAGCCGCGATGCACTGCCTGCTGGCGTGCCGTATCGCCGCCACATCGGTATCTATGCTTACCGTGCCGGCTTCCTGCATGACTTCGTGGCCTGGGGGCCGTGCTGGCTGGAGGACACCGAGTGCCTCGAGCAATTGCGCGCACTCTGGCATGGCGTGCGTATCCATGTCGCCGATGCGCTCGAAGCGCCGGCGGCCGGTGTCGATACCCCGGAAGACCTGGAGCGCGTGCGGCGCCTGCTGGGTGCCTGATGCGCGTTTTGTTCGTCTGCCTGGGCAATATCTGCCGTTCCCCGACCGCCGAGGGCGTGTTTCGGCAGCGCCTGAGCGCAGCCGGGCTGGAGACGCAGGTGACGGTGGATTCCGCCGGCACCGGTGATTGGCATGTCGGCAAGGCACCCGACCGGCGCACGACGCTGGCGGCGCAGCGGCGCAGTTATGACCTGTCGACGCTGCGTGCGCGGCAGTTCGTGGCCGAGGACTTCCAGCGTTTCGACCTGATCCTGGCCATGGATACCAGCAATCTGCGCGATGTGCAGGCCTTGCGTCCGGCCAATGCCACGGCGGAGACCGATCTGTTCCTGCGCCGCTATCAGCTGGCGCTGGATGAGGTGCCGGACCCGTACTACGGCGGTGAGGATGGCTTCGAACAAGTGCTCGATCTGGTCGAACAGGCCAGTGACGCGCTGCTCGACGAGATCCGGAGGCGTCTGTGAGTCTGCAGCTGCACGAGCGGTATTCGCTCAAGCCGTTCAATACCTTCGGCATCGACGCCCAGGCGCGCCTGTTCACCGAGGTCAGCAGCGACGATCAGGTCCGTGAGGCCCTGGCCCTGGCAGCGCAACGCGGTCTGCCGGTGCTGGTTCTGGGCGGTGGCAGCAACCTGTTGCTGACCCGTGATGTCGAGGCACTGGTGCTGCGCATGGGCAGTCGCGGCTTGCGCATCCTTGGCGAGGAGGGCGATCAGGTTCTAGTCGAGGCCGAGGCGGGCGAGCCCTGGCATCCCTTCGTCCAGTGGACGCTGGCCCAGGGCCTGGCCGGTCTGGAAAACCTCAGCCTGATTCCCGGCACGGTGGGGGCAGCGCCGATGCAGAACATCGGCGCCTACGGTGTCGAGATCAAGGACGTGTTCGCCGGCCTCACCGCGCTCGATCGGCAGACGGGTGCGCTGCGCGAATTCAATCTGGCGGATTGTGCCTTTGCCTACCGCGACAGCCTGTTCAAACAGCAGGCCGGGCGCTGGTTGATCCTGCGTGTGCGCTTTGCTCTGCGGCGCACTGCGCAGTTGCATCTGGAATACGGCCCGGTGCGTCAGCGCTTGCAGGCTCAGGGCATCGACTCACCGACACCGAGCGATGTCAGTCGTGCCATCTGTGCCATTCGCAGCGAAAAACTGCCGGACCCAGCCGAGCTGGGCAATGCCGGTAGCTTCTTCAAGAATCCGCTGGTGCCTGTGGCGCTGGCCGAACGCCTGCGCGCTGAGCACGCCGATCTGGTGAGCTATGCGGCGGGCGAGGGGCAGGTGAAGTTGGCCGCAGGCTGGCTGATCGAGCGGGCGGGCTGGAAGGGTTTTCGCGATGGCGATGCGGGCGTGCACCGTTTGCAGGCGCTGGTGCTGGTCAACTACGGCGATGCCAGCGGTGCGCAGCTACTGCAGCTGGCGCAGCGTATTCAGGCCGATGTCGCCGCGCGCTTCTCGGTGCACCTGGAAATCGAACCCAACGTCATCTGATGCCTTCGCGGGGCAAGCGGACGGCGCTGCAGCGCCAGCTCAGCCGGCGCATTTATCGCAGACAATAAAAAGGGGATGCTGAAGCATCCCCTTTTTGTTTCCACTCAACCTCAGGCTTGCGGCTTGACCTCTTCCGCATCCTGCTGCTGATCGGCGTTGGCAGAGGAGATGGCCTCTTCTGTCGGTGCGGCGGCTTCATCGTTCACGGCATCGCTGCTCGGAGCCGATTCAGCTTCCTGGACGGGCTCGATGGCGACTGGTGCTTCGGCCGGTGCAGCGACTTCGACAACGGCAGGCGTCGCAACGGCGGCGTTCTGCGCTTCAGCAGTCAGGCGAGCTTCTTCACGCTGACGACGACGCACTTCACGCGGATCGTTCGGTGCGCGACCACTGGCAGTGACTACCGGTACTGCAGCCGGTGCTGGCTCGACAACAGCCGGCTCCTCGGCAACCACAACAGCCTCCACGACCGCCGGTTCGGCAATCACTGGCACGGGCTCTTCGGCCACGACAGCGGCTTCCGGCTCGCTGGTGACTACCGGTGCAACCACTTCGGCTTCGGCCACGGGTGCCTCCACGGCAGGTGCTTCAACCGGAGCTTCCACGACGTGGGTGCTGATCGCTTCAACGGCTTCGCTGACAACTGGTGCTTCGGTGGCTTCGGCGACCGGGGCGCTGTCGACGACAGGTGCTACGGCCACTTCGCGTTCGGCTTCCACTTCACGAGGCTGCTCGGCTGCTGCCGGGCTGTCTTCGCTGGCCAGGGTAGCGGCGACGGTTGCGGCAACGGCGATGGCGGTGTCGCTGGCGGCGCCTTCTTCGCTGCCTTCTTCACTGCCTTCGATCAGGTTGCCGTCGGCATCACGCTGACGTTCGCGGCGGTTGCTGCGACGACGCTGACCACGGGAGCGGCGACGCGGGCGATCGCCGCCTTCACCGGCTTCCTGGCCGTCTTCCAGCTGCTCGGCGCTATCCAGTACTTCCTCTTCGGCTGCATCAGCGGCCTGCTCGGCGCGTGGTTGACGCTCCTCGCGTGGCGGACGCGGCTGGCGCTCTTCACGCGGTTTGCGTTCGGCGCGCTCTTCACGAGGCTGCTCGCTACGGGCTTCACCGGCTACGGCGTCGATGGGCTCGCGCAGTTCGCGGGTGCGGCGTTCTTCACGCGGTTCGCGGGCTTCGCGTGGCTGACGCTCGCGGCGCGGCTCCTGGCCTTCACGGGCTTCGCGTGGTTGACGCTCCTCGCGTGGCTCGCGCACTTCACGTGGCTGGCGTTCTTCGCGCGGTTCACGCGGCTCGCGGGCTTCGCGTGGTTGACGCTCTTCACGCGGCTTGCGCTCTTCGTCACGGCTGCCGCGGCTGCCGCGGTTACCGTCACGACGGTTCTGCGGACGACCACCGCGACGCTCTTCGCTACGTGGCTTGCGCTCGGCAGGCTTCTCGATGACCACCGGTGCCGCTTCTTCCTTGCTGGCGAAGATGCTGACCAGCGACTTGACCAGGCCCTTGAAAAGGCTTGGCTCGGCGGTCGGCACGCTCGGGGTGAGCGGGGCGGCTGGCATCGGCGCGGCAGCGCGTTGTGGGGTGGTCTTCAGCGCGGCTTCCTGGCGAACCAGGGTGCGGGTGGCGCTAACCGGCTGGGCGTCTTCGACTTCGGCCGGGGTCATTTCGTAGCTGGATTGCCCGGTCATCACTTCCGGGCTGTCATCGCGCAGACGCTGCACTTCGAAGTGCGGGGTCTCCAGATGGTCGTTCGGCAGGATGATGATGCGTGCACGGGTGCGCAGCTCGATCTTGGTGATGCTGTTGCGCTTCTCGTTGAGCAGGAAGGCGGCAACCGGGATCGGCACCTGAGCGCGGACTTCGGCGGTGCGGTCCTTCAGGGCCTCTTCTTCGATCAGGCGCAGGATCGCCAGCGACAGGGATTCGACGTCGCGGATGATGCCTTGACCGTTGCAGCGCGGGCAGACGATGCCGCTGGTCTCGCCCAGGGACGGGCGCAGGCGCTGGCGGGACATCTCCAGCAGGCCGAAGCGCGAGATGCGACCGACCTGCACGCGAGCGCGGTCGGCTTCCAGGGCTTCGCGGACTTTCTCTTCCACGGCGCGCTGGTTCTTGGCCGGGGTCATGTCGATGAAGTCGATGACGATCAGGCCGCCGATATCACGCAGACGCAGTTGGCGGGCGATTTCTTCGGCCGCTTCCAGGTTGGTCTGCAGGGCGGTTTCTTCGATGTCGCCGCCTTTGGTCGCACGTGCCGAGTTGATGTCGATGGACACCAGGGCTTCGGTCGGGTCGATGACGATGGAGCCGCCGGACGGCAGTTTCACTTCGCGCTGGAAGGCGGTTTCGATCTGGCTTTCGATCTGGAAGCGGTTGAACAGCGGCACGCTGTCTTCGTACAGCTTGATCTTGCTGGCGTACTGCGGCATGACCTGCTGGATGAAGGACAGGGCTTCTTCCTGGGCTTCGACGCTGTCGACCAGTACTTCGCCGATGTCCTGGCGCAGGTAGTCGCGGATGGCGCGAATGATGACGTTGGATTCCTGGTAGATCAGGAACGGCGCGGCGCGATCCTTGGAGGCATCCTTGATCGCGGTCCACAGCTGGATCAGGTAGTCGAGGTCGAGTTGCAGTTCGTCGCTGGAGCGGCCGAGGCCGGCGGTGCGTACGATCAGGCCCATGTCGCCTGGGGCGTTGAGACCGTTCAGCGCCTCACGCAGTTCGTTGCGTTCTTCGCCTTCGATGCGGCGGGAAATACCACCGGCACGCGGGTTGTTCGGCATCAGTACCAGGTAGCGGCCGGCGAGGCTGATGAAGGTGGTCAGGGCGGCGCCCTTGTTGCCACGCTCTTCCTTCTCGACCTGGACGATGACTTCCTGGCCTTCCTTGAGCACTTCCTTGATGTTCACGCGGCCGCCTTCTGGCGACTTGCTGAAGTATTCGCGGGAAATTTCTTTCAGCGGCAGGAAGCCGTGACGCTCGGCGCCGAAGTCGACGAAAGCCGCTTCGAGGCTGGGTTCTACGCGGGTGATGCGGCCTTTGTAGATGTTGGCCTTCTTCTGCTCGCGGGCGCCGGATTCGATATCCAGGTCATAGAGCTTCTGGCCATCTACCAGAGCGACACGCAACTCTTCGGGCTGAGTTGCGTTGATCAGCATTCTTTTCATGTTGTACCAGTGGTTTCCGGGCTGCCGGAAACGGCGTTTGGCACACACGACTCTCACGGTCGGTGTCAGGGTGCGTCAGGAATGGTCGTAAATCATTCCAGTGTCTAGCAGCCTTCGGCCAATGGGGCCGGGGCCGCGACGACGCTCCTGCTTGCTGTGGTGACAGAAGCACTCAGTCAGGGGAGGAATCAACCGGTCGCTGCGGACGATAGTGAAACGTCTGAGAAAGCTTTGTTGCTACGCAGTCCGACGGTTGTGCATCTCCACCCTACACGTATCGCTGAAATCGGGTGCCGCTCGCAGAATCCGCAGCGGGTTAGCATTTATCGCGAGCATCCTGGGAAGCCCGCGCGTCTATGGCTCAAGGCGTTGTTTCCGGAAAATTCGCGCTCGTATGCGGCGATTTCTCCGTCGGACGGCCTCACGTCCTGAAAGGGTTGCGCTCGCCAGGGGATGGTTGTTTTGTCGATCATCCGCTGGTCGGGCCGCTTTTGGCGGCGTTCGCGACTATATCAGCAATGATTAAGTGCTTCAATTCCATAAAAAATTGTTATGATCGCCGCCATGACTACTCCTGCCTCTCCAACCTCCGGCGTCCAGCTGCTTGAGGTTGCGCCGGAACTCGCCGGCCAGCGCATCGACAATTTCCTGCGTACCCAGCTCAAAGGTGTGCCCAAGACCCTCATCTATCGCATCTTGCGCAAGGGCGAAGTGCGGGTGAACAAGGGGCGGATCAAGCCCGAATACAAGCTGCAGGCCGGCGATATCGTGCGCGTGCCGCCGCTGCGCCTGGCTGAACGTGACGAGCCGGTGCCGCTGGCGCAGAGTCTGCTGCAGCGGCTCGAGGCGGCCATCGTTTTCGAAGACAAGGCACTGATCGTGCTGAACAAGCCGGCCGGCATTGCCGTGCATGGTGGCAGCGGCCTCAATTACGGCGTGATCGAAGCCTTTCGTCAGTTGCGTCCCGATGCCAAGGATATCGAGCTGGTCCATCGTCTCGACCGCGACACCTCCGGCCTGCTGATGATCGCCAAGAAGCGCAGCATGCTGCGCCACCTGCACGAAGCCTTGCGCGGCGATGGTGTGGACAAGCGCTACATGGCGCTGGTGCGCGGCAACTGGCCAACGGCGAAGAAGAAGGTCAGTGCGCCGCTGCAGAAGAACAACCTGCGCTCCGGTGAGCGCATGGTCGAGGTCGATCCCGAGGGCAAGGAGGCACTGACGGTGTTCCGTGTGCTGCGCCGTTTCGGTGACTTCGCCACACTGGTCGAGGCCAGTCCGATCACCGGGCGTACCCACCAGATTCGTGTGCATGCCAAGCATGCCGGTCATTCGATCGCGGGTGACTCCAAGTACGGCGATGACGAGTTCAGCGATGAAATTCGCGAGTTGGGTGGAAAGCGTCTGTTCTTGCACGCCTATGCATTGAAGATCTCGCTGCCGGAGGGTGGCGTGCTGGAGCTGGAGGCGCCGGTCGATGAGATGTGGACGCGTACGCTGGAGCGGCTGAGTGTCTGATTACCAACTGCTGATCTTCGACTGGGACGGCACGCTGGTCGACTCCATCGGGCGTATCGTCGATTCCATGCGTCTGGCTGCGCAGTTCTGTGGGTTGCCCTGGCGCGACGATGCCGCCATCAAGGGCATCATCGGCCTGGGGCTTCCCGAAGCGATTCGTACGTTGTATCCCGATATCGATGAGCTGCAGCTGATCCAGCGTTTTCGTGGCAGCTACAGCGATCATTACCTGCAATTCGAATCCGAGCCTTCGCGGCTCTTCGAGGGTGTCGAGGAGTCGTTGCAGGCGTTCCGTGCGGCCGGTTATCACCTGGCTGTCGCGACCGGCAAGAGTCGCCATGGTCTGGATCGGGTGCTGGCAGGGCGTGGCTGGCAGGATTACTTCGATATCACGCGCTGTGCCGATGAAACCGCGAGTAAACCGCACCCTCTGATGCTGCAGGAAATTCTGACACATTTTCGGCTTGCGCCGCGTCAGGCGCTGATGGTCGGGGACTCGATCTTCGACTTGCAGATGGCGCGCAATGCGGGGATGGATTCGGTGGCAGTGGGCTTTGGTGCACAAACGCTGGACAGCTTGCGTGTCCATGAGCCGCGACTGGCTATCAGTGAGTTTTCAGAATTGCGCACCTGGTTGGGTGTGCGTGTTCATGCAGAAACGGAAGTGGGGTGAGTATGTCGGATGAATGGAAAGCATCGGCCGCTGACGGTGGTGACGGTAAAAGCTGGAAGCTGCTGGAGAAAACCCTGTTGGCCAGCGTGCAGGAGCAGCGGCGCTCGCGGCGCTGGGGGATTTTCTTCAAGCTGCTGACGTTCGTATACCTGTTCGGAGCGTTGGCGCTGTTTGCTCCGGGCCTGGATCTGCGCAAGGCCGCGTCGCGCAGTGAGAGTCACACGGCGCTGATCGATGTGCGTGGCATGATCATGGCGGACGAGTCCGCCAGCGCCGACAACATTGTCAGCAGCCTGCGCGCCGCTTTCGAGGATGCGCAGACCAAGGGAATCGTGCTGCGTATCAACAGTCCGGGCGGCAGTCCGGTGCAGTCCGGCTACATCTATGACGAAATCAAGCGCCTGCGTGGCGAGCACCCGGATATCAAGGTGTACGCGGTGATTACCGATCTTGGTGCGTCTGGTGCCTATTACATTGCCAGTGCGGCTGATCAGATCTACGCCGACAAGGCCAGTCTGGTCGGCTCGATCGGTGTAACGGCTACTACCTTCGGTTTCGTTGATGTGATGGAGAAAGTCGGTGTAGATCGCCGGGTCTACACGTCGGGCGAGCACAAGGCATTTCTCGATCCGTTCCAGCCGCAGAAGCCGGAAGAAACCCGCTTCTGGCAGGGTGTTCTGGAAACCACGCACAAGCAGTTCATCGACAGCGTGAAAAAGGGTCGTGGCGATCGCTTGAAAGTGGGTGAGCATCCGGAGCTGTTTTCCGGTCTCATCTGGTCGGGTGAGCAAGCGCTGGCGCTGGGCTTGGTCGATGCGTTGGGCAGCAGCAGCTACGTGGCGCGCGAGGTCGTCGGCGCCAAGGATCTGGTGGATTACACCCGTCAGCAGACGCCGTTTGATCGCTTCGCCAAGAAGCTGGGTGCCAGCGTTGCCGAGAATCTGGCGCTGTGGATGGGCTTTCAGGGGCCGGCATTGCGCTGAGTGCCTGTATATAAATGAAGAGGCCCGGGAAACCGGGCTTCTTCATTTATGGCCTCAGGGAATGGCCAGGCCTTCCTCGCTGAGCATGCTGACCAGTCGAATCAGTGGCAGGCCGATCAGGCTGGTCGCGTCCTCGCCTTCGGTTGCGCGGAACAGGCTTACACCGAGACCTTCCGCCTTGAAGCTGCCGGCGCAGTCGTAGGGTTGTTCGGCTTCCAGGTAGCGGGTGATCTGTTCGTCGTTCAGGTCGCGAAAGTGCACGGTAAACGGCACTGCGTCGATCTGGCAGTTGCCGCTGGCGCTGTTCAGTACGGCGAGGCCGGTAAGGAAGGTCACACTGGCGCCGCTGGCGGCTAGCAGCTGGCCCCTGGCGCGGGCGAAGCCATGCGGTTTGCCGAGGATCTGTTCGCCGAGCACGGCGACCTGGTCGGAGCCGATGATCAGGTGGTTTGGGTGTAGCTCTGCCAGTGCACGTGCTTTCGCTTCGGCAAGGCGTCGCACCAGTGTCTCGGCGCTCTCGCGGGGGTGTGGGGTTTCGTCGACGGCCGGCGCGCTCCAAGTGAAGGGGTGGCGCAGGCGTGCGAGCAGTTCGCGGCGGTAGGGGGAGCTTGAGGCGAGCACGAGCGGAAGCATGGTGTTTCCTTGCGGTGGATGCGCAATTCTAGCCTCCGCACCATATGGCGCCCAGGGCGGAATTTCCTTTGACAGAGGTCGGGGGCGTCCATAGAATACCGCGCCTATGTCAAATGGACCGATTCCACCTCACGTTGATCCGCGCAAACTCGCCGATCGTGGCGTAACTCTCGAAGGAGAGATGCCGCTGGCAAGTTTCGAGCGACTGTGCGACCCGCTGGTTGATAAAGCCGGTACGGTGCACGCGAAGCTGGACTTCGAACGTGGCGAGCGCAAGGCTGTGTCGATTCACAGTCTGCTCGAGGTTGAGGTCAAGATGGTTTGCCAGCGTTGTCTGGAACTGGTCGTGCTGCCGATCCAAAGCGAGTGTCATTACGCGGTGGTGAAGGAAGGCGCGGATACCCAGTCGCTGCCCAAGGGCTATGACGTGCTGGAAGTGGGCGAAGATCCTCTGGATCTGTTGGCGCTGGTCGAGGAAGAGCTGTTGCTCGCTTTGCCCATTGTTCCGATGCATGCCCCTGAAGATTGCCAGCAGCCGGCCGGTCTCGATGAGCCCGAGTCGAGCGAGGACGAGGTACCGCGGTCCAACCCGTTCAGTGTATTGGCGCAGTTAAAGCGTGACCCAAACGTTTAGGAGTTAATGAGTTATGGCTGTTCAGCAGAACAAAAAATCCCGCTCTGCCCGCGACATGCGTCGTTCCCACGATGCGCTCGAGGCCAGCACCCTGTCCGTCGAGAAGACCACCGGTGAAGTTCACCTGCGTCACCACGTATCTCCGGAAGGCGTATACCGTGGTCGCAAAGTGATCGACAAGGGCGCTGACGAGTAATCCTTGTCCGCTCCGCTGATCGCGATTGATGCAATGGGTGGGGACTTCGGTCCCCACTGCATTGTTCCAGCCAGCGTCGCCTGTCTGGTTGAGTTCCCCTCGCTTCATCTGGTCCTTGTCGGCCAAGCCCCTCTCCTTGAAGACCTGATCGCCCGGCATCCTGCTGTGGATCGTTCGCGCCTGCTCGTCGAGCACGCCAGCGAAGTGATCGGCATGGATGAGCGTCCGTCCCAGGCTCTGCGTGGCAAGCCAGACGCTTCAATGCGTGTGGCGCTGGAGCTGGTGCGCAGCGGCCGTGCCAAGGCCTGTGTCAGTGCCGGCAATACCGGTGCATTGATGGCGCTCTCGCGTTATGTACTGAAAACCCTGCCGGGTATTGATCGCCCGGCCATGGTCAGTGCCGTACCAACGGCCAAGGGCAGTTGCCATCTGCTGGACCTGGGCGCCAACGTCGATTGCAGTGCCGAGCACCTCTATCAGTTTGCGGTGATGGGCGCGGTCGCCGCCGAGGCTCTGGGTGTCGTGCGTCCGCGCGTGGCGCTGCTGAATGTTGGCATGGAAGAGATCAAGGGCAATCAGCAGGTCAAGTTGGCTGCCAGTCTGTTGCAGCAGGTGCGGGGGCTGAACTACACCGGTTTCATCGAGGGTGACGGCCTGTACCGGGGAGAGGCCGATGTCGTGGTGTGCGACGGGTTTGTCGGCAATATCCTGCTCAAGTCCAGCGAGGGGTTGGCCTCGATGATCCTCGCGCGTATCGAAGCGCTGTTCAGCGAGGGCCTGGCGTCTCGCCTGATCGGAGCAATGGCGCTTCCGCTGTTGAAACGCCTGCGTGGCGACCTGACGCCCGCTCGTCACAACGGTGCGAGCTTCCTAGGGTTGCAGGGCATCGTGGTGAAAAGCCATGGCGCTGCTGGTGTCGAAGGCTTTCAGAGCGCAATTCGTCGGGCGTTGATCGAGGTGCGTGAGAACCTGCCGCAGCGCTTGCACGGGCGTCTTGAAGATTTGCTGTAGCGCTGTGCGCGGCTAATAGAGTGCGCAGTGCTGTCGTGTTTCCTTCATCGCCGCCGGCCATGCTGGTGTCGATATGCGCGACTGCTGTGACCGGGTCTTGCTCGGTGTCATCCAATTGCATGTCTTGCCCGCCACGCTCGGGCGCAAACCTTCATCGACTCACGAATAAGGGAATGTTTGATGTCTAGCTCCCTCGCATTTGTCTTTCCCGGCCAGGGCTCGCAGTCGCTCGGCATGCTTGCCGAACTCGGGGCTCAGCAGTCGCTGGTGCGCGACACGTTCAGCGAAGCTTCCGACGCGCTGGGCTACGATCTCTGGGCGTTGACCCAGCAGGGGCCGGAAGAGCAGCTGAATCAGACCGACAAGACCCAGCCGGCCATTCTTACCGCTTCGATCGCTCTGTGGCGTCTGTGGTTGGCCAATGCGCCAGCGCGTCCGGCTTTCGTTGCGGGGCACAGCCTGGGTGAATACTCCGCGCTGGTGGCTGCTGGCAGTCTGGGCTTCTCTGATGCAGTCAAGCTGGTCGAGCTGCGCGGGCAACTGATGCAACAGGCCGTGCCGGCCGGGCAGGGCGGCATGGCCGCGATTCTCGGGTTGGAAGATGCCGACGTGCTGGCAGCCTGCTCTGAAGCAGCCAATGGCGAGGTGGTCAGCGCCGTCAACTTCAACGCGCCGGGCCAGGTAGTCATCGCCGGTAGCGCGGCAGCTGTCGAGCGCGCCATCGAGGCGTGCAAGGCGCGTGGCGCCAAGCGTGCCATGGCCTTGCCGGTCAGTGTGCCTTCGCATTGCGCGTTGATGCGCCCGGCGGCGGAGAAACTGGCCGAGACTGTCGAGGCGCTGGCCTGGCAGATGCCGCAGATCGCACTGGTGCAGAACGTCAGCGCTGCGGTACCTGCCGATATCGCCAGCCTCAAGCGTGATCTGCTGGCGCAGCTCTACAGTCCGGTGCGTTGGGTCGAGACCGTGGTCTACCTGGCTGAGCAGGGTGTTCTTGACCTGGTCGAGTGCGGGCCGGGCAAGGTTCTGGCCGGTTTGAACAAGCGCTGCGTCAAAGGCATCACCACCCACAGCCTGGAAACCCCTGACGCCTTCGCGGCTGTTCGGGCAGCGCTGGTTTGATCAAGCAAGGAGAGATTTCCATGAGTCTGCAAGGCAAGGTTGCATTGGTAACGGGCGCCAGCCGTGGCATTGGCCAGGCGATCGCTTTCGAGTTGGGCCGTCAGGGCGCAATCGTGATCGGTACGGCGACATCTGCAAGCGGCGCCGAGCGTATCGCTGAAACGCTCAAGGCCAATTCGATTCAGGGCGCCGGATTGCTGCTCGATGTGTGCAGTGACGAGTCGGTGACTGCGGTTCTCGAGCAGATCCAGAAGGACTATGGCAGCGTGGCGATTCTGGTCAACAACGCCGGTATCACCCGCGACAACCTGATGCTGCGGATGAAGGAAGAGGAGTGGTTCGATGTCATCAATACCAACCTCAATAGCCTCTACCGTCTGTCCAAGGCCGTGCTGCGCGGCATGACCAAAGCCCGCTGGGGGCGCATCATCAGTATCGGCTCGGTCGTCGGTGCCATGGGCAACGCCGGGCAGGTCAACTATGCGGCAGCCAAGGCCGGCTTGGAAGGTTTCGGTCGTGCACTGGCCCGTGAAGTCGGCTCCCGCGCGATTACCGTGAACTCGGTGGCGCCCGGATTCATCGATACCGACATGACCCGCGAGCTACCCGAAGCGCAGCGTGAGGCGCTGTTGACCCAGATTCCTCTGGGCCGTCTGGGCCAGGCGGAAGAGATTGCCAAGGTGGTGGGCTTCCTCGCATCCGATGCGGCGGCCTACGTCACAGGCGCCACGGTGCCGGTGAATGGCGGCATGTACATGAGCTGAATGTGACTCGGTTCTTCAGGAAACTGTCATAAAAGCTGTCTAAAGTTCGTTACAAAAGTGCAACCGACCGTAGGTCGAGGCTGTGAACTGTTCCGGCAGGGTATGGCGTTTGGCTTGAAAGTTAGAAAACCCTTTCTATACACTGCGGCTCAGCTGCACGGATTTTTCCATAGGAGAGAAAACAAGACATGAGCACCATCGAAGAACGCGTCAAGAAAATCGTCGCCGAGCAACTGGGCGTTAAGGAAGACGAAGTCACCAACAGCGCTTCCTTCGTTGAAGATCTGGGCGCCGACTCCCTTGATACCGTTGAGCTGGTGATGGCTCTGGAAGAGGAATTCGAGACCGAGATCCCGGACGAGCAAGCTGAGAAGATCACCACCGTTCAGGAAGCCATCGACTACATCAACGCCCACGGCTGATTTATCGTAATCGACGGTTCTCGGACCTGGAAAAGCCGCACTGCCCCTCACGAGGCGTGCGGTTTTTCTTTAATGGGCCGTAGCGTTTCAAACAGAACAAGAGGATTTCGCAGTGTCGCGTAGACGCGTCGTGGTTACCGGTGTGGGCATGCTGTCGCCGTTGGGTGTGGATGTCGCGAGCAGCTGGCAGGGCATCCTTGCCGGGCGCAGTGGCATCAACCTGATTGAGCATATGGACCTTTCCGCCTACTCCACCCGTTTTGGCGGCTCGGTGAAAGGTTTCAACGTCGAGGACTACCTCAGCGCCAAAGAGGCGCGCAAGCTCGACCTGTTCATCCAATACGGTCTCGCCGCCAGTTTCCAGGCCGTGCGTGATTCCGGGCTGGAAATCACCGACGCCAACCGTGAGCGTGTCGGTGTCAGCATGGGCTCCGGCATCGGCGGCCTGACCAACATCGAGAACAACTGCAAATCGCTGTTCGACCAGGGGCCGCGACGTATTTCGCCCTTCTTTGTGCCCGGGTCGATCATCAACATGATCTCCGGCTTCCTGTCGATCCACCTGGGGCTGCAGGGGCCGAACTACGCCATCGCCACGGCGTGCACCACCGGCACTCACTGCATCGGCATGGCCGCGCGCAACATCGCCTACAACGAGGCTGACGTGATGGTCGCTGGCGGTGCCGAGATGGCCACCTGTGGCCTGGGTATGGGCGGTTTCGGTGCGGCGCGGGCGTTGTCCACGCGCAACGACGACCCTCAGGCCGCCAGCCGTCCGTGGGACAAGGGCCGTGACGGCTTCGTGCTGTCCGATGGCGCCGGTGCGCTGGTGCTCGAAGAGCTGGAGCATGCCAAGGCCCGTGGTGCGACCATCTATGCCGAGCTGGTGGGCTTCGGCATGAGTGGCGATGCCTACCACATGACCTCGCCGCCGGAAGATGGCGCGGGTGCGGCGCGCTGCATGACCAATGCGGTTTGCGACTCCGGGCTGAACCTGGACCAGATCCAGTACATCAATGCCCACGGCACCTCGACGTCGGCGGGCGACAAGGCTGAAGCCGCTGCCGTGAAGTCGGTGTTCGGCGAGCATGCGCATAAGCTGTCAGTCAGCTCGACCAAGTCGATGACCGGGCACCTGCTCGGTGCTGCCGGCGCGGTGGAGGCGATTTTCAGTGTGCTGGCGATCCGCGATCAGGTGGCGCCGCCGACGATCAACCTGGATGAGCCGGACGAAGGTTGCGACCTCGATTTCGTCGCCCATCAGGCCAAGCCGATGGCAATCGATGCGGTGCTGTCCAACTCCTTCGGCTTTGGCGGGACCAACGGTTCGCTGGTGTTCCGCCGGTTCGCCGGCTGATGCTGAGCTGGGTCGATGGCCAGCCCGCCACGCAGCTGTCGCTGCTGGATCGTGGCCTGGCCTACGGCGATGGCCTGTTCGAGACCCTGAGCGTCACGCGCGGCACACCGCGCCTGTTGGCGCGCCATCTGGCGCGGCTGCAGGAGGGCGCGCAGCGTCTCAGTATCCCTCTCGATATCCCTGTGCTGACGGCCGAGCTTGCAGCTTTCTGCGGCGAGCTCGGCAGCGGTGTCGCCAAGCTGATCGTGACCCGCGGCGAAGGTCTGCGCGGCTACGCGCCGCCGGCCGAAAGCCAGCCACGACGTATTCTCCTGGGCAGCCCGGCGCCTGCCTATCCGCCAGGCAACGCGCAGGAAGGCGTGCGCCTGTATCCCTGCCGTACACGTCTGGCCGAGCAGCCGGCCCTGGCGGGGCTCAAACACCTGAATCGCCTGGAGCAGGTTCTGGCCCGTGCCGAATGGCAGGACTCGGCTTATGCCGAGGGCCTGATGTGCGACAGCGGCGGACGGGTGATCGAAGGGGTGTACAGCAACCTGTTCCTGGTTCGTGCCGGGCAGTTGCTCACGGCTGACCTGTCGCGGTGCGGTGTGGCTGGCGTGATGCGTGCCGAATTGCTAGCACAGGCTGCGGCACTGGGCATCGCGGTGCAGGTGCGCGACATTGGCTTCGAGGAACTACTGGCTGCCGATGAAGTGTTTCTCTGCAACAGCCTGTACGGCATCTGGCCGGTGCGCCAGTTGCAAGGTCACGACTGGCCGGTCGGGCCGCTCACCCGTAAACTGCAGGCCTCAATTCGCAGTCTTCTGGATTCCTGATTCGTGATACGCAAGTTAGTGTCGCTGCTCATGGCGGGCCTGCTGGTGATCGCCCTGTCGCTGGCCTTCGCCGCATGGCGGCTGCATGTAGCGCTGGAGCAACCGCTGCAGTTGAGCGAGGAGCGCCTGCTGAACGTCGAACCGGGCTCCACGCCGGGTGGTCTGCTCAATCGTCTGGAAAGCGAAGGGGTGATCTCCGGTGCGTTCTGGATTCGCCTCTACTGGCGTTTCAACCTGGCCGCGCAGCCGCTGCACAGCGGCGAGTACCGGCTGACACCGCAACAGAGCATGCGCGATCTGCTGGGTGTCTGGCGCCGAGGTGAGGTGGTGCAATACAGCCTGACCCTGGTCGAGGGCTGGAGCTTTCGCCAGGTGCGGGCCGCACTGGTCAGGCAGGAAGCCTTGCAGCAGAAGCTGGCGGGTCTGGATGACGCAGCGCTGATGGCGCAGGTGGGCGACCCTGGCGTCAGCCCCGAGGGACGCTTCTTTCCCGACACCTACCGTTACGTGCGTGGCATGAGTGACCTGGACCTGCTCAAGCAGGCCCATGCCCGATTGGATCAGGTGCTCGCCGAAGAGTGGGCGCAGCGTGCGCAGAACCTGCCGTACGAGACGCCTTACGACGCCTTGATCATGTCCTCGATGATCGAGAAGGAAACCGGTGTGCCGACCGAGCGCGGTGAGATAGCGGGCGTGTTCGTGCGTCGGCTGCAGGTCGGCATGCGCCTGCAGACCGATCCCACGGTGATCTTCGGCCTGGGCGAACGCTACCGCGGCAACCTTACCCGCGCCCATCTGCGCGAGGTCACGGCCTACAACACCTACCAGATCGATGGCATGCCGCCGACCCCGATTGCGCTGGTCGGGCGCGAGGCGATTCACGCGGCGCTGCATCCGGTGGATGGCAAGAGCCTGTATTTCGTCGCCCGTGGTGACGGTAGCCATGTATTCTCCGACACCCTGGAACAGCACAACCGCGCCGTAGGCGAGTATCAGCGCAAGCGCCGCGCCGATTACCGTTCCAGCCCGGCGCCCAAACCAAAGGACAACCCGTGAGCGGTTTGTTTATCACCCTCGAAGGCCCGGAAGGGGCTGGCAAGAGCACCAACCGCGAATACCTCGCCGAGCGCCTGCGCGAGCAGGGCATCGATGTGCTGCTGACCCGCGAGCCAGGTGGCACGCCGTTGGCCGAACGGATCCGCGAGCTGCTGCTGACCCCGAGCGATGAGCCGATGGCCGCTGATACCGAGCTGCTGCTGGTGTTCGCCGCACGCGCGCAGCACCTGGCGCAGGTAATCCACCCGGCACTGGCGCGCGGTAGCGTGGTGCTGTGCGATCGCTTCACCGATGCCACCTATGCCTACCAGGGCGGTGGCCGTGGCCTCTCGGAAGCGCGGATCGCCGTGCTCGAAGAGTTCGTCCAAGCGCAATTGCGCCCTGACCTGACCCTGGTTTTCGACCTGCCGGTCGAGGTCGGTCTGGCACGTGCCATCGCTCGCGGTCGCCTGGATCGCTTCGAGCAGGAAGCGCAGACCTTCTTCGAGTCCGTGCGGCAGACCTACTTGCGACGCGCCAGCAATGAGCCGGCGCGCTACCGCATTCTCGACGCCGCGCAGACCCTGACCGGCGTGCAGGCATCCATCGACCAACTGCTGCCAGACATCCTGGAACGCTGCCGTGGCTGAAGCCTACCCCTGGCAACAGAGTCTCTGGCAGCAGCTTGCGGGGCGCCAACAGCATGCGCATGCCTATCTGCTGCACGGCCCTGCCGGCATCGGCAAGCGTGCCCTGGCCGAGCGCCTGATGGCGTTGTTGCTGTGCCACAGTCCGTCCGGATTGGAGGCCTGCGGCCAGTGCAAGGGTTGCCACCTGCTGGCCGCCGGCACGCACCCGGACAACTACATCCTCGAGCCGGAGGAGGCGGACAAGGCGATCAAGGTCGACCAGGTTCGCGATCTGGTCAGTTTCGTGGTGCAGACCGCGCAGCTGGGTGGGCGCAAGGTGATCCTCATCGAACCGGTCGAGGCGATGAACATCAACGCCTCCAACGCATTGCTCAAGAGCCTCGAAGAGCCCTCCGGCAATACCGTGCTGCTGCTGGTGACGCACCAGCCGAGCCGCCTGTTGCCGACCGTCAAGAGCCGCTGCGTGCAGCAGGCCTGTCCGCTGCCGGATGAGGCGAGCAGCCTGGCCTGGCTGGCGCAGGCGCTGCCGGAGTGCAGCGAGGAAGAGCGCCGCGAGCTGCTGGTGCTGGCTGCCGGTTCGCCGCTGGCCGCGCGGCGTCTGCAGCAGCAGGGCGTGCGCGAGCAGCGGGCCTTGGTGGTCGAGGGCGTGAAGAAGCTGCTCAAGCAGCAGGTCGGCGTCAGTCAGCTGGCAGAAAGCTGGAAGACCCTGCCGATGATCATGCTGTTCGACTGGTTCTGCGACTGGACGCAAGGAATGCTGCGCTACCAGCTGACCAAGGATGCACAGGGGCTGGGTCAGGCAGATATGCACAAGGTGGTGCAGTACCTCGCCGAGAAGACGCCTCAGCACAAGGTGCTGGCGATGCAGGATTGGCTGCTGGCGCAGCGGCAGAAAGTGCTGGGCAAGGCCAACCTCAATGGTGTCTTGCTTCTCGAAGCGCTGCTGGTGCAGTGGGCAAGCCTGCCTGGCTCGGGCTAGAATCGAAAATTGGATAGTTTGCTAGGAATGCCGAATGAGCTTGCCACCCAATCTTGGCCCGCGTAACGGGATCCTGTCCCTGACCATCAAGGACAAGTCCGTGCTGTATGCCGCCTACATGCCTTTCATCAAGAACGGCGGCTTGTTCATTCCGACGAGCAAGAGCTACAAGCTGGGTGACGAAGTATTCATGCTGCTCAACCTGATGGACGAGCCGGAGAAGATCCCGGTCGCCGGCAAGGTGGTCTGGATCACCCCCAAGGGGGCTCAGGGCAACCGCGCTGCCGGTGTCGGTGTGCAGTTCAACGACGGCGACAACACCGCCCGCAACAAGATCGAGACCTACCTCGCTGGCGCGCTGAAATCGGACCGTCCGACCCACACCATGTAATCGTTTCCTGTAACGCTGCGCCACCGACGTCGGTGGCGTTTTCGTTTGAGTGATAGGCCCATGCTGATCGACTCCCATTGCCACCTCGACCGCCTCGACCTGACTGCCCATGACGGCTCGCTGGACGCCGCTCTGGATGCCGCGCGCGACCGCGGCGTCGGCCATTTTCTGTGCATCGGCGTGAGTGCCGAGAACGCCGGCGCGGTGAAGGCGCTGACCGAGCGCTATGCCGATGTCGACTGCTCGGTGGGTGTGCACCCGCTGGACCTGCAGGCGGGGGAGGCGCCGGCCCTGGACTGGCTGCTCGGCGAGCTCGCGCATCCGCACGTGGTGGCGATTGGCGAAACCGGCCTCGACTACCACTACGAGCCGGAAGCGGCGCAGCTGCAGCAGCAATCCTTCCGTCTGCACCTGGAGGCTTCGCGTATCACCGGCAAACCGGTGATCGTGCACACCCGCGAGGCGCGCGCCGACACCCTGGCGCTGCTGCGTGAGGTCGCCTTGCCCCAGGCCGGCGTGCTGCACTGTTTCACCGAAGACTGGGAGATGGCCAAGGCCGCGCTGGACCTCGGCTACTACATCTCGCTGTCGGGTATCGTCACCTTCCGCAATGCCGAGGCCCTGCGCGAAGTGGCTCGCCAGGTGCCGGCGGACCGTCTGCTGGTGGAAACCGATTCTCCCTACCTCGCGCCGATCCCCTATCGCGGCAAACCCAACCTGCCGCAGTACGTGCGTGAAGTGGCGGACTATCTGGCCGTGTTGCGCGGAGTCAGCGCCGAAACCCTGGCCGAGCAGACCACTGCCAACTTCAAGCGTCTGTTCCCGCTGGCTCGGGTGGTCAGCGCCGCGACTCACTAAACGCGGGGCAAAAAAAACCCGGGTTCTGGGGGATGAATCCGGGTCAAGACCATTAGGAGTAAAACAAGGTGCACGATCCACGGCACCGAGACTGGCGGGGCACTTGGGGGGAGATGCCGCACACCAGTGAGTTCAAGTATTGGTCAGGATCCTGCTGCGTCCAGGCAGGTTGCGGCGGTTTCTTAAACAGATTTGGAATACCGGCACGGCTGCTGAGCACTCAGCCTTGTGTCATCTGGCCCAGCAACGCCAGCGTTTGGTCGATCACGTCGGCATCCGTATAGAAATGCGGGGAAAAACGCACACCACGGCCGCGTTGCGCGCACACCACATGCTCTTCCTTCAATTTGGCGAACAGTGCCTGGTTGCTCAGTGCGTCCAGGCTGAAGGTGAAGATCCCAGCGCGTCGGCTCGGTTCGGTCGGGCTGTGCAGGCGGATCCCCGGTAGCCGCTGCAGGCCCTGCTGCAGGTGCAGGACCCGCTCCTCGATCAGGCTGGCGACCTGAACCATGCCGACCTCCTCGAGCAGCGACAGGCTGGCCTCCATCGCCATGGCGCCGAGCATGTTCGGGCTGCCGCACTCGAAGCGTCGCGCGCTGCGTGCCGGCTGCCAGTCCTCGCGGTCGTAATCGCCGGCGTGTTCCAGCATGTGCCAGCCGTATTCGTGCAGTTTCAGCTGTTCACGCAGGTCGGCGCGGCAATAGAACACGCCGAGGCCTTCCGGGCTGAGCAGCCACTTGTGCCCGTCAGCCATGGCGAACGCGCAGCGACTGGCTTGCACGTCGAACGGCTGCGCGCCGAGTTGCTGGATGGCGTCGATGCACAGCAGTACGCCGCGGGCTTCGCAGCCGGCGCCCAGGCGCTCCAGCTCCAGGCGCAGGCCACTGGCGAACTGCACCGCGCTGATTGCCATCAGGCGAGTGCGCGGGCCGCAAGCAGCGAGCAGAGCGGCTTCCGGGTCGGCGCCCTGCAGGTTGACCTGGATGACCTCGACGCCGAGCGGCTTGAGGGCTTCCCAGACCACGCGGTTGGAGGGGAATTCTTCGTCGCTGATGATGATCTGGTCGCCCGTCTGCCAGTCCAGGCCGAAGGCGACGAACGACAGGGCTTCGGAGGTGTTCTTCACCAGCGCGATGTCATCGCTGCTCGGCGCGTTGAGCAGGCGTTGCAGGCGCAGGCGCAGGCGCTGTTCGACCAGCAGCCAGTCGGGGTAGTCGCGGGCGCCCAGCTGGCTGTTTTCGACGGCAAAGGCACGTATGGCCTCGCTGGCACGCCTGGGCCAGGGCGCGACGGCCGCGTGGTTGAGGTAACGCAGGCCAGAAATCAGGGGAAACTCGCTACGAAAAGCAGGCATTGGCGATGATCCGTGCAATTTGGCGCTGAATAGGCATAATGACGCGCCTCGATTTTTTCATCCTGTAGTCACTTTATGAACAAAGAACCTCGCAAAGTCCGTGAATTCCGTCGTCGTGAACAGGAAATTCTCGATACCGCGCTCAAGCTGTTCCTCGAACAGGGTGAAGACAGCGTCACTGTCGAGATGATCGCCGACGCGGTCGGTATTGGCAAAGGCACCATCTACAAGCATTTCAAGTCCAAGGCCGAGGTTTATCTGCGGCTGATGCTCGACTACGAGCGTGATCTCAACGAATTACTCCACTCCGAAGACGTCGACCGCGACAAGGAAGCGCTGTCGCGCGCCTATTTCGAGTTCCGCATGCGCGACCCGCAGCGCTACCGCCTGTTCGACCGCTTGGAAGAGAAGGTGGTGAAGGGCGCGCAGGTGCCGGAAATGGTCGAGCAGCTGCACAAGATCCGCGCCTCCAACTTCGAGCGCCTGACCCAGCTGATCAAGGGCCGTATCGCCGAAGGCAAGCTGGAAGACGTGCCGCCGTACTTCCATTACTGCGCGGCCTGGGCGCTGGTACACGGCGCCGTGGCGCTGTACCACTCGCCGTTCTGGAGCAACGTGCTGGAGGATCAGGACGGCTTCTTCCAGTTTCTCATGGACATCGGCGTGCGCATGGGCAACAAGCGCAAGCGTGACGGCGACACACCGGTCGCCTGATGGGATATTCAGCCCACCCATGATGCATTTTGTGCAGGCGGTGGTGGGCATATACTCCGGGGCATGTCCCGCCGGAGTTGCCCATGATCGTTGACCGCCAGGGCAGGCGCTTTCGCAACCTGCGCATCAGCCTGACTTCCGCCTGCAACTATGCCTGCACCTACTGCGTGCCGGACGGCAAGCGCCTGGTCGCCGCGCAGAACGAGCTGTCTGCCGATGCCATGGTGCGCGGCGTGGCCTACCTGATTGAGGCGGCCGGCATCGAGCGGCTGCGCATCACCGGTGGCGAACCGCTGATCAGCCCCAAGCTCGACCTGTTCCTGCGCGGCGTCAGCCAGCTCGGCCTCGATGACATCAGCCTGACCAGCAACGGCCAGCTGCTTGCACGCAAGTTGCCGCAGCTGCTGGATGCTGGCATCCGCCGCCTGAACATCTCCCTGGATACCCTCGACCCCGATGCGTTCCGCCATATCGCCCGTGGCGGCGACCTGGCCGGCGTGCTGCACGGCCTCGACGAGGCGCGGGCGGCAGGGCTGAAGATCAAGCTGAACATGGTGCCGTTGCACGGACAGAACCATGACCAAGTGCTGCCGTTGCTCGACTACTGCCTGGAACGTGGCTTCGAGCTGCGCTTCATCGAGCTGATGCGCATGGGCCACCTGGCCCGCGACGGCAACGCGTTCCAGCAGCAGTTCTATGGCATGGACGATCTGCTGGCGACCATCGCCGAGCGATACACCTTCGTTCAGGCCGACGCGCCGCTGGATGCCACGGCGCTGCGCTACGAGATTCCGGGGCAGGGTTTCTTCGGCGTGATCGCCAATGAAAGCGTGCCGTTCTGCCGTACCTGTTCGCGCCTGCGCCTGTCATCGACCGGTTGGCTGCACGGCTGCCTGTCGTCGAGCAATCGCCACTATGTCGGTGACCTGCTCGACAAGCCACGCCACCAGTCCCTGCCGGCGTTGCAGCGCCTGCTGGTGCAGGCCCTGGCTGATAAACAGGATGTCGCCTTTTCCGGCGGTGTCACCGTGATGAAGATCATCGGCGGCTGATGTGCTGCGGCGCACCGGCGAGCCACCATAAGAATTGCCTGTCTGCTCCATTCACCGGTGCCTCGACAGGCTCGCCAACTCCGGATAACCGTGAAGAACATGCCTGCTGAATTCCCCATTGCCTACATAGAGCCGGTGTTCCGGCCGCCCAGCGAAGCCCATTCGCTGATCCTGCCGGTGACTAATGGCTGCTCCTGGAACAACTGCACCTTCTGCGAGATGTACACCCAGCCGCAGAAGAAATTCCGCGCCCGCGACGAGGCCCAGGTGCTCGAGGAGATCCGTCGCGCTGGCGAGCGGCTGATCGTGCAGCGGGTGTTCCTTGCCGACGGCGATGCCCTGGTGCTGCCGACGCGGCGTCTGCTGGTGATCCTTGAGGCCATCCGCGAGCACCTGCCGGACGTGCAGCGGGTCTCCAGCTACTGCCTGCCGCGCAACCTGCGCAAGAAGTCCGTGGCCGAACTCAAGGAGCTGGCCGATGCCGGCCTGAAGATGGCCTATGTCGGTTGCGAGTCGGGAGACGACGAAGTGCTGGCGCGGGTCAACAAGGGCGAGACCTACGAATCCAGTCTCAGCGCCCTGGAAAAGCTCGGCGCAGCTGGCATCAGCCGTTCGGTGATGATCCTCAACGGCCTCGGCGGCACTGCGCTCAGCGAGCAGCACGCGGACAATTCGGCGCGCCTGATGAACGCCGCGCAGCCGGAGTTCCTCTCCACCCTGGTGGTCAGCTTCCCGACGGGCGAGCAGCGTTTTCGCGAGGGTTTCGAAGGCTTCCAGTCGCTCGACCAGCACGCGCTGTTCATCGAAGTAGAGCGCTTGCTGCAAGGGCTGGAACTGCGCGACACGGTGTTTCGCAGCGACCACGCCTCCAACTACCTGGTGCTCAAGGGCACCCTCGGGGCGGACAAGTCGCGCCTGTTGGCGCAAGTCCGCCAGGCCATCGAGCAGCCGCAGCGCGCCCATCTGCGCCAGGAGTGGCAGCGCGGGCTGTGACGTTTCGAGGGTTGGCGCGGATGCTGCAGTAGTCGTCTATCCGCCGGTTTTCCGACACCGGCTCGGGAGGATTCGCAATGCGTAGCTTGATTCTGCTGCTGGCCCTGTTCAGCCTCACCGGCTGCATGAAGGTCAGCGACATGGCTGCTGGCACCCAATACCACCTGCGTGACGCCGGCGTGCTCGATCACGCCGACACGCGCCGCGCCAGCCCGTGGCGCCTGCAGGCTGACTCGTTCATCTTCATCGCGCAGAGCCATTTCATTCCGCCGGGCAAGGCGCACCCGCGGCCCAACGTGGTGGCTGACGAGGCCTTCAGCGCCTTCGTCGAGTACTTCCCGCTGGTCCGTCGTGCGCCCAAGCCGCAGGGGCTGGAGCAGGCGATGGACGATGCCCGTACGGCTGGCGCGCATTACCTGCTGTACACCCGCTTCGCTGCTGCCGATGACCGCATCGGCACGGAAGAGGAGTGGGATGACGAAGAGGCGGTCGATCGCCTGGGCGTCGACACCGGGGTGATCCAGCTGATGCTGATCGAGACCAACACCCGCTACCTGGTGGACACCGCGCGCATCCGCAACCGTGGCGGTTTTCTGACGTTGTATGACACCAAGCCCCAGGACCTGCTGCGCGAACCCTTCGAAGCCTATGCGCGCAGCCTGCTCGGGGTGAGCGATCGTTGAACCCCGACCTACGGCATACTGTCACCCTGTTAGGGGAAACCAGAACCGTAAGCGGAGAAATGTGATGAGTGATCCGGGTAAAGCCAACGACCTGCTGGCGCAGATTCCCAAGGGTGAGAAGAAGGGACTGCCACCGGTGCACCTGTGGAACCCGGATTTCTGTGGCGACATCGACATGCGCATCGCCCGCGATGGCACCTGGTACTACCTGGGCACGCCGATCGGGCGCAAGCCGATGGTCAAGTTGTTCTCCACGATCATCCGCCGCGACGGCGACGACTACTTCCTGGTGACGCCGGTGGAGAAGGTCGGCATCACCGTCGACGACGCCCCATTCGTGGCGGTCAGCCTGCAGGTCGAGGGCGAAGGCGAGCAGCAGGTGCTGCGTTTCACCAGCAACGTGGACGACGAGATCGAGGCCGGTGCCGAGCACCCGCTGCGGGTCGAGCTGGACGCCGAGACCGAAGAGCCCGCGCCGTACCTGCATGTGCGCAGCAACCTGGAAGCGCTGATCCACCGCAACGTGTTCTATCAGTTGGTCGACATCGCCGTGCCGCGCGAGATCGATGGCGTGACCTGGCTGGGCGTGTGGAGCGGCGGCGTGTTCTTCCCCATCGGCCCGCAGCCGCAATAGCGCGGCGCGTAAACCTGATTTTGGGGCTTTTGAGCTAGAGCCAGGCAAGGCGAAATTGGGCGAGGGCGCGACGTTTACGAGCTGTAAATGAGCAGTCGGAGCCCAATCAACGCAGCATGGCCGACGATCAAAAGCTCCAAAACAGGTTTCAGATGTTCTGCGCAATGCGCCAGAGCACGCCGGATGGATCGAACAGCACGAAGTCGCGCATGCCCCAGGGCTGATCCTGCGGCGGCACCAGGCGCACGCCGAAGTCTTCCGCGACACCCGAGGCCAGCACCTGTTGCCACCATGCCTCAACGTCTTCCACCAGCAGGTGCATCATCAGGTTCTCGGCCAGTTCGGCGACGTAGTAATCCTGCAGCAGGAAGCTGGTGTTGCCGTGATGGAAATAGGCCACGCCATCGCTGTCCGAGGCCATGCGCAGGCCCAGTGCCTGATAGAACGCCTTGGAACGGGCAAAATCCTTGGCCGGCACGAACGCCTTGATTTCCACGGTATTCAAATTGGCCATGTGGTTCTCCCTGGCTCAGTAAAGATCGGTGCGCTTGGCCGGCTTGATCGCCTGGATAAAGCTGTAGCCCAGGCCGATGTCGGTGACCACCCGCGTGCACATGGCAGGAATCGCGATCAGTGCGTGGATCAGCATGGCGATGCCCGAGTAGGCGGCGAACTCCAGGGCGCGTAGCGGCAGGGGCAGGGCGTCCGGGCGGCTGTCGAGCAGAGTTTCGCGCAGGCTGGCGAGGTCCGGCCAGCGCTCGGCGTCGATGTCGTGGCGCATCTGCAGCGGATACAGGTTGCGACTGCGGCAGCCGCGGCGGAAGGCGCGCCACATGCGCTTGGGCTCCAGCACCAGGCCGGTCGACAGGGCGATCAGGTTCATCGTGCCCAGCAGCGGCGAATGCCACATCGACCCGGTACCCAGCTCCCAGGCGCTGACCTCGCCTTCGCCGATGCGCCCGGTGCTGTAGCCGGTCGCCACGTGGTGTAGGTCGTGGTACTTGAGGTAGACATGGCGCGTCTCGATATTCGGCAGCGGCACCAGCAGGCAGCCGGTGTACACCGGCACGGTGCAGGCCTGGCGGTCGGCGGTGTCGCTGAAGCCGCAGCGCCGGTAGAAGGCGGCCAGTTCTTCCTTGAGGGTCATGAGCGTCCTGTCTCGAATGGGTCAGCGCATCAGCGCGGGTAGAGCGGTGGCAGCGGGCTGGGTTCCTGCTGGCTGCTCGGGGTTTCCAGCGGCGGCAGGCTGCGGATCGCGCGCCACAGGTCTTCGCCCTGCCAGCGCTGGCCGGTTTCGCTGTACAGCGCGCCGTTGAGGCCGTCGAGGGTTTCCGACAGGGGCGCGAAGCGCGCAGCCATGTCCGCCAGGGTTTCCGGCTGCTGGCGCGCCCAGGCATCGAGGGCCTGACGGGTGGCCTGGCTGTCGTTGGCCTGGCAGGCGCGTTTGAGGTCGTCGAGCAGGGTGCGCGGGCTGGGGCCGGTCTGCGCGGTCGGTAGAATCGCCGGCTGGCGGCGGGCGCGCCACCACAGGCCGAAGCCGAGCAGGGTGCTGCCGCTCAGCAGGGCGCAGGCCAGCTGCCAGGGCCACAGCAGCGGCATCTCGGCGTTGTTGCCCTGGGCCGCAGCGGGCGCCGGTGCTTCCACTTCCAGATCAGGGTTGCTCGCCACCTGCAGGGTGCGTGCTGGCAGGCTGCTGCGCTCCAGGCGATCGTCCACGGTGTTCCACCACACCACCTGCAGTTCCGGCAGGTTGATCTGTCCGCTCTGGCTCGGCACCAGCGCTTCACGTTCTTCGCGGCTGCCGATGACGCCACGCTCGTCGGTCTGGTTGCTCAGTTGCGGTTGGTCGGGGTAACGGCGCAGGCCATCGGCCTGGCTCGCCGGCAGCGGCGGCAGCTGCGCGCTGGACAGGCCTTCGGCGCGCAGCATGATGCTGCGGGTCAGCGAGTCGCCGACGCTGGCCTTGTTCGGCTCGGGGTTCCAGGCCTCGCTGAGGGTAATGGCGCGCGCGGGCAGCCAGGGGGCGTCAGCCGGGTAATCGGCCGGCTTGGGTTTCACCGTCAGCGGGATCTGCGGCGACTCGACGCGGCTCAACCGCCCCGGACGCGGACCGAACGGGTTGTAGTCATCCGCCGAGGAACGCTGCACCGGCGTGGCGCTGAAGGTCTGCGCGGGGATGGTCAACTCGCCGCTCTTCTGCGGGAAGATGGCGTAGCGCACTTCGATCACGCCGTGGCGCACGCCGTTGATGGTCTTCTCGTAGGTGCGCGGCTCGCCGAGCTGCTCGATACGCGCATCGGGCATCTGCAGCTGGGTCAGGCTGCTGTCGTCGAACAGTGACACCGAATGGTAGATGCGCAGGGTCAGCACGGTCTGCGCCTGCACGTAGACGCTTTCCTGATCAAGGCTGGCGTCGATGAAGATCGGCGCCAGCTTGCCGCTGGCATCGCTGTTGCTGGCCGGTAGCACCTGCAGGGTGATCGCCTCGCTGCGTGCATTGCCGAAGCTCAGCGGTGGCACCACGACAAAACCGGTGGTGAGCGGTTGCAGGGTGATGATCCAGCGGGTGGTGCGGCTGTTCTTGCCGTTGAAGGTCGAGACGTGGCTTTCCTGACGCGTGCTGAGCACGTCGAACAGCGGCTTGAGCGGCTCCAGATCGGGTTTGCCGAACACCGTGATCTCGTCGGTTTCGAGGATCAGGTCGACACTTTCACCTTCGCTCAGGCGCGCGCGGTCCACCGTCGCGGTCAGGCTGGTCGCGCCGGCATGCAGGGCGAAGAGGCAGAGGAAGAGGGCACAAAGCAGGCGGCTCATCGAGACTGTTCCTGACGCTGTTGCTGTTCATAGAGAAATTTGCGCCGCAGCAGCTCGCCGGGTTCGTCGGGAATCTGCCGCAGCCATTGTTCCAGCTCGTCGCGTCGCTCGCCACCGAGTGGCTCCTGCTGGGCGGTGCCGGCCTTGTCGCCTTTCTCGCCCTGGGCACCATTGACTTGGTCTTGGGTCTTGTCGTCACCCGGCTCGTCGCCCGGGGTCTGCTTCTGTTGCGCGTTGTCGCTGCCGGACTGCTGCGTGGCGTCCTCGGGGTTACCCGCTTGGCCGTTCTCGCCCTTGGCGTCCTGCTGCCCGGGTTGCGCCGGTTGGCCGCTGCCGGATTGCGGGTTTGCTGCATCGGACGGCTGCGGTTGCTCACCGTCACTCTGCTGCTGCGAGTCCTGGTCGCCGGATTGTTGCTGCTGTTGCTGCTTCTGCTGTTGCAGAGCCTGCTGCACCAGGGCGCGGTTGTGCTGGGCGGCCTGCAGGTCGGGCTGTTGCTCCAGGGCCTGGTCATAAGCGTCCAGCGCGGCTTCCAGCTCGTGGCTCTTGGCCAGGGCATTGCCGCGGTTGTAGTGGGCGCTGGCGCTATCACTCTGGGCGAAGCGCTCGGCCGCCGCCGGGTAGTCGCCGGCGCGGTACAGCGCTTCACCCTGCCACTGCGGGTCGAGGAAGCGCTGCGCGGCGTCCTTGGGCCGCTCGGCATCGAGCAGGCGCTGGCCCTGCTGGTCGGGGCGCAGCCACAGGTCGGCGAAGTCGAAGGCGTAGCTCGGCTGCGGCGTGGCCAGCAGCACCAGCGGCAGGCAGAACAGCCAGCCACGACGCCCGGCGCAGGCGGCGAGCAGCAACAGGGGCAGGAGGAACCAGTGGCCCTGGTCGGCCCAGGTGGTCAGCTGGGTCGGTTCACCGTCTTCGCGCAGGCTCTTGGGACCGTCGAGCAGGCCGAGATCGCGCAGGTCGCGGTCATCCAGGCGCACTTTGCCGTACTGCCCACCGAGTTCACCGGCGAAGCGACGCAAGCCGCTGCTATCCAGACGCGGCAGGAGGATCGCGCCCTGGTTGTCCTTGAGGAAGCTGCCGTCTTCGCGCTGGATCGGCGCGCCCTGGGCCGTGCCGATGCCGAGGATGCTCAGGCGCTGGCTGCGCTCACCGAGGGCCTGGCGGATGCCGGCGCGTTCCTCGCTGCTCAGTTCGCTGCCGATCAGCAGCAGGCGGCCATTGCCCTGCGCGCCCTGGTCGAGCAGGGCGAGGGCGCGCTGCACCGCGAGGTCGGCGCGTCGGCCCGGCTCGGGCATGATCGACGGCTTGATCACGTCCAGCAGGTTGCGCGCCGCAGAGAGGTCGTCGGACAGCGGCAGCAGGGTGTGGGCGCTGCCGGCATAGACGACGATGGCCGTCTGCGCATCGCTGCGCGCGCGCAGCAGGTCGATGATCTTGCGCTTGGCCTGTTCCAGGCGATTGGGCGCGGCGTCGCCGGCGAGCATCGCCGGGGTCAGTTCGAGCACCACCACCAGCGGGTCGGCGCGCTTCTGGCTGGCCAGCTCGACGCGCTGCCAGCTTGGCCCGAGCAGCGCCAGCAGGGCCAGTATCCAGGCCAGGCCAAGGGCCAGCCAGGGCAGGCGGTTGTCACGTTCGCGCCCGCCGCCGAGCAGCGCGGCGTGGAAGGCCGGCGGCAGCAGCAACTGCCAGCGCCCGCTGCGCCGTTCGCGGTGCCAGAGCAGCCAGAACAGCCACGCCAGCAGCGGCAGAACCAGCAGCCAGAAGGGGCGCAGCCAGTGTGGCCAGAACGAGCCGACGTCCATCAGGCGCGTCCTCCGAATTTGCTGCGCAGCGTCTGCAGGTGCTGCGGCCAGAGAATGTTGCCGACCAGGCCCAGGCTCAGCAGCAGGGCCAGGCCCAGCGGCCAGCAGTACAGGGCCAGCGCGGGGCGCGCGCGCGTCGGCAGTTGCGCGGCCGGCTCCAGGCGGTCGAGGGCTTCCTCGATGTCGCTCAGCTCTTCGGCATTGCGCGCACGGAAGTAGGTGCCGCCCGTCTGCTCGGCTATGTCGATCAGTGTCGCTTCGTCAAGGTCGACGCCGGGGTTGAGGCCGAGCATGCCCATGATCCCGCTCTGCCGCGGATCGGAGCCGATGCCGATGGTGTAGATCTTGACCTTCTCGTCGGCGGCCAGGCGTGCGGCCGTGCGCGGGTCGATCTGACCGCCGTTGTTGGCACCGTCGGTGATCAGCACCAGCACGCGCGCATCGGCTGGGCGCTGGCGCAGGCGCTTGACCGCCAGGCCGATGGCATCGCCGATGGCGGTCTGCGGGCCGGCGATATTGATCAGTGCCTCGTCGAGCCAGACGCGCACGGTGTGGCGGTCGAAGGTCAGCGGCGATTGCAGGTAGGCGCGACTGCCGAAGAGGATCAGGCCGATGCGATCACCGCGGCGGTCCTCGACGAAGTCGCCGAAAAGCTTCTTCACCAGTTCCAGGCGGGAGATTTCCTCGTCCTGCCATTGCATGTCGCTGTAGGCCATCGAGCCGGATACGTCCACGGCCAGCAGCAGGTCGCGGCCACTGGCCGGCAACGGCAACGGATCGCCGACCCATTCCGGGCGGGCGGCCGCAACCAGCAGCAGCAGCCAGAGCAGCACGAACGGCGCCTGCTGGCGCCAGGCCGGCAGGTTGGCGCGGGCGCGGCGACCGCTGAGGCCTTCGAGCTCGCTGAGGAAGCTGACTTTGAGCGCCGCCTCGCCACTGTCCGCCGGCGGCAACAGCACGCGCAGCAGCCAGGGCAGCGGGGCGAGGAGCAGCAACCAGGGCCAGGCGAACTCAAACATGCTTGCGAATCCAGGTGGCCACGGCTTGCTGCAAGCCGTCGATGGCCTTGTCGTCGAGGGTGCAGCCGGCGCGGTAACCGCCTTCGACAAGGATCATCCAGCGCGTCAGGCCGGCGGCCGGGCAGCGGCTGTCGAGAAACGCCAGCCAGCTACGGCCGCTAAGAATGTGGCTGTTGTCTTGTGGGTAGTGGGCGCGGGCCAGGCGCTTGAGCAGGGCGTTGAGCTGTTGCAGCCAGGGGCCGGCCGGCTGGCCGTCGTAGGGCCGGGGCAGGGCGGCGAGTTCGTCCAGCGCGGCCTGGCGCAGCGGGTCGAGCACCTGTTCGGCCTGTTCCGCCCGCTGTTTGCGTGGCAGGTAGCGGCGCAGGTACCACAGGCCCCAGAGCAGCAGCGGCGTCAGCACGATGAGCAGCCACCAGCCGGGTGCCGGTGGCCACCAGCTGATGGGCAGCGGGGCGATGGTCGGCTGCAGTTCGTCGAGCGGGTTCACAGGCGCTTACCTGCGCGTTGCTGGCTGCTGAGGTGGTCGCGCAGCTGAGTGACCAGCTCGCCCGCCGTGGACAGCGACAGCAGCGGCACGCCGAGCTTCTGCGTCAGGCGCTGCCAGCGGGCCTGGCGCTGTTCGCCGAGCTGGCGGTAGGCCTCGCGCAGGTCGGGGTTGTGGGTGTCGAGTTCCAGCTGCGCGCCGCGTTCGGCGAAGCGCAGCAGGCCGGCGGTCGGCAGGGCGTGGTCGAGCGGGTCGGAGACCGGCAGCAGGACCAGATCGGTGTGCCGGGCGAGCAGGGTCAGTTGCTGTTCGGCGGCGTCGCCGAGGGCGCGTTCGTCGCAGAGGATGATCACCAGGCTGCCGGGGCGCAGCACTTCGCGCGCGCGGCGCAGGGCCAGGCCGAAGGCGTCGCGTTCGGCGCTGGCATCGCCGTGCAGCGCCTGGTTGGCGCGGCTCAGACGGTTGAGCAGTTGCAGCAGGCTCTGCTTGCTGCGTCGCGGTTTGATCTCGTGGTGTTCGTGGTCGCCGAAGACCAGGCCGCCGATGCGGTCGTTGTGGCCCAGCGCGGCCCAGCCGAACAGCGCGGCGGCCTGGGCGGCGAGCACCGACTTGAATTGCAGCCCGGAGCCGAAGAACAGCCGCCGGCTCTGCTCGACCATGATGAACACCGGGCGCTCGCGTTCTTCATGGAACAGCTTGGTGTGCGGCTCTTGGGTGCGCGCGGTGACGCGCCAGTCGATGGTGCGCACGTCGTCGCCGGGCTGGTAGACGCGCACCTGGTCGAAGTCCACGCCGCGCCCGCGCAGCTTGGAGTGGTGCAGGCCGATCAGCGGGCTGCGCTTGGCTGGCGTGGAGAACAGCTGCACTTCGCGCACGCGATGGCGCATCTCGATCAGCTCGGCAAGGCTGACGCGAATACCGGGTTGCGTGGGCTGGGCGTGCATCGGTCAGCGCGCTCGGGGGGGGACGTGCATCAGGCCACCGCGACCACGTCGAGGATGCGCTGCAGCACGCGGTCCTGGTCGATGCCGGCGGCCTCGGCCTCGAACGACAGGATGATGCGGTGGCGCAGTACGTCGAACAGCACGGCCTGGATGTCTTCCGGGCTGACGAAGTCGCGTCCGGCCAGCCAGGCGTGGGCACGAGCGCAGCGGTCGAGGGAAATGGAGCCGCGCGGGCTGGCGCCGTAGGCGATCCACTCGGCCATCTCCGGGTCGAACTTGGCCGGGTTGCGCGTGGCCATCACCAGCTGCACCAGGTATTCCTCCACGGCGTCGGCCATGTACAGGCCGAGGATTTCCTTGCGTGCGGCGAAGATCGCCTGCTGGGTCACGCGGCGCTCGGGTTTGTCCTCACCGTTGAGGGCATCGCCACGCGCCTGGGCGAGGATCTTGCGTTCGACGCTGGCGTCGGGGAAGCCGATCTTCACGTGCATCAGGAAGCGGTCGAGCTGCGCTTCGGGCAGCGGGTAGGTGCCTTCCTGTTCGATCGGGTTCTGCGTGGCCATGACCAGGAACAGCGGCGACAGGTTGTAGGTGCTGCGGCCAATCGACACCTGGCGCTCGGCCATGGCTTCGAGCAGCGCCGACTGGACCTTGGCCGGGGCGCGGTTGATCTCGTCGGCCAGCACCAGGTTGTGAAAGATCGGCCCCTGTTGGAACACGAAGCTGCCGGTTTCCGGGCGGTAGATCTCGGTGCCGGTGATGTCCGCCGGAAGCAGGTCGGGGGTGAACTGGATGCGGTGGAATTCGCCTTCGATGCCTTCGGCCAGTTCCTTGATCGCCTTGGTCTTGGCCAGGCCGGGTGCGCCTTCGACGAGCAGGTGACCGTCCGCCAGCAGGGCGATCAGCAGGCGCTCGATGAGCTTCTCCTGACCGAGAATCTGGGTTGCGAGAAAGTTGCGCAGCGCGAGTAACGCCTCACGATGTTCCATCGAGGTTCTTCCTGGAAAGGGACTGACGGGCCGCCGAACACACCCGATCGGGGCGGCTACTGTAATGCATTGCCGCGACCTCGTGGGATAGCCCGGTGGCGCAATGGGTGGCAGTTCACCGTGTCAGGGGCTGCTGCACGCCTCGCCACGCACAGCAGGATCTGCGCCAGCCGGCGCGCTGTGCCCGGGCATCGGGCTGAGGCAGCGCAAGGCGCTGTTGCTGTTGTGCACGCCGCGCATGCGCCGCGCGCCGCCGAGGCGTACCGCCAGGTAGTAGACGAAGGCGACCGGGGCGGCCATGCCGGCCTCGCGCAGCATGCGCTGGAACAGGCGATCGGCCTCGGCTTTGCGCACCGGCGCGACATTCAGGTACTGGTACAGGGCGTCGTGCACCAGGCTGGCATGGTGGGCCAGTGGCCACAGCACCGGCTTGTGCTGCAGCCGGCCCTGCTCGACGACGTGCAGGGTGGTGCGGGTGTCCCACCAGTCCGGCGTGCCGAACAGGGCCAGCCAGAAGAACGAGATCTTCGGCGTGCAGCCATCCCAGGCGTAGGTGCGCGGCTGATCAAAGGCGTAGCGCACTTCGCCGCGGGCCAGGTCGACAGCGGACTGGCCGGGGTTGATCAACAGCAGGCCGTCGTGGATCACCAGCCATTCCCCATAGAAGTAGCGCCCGGCGAACAGCGGGTCGTGCTGCACCAGTGGGTAGTCGATGTAGTTGAGCCAGGGGCCGGCGCGATCACGGCTGGCGAAGCCCCACTTGGCGATGCTCGCCTGCTGCGCCAGGCGCGCGTTGTGCACACGCGCACGGCGACCGATCAGCAGCGGCAGCATCACGCCCAGGTAGACCAGCAGACCGATACCCAGCAAGGGCGCTAGCCACTGCGGGCGCAGCAGCCAGGCCAGGCCGAGCAGGGCGCTGCCCACGAGCGTGACGAACAGGGTGCTGTAGTTGAAGACCACGGAACGTTTGATGGGAAGCGCGCGCATGCGTCACCGGTCCGACTGCTGGATGGCGCACGGTAGCAGGTGCGCTGCCGTGGCGGCAGGCCTGCATGGCGATGAACGAATATGTCGCAGGGCTGCAAGCGTGGTGTCACGCGCTGTCGCTAAGCTGGGCGTGACCAATTGGTCGTCGCGTGCACTGCCTGGTTTCGGGGATGTCCTAGACTGTCCTGACTCAGGGCCGCGGTGCAGGGTTCCACGTGCGGAACCGCGCGGCGTCTCCACGAATAACAAGTCCAGCGGAGCATCACCATGGCGTTTTTCACGGCGGCCAGCAAAGCCGACTTTCAGCATCAACTGCAAGCGGTTCTGGCGCAGCACGTCGGTGAACAGGCGTTGCCACAAGTGGCCCTGTTCGCCGAGCAATTCTTCGGCATCGTTTCCCTCGACGAGCTGACCCAGCGTCGGCTTTCCGACCTCGCCGGCTGCACGCTGTCGTCCTGGCGGCTGCTCGAGCGTTTCGACCATGGCGCACCGGTGGTGCGGGTCTACAACCCCGACTACGAGAAGCACGGCTGGCAGTCCACCCACACCGTGGTGGAAGTGCTGCACCACGACATCCCGTTCCTGGTCGACTCCGTGCGCATGGAGCTGAACCGCCGCGGCCACAGCATCCACACCCTGCAAAACAGCGTGATCAGCGTGCGTCGCAACAAGCAGGGTGCGTTGCAGGAAGTGCTGCCCAAGGGCAGCAGCGGCAAGGACGTGCTGCAGGAATCGCTGATGTTCCTGGAGATCGACCGCTGCGCCAGCAGCACCGACATGAAGAGCCTGGAGAAGGCCTTGCAGGAGGTGCTGCAGGAGGTACGCCTGACCGTCGCCGACTTCCAGCCGATGCGCGCCAAGGCGCAGGAACTGCTGACCTGGCTGGGCAAGGCCAAGCTCAAGGTCGATGACGCCGAACTGGCGGAGATCAAGGTGTTCCTCGAGTGGCTGCTGGACAGCCACTTCACCTTCCTCGGCTATGAAGAATTCACCGTCCATGAAGAAGCCGACGGCGGCTACATCACGTACGACGAGCAGTCGCTGCTGGGCCTGTCCAAGCACCTGCGCAGCGGCCTGAGCAAGGACGAGCTGCACATCGAGTCCTACGCGGTGAACTACCTGCGCGAGCCGATGCTGCTGTCGTTCGCCAAAGCCGCGTTGCCAAGCCGCGTGCACCGCCCGGCCTACCCGGACTTCGTCTCCATCCGCGAGCTGGACGCCAAGGGCAAGGTGGTCAAGGAATGCCGCTTCCTCGGCATCTACACCTCCACGGTGTACAGCCAGAGCGTGCGCGAGATTCCCTTCATCCGGCGCAAGATCGCCGAGGTGGAGAAACGTTCCGGCTTCGCTGCCCAGGGCCACCTGGGCAAGGAGCTGGTCAAGGTGCTCGAGGTGCTGCCGCGCGACGACCTGTTCCAGACCCCGGTCGACGAGCTGTTCAACACCGCGCTGGCCATCGTGCAGATCCAGGAGCGCAACAAGGTTCGCCTGTTCCTGCGCTTCGACCCCTACGGACGCTTCGTCTACGCCCTGGCCTACGTGCCGCGCGACGTGTACTCCACCGAAAGCCGCCTGCGCATCCAGCAGGTGCTGGTCGACCGCCTGCAGGCCAGCGACTGCGAGTTCTGGACCTACTTCTCCGAGTCGGTGCTGGCGCGGGTGCAGTTCATCCTCAAGATCGACCCGAAGACCAAGCTCAACATCGACCCGCAGCAGCTCGAACGCGAAGTCATCCAGGCCTGCCGTTCGTGGAAGGACGACTACGCCGGGCTGGTGGTCGAGAGCTTCGGCGAAGCCAAGGGCACGCGCGTGCTCAGCGACTTCCCCAACAGCTTCCCGGCCGGTTACCGCGAGCGCTTCGCCCCGCACTCGGCGGTGATCGACATGCAGCACCTGCGCAGCCTCTCCGAGGAGCGGCCGCTGGTGATGAGCTTCTACCAGCCGCTGGTGCAGGGTGATCAGGAGCTGCACTGCAAGCTGTACCACGCCGACACGCCGCTGCCGCTGTCCGACGTGTTGCCGATTCTGGAGAACCTCGGCCTGCGCGTGCTTGGTGAGTTTCCCTACCGCATGCGCCGCGCCGATGGCCGCGAGTTCTGGATTCACGACTTCGCCTTCACCAGCGCCATGGGCGCCGATGCTGACATCCAGCAGCTCAATGAAACGCTGCAGGACGCCTTCGTGCAGATCGTCGAGGGCGCGGCCGAGAACGACGCTTTCAACCGCCTGGTGCTGACCGCCTCGATGCCGTGGCGCGACGTGGCCCTGCTGCGGGCCTACGCGCGTTACCTCAAGCAGATCCGCCTGGGCTTCGACCTGTCCTACATTGCCAGCACGCTGCTCAACCACGCGGACATCGCCAAGGAGTTGGTGCGCCTGTTCAAGACGCGCTTCTACCTGGCGCGCAAGCTCACCGCCGAAGACCTGGAAGACAAGCAGCAGAAGCTCGAACAGGCGATTCTCAGCGCCCTGGACAACGTCGCGGTGCTCAACGAGGACCGCATCCTGCGGCGCTACCTGGACCTGATCAAGGCCACCCTGCGCACCAACTTCTACCAGCCCGGCGCCGATGGCCAGGCCAAGTCGTACTTCAGCTTCAAGCTCAACCCGCGGGCGATCCCGGAGATCCCGCGGCCGGTGCCGAAGTTCGAGATTTTCGTCTACTGCCCGCGCGTCGAGGGCGTGCACCTGCGTTTCGGCGACGTGGCCCGTGGCGGCCTGCGCTGGTCCGACCGCGAGGAGGACTTCCGCACCGAGGTGCTCGGCCTGGTCAAGGCGCAGCAGGTGAAGAACGCGGTGATCGTGCCGATGGGCGCCAAGGGCGGCTTCATTCCGCGGCGCCTGCCGGTCGGCGGTTCGCGTGACGATATCCAGGCCGAGGCCATCGCCTGCTACCGCATCTTCATCAGCGGCCTGCTCGATGTCACCGACAACCTCAAGGAAGGCCAGGTCGTGCCACCGGCCAACGTGGTACGCCACGATGCCGACGATCCCTATCTGGTGGTGGCGGCGGACAAGGGCACCGCGACCTTCTCCGACATCGCCAACGGCATTGCCAATGAATACGGCTTCTGGCTCGGCGACGCGTTCGCCTCCGGTGGCTCGGCCGGTTACGACCACAAGGGCATGGGTATCACCGCCAAGGGCGGTTGGGTCTCGGTGCAGCGCCATTTCCGCGAGCGCGGCATCGACGTGCAGAAGGACAACGTCACCGTGCTCGGTATCGGCGACATGGCCGGCGACGTGTTCGGCAACGGCCTGCTGCTGTCGGACAAGCTGCAGCTGGTTGCGGCCTTCAACCACCTGCACATCTTCATCGACCCCAACCCGGATGCGGCGAAGAGCTTCGTCGAGCGCCAGCGTCTGTTCGACCTGCCGCGTTCCAGCTGGGCCGACTACGACGCCTCGCTGATTTCCGCGGGCGGCGGCATCTTCCTGCGCAGCGCCAAGAGCATCGCCATCAGCGCGGAAATGAAGGCGCGCTTCGACATCAGCGCCGACAAGCTGGCGCCCACCGAGCTGCTCAATGCGCTGCTCAAGGCGCCGGTCGACCTGATCTGGAACGGCGGCATCGGCACTTACGTCAAATCGAGCCGCGAGAGCCATGCCGACGTCGGCGACAAGGCCAACGACGCGCTGCGCGTGGACGGCCGTGAGCTGCGCGCCAAGGTGCTGGGCGAGGGCGGCAACCTGGGCATGACCCAGCTCGGCCGCGTCGAGTTCGGCCTCAACGGCGGGGCGAGCAACACCGACTTCATCGACAACGCCGGTGGCGTGGACTGCTCGGACCATGAGGTCAACATCAAGATCCTGCTCAATGAGATCGTCGCCGCCGGCGACATGACCGGCAAGCAGCGCAACAAGCTGCTGGCCGAGATGACCGATGCGGTGGGCAGCCTGGTGCTGGGCAACAACTACAAGCAGACCCAGGCGCTGTCGCTGGCCGAGCGCCGCGCCCGTGAACGCATTGCCGAGTACAAGCGCCTGATGGCGGCACTCGAGGCGGCCGGCAAGCTCGACCGCGCGCTGGAGTTCCTGCCCACCGATGACGAACTCAACGAGCGCGCCGCCAACGGCCGCGGCCTGACCCGCCCGGAACTCTCGGTGCTGATCTCCTACAGCAAGATCGACCTCAAGGAAGCCCTGCTCAAATCGCTGGTGCCGGACGACGAGTACCTCGCCCGCGAGATGGACACGGCGTTCCCCGCGCAGCTGAGCAAGAAGTTCGGCGAGGCCATGCGTCGTCATCGCCTGAAGCGCGAGATCGTCAGCACGCAGATCGCCAACGACCTGGTCAACCACATGGGCATCACCTTCGTGCAGCGCCTGAAGGAGTCCACCGGCATGAGTGCGGCGAACGTTGCCGGCGCCTACGTCATCGTGCGCGATGTGTTCCGTTTGCCGCACTGGTGGAAGCAGATCGAGGCGCTGGACTACACAGTGCCGGCCGACCTGCAGCTGCAGCTGATGGACGAGCTGATGCGCCTTGGTCGGCGTGCCACGCGCTGGTTCCTGCGCAGCCGTCGCAGCGAGCTGGACGCGGCCCGCGATGTCGGCCACTTCGGCCCGCGCGTGGCCGAACTGGCCGGGCGCCTGGACGAACTGCTCGAAGGTCCGGCGCGCGAGCAGTGGCTGGCGCGCTACCAGAGCTTCGTCGAAGCCGGCGCACCGGAAGAACTGGCCCGCGTGGTCGCCGGCACCAGCCACCTGTACACGCTGCTGCCGATCATCGAAGCCGCCGACGTCACCGGCAAGGCCGCCTCGGAAGTGGCCACCGCCTACTTCGCCGTAGGCGGCGCGCTGGAGCTGACCTGGTACCTACAGCAGATCACCAGCCTGCCGGTGGAGAACAACTGGCAGGCGCTGGCCCGCGAAGCCTTCCGTGACGACCTCGACGGGCAGCAGCGCGCCATCACCGTGTCGGTGCTGCAGATGGTCGATGGCCCGGCGGATATCGAGGAGCGGGTGGCCTTCTGGCTGGAGCAGCACCGCACCCTGGTGCAGCGCTGGCTGGCCATGCTCGCCGAATTGCGTGCCGCTACCGGCACTGATTATGCGATGTACGCGGTGGCCAACCGTGAACTGATGGACCTGGCGCAGAGCAACCCGCAGGGCGTTCCCGAGCTCTGATCAGGTCGCGAGCCCGCCGCCGGCCACGGTCGATGACGGGCACTGCGCTGTGATCGTTCGCCGTTTCCAGGCGAGCCCGTGTTCCGGCACGGGCTTTGCCTTGGCAAGCGAACAGCGGAGAGCAGGCATGACCGATATTCTGATTCTGACGCACATCGACTACTGTCCCCCCGGCCACCTGGGCCGGGTGCTGGATGCCCAAAACCTGCCATTCACCGTATTGCGCAGCGACCTCGGCGAACTGGAGGGTTACGACCTCGACCGGCCGCTGGCCGTGGCGGTCATGGGCGGGCCGATGAGCGTCAACGACGACCTGCCCTGGATCGGCGCGGAGATCGCCGCGTTGCAGCACTTCATCCGCCGCGACATCCCCCTCATCGGCCATTGCCTGGGCGGGCAGATGATCGCCCGCGCCCTGGGCGCTGCCGTGCACCGCATGCCCTATACCGAGACCGGCTGGCAGCCCTTGATCCGCCGCGACCGTGGCAACCCGAGCCCGTGGTTGAGCCATGTGCCGAACGAGTTCCCGGTGTTCCAGTGGCACAGCGACACCTTCGACCTGCCACGCGATGCCGAGTGGCTGCTGTCCAGCCCTTGGTGCCCGAACCAGGGGTTCGCCTGGGGTGACAAGGTCCTCGCCCTGCAGGGCCACCCGGAAATGAGCGAGGAACTGGTGCAGGGCTGGTTGCGCGACTGGTCGCACCTGCTCGACGAGACCCAGGCCAGCCAGCAGAGCCCGCGCGCCATGCTCACCGACCTGTCGAGCCGCGTCGCCGCGCTCAACCGGGTGGCGGAGGGGTTCTACGAGCGTTGGCTGCAACTGGCCTTCGGCGAGCCCGAGCACCGCGAGCCGGTGGCACACGTCGGCTAAGCCCCGGGCGGCAGCAGATATTCCTCGAACCCTTGCCGGGTTCCTCTAGTCTGAACAGGTTACAGGCGGCGCCACCCATTGGGGCGTGACCTGTTTTGGGGCTGCGTTCTGCGCCCCGATCTGGTGCGTATGTTAAGGATTGAATAACCAAGCCATTGAAATGCATGAAGTAATTTCTATGGCACGGGCCTTGCGATAGCTCTGCTGTCCGGGGTGACAAGGAGTACGGCATGGCCCGCACCTTTTTTGACGAGATGTACGACGCGAGCGGCATAGTCCGCCCGCACTACCGGGAATTCGCCCGTTGGTTGGCCGATACGCCGGAGGAGCTGCTCGCTCAACGCCGCCGTGAAGCCGACCTGTTGTTCCACCGCGCCGGGATCACCTTCACCCTCTACGGGGATGAGCAGGGCACCGAGCGGCTGATTCCCTTCGATACCATTCCGCGGAGCATTCCTGCCAGCGAATGGCGCATCGTCGAGGCCGGCTGCATCCAGCGGGTCAAGGCGCTGAACATGTTTCTCGCCGACCTCTATCACGATCAGCGCATCATCCGCGCCGGGATCATTCCGGCCGAGCAGGTGCTGGCCAACGAGGGCTATCAGCTGGCGATGCAGGGCCTGGACCTGCACCGCGACATCTACGCGCACATCGCCGGGGTCGACCTGGTACGCGATGGCGACGGCACCTACTACGTGCTCGAAGACAACCTGCGCACGCCCAGCGGCGTGAGCTACATGCTCGAAGACCGCAAGATGATGATGCGGTTGTTCCCCGAGCTGTTCGCCCTGCAGCGCATCGCGCCCATCGACCACTACCCGAACCTGCTGCTCGACACACTGAAAAGCTCCAGCCCGCTGGACAACCCCAGCGTCGTGGTGCTGACGCCGGGCCGCTTCAACAGTGCCTACTTCGAGCACGCCTTCCTCGCCCGCGAGATGGGCGTGGAGCTGGTGGAGGGCGCGGACCTGTTCGTGCGCGACGACCGCGTGTACATGCGCACCACTGCCGGCCCGCAGCCGGTGGACGTGATCTACCGCCGCCTGGACGACGCCTTCCTCGACCCGCTAGCGTTCAACCCGGACTCCATGCTCGGCGTGCCCGGCCTGCTGGCCGCGTACCGCTCCGGCAACGTGGTGCTGGCCAACGCGGTGGGCACCGGGGTGGCGGACGACAAGTCGATCTACCCCTATGTCACCGACATGATCCGTTTTTATCTCGACGAAGAGCCGATCCTGAAGAACGTGCCGACCTGGCAGTGCCGCAAGCCCGAGGACCTGTCCCACGTGCTGGCCAACCTGCCCGAGCTGGTGGTCAAGGAAACCCAGGGCTCCGGCGGCTACGGCATGCTGGTCGGCCCGGCAGCGACCAAGGCCGAGATCGAGGCCTTCCGCGCGCGCCTCAAGGCCAAGCCCGAGGCGTACATCGCCCAGCCGACGCTGTGCCTGTCGACCTGCCCGACCTTCGTCGAAAGCGGCATCGCGCCACGCCACATCGACCTGCGCCCGTTCGTCCTGTCCGGTCGAGAAACCCGCCTGGTGCCGGGCGGCCTGACGCGCGTGGCACTGCGCGAAGGCTCGCTGGTGGTCAACTCGTCGCAAGGCGGCGGGACCAAGGACACCTGGATCGTCGAGGATTAAGGAACGCGCATCATGTTGAGTAGAACTGCCTCCGACCTGTACTGGATGTCGCGCTATCTGGAACGTGCCGAAAACCTCGCACGGATGCTCGACGTCAGCTATTCGCTGTCGCTGATGCCGCAGGACGGCCGCGGCGATGGCATCGACGAACTGGCCATGCCGCTGCTGATCACCGGCACCATGGAAGAGTACCTGGAGCGCCACGGGCAGATGCATGCCGAGCGCATGCTGCACTTCTTCGCCCTCGATGCGGACAACCCGGCCAGCATCTACTGCTGCCTGCAGGCCGCGCGCACCAACGCCCATGCGGTGCGTGGGCGCATTACCGCGGACATGTGGGAGAACATCAACGCCACCTGGCTGGAGATGCGCGGCATCGCCGCCCAAGGGCTGGGGCGCTACGGCATCAGCCGCTTCTGCGAGTGGGTCAAGGAGCGTTCGCACCTGTTCCGCGGGGCCACCTTCGGCACCATCATGCGCGGCGAAGCCTATCGCTTCATCCGCCTGGGCACCTTCATCGAGCGTGCCGACAACACCCTGCGCCTGCTCGATGCGCGCTACGAGATGCTCGGCGAGGAAGCCGAGGCGGTCAGCGACACCTCCGCCCGCGGCTACTACCAGTGGAGCGCGCTGCTGCGTGCGTTGTCCTCGTTCGAGGCCTTCACCGAGATCTACCGCGGCTCGCCGCGCACCCGCAAGATTTCCGAAATGCTCCTGCTGCGTGCCGATGTGCCGCGTTCGCTGCGCGCCTGCATGGAGGAGCTCAACCTGATGCTCTCCGGCCTGCCCGGGGAGAACGGGCGCCCTGCGCAGCGCATGGCCGCCGAGCTGGATGCGCGCCTGCGCTATACCAGCATCGACGAAGTGCTCGACGAGGGCCTGCACGTCTGGCTCACCGATTTCATCCTGCTCGTTCGCCAGTTGGGCAGTTCCATCCACACGTCCTACCTGGAGGTCGTATGAGACTTTCGATTCGTCACGACACCACCTACAACTACGACGATCAGGTGCGCGCGAGCATCCAGTACCTGCGCCTCACGCCGCAGGAAAGCGTGCGTCAGCACGTGCTCAACTGGCAGCTCGACCTGCCGCGCCCGGTGCGCGCGCAGCGCGACCCATTCGGCAATATCCTGCATGTGCTGACCCTGGATGAGCCCCACGAGGCGCTGGTGATCGGCGCGCGCGGGCTGGTCGAGATCGACGAGATCAGCGAGTTCGAGCCGGACAAGCGCTCGGCCTATCCCTACCTGCGCTTCACCCGGCTGACCCAGGCCGACGACGCGCTGCAGGCGTTCGCCCGCGAGCATTGCGGCAATCGCCGTGACCGCAGCTGCCTGATCGAATTGATGCACGCGCTGCACGGCCACATCGTCTACGCGCCCGGGGCGACCAAGGTCGACAGCACGGCGGCAGAGGCCTTCACCGGTCGCGCCGGCGTCTGCCAGGACCACACCCATGCCTTCCTCGCCTGTGCGCGCAGCCTCGGTGTGCCGGCGCGCTACGTGTCGGGCTACCTGTACAGCGAAGATGACCGGCACCTGGCCAGCCATGCCTGGGCCGAAGCCTGGCTGGACGATGGCTGGTACAGCTTCGACGTGACCAACGAGCTGGCACGCCCCGAGCGTCACCTGAAGCTGGCGGTCGGTCTCGACTACCTCGATGCCTGCCCGGTGCGTGGCATGCGCCGTGGCGGTGGTGGCGAGCAGATGCATGCGCGGGTCAAGGTGTCGCCCCTGCTGCAGGTGCAACAGCAGTAAGGCTGCGGGGCTGTGTTGCCGGCATGAACGAATCGGCAACACAGCCTATCCAAAGCACCGGCGGGTCTGATTTCGGGCTACAGGCTGCACTCGCCGCACATCCATGACCGACAGGTGAAGCATGACCTACTGCGTAGCCCTCAACCTGGCCGAGGGCCTGGTGTTCGTTTCCGATACCCGCACCAACGCCGGCATCGACCACATCGCCATCTTCAGCAAACTGCACGTATTCGGTATTCCCGGCGAGCGCCTGATCGTGCTGCAGACCGCCGGCAACCTGGCCACCTCGCAATCGGTGATCGGCCTACTGCGGCATCGCTTTGGTGGCAACGGTGTCAACCTGCACAACGTCTCGACCCTGTTCGACGCTGCCGCGCTGGTCGGTGCGACCTTGCGCGAAGTGCTCGACCGCGACAGCACCCCGCACACCCAGGACATCGACCTCAGTTGCTCGTTCCTGATCGGCGGGCAGATCCGTGGCGAGCCGCCGCAGCTGTACAACCTTTATCCGCAGGGCAACTTCATCGTCTCCACCGACGACACGCCGTTCTTCCAGATCGGCGAGAGCAAGTACGGCAAGCCGATCCTCGATCGCGCCCTGAGCCGTGAGACGCCACTGTCACAGGCGCTGCGCTGTGCGCTGATCTCCTTCGACTCGACCATCCGCAGCAACGTCTCGGTGGGCATGCCGCTGGACCTGATGGTGTACAAGGCCGACAGCCTGGAGATTCCCCAGGGCTTCCGCGTGCAGGAAGGCGACCCGTACTTCGAAGAAATCCGCCAGCAGTGGGGCGGTGGCCTGCGCCAGCTGCTCGGCGAATTGCCGGCGCCGCCTGAGGATTACTGGGACTAGCTTTCGTTGCCCTAGTGTCGGTAGACGCTGAGGGTGTGGTAACCCTCCCGTGACGCTCCGCGTCACAGACCTGCCGGCCCGCGCAGACCAGCGGGTGGACGCAGGAGCGTCAACGGCTGCGTTTCCGCGCGGAGCGTGGGAACGATCAAACGATCAGTCATCGATGGTCCCCGCGCTCCGCGTGGGGACCCTTCCTGCGATGCTCCGCGTCGCAGATCCGCCAGCCCGTACAAGTCAGCGAACGAACACGGGAGCGTCAACCGCTGTATCCCCTCGCGGAGCGGGGGAACGATCAGTCATGGTCTTGCTGCGTTGGCGTTCTCACGCGCCTTGCGCGTCGCCATATGGCGCAGGTAGGCGAGCAGCTGCTCCAGCGCCTGGTCACTCAGCACTTCACGCGAGAAGGCGGGCATGCGCCCCTGTGGCCAGTGCCGCAGGCTCTGCGGGTCGCGGATGTACTGGCGCAGAAAATCGCCGGCTAGGTATTCGGTGGGATTGTGCGGCAGGTTGAGGTCCGGGCCGAACTGCGAGTCGCCGGCGCCATTCAGGCGGTGGCAGGCCAGGCAGTTTTTCTGGAACTGGGCGAAACCGGCCTGTACCTCCGCACTTGCCGCTGCGGCCGGCAACAGCGCCGGAAAGCGCTTGGCCAGCGGCGCCAGGCGCCTGATCCGCTCGATCTGAAATGGCCACTGCTCGGGGCCGATCTGCGCCGCCTGCGGATTTTCCCACACGAGGTAGAACGGCCCGGCACCGGGCTTGCTGCCCAGTTTCGGCCAGGGCCGCGCCGGATCTTCCACCGCCAGCCAGGCGCGTGCGCCGTGGCGTGACAGCAGGGGCGCCGCCGGCAGTTCGGCAGCGAAACCATCCAGCGCCACCGCCTGCAGGTGATCGCCCGCTTCGATGCCTTGCAGCAGCGCCGCCAGCGGTACGGCGCGGTAGTCCATGCCGCGCTTGTAGGCGACGTCGGCGTCGATGTGGATGTCCTGCGCCTGTGGGTGGGCGAGCAACTCGGCGCTGCTCCAGGTGCGCGTACCACCTGGCAGCTCGAGCACCAGGTCGGCGGCGCACAGCGACGCAATGGGGCACAGGACGAAGGCGAGGGCGGTGAGCAGGCGGCGCATGGTCAGCGGCTTCCAGGGAAGGGCGAGCGGCAACCTAGCACAAAAGAAGCGGCGTTCGGAGCGTGGGGTTGGCACTGCGCCAACCGCCCGAAGGCGGCACGCAGCGGCGAGTGGCGGGGCTCAACGAAACAGCGGAAAGACGTTGGGCAGGATCAGGATGACGGTGGTGGCCAGCACGATCAGGCTGGCCTGGCGGTATTTCGTTTGTTTGAACATGACGGCGTTGCCTTTTGTTCTTGTTGGCGGCTGGCCGTGCGTGCGCTGACTGCCTGGCACGAAGCGGTCGCGCACCTGCGCGGACAAAAAAGCCGCCCCGGCAAAACCCGGCGGCGGCACCTTGCATGTATCACTCTAGGGGCCGCGTGGCGCCTGGCTTAGACGACTTGGTTTCTAGCACGCCAGAGACCCGTGCCTGTGGTTATTGCGGTTATCATCGAATGCGCGCCCAGCCCCTGAGCCAGACAGCTCGCGGCCTCGGGCGCAGGGTGGAGGCGGTGGATGACCGCCTGTCTGAGCCGAACGGTCAATGGCCCTGAGCGCATCGGTCATTGAGTCCACCACCCGGACGACTATGGTTATGCCACCCGGCCTCCAGTGCCGCTGCCAGTTACCGAGGACGTCATGACCGAAGCATTCATTTTCGACGCTGTGCGCACCCCGCGCGGCAAGGGCAAGAAGGACGGCGCGCTGCACAGCGTCAAGCCCGTCAGCCTGTTGGCCGGCCTGCTGCGCGCACTGCAACAGCGCAATGGCCTGGATACCCGTCAGGTCGACGACGTCGTGCTCGGCTGCGTGACGCCGGTAGGCGACCAGGGCGCGGACATCGCCAAGACCGCGGTGATGGCTGCCGACTGGGACGTCAGCGTATCGGGCGTACAGGTCAACCGCTTCTGTGCCTCGGGCCTGGAGGCGGTCAACCTGGGCGCGATGAAGGTGCGCTCCGGCTACGAGGACCTGGTGGTGGTCGGCGGCGTGGAGTCCATGTCACGCGTACCGATGGGCTCCGACGGCGGTGCCTGGGTGATGGACCCGGAAACCAACATGCACACCCACTTCACCCCGCAGGGCATCGGCGCCGACCTGATCGCCACCCTCGAAGGCTTCAGCCGCAGCGACGTCGACAGCTACGCCCTGCGTTCACAGCAGAAGGCCGCCCGCGCCAGCGCCGACGGTTCGTTCGCCAAATCGCTGATCCCGGTCACCGATCAGAACGGCATCGTCATCCTCGACCACGACGAGTTCGTCCGTGGCGACTCGACCCTCGACGGCCTGGGCAAGCTCAAGCCGAGCTTCGAGATGATGGGCCAGATGGGCTTCGACTCCACCGCTCTGCGCGTCTATAGCCATGTCGAGCGCATCGAGCACGTGCACACGCCGGGCAACAGCTCAGGGATAGTCGATGGCGCCGCGCTGATGCTGATCGGCAGCGAAGCCAAGGGCAAGGAACTGGGCTTGAAGCCGCGTGCGCGCATCATCGCCACGGCCGTAACCAGTACCGACCCGACCATCATGCTCACCGGCCCGGCGCCGGCCACGCGCAAGGCCCTGGCCAAGGCCGGCCTGAGCGTGGAAGACATCGACCTGTTCGAGGTCAACGAGGCGTTTGCCTCGGTGGTGATGAAGTTCATGGCGGACATGGGCGTGAGCGAGGACAAGGTCAACGTCAACGGCGGTTCCATCGCCATGGGCCATCCGCTGGGCGCTACCGGTTGCGCGATCCTCGGCACCCTGCTCGACGAGCTGGAGAAGCGCGATCTGCGCTACGGCCTGGCCACCCTCTGTGTCGGCGGCGGCATGGGCATCGCGACCATCATCGAACGAATCTGATGAGCGTCCAGCCGCTGCTGCGCTCGGCCTGGCGTTGTTGGAATCCGGCTCAGAATGCTCATTTGCTCCAGCAAACTGCGCTTCTTCGCCAAATTCCGCCTAGCCAGACCTTCGCTCGCGACGCGGCTGAATCGCTCCTCGAAGCTGAGGAATGAAAAATGACTGACGCCATCCGTTACGAAAAGGGCCAGGACAATATCGTCGTTCTGACCATCGACATGCCCGGCCAGAGCGCCAATACCATGAACGGGGTCTACCGCGAGGCCATGGGCCAGATCGTCGCGCGCCTGGAGGCCGAGAAGGACTCCATCGCCGGTGTGATCGTCACTTCGGCGAAGAAGACCTTCTTCGCTGGCGGCGATCTCAACGAGCTGGTCAAGGTCAGCAAGGCCGACGCCAAACCGTTCTACGACATGATCCTCAACATCAAGGGCCAGCTGCGCCGCCTGGAGACCCTGGGCAAGCCGGTGGTGGCTGCGATCAACGGCGCCGCGCTGGGCGGCGGCTGGGAAATCTGCCTGGCCTGCCACCACCGCATCGCCCTGGACAGCTCCAGCGTGCAGCTGGGCCTTCCGGAAGTGACCCTCGGCCTGCTGCCGGGCGGTGGTGGGGTAGTGCGCATGGTGCGCATCCTCGGTCTGGAGAAAGCGCTGCCGTACCTGGCCGAAGGCAAGAAGGTGCGCCCGGACGCCGCGCTCAAGGCCGGCCTGATCCACGATATCGCCGCCACTCCGGAGGAGATGCTGAGCAAGGCCCGCGCCTGGATCGTTGCCAACCCGGCTGCCGTGCAGCCCTGGGATGTGAAGGGTTACAAGATTCCCGATGGCACCCCGAGCACCCCGGCCGTGGCGCAGATGCTGGCCATCGCCCCGAGCGTGCTGCGTGACAAGACCAAGGGCTGCTTCCCGGCGCCGGAGAAGATCATGTGCGCCGCCGTCGAGGGCGCTCAGGTCGACTTCGACACCGCGCAGATCATCGAGGCACGCTACTTCACCGAGCTGGTCACCGGCCAGGTGGCGAAGAACATGATCGGCACCTTCTGGTTCCAGCTCAACGAGATCAACGCCGGCAGCTCGCGGCCCAAGGGCTTCGCGCCGTACGTGACGAAGAAGGTCGGTGTGCTCGGCGCCGGCATGATGGGCGCGGGCATCGCCTATGTGTCGGCGGCGGCCGGCATCGAAGTGGTGCTGAAAGATGTGTCCATCGAGGCGGCGGAGAAGGGCAAGGCCTACTCCGCTGCGCTGCTCGACAAGAAGGTCAGCCGTGGGCAGATGAGCGCCGAGAAGCGCGAGGCCTTTCTTGCCCTGATCAAGCCGACTGTCAGCGATGCCGACTTCGCCGGTTGCGACCTGATCATCGAGGCGGTGTTCGAGGACCGTGGCCTCAAGGCCAAGGTTACCGCAGCAGCCGAAAGCGCCGCGCTGAGTGACGCGGTGATCGCCTCCAACACCTCGACCCTGCCGATCACCGGCCTGGCCACTGCGGTGCAGAAGCAGGACAAATTCATCGGCCTGCACTTCTTCAGCCCGGTCGACAAGATGCCGCTGGTGGAAATCATCCGTGGCGCCAAGACCAGCGACGAGACCCTGGCCCGTGGCTTCGACTATGTGCTGCAGATCAAGAAAACGCCGATCGTGGTCGAGGACAGCCGCGGCTTCTTCACCTCGCGGGTGTTCGGCACTTTCACCAACGAAGGCATCGCCATGCTCGGCGAGGGCGTGAGCGCGGCGATGATCGAGACCGAGGCGCGCAAGGCCGGCATGCCGGTCGGCCCGCTGGCGATCAGCGACGAGGTGTCGATGAGCCTGATGGAGCACATCCGCCAGCAGACCGTTGCCGACCTGGCCGCCGAGGGTAAGTCGATTGCACAGCACCCGGCATTCGCGGTGATCGACCTGATGCTCAAGGAGTACAAGCGTCCGGGCAAGGCCGCCGGTGGCGGCTTCTACGATTACCCCGCAGGCGGCAAGAAACACCTGTGGCCGCAGCTCAAGGCGCGCTTCGAGAAGGCCGATGCGCAGATCGCCCAGGTCGACGTGCGTGATCGCATCCTGTTCATCCAGGCCATCGAGACCGTGCGCTGCGTGGAGGAGGGCGTGCTCAAGTCGGTGGCCGACGCCAACGTCGGCTCGATCTTCGGCATCGGTTTCGCCGCCTGGACCGGCGGGGCGCTGCAGTTCATCAACCAGTACGGCGTGCAGGATTTCGTTGCCCGCGCGCGCTACCTCGCCGAGCAGTATGGCGAGCGCTTCGAGCCGCCAGCGCTGCTGCTGGAGAAGGCCGCGAAGGGCGAGCAGTTCTGAGTGACAACGCGGTGAGTGAATGAAGAACCGGCCCCAGGGCCGGTTTTTTTATGCGCGCAATCGTCAGCACGTCACGCGGCTTGGCGCCGGGCCATTGGCCGTGGCAGGCTTGTGCTGCCATGCTGTGATGCACTGGGAATAGGGAGTGAGTGTGCGCAGACCCGAGAGTTGGCTCTGGTTGCAGGCGGCTGGTATGGCGACCTGGTTGCTGTGCGCAGGCGCAGTGGGCGCGGCTGAGCCCCTGAACATCTATGTCGGTCAGGGGCAGATGCCGCATGCCGACGACAAGGTCGGCAACCACGGCCTGTTCGGCGAACTGATGCAGGCGATCTGCGTGCGCCTGCAGCGCGAATGCCGTTACCAGAGCGTGCCGTGGAAACGCGTGCAGGTGACGGTGGCAACCGACCCGCAGGGCATCGTGCTGAACATCGGGCGCATTCCCGAGCGCGAAGAGGCGCTGGTCTGGCTGCTCGACGTGCTGCCGACCGCCTACGTACTGGTGAGCCGTGACAAGACCTACGACACCTTGGCCGATGCCTTGCGCGATGGTCCGGTGGTGGTGATGGGCGGCACGCCGCGGGCGCAGGAACTGCTGGCGCTGAAGCAGCCGGGGCAGGTGGTGGTGGAGGTGACCGACCCGGAACAGGCCGCGCGCATGCTGCACAGCGGTCGGGTGCAGGCTTGGTACGAGATCGATTTGCGCGTGGGCTACCTGTGGCATCGCCTGCAGTACCCGGCGGATTCCATGCGGCAGGGCAAGCCGATCAGCGTGTCGCGCAGTTACATCGCCGGTAGCTCGCTGCTCAAGGATGCACCCGCCATTCAGGCGGAAATGCAGCGCACCTTCGCGCAAATGAAGGCCGATGGCAGTTGGCAACGCATTCTCAGCCGCTACCTGGGGGACGCCCTGGCGGCGCAGGTGCTGGTGCGCTGACGCCTGCTCGGCTCAAGCCGCCAGGCACCAGCCGTTCTGCACGCAGACCACATCATGAATCTGCATCTTTTCGGCCTGGCGAGTGGGCATGCGCAGGGTCAGCAGGGTGCCGTCTTCCAGGTGCACGGTGGCTTCGGACTCGAAGTGCAGGCCCGATTCATCGAGGCTGGCATAGGTCACGCCGTAGGTGCTGGTGTTGGCGAAGATGTCGGTGATGGTCATGGCGGGCTCCTCGATTACGCGGGGCAGGTTATTTCTGGTTGGCGCTGCGGGCAGCCTTGGCGGCGGCCGAGTGCGGTTCGGCGTTGCGGCGCGGTTCGCGGGCATACGGGCTGGCGAAGGCGGAAACGGCGATCAGGCTGGCGATGGCGGAGAACTTGTTCATGGCGCATTCCTTTCGATCAGTGAGTGGGGACGGCTGCATGATTGACGAGTCGGCGCATCAACAGAAGTGAATGGCACTCATGGTGAGTATCGATGGCGCTGATGGGCCGCGTGCCAGGCGTTCTGCCTGTCGAGCTGCGGTTGCGCTGACGGGGTGATTCGGGGCAGGCTTGGCAGCAGTACCACCCACACCCGCTTCAGGTAGTCCGCCCCATGTCCTTGCGTATCTGCATTCTGGAAACCGATGTCCTGCGCCCCGAACTGATCGAGCAGTATCAGGGCTACGGTCGCATGTTCGAGCGCCTGTTCGAGCGTCAGCCGATTCCTGCCGTGTTCACCGTGTACAACGTGATGCAGGGTGATTACCCGGCGGATGACGAGCGCTACGACGCCTATCTGGTGACCGGCAGCAAGGCCGACTCCTTTGGCCCGGATGCCTGGATCCAGACGCTCAAGACCTACCTGTTGGCGCGCTACGAGAACGGCGACAAGTTGCTCGGCGTGTGTTTCGGTCACCAGCTGCTGGCGCTGCTGTTCGGCGGTCGTACCGAGCGTGCCAGCCAGGGCTGGGGGGTGGGTATCCACCGCTACGAGGTCAAGCACCAGCCGCAGTGGATGAGCCCGTCGCTGCAGGAACTGACCCTGCTGATCAGCCACCAGGATCAGGTCACCGCGCTGCCGGAGAAGGCCACGCTGCTGGCGTCCAGCCCGTTCTGCCCGATCGCTGCCTACTGCATCGACGACCAGGTGCTGTGCTTCCAGGGCCACCCCGAGTTCATCCACGACTACTCGCGCGCGCTGCTCGACATCCGTCAGGCCTGCATCGGCGAGCCGAGCTACCTCAAGGCTGTTGCCAGCCTGGAGAGCGATCACCAGGGCACCACGGTGGCCGAGTGGATGATGCGTTTCGTCGCCCACGGCAAGCAGGGCCTGCCAGCGGCCTGACGTGTGGGGTGGGAGAGGGGCGCTCTTTATTGTCGATGGTTCCCACGCTCTGCGTGGGAACCCCTGCGGTGACGCTTCGCGTCACAGACCTGCCTGCCCGCACAAGCCCACGCATGGACGCTGGAGCGTCGAGGGCTGCATTCCCACGCGGAGCGTGGGAACGATCAGAGCCTGCCCCAACCACGTAGGGTGCGCCGCACACCGCAAATCGCCCGCCTATGTAGGCGCTTTTGCCCCTACAGCCAGCCCATACGCTTGAAGTTGCCGTACAGGCCGACGCAGCCGACGCCGATGATCCCCAGCACGCCAAAATAGCCGTAGTGCCAGGTCAGCTCGGGCATGTTCTGGAAATTCATCCCGTAGATGCCCGCCACCGCGGTGGGGAAGGCCAGGATCGCGGCCCAGGCGGCGAACTTGCGCTGGGTCAGGCTCTGTCGCGATGACTCCAGCAGCAAGCCGATCTCGATGGCGTGGTCGGCCATTTCGCGCAGGCCGGTGAGGTCTTCCAGCAGGCGGTTGACGTGGATCGCGATGTCGCGAAAGTACGGGCGCATGTGTTTGTCGATGAAGGGGAAGTCGAGCTGCTGCAGTTCCTGGCAGATTTCCGCCATCGGCGCGATGTTCCGACGCAGGCGCAGCAGGTCGCGGCGCAGGCAGTGGATGCGCTCGACGTCTTCCTGGGTCAACGGGCGGTTGAGCACGGTCTGTTCCAGGTCCTCCAGCTCGGCGTGGATGCTGTCCATCAGCGGCCGGTAGTTCTCCGTGACGAAGTTGAGCAGGGCGTAGAGCACGAAGTCCTCGCCGTGCTCCAGCAGCAACGGTCGCGCCTCGCAGCGCTTGCGTACGATGGAGTAGGAGGCGGAGTTGCCGTAGCGGGCGCTGATCACGTAGCCCTTGCCGGCGAACAGCTGAGTCTCGACGAACTCCAGCCGTCCGCTTTCCCGGGTCGGCGAGTAGAGCACCATGAACAGCGCGTCGCCGAAGGTTTCCAGCTTGGGGCGGGTGTGCTGGGCGATGGCGTCTTCCATCGCCAGCTCGTGCAGGTTGAACTGCTGCTGCAGGCAGGTCAGTTCGGCGCTGCCGGGGTCGTGCAGGCCGATCCAGACGAAGTGCTCGGGCCTGGCCGCCCACTCCTTGCCGTCTTCCGGGCGGATATCGGCGACTTTCAGGCCCTTGTGGTAGGCCGCGGCGGCAACGACGTTATCCATTGGCATTCCTCTGCATGGCGATGGCGCAGCTTAACCCAGGCCACTCGCCGCTGCAGTGAAGCCCGCCCCGTCAGGCCTTGGCGAGTTGCTCGTCGAGTTGGCCGATGGTCTGTTGCATCAGCGTCTGGCAGCGCGCCATCAGCTCTGGCAGGTCGTCGAGGGTCAAGCCCAGGGTGGGGATCGCCGGCAGCGAGCGGATCATGATGCGTCCGCTGGTCCAGCTGTTGATGCGCAGGCGCTTGGCGTAGGTGCTGACGCACACCGGGACGATCGGCACACCGGCGGCGATGGCCATCTGGAAAGCGCCTTTCTTGAACGGCAGCAGGCCCTCACCGAGGTTGCGCGTGCCTTCCGGGAAGACCCAGATCGAGGTGTTCTTGTGGCGCAGCGTGTCAGTGGTGGTAAGCATCGCCTGCTTGGCCTTGAAGGCGTTGCCGCGGTCGATCAGCACGTTGCCGGCGAGCCAGTACAGCTGGCCGAAGAACGGCACCCACTTGAGGCTCTTCTTGCCGATGCTCACGGTGCGCGGCGGCACCACGCGGCCGAGCACGTAGAGGTCGTAGTTGGATTGGTGGTTGGCAATGACCACGCAGGACTGCTGTTGGCCGAACAGGCTCTGCACTTCGGTCTTCACCCGCAGGCGCAGCATGCACAGCGCCGGCAGCGAATACAGGCGCGCACACAGGCGGCTGTTGTCGGGGTTGAAGGGGCGGAACAGGCCGAGCAACAGGCCCAGGGTTCCGGCGATGATGAAGTGCACACCCATCAACAACATGCGCGCGAGGAAGAGCATCGGTAGGGCCTGCTGGCAGACAAAAAGGCGCGCAGTGTACGGGCGTACACTGCTTTCGGCAATTGACCTCGATCAGAGGTTATTACCGCGCATTTCCAGCGCGTTGGCCGGCGTTAGACGCGGAAGCGCCCGAGCAGGCGATCCTGTTCGCCGACCTGCTCGACCATCACCGCGCACTGGCGCACCTGCTGCTCGGCGCCGCCGGCCACTTCATGGCTGATATCGCGGATGTTGGTGGTGTTGCGGTTGATCTCCTCGGTGGTCGCGCTCTGCTCCTCGGCAGCGGTAGCGATCTGCAGGTTCATGTCGTTGATGCGGGTGATCGCCTCGCGGATGCGCCCGAGCATGTCGTTGGCCGCGCTGGCCTCGTCGGCGGTCTTGCTCGCGGTGTCGCGGCTCTGCTGCATGCGCGCTTCGGCCTGGCGCACGCCGGTTTGCAGCTGGTCGATCATCTGGCGGATTTCCTGGGTCGACTGCTGGGTGCGCGAGGCCAGCGAGCGCACCTCGTCGGCGACCACGGCAAAACCCCGGCCGGACTCCCCGGCACGCGCCGCCTCGATGGCCGCGTTGAGGGCGAGCAGGTTGGTCTGGTCGGCGATGCTGGTGATCACCGACAGGATCGACTCGATGCTGTGGCTGAGCTTGGCCAGTTCGTTGATCGCGTGGCTGGTGTCGTCCATTTCGTCGGCCAGGCGCTTGATCGCCGTGGTCGACTGCGACACCACGCGCACGCCACTCTCGGTTTCCTCGTTGGCGGCGATGGCAGCCTGGGCCGCGGCCTGGGCGTTGCGCGCCACTTCCTCGGCGGTGGAGGCCATTTCCTGCATGGCGGTGGCAAGCTGGTCGAGTTCCTGCAGCTGCTCCTGCAGGCGATTGGCCGCCTGGTTGGCTTCGCCGGAGGTGGCGGTGGTGCTTTCGCGTACCTGGCGCGAACTGCCCATCACGTCGCTGATCAGCGTCTGCAGGCTCTGCAGGAAACTGTTGAATTCGCGCGACACCTCGGCGATTTCGTCGTTGCCGGTGGCCGGCAGGCGGCGCGTCAGGTCGCCCTGGCCGCTGTTGATCTCGCGCAGCGAGGCGTGCAGGTGGTCAAGCGGCTTGAGCAGCTTGCCCATCAGCATGCCCAGGGCGATCAGGCTGATCACCACGCCAAGCACGGTGCCGATCACCGCGCGCCAGCTCAGGGCATTGGCCTCGGCCATGACGATGCTCTTGTCCAGCACCACGCCGATGTACCAGTCCATGCCCTGCAGGTTGGGCAGCGGGGTGAAGGACACGAGCAGGTCCTTACCGTCGCCGCTGAGCTCCTGCAGGTCCTTGTTCAGTGCCGGGTTCTTGCCATCGAACAGGCTGCTGTAGGGCTTGCCGTTGAGCGCGGTGTCGGGGTGGGAAATGATGTTGCCGCTGCGGCTGAGAAGGAAGGCATAGCCGGCGCCGTTGAAGTCCAGGGTATTGACCGCATCGGCGACAGTCTTCAGGCGGATGTCGCCGCCGAACACGCCAAGGAACTCCCCGGCGTTGCTGAGCTTGGCCACGGCGGAAATGAGGATTTCACCGGTAGTGGAATCGACATAGGGCTCGGTGAGCAGTGCCTGGTTGCTGCCTTTGCCGGTGTCGTACCAGGGGCGCTGGCGGCCGTCCCAGTCGGCCTTGGGTTGCCAGCTGGGGTCGTTCTTGATCGGCTTGCCGTCGGCCTGCAGCGCGCCGAACACCAAGATGAATTCGTTCTTCAGCATCGGCGAGTCGATGACGCGCTGAGTGGCTTCGGGGCTGTAGTCGCTGTCGATGCTCTGCGCCATCAGGTCCATCAGGCGCAGCTTGGCGTTCAGCCAGTTCTCGATCTGGCGGGCGAGGGCGTTGCTGGATTCGGAGATGCTCGATTCGACCTGGCTGCGCAAGGTGCTGCGCACCTGGCTGACCTGGGCGAGGGATAGCAGGCTGGTGGTCAGGAACAGAACGGCAGCCGCCGCGATACCGACCTTGTGGGCAATTTTCATGGGATGGCTCCTGACGCGACCACGTTAAAACCACGGGAGCGCCATACGTCCATGCCCTGGCGATAGCTGTAAAAGTAATACAGGCCACGGCAATTGCCCATGGGCTTGGCCATCATTTCGCCATAAAACACGAAACCCGGCACAGGGCCGGGTTTCAGGGGCTTTGCAGGTGGCTTAGCCGAGGTGTTGCTGATCCAGCTCGATGGCGTTGGCCAGGGTGTCCAGCAGGCCCTTGCGCACCTTCAGCTTGGTGTTCTTGTGCGCAGTCATGTTGATCTTCTTCATCTGCTGGGCAACGGCCAGGGCGGTCGGCAGCAGTTGCTCGGCCGGTACCACCTTGTCGAGGAAGCCGGCATCGACCGCGCCTTGCGGGTCGAACAGCTCGCCATTGATCACCGAGCGGTGGAACGCTGCCTTGCGCAGGCGATCACGGGCCAGCTCGATGCCGGCGTGGTGCATGGTCATGCCGATCAGCACTTCGTTAAGGCCAATGTTGAACGGGCCTTCGACGCCGATGCGGTAGTCGGCCGACAGCAGGATGAACGCGCCCTTGGCAATCGCATGGCCCGGACAGGCGACGATGATCGGGTAGGGATGCGAGAGCATGCGGTGCGCCAGGGTGGAACCCGCGGTGACCAGGGCCACGGCGTTTTGCGGGCTGGAGGTCATCACCTTGAGGTCGTAGCCACCGGAGAGAATGCCCGGCTGGCCGGTGATGATGACGATGGCGCGGTCCTGCACGGCCTGATCCAGCGCGGCGTTGAACGCGGCGATCATGTCCGGGGAGATGGCGTTCACCTTGCCGTTGTTGAGGGTCAGGGTGGCGATGCCGTCTTCGAGTTGATAGCTGATCAGGTCGCTCATGGCGTTTTCCTAGTCCTGCAGTGGGCTGAAGTGGCGCTGACGTTACCCAGCCAGGGCGCGCGGGTAAAGCGCTTTGGCTGACCGAATGGTCATCCGTGCGGGCCTATCGGTGCCATCGGCTTTGCCAATTGGCCGGACGGACGTTGCCCGGATAGGTTAGCCGCCCCTGTCACGAGTGCCTGCCATGCGTCGATTCGCCCGTCCTTTGGCGCCCGCCCTGGCACTGCTTCTGCTGCTCGGGTTGATACTGCTGGCCACAAACGCGGTCAGCCACAGCCACGCAGGTGTGGTGCGCCTGTTCGCCGTCAGCCTGTTCGTCTCGCTGGGTTTCCTGCTATTCGGCCCGCAACGCTTCGAGCCACCGGCACAGGCCGCTGCCGCACAAACCGGTCATTCGGCATAAGCGCATGAATCGACTGAAAAAACCTTTTGCCTTCGATAACCTCTTCGGCTACATTAGCGCGCCTCGACGGACCACGGTTCGACGAGACCCGGTGAAGTGTCCGAGCGGTTGAAGGAGCACGCCTGGAAAGTGTGTATACGGGAAACCGTATCGTGGGTTCGAATCCCACCTTCACCGCCAGATAGCTACACATAGAGCCCTGAGAACTAACAAGTTTTCGGGGCTTTTTGCTTTCTGGCGTTAGCGTGTGTCGATGAAGTGTCGAAAACCGCATTCAGTCGTAGTGCGACCAGAGCCGCAGCACCTTCACCACCTGCTCATCCTGTAGCACCTGATACACCAGCCGATGCTGGATGTTGATGCGTCGGGAGTAAGCACCGGCCAGATCCCCGACCAGCTTTTCGTACGGGGGCGGGTTCTGAAACGGGTTCTCGCGTACCACCTTAAGCAGCGCCTTGGCCTTGTCCTTCAAACCTGCTGCAGCGAGTTTTGGGGCGTCCTTCTGAGCGTGTTTCGTGTAGACGAGCTGCCAAGTCACCAGTCCAGATCCTTCGCGCATTCATCGACGGGTTCGGCCATGCCTTCCTTTATGGACTCGCGCAGGCCTGGCACGGACAGCAGATACAGCGTTTCCTGGATGGCTTCCCAATCATCGGCCGACACCAAAACGGAGTTGGTGCGCTTGCCCGAAATCAGAATGGGCTGATGCGACTCGGCTGACTGATCCATGAGCCGATAGAGGTTGGTGCGTGCTTCGCTGGCGGTAAGTGTTTTCATGAGAGCCGGCCTTCTTTTGATTGACTAAGCGTACGCTAATTCGTACGTCATGTTAACTCTCTTCATCGGTTAACGGGTTGAGCCGCAAGGCGTCCTGCAGGTGATCCGGCGCTAAGTGGGCATAGCGTATGGTCATCGTCAGGCTCGAGTGCCCGAGGATTTTTTGCAGGGTGAGGATGTTGCCGCGGCTCTGCTCGCAATACAGAGATGTGAGGCTTCTTGGGGTTGTACCTGACATTAACGTTGGGATTTCGTTGATTCAGTTTCTTATGGGTTCCAGACGCATGCCAAGGAATATTCGAATTGTGCATTCCAAACGCCGTGCGAACATATTTATATTTGACACCCATTACTGAGTATTCGTATTTGGTTTGTAATGAGTGACTTACGTTATGTTCGCGATCATGTTGTTTTTTTGATTTCTGATCTTACTATAGTGCCTTGAGCAATTGGCCATGTGCCTGCTGAAACGGATTTGGCTGTCATAGTTACTGCGTAGACAAGTCCAATAACCCCCATGGCTCCAAAGATAAATTGAATCGTTTCTAAAGTCGGGTGCGTGCTGAATTTAAATGGAGGGTTGGTTTTTTTGAGAGCTGTTCATTCGAAATCTATATTGAATTTATCTGAGACGTATTTTTTAGAGAAAAATAGAGATTGAATAAATGTTTTCTTGTTATCTACGCATAGCTCAAGCTCAGCCTCAACAATCTTTGCTTCTTCTTTGGTCTTTATATTTTTAAATTTTTCGTGGAGCCCGCTGGATGTTAGACAGCTAGTACCGTGATCAAGCATGTTTTTAGAAGATACAAGGTAGGTCGCGTAAATTATCACGCTGGCCAGCAAAGTAATTTTTATGATTTTCTTCATCGTTATCCATTTGATTAGGCTGGGCCGATCTGGCCAGCAAAGAAGCTCAGGTTGTCTATGGGGGATTAACCTGCTTGGTATAGAAGGGCGGCACAGATAAACGATCCGGCGATGGAAGTGGCCATAGCCGCCACGGCTATCGTGCAGAGTTTTTTTACTCTGTTTTTTGAAGCTTCTGATCGGGCGAAATACGCAGCTACTGCTCCCAAGAGAAGCAGGCAGAGTGAGAGCGCGAAAGATAGCGCTACACCTACTATCGCTCCAATTGTGAAAGCGGGCGTTCCAGTCGGGCGAGGGCCGGGTCTTGGAGTGTATAGCAGTATGCCGTCAGGGTTTTCTAAGTAGAGAAGAAGGCCTAGCAGAAGCGGAATTGATGCGGTAATTAGCACTGTGCTAATTACTGTTTTTGCTTGGCTAAGATCCATCTTGGCCTCTTGTGATGTTAAGTAAAGTGGCGCCTATGACAGGCTACACTGGCGAGAAGCTACCCAGATGAACCCATGCTGTCTAGCTTGAGTGTCGAGAAAGTGTCGAAATACAGGTCCAGACTCCTACGAAATGAGCTAGCTAGGGTCGAGAAACTCCAGCATTGAGCAGGTTTGCGACGCAATGAAACGCCCGGAGCAGGGTTTGAATTCCACCTTCACCGCCAGATAGCTACACATAGAGCCCTGAGAACTAACAAGTTTTCGGGGCTTTTTGCTTTTGGGCTAGTCCGCGGCCTGGGGTGCCTTGAAGGCTTTGCTGTAGTAACCGGAGGGATCGAAGCAGCAAACCCGCTTCTTCCCGGATGCCAGCATGTCGCACGCGTTGCTGATGCGTTGCGCCCGTGTCTTGGCTTGCTTGGCAGAGGTAATCCAGTGGATCCAGTCAAGCCGCGCGATGGTGGTTGTGTCGCGCCATACCGAATGGGCTTCTGGGGCCGATGCCAAGGCCTCTCGTAAATCGGCAGGAAGCTCGGGCTCAGGTTCCTGTTCCACCGATACAACCTCAAAGGTCGCGACATCGCCGATGTTCGCGCCTGCGGCGTTGAGCAGTGCCTCATTTATCTTCAACCAGTGGCTCAACTGTCCGTCCGGCTCAAGGGTGATCTGGAAGGCGTGGCCGTTGAGGGTGCCTTTTACCGTCGTTCTACCGCGTCTTGGGAGTTTTTCACTCGCGCTTTTGGGCAGTACGACAAAGGCCCATGGGCATTCGTCGCCTGCCTGTGCCGGGCGAAGTAGTTTCGTTTGGAAGCGTGCGCCGGCTTCGTTGTTCGTCACGGCAGGTGGGCCTGAGGTCGGATGGGGGCTTGCAGTGCAGTTCCTGTGTTGCCTCGTTTGTGCCGCGGCTCCTGGCGATCACGCCTCGCGCTGCTCCTCGCTGTCCTGGCGTGCTTCCTGCTGCTCTTCATCCTGCTGTTTCTGTTGCTCGGGGGTGAGCCAGTCTTCGGTGGATTTCTGTGCCTGGTCGATCTGCTGGTTGAGATCCTTGGCGGTTTCGCTGAGGACGTCGCGGGCGGCCTGGGCGATTTCCTGCTTGGCTTCCTCGGCGAGTTTCTCGGCAGTGTTTTCCGCGATGTCGCAGCCGGCGAGCAGCACGAAGGCGCCAACGGTCAGGGCGCGCAGGGCGTTACGGGAACGTGGGGAATGGGTCATCGGGGACTCCTGTGGCGGTCTGGCGTGCGCTGAGGGGGCACGCTGGAATGACGAGCGCCCATGGGCGGTAAGTCCGCTCATGGGCGCCGGGTCAGTGGATCAACGGGGCGCGGATCAGCCTTCTTGTCTGGCTTTGCGCTTGGCGCGGCGCGAGAGCATGTTCAACCCTTCGATCACCGCGGAGAAGGCCATGGCCGCGTAGATGTAACCCTTCGGTACGTGGGCGCCGAAGCCTTCGGCAATCAGCGTCATGCCGATCATGATCAGGAAGCCCAGAGCCAGCATGACCACGGTTGGGTTGTTGTTGATGAAGCGCGCCAGCGGTTCGGCGGCGAGCAGCATCACGGTGACGGCGGCAACCACGGCGATGATCATGATCGGCACGTGTTCAGTCATGCCCACGGCGGTGATGATGCTGTCGACCGAGAACACCAGGTCGAGCAGCAGGATCTGCACGATGGCGGCGCTGAAGCCGATGCTCGCGGTGCGGCCGACGAACATGTCGCCCTCGGGCTCGGGGTCCATGGAGTGGTGGATTTCCTTGGTCGCTTTCCACAGCAGGAACAGGCCGCCGGCGATCAGGATGATGTCCTTCCAGGAGAAGGCCTGGCCGAACACCTCGACGATCGGCTCGGTCAGCTGGACGATCCAGGCCACGGTGCCGAGCAGGCCCAGACGCAGGATCAGCGCCATGCTGATGCCCAGGCGGCGCGCCTTGGCGCGTTGGTGTTCGGGGAGTTTGTTGGTGAGGATGGAGATGAAGATCAGGTTGTCGATGCCGAGCACGACCTCCATGACCACCAGTGTTGCCAGCGCCACCCAGGCGGTCGGGTCGCTAATCAGTTGCTGCAGGTATTCCACGGGTGTCATCTCGTCAATTTGAAGGAGCCGCATTCTCAGCGTTTGCGCCCGCGGTATCGACTACAGATTGGCAACAAGTCTTTTCCGCGCCCCGTTGCCCGCACAGGCCCGGCTCTCGGGCGCTTCAGCCATTCGTCAGGAGCGCGAGGCAGGCCACGGCGAGCAGCAGTGAGGTCGCTTTCCAGAATAGCAGCGGGTTGCGTTCCAGCAGTGGCGCGCGGGTGCGGGTGAGAAACGCCGGGTTCGGCTGGCGCAACTCGTGGACGAACTCGGAAATGTCCTCGTAGCGCTTGTACGGATTGGGGTGCGTGGCCTTGCGCAGCACGTCGTCGATCCACGCCGGCACGTCCCGCTCGCTGTGGCGGGCGCTGCGGTAGACCAGGCGGTTCTGCGCCGACTGGCTACGCGATTTCGCCACCTGGGCGCCGTAAGGCAGCTCGCCGGTGAGCATCTGGTAGGCGATCACGGCCAGGGAGAACTGGTCCGAGCGCGGCGTGGCGCTTTCACCGAGGAAGTATTCCGGCGCGGTGTACTGCGCGGTGCCGAGCAGCGGGTCGCGGGGCAGGGGCGAGGTGATTTCCATCAGCCCGGCGACGCGGGTGGCGCCGAAGTCGATGATCTTCAGCGTGCCGGTGGTGTCGATCATCACGTTGTCCGGGCGCAGGTCCTGATGCAGCATTTCCAGGCGGTGAAAGGCGCGCAGGCCCTTGGCGATCTGTTCGACGATGCCGCGCACGGTTTCCAGATCGGGCCTGGGGTGGTCGATCATCCATTGGCGCAGGGTCTGGCCTTCGATGAATTCGCTGACGCTGTACAGGTAGTGGCGCGGACGCGTCTGCACGCAGGGCTTGAGCACGTGGGCGCTGTCGATGCGCCGGGCGATCCATTCCTCGGTGCGGAAGCGCTCCAGGTAGGCGGCGTCGTGCTGCAGATCGATGGACGGGGTTTTCAGCGCCACCGGCGTTTCGCCATCCAGGGCCAGGTAGACGTGGCTGCGGCTGCTGGCGTGCAGCTCGCGGACGATGGTGTAGCCGTCGAACAGCATGCGCGCACCCAGCAGCGGCGGGCAGGGCCGTTCGCTGAGGCTCTGCTGCAGCTCGTCGGCCTCCTGCGCCGGCAGGGCGTCGATGCGTACCAGCTGCAGGGTGAGGTTGTCGGTACTGCCCTGGGCATGGGCCAGGGCAACGATGGCGCGGGCGGCGGCATCGAGGTCGGTGGCGTGGGTGCGGATCAGCTCGACCATCTGCCGTGAGTCGAGGTGTTCGTGCACGCCATCGGTGGCGAGCAGGAACAGGTCGCCGACCTCGACCGGCAGCGCGCGGTAGTCGAGTTCCAGTTGCGGGTTGATGCCGAGGGCGCGGCTCAGGTAGCTGGTGTCCTGGCCGACCCACAGGCGGTGGTCGTTGGTCAGCTGTTCCAGGGCGTCGCCATGCAGGCGATAGATGCGTGCATCGCCGCAGTGGAACAGGTGCGCGGTGGTGGACTTCAACACCAGCGCGCTGAAGGTGCAGACGTAGCCGCGGTCCTGTTCATAGCGGTACTGGCCCTGGCGCGTCTGCGCGTGCAGCCAGGAGTTGGTGGCACGCAGTACACGTTCGGCGGAGGTTTTTACCGACCAGGCGTCGGAGGTGCAGAAGTAGTCGGCGAGAAAACCGCTGACCGCGGTTTCGCTGGCGATGTGGCTGACTGCGCTGCTGCTGATGCCGTCGGCCAGGGCAATGGCGATCCCCTTGGTGCCGAGCTGCGGCTCGGGCGGGATGCAGGCGCCGTGGAAGTCCTGGTTGACCGGCTTGCGGCCCTTGTCCGAGCACTGGCCAAGGCTGACGACGAGCTGCTGGGGCATGCGGCGAGGCCTGCGAAGGAGTTGTGCGTAGGGTGCGCCGCGCGCACCGGTTGGCAGCGCAGCGGTTGCCTGGTACGCATGGCGCACCCTACGGGTGGGATCAGTTGTAGGCGCGCTTGGGCGCGGTCCTGACGTGGGTGGTGTAGAGGGTCAGGCCGGTGAAGGCCAGGCCGCCGACCAGGTTGCCGAGGGCGGTGGGGATTTCGTTCCAGATCATGTAGTCCATCACCGAGAAATCGCCGCCCATGATCATGCCGAAGGGGAACAGGAACATGTTCACCACCGAATGCTCGAAGCCCATGTAGAAGAACAGCATGATCGGCATCCACATGGCGATGGTCTTGCCGCTGACGGTGGTGGAGATCATCGCGCCGACCACGCCCATGGAGACCATCCAGTTGCACAGCATGCCGCGCAGGAAAATGGTCAGCCAGCCGGCGGTGCCGTATTCGGCGTAGCCCAGGGTGCGCGCTTCACCGATGTGCGAGATCTTCTCGCCGATGGCGCCGGGGCTGGTGGAAAAGCCGTAGGTGAAGACGAAGGCCATCATCAGCGCGACGGTCAGTGCGCCAGCGAAGTTGCCGGTGAACACCAGCCCCCAGTTGCGCAGCACGCCGCCGACGGTGACGCCCGGTCGCTTGTCGAGCAGCGCCAGCGGGGTGAGGACGAACACCCCGGTGAGCAGGTCGAAGCCCATCAGGTAGAGCATGATGAAACCGACCGGGAAGAATGCTGCGCCCAGCAGCGGCGAACCGGTCTGCACCGTAATGGAAATGGCGAACACCGCGGCCAGAGCGAGGATGGCGCCAGCCATGAAGGCGCGGATCAGGGTATCGCGGGTCGACATGAAGATCTTCGACTCGCCGGCATCGACCATCTTGGTGACGAATTCGGCTGGGATCAGGTAGGACATCGTGATGTGCTCTCTTGGGTGTACGAGGGCGCTGGACGCTGGCGCCCAGTGCGGTCTGTAAGGTTTTGCCTGGGTGGATGCGCCGGCTCGGCTACTCGACGATGCCGATTTCCACCGCATCGCCGTTGAGGCGCACCGGCCATACGCGCAGGCGCTGCTCGGGGTATTCCAGGCAACTGCCGTCGGTCAGGCGAAAGTGCTGCTTGTACAGCGGCGAGGCGATCACCAGGTCGCCCTTGAGCTGGCCGACGATGCCGCGGCCGATGACGTTGGCGCCGGATTTCGGGTCGCGGTTGTCGACGGCGAACAGCTTCTCGCCGTCGACCGTCTGCGGCAGGTGGAAGAGGGCGATCTGCTCGCCATCCAGCCAGGCGACCACGCCTGAGTTGGCGACCAGATCACGGGTGCTGCACAGCGGTTGCCAGGTAGTGGCTGGCAGGGATTGCGCGCGAACGGCGTTGGACGTGCTCATCAGAGTGCCTCCTCGAAGACGGGAATCAGGTGGAGTTCGCTGGCGGAAATCGGCCGGCGCTGGCCGCGCTCCTTGACGAAGTGGATGTCCGGGTCGGCGCGCTTGTCGTTGACGAAGGTGCGGAAGCGCTTGAGTTTCTCCGGGTCTTTGAGGGCATTGGCCCACTCGCATTCGTAGCGGTCGACGACGATCTGCATCTGCGCTTCGAGTTCTGCGGCCAGGCCCAGGCTGTCGTCGAGGATCACCGCCTTGAGGTAGTCCAGGCCGCCTTCCAGTGACTCGCGCCAGACCGAGGTGCGCTGCAGCTTGTCGGCGGTGCGCACGTAGAACATCAGCACGCGGTCGATCAGGCGGATCAGCGTCTCGTCATCCAGGTCGGTAGCGAACAGCTCGGCGTGGCGCGGGCGCATGCCGCCGTTGCCGCAGACGTAGAGGTTCCAGCCCTTGTCGGTGGCGATCACGCCGATGTCCTTGCTCTGCGCCTCGGCGCATTCGCGGGTGCAGCCGCTGACCGCGAACTTGATCTTGTGCGGCGAGCGCAGGCCCTTGTAGCGGTCCTCCAGGCGTAGCGCCATGCCGACGCTGTCCTGCACGCCATAACGGCACCAGGTGCTGCCGACGCAGGATTTCACCGTGCGCAGCGACTTGCCGTAGGCGTGGCCGGTCTCGAAGCCGGCGGCGATCAGCTCGGCCCAGATGTCCGGCAATTCGTGCAGTTGGGCGCCGAACAGGTCGATGCGCTGGCCACCGGTGATCTTGGTGTAGAGGTCGTATTTCTTCGCCACCGCGCCGATGGCGATCAAGCCGTCCGGGGTCACTTCGCCGCCGGGAATGCGCGGCACCACCGAGTAGGTGCCGTTCTTCTGCATGTTGGCCATGAAGGTGTCGTTGGTGTCCTGCAACGGCACCAGCAGCGGATCGGTGATCGAGCGGTTCCAGCACGAGGCGAGGATCGAGCCCACCGCCGGCTTGCAGATGTCGCAACCGGTGTGGCCGCGGCCGTGGTGGGTGAGCAGCTCCTCGAAACTCTCGATGCCTTCTACGCGCACGATGCCGTACAGCTCCTGGCGGGTGTAGGCGAAGTGCTCGCACAGGCTCTTGTCGACGGCCACGCCGCGGGCGCTCAGTTCGTGCTCGAACACCTGCTTGAGCAACGCGCTGCAGCCGCCGCAACCGGTGCCGGCCTTGGTCACGGCCTTGAGTTCGCCGAGGTCGGTGATGCCGGCGTCGACCTGGCAGCACACCGCGCCCTTGCTGACGTTGTGGCAGGAGCAGATGGTCGCGGTGTCCGGCAGTGCGTCGGCGCCCAGGGTCGGTGCGCCATCGGACAGTGGCAGGATCAGGCTCGATGGATCGGCCGGCAGCTTGATGCCGTTCTGCGCGTACTGCAGCAGGGTGTCGTAGTAGCTGTTGTCGCCGACCAGCACCGCGCCGAGCACGTGCTGGCCGTCGGCGGAAACGACCAGGCGGCGGTAGCTGGCGTTGGCCTCGTCGATGAAGCGGTAGCTCTTGGCGCCCGGCGTGGCGGCGTGGGCGTCGCCGATGGAGCCGACATCGACACCGAGCAGCTTGAGCTTGGTCGACATGTCGGCGCCGGTGAACGGCTCGTGCACCTGGCCGACCAGTTGCGCGGCGAGGTTGCGCGCCATGCTGTAGCCGGGGGCGACCAGGCCGAACACGCTGCCGTTCCAGGAGGCGCATTCACCGATGGCGAAGATAGCCGGGTCGCTCGTGCGGCAGTCGTTGTCGATCACCACGCCGCCGCGCGGCGCGACCTCCAGGCCGGCGCTGCGGCCCAGGGCGTCCTGCGGGCGGATGCCGGCGGAGAACACGATCAGGTCGGTCTCAAGGAATTCGCCATCGTTGAATACCATGCGGTAGGCGTAGTCCTCGCCGATGACGATTTCCTGGGTGGCGCGCGACAGGTGCACGCCGACGCCCAGGGCTTCGATGCGCGCGCGCAGGGCGTCGCCGCCATCGCTGTCGAGCTGCACCGGCATCAGCCGTGGGGCGAATTCGACCACATGGGCTTCCAGGCCGAGGGACTTCAGCGCGTTGGCCGCTTCCAGGCCGAGCAGCCCACCGCCGACCACCACGCCGCGGCGAGCGCTGCGGGCGGCGGCGCGGATGCCGTCGAGGTCATCGAGGGTGCGATAGACCAGGCGCGAATTGCCCTCGGCGCCCGGAATCGGCGGCACGAAGGGGTAGGAGCCGGTGGCCAGGATCAGGCGGTCGTAGGCGCGTCGGCCGTGGTGGGTGACCACTTCCTTGCGCGCGCGGTCGATCTCCAGCACCTGCTCGCCGAGGTGCAGGTGCACGCCGTTGCGGGCGTACAGGTCGGCGTCGCCCAGGGCCAGGGCTTCGGCATCCTTGCCGCCGAAGTACTCGGACAGGTGCACGCGGTCGTAGGCGCGCTGGCGCTCTTCGCCGTACACGTGCACCTGATACTGGGCCAGCGCGCCGCGCTCGATCAGTTGCTCGACACAGTGGTGGCCGACCATGCCGTTGCCGATGACGATCAGTGTTTCGCTCTTGATCGGGGTGACGATGGAGTTCATAGCCTGTCCTCGGTGAAGCCGCTGCCGGGGCAACGCGGTTTTATAAGCACAAAAAAAAGCGCCTGGAGCTGGTGGGCAGCTCCAGGCGCCTTTGCCTGGTATTCAAGAGTGGGTGGAGTGAGAGCCAGGCAGCGTTGCCGGGATCACTCGTCTCGTGCCGGTAGCGGCGACTGGTCGGCGGTGACCAGGCGAGACGCACGCCGTAAGGTTCGGCGCGCTTTGTCAGGGTGGTAGCAGATAGCGTGCCAGAGTCGTAACGGGGCATTTTGCGGTGCTCGCGGCGGCGTGCTGCCGGGCATGCAAGGGCCGGACGGCGGGGCTTGTGGCGGATTGTTCGAGCGCTTGATGGCGCTACTGCTACAGGCGTTCGCCAGCGGTCCGCGCGTGCGCCGCGTTGAACCAGAAGGGTGCGGCGGCGGGTGAGTGTCCCTTTTTTGGGGCGATTGGTGGGCGTTCGACGCGGGCCGTGCTGATCAGGCTACGGTCCGCTCGCGACGAGCGATGCCGCGCGGTTTCACACCCTGTCGCGGCAGCCAAGTAATACCTTTCGAGGCGTCTAGGGCGAGGCTTCTAACGATTAACAACGCTTAACTCGCCGGCCCTGCCAGGGCCACGCAAGATCGAATCTCGTCCGCAGAGATATCGACCATGGCCATGTCCTACGCAGCCCCTCGCGCCATCCTCGAACCCGTCAGCCGCGGCGCAACACGCGCCCCCGCCACTGGCCGCCTGCCAGGCTGGCGGGTACGCCTGGCCAAGCAGCTGATTCGCACGCACCTCAGCCAGGGCATCAGCGTCGACGCGCTGGCCAGTGCCTGCGGCCTCTCGCGCAGCCACTTCGCCCGCGCCTTCAAGGCCAGCACCGGGTACAGCCCGCAGGACTGGTTGCGCCGCGAGCGCGTGGCGCTGGCCAAGACACTGATCTGCACCACCGAGCTGACGCTGACGCAGATCGCCGTGGAGTGCGGCTTCTTCGACCAGGCGCATTTCTCGCGATTCTTCAGCCGCATCGTCGGCACCAATCCGCTCGCCTGGCGGCGCAGCGTGTCGCGCCTGGCACCGATGATGGTGGCGACGGACGAGTGGGTGCAGGTGGTCAGTGGTGCTGCCGTGCGCCTGGGGGTGCTGCCGCCGTTGCCGGGGCTCTGGCGCGGCAGCCGGCTCTAGCCGCAGCGTTCACACCGCGAAGCGTGGCGCGCCGCGCGGCGCTTGACGTGGAAACGCCAGGGTGTCGATCAGGCGTGGCACCAGGGCCGCCACCGGGCTGCGTGGCGGCGCCGGTTCCCAGTGGCGTGCACGGCGCTGTTGCAGGGCAGTCAGCTCGCCACTGGTGCGGAGTTTTTCCAGGGCGTAATCGCGAGTGGTCGTCAGCAGGCGGTAGCGCATCTGCCCCTCGCCGGGTTCGACCATCAATAGCGATTTCGCCGCCAGCTGCGCGATGACGGCGAGCAGGCCGTGTTCGTCGATGCGCTCGCAGCCGATCACGGTGAGCGCGGTGCGCAGGGTGAAGCTGGTCTTGAAGATCGCCATGCGTTGCAACGCCACCTGCTCCAGCGGGCTGAGCAGCGCGTAGCTCCAGTCCAGGCTGGCGCGCAGGCTCTGCTGGCGTGGAGCGGCGGTGCGCCGGCCGCGGTTCAGTGCAGCCGCGCCGCTCTGCAACTGGCTGAGCAGGCCGGCCAGGCCCAGGGCATCGACCTGCGCGGTCGCCAGTTCGATGGCCAGGGGCAGGCCGTCGAGGCAGCGACAGATATCGCTGACCAGCGCCACGTCGCGCCGACGCAAACGAAAACCTGCCTGGTGCGCCGCGGCGCAGCTGACAAACAGGTTTACCGCGCAGTGAGCCAGGGCCGTTTCCAGGTCGGGGCGTGGTGCCGGCGCCGGTACGCGCAGCGGCATCAGACGGTGCACGCATTCGCCCTCGGCCAGCAGCGGTTCGCGGCTGGTGGCGAGCACGCCCAGCTGCGGCGCGGCACGCAGCAGTTGTTCGGCAAGCAGGGCGCAGGTGTCGATCAGGTGCTCGCAGGTGTCCAGCACCAGCAGCAACTGGCGGTCGCGCAGGTGCTCGGCGATGGCCTCCAGCGCGTCGCCATGCGGGCCCAGGCCGAGCGCCTGGGCCAGGGTGGGCGCAAGGCAGGTCGGGCCGCTCAGGCTGCTCAGGTCGATGAAGCAGACACCGTCGGCATAGCGTGGCAGGAGGGCTTCGGCGACCTTCACCGCGACGCGGGTCTTGCCCACGCCACCGGGGCCGACCAGGGTGAGGAAGCGCCGGGCCGGCAACTGGCTGCCCAGCTCGGCGATCAGCGCGGCGCGGCCGAGCAGCGGTTGCAGCGGCACCGGCAGGTTGTGGATGGGGCCGGGTTTGCGCGGTATCGGCCAGGTCGCCTGTGGCGCCAGCGGGCGCACGTCGGCGACGAAGCAGTAGCCGCGCAGGGGCACGTTGCTGATGTAGCGCTGGCCCGCGAGACCGTCGCCGAGGACGCGACGCAGGGCGGCGATGTGCACGCGCAGGTTGCTTTCCTCGACCACCGTGGTCGGCCACACGTGCTCGATGAGGGCCTGCTTGCTGACCACCTGGCCGGCGTGCTCGACCAGCAGCTGGAGGATGTCCAGCGCGCGGCTACCCAGTTGCAGCGGACGCTCGTCGGCACAGACCACGCGCCGTTGCACGTAGTAGCGGTAGGGGCCGAATTGCAGCACCGTTTCGCTGGATGTTTCGCTGAGGCCGTTCACGCGTTTGGCGCTGGATGGCCGAGTCAGGTGCCTGACCGCCTGGGCGGACACACCTGGCCGGGCTCACGCGCTCCCCCGTCCTGAGAGTAAGGCCTCCATCATCGCAGCCAGGGAAAAACCGGCAACGACGCAGAGGGGAGGAGAACGGACATCGCGGTGCGCGTCACGGCCACGCTAGCCGAACTGGCGACGGTACTGCGCAGGTGTAAGGCCGAGCTTGTCGCTGAACAGCGAGCGCATGTGCCGGGCGCTGCCGAAGCCGCTGCGGTAGGCCACGGTCTTCAGCGGCAGGGCGTTGCTTTCCAGCAAGTAGCGCGCCCGGTCGATGCGCGCGCACTGCACGAACTCCATGGGCGTCATGCCGACTTCGCGCACGAACACGCGGGCGAAATGGCGCGGGCTCATCGCCGCCAGCGAGGCCATGCGCTCGACGCTGAACTCTTCTTCCAGGTGGTCCAGCACGTAATGCTGCACGCGGGTGACAGGGGTTTCGTCCTTGGCCACGCCGCCGAGCAGCGGGCTGAACTGCGCCTGGTCGCCCTGGCGCTGCATCACCACCAGCAGCACCTTGGCCACATCGAGGGCGAGCTGCTTGCCGTGGTCGTCGGCGACCATCGACAGGGCCAGGTCGATACCCGCGGTGACGCCGCCGGAAGTGACCAGCTTGCCGTCGCGGATGAAGATCTGGTCGGTCTCCACCTCGGCCAGCGGGAAGGCTTTTTCCAGGCGTTCGGTGTAGTGCCAGTGCGTGGTCACGCGTTGGCCGTCGAGCAGCCCGGCATGGCCGAGGATGAACGCGCCGGTGCAGATCGAACCGAAGCGCCGCGAGCGTTGGGCCGCGGCCTGCAGCCAGGCCACCAGCCGTGGGTGCTGGTCGTTGTAGGCGCCGGGGCCGCCGGGGACGAGCAAGACGTCGTAGGGGCCGCTGGCGCCTTCGAGGGTGGTTTCGGCGTGCAGGGTGATGCCGTTGGAGGCGCGAATGGGCTCGGCCTGGGTGCCGATGGTGGTGAGCTGGTAACGGTCGGCAGGGGCGAGGTAGCGGTTGGCGATGGAGAAGACTTCGCTCGGGCCGGCGACGTCGAGCAGGAGCACGTCAGGGAAGAGGACGATGGCGACGGATTTCATGCGGGGCTCACGGTGGTGCTGACAGCGGATGAGAATCGCTACAGATTACCGTGTTCGTCGCGCGCAGGCAGCTTTGCGTGTGTGCTGCCGTGATCGAGGTCGTGCGGTCGAGCCGTTCATAATGCAGCGCCCGCGTTGCGCGGGCGTGCATAGATGCAGCCGGCAGCGCGGGCTGCCGGCGGTGGTAGATCAGCTCTTCTGGCTGTAGCTCTGGATCAGGTTGGCGTACGCCGGCAGGTGGCCGCCGAGGATGCCGCCGAAGCCTTCGATGTCGTTGCGCCAGTCGCGGTGCAGCTCGCAACCCACGCTGAACCAGTTCATCAGCTGGGCGCCGGCCTGGCTCATGCGGTTCAGCGCGGCATCACGCACCACCGGGTTGAAGGTGCCGGACGCGTCGGTGACGACGAACACGTCGAAGCCTTCTTCGAGCGCCGAGAGGGTCGGGAACGCCACGCAGACGTCGGTGACCACGCCGGCGATGATCAGTTGCTTTTTGCCGGTGGCCTTGACCGCCTTGACGAAGTCTTCGTTATCCCAGGCGTTGATCTGGCCGGGGCGCGGAATGTACGGGGCGTCCGGGAACAGCGCTTTGAGTTCCGGCACGATCGGGCCGTTGGGGCCGTTCTCGAAGCTGGTGGTGAGGATGGTCGGCAGGTTGAAGAACTTGGCGATGTCGGCCAGGGCCAGCACGTTGTTCTTGAACTCGTCGGGGGTGAAGTCACGCACCAGCGAGAGCAGACCGGCCTGATGGTCGACCAGCAGTACGGCGGCGTTGTCCTTGTCCAGGCGGTTGTATTTCTTGCTCATGTTCACGTCCTCTTGAGGGTGTGGGAGTGCCCGGCGAGCGGGCGGTTTTCGGCGGGCCGGATGGCCCGGGGATAAAAGGGGCTCAGGGCTCGTTGGCCAGCAGATGGCGGATGCGCACGGGAATTTCCGGGTTCTGGAAGCGCCGCGCTGCCGCCTCGATACGTTGCTCGGCGCGGGTGACACGGTGGTGATGGCGCAGGTGCTCGAGCCAGGACTCGTCGAAGAACAGCTCCAGCCAGCACCGCGGGTTCTCGCTGTCCTGCACCAGGCACCAGGACAGCGAGCCGTTGCGCCGGCGCATGCCGCGCACCTCACGCATGGCCAGCTGGAAGGCGGCGGCATCCGCCTCGGCGATGTCGTATTCGAGGGTGACCATCACCGGGCCGCGTTCCTGGTCCTGGCCCTCACCGAGGATCGGCATGGGCCAGTGCAGTGATGGGGCGAGGTCTTCGCCATCGGTCACCGGCAGGGCGAAACGGCGGCTGGCGAGAATGCCCAGCAGCAGGAGTACGCTCGCCGCCATCAGCGCATGAGCGATGGAGAAGTGGCTGGCGACCAGGCCCCAGAGCATGCCGCCCAGGGCCATGCTGCCGAAGAACACCAGGATGTACACCGACAGCGCGCGGGCGCGAACCCAGGCTGGCACGGCGGTCTGTGCGGCGACCTGCAGGCTGGAGAGCACGGCGATCCAGGCGGCGCCACTGAGCAGCATCACCGGGATCAGCAGGTAGAGGTCGCGCAGCAGGGCCAGGCCCAGCAGCACCAGGGCGTAGAGCACGCTGGCCAGCGCCACCAGCAGGTCGCCACGGATCAGCAGGCGCAGGCGCGGCAGCAGCATGGCCCCGGCCACCGCACCGACGCCGACGCTGCCCAGCAGCAGGCCGAAGTCGGCGGCGCTGCCGTGCAGCTCGCCGCGCACGATCAACGGCAGCAGTGACATGCCGGCGCTGGCGCCGATGAAGAACGCCACCGCCCGCGCCAGCACCGCCTGCAGCGGTTTCGAGCTGCGGCTGTAGCGCCAGCCGGCCCGCATCGCCCCGAACAGGCGCTCGGCCGGCAGCACCGAGCTTTTCGGCTCGCGCTTCCACACCAGCAGCACGGCGATCACCGCGAAGAACGACAGTGCATTCAGGCCGAAGGTGGCCCACGGCCCGCTGAGGCTGACCAGCACCCCGGCGATGGCCGGGCCGACTGCGCGGGCGACGTTCATGCCGACGCTGGACAGAGCGATGGCTGCGGGCAGGTCGGCGCGCTCGACCAGCTCCGGGGTCAGCGCCGACCAGGCCGGCATCATCAGCGCGGTGCCGACGCCCATGCCCAGGGTCAGCAGCAGGAGCAGCGGCACGTTGATCTGCCCGCTCAGGGTCAGCCCGGCGAGCAGCAGGGCGATGCAGGCCATCCAGGCCTGCACGGCGAGCAGGTAGCGGCGCTTGTCGACGATGTCGGCCAGGGCGCCGGCCGGCAGGGCGAGGAAGAACATCGGCGCCGAGCCGGCGACCTGCACCAGGGCCACGGTGAGCGGGTTGCTCGACAGCGACGTCATCAGCCAGCCGGCGCCAACCTCGTGCATCCAAGTGCCGATGTTCGAGGCGATGCTGGCCAGCCACAGGCCCCGGAAGATCCGGTAGCGCAGCGGGCTCCATGCGGATGAGGTCTGCGTGCTCATGTCAGAAGGCGAAGCACGAGCAGCCGAACGCACCCCAGAAGCCCTGGAAGTCGCTCACCGGCACGCTGGACTGGCGCGCACGCTCATGGCTGTGGGCATGCACCGCACAGGCACCGGCGCACTGGTGCACCTGGGCCAGCAGCGGCGAACCGGGACGCCAGTGGCCCGGCACCTTGACCACCGGCGACCAGTCCGGCGTCACCGGCAGGGCCGGCGGCGCGAGCTTGTCGAACTCGCTGGTGGCGTGCACGACCTTGCCGTTGACCACGGTCAGCACCGACTCGAGCCACTTGATCGCTTCGTCTTCGACACTGAAGTAGTCGGCGGACAGCGCCACCAGGTCTGCCAGTTGGCCAATCTGGATCTGCCCCTTCTTGCCCTGCTCGTTGGAGAACCAGGCGCTGCCACGGGTGAACAGCTCCAGGGCGACGGCGCGCGAGAGGCCGTGCGGGTACAGCTCCAGGCCGCCGACGGTGCGCCCGCTGACCAGCCAGTACAGCGAGGTCCAGGGGTTGTAGCTGGCCACGCGGGTGGCGTCGGTGCCGGCGCCGACCGGAATGCCCTCGGCCAGCATGCGCTGTACCGGCGGGGTGGTTTCCGCCGCCTTGGCGCCGTAGCGCTCGACGAAGTATTCGCCCTGGAAGGCCATGCGGTGCTGGATGGCGATGCCGCCACCGAGGGCGCGCACGCGCTCGATGTTCTTCGGTGTGATGGTTTCGGCGTGGTCGAAGAACCACGGCAGGCCGTCGAACGGCACGTCGCGATTGACCTTCTCGAACACGTCGAGCATGCGCGAGATGGATTCGTCGTAGGTGGCGTGCAGGCGGAACGGCCAGCGCTGCTCGACCAGGTGGCGCACCACCGGCTCCAGGTCCTGCTCCATGTCGGGCGGCAGGTCCGGGCGTGGTTCGAGGAAGTCCTCGAAGTCGGCGGCGGTGAAGGCGAGCATCTCGCCGGCGCCGTTGTGCCGCAGGAAGTCGTCACCCTGGCCGTACTTGACGGTGCTGGTCCAGTTCTTGAAATCGGCCAGCTCTTCCTTGGGCTTCTGGGTGAACAGGTTGTAGGCGATACGCACGGTGAGCTGGTCCTTGTCGGCCAGTTCCTGGATCACCTGGTAGTCGTCGGGGTAGTTCTGGTAGCCGCCGCCGGCGTCGATGGCGCTGGTCACGCCCAGGCGATTGAGTTCGCGCATGAACTGGCGGGTGGAGTTGACCTGGTATTCCAGCGGCAGCTTCGGCCCCTTGCTCAGGGTCGAGTAGAGGATCATCGCGTTGGGCCGCGCCACCAGCATGCCGGTCGGCTCGCCCTTGCTGTCGCGGACGATCTCGCCGCCCGGCGGGTTCGGCGTGTCCTTGGTGTAGCCAACCACGCGCAGCGCGGCGCGGTTGAGCAGGGCGCGGTCGTACAGGTGGAGGATGAACACCGGCGTATCGGGTGCGGCCTTGTTCAGTTCCTCGAGGGTCGGCAGGCGCTTCTCGGCGAACTGGAATTCATTCCAGCCACCGACCACACGCACCCACTGCGGCGCGGGTGTGCGGTCGGCCTGGTCCTTGAGCATGCGCAGGGCGTCGACCAGCGACGGCACGCCTTCCCAGCGCAGTTCCAGGTTGTAGTTGAGGCCGCCGCGGATCAGGTGCAGGTGCGAGTCGTTGAGCCCGGGGATCACCGTGCGCTTGTTCAGGTCGATGACCTGGGTGGCGCTGCCCCGCAGGGCCATGGCTTCGGCATCGCTGCCAACGGCGATGAAGCGCCCGTCCTTGATCGCCACGGCACTGGCGTTGGGCTTGGCGCGGTCGACGGTATGCAGATGGCCGTTGAACAGGATCAGGTCGGCATTCATGGGGGCTCCCGAAGTGCTGGCAGTGGCGGAACCGGCAGCGCCGGTAAAGGGCAGGGCGGACCACAGGGCGCCGGCGGCACCGAGCACGCTGCTGGCGGCAAGGAACTGGCGGCGGCTGTTGTCGTGAGGGTCTTGGCTCATGGGTGTCTCCGGGTCAGCGTGCGTTGAGCCAGCCGGCGAACCAGCGGGTCACACGGGGCATGAATAGATAGACCACCAGCAGCACGATGGTCAGGGTGATGAGGACGTTGCTGGGTACATGGCCGCCGAGCCAGGGCACGGCGTGGAAGAGCGGTTGCCAGAGCTGCGGTACCAGCAGCGACAGCGGCAGGATCACCAGGAAGGTGATGCACGCCTGCTTCCAGCGCGGCGGCGCGGGCGCATCGTTGGCGTCGGGGGTGAACCAGAACTCGCGGGCGGCGTTGACCTCCGTCTGGTCGCCATCGGCGAGCAGCGGCGCGGCCTCGGCGATCAGCGCCTTGCGTGCATCGGAGTCGAGCCAGGTCTGCAGCTGCCCGGCGCTGGCGAAGCGCAGTACGCAGGTGAACAGCGGCAGGCCGAGCTGCTCCTGGCGGTGCACGTCGATGCCCAGGTGGCCGGGCTGGCTGCTGGCGATATCGATGATTTGCCGCAGCCAGTGCTCGTAACTGTCGTGCATGCCGGCGCGGACGCGGTGGCGAACGATCAGGGTGACGATTTCGTTGCCGGTGTCGACGGTCATGGGGTGCTCCCCGAACAGGTGATCGATTGATGCAGGGCAGCAGTCTCACAGGGTTCGGCCAGCAGCACTTGTATGGGTGTGCTGTTCTGGTGGAGCGGTGTCGCGGATGCGGCCGTGGCGTTCAGCGTAGCCCCCGGTGCATCGTTTGCCTGGGTTTCAGCGCCCCTGTTCGGCCATGAATTCGCTGATCTGGTTGCGCAGCCAGCGCTCGGCCGGGTCGTTGTCCTGGGCGCCGCGCCAGGCCATGCTCAGCTCGGCGGGGATGATCTCCAGGGGCGGGTCGTCGGCGCGCAGGCCGCCGCCTTCGATCAGCGCTGCGGCGGCGTAGTCGGGCACCGTGGCGATCAGCTCGGTGCCCAGCAGCAGGGCGCGCAGGCCACTGAACTGCGGGATGCCGACGACGACTTCGCGGGTGCGGGCGATGCGCGCCAGGTCGAGGTCGATGTTGCCGCTGAGGTCGCCGGAGAACGACACCATCACGTGCGGGCGCGAGCAGTATTCGTCCAGCGTCAGGGCGCCGGGACGGTTGTCGGCGCGCAGTACCTTGACCCTGATGTCACGCAGCTTCTTGCGCTTGGCCGTGGCCGGCAGCTCGGTGGTGTAGCTGACGCCCACGGAGATTTCGCCGGACATCAGCAGCGATGGCATCAGCAGGTAGTTGGCCCGGCGCACCACCACGATCACCCCCGGCGATTCTTCGCGCAGACGGTGCAGCAGGGCCGGGAACAGGCCGAACTCGGCATCGTCGGAGAGGCCGATGCGGAACACGTTGCGGCTGGTGGCCGGGTCGAAGTCGTTGGCGTTGCTCATCACGTTGGAGATCGAATCCAGCGCCGGCCGCAGCGAGGCGAGGATCGACAGGGCCTTGGTGGTCGGCTCCATGCCGCGCCCGGCGCGCACCAGCAATTGGTCGTCGAAGATGCAGCGCAGCCGCGCCAGGGCGGCGCTCACGGCGGGCTGGCCCATGAACAGTTTTTCCGCGGTGCGGGTCAGGTTCTTCTCGAACATCAGCGTCTCGAACAGCACCAGCAGGTTGAGGTCGACGCGGCGTAGATCGTTGCGGTTCATGCAGGCCCCGGGGGTCGGTCAGCGAGTCAGGAAAGGGAGTATTCACCAACCCTGCACGCTTTGCCTCAGGCTGGCTTGTACGGATGTGCTTTTTTATCTTCCGACGGGCCTGTCTGCCGCTGGCGGCGCCTGCTATACAGGCGCATTGGCGCACGTCGCCACTCCTTCGATTACCGGCAAGAGACCGTCATGCTCGCCTTCATTCAATCCCATCCGCTGATCATCGGTGCCGCATTGCTGGCGCTCGACATGCTGGCCTGGCAACTGATCCCCGCGCCGCGCCAGGCCGTGCGGGTCGGCGTGCGCCTGAGCTTCTTCCTGCTTTACAGCTGGGTGATCATCAGCGCCGGCCTGAGCCCGTTGCAGCCCCCACCGGTGACGGCCGAGGTCGCCGACAACCTGGTCGGCACCGCACTGGGCATCGCCTGGTGGTTGTTCTGCGCGCGCACCCTGACCGTGGTCCTCGGCCTGCTGTTGATGCCGCGCACCGGCCACACCGGGCGCCTGCTGCAGGACGTGCTCGGCGCGGTGATCTTCCTCATCGCCATCATCGCCGCCGCGGCCTACGTCATGCAGTTGCCGGTCAAGGGTCTGCTGGCGACCTCCGGCGCGGTGGCGATCATCGTCGGCCTGGCGCTGCAGAGCACCCTGGGCGACGTGTTCTCCGGCATCGTGCTGAACACCACCAAGCCGTACCAGCTGGATGACTGGATCTCCATCGACGGCACCGAGGGCAAGGTCATCGAGATCGACTGGCGCGCCACCCACCTGCTCACCGGCCAGGGCAGCACGGCGGTGATTCCCAACTCGGTGGCGGCCAAGGCGAAGATCCTCAACTTCAGCCGGCCCAGCGACCGTCACGGGGTGACCATCAGCGTGACGGTGTCCAACCAGATGCGCCCACGGCACATCCTCGACGCCCTGGAAAAGGCCATGCGCGGCTGCCGCGACCTGCTCGCTGTGCCGGCGCCGAAAGTGGCGGTGAAGAGTGTCTCGGCCGAGACCATCGACTACGAGGTCAGCGCCTTCATCGGCCCGCAGGCGGACAAGACCGCCGTGCGCAACCTGATGTACGACCTCGCCCATCGCCACCTGGATGCCTCCGGCGCTGCCTGGAACCCGGATGCCACGCGTTCGCGCCAGCGCGCGTTGCTCGACGAGGTGAAGATTTTCCGCTCGCTGAGCAGCGACGAGAAGGATCTGGTCAGCCAGAACATGCAGGCCCAGCACTACGCCGCGGGGCAGGTGGTGCTGGCGCAGGGTGACGTGGCCGAACACCTGCTGCTGATCGGCACCGGGGTGATTTCCGCCTCGCTGGCCGACGGCGAGACACTGGTCGAGGGCGGGCGCATGGGCCCCGGCGAGATCATGGGCGAGGAGGGCATCATGGCCGACGAGCCGTCGATGGCGCAGTTCACTGCGATCACCTCAAGCCTGGTCTACCGCCTGGACAAGGAAGTGATTCGCGCAACGCTGGAAGCGCGTGGCGAGATGCGCAGCGCCCTGACCAAGCTGCATGCCTTCCGCGAACAGGCACGCAGTTCGCTGCTGACGCAGAAGCCTGCGCCACTGCGCAAGGGCGGCCTGATGAGTTGGTTGCAGAGGAAGTAACGCCAGCGGAAGCACCGCTGGCGAGGTTTCAGACGCCGCGGGCGAGGGACTGGCTGACCTTGTCCAGCAGGTCGCTGATGTGGAAGGGTTTGGTCAGCATGTCCATGCCTTCGCCGAGGAAGTTCTGCCGGTCACGGGCGTTCTCCGCGTAGCCGGTCATGAACAGCACCGGCAGGTGCGGGCGCATGGCGCGCGCGGCCAGGGCCAGGTCGCGGCCATTGAGGCGCGGCAGGCCGACATCGGTCAGCAGCAGGTCGATGACCATGTCGCTTTCCAGGGTACGCAGCGCGGTTTCCACGTCGTTGACCTGGGTGCAGCGGTAACCCGCCTCCTGCAGCACTTCGGCGACGAACAGGCTCACCGAAATCGTGTCCTCGACCACCAGCACGTGTTCGCCATTGCCGCGCTGCAGCAGCACGGTTGGCCGCGGCCGGGACAGTTGCGTGGGTGGCGCTTCGCCGCCGGCCGGCAGGGTCAGGGTGACCTCGGTACCCGCGCCCTGCACACTGTGGATGCTCACGTCGCCGCCGGACTGGCGGGCGAAGCCATAGAGGGTCGACAGGCCGAGGCCGGTGCCCTTGCCCAGTGGCTTGGTGCTGAAGAACGGGTCGAAGACCTTGTCGATCACGCTCTCGGCGATGCCGGCACCGTTGTCGCTGACCCGCAACGCGACATAGTGGCCATCGCTCAGGCGGCTGTTGTCGTGGGCCAGGGTGGCGAAGGTGGCGATGCGGATATCGCCGCCGTCCATCAGCGCATCGCGTGCGTTGATGATCAGGTTGAGCAGCGAGCTCTCGAACTGCACCGGGTCGACCAGCGCCACGCTGGGCTGCGTGCTCAGCTCCAGGTGCAGGACGATGTGCTCGCCGATGGTGCGCCGCAGCAGCTCTTCGAGTGAGCGGATCTGCTCGTTGAGGTCGATCGGGCGGGTGTCCAGCGGCTGCTGGCGGGCGAAGGCGAGCAGGCGGTGGGTCATGGACGCGGCGCTGTTGGCCGAGTTCAGCGCGGCGTCGGCGTAGCGCGTGATGGTCTCCACGCGGCCTTCCTCGACGCGTTTCTTGATCAGCTCGATGCCGGTGATGATGCCGGTCAGGAGGTTGTTGAAGTCGTGGGCGATACCGCCGGTGAGCTTGCCCAGGGCGTCCATCTTCTGCACCTGCAGCAGCTTGGCCTCGGTGCGTTCACGCTCGGCCACTTCCAGGGCCAGTTGCGTGGTGGCGCTGTCCAGCTGCTCGATCTGCGCACGCTCGCGCTGGCGGTGGTGGGTGACGTCCTCGACGAACGCCAGGCTGTGCTCGGGCACGCCATAGGGCGACACCTGCCATTCGGTTTCCAGCAATTCGCCGGCCACCTGCAGGTCGAGCATGCCACTCCAGCGCGTGCCGGCGAGCAGGTGTTCGCGCAGCGCCGCGACGGTGTCGTTCTGCTCGGGGGCGAAGCAGTCGAGCAGCGGGCGACTGGACTGCCCCTTGATCAGCTCGTCGAATGCCTCGTTGCATTCGACGATCTGCAGCTGGGTATCGACCACCGCGATGGGCGCGGAGACGTTGGAGAAGATTTCGCGAAAGCGCGCCTCGCTTTCGCGCAGGGCCGTTTCCGTGTCGCGCACGCGCAGCAGGGTGCGCAGGGTGGCGAGCAGCACGTCGGCGTCGACCGGGTGGATCAGGTAGGCGTCGGCGCCGGCCTCCAGGCCGGTGACGATGTCGCCACTGTGAATCGACGCGGCGGACACGTGGATGATCGGCAGCAGTGCAGTTTCCGGCTCGGCGCGCAGCTGGCGGACGATGTCGAAGCCGCTCATGTCCGGCAGGTTGACGTCGAGGATCAGTGCGTCGAAGGTTTCGCGCGCCAACATGGCCAGGCCGTCGGTGCCGGTGTCGGCCTCCTGCACATGGTAGCCGTTGCGCTCCATGCGCCGGCGCAGGGCGTAACGGGTGGCGTCGTTGTCATCGACGATCAGCAGCCGCAATTCACTTTTCATCGTCGGCATCCTGGGCCAGGGCCAGCGGAATGATCACGAAGAAGGTCGAGCCCTCGCCCGGCACGCTGTCCACGCCGACGCGGCCGCCCAGTAGCTGGGCGAAGCGTTTGCACAGCGACAGGCCGAGCCCGGTGCCGCGGAAGCGCTTCTGCAGCGGCGAGTCGACCTGGGAAAAGTCCTCGAACAGCGCGCCGTGCATTTCCTGCGGGATGCCGATGCCGGTGTCACGCACGGCAAAGCGCACTTCGCTGTCGTTTTCCATTTGCGCGGAAACGCTGACCTGGCCTTCCTGGGTGAACTTCAGCGAGTTGGAAATGAAGTTGCGCAGGATCTGCGCCAGCTTCTTGTCATCGGTATATAGGCGCGGCAGGTCGACCGGCTCCTCGAACACCAAATCGACGCTGGAGGCATCGACGATCGGGCGGAACATGCCACGCAGCGCCGAGAACAGGTCGAACATGTCGAACCAGGCCGGCGAAATGGTGATGCGCCCGGCCTCGATCTTGGCCAGGTCGAGGAGGTCGTCGACCATGTCGCTGAGTTCGCGCGCCGCGGTGCTGACGAAGCCGACCTGCTTGTGTTGCTCGGGATTCAGCGGGCCGTCCAGCTCGTCACCGAGCAGGCTGGTGATGCTCAGGATCGAGCCCAGCGGCGTTCTGAATTCGTGGCTCATATAGGAGAGGAAGCGGCTTTTCAGGTCGGACGCCTGACGCAGTTCCTCGGCCTGGGTGTCGAGCTCGGCGTACAGCGCGAGCACGCCCTGGTTGGTCTCGTCGAGTTCCAGGCGCAGTGCTTCGTTCTCCGCCTGCAGGCGTTGCAGCTGGGCCGCGGGTTCGAGGTTTTCGGGGGAGTCGAGTTCAGCCATGGGCTGTCTCCAGAGCAACGACCAGTACGGTTACGTCATCGCGGCCGCGACAGAAGTCGCGGTGCAGCACGGCGGCGATGACGGCGGGGTGTCGGTTGATCAGGCCAGGGTAGTCGCGCAGGTTCCAGCGTGACTGCAAGCCGTCGCTGAACAGGATCAGCAACTGCCCGCTAGCGTCAGGATAGTCAAAGGTCTGGGTCTTCCTGAACTGGCCGCCGACGATGCCGGGGTGCGAGGCCAGGCCGCGCGATTTGTCGGGGGCGATCAGCGTGGCGCCGATGTTGCCGATGCCGGCGAAGCGCAAGGTGCCGCTGCCGCCATCGAACTGAGCCACGGCAACGGCGCCACCGCGGGTGCCGGCCATGGCGTGGTGCATTTCGTCGATCAGCAGCACCGGGTCGGCAAAGGGCGTCAGAGCGAAGGTCTGGGTGCCAGCGTGGGCGGCTTCCTCGGCATCTTCGCCGTGGCCCAGGCCGTCGATCACCAGCGCACTGATGCGCGGGCCATCGACGCTCAGGTGCCAGGCGTCGCCGCAGGCCGGCAGGTTGTGCAGGGCATGCTGGCTGACGCCGAAGCGCACGTCGCGGCCACTGCTGCCACGCGGGTAGATGCGCGCCAGCAGCACCGCGCCATTGGCGTCGGCGTACACGTCGAACAGGTCGGACTGGCGCTCCACCGCCCCCAGGCCTATGCCCTGGGTACCGCCGGTGGAAAAGCCGTCGGCGAGGCAGTCGTGCAGGTCGAAACCGGGGCCGCGGTCGATGGCGAGCAGTTCGATGCCGTTGCGCCCCGGCTGCCCCAGGCCCTGCAGGTGCAGGGCGCCGCGTCCGGCATGCTTGAGCAGGTTGCTGGCGAGTTCGGTGGCGATCAGCGCGACGCGCCCGGCATCGTTCTCGTCGAAACCAAGTTTCTCCGCGAGTTTCTGCGCCGCACGCCGGGCCTGGCCGATCTGGCTTTCATCCTCGATCGGGATGACCTGGGTGATGGCGCTGGGCAGGTTCAGAACCATTTGGTGATCGTCACGCGGGTTCCCGCACCGGGCGCGGTGTCCAGTTCGAACTCGTCGACCAGGCGCTTGGCGCCGGTGAGGCCCAGGCCCATGCCGCTGCCGGAGGTCCAGCCGTCGGTCATCGCCAGCTTGATGTCGGGAATGCCGGGGCCCTCGTCGCGAAACAGGATGCGCAGGCCGGTGCGCGCGCCTTCGTCGAGGATCGACCAGTCGAGGTCGCCACCACCGCCGTAGACCACGGCGTTGCGCGCCAGCTCACTGACGGCGGTGACCAGCTTGGTCAGGTCGATCAGGCGCATGCCGTTGTCCTGGGCCAGCTTGCGGATCGCCTGGCGCGCCAGCACCACGTCCTGTTCCAGGCGGATGGGTTGCGTGCCGCTGCTGCGCACGCTCATTGCGCGGCCACTCGCTCGCGCAGCAGCTTCATGCCGCGCTCGACGTTCAGCGCGGTACTCACGCCCGGCAGGGTCAGGCCCAGCTCGACCAGGGTGATCGCCACCGCCGGTTGCAGGCCGACCAGCACGGTTTCGGCATCCATGATCCGCGACAGGCCGGAAATGGTGCCGATCATGCGGCCGATGAACGAGTCGACCATGTCCAGCGCGGAGATGTCGATCAGCACGCCGCGTGCCGAGGTCTTGCTGATGCGTTCGGAGAGGTCGTCCTGCAGGGTCAGGGCGAGCTGGTCGTGCATGTCGACTTGGATGGTGACCAGGAGGAAGTCGCCCATCTGCAGAATCGGGATGCGCTCCATGCTTACTGCGCCTTGGTCACGGTCACGCCCAGGCGCCGCAGGGCCAGGCTCAGGGCATCGGCGAGGTTGGCTTTGGTCACCACGCCTTGCAGGTCGAGGCCGAGGTGGACGATGGTCTGGGCGATCTGCGGACGCACGCCGCTGATGATGCAGTCGGCGCCCATCAGGCGAATCGCGGTGACGGTTTTCAGCAGGTGCTGGGCGACCAGGGTGTCGACGGTCGGCACGCCGGTGATGTCGATGATGGCGATTTCCGAGCCGGTGTCGACGATGCGCTGCAGCAGCGATTCCATGACCACCTGGGTGCGCTGCGAATCGAGGGTGCCGATCATCGGCAGGGCCAGTACGCCTTCCCACAGCTTGACCACCGGGGTGGACAGCTCCAGCAGCTCTTCCTGCTGACGCTTGATCACCGCTTCACGGGATTTCTGGAAGGTGCGAATGGTGTGCATGCCCAGCGCGTCGAACAGATCGGAGGCTTGCAGCATCTGCTCCGCCAGGGTTGTCGGGTTGTCGCTGTAGGTACGCTGCAGCAAAGCAAAGAAGGGCGCTTTGAAGGCGAAGATGAAGTTGGCGGTCTGGTACGAATCCTGGCCGGCCTGAGCGCGGCTGTGGGAGAGCTTCTCCAGAAACAGGCGGACTTCATCCCATTTGCCGTCGCCGAGGCTGGCGCTCGCGCCGCTTTCCAGGCCTTGAGTCACCAGGCGCAGGAAGTCGCCGGTCTCACGTTTGAGCTCGTCGGCCTTGAGGTTGCGCGAGGCGCCACTTGCTTCCAGGCCAGCGTTCCAGTCGCTTAGCAGTTGGGCTTCGCTGCTTTTCATTGTTTGTATTGCGCGTTGGTCCAGTGCGGCCATGGTGTAACTCCTGAGAGGTTGGCGAAGGGTGAGGCGTGGTCGTGGCCTGGGGGCGATCACTGCAATGCAGGTGGTGCCGCAGGCGAATCTCCCTGATTTGGCGCTGGGCCACAAGGCATTGTTGCAGACACCAGGGAAACCGCGAAGTTAATCCTGCTCGCGGGGCTTCACAGGCGGGATAGACAGTAGCGCCGGTGCAGAGGTTGCAAGTTTATTGTTGTGAGCGGGTGTCGCGTGGCGGCGGGGCTTTCTTTCGGTGGCTTTCGCCGTTGTGGCGCGCGTGACTAGCCGCCGGCAGGGTAGTGGCGGGCGAGGAAATCCAGCAGCAGGGCGTTGACCTCGGCGGCGCGCTCGTTCTGGATCCAGTGGCCGCAATCGGCGAAGCGCTGCTGTTCCAGGTTCGGTACCACGCTCGGCATGCGCTCCAGGGTGACGGCTTCCAGGCGCCCGACCGGGTCACGCTCACCGAGCAGGAACAGCGTCGGTTGCAGCACCTGTTGTCCGGCCAGGTGTTCGCTCAGTTGCCAGTTGCGCTCGAAGTTGCGGTACCAGTTGAGCGGCCCGCGAAAGCCGTTGGCGAAGGTGCGCCGGTACACGGAGAAGTCTTCCTCGCTGCACCAGGGTGTGCTCTGCGGCGGCTCGGCGAGGCCGTCGAGCAGACCGGCACCGGCGGGTTTTTCCTGCAGGAAGGCATCACTGGCCCCCTCGCCGAAGATGATCGTGCGCAGGCTGCGGGCAATGTCGGCATCCAGTTCTGCTTCGGCGACGCCGGGTTCCTGGAAGTAGAGGATGTAGTTGAAGCGCTCCTGATTGAGCTTGCGCATGATCTCCGTGGCCGGGCGCTTGGGGCGGCCGGCGTAGGGCACCGACATGGTCACCAGCGCCTCGATGCGCTGCGGCGCGGTCAGCGCCAGGTTCCACGCCACCGGCGCGCCCCAGTCGTGGGCGATGACGCTGGCGCGTTGCTGGCCGAGGGCGTCCATCGCCGCGAGGATGTCGCCGCTCAGGCTCTGCAGGTCGTAGGCCTCGACGGCCTGCGGGGCACTGCTCTGGCCGTAACCGCGCATCTCCGGGATCAGCACGTGGTAACCGGCCCGCGCCAGCACCGGAATCTGCTGGCGCCAGGAGTGCCAGCACTCGGGAAACCCGTGCAGCAGCCACAGCGGGCGCCCGTCCGCCGGGCCGGCGCTGTACAGGCTGAGGTCGATGCCGTTGACCGGCAGCAGGCGGTGTTCGAGGTGGTCCATGGTCGGCTCCGAAGCGCGTGCAGGTGGGTGAAACGTGGGCCGATCTTGCCTCGCCTGCCGGCACTGGGAAAGCCCGATCAGTCTGGGTGATCATGCGTCACCACGGGAACGCCGGGCGCCGCGGTGCTGTCAGCCGTAACGCGTCCGTTTGGCGCGCGCCCAACAGAGGATTGCAATGGACAACAGAAGCGAAAAGGACAAGATGCTCGCCGGCGAGCTGTACCTGGCCAGCTGCCCGGAACTGGCGGCGGACCACCAGCGCATCTGCGAATGGCTGGAGCGCTACAACAACTCCCTGGCGGCGCTCGTCGAGCAGCGCCTGCTGTTGCTGCGCGAGGCCTTCGCCAGTGTCGGCGAGTGGGCCAACATCCGCCCGCCGTTCCATTGCGACTACGGCTACAACATTCGTCTGGGCAACGGCGTGTTCCTCAACTTCGGCTGCGTGATTCTCGATGTGGTCAGCGTCAGCATCGGCGCCATGACGCAGATTGGCCCCGGCGTGCAGATCCTCACCGCCGATCATCCGCGTGATCCTGCACAACGCGCACAGGCGCTCGAGTTCGGCCGGCCGGTGGTGATCGGGGCGAATGTCTGGATCGGTGGCGGGGCGATCATCCTGCCGGGCGTGACCATCGGCGACAACGCCCTGGTCGGCGCCGGCAGCGTGGTCACCCGCGATGTGCCGGCGGGTGCCACGGTGGTCGGCAATCCGGCGCGCGTGCTCGTTCGATAACGCGCGCTGCGTGCCTCAGCTGGGGATGCTCAGGCCCTTCTTCACCGCCGGACGCTCGACGAAGCGCTCCAGGGTGCGTTTGACGTTGGTGAAGTCGTCGAAACCGACCAGCTCGCCGGCCTCGTAGAAGCCGATCAGGTTGCGCACCCAGGGGAAGGTGGCGATGTCAGCGATGCCGTATTCCTCGCCCATGATCCAGTCGCGGCCCTGCAGGCGGCGGTCGAGCACGCCGAGCAGGCGTTTGGATTCGGCGACGTAGCGGTCACGCGGGCGCTTGTCCTCGTAGTCCTTGCCGGCGAATTTATGGAAGAAACCCAGCTGGCCGAACATCGGGCCGACGCCACCCATCTGGAACATCAGCCACTGGATGGCCTCGTAGCGCGCGCCCGGGTCCTGTGGGATGAAACGGCCAGCTTTCTCGGCCAGGTAGATGAGGATCGCCCCGGACTCGAACAACGCCAGCGGCTGGCCGCCCGGACCGTCCGGATCGAGGATCGCCGGGATTTTGTTATTCGGGTTGAGGGTGAGGAATTCCGCCGAGAGCTGGTCGTTGGTCTCGAAGCTGACCTTGTGCGCCTCGTAGGGCAGGCCGAGTTCTTCGAGCAGGATCGAGACCTTGACGCCATTGGGCGTGGGCAGCGAATACAGCTGCAGGCGCTCGGGGTGCTGCGCGGGCCATTTCTGGGTGATCGGGAAAGCGGACAGATCGGTCATGGCGAATCCTTAATCAGAAGGCGGGGAGGGTGTGGCGGAACACCAGCGCCTTGAGGCCGGCGTCGACGTCGATGTCGGCGAACTCCGGCGGGTTGTCCAGGCGCTGGACGAAATGCAGCTCGGCGGCCTCGCGGGCCATGCCGTCGATGAGAAAGTCCGGGCCGATGGCCGGATCGTTGACGCAGGCCAGCACCGTGCCGCCGCTGTCGAGCAGCTCGGGCAGGCGCCGCAGGATTTTCTGGTAGTCGCTGGTCAGGGCGAAGCTGCCTTTCTGGAAGGACGGCGGGTCGATGATGATCAGGTCGTAGGGACCAAGCTTCTTCACCTTGCCCCAGGACTTGAACAGGTCGTGGCCGAGGAAGGTCACGCGGCTGAGGTCATGGCCGTTCAGGCGGTGGTTGTCGCGCCCGCGGCTGAGCGCGGCCTTGGCCATGTCCAGGTTGACCACGTGCTCGGCACCACCGGCCAGCGCGGCCACGGAAAAACCACAGGTGTAGGCGAACAGGTTGAGCACGCGCTTGCCAGCGGCATTGGCCTGCACCCAGTGGCGGCCGTAGCGCATGTCGAGGAACAGGCCGTTGTTCTGCTTGCGCCCCAGGTCGAGCTGGAAGCGCAGGCCGTCTTCGTCGATCGGCCAGTCACTGACCGGCTCGCCGTGCAGCCACTGCGTCGGGCTGTCTGGCAGGTAGCGCTGCTGCAGGGCCAGGGTCTGGGTGTTGCCGTGTTGCCAGGCAGGCGTTTCAGGCAGGCCGCGCAGCATGGCGATCAGCGCCTGCAGCTCGTCTTCGGCCGGCTCCTTGAACAGGGCGACCCAGAGCACGCCCTGCAGCCAGTCGACGGTGATCTGCTCCAGTCCGGCGTTGAGCCGGCCACGGCCGTGGAACAGGCGGCGCGTTTGCGTAGGCGTGGCGGCCAGGGCGGTAAGCAGGTGCTGGCGGAGCAGGGCGATGGCGTCGGCGTTCATGGTCGGCTGTCAGGCGGCTGAGCGGCGCAGTTTACCCGCAGCTGCGTCGCGGGTGGCATCAGGGCGCGCAGTAGCGCTGCAGGTTGTCGCGGGCCTTGGCGCTGGGCGCGTTGCGGTTCTGCTCCTGCCAGAACTGGCAGGTCGGCGTGTCCGGGCCGGTACGTTCCTGGGCTTGCTGCTGGTTGCGCTGGTACTGCTCGAACATCTGCTGGTTGGCATCGTCGCGCGCAGCTTCGCTGGAGGACGCAGTATTGCCGGCAAGCACCGGGAACTGCTGGTTCATGTAGGCCTTGTACAACAGCCCGCAGCTGAACACGAAGGCCAGGCCGCCGAGCCAGACGCCGATGGCGACGCTGAAGGCGAGCTTCCAGAAGCTGAAGGTGACGGGCAGAACGCGGCGTTTCTGACGAAGAGGCATGCGGGCTCCTGCGGGTGAGTGATGTGAGGCGCTGCCCGACAGTCTCGTGCGCACGGGCAGCACGCGCCAGCGGTTGATCGAGTTTGGCCGCATCGGTTCCGCCTGTTCGGGCTTTCTCTGCCGGGGGATAGCGATTAAGGTGCGCCGATTCCCCTTCTGGAGCGCCCCAATGGGCAAGCGTTGGGACATCTTCTGCAGCGTGGTCGACAATTACGGCGACATCGGCGTGACCTGGCGCCTGGCGCGGCAACTGGTGGCGGAGCACGGCGTTGCCGTGCGCCTGTGGGTGGACGAGCTGGCGGCGTTCCAGCGCCTCTGTCCGCAGGCTGATGTGCGCGCCGCGCGCCAGTGGCACGCGGGCGTCGAGATCTGCCACTGGCGTGCGCAGTGGCAGGCGGTGGAGCCGGGCGACGTGGTGATCGAGGCATTCGCCTGTCATCTGCCCGCCGCCTTCGAGGCAGCCATGGCGGCGCAGGTTCGCAAGCCGTTGTGGCTGAACCTGGAGTACCTCAGCGCCGAGGACTGGGTCGGTGGCTGCCACGGTCTGCCGTCGCCCCAGGGCAATGGTCTGCAGAAATTCTTCTTCTTTCCCGGCTTCACGGCCGATACCGGCGGGCTGCTGCGCGAGGCCGATCTGCTGGCGCGGCGCCGTGCATTCCAGGCCGATGACGCGGCGCGGCGGGCGTTTCTCGGCGAATTGGGCGTCACGCCACTGCCCGGTGCGCGGCTGATTTCGCTGTTCGCCTACGAAAACCCGGCGCTGGCCGGCTGGCTGCAGGCGCTGGCTGCTGATGCGGTGGTAACGCAGCTGCTGGTGCCGCCGGGGCGCATCCTGGCGGACCTGCAGCGCTGGCTGGGGGTGGATGCCCTGGCGCCCGGTCAGGCGCTGCAACGCGGCAACCTGCATGTCCATCTGCTGCCGTTCGTGCCGCAGCAGGACTACGACCGGCTGCTGTGGTGCTGCGATTTCAATGCCGTGCGCGGCGAGGATTCCTTCGTGCGCGCGCAGTGGGCCGGCCGGCCGCTGCTCTGGCACATCTACAAGCAGGACGAAGACGCGCACCTGGAAAAGCTCGCGGCCTTCGCGGCCTTGTACCGCGTCGGGCTGTCTCCTGCGGCGAGCCAGGCACTCGATGAACTGGGCCTGGCCTGGAACCTCGGCGATGGCGAACGCATGGAAAAAGCCTGGCAGGCGTTGCAGAACGTCTGGCCGCAGGTGGCCGAACATGCCGAGCGCTGGTGTCTGCAACAGGCCTCCCGTCCTGATCTTGCTGCGGCTCTGGCAGAGTTTTACCGAAATTGGCTATCATGCGCGGCTTAGAAATTCGTACCTCCATCAAAATCCGGATATTCGTATGAAAACCGCACAAGAAATGAAGCCCAACAGTGTGGCCCTGATCGACGGTCAACCTTGGCTGATCCAGAAAGCCGAGTTCACCAAGTCCGGTCGTAACAGCGCCATCGTGAAGATGAAGTTGAAGAACCTGATCAACGGTTCCAAGACCGAAACCGTCTACAAAGCTGACGACAAGATGGAGCCGGTAATCCTTGAGCGCAAGGAAGTGACCCTGTCCTACATCAGCGGCACCGACTACGTCTTCATGGACCCGGAGTTCAACTCCTACGAGCTGCGCGCCGACGACCTGGAAAGCGTTCTGCCGTTCATCGAAGAAGGCATGACCGACGTCTGCGAAGCCGTGTTCTTCGAAGGCAAAGTGATCTCCGTCGACCTGCCGACCACCATCGTTCGCCAGATCGCCTACACCGAAGGTTCCGCCCGCGGCGATACCTCCGGCAAGGTCATGAAGCCGGCCAAGCTGAGCAACGGTACCGAAGTCAAGGTTGCAGACTTCTGCAACATCGACGACTGGATCGAGATCGACACCCGCGACGGTTCCTACAAAGGCCGTACCCAGGCGCCGCAGGCTTAAGCCTCCCGTCTGCACCGCGTGTGACAAGAAGCCCGGCCTTAGCGCCGGGCTTTTTCATGGCTGTGAATTAGACAGTGGCGGCATGCGCGAGGCCGGAGGGTGCGCACCGAGACCTGCACCGGAGCAAGCGCGTAGCGCTCTTTGGAACTCCCGCGCCACGCGGCACGCGCAATACCTGATAGCCGCACAGCTTGTTCAGCTCAGCTGCCGACCGGCAGGCGCTGGTGCAGGGCCTGGTCCCAGGGCGGCGGGTGGCCGAAGCGTTCGCTGAGAAAGGCCAGCAGCAAGCGCACCCGCGGGCTGGTTTCCCGCTCCAGGCGCAGGGCGTAGATGCTGCTGGGCTCCACGGCGGGCAGGCCGTTGTCGCAGAACAGCGGCTGCAGCTCGCCGCGCAGCAGGTACTCGCTGGCCAGCCAGGTCGGCAGGTGAGCGATGCCCAGGCCGTTGAGCACGCCGTAGAGCAGGGTTTCGCAGTTGTTGCTGGTCATGCGCAGGCGACCGGGGCGGTGCAGCTGCAGTTTGCCCTCGCGGGCGAAGCGCCAGGCGTAAGCGGGCGCCAAGGTGTCCCAGTCGAGGCCGTCATGGCCGTTCAGTTCCTGCGGGTTCATTGGCGTGCCACGCTGGCGCAGGTAGCTCGGGCTGGCGCAGGCGATGCGCATCATCGAGGCCAGCGGCGTGGCGACCAGGCGACTGTCGCCGAGCGGGCCGATGCGGATCACCACGTCGACTTCGCCCAAGTGCTCGCCATCCAGGTCGATGAAGCTGTCGATCAGCCGCAGCTGCACGTCGAGGCCGGGGTTGGCGGCGAGAAAGTCGGCGATTGCCGGCGCCAGGTGGCGGCGGCCGAACGGCGTGGGCGCATCGATGCGAATCAGCCCCTCCTGAGCGCTGCTCAGCGACACGGCCTCGGCGCGGGCCAGGCGCAGCTCATCGAGCACCCGGCGGCTGCGTTCGGCGAAGGCGATACCGGCTGGCGTGGCGCGTACCGCGTGGGTGCTGCGCAGAAACAGGCTGACGCCGAGGGCCTGCTCCAGGCTGTCCATGCGCCGTGCAACGGCAGACGGGGTGAGCTGGTGCAGGCGGGCGGCGGCGGAGAAACTGCCGCTTTCCAGCACGCTGAGGAAGAGGTCGAGCTGGGAGCTGAGCTGGGTGGGGTTCATCACGGCTTTCTGTGCGGATTTGGCACAGCCATTGTGCATGTTTGTGCGTTTCCGTTCCAAGCGCTGCTCACTAGCATGGCGGCTCCAGATTTAGGGAGGATGCATGCTGTTAACCGAGGTACTGATCAACATCGGCCTGGGCTTGTGCCTGGGCACCATCGGCGGGCTGTTCGGCATTGGCGGCGGGCTGATCGCCATCCCCATCCTCGGCGTGCTGTTCGGCCTCGACCAGCACGTGGCCCAGGGCACGGCGCTGGTCATGGTGGTGCCGAACGTGATGCTCGCGCTGTGGCGCTACAACCAGCGCAACCGCATCAACTGGCGCTGGGGCGGCGTGCTGGCGATTGCCGGCTTCTGCTGGGCAGTGGCCGGGGCGAGCGTGGCGGCCAATCTGCCGGCCGACGTGATGCGCTACCTGTTCGTTGCCTTCCTCGCCGCACTGATCACCTACAACCTCTGGCGCCTGTATCAACCGCTGAGCGTGCAGCGCGAGATGCGGGCGCCGCGTGCGAGCCAGCTGGCGCTGCTGGGAACGTTCTCGGGCATCGCTGGCGGGCTGTTCGGCGTCGGTGGCGCGGTGGTCGCCACGCCGGTGCTGACCAGCGTGTTCGGTCTCACCCAGGTGACGGCGCAGGGCCTGGCGCTGGCGATGGCATTGCCGAGCACCGGCGCGACACTGGCCACCTTCGCCTTCCACGATCAGGTGGCCTGGGGCATGGGCCTGGCGCTGTCGTGTGGTGGCCTGATCAGCATCAGCTGGGGCGTGCGCATTGCCCACTCCTTGCCGGATCGCCTGCTGCGCATGCTGTTTTGCGGATTCATGGCCCTGTGTGCGCTGGGCCTGGCGCTTACCTGAGGCTAGAGGCGGAAACCTTCGACGATGTGCTCGGCGAGGGTTTCGGTGACCTGCGACTGGCTGCCGGAATTGCGCAGCAGGACGATGCTGGTCATCGGCAGGGTCGGCAACCCTTCGGCCTCACCGAGAATGCGCATGTCCGGGGTGATCAGGCTCTGCAGCTGCGCGGTCACGGCCAGGCCCGCGCTGACCACGGCGAAGATCGCCGCCAGGCTCGGGCTGGTATAGGCGATGCGGTATTCGCGCTCCATGGCGTCCAGCGCGTTGCAGGCCCAGGCGCGGCAGAAACAGTCGGCGTTGAACATGGCCAGCGGGATCGGCGTCTGCTCGTGCGGGCTGAAGCCGATGGCTTCGGCCCAGACGAAGCGCTCCTGGCGCAGCAGCTGGCCGATCTCCTTGCCCGGCTCGCGGGTGACGATGGTCAGGTCGAGGTCCTGGCGCTGCAGCAGCTGGTACGACGGCTCGCAGTGCAACTCTACCTGCACCAGCGGAAAGGCCTGGGCGAAGCGCGCAAGAATGCCCGGCATGAAACGCATCACGTAGTCGTCCGGTGTGCCGATGCGCACCGAGCCGACCATGTGCGGCTCGCGCAGGGTGTTGAACACTTCGCCATGCAGCTTGAGGATGCGCCGCGCATAACCGAGCAGCACCTGGCCTTCCGCAGTGAGGCGCACCTGGCGACCGTCACGCTGGAACAGCGAGCGCTGCAGCACGTCTTCTTCCAGACGCTTCATTTGCATGCTGATCGCCGACTGGGTGCGGTTGACCGCTTCCGCTGCGCGGGTGAAACCGCCCAGATCAGCGATGGCGACGAAGCTGCGCAGCAGCTCGGTGTCGATGCTCGGATAATTGGCCATTGATCAATCTCTAAGATGTCTGGCATAAGAAACATTCGTTGGATTGATCATAAGCCCGGCGTGACACTGGCGCCAACCCACAGGGAGGGCGTCACGATGAAACGTCAACAAGGTTATGCCATCGCGCATTCGGCAGCGGGCTCGCAGCTGCACTTCAGCACCATTCACAAGGCTGTCGCGGCCGCCGTCAGACAACTGCGGCGCTGGTGGCAACTGGCGCAGCAGCGGCACCGGCTGGCGCTGCTCGACGAGCACGCACTGAAGGACATCGGCATTACTCGTGCCGAAGCCGAGCAGGAGGCACAGCGGCCGTTCTGGGACGAGCCGAACTCATAAGAACAGCTTCAGGATTGACGATGACTGCCGCAATAAAGGTGTTGCCATGAGCGTCGCGCGCAAAGGCGCCGACGGGTTTCTGTTCCAGATCATGTTGCTGCTCTGCGCCATCTGGGGCTTGCAGCAGGTGGCGATCAAGGTCGCCGCGCCGGATGTCGCGCCGTTGCTGCAGGTGGCGCTGCGCTCGGGTATCGCCGCGTTGCTGGTTGGCCTGCTGATACTCTGGCAACGCAGCTGGCAGGACTGGATCGGCTGTACCTGGCGCGGTGGCCTGCTCGCCGGCGTGCTGTTCGGCCTGGAGTTCTTCTTCATCGCCCGTGGCCTGCAGTACACCTCGGCCTCGCACATGGCGGTGTTCCTCTACACCGCGCCGATCTTCTCCGCACTCGGCCTGCACCTGCTGTTGCCGAGCGAGCGCCTGCGCGCTTTGCAGTGGCTGGGTATCGGCCTGTGCTTCGGCGGCATCGCCGTGGCGTTCGGCGCCGGCATGAACTGGGCGAACATGAACCGCCAGGTGTTGCTCGGCGATGCCCTGGGCCTGGCCGGTGGCATGGCCTGGGGCGCGACCACCGTGGTGGTGCGCAGCTCGCGCCTGTCCGAGGCGCCACCGACGCTGACGCTGTTCTACCAGCTCGGCGTATCCTTCGTGCTGTTGCTCGGCTACGTGCTGCTCAGCGGGCCGCTGGCGCCGGTGCGCTGGACGCCGCTCGCCATCGGCAGCGTGCTGGTGCAGGGCATCGTGGTGTCGTTCCTCAGCTACCTCGCCTGGTTCTGGCTACTGCGCCGCTACCTGGCGTCGAACATGGCGGTGCTGTCGTTCATGACCCCGCTGTTCGGCGTGACCTTCGGCGTGCTGTTGCTCGACGAACCGCTGAGCCTGAATTTCGTCATCGGCGCTGTGCTGGTGCTGCTCGGCATCATGCTGGTGAGCAACCATGCGTGGGTGCGCAAGCGTCTGCACAGATGGCGCCTGGCCGCGCAGCGTTGAGGTGATGAGCACAGGGGCGGTGGTGGGCGTGCCGCTATCGGGCAGCGAATCGCCGCGCCGCTTTGCTAGCATCGCAGCATGAGCCTTTCTCTCTCCCTTGCCGAAGCCCGTCGCCTGGCCCTCAGTGCCCAGGGCTTCGTCCGTGCGCCGCAGGCACCTGCCAGTGCGCGCCAGGTACGTGGACAGATCGAGCGCCTCGGCGTGCTGCAGATCGATTCGGTCAACGCCCTGGTGCGCTCGCACTACCTGCCGGCCTTCTCCCGTCTCGGTGACTATGACGTCGGCGTGCTTGACGAACTGGCCTGGGGCAAACCGCGCCGCCGCGCGCTGTTCGAGTACTGGGGGCACGAGGCGTCGTTGCTGCCACTCGACCTCTACCCGCTGCTGCGCTGGCGCATGCGTCGCGCGGCGGATGGTCAGGGCATCTACCGCCAGCTCGCCGAGTTCGGCCGTCAACAGCGCGACGTTATCGCCCGTGTGCTGCAGGCGGTGCGCGAGCAGGGCGCGCTGGGCGCTGGCAGCCTGAGTACCCGCACCGAACGCGCCGGACCCTGGTGGGACTGGAGCGCGGAGAAGCACGCGCTGGAGTGGCTGTTTGCCGCGGGCGAGGTGACGGTTTCCGGAAGACGCGGTTTCGAGCGCCTGTACGACCTGCCGCAGCGGGTGATTCCGGCGGCGCAGTTCGAGCATGCCGAGCTGGACGAGGCCGAGGCGCAGCGCCGCCTGCTGCTGCGCTCGGCCGAGGCGCTGGGCGTGGCCACGGCGCGCGACCTGCGCGATTACTTTCGCCTGGAGGTCGGCGATACGCGCCTGCGTCTGGCCGAGCTGGTAGACGCGGGCGAATTGCTGCCGGTGCAGGTCGAGGGCTGGAAGCAGCCGGCCTATTGCCGGGGCGAGCCACGCATTCCACGCTGGTGCCGGAGCAGCGCGTTGCTGTCGCCCTTCGATTCATTGATCTGGGAGCGCGAGCGCACCGAGCGGCTGTTCGGCTTCCGCTATCGCCTGGAGATCTACACCCCGGCACACAAGCGCGTGTACGGCTACTACGTGCTGCCGTTCCTGCATGGCGAGCGCCTGCTGGCGCGGGTCGACCTACGCAGCGAACGCGCCCATGGGCGGCTGGCGGTGCATGCGCTGCACGAAGAGGCGGCGGGGCTGGACGAGGAGGCGCTGGCGGCGCTGGCCGGGCAGTTGCAGCGGCTGGCCGCATGGCTGGGCTTGCCACAGGTGCAGCTCAATTGCCCATCCGCGCTGGGCAAGCGCTTGCGGCCATTGCTGCTGTAAAAGCCAGTAAGCCGGCTCTTGCAGCTCCGTGCATTCACAGACAGCAGAACGGGGCCTAAGCCCCGTTCTTTTTGCTTACTTGCCGGCGGCGATGCGCTGGCGGATGTGGGCGGCGCGGTCGGCCGAGCCCGGGTGCGAGTCGAACATGCTGCTGTCGCCGCCACCCTGCTGCGCCAGTTTGTCGAAGGCGCTGGCCAGGCCTTCGCGCGGGATGCCGCGCTGGGTCAGCAGCTCGAAGGAGAAGTCGTCGGCGGCGGTTTCCTGGGACTGCGAGAACTGCGCGTTGACCAGCGCCTCGCCGAGTTCGCCGATCTGTGAGCTGGACAGTGCGGACACCGCGCTGTTGCCCGAGGAGGCGGCGACGTTGCGCGCTGCCGACGTGGCGTAGGCGGTCTGCATGGCCTTCTTGGTGTGGCCGAGGGCGACGTGGCCCATTTCGTGGCCGAGCACGCCTTCCACTTCGTTGTCGTTCATCAGGTCCATCAGGCCGCTGTACACGCGCACGCAGCCGTTGGCCATGGCCCAGGCATTGACCTCGTCGGTGAGGTACACCTCGTAGTTCACCGGCGTGCCGTTGACCTGGCTGCCGAGGTTGGCGGCGATGGTGTTCAGGCGCTTGCGGTACGGGCTGTCGGCCTGGGCGATGGGGGCTTCGGCGTCCATCTGCTGGCAGGCTTCATCGGCCATGGTCTTGACCTGGGCGTCGCTGAGGGTGACGGCCTGCATGGCCATCATGCCGTTCTGCAGCACCGAGTCGGCGCTCATGTTCTGGCAACCGGTGAGCAGGGAGGCGAGGGCGAAAGCGCAAAGCGGGTACTGCAGTTTCATGGTTATCGTCCTTGAACGTGGGGCAACGGGTGGCCGTATCCGGCCGGGGCGGCATTGTCGGCGATAGCGGCGGGGTGGGGCGTGAAGTGGGTCGCAGTCCCGGGCGGCCCGTCTGCCCCGCTGGGCGACGGGCTTGCGCGGCTAACGACCGAACAGCGGACGGAAGAACGAGCGTTCGTAGCTGAGGATGCAGCGGGTTTCTTCGGCATAGCGGAAGGCGGCCTGGCATTCGGCGTCTTCCATCGACTGCTGCCGGTAGCGCTCGTACTCGGCCAGGCTGGGGAAGGTGAACAGGGCCAGGGCGATGTCGTTGGCGCCCTCGGACGGCAGGAAGTAGCCGTGGTGTTGGCCGCCGAACTTCTCCACCAGGGGAATCCACAGTTTGCCGTAGTGCTCGAATTCCTTGAGCTTGTAGGGATCGATGACGTATTTCAGGTAGCAGGTGACCACGGTGTTCTCCCTGGCGTGACGGCTCGTGAAAGCGAGGCCTTGCGGCCCCGCTGCGGTGTTTCGATCAGGTCCTGGCCTGCTTCAGCGTCTCGGCGATCATGAAGGCCAGCTCCAGGGATTGGTCGGCGTTCATCCGCGGGTCGCAGTGGGTGTGGTAGCGATCCGACAGGCCATCCTCGGTGATCGGCCGCGAGCCGCCGATGCACTCGGTGACGTTCTGCCCGGTCATCTCGATATGGATGCCGCCGGCGTAGGTGCCCTCGGCCTGGTGCACCTGGAAGAACTGTTTCACTTCGCTGAGGATCTGCGCGAAGTCGCGGGTCTTGTAGCCGCTGGAGGCCTTGATGGTGTTGCCGTGCATGGGGTCGGAACTCCACAGCACCTGGCGGCCTTCGCTGGCGACCTTGCGCAGCAGGCGCGGGAAGTTGGCCTCGACCTTGTCGGCGCCCATGCGCACGATCAGGTTGAGGCGGCCCGGGTCGTTGTCCGGGTTGAGGATGTCGATCAGGCGGATCAGCTCGTCCGGGTCCATGCTCGGGCCGACCTTGACCCCGATCGGGTTCTCCACGCCACGCAGGAACTCGACGTGGGCGCCGTCGAGCTGACGGGTGCGGTCGCCGATCCACAGCATGTGCGCGGAGCAGTCGTACCAGCGGCCGGTGAGGCTGTCCTTGCGCACGAAGGCCTGTTCGTAACCGAGCAGCAGCGCTTCGTGGGCGGTGAAGAAATTGGTTTCACGCACTTGCGAGGCGCTGTCCATGCCGCAGGCGCGCATGAAGGCCAGGGTTTCGTCGATGCGGTCGGCCAGCTGGCTGTACTTCTCGCCCAGCGCCGAGTTGGCGATGAAGTCGAGGTTCCACTGGTGCACCTGGTGCAGGTCGGCGAAACCGCCCTGGGCGAAGGCGCGCAGCAGGTTGAGGCTGGCGGTAGCCTGGTGGTAGGCCTGCAGCAGGCGGTCCGGGTCCGGCACGCGGCTCTTCTCGTCGAAGCCGATGCCGTTGACGATGTCGCCGCGGTAGGCCGGCAGGGTCACGCCGTCGATGGTTTCGTCATTGGCCGAGCGCGGCTTGGCGAACTGGCCGGCCATGCGCCCGACCTTGACCACCGGGCAGCCGGCGGCAAAGGTCATGACGATGGCCATCTGCAGCAGCACCTTGAAGGTGTCGCGGATCTTCAGCGTGGAGAACTCGGCGAAGCTCTCGGCGCAGTCGCCACCCTGGAGGAGAAATGCACGGCCCTGGGTGACCTCGGCGAACTGGCGGCGCAGCTCGCGGGCCTCGCCGGCGAACACCAGCGGCGGGTAGCCGGCCAGGGTCTGTTCGACGCGCTGCAGGTGGGCGAGGTCGGGGTAGATGGGTTGTTGCTGGATCGGCTTGCTTCTCCAGCTTTCGGGGCTCCAGGCGTGCGACATCGGGGTTCTCGGCTATCGGCTGATTCAGGCTGCGGGCATGTTACTCCCGCAGACGGTGCTTCGGTAAGCCGATGGCCGCGATAGAGCCGCTGCATGCCACGATGGAGCAAGCCCACGATCAGCGATGCCGAGAGGCTCGGGGCGATTATCTAATGCTCCGCTCTTCCACCAATGGCCTCGCCTGGTGGATCGGTGAAGCGCGATCCACTCTACGGATCAGGTGCGCGGCAGCACGTCCTGGCTGGCGAGAAAGCGGCCGAAGCCCTGCTGCTTGCCTAGCGCGTCCGGGTACTCGCTGCCACGGCGGTAGGCGATGCGGCCATTGATCAGAGTGGCGTCCACCGCCGCGTCGTTGCGCTTGACCACCCGTACCAGGCCGAGCACTTCCATCGGTGCCTCGCTCGTGTCGTCGAGTTCATCCGTGAGCCCCTCGGGATTGACGATCACCAAGTCGGCGCGATCGCCGACGCGGATGTAGCCGGCGTCGACGCCGATGAAGTCGGCCAGCTCGCCGCTGCAGCGGCGCACCGCCTGGCCCAGTTCCATGAACGGGGTGCCGGCCAGCTGCGCATCACGCACGTACTTGAGGAAGCGCAGCGGGAAGTTGTACTGGGCGATGGAGCGCAGGTGCGCGCCGGAGTCGGCGAAGCCCGGTTGGGTCCAGGGGCTGGACAGCAGCTTGTGCATCACCGGCAGGCGCTGGTTGCCGTAGCAGGTGGTCCACTTCAGCGCCTCGCGGTACTGGCAGGCCAGCTCGAAGTAGGCGTCCACCGCATCCAGGCCACGGCTCTCGCCGAGCTGCTTGAAGTTCTTGCCGACCAGGCTGGCGTCCGGACACTCGGTCACCCAGCAGTCGGAGAAGTCGCGGTGCCACAGGCCCTTGGTGAGGATGGCCTTGACCTGCTTCTTGAACAGGGCGCGGAACTCCGGTTCCAGCACCTTGGCGTACAGCTCGTCCGGGTCCTTGATGTTGCGCAGGATCTCGCCCGCCCCGAACTCCTCGAACGCGTTCACGTTGAGCCCTTCCAGGCGCAGGGTGAACGGCGCCGGCAGGGTCTGCCAGCGGAAGTTGCCGCGCAGCACGCGGTTGGCCAGCCAGCCGGAGAAACGGGTGAAGCGGTGCAGCAACGGCTGCGACTTGAGGTCGAGGGCGGTCAGCATCGAGCACTTGAGCGGGGTGCGCAGCCAGCCGTGGGCCTGCCAGAGGAAGGCGAACACGTTGACCTTGGTCACCGCGTTCGGCGCGCCCTGCATCACTGCGCCACGTCGGCGGAGGATGGCGAACAGGCGGGAGAACTCCTTCCAGCTGGCGAAGGTCGAGGGCAGTGGGCTGGACCAGGCGCGGTCGCCGTCCATCTTGTCCAGGCGCGTGGTCATCACCGACAGGCCGATGCAGCCGGCATCCAGTGCTTCTTCCAGCAATTGTTCCATGCGTTGCAGTTCGGCCTCGGTTGGCACCACGTCCTGGGTGGCGCGCTCCAGGCCCATCACCGCCACGCGCAGCTCGGAGTGGCCGAGGAACGAGCTGACGTTGGGGCCCAGCGCCAGCTGGTCGTAGAAGGCGCGGTAGCCGGCGGCGTCGCGCCAGGTCTTCTTCTCCTGCAGGATCGGCAGCACGTATTCGCGCGGCACGGCCTCGACACGGGTGAACAGGTCCGAGCAATCCTCGGCATCGGCCAGCACCATGCTGATCGAGCAGGAGCCGATGGTGACGCTGGTCACGCCGTGGCGTACCGACTCCTTCAGCGCCGGGGCGGCGATCACCTCGGCGTCGTAGTGCGAGTGGATTTCCAGAAAGCCCGGCGTGACCCACTTGCCGGCGGCGTCCAGCACCTCGGCGCAGCCGCTCTCGTCCAGCGGGCTGAGGCTGACCGCGTCGATGCGCCCGGCCTTGACGCCGATATGGCGCAGCTCGCCCGCAGCACCGCTGCCATCGAAATAGAGGCCGTTCTTGATGATGATGTCGTAGCTCATACCAGGCTCCAGGGGGCTGTAGGCCGTTGAAAAACTACCTGCGTTGCCATCGCGGCGTTAAAAGCAGGCTCAAAGTGCTCATTTACAGCTCGTAAACTCCGCCTTTTCGCCTGCTTTTGCCTTGCGCTGGCTGCCTCGCTAACGTTTTTCAAGGGCCTACCAACAGCAGCGTGCCGGTGATCAACAGCAGGGCATAGATGGCGATGCGGAAATGGCGCTCGTCGATGCGCCGGTGCAGGCGTTCGCCGAGCCACACGCCGACCAGCAGCAGTGGCGCATACAGCAGCACCTGCGGCAGCGCCGGGACCAGGCGGCCGTCGAGCAGGAAGGCCAGGGTCAGCAGGCTGTTGAGGCTGAACCAGACGCTGACCAGGGTGGCGCGCAGGCGTGCCTTGTCCAGGGTCGTGGTGGCCAGGGCGAACACCAGCAGCGGCCCGCCGGATGCGAACAGGCCGTGGCAGATGCCGGCGGCGGTGGTGGCCAGGCGCATCACCCAGTTCGGCGTGTGTTCGCGCGCTGGCGCCTTGCGCTGCAGGCGCCACAGCTCGCGGCCAGCGAACCAGAGGATGAGCACGCCGAAGCCGCGCTTCAGCGACACCTCGTCCAGGTACGGCAGCAGCAGATAACCGGCCAGGGTGCCGATGGCCATGCCCGGCAGGATCATGCCCAGTAGCAGGCGGCGGTCGATCAGGCGCCAGTGGCGGCTGACCAGGAAGCCGGTCATGCAGATGTTCAGCGGCACCAGCACCGGCAGCAACTGGTCGATGGGCAGCAGCAGGGCGCCGAGTGACAGGGCGATGACGATGCTGCCGAAGCCGGTGATGGCCTCCAGGGTGTAGGCCAGCAGGATGAAGGCGCCCAAGGCGTAGGTGGTCGCGCTCATGGGATGTTCTGCTGTGTTGTAGGCGCGGGCAGTTCGCCCGCGAAGCGGCGGCTCATCTGCCGGTAGTAGAAGGCCGGGGCGATGCGCCAGAGCAGGCTGGCCGCCCAGCTGCCGCGATCCGGGAACAGCCGTTGCTGGCGGCGCTTGAGGGCGTCGAGCAGCTGTTCGGCCATGTGGGCGGCGGAGCGCACGGTGCCGATGGTCGAGCGCGCGTGGCCAGCCGGTTTGCCATCGGCGCCGAGGGCGTTGCGGTCGATGGCGGTGTCGAGAAAGCTCGGGTAGACCATCAGCAGGTGGATGCCGTCTTGGGCGACTTCCCCACGCAGCACCTCGAAGGCCTGGCTCAGGGCACTCTTCGCCGCGCAATAGCCGGCGCGTCCGAGCACCGGCATCCAGCCGGCCATGGAACCGATCGCGGCGACCTGGCCACGGCTTTCGCGCAGCAGCGGCAGGGCGCTGAGGGTCAACTCCAGCGGCGCGTGGTAATCCACCGCCATGACCTTGCGCAGTACCGCCGGGTTGGTGTGCACGGTCGGCGAGCGGTGGGTGATGCCGGCATTGTTGATCAATACGTCGAGGCGGCCGAAACGCCGGCGGCAGGCGGTCAGCAGATCGTGGTGCAGGCTCGGTTCGCAGATGTTGCCGGCAATCGCCAAGACCCGGTTCGGGTCAAGTTCGGCAGCGCGGGCGCTGAGGCCGGCGGCGTCGATGTCGGTGAGCAGCAGGTGATCACCGCGTGCATGGCAGGCCTGTGCGAGGTGCCAGCCGAGGCCGCTGGCGGCGCCGGTGATAAGGACGACGCGCATTCAGTGGATTCCTTGGTTCAGGGTAACGGCGGCCGGCTCGCGTGGTGCCCGGCGTGACCAGTACAGGGCCAGCAAGAGGCCCGAGATCAGCTGCCAGCAGCCCCAGAAGGCGGCGATCAGCAGCATGCCGCCGGCCTGCGGGAAGAAGGTGAAGATCAGCGCCATGCCCAGTGCCGAGTTGTGGATGCCGGTTTCCAGGGTCACTGCGCGCACGTCGGCATCCGGCAGGCGCCACAGGCGGGCGCAGGCGTAGCCAAGCAGCAGGGCCATGCTGTTGAGCGTGACCACCAGCCAGAAGAACAGGTGGAAGTGTTCGGCGAACTGCTCGAGGTTCTTGCTCAGCGCGCCGCCGACGAAGGCCAGCATCACGATCAGGGAAAAGGTCCGCAGTGGCTTTTCCAGGCGCCGCGCCAGTTGTGGCCGCGCCTTGCCGAAGAACATGCCGGCCAGCATCGGCAACACCAGTACCAGCACCACCATGGCCAGCAGCTGCAGCGGGTCGATGCTGATCTCGGTAAGTAGCGCACGGGTCTGTGGGTTGAGCCCGGCGTACAGGGCGAAGTTGAGCGGAGTGAAGATGCCGGCGGTGAGGCTCGACACCGCGGTGACACTGGCGGACACGGCGACGTTGCCGCGGCCGAGCCAGGTCATGATGTTGGAGAAGGTGCCGCTGGGGCAGGTGGCGACCAGGATCATGCCCAGCGCCAGCTCGGGGTCGATGGGCAGGGCGATGGTCAGCAGGCAGGTACTGGCCGGGAGCAGCACGAACTGCACGAGCATGCCGATCAGCGGTGCCTTGGGCGTGCGCAGAATGCGGCGGAAGTCGTCGGCGCGCAGCTCCAGGGACACGCCGAACATCATCAGGGCGATGATGGCGTTGAGGGCGATCATCGCGCTCGGGGAAAACTCCAGATTAACGGCTGGCATCGAGGTGCTCCTTCGCCGCCAGTGGCGCCGGGTCGGCGAGGTCGCGCTGCAACGCAGCGATGTGCTGGTTTACCGCGCGGCGGTAGCTGTCTTTGTGTACGTAATAGGCCATGCGCGTCAGTGGCAGGTAGGCGTAGCCGCCGTCCAGGCGCTGACTGGCACGTTCGCGCACCTGCTGGCGGAACTGCACAGCGCTGGGGTGGCCCTCACGCTGGCGGCGGATGCACAGGGCGACCAATTCGGCTTGCTCCGCGCGGCCTTGCCAGCCGAGTCCGGAGGCTTCGACCATGCCGAGCATGAACAGGTCGTCGTGCTGTGGGTGGAACACGTTGAGGTACAGCTGCGGCGCGCCGGCGCTGTCTGGCCAGCTCAGCTCGCTGCGGTCGATGAAGGGGTAGTCGAGCTTATAGCCGGTGGCCTGCAGGATCAGATCGTACTCGCCCTGGCTGCCGTCGGCGAAGGTCACCTGACGACCGTCGACTGCGGCGATATCGCCACGCGCCTGGATATCGCCGTGGCCGAGGTGGTGCAGCACCAGCGAGTTCATCACCGGGTGCGCCTCGTACAGGCGGTAGTCCGGGTCGGGCAGGCCGTACTGCGACGGCTTGCCGACCAGCGCGCGCACCAGCAGGCCATCGACCAGCTGCTTGAGCCGGCGCGGCAGCTTCACCGCGCCACCGAAGGTATCGGTCGGCTTGCCGAGGATGTACTTGGGCAGGAAGTGATAGCCACGGCGCACCGACAGGTCGACCGAGCGGGCGCGGTGCACGGCGTCGACGGCGATGTCGCAGGCCGAGTTGCCGCAGCCGACCACCAGCACGCGCTTGTCGGCGAACAGCGCGGCGTCCTTGTAGGCCGCCGAATGCAGCAGCTCGCCGGTGAAGCTGCCGGGCAGCGCGGGCTGGTTGGGCGTGTGCAGGGTGCCGGTGGCGATCAGCACGCCATCGAACTGCCACTCGCGCTGCACGCCGTCGCGCTCGCTGACCAGGCGCCAGCCCTTGTCCAGACGCTCCAGGCGCAGGACGCGGGTGTTGAAGTGAAAGTGCTGGCGCAGGCCGAAGCGGCTGGCGTAGTCACGGAAGTACTGGCCGACCAGACGCTGCGGCGGGTAGGCCGGCGTGCTGGCGGGCATGGGGAATTCGCTGAACTCGGTGGTGCTTTTGGAGGAGATCAGGTGTGCCGACTGGTACATCGTGCTGTACGGGTTGTCGATGTCCCAGAGGCCACCGACATCGCCATGCAGCTCGAAGCCGACGAAGGCGATACCATGGCGTTGTAACTGACGGGCAGCGGCCAGCCCCATTGGGCCGGCTCCGATAATGGCGTGCATGCAGGCATCTCGTGTGTGGGTTCTGCCGCCTCACCGCGCGCTGGCGTGCGGCACCGTGGTAAAAGGTGCCTGGCTGACGCTGCGCTGGGCAGAGAACCTCTGTTATGTGAGTGCCAGCATAGGTATTCGCCATGCTGCCGTAATGGCTCAATCAGGACCTTCGCCGGTTAATTCAGGACCATGAGCACGACCCCTTCCGTCACCGTTCACTATGCCCAGGCCATTCTCCAGGCGGCCGAGCGCCTCGGCCTTGCGCTGCCGGACGCGGTCCGCGAACTCGGCGGCCAGCCGCGTATCGCCCTGGTGCAGCAGGAGGCGTTGTGGCAGTCGTTCTGCGACGCTGCCCAGGACCCGCTGATCGGTCTGCGTCTGGGCTGTGCCCTGCAGGTCGGCCATCTGGACATGGTCGGCGCGCTGCTGATGAGTTGCGAGACGGTCGGCGAGGCACTGGAGGCGTTGCTCGAGTACTACCCGATCGTCGGCGACGGCGGCGAGTTCGGCCTGCGCCACGAGGCCGGACAGGTGCTGGTGACGTACCAGCCGCACTATCAGGTCTGCCAGACCGAGCGGGTCGAGGCGGTAATGGCCAGCCTGCTCTCGCTGTCGCGCTGGATCACCGGCAACAAGGTGCACCCGGCGCTGCGCCTGGCCCATGCCGCGCGTGGCGCCGAGGCCGACTACCGGGCCTTGCTCGATTGCCCGCTGCATTTCGCCAGCGGGCAGAACGCCTTGCTGTTCGACGAGGAGGAGCTGCGGGTGCCGCTGATCCAGGCCAACGCGCTGATGCGCGAACACCTGCGCGGCCTTGCCGACAGCCTGCTCGAGCGCCTCGGCACGCAGAGCCTGAGTGCCCGCGTGCAGCAGCTGCTGCGCAGCCAGCCGCGCTGGGGCAAGGAACGCATCGCCGAACAGCTCGACCTCAGCGGCCGTCACCTCAACCGCAAGCTGGCGGAGGAGGGCACCAGTTTCAAGCTGCTGCGCGAGCAGGTGCTGTACCAGATGGCCGAGCAACTGCTGGGCGATTCGCCGCGCTTGAGCGAGGTGGCCGAGCGCCTCGGCTTCTCCGACGAGAGTGCGTTCGCCAAGGCTTTTCGCCGCTGGAGCGGCATGACACCCGGACAGTTTCGCCAGGGGCGCAACCATGAGTGACCTGCAGGAAGAGCGTCTGCTTGAGGAAGTGCGCGACGCCTATGGCCTGGTGCGCGTGCTGGAAGTGGGCGACTACCGTTTTCTCGAATTCGGCGAGGCGATCGAGCAGAGCTGCGTGTTCACCCGCGACCCGAGCTGGCTGGAGTACGACTACACCCGCGCCATGCTGGTCGGCGCGCTGTGCCACTCGGCACCGGAGAGCGCGCTGTTCCTCGGTCTCGGTGCGGGCAACCTGACCCAGGCCTGCCTGAGCTTCTTGCCGCTGGAGGATGTCGAGGTGATCGAGCTGCGCCCGGACGTGCCGCGCCTGGCCATGCAGTACCTCGGCCTGACCGACGACCCGCGGCTGACCATTCGTATCGGCGATGCCCTGGAGCTGCTCGACAGCGCCGAGTCGGCCGACCTGATCTTCGTCGACCTGTATACCGACACCGGCCCGGCCGTCGGCCACCTGGCCTGGAAGTTCCTTGAGAACTGCCAGCAGCGCCTCAACCCCGGCGGTTGGCTGGTGATCAACCAGTGGGGCACCGACGACGGCAAGCCACTCGGTGCTGCGCTGCTGCGCGGCCTGTACCACCGCCATTACTGGGAAATTCCGGTGAAGGAGGGCAACGTCATCCTGCTGGTGCCGGCCGATCTCGATCAGCAGCTCGATCACGATGCCGTCGAGGCGCGTGCCGAAGCCCTGGCGCCGCGTCTGCGCTATTCGCTGCAGTCGCTGCTGGATGTGATTCGTCCGGCCAGTTAGACCACAGCGTAGGCGCACATCGGCGGGGGCGGGATGGCGGCGGGGCAAATCTGCCGTTCGGCCGCTCGTGGCAAAAACCCGCCCCTGGGTCAGCTTTTTCCTGTATGCTTCGCGCCCGGCCAAAACCGGCCCGTTCAAGTTGTGCAAATTCAGGAAGCGCTGGCTTCCGCTGTTTGTCCGCTCAGCGGCTAATCGTTACGTTTCATCCATTCAGTCTTCGCAAAACCCCGCCACTTGGCTGCCAGGGTGACCCTTATGGGTCCTACATGGCATGTGCAGCCTTGGAACTTGGGTCTTGCGGATGCACCTAGAGGCAGACCCATGACCCAGGAAACCGGCACTTTTGCCGAGCTCGGCCTTCATCCCTCTGTACTTGCCGCAATCAGCGCGGTGGGATACGAAGAGCCATCCCCGATTCAATCCCAGTCGATCCCGGTAATCCTTGCCGGCCACGACATGATTGGCCAGGCGCAGACCGGCACCGGCAAGACCGCTGCCTTCGCCCTGCCAATCCTGTCCAAGATCGACCCGGCCAAGCGTGAGCCGCAGGCGCTGATCCTCGCGCCGACTCGCGAACTGGCCCTGCAAGTCGCCACCGCGTTCGAAACCTACGCCAAGCAGATGCCCGGCCTCAATGTGGTCGCCGTTTACGGCGGCGCGCCGATGGGCCCGCAGCTCAAGGCCATCCGCATGGGTGCCCAGGTCATCGTCGCTACGCCGGGTCGTCTGGTCGACCACCTGAGCCGCAACGATCAACTGCTGTCGACCATCAGCCATCTGGTGCTGGACGAAGCCGACGAAATGCTCAAGCTGGGCTTCATGGACGACCTGGAAGTGATCTTCCAGGCCATGCCGGCTGCCCGCCAGAGCGTGCTGTTCTCCGCGACCCTGCCGGCCTCGATCCGTGGTATCGCCGAGAAGCACCTGCGCGAGCCGAAGCACGTCAAGATCGCCGCCAAGACCCAGACCGTCTCGCTGATCGAGCAGGCGCACCTGATGGTCCACGCCGACCAGAAAGTCGCTGCCGTATCGCGCCTGCTGGAAGTCGAAGAGTTCGACGCCCTGATCGCCTTCGTGCGCACCAAGCAAGCTACCCTGGACCTGGCGTCGGCCCTGGAAGCCAAGGGCTACAAGGTTGCCGCGCTGAACGGTGACATCGCGCAGAACCAGCGCGAGCGCGTCATCGAGTCGCTGAAGGATGGCCGCCTGGACATCGTCGTCGCTACCGACGTCGCCGCCCGTGGTATCGACGTACCGCGCATCACCCACGTGCTCAACGTGGACATGCCGTACGACCCGGAATCCTACGTGCACCGCATCGGCCGTACTGGCCGTGCCGGCCGCGTTGGCCGTGCGCTGCTGCTGGTTACCCCGCGCGAGCGCCGCATGTTGCAGGTGATCGAGCGCGTCACCGGGCAGAAAGTGGCTGAAGTACGCTTGCCGAACGCCCAGCAAGTGCTGGACGCGCGCATCAAGAAGCTGACCAACAGCCTGTCGCCGCTGGTTGCCGACGCCGAAGCCAGTCATGGCGAGCTGCTCGACCGTCTGGTTGCCGACATCGGTTGCAGCCCGCGCGCCCTGGCCGCGGCCCTGCTGCGCAAGGCCACCAATGGTCAGTCGCTGAACCTGGCCGACGTCGAGCGCGAGCAGCCGCTGGTGCCGACCGTCAGCGCACCGCGCGAGCGTCGTGAGCGTGATGGCGAGCGCAGTGGCGAGTTCACCCCGCGCGAGCGTCGTGCGCCGGTGCCGCTGGCCGAAGGCCGCGCCCGTTGCCGCACTGCCCTGGGTACTCGCGACGGCATCGCTGCGAAGAACCTGCTGGGCGCCATCCTCAACGAGGGCGGCCTGCAGCGTGAAGCCATCGGTCGCATCCAGATCCGCGAAACCTTCAGCCTGATCGAACTGCCGGAAGAGGGTCTCGACCGCCTGCTCGGCAAGCTGAAAGACACCCGCGTTGCTGGCAAGGCCCTGAAGCTGCGTCGTTATCGCGAGGATTGATCCCGCTGGATCAAACCTCGTGACATGAAAAAGCCCCGCTCATGCGGGGCTTTTTCATGCCTGGGATTAAGGCGCTCGGTGCCGGTCAAGCAGCACGGCCACTATAGCCAGGATGATGGCCAGGCTGTAGGCGAACAGGCCCAGGTTGATGCCGAAGATCATCTTCTCCGAGCCATCGGAGAGCACCATGGATCCGTCATAGCCGTGACGCAGGACATAGGCGAACAGGAAGCCACCCGTGACGAACAGGGTCAGCAGGCTGCTCAGGCGAATTTCGTTCCGCAGCCAGACCAGCCACAGGCTGAAGGCGCCCAGCGCACAGTTGGTCGCCAGCTGCCAGACCTCGTGCAGGCGCGCGTGGCCGGTCCATTGCGGGTTGAACACGTGGCTGGCGTTGATCTCGAAGATTGGCACCACGACGGCATAAAAGGCGATACCGACGGTGACCAGGAGTTTGGCGAGCATGCAACGGTCCTTGTTGGGGAGGGTGTCGCTACTCTAACGGCTGGCTTGGCAACGCGCAGCGCGATTCCTCTGATCCGTGTGTTCGTGCTCGCCGGCGACCTGAGTCAGGCGAAGCTGTAGATGTCCATGCCCAGCGCGCCGAGGGTGAAGCCGCTGTGTTCGATGCGGAACTCACCACCAGCCCCGCGGGCGAAGAACAGCGGCAGCAGGTGTTCGTCGCTGGGATGGCTGCGCACGGCCGACGGTGCCTGCTGGCGGTAGGCGTAGAGCGCTGCCTGGTCGTCACTGATGAGCTTGTCGACCATCCAGTCGCGGAAATCCCGCGCCCAGGGTGCGATCACCTCGGGGCCGGCACGCCAGTCGAGTTCGCCGAGGTTGTGCGTGATGCTGCCCGAACCGATCAGCAGCACGTCCTTTTCGCGCAGGCTCGCCAGCGCCTGGCCGATGCGCGCCTGCATGAACGGGCCCAGGTGGCTCGGCAGGGAGATCTGCAGCACCGGGATATCGGCCTGCGGGTACATCAGTGACAACGGCACCCAGGCACCGTGATCGAGCGGGCGCTGTGGGTCGAGTCGGCTGGGCAGGTCGGCTTGCGCCAGTAGCTGCTGCACCTGCAGCGCCAGTTCTGGCGAGCCGGCGGCGGGGTATTGCAGGGCGTACAGCTCGGCGGGAAAACCACCGAAGTCGTGCCAGGTCTTCGGCTGCGCGGCGCTGCCAATCAGCAGGTCGCGGCTTTCCCAATGGGCGGACATGACCACGATGGCCCGCGGCTTCGGCAGGGCGGCGGCAATGCGTTGCAGGGCAGGACCGCTCGCGCCTGGCTGCAGGGCGAGCATGGGCGAGCCATGGGAGATGAAGAGGGCAGGCAGCATGACGATATCCTCGAGTGGCATGCTGCCATGGTGCGCAGTGGACCTATCGCAATCCAGTATAAATTCCTGAGGATATCGATCGACTGGATTGCTTGATCAGGCTTCAGGTCAGGTTGGCCTTGGGCGCCAGGCCATCGAACACCTCAGGCGTAAGCGCCGCGGTACCGGCTTCGTCGAGTACCTCGCGCGGGTGCTCATCGCCGGGGATGCTGCTGTCGATCATGCTCAGCAGCTGCAGGCCACGCGGGGTGAGGACGAAGTTCTCGCCGTTGCCGCCTTCGCTTTCCGGCCGGCTTTCGATGAAGCCGCCTTTGACCAGATCGGACTCGTAGTGCGTGGCTTCGGCCTGGAAGGCGTCGAGGCTCTCGATGTGTTCACCTTGCAGCTCCAGTTCGTCAGCCAATTCCTTGGCATAGACGCGCGGGGCGAAGGACTTGCCGGCGGAGTTCTGCACTTCGTGCAGCAAGCGCTCCATCAGATCCCAGTTATAGGCCATGTCAATTCTCCTTCGAGATGGTTCGGCGTGGCCGGAGGGAAATCCGGCCCCTACAGAGTCCGACCCGCAGGAGCTGGCCAAGGTTCGTACGTTTTTTCACCAGGCAAGAGGCGTGAGCAAATGGCGGGCATGAAAAAGGCGACCCCGCGGGGTCGCCTTGTTGGCTGGCGTTGCGCTGCTTAGCCGCGCTGGCGCAGGGCGGCGATGCGCTCTTCCAGCGGCGGGTGGGTCATCAGCAAGCCGGCCAGGCCATTCTTCAGGCCGCCATTGATGCCGAACGCAGTGAGGCTGTCGGGCATGTGCACCGGTACACCCTGTTCGGCGCGCAGGCGCTCCAGGGCACCGATCATCGAGGCGGTGCCGGCCAGGCGAGCGCCGGCTTCGTCGGCCTTGAACTCACGTTTGCGCGAGAACCACATGACGATGATGCTGGCCAGGATGCCCAGTACCAGCTCGGCGAAGATGGTCGCGATCCAGTAGCCGATACCGTGGCCATCGCCTTCGTTCTTCAGGATCACCTTGTCGACGAAGTTGCCGAAGATGCGTGCGAAGAACATCACGAAGGTGTTCACCACGCCCTGGATCAGGGCCAGGGTGACCATGTCGCCGTTGGCCACGTGGCCGATCTCGTGGGCCAGGACGGCCTTCACTTCATCCGGCGAGAAACGCTCGAGCAGGCCCTGGCTGACGGCAACGAGGGCATCGTTTTTGTTCCAGCCGGTGGCGAAGGCGTTGGATTCGTAAGCCGGGAAGATACCCACTTCCGGCATTTTGATGCCGGCATCGCGGGACAGTTCTTCGACGGTCTGCAGCAGCCATTGCTCATGGCGGGTACGCGGCTGGGTGATGATCTGCGTGCCGGTACTCATCTTCGCCATCCACTTGGACAGGAACAGCGAAATAAGCGAACCGGCGAAGCCGAACACGGCACAGAACACCAGCAGGCTGCCATAGTTCTGGCCGGTGAAGCGGTCTACTCCCAACAGCTTGAGGGTGATACTGGCAATGACCAGTACCGCCAGGTTGGTGGCCAGGAACAACACAATGCGCATCATGGTGGAAAGCTTCTCCTCACGGACGAAAGACGGTCTGATTATGCCGGTTATATAGGGGCGTACCCCTAGCATCTTCAACCGAGGGACTATTTCAAACTATGTCCCTGGAGCCGGTCAGCGTGCTTTCGAAGAGCAGGCGGGTGAGGCGTGCGACTCGTTCGCTGTTGTGTGCGGAGAGCGCATCGCGCAGTTGCCAGGCGAGGGTCGCCTGGACCCGGCGCACGGCAGCCGGTGGCGTTTCTTCGCTGGGCAGGGCATGCGGTACGCCACGGGACAGGCGCAGGAAACCCTTTTCGGTGAGCACGGCCTGGTCGAGGGCGTCGTAGGCGATGGTCGAGTCGAAGCGCAGGTAGCCTTCGTCGGCCAGCCACAGCATGGCGCTCAGGCAGCTCTGGTGACGCTTGCTCGGCAGGCCGAATTCGTCCGGCTCCTCGCGGCCGATCAGGTCTTCCACGTACAGCGCGGCCTTGCGCGGGAACACCTGGTAGAGCATGAGCATGCCGGCGGCGGCATCCTTGTAGAATTCGTCAATCTGCAAGTCCATGGATACACCCCGCAATGGCAGAGGAGAGCGGCGGCCCGGCGCTGGCGCGGACCGCCGAGTGCCGGTTACTGGCGGTAGGTCTTGAGGAAGCTGCCGATGCGTCCGATGGCCTGCTCCAGGTCATCCACGCGCGGCAGGGTGACCACGCGGAAGTGGTCCGGCCATGGCCAGTTGAAGGCAGTGCCCTGTACGATCAGCAGTTTCTCGGAGAGCAGCAGGTCAAGGACGAACTTCTCGTCGTTGTGGATCGCGCAGACCTTCGGGTCGATCTTCGGGAAGGCGTACAGCGCGCCCATCGGTTTGACGCAGCTGACCCCGGGGATGTCGTTGAGCAGTTTCCAGGTGCGGTTGCGCTGCTCCAACAGACGGCCGTTGGGCAGCACCAGGTCGTTGATGCTCTGGTAGCCGCCGAGCGCGGTCTGGATTGCATGCTGGCTCGGCACGTTGGCGCACAGGCGCATGTTGGCGAGGATGTCGATGCCTTCGATGTAGCTCTGCGCCTTGTGCTTGGGCCCGGAAATGGCCACCCAGCCGGAGCGAAAGCCGGCGATGCGGTAGGACTTGGACAGGCCGTTGAAGGTCAGGCACAGCACGTCCGGCGCCAGGGATGCGGTGCACACGTGCTGGGCGTCGTCGTAAAGGATCTTGTCGTAGATCTCGTCGGAGAACAGCACCAGGTTGTGCTGGCGCGCCAGTTCGACAATCTCCAGCAGCACCTCCTTCGAGTACACCGCGCCGGTCGGGTTGTTCGGGTTGATCAGCACCAGGGCCTTGGTGTTCGAAGTGATCTTGGCGCGCATGTCGGCGATATCGGGGAACCAGCCGGCCTGCTCATCGCACAGGTAGTGCACCGGCTTGCCGCCGGAGAGGGCCACGGCAGCGGTCCACAGCGGGTAGTCAGGCGCAGGGATCAGCACCTCGTCGCCGTTGTTGAGCAGGGCCTGCATGGCCATCACGATCAGCTCGGAAACACCGTTGCCGAGGTAGATGTCCTCGATGCCGACGCCTTCCACGTTCTTCTGCTGGTAGTACTGCATCACCGCCTTGCGCGCGCTGAACAGGCCTTTGGAGTCGCTGTAGCCCTGGGCGGTGGGCAGGTTGCGGATGACGTCCTGGAGGATTTCCTCGGGGGCTTCGAAACCGAACGGCGCCGGGTTGCCGATGTTCAGCTTGAGAATGCGCTGACCTTCTTCTTCCAGACGCTTGGCGTGCTTGAGCACCGGTCCACGAATGTCATAACAGACGTTGGCAAGCTTGTTCGATTTGCTGACCTGCATGATCCTGAAGCCCCGAAGTGAAAAACGCCGCAGGTGCGGCGAATGGAAAGCGTCTTGGCAGGTGGCGAGGCCGCTGCCAGACTGGCGTGAAGAACGACGCATGATACGTGCGGCCCGATGCTCGGAAAAGGTGCAGTTCGGGCTTTTTTCAGATACTGAGGTGTACCCATGGCGAAGATCGAAAAACCCCTGGAAGCCTGGCGTGACGAGCTTTCCGACGCGCAATACCACGTCTGCCGACTGGGTGGCACGGAGCGCCCGTTCACCGGCGAATACCATGACAGCAAGGTGCCGGGTATTTACCACTGCGCCTGCTGCGGCGAGGCGCTGTTCGACTCGGATGCCAAGTACGACTCCGGCAGTGGCTGGCCGAGCTATTTCCAGCCGGTGGCGGACGATGTGATCGCCGAAAAGGAAGACTTCAGCCACGGCATGCACCGCATCGAGGTCAAGTGCGCGAAGTGCGACGCTCATCTGGGCCACGTGTTTCCCGATGGCCCGCGACCGACCGGCCTGCGCTACTGCATCAACTCGCTGTCGTTGAAGCTCGAACCACGGGAGTGACACAGGGCCCGCCAGGCGCGGGCCTTATTTTTCGATAATTAAATTGTGTACAATTTAATTGTTGGCTATCTTTGCCGTCTCCTCATCCCACCGCAAAGGACTTCTGCCATGAGCGACACCCTTCTCGACATCCCGGCAACCACCATCACCGGTCAGCAAAAGACCCTGGCCGACTTCGGCGGCAAGGCCGTTCTGGTGGTCAATACCGCCAGCAAGTGTGGCTTCACCCCGCAGTACAAGGGCCTGGAAAGCATCTGGCAGCAGTACAAGGACAAGGGCCTGACCGTGGTCGGCTTCCCTTGCAACCAGTTCGGCAAGCAGGAACCGGGTGACGAGAGCGCGATTTCCGAGTTCTGCGAGCTGAACTTCGGCGTGAGCTTCCCGCTGTTCAAGAAGATCGACGTCAATGGCAGCGACGCCCACCCGTTGTTCGTCCAGCTGAAAAAACGAGCACCGGGTTTGCTCGGCAGCCAGGGCATCAAATGGAATTTCACCAAGTTCCTGATCGGGGCCGATGGCAAGGTCGTCAAGCGCTTCGCCCCGACCACCAAGCCTGAAGACCTGACCGCCGAGATCGAAGCGCTGCTGAAATGAATGCATCCGCTGCCTTCGAGGCGCAACAGCTGCTGCTCGACAACCAGCTGTGCTTCAAGCTCTACGCCGCGTCGCGTGCGGTGATCCGGGCCTACAAGCCGATGCTCGATGAGCTCGGTCTGACCTACCCGCAGTACCTGGCCATGCTGGTGCTGTGGGAGTGGCAGGCTCAGGCGCCGGCACAGCCCACGGTGAAGGCCCTGGGCGAACGCCTGTTGCTGGATTCCGGCACGCTGACGCCACTGCTCAAGCGTCTGGAACAGCTTGGGCTGGTGGTGCGCAAGCGTTCGGCACATGACGAGCGCGAGGTGCACCTGGGCTTGAGTGCTGCGGGGCAGGCGCTGCGCGAAAAGGTGGCGCCACTCAAGGCGCAGCTGCTCTGCGACAGCGGTGTCGAACCGCAGGAGCTGGATGGTCTGCGCAATGACCTCGGTACGTTGCTGCAGCGTCTTGGCGCCCTACGCTAGCCAGGTGTCGAGCAGGGCAGCGAGGTCTTCACGGCGGAATGGCTTGGCCAGGTAGTCGTTCATGCCGGCGTTCTGGCAGCGCTCGCGTTCATCGGGCAGGGCGTTGGCGGTCAGGGCGATGATCGGCAGGTCGGGCCAGCGTCCGCTCTGGCGAATGCGTCGGGTGGCTTCGTAGCCATCCATGACCGGCATGTTGCAGTCCATCAGCACGAGGTCGACGGTGTTGTGTTCCAGGTAATGGATCGCTTCGCCGCCGTGCCCGGTCACCGCCACCTCGCAGCCGAGCTTGGCGAGCATGCCCTTGGCAACCAGCTGATTCACCGAATTGTCTTCTACCAGCAGCACGCGGGCCTTGCGCAGGGCGTGGGTGGCGGGGCTGCTCGGCGCTTCATCATGGTCTTCGTGGGGTTGCAGCAGCTGTTGCAGGCTCCTGTACAAGGTGCTGCGTGACAATGGCCGTGCCAGTTGCTCGAACGGCGCAAGCTCGGCGCTGTGCGTGCTGTCGAGAAAGGCGCCGTAAGCGGAAACCAACAACAGTGGGGCGGGGCTGGCCTTGCGCAGGGTACTCAGGTGGTCGCTCTGGTCGCAGATCAGCAGGTCCGCCTTGTGTGTGCCCAGGCTGGCGTCGCTGTCCAGGCGCCGGTAGCCCAGGCCCCAGGTTGGTAGCCAGTGTTCCAGCAGTTCGGTGAGCCCGCCGTTGGCCGGGCAGAACGCCACGATGCGGCCCTGCAGGGCGCGCCATTCGCTGGCTGCGCTGGTGCTGCTGAGCGGTAGCTCGGCGTAGAAGCGGCTGCCGAAGCCTTCCTGTGAGTCCAGGCTGAGGGTGCCCTGCATGGCTTCGCACAGGCGTCGGGTCAGCGCCAGGCCAAGCCCCGTGCCGCCGTACTGGCGCGCGATACCCGCGCCAGCCTGGGTGAACGGCTGGAAGATGCGCGTCTGCGCGTCCAGCGGGATGCCGATACCGGTATCGCTGACGGCGATGCGCACACCGCCGGCGCAAGGGCCGACACGCAGGTCGACGCGGCCGAAACGGGTGAACTTGAGGGCGTTGGACAGCAGGTTGCTGACGATCTGCCGTACCCGCGTCGGGTCGCCCAGCACCTGTGCAGGCAGATGCGGGTCGATCAGGCAGGTCAGCTCGACGTTGGGGCCGGCGTTCTGCGACAACAGGCTGGCGGTGTCTTCGGCGAGGGTGCCGAGGTCGAACGGAATCTGCTCCAGCTCCAGCTGCCCGGCTTCGAATTTCGACAGGTCGAGAATGTCATTGAGCAGTTCGACCAGCACCTTGCCCGAGTCATGGGCGATTGATAGCTGCTGGCGCTGCTCCACGCTCAGCGGGCCGTCCAGCGACAGTGAAAGCATGCCCAGCAGGCCGTTGAGCGGGGTGCGGATCTCGTGGCTCATGTTGGCCAGGAACGCGGCGCGTGCCTGGGCCATCTCCAGGGCGGTGCGGCGTGCCTCTTCCAGGTCGCGGTTGGACAGGGTCAGGCGCGAGTTGGTCGCCTTCAGCTCGGCAGTGCGCGCAGAAACGATGTTCTCCAGCTCGGCCAGGTACTGGGTCAGGCGGTCCTCGGCCTCGCGACGCTGGCTGATTTCCTCGTGGATATTGGCCAACTGCTGGTTGGTCACCGCCACCAGCGTGCCGATTTCGTCGCGCTCATGGCTGGGCGGACAGGGTACCGGGCTGAAGTCGCGGCGCGGATCGCGTTCGCTGAGGGCGCGGATGATGTCGATCAGCGGCTTGGTCAGCATCACGTAGAACAGCACCAGCAGGATCAGCGAGAGCAGCAGGCTACGGGCGAAACCGGCGAGGAAGGTGAAGAGCGCGCGGCGCAGGAAGTCGCTGCCGAAGGCATAGGTGTCGACCTCCAGGCGCAGCACGCCCAGCGCTTCGTGGGGCGCGTGGCTGACGTAGAGCGGGTCTTCGAAACTGCGCTTCTCGCCGAAGAGGAAGTCGCTGAACAGCCGGTAGCGGCTCTGTTCGGCCGGCCGGTCGACCACGGCGAGGGTGGTGCCGCTGTTGTCGATGATCTCGGCGCGCATGACCGCGGGTGAGCGCAGCAGGCCGAGGACCAGCTCCTGGGCCAGTTCGGCGTCGATGTTGTAGGCGATCCGCGCAGCCGGATTGTGGCTGATCTCCAGCAGCGAGGTGATCTCGCGATTGATGGAGGCGTCTTCGCTGGCATAATCGACGCCTATCTGGATCAGGCTGAGCAGAGTCCCCAGGATAAATGCCACCAGCACCGTCAAACTGGCCTGTTTATAGGACAGGCGATGGGTGAGAGATATATCCATGGGCGGGCGACTGCTTCCTGTGTCCGTACGCCAGCCAAGCATAGCCCATCGTGTCTGCGAGCCGGCATGGTGCTAATGAGGAGTGAGTCGTGGATTCGCGATTGAACAGTTTCTTGCAACGTGCTGAAGAGGTGCTGCAGCGCCTGGAACCGCTGCTGCCCAGCCCACGTGTCGAGGTGGATTGGAACAACGCTGTGGCCGCTCGCTGGTTTCGCGAGGGGCGCAGCGGTTATCTGCAGCCGCTGCAGGTCAGCCTGGACCTGAGCCTGAGCGACCTGGTCGGCGTGGACACCCAGCGCGATCAGCTGGCGCGTAACACCCAGCAGTTCGTCAGTGGTTTGCCGGCCAACCATGTGCTGCTATGGGGCTCGCGCGGTACCGGCAAGTCGTCGCTGGTACGTGCGCTGCTCGCCGAGCATGCCAAGTCGGGCCTGCGTCTGATCGAGATCGAACGTGATCACTTGGCCGATCTGCCGCGCGTGGTTGAGCTGTTGTCCGGCCTGCCGCAGCGCTTCGTGCTGTTCTGTGACGACCTGTCCTTCGAGTCGGGCGAGGGCGACTACCGCGTGCTGAAGAGCGTGCTGGACGGCTCGCTGGAGCGTGCACCGGACAATGTTCTGCTCTACGCCACCTCCAACCGCCGCCATCTGGTGCCGGAAAAGGAGAGCGACAACGAGAACTGGAAACACGTCGAGGGCGAGCTGCACCCGAGCGAGGCGGTGGAAGACAAGATTGCCCTGTCTGACCGGTTCGGCCTGTGGCTGTCCTTCTATCCCTTTACCCAGGACCATTTCCTCGCCGTGGTGCGCCACTGGATCACCGTGATCGCCGAGCAGGCGGGGCTGGAGTGGCAGTGGAGCAATGAGCTGGAGATTCTCGCCGTTCGCTGGGCTACGGGCCGTGGCAATCGCAATGGCCGCTGCGCCTACCAGTTCGCCCGCCAGTGGGTGGGCCTGGCCCTGCTGGAACGTCAGCCATGATCGATCTGCAAGCTTCAGGGCAGGGTCTGGACGGGTATGCACTACTGGCCGTGCAGCTGGAGTCGCTGTTGGCCGACGAGCGCGATTTCGTCGCCAACAGTGCACAGTTTTCTGCCTTTCTCTTCCATGAGTTGGGTGACCTGAACTGGGCCGGCCTCTACCTGAACAAAATGGGCGAGCTGGTGCTCGGGCCTTTCCAGGGGCGCGTTGCCTGCGTACGCATTCCGTTTGGCCGTGGCGTATGCGGCGCGGCAGCGCAAAGCCGGGAGACCCAGCGTGTGGAGGATGTTCATGCATTCCCCGGGCACATCGCCTGCGACAGTGCCTCGAACAGCGAACTGGTGGTGCCGCTGGTCAAGGAGGGCGAGTTGATCGGCGTGCTCGATCTGGACAGCCCGAGCGTGGGGCGCTTTTCCGTGGAGGACCAGGCAGGTGTCGAGCGCCTGGCGGAGATATTCCTGCGCCTCACCGACTGCCGTTGAATCATGAAAAAGCCCGGCATTGCCGGGCTTTTTCATGGTCGAGTGGGCGCTTCTGACGCTCAGTCGTAGATGTTCTTCTTCTTCCAGTCGTTCTCGTCGAGAGATTTGAGGCCATCGGTAAGCTCGCTGGCTTCCTCGACTGCAGGGGCGGCGGCCTCCAGTACTACGGCGTTGGCGCGTGCCAGTTGCTGTTCGAGAACCTTGAGCTGGCTCTTGTAGCGCGACGGGTCGGGCTGTTTGCGCAGGTATTGCACGCCGCGCTCGTAGGCCAGGCGGGCTTGGCCGGGCTGACCCTTCTGCATCGCCTGCTGGCCGAGGTTGGTGAAGAACTCGTAATGCAGCTGCACCAGCATGTGGCGGATTTCCTGAATCCAGTTTTTGGCTTCGTTGGCCGGATACAGGTGCTCCTGAGCCGCACGGGTAATCACGCCGTGCAGGTCTTCGAGAATGAAACGCACGTCCTTGGCATTGGCTTCGGTCAGTACGGCCTGGGGCAGGTTGCGTACTGCAATGTCCTCGCCCCTGGTGATCATTTGCTGCAATTCGGCAATGCGTTCGCGCAGGGCGCTGTTCTGCTTGTCGAAAGGCAGCAGGCGTTCGCTGTATTGAAGTTCGATGCGGCTCAGGGCCAGTTTGAGCGGCGGGGTCATGAATTGCCCGGGGAAGCTTTCCGAGACGTTGTAGCAACGGCGTACACGGTCGGCGAACTCGGCTTTCTTGCGGGCCTTTTCCAGCTTGCTGTTATCAACCATGTGGTTGATATAGCCGATGATCATCAGCACCACCAAGGCAGCGATGATCAGGCCGGTAATAAGGAGTGGGGACACTGCATAACTCCCGAACACTGGTTTTTCTGCGAGTGTAGTGCCTTAGCCTGCACGCTCATAGCGCAATATCGGTTTCCACCTTGAAGTCATTGATTTAGAAAAATTTTTACTCAAGGGTTGACGACTTCCAAGAGCGTCCCTAGAATGCGCGCCACTCCCAACGCAGAAGCGGAAACGCAGAGCGAAAGGAGCCGGAAAGCTGTTGTAAGCTCCGGGCCACGTCCCCTTCGTCTAGTGGCCTAGGACACCGCCCTTTCACGGCGGTAACAGGGGTTCGAGTCCCCTAGGGGACGCCATATTTGCGGGAATAGCTCAGTTGGTAGAGCACGACCTTGCCAAGGTCGGGGTCGCGAGTTCGAGTCTCGTTTCCCGCTCCAAATAAACAAAAACGCCGCTCATCTGAGCGGCGTTTTTGTTTGTGCGCGTTTTCTTCAGGCCATAAAAAAGGCCTGCCGGCTAATGAAATCGGCGGGCCTTTTTGTAGGCGGTCAGTGCTTGGCGCTGTCGGTCGGCAGAGCCAGCAGCTGCTTTTCGCGGTTCCAGTCGAAGGGCTCGTCGTTGGCCTCAGCCTCGTAGCGGCGATCTTCCAGGTTCTGGTACAGGGCGATTTCCTCGTCCGGCATGAAGTGCAGGCAGTCGCCACCGAAGAACCACAGCAGGTCGCGGGGTACCAGGTGAGCGATCTGCGGGTAGCGGTGGAAGATCTGGCTGATCAGATCCTGGCCCAGGTACAGGCTGTTTTCCGGATCGTTCGGCAGGTCCTGCAGTAGCTCGTCGAAGCGTTCGAGGAACAGCGCATGGGTGTCGTCCAGTACCTGTTCGGCTTCGCCCAGAGCAACCAGAATGCCGCGCAGATGGGCGAGCAGGGCGAGGTGGTGGTCGAGATGGGACGTGGCCATGGACGGGGTTCCTGAAAGTAAAAACGGGCGCGGGAGTATAGAGCTCCACGCGCCCGCTGTCCCGAGGTGCGGGTTAGCGCACGCTGCCGGGGTTGAGTTTCAGCTCGTCCTTGCTGAAGTCGTCGACGTCGATGACCTTACGCCGCGCCACTTCGGCTTCGCGCAGGGTCTGTGCTTCCTCGGCGCTGAACAGGCCGCCACGCAATGCCGCGTCGATCAGGCTTTCGCCAACGCCTGGAGTGACCTCGTCGGCCTTGACCGCCTTGTGCAGTTTCTTCTGCAGCGGCAGCGCCGCATCAAGCAGATTGATCGCGTGTTGCAGGGCGCCGACCGGGTCGTTGGCATCCTGCGGGCGATAGCAGCCCTTGAGCACCTCCTCCAGCGCCAGGTCGCCACGCGGACGGCCGATGATGGCGGCGATTTCCGCATCCAGCTCGTCGGACGGCCCCCGGTGACGACGGCCAAAGGGGAACACCAGCACACGCAGCAGACAGCCGAAGACGCGATTGGGGAAATTGCTCAACAGGTCGTCCAGCGCCTGCTCGGCATGCCCAAGGCTTTCTTCCAGGGCCCATTGCAGCAGCGGACGCAGGTGCTCGGGGTTGCCCTGGTCGTGGTAGCGCTTGAGCGCGGCCGAGGCCAGGTAAAGGTGGCTGAGAACGTCCCCCAGGCGCGCCGACAGGCGTTCGCGGCGCTTCAGTTCGCCGCCAAGCAGCATCATGCTGAAGTCGGCGAGCAGGGCGAAGGCCGCAGCCAGGCGGTTCAATGCGCGGAAATAAGGCCGCGCCAGGTTATCCCCCGGCGCCGCGCCGAATGCGCCGAAGGTGAGGCTGAGGAGGAACGTGCTGGCCGCGTTGCTGACGGCGAAGCCGATGTGCTGCATCAGCAGCCCGTCGAACTCGTACAGCGCCTGATCGCGGTCTTCGCGGCCGGCCAGGGCCATTTCCTTCAATACATACGGATGGCAGCGGATCGCGCCCTGGCCGAAGATCATCAGGTTGCGTGAAAGAATGTTGGCGCCTTCCACGGTGATGAAGATCGGTGCGCCTTGCCAGGAGCGGGCCAGGTAGTTGTTCGGGCCCATGATGATGCCCTTGCCGCCATGCACGTCCATGGCATGGGTGATGCACTCGCGGCCGCGCTCGGTGAGGTGGTACTTGAGGATCGCCGAAAGTACCGACGGCTTTTCGCCGAGGTCGACGGCGTTGGCAGTGAGGATGCGTGCACTGTCCATCAGCCAGGCGTTGCCGCCGATGCGCGCCATCGCTTCCTGAATGCCCTCGAACGCCGACAGCGGTACGTTGAACTGCTCGCGGATGCGGGTGTACTGGCCGGTGACCAGGCTGGTGGCCTTGGCCGCGCCGGTGCCGACTGCCGGCAGCGAGATGGAACGGCCTACGGAGAGGCAGTTCATCAGCATCATCCAGCCCTTGCCGAGGTATTCCTGGCCGCCGATCAGATAGTCCAGTGGCACGAACACGTCGGTGCCGGAGTTCGGCCCGTTCATGAAGGCAGCGCCCAGTGGCAGGTGGCGGCGGCCGATTTCCACGCCGGGGGTATCGGTCGGGATCAACGCCAGGCTGATGCCCAGGTCCGCCTCTTCACCCAGCAGATGGTCGGGGTCGTAGGCCTTGAAGGCCACGCCGAGCAAGGTGGCGACCGGGCCCAGGGTGATGTAGCGCTTTTCCCAGGTCAGGCGCAGGCCGATGACTTCCTCGCCCTGCCACTGGCCTTTGCAGACGATGCCGATGTCCGGCATGGCACCGGCGTCGGAGCCGGCCATCGGGCCGGTAAGGGCGAAGCAGGGGATGTCTTCACCGCGCGCCAGGCGCGGCAGGTAGTGGCTGCGTTGTTCCTCGGTGCCGTAGTGCAGCAACAGTTCGGCGGGGCCGAGCGAGTTTGGCACCATCACAGTGGACGCGAGGTCGCCGCTACGGGTAGCCAGTTTCATCGCCACCTGAGAGTGGGCATAGGCGGAGAAGCCCTTGCCGCCGTATTCCTTGGGGATGATCAGGGCGAAGAAGCCATTGGCCTTGATGTGCTGCCAGGCTTTTTCCGGCAGATCCATCTGCTGGCCGATCTCCCAGTCGCTGACCATGGCGCAGAGTTCTTCGGTGGGGCCGTCGATGAAGGCCTGCTCTTCCTCGGTCAGTTGCGCTTTCGGGTAGGCCAGCAGTTTGTCCCAGTCCGGGCGGCCACTGAACAGCTCGCCGTCCCACCACACTGTGCCGGCCTCGATGGCGTCGCGTTCGGTTTCCGACATCGGCGGCAGGACTTTCTGGAACCAGTTGAACAGTGGCGCACTGATCAGCTTGCGGCGCAGTTCGGGGAAGCCCAGCGGGATCGCGACGCCCAGCCAGAGCACCCACAGGACCAGCAGCAGCCAGCCTGGAGCGTGGCTGAACAGGCTCATGGCCAACAAGTAGGCGGCGACGATGCCGAGTGCGGGCAGGGGAGCGGTGCGCCGGTGGGCCAGATAGACCACACCAATGACGAGTACCAGTAACCAGACAGCGAGCATGCAGAGTCCTCCATGATGACGGTAGGCCGTGGCCTCGTCACAAGCTTAGTCGCCCGCGAAATGCAGGTTGGCGACAAGGGCGGTGAGCGTGGCCGGATCGTCGTTTCCCTGGCGATGATCACCTGAATGGACTGAGGCAAATCTGCGAGATAACGCTCTGCAGTTCTGCCTTCAACCCGGCCGCTTCGTTGATAGTGACCGTCCTGGGGGATGGGAGTTCGGACTGACTGCTGGGTCGCGGAGGCGTGGCTGTCGGCGATAAAAAAGGCAGCGTCTGCTGCCTTTTTTGCCCTGTCGCATTCAGAACGTGTGATTGAGCGCCAGGCCGAGGAAGTGAATGCGCGTCTTGTACTCACCCTTGTAGTTGCCGCCATTACCCGTGCATCGCTCGCCACTGTCCTCATAGAGGCTGCCACCTCCGGGAGCCCAGCCTGCCGGTGAGCAGCCGTCGGTGTAATCCATCTTGCCCGTATCAAACTGCACGAAGCTGTAGGCCAGATCGACGGAGGTGTCCTTGAACACCTTGTAGTTGGCGCCGAAGGAGAGCCAGTACCGGTCTGCATCGGGAAACCCCGGGTGGCGGGTGGTCGAGCCGCTCACGGGCGACTTGTCGTAGGCGACACCGGTGCGCAGCAGCAGGCTATCGCTGTACTGGTAGTTCATCCCCAGGGAAATCTTGTAGGTATCGTTCCAGTCCTGTTTGACGTTCAGGTCACCCTCCGTCACCCCGTTGAAATAGGGATAGCCCTCTACCTGGTTGATGCCTACACCGATATTGTCCAGCCGCGAGTGGCGGGTCCAGGTGACATCCGCCATCAGGGCAACCGTATCGTTCAATTGATGGAAGGCGTTGACCGAAAGGGATTCGGGAGTATCGATGGAGGTGCTGCCATCCGAGTTCGGGTGCAGGCGAGCGGCAGCGAAGTCGCCCGGATTGATCCAGTTGGAGGAGTCAAGAACTTGGCCGAGAGCGCCAAGGTCAGGGATCCCCGGGATCACGCCGGTCAGGTCAGTGGAGGGATCAGGAACGGCGCCCTGGACATCGGCGAAGCTCCATTTGGTCTCGCCTTCCAGGGTGTGCTTGATATGGGAGCGATATGAAATGCCGAATCGGGTTCTGTCGGTCGGCTCCCACATGTAGCCGATGTTCCAACCAAAGCCCCAGTCATCGCCTTTGGCGCGGAAATAGCCATCACCTGAAACGTTATCGGCGAAGTTGGACGCCACGCAGTCGACGAATTCGTCGCGCGCGAGGGTAGGGCTGCAGTCACTGATCTCCGTGGGGATGACCAGGCCCAGCGGATCGAACTGGCCGATGGCCGACGCGAGAAACGTGTTGTTGTAGTTGGCGTCCACGAACTGGCCGGCCAGTTGCCGTGAGGCGCCTTTGACATCCGCGGCGCCACGCTGAATCGATTTGATGTACTGCGCGGAAACGCCAAAGCCGATGCTGTGGTGCTCGTTGAAACGGTACGCGATGCTGGGGTTGAGGTTGACGGTTTCCAGCATCGCCGACTGGATGCCGTAGCGCCCGCTCCAGTCTTCCTCATAGTCCAGCTTGGCCCCGTAGGGTACGAACATGCCAAAGCCCAGGGTGACCTGGTCACTCACCTGCTTTGAGGCGTAGAAGTTCGGTGCGGCGGCAACATCCGGGAGAAAGGATCCGGCATCGCCATCACCTTCGGCCGTAGGATTGCCAAACACGTCGGTCGAACCATGGTCTTCATACTCGCCATCGGGCAGCAGAATGCTCAGCCCGCCGCTGACCTGCGTTCCCTTGAGTCGGGCCAGGCCTGCCGGGTTGTAGAACAGTACTGAAGGGTCGTTTGCTTCGGCGCCATTGGCATGGGCGGTGCCCTGTGCCGAGACCGATTGTGACCCGAAGTGATAGCCAGAGGCTGAGGTCAGAGGGGGAAACGTCAGCGCCAAGCTGCCGCCACAGAGAGCGGACAGCCAGCATGCGGTACGAGTTATTGTCATTGTTCTCGACTCCAACAAGCTGAAACGGAGCATGTGCTCCACGAATGTTGACGGCTTCCATGCTCATTGCTTCGGCAAAAAAGCAGTCAAGGGAGATTGCCGGGAGGCAACTCGAGAAGTGTGACAATTGGTTACTTTTTCTGGTTCAGTCATTCAGTCTTTGGAGGGATCGGCGTCCTTTTCTTGAGTCATATCCGGCCATTGCCTCAGGGCAAGACCGCTGCGAGCCGTACCGTCTCGATAGCCGATTGAATGGCGGGTGTCCGCCGTTGGTTCGAAGCAGGGGAGAGAAGTTGGCCAGATTTGCCCGGACGAACGGTAGTCATATTCCATATGCATGGCCTGTTGGCTGGCCTGCCTGGCTGCCGATATCGAGGCTGGCACCTGCGGGGTTCGTCTCGCTATCACATCTAGTCGCGCGGCTACCTGGGCGCTGCCGGCACCTCCGTGCAATCAGCAAGCGCGCTAATCGCGGGCGAATTCCGCTACCCTTGCCACAGACGGTTGCAATTGCCCCGCCCCGCCCCTATCTACCCCAACTCCCTTATCGCGTGCGTATCTCTCATGAGTTCAGCCCTGTCCATTCGACAGTTGACCAAGACCTACGGCAATGGCTTCCAGGCTCTCAAGGGCATCGATCTGGATGTGGCCGAAGGCGATTTCTTCGCCTTGCTCGGCCCCAATGGCGCGGGCAAGTCGACCACCATCGGTATCCTCTCCACCCTGGTGAACAAGAGCAGCGGCACGGTCAACGTGTTCGGCCACGACCTGGACCGCGACCCCGCCGCGCTCAAGCGCTGCCTGGGCGTGGTGCCGCAGGAGTTCAACTTCAGCCAGTTCGAGAAGGTGTTCGACATCGTCGTCACCCAGGCCGGTTACTACGGCATTCCCGGGCGCGTGGCCAGGGAGCGCGCCGAGCGCTACCTGACCCAGCTTGGCCTGTGGGACAAGCGCAATGCGGCGTCGCGCGAACTGTCCGGCGGCATGAAGCGCCGGCTGATGATCGCCCGTGCGCTGGTCCACGAGCCGCGCCTGCTGATCCTCGATGAGCCGACCGCGGGGGTCGACATCGAACTGCGCCGTTCGATGTGGAGCTTCCTCACCGAACTCAACCAGCAGGGCATCACCATCATCCTCACCACGCATTACCTGGAGGAGGCCGAACAGCTGTGCCGCAACATCGGCATCATCGACCACGGCAGCATCGTCGAGAACACCAGCATGAAGGCGCTGCTCAAGACCCTGCACGTGGAAACCTTCCTTCTCGATCTCAAGGAGTCGCTGCTGGTGCCGCCGCAGCTCGAGGGGTATCCGGCGCAACTGGTCGACCACCACACCCTTGAGGTGCAGGTGGAGAAGAGCCTGGGCGTCACCGAGCTGTTCCGTCAGTTGGGTGGGCAGAACATCGAAGTCCTGAGCCTGCGCAACAAGAGCAATCGCCTGGAGGAGCTGTTCGTCTCCCTGGTGGAAAAGAACCTGTCCAAGGTGGCGCGATGAGTCCCGAGCTGAATTCCAACCTGGTCGCGCTGCAGACCATCGTCGTGCGCGAAGTGCGCCGCTTCACCCGCATCTGGCCGCAGACCCTGCTGCCACCGGCGATCACCATGGCGCTGTATTTCGTCATCTTCGGTCGGCTGATCGGCAGCCAGGTCGGCGGCGTCGGCCAGTACAGCTACATGGAGTTCATCGTGCCCGGTCTGATCATGATGGCGGTGATCACCAACTCCTACAGCAACGTGGTCTCCAGCTTCTTCAGCAGCAAGTTCCAGCGCAACATCGAGGAGCTGCTGGTCTCGCCGGTGTCGCCGCACACCATCCTCATCGGCTACGTCATCGGTGGTGTGCTGCGCGGGTTGATCGTGGCGTTCATCGTCACCTTGCTCTCGCTGTTCTTCACCAAGCTGCAGGTGCATCACCTGGGCGTGACGGTGCTGGTGATCCTGCTCACGGCGACCACCTTCGCCCTCGGCGGCTTCATCAATGCGGTGTACGCGCGCAATTTCGACGACGTGTCGATCATCCCGACCTTCGTCCTCACACCGCTGACCTACCTGGGCGGGGTGTTCTACTCGATCAGCCTGCTGCCGCCGTTCTGGCAGACGGTGTCGCTGGCCAACCCGATCCTGCACATGGTCAACGCCTTCCGCTACGGCATCCTGGGCGTTTCCGACATCAATATCGGCGTGGCCATCGTGATCATGCTGATCGCCTGTGCGCTGCTGTACACCCTGTGTATCCACCTGCTGAAAAGCGGACGTGGCATGCGTCAGTAACCCCCCGCATTTGCCATACATGACGTTACGCTCCCGGCTGGTGCGCCTCTAGCGCCGGCCGGTAGACTCAGCGGCTCAACGGAACAGAGGTTCTTATGACGCCGCGCGGCCACTCCCGACTCCTCGCCACCTGCCTGGCGCTATTGGCCATGCCCCTGTTGGCCGACCAGGCCCCCCTGGTCGAGGTGACCACTGCGCAACGTGCGCTGGTACGCGACGAGCTGATCACCTTCGGCTCTTTGCGCTCCGACGAGTCGACGGTGATCCGTCCGGAAGTCGGCGGACGCATCGCCTCCCTGCATTTTCGTGAAGGCCAGTCGGTCAAGGGTGGCGAGCTGCTGGTCAGCCTCGACGACTCGATTGCCCGTGCCGAGCTGGCCCAGGCCCAGGCCAATCTCGACCTGGCGGAGAAGAGCTACCAGCGTGCGCAGATGCTGTTCAAGCGCGGCGCCAGCAACGCCCAGGCCCAGGACGAAGCGCAGTCGCAGCAGCAGGCGGCGCGTGCCAGCCTGGCGCTGGCCCAGGCGCGGTTGGACAAGACGCAGATCCGCGCACCCTACGATGGCGTGCTCGGCCTGCGCCAGGTCAGCGCCGGCGACTACCTCAGCCCTGGCCAGGACCTGGTCAACCTGGAAGTGCTCGACCCGCTCAAGGTCGATTTCCGTATTCCGCAGAAGGCAGTCAGCCAGATCCGCATCGGCCAGCTCATCGAGCTGAGCCTCGACACCTACCCGGGCGAGCGCTTCAAGGGCGAAATCGTCGCCCTCAACCCGCGTCTGGACGAGGTCGGCCGCAGCCAGGCCGTTCGCGCCCAGCTGGGCAACCAGGACCAGCGCCTCAAGCCCGGCCAGTTCGTTCGCGTTTCGGTGATCCTCGCCGAGCGCCCCAATGCGCTGCTGATTCCGGAGGAGGCGGTGATGCCGATGGGCCAGAGCCTGTTCGTCAACCTGGTGGTGGACGGCAAGGTCGAGCGCCGGCAGATTCGTATCGGCCAGCGCCTGCGCGGCAAGGCCGAGGTGCGCGAGGGCCTGCAGGGCGATGAACAGATCATCAGCGCCGGCTGGCAGAAGGTCGCGCCGGGCCGCGAGGTGCGCGTCGCCAAGCCGGGTGACGGCGCATGACGCTGTCGGATGTGTGCATCCGCCGGCCGGTGTTCGCCACCGTGCTGTCGCTGATCATCGTCCTGCTCGGCCTGCTCGCCTACCAGCGTCTGGCCGTGCGCGAGTACCCGAACATCGACGTGCCGATCGTCACGGTCAACGTCATCTACCCCGGCGCCAGCCCGGAAATCATGGAGTCGCAGGTCGCTCAGCCGATCGAGGACGTGCTCTCGGGCATCGAAGGGCTGGATTTCGTCAGCTCGATCAGCCGCTCGGAAAACACCCAGATCACCGCGCAGTTCCTGCTCGGCACCAACTCCGACGAAGCCGCCAACGACGTGCGTGACCGCCTCGGTCGGGTGCGCAGCCTGCTGCCGGAGGAAATCGACGAGCCGCTGGTGCAGAAGGTCGAGGCCGACGCCCAGCCGGTAATCTGGCTGGCCTTCCACAGTGACCGCTATTCGGCGATGGAAATCACCGATGTGCTCGAGCGCGTGGTGCAGGATCGCCTGCAGACCATCCCAGGTGTTTCGGAGGTGCAGATTCGCGGTGCGCGCACCTACGCCATGCGCATCTGGCTCGACCCGGAAAAGCTCGCCGCCCACGACCTCACTGTGCAGGACGTGGAAGACGCCCTGCGCCGGCAGAACGTGGAGATTCCCGCCGGACGCATCGAGTCGGTACAGCGCGAGTTCTCGGTGCTGTCGGAAACCGATCTGAAGACCCCGGAAGAATTCAACCAGCTGATCCTCGACGACTCGCGCGGCTACCTGCTGCGCCTGAACGACATCGGTCACGCCGAGATCGGCGCCGCGGACGAACGCACGGTGGTGCGCTTCAACGGCCATCCGGCGGTTGCCCTGGGCCTGGTCAAGCAGGCCACGGCCAACCCGCTGGAAATCTCCGACGGTCTCAACGCCGCCATGCCCGATGTGCGCGGTCTGCTGCCCGAGGGCATGCAGATGTCGGTGGCCAACGACAACTCGCTGTTCATTCGCGAGTCGATCAAGAACGTCTACGCGACCATCTGGGAAGCGGTGGTGCTGGTCATCCTGATCATCTTCCTGTTCCTGCGCTCGCTGCGTGCCACGCTGATTCCGCTGGTGACCATTCCCGTGTCGCTGATCGGTGCCTTCGCCCTGATGGCGCTGATGGGCTTCACGGTCAATACCCTGACGCTGCTGGCAATGGTCCTGGCCATCGGTCTGGTGGTGGACGACGCCATCGTCGTGCTGGAGAACATCCACCGGCATATCGAGGAAGGGTTGTCGCCCATGCAGGCGGCGTTCAAGGGTAGCCGCGAGATCGCCTTCGCGGTGATCGCCATGACCCTGACCCTGGCCGCGGTGTACGCGCCGATCGGCTTCATGCAGGGCACCAGTGGCAAGCTGTTCACCGAGTTCGCCTGGACCCTGGCCGGCGCCGTACTGGTGTCCGGCTTCGTCGCCCTGACGCTGTCGCCGATGATGTGCGGGCGCCTGCTCAAGGCCCATGTGCCGGATCAGCGCCACGGGCGCTTCTACAACCTCATCGAAGCCTTCCTCAACGGCCTGACCTACCGTTACCGCCACCTGCTGGAGCGCGTGCTGCGTGCCTGGTTCCTGGTGGTGGCGCTGCTGCTCGGCATCCTCCTGTTGTGTGCCTGGCTGTTCGGCAGCCTGCGCAGCGAGCTGGCGCCGACCGAGGACACCGGCACCATCGTCACCTCGATCAACGGCCCGGACGGTGCCACGGTCGGCTACACCAGCCGCTACGCGCGGCAACTGGAGGCGGCCTACGAGAGCGTGCCGGAAACCAACCGCTACATGGTCATCGTCGGTTTCCCCACGGTGGCCCAGGGCCTGTCGTTCATGAAGCTGGAGGACTGGGACGAGCGCGAGCGCAGCCAGTTCGAGATCCGCAACGAGCTGTTGCCCAGGCTGCAGGACATCGCCGGCGTGCGTGCCTTCCCCAACAACCGCCCACCGCTGGGGCAGAGCGCACGCAACCAGCCGGTCAACTTCGTGGTGCGTTCCTCGCTGGAATACGCCGAGCTGCAGGTCTACGTCGACAGGCTGCTCGATGCGGTGCGCGGCTACCCTGGCCTGGAAAGCCTGGACACCGACCTCAAGCTCAACACGCCGCAGCTCAAGATCACGGTCAACCGTGAGCAGGCGGTGGCGGTCGGCACCGACGTGGCGACCATCGGCCGCAGCATGGAAAGCCTGTTCGGCAGCCGCCAGGTCACGCGCTTCAAACAGAACGGCGAACAGTACGACGTGATGGTGCAGCTGGCCGACGTCGACCGCAGCAACCCGGAAGACCTCAATCGCGTCTACGTGCGCGGGCGCAACGACAACATGGTGCAGCTTTCCAACCTGATCGACGTGCAGGAGACCGTGGCACCGCGCGAGCTCAACCACTTCAACCAGCTGCGCGCGGTGACCGTCAGTGCCAACGTCGGCAGCGGCTACACCCTGGGCGAGGCGCTGGATCACCTGGAGGAGACCGCGCGTGGCATCTTCCCGGCGGATACCCAGTTCGACTACACCGGCATGTCGCGTGACTTCAAGGACTCCAGCGGCAGCGTGGCGCTGATCTTCGTCCTCGCCCTGGTGTTCATCTTCCTGGTGCTGGCGGCGCAGTTCGAGAGCTTCTTCGACCCGCTGGTGATCCTGCTCAGCGTGCCGCTGTCGATGGCCGGTGCGCTGCTGGCGCTGAAGCTGTTCGGCGGCACGCTGAACATCTATTCGCAGGTCGGCTTGGTAACGCTGATCGGGCTGATCACCAAGCACGGCATTCTCATCGTCGAATTTGCCAACCAGCTGCTGCGCGAAGGCCGCGAGCTGGGCGAGGCGGTGATGGAGGCCTCGGTGCAGCGCCTGCGGCCGATCCTCATGACCACCGGCGCCATGGTCCTCGGTTCGCTGCCGCTGGCCATCGCCAGCGGTGCGGGCGCAGAGAGCCGTCAGCAGATCGGCATGGTCATCGTCGGCGGCCTGCTGGTCGGCACCTTCTTCACCCTGTTCGTGGTGCCGACGTTGTACACGCTGCTGCGGCGCTGGCGGCCGATCCGGGTGGAGGAGGACGAGGCGCAGGCAATTCCGGTCTGAGGGCTTGCCTTGCCACGGTGGCAAGGTTTTAGGCTAAGTATTCTTTTCATTGATCAGAAGGACTGTTCATGCGCACTTCCATCCTTTGCGGCCTGCTCTACGTGCTCAGCCTGCCAGTGTTGGCCGCTGGTGATCACGGCGGGCATGGCGATCACGGGGCGCACGGCGGGCAGGCAGCTGCGCCATTTGGCCAGCCGGCCAAGGCCGAACAGGCGACGCGCACGGTGGAGATCGTGCTCGGCGACATGTACTACCGCCCGGCGTCCCTTGAGGTCAAAGCCGGCGAGACGGTGCGTTTTGTGCTGAAGAACGAAGGCAAGCTGCCGCACGAGTTCAGCCTGGGTGACGCCGCTTCTCACGCCGAGCACCAGAAACAGATGCTGGCAATGCAGCAGATGGGCCACAGCATGGCGCACGAGGATGCCAGTACCGCTTCCGTCGAAGCCGGCGGTCAGGCCGAGCTGACCTGGACCTTCGCCCAGGCGGGTGAGCTGCAGTTCGCCTGCAACATCTCTGGTCACTACCAGGCCGGCATGGTCGGGCAGGTGCAGGTTCGCTGACCGTACCGAATGTGGCAGCGGGGTATAATGCCGGCCGTTTTCAGCTTTCAGGCCGTTGTCATGCATCATCCCGCCGATCATTCGCCGCTGGGCAAGTCCAGCGAATACGTTGCCGTCTACAGCCCCGAGCTGCTGTTCCCGATCCCGCGGGCGACCAAGTGGGCAGAGCTGGGGCTGGAGGCGGGCAACCTGCCGTACCACGGCGTGGATGTGTGGAACTGCTACGAGCTGTCCTGGCTGACGCCGTCGGGCAGGCCGGTAGTGGCCATCGGCGAATTCGTCATCCCGGCCGACTCGCCGAACATCATCGAATCCAAGTCGTTCAAGCTCTACCTCAACTCGCTGAACCAGTCGCCCTTCGCCGATGCGGCGGCGCTGACCGAGGTGCTGGTGCGTGATCTCTCCGCCGTGGCCGGTGCGCCAGTGGCGGTGCGCGTACGCCGGCTCGACGAAGTGGCGGTGGAGGGCGTGGTGATCCTGCCGGGCGCTTGCATCGACGAGATGGACATCGCCGTCAGCGACTACTCGCAGCCGCGTCCCGAACTGCTGGCCTGCGACACCACGCGGGTAACCGAACAGACCCTGTACAGCCACCTGCTCAAGTCCAACTGCCCGGTCACCGGCCAGCCGGACTGGGGCACGCTGGTGGTCGATTACCGTGGCCCGGCGCTCGATCCGGCCAGCCTGCTGGCCTACGTGGCGAGCTTTCGCCAGCACCAGGATTTCCACGAGCAGTGCGTGGAGCGCATCTTCCTCGACCTGCTGCGCCTGCTGCAGCCGGAGAGGCTGACGGTGTACGCGCGCTATGTGCGCCGTGGCGGGCTGGACATCAATCCGTACCGCAGCCTGCACCCGCTGGACGTCGACAACCGCCGCCTGGTGCGCCAGTAACGCCTGACGCAGAAACGCAAAACCCCGGCCTGATGCCGGGGTTTTCGTTTGGGCGAACCATGCTGGTTTGCGCTAGATGCCCATGTTCGACAGGCTCTGCAGGATGTTGCGCAGGGTGCCGGCGAGGGTCGGGTGCTGGCTCTCGAAGCGCTCCACCGCCAGGTTGACGCCGTCGACCAGCGTGGCGTCGGGGGCGCTGGCGAGTTCCTTGGCCAGCTTGAGGTCGATTTCCTGCATCAGTTCGAGCAGGGCGGCACGGTCCTCCGCATCCAGCGGGGTGTCCTCGGCCAGTTGCTCACGCAGTTGCAGCAGGTGTTGTTGCAGATGTTCAGGCATGACGTTTCCCTCTATCAAGACAGCAGAGTGGACCCTGGCCAGGCGGCAAAGGTTCGCTTGATGTCTTGAAGGGTAATCCACTCCACGCGCTCCTGCCTGATCCGCGTCAAGCCGTCGTCAGGGCTTTTCACCCTTGCGCCGGCGTTGGGCCAGGTCGAGCAGGCAGGCGTGCAGCTCACCGGGGTGATCGATCACCGAGTGCACGCCCAGGTGGTACAGCTCCAGGGTGGCGTCGGCGCGGCGTTTCTCGCGCTCGGCCACCGACAGAGCCTGCCAGTCGCCCAGGGCCAGGCCGCACAGCGGGCCGCAGGTGGCCAGGCCGATGCACCACAGCCCGGCGTTGAGCCCGGCCTGCAGCAGGCGCGGTTCGCTGGCGATCAGCACGCAACCGTCGAGGCGTTCTACCTGCAGCTCGGCCAGCGCATTCCAGCAGGCATCCGGAGCGGGCCAGGGTCGGCCGGGATTGCTGGCAGCCAGCAACCACTGTGGCAGTGGCGAGGCGAGGCGCTGACCGACCTCGGTTGGCAACTCGTCGAGCCAGGCGCAGGGCAGGCCGCGCTGGTGCAGGTCACCGAGCAATTGAGCCACACCGGCAATCGGTTCGGCATATTCGGTCGCGCTGGCCAGCAGGGCGGGCAGCGACGTCTCGGCGGGCTCGCTGTGCTGGCGGGCAACCGGCAGGGTGCGCGCGCCGAAATCGACCAGGCAGCCGGAGAGGCCGAACAGCAGCGCAGTGAATTCAGGTGCGGCGGATGAATCAGGCATGTGCGGAACCCCCGAGGTATCCGGGGGAGGCTAACGCCTGCGCATGACGGTAGCGTGACGCCGGGTCAGGCGTTCAGGCGCTCGCGCAGATGATCCGGCACCGCTACCGACGCGCCGCTGGCGTGGTCGATCCACACCAACTTGCAGTGGCCTTCGCCATAGCAGGTCTGCGTGTCGCCGAGGATGCTCAGGCGATGCTCGATCACCAGGCTGCTGCGCCCGAGTGCACCGGCGAACAGCTTGACCACCACGGTGGCCGGGTGCACCACCGGTTTCAGGTAGGTGTGCAGTGTTTGCAGGATCACCGGGCCTTGAGGTGCATGGTCGATGTTCACGCCGACCGTGGTGAACCAGTCCACGCGCGCCTCCTGGATGTACTCCAGGTAGACGGTGTTGTTGACGTGACCGTAGTTGTCCATGTCGCCCCAGCGAACGGGAACGTGTGCAGTGTGAATCAGGCGATTGTGCGACATTCTGTTTCGGCTACTTCGCTATGCTGCTGCCTTAACCGGCGGCGATGTTTATACTGCCGGCCTGATTGAGGCGGCCGCGGGTCGCCACACTACTAATGCCAAGGAGTGACTGCAAATGCGCGTGATCGGTGCAAGCTGGATCGATCGTCTGGGCCGTCTGTGCGCCTGTGCCACCCTGGCGGTTCTGCCGGCCGTCGCCGGCGCCGCCGAGTCGGACCCGTGGGAATCCTTCAACCGTCCGGTGTTCCGTTTCAACGACACCATCGACACCTACGCACTGAAGCCGCTGGCGCAGGGTTACCAGACGGTCACGCCACAGTTCCTCGAGGACGGCGTGCACAACGTATTTCGCAACGTCGGCGATGTCGGCAACCTGGCCAACAACCTGCTGCAGGGCAAGGTGCATGATGCGGGCGTCGACACCGGCCGGCTGATCTTCAACACCACCTTCGGCCTGTTCGGTTTCTTCGACGTGGCCACCGACATGGGCCTGCAGCGCAGCGACGAGGACTTCGGCCAGACCCTCGGCGCCTGGGGCCTGGGCAGCGGTCCTTACCTGGTACTGCCGTTGCTCGGTCCGAGCTCGCTGCGTGACGCGCCGGCGAAGATCCCTGACAGCTACCTCGGCCCGTACCCGTATATCGACCACGTACCGACCCGCAACGTCATCCGCGGCGTGAACGTGATCGACGCACGCGCCAACCTGCTCTCGGCCGAGAAGATGGTCAGCGGTGACAAGTACATTTTCATCCGCAACGCCTACCTGGAAAACCGCGAATTCCGCGTCAAGGACGGCGAAGTGGTGGACGACTTCTGAGTCGTTCAGCAATGAAAAAGGCGGCCATCTGGCCGCCTTTTTCATTGCCGTGGCACATCAGGTCATCGACAGGATGGCCAGTCCGAGGGACTGTCGACCGTCGCCCAGGTCGATGACACGCATCACCTCGGCTTCGGCTTCCAGCCCACGCAGTTCGTTGTGGTCGGAGGCGATGTGAACCTTGACCTTGTCGCCCAAGGCCAGGTTGCCATCGACTTCCAGTTGCATGCCGGTGCTCGACAGGTCGAGGCACAGGGCGGGAGTGGCATGACCACCATGGTGCAAGGTGACCGGTGCTTCCAGTCGCATGCGGATGAAGTCACGTTTCTCGCTGTAGGCACGATCGCTTTGGCTCATGGACCCTGTCCTCTTGTTATGGGCATTTTCCTCGGTCGTTATAACCCCCGCCGATTTGAGGTGTAAAGCAGCCTGGCGACAATCGGCACGCGCTTGAATCGCCCGCCGGATGGGAGTACCGTCTGCGCCGTGAAATGTACTGCGTACAGGTGTACCGGATTCCCCTCCGGCGCTAATCGTCAACTTCTGTTTCCGGCGTCTTTTGCCTGGATATCGCATGCACAATCCCAGCGCCAAGCTGCTGATCATCGATGACGACGAAGTGGTACGCGCTAGCCTCGCGGCCTATCTAGATGACAGCGGTTTCAGCGTCCTGCAAGCCAGCAACGGGCTGCAGGGCCTCGAAATCTTCGAGCAGGAACGACCTGATCTGGTCATCTGCGACCTGCGCATGCCGCAGGTCGACGGCCTCGAACTGATCCGCCGCCTCAACGTTCTCGACACCCAGGTTCCGGTGGTCGTGGTGTCCGGTGCCGGGGTGATGAACGATGCGGTCGAGGCACTGCGTCTCGGCGCGGCTGACTACCTGATTAAGCCTCTGGAAGATCTCGCTGTCCTCGAACACTCGGTTCGTCGCTCGCTTGATCGCGCGCATCTGCGTCTGGAAAACCAGCGCTACCGCGAGAAACTGGAGCTGGCCAACCGTGAGCTGCAGGCCAGCCTGCACCTGTTGCAGGAAGACCAGAACGCCGGACGCCAGGTGCAGATGAACATGCTGCCGGTGACGCCGTGGAAGGCCGAGGGACTGGAGTTCGCGCACCAGATCATTCCGTCGTTGTACCTGTCCGGTGATTTCGTTGACTACTTCCGCGTGGACGAGCGCCGCATCGCGTTCTACCTGGCGGATGTCTCCGGTCACGGCGCGTCGTCGGCTTTCGTCACCGTGCTGTTGAAGTTCATGACCACTCGTCTGCTTTACGAGTCGAGGCGTAACGGCACATTGCCGGAATTCAAACCCTCCGATGTGCTTGGGCACATCAACCGCGGGTTGATCAACTGCAAACTGGGCAAGCACGTGACCATGCTCGGTGGTGTGATCGACGAGGAGAGCGGCACCCTGACCTACAGCATCGGCGGGCACTTGCCGCTGCCGGTGCTGTTCAGCGAAGGCGAGGCGCGCTACCTGGAAGGCCGCGGCCTGCCGGTCGGCCTGTTCACCGAGGCGACCTATAGCGACCTGGAAATGCAGCTGCCGGCGTCGTTCAGCCTGACCCTGTTGTCTGACGGCATTCTGGACCTTTTGCCGGGTGATACGCTCAAAGATAAGGAAGTCGCTTTGCCGCAATTGGTATGTGCGGCCGGTGGCACGCTCGATGGTCTGCGACAGGTTCTCGGGCTGGCCAATCTGGGCGAGATGCCTGATGATATCGCCTTGCTGGTGTTGAGCAGGAACCTTGCATGAACCCTGGGAATAGCCCCGGTAGAATCCAATTCGCCGAACAGGACGGTACCTTTGTCCTGAAGTTTCTGGGTGAAGTCCGTCTGACCTTGTGTTCCGCATTGGATGCGACGATCGAGCGGATCTTCACGGCGCTGAATTTTTCGGCCATCGTCATCGACCTTACGGAAACCCGTAGCATCGACAGCACCACACTCGGCCTGCTGGCCAAGCTGTCGATCCTGTCGCGGCAGAAGGTCGGCCTGCTACCCACCGTGGTCACCACCCACCCGGACATCACCCGCCTGTTGCAGTCGATGGGCTTCGATCAGGTGTTCAACATCGTCGATCAGCCGGTGCCGTGCCCGGAGTGCCTGGATGACCTGCCATCGCAGGACCATTCCGAGGAGATCGTGCGCTCCAAGGTGCTCGAGGCGCATCGCATCCTTATGGGCCTGAACGAGTCCAACCGCGAAGCCTTCCATGATCTTGTGAGTGCGCTCGAACGCAGCTGACCCCGGGCAGGCATAAAAAAGGGCGATACCCGTGAGGGTATCGCCCTTTTTCGTTGCCGGGGGTCAGGCGCGGGCGGCGAGCAGGGCTTCGAGTTTTTCCTGGTCGCGGGCGAACAGGCGGATGCCTTCGGCCAGCTTCTCGGTGGCCATCGGGTCGTCGTTGAGTGCCCAGCGAAATGCCGCTTCGTCGAGCGTCTGACGGGCTTCGCCGCTGGCGTCGGCGTCGAGCAGGCGCGGTAGCTCGCCCTGGTCGTCGGCCAGCTGTTGCAGCAGGTCGGGGCTGATGGTCAGGCGGTCGCAGCCGGCCAGCTGTTCGATCTGGCCGAGGTTGCGAAAGCTCGCCCCCATCACCACGGTCTGGTAACCGTTGGCCTTGTAGTACTGGTAGATACGCGCGACGGATTGCACGCCCGGGTCTTCGGCGCCAACGAAATCACGGCCCTCGGCTTTCTTGTACCAGTCGTAGATACGACCGACGAAGGGCGAGATCAGGAACACCCCGGCGTCGGCGCAGGCGGCGGCCTGGGCGAACGAGAACAGCAGGGTGAGGTTGGTCTGTACGCCAGCCTTTTCCAGCTGTTCGGCGGCGCGGATACCCTCCCAAGTGGCGGCGATCTTGATCAGCACGCGCTCGCGACCGATACCGGCCTGGTCGTACAGGCCGATCAGGCGTTCGGCACGGCGCAGGGTCGCGGTGGTGTCGAAGGACAGACGCGCGTCGACCTCGGTAGAGATGCGTCCAGGAATTACCTTGAGGATTTCCTGGCCCACGGCCACGCCGAAGCGGTCACAGGCCAGGCCGAGGTCGCCGCCACAGCCAGCGACGGCAGCATCCAGCAGGTCGCTGTAGCGCGGCAGGGCCGCGGCCTTGAGCAGCAGTGAGGGGTTGGTGGTGGCGTCGACCGGCTTCAGTCGGCTGATGGCATCGAGGTCACCGGTATCGGCAACCACGGTGGTGTATTGCTTGAGTTGTTCCAGCTTGGAGGTCATGACGGGACTCGTTCGGTGCGAATCGCATGACCTTACCCGAGCGGCGAGGGCGGCTCAACCGCCCCGGCCAGACGTGCGCACTAGTACTCAGCGGCCGACCAGCAGTTCCCCGGCCTGGTCGAGCAGCGCCAGCGGGTCCTTGACCTTGTGTACGTCCACCGACAGCAGCTGACGGAAGCGCCGCGCACCGGGGAAACCCTGGCCCAGGCCGAGCACATGGCGGGTGATGTGATGCATCACACCGCCCTCGACGATGTGCCGTTCGATGTACGGGCGCATGCGCGCCAGCGCTTCGGCGCGACTGATCGACGGCTGCGTGCTGCCGAACAGCAACTGGTCGACCTGCGCCAGCAGATAAGGGTTGTGATAGGCCTCGCGGCCCAGCATCACGCCGTCGAAGGTCTGCAGGTGCTGTTGGCATTCCTCCAGGGTCTTGATACCGCCATTGAGGATCAGCTCCAGATCGGGAAAGTCCTGCTTGAGCTGCGCGGCGACGTCGTAGCGCAGCGGCGGTACCTCGCGATTTTCTTTCGGCGACAGGCCCTCGAGGATGGCGATACGGGCGTGTACGGTGAAACTGCGGCAACCGGCATCGCGTACCGTGCCGACGAAATCGCACAGTTCGGCGTAGCTGTCTCGGCCGTTGATGCCGATGCGGTGCTTGACCGTCACCGGGATCGATACGGCGTCCTGCATCGCCTTGACGCACTCGGCAACCAGGGTTGGATGGCCCATCAGACAGGCGCCGATCATGTTGTTCTGCACCCGGTCACTGGGGCAGCCGACGTTCAGGTTGACCTCGTCATAGCCATGCGCTTCGGCCATGCGCGCGCAGGCTGCCAGCTGCGCCGGGTCGCTGCCGCCCAGCTGCAGTGCCAGCGGGTGCTCGCACTCGTCATAGCGCAGGAAGCGCTCGGCGTCGCCGTTGAGCAGCGCACCGGTGGTGACCATCTCGGTGTACAGCAGCGCATGACGCGACAACTGGCGCAGGAAGTAGCGGCAATGGCGGTCCGTCCAGTCCATCATCGGGGCGACGCTGAATGTTCGTGATATGCGTGGCTTAACTATTTGATTCATAAAATATTATTTCTATGCCCTGATTGCGGGCGAGCGCGTTTTCGGCTGTTCCCTTGTGCCTGCGGTGCGCGTGCGGCAGGGAAAGGCAGGTGTTCAGGGCGCGCACAATGAGCCGAGCGCGCGCGCAAAGCAATGGTCCGCGGGTGGGTTAGGTGATGCAGTGAATATGGGCTGGCAGTTTATAAGCGGACGGCGGGGGGATGAAGCCGGCGCTGACTAGCGGGTTGTCGCCACTCCTGTATTCGACGCAGAGGGGTCGGCACTGCGACAACCCAGGGGTATTGACAGCTCTGGGATACTGAATGGAGCGCTGCCTATGACGCGGCGCATCCCAGACAACGGAGAGGAAGGTAGTCCCAATGCGCGATGACGAACTCAAGGCTTTGTTCGACCAGCAGGCAGCCGGTTACGACAAGCAGTGGTCGGGGATGGCGCCCATTCGCGAGGCGCTCTATCGGTTGCTCGATGCGCTGTTCGCCGCATTGCCGGAGAACGCGCGAATACTCTGCGTCGGTGTTGGTACGGGGGCAGAAGTGGCTCACCTGGCCGGCCGCTTTCCCGGCTGGCAGTTCACCGCAGTCGATCCGTCGGGGGCAATGCTCGAGGTCTGCCGGCAGCGTGCCGCCCAGGACGGCTTTCTCTCGCGCTGTTACTTCCATGAAGGCTATCTCGACACGCTGCCGGGCATGCCCGAGCACGACGGGGCGACGTGTTTTCTGGTGTCCCAGTTCCTGCTCGAGCGTCGGGCGCGGACTGCGTTCTTCCACGAGATTGCCTGTCGACTCAAGCCGGGCGGCGTGCTGGCGAACGCCGATCTCGCTTCCGACACCGGGTCGCCGGCCTACGAGGCGCTGCTGCGTAGCTGGATGACGCTGATGTCCTCTGCTGGCGTGCAGCCGGAGATGCTGGAGCGGGCGCGAGTGGCCTACGCCCGTGATGTAGCCATCCTGCCCACGCAGCAGGTTGCCGGGCTTATCGAGGCGGCGGGGTTCGAGGCGCCGGTGCAGTTCTTTCAGGCCGGGCTGATGCACGGCTGGGCCTGCCCGCGGAAGGCGAGCCGCGCGAGATAAGCGGCTGCCCGTTCAGGGCTTCGGCGTTGCTCCGCCTCCAGCCGTGAACAGGTGTGCGAAGCCCTGCAGCGTGCTGTCGACGAAGCGTGCGTCGCTGGTCGAGGCGGGGAGTTGCAGTACGCCGTGGATCACCAGCGAGGCCAGGCCATGGGTGTAGGACCAGCCCGCCAGGGCGGCGCGGCGGACTTCGGCGCTGTCCATGTCCTGCCCGAGTATCTCGGCGATGATGCGCATGAGTTCGCCGAAGGCCTCGTCGCGTGCTTCGCGGTATTCCAGCGGCATCTCGTTGTCGCCCAGTTCCGGGCCGAACATCAGCTGGTACAGCGCCGGGTTGGCACGGGCGAAGCTGAAGTAGGCCAGGCTGGCATCACGCAATTTCTGCAGGCCAGCGTTTGCCTGGTCTTCTCGGCGTAGCGCCGTGCCCAGTTCGCGAAAACCCTGAGCCGCCAACTGGCCGACCAGCTCGGCGCGGTTGGCGTAGTGGTGATAGGCCGCCGTCGAACTCACCCCGACCCGTTCCGATACCGCGCGCAGCGACAGTTTGGTCGGCCCCACTTCCTCGAGCATTTCCCGCGCGGCGCTGAGCAGTTGCGGGGCGAGGTTGCCTACGTGGTAGGTGTCGCGGGCGCGTTGGGATGGCTTGCTCATGCGGGGTAGGGCCTTGCTTGCGTGGGTGTGTAGGGCGTTGCGATCTTAGCATTGGGAAATATCTTGACGGTGCTAAGATCAAATCTTAGCATCGCTAACATTCTGTGCATGAGGTGCATCCATGGCTCCAACCTACGAGTGTTTTGCGATTAGCGTCGACAACGGCATCGCCCACCTGCAGCTCAACCGTCCCGACAAGGCCAACAGCCTGACGCGGGCCTTCTGGAGCGAGCTGCCCGATGCCGTCGACCAGCTGAGCCGCTCCGGTCAGGTACGGGCGATGGTGATTTCGGCACAGGGCAAGGTGTTTTGCGGCGGCCTGGACATGCAGATGTTTTCCACCGCCAAGGAATTCCACGCCAGCTGCCCGCAAGAGCGCGAGGTGCTGCAGGTCAATCTGGAACGCATGCAGGGCGCGCTGAATGCCCTGGAGCGTGCGCGCTTTCCGGTGATCGCCGCAGTGCAGGGCGCCTGCATCGGCGGTGGTTTCGACCTGATCGCCGCCTGCGACCTGTGCTTCGCCAGCGAGACCGCCAAGTTCCGTATCGAGGAAACCAACGTCGGCATGATGGCCGATCTCGGCGTGCTGCAACGTCTGCCACGGCTGATTCCTGCCGGCGTGGCGCGTTACCTGGCATTGACCGGGGACACCCTGGACGCCGCAGAAGCCTATCGCCTGGGCCTGCTGGCCAAGGTCTTCGCCACCCCCGAGGAACTGCTGGAAGGCGCGTTCGCCGCCGCTCGCAAGATCGCCGAGCGCCCGCCGGTGGCGATCAACGGGATCAAGCGCGCGATGCTCTACAGCCGTGACCACGGCGTCTACGAATCCCTGCAACACACCGTATTGCTGCAGAGCGCGATCCTCAGCGGCCAGGACATTCTGCGCTCGGTCGGCGCGCGGATGAGCGGGACGCCGGCGCAATTCGACGACCTGCACGCGCTGCAAAAAACCTTCTGAGGCTTTTTTAACCAAATCTTATCGTTGATAAGTTTGAGGTGAGTGATGACGCATTACGACGCTGTGGTGATCGGTGCCGGCAACGCCGGGCTGACCGCCGCGACGGCGCTGCAGCGGGGCGGCAGCCGCACCCTGCTGGTCGAGCGCCACAACATTCCGGGTGGCTGCGCGACCTCCTTCGTGCGCGGCAATTTCGAGTTCGAGGTCGCGCTGCATCAGCTCAGCGGCCTGGGCACCGAGGAAAAACCGTTCGTGATGCGCAAGTTCTTCGACAAGCTGGGGGTGCTGGACAAGGTCGAGTTCATCCAGGAACACGCGCTGTATCGCCTGGTGGTGCCCGGTGAGCTGGACGTCACCCTGCCGGCCAGCTGGTCGGGCATTCGCCGCCTGCTGCAGGACATGTACCCGGCCGAGAGCGAAGCCATCGAGCGCTTCATGCTGGTCTGCGAAAAGGTCACCCTGGAAAGCTTCATGACCCTGCCGCAGGCCTCGCGCTCGAACAGCGAGGCCATGCTCAAGTCGATGTGTCCGTACTACGTGCAGTACGGCTTCCGTTCGGCGCGCGAGGTGCTGGACGAGTTCTTCAGCGACGCGAAGCTGAAGAACATCCTCGCCACCTACTGGCTCTACCTCGGCGTGTCGCCGAGCATGCTGCCGTTCGCCGACCTGGCCACCATGCTCTACGCCTATGCGGTGTTCAAGCCCTGGCACATCAAGGGCGGCTCGCAGGCCATGTCCAGCGCGCTGGTGGAGTCATTCCTCGAGGCGGGCGGCGAGGTGCGTTTCAACTGCGGCGTGGAGAAGATCCATACCGAGGATGGGCGCATCTGTGGTGTCAGCCTGGAGGGTGGCGAACGGGTCAGCTGCGACGCGGTGGTGTCCAACGCCAGCCCGCTGATCACCTTCAACGAGCTGCTCGATCTCGACCGCCCGCCGCTGAAGATCCAGCAGGATTTCAAGTCGCGGCGCATGGGCACCTCGGCCTTCGTCATCTACCTCGGCCTGGACTGCACGCCACAGGAGCTGGGAGTAACCACCGCCTCCAGCTTCATCTACGAAACCCTCGACGAGGAGCAGATCCACGCGCGCATGGGCAGCCTGGAGCCGCCGCTGGGCGGCATGCTGACCTGCTACAACCTCGAGGACCCGAGCGCCGCGCCGGCTGGTAAAAGCCAGGTGGTACTGGTCTGCCTGCAGTACGGCGATGTGTGGAAGTCGGTGACGCCGGAGGATTACGCACAGACCAAGTACGCGTTCGCCGAGAAGCTCATCGAGGTGATCGAGAAGGTCTACCCCAAGGTGCGCCAGCACATCGAGGAGGTCGAGGTGGCCACGCCGCTGACCATGAAGCGCTACCTCAATACACCGGGCGGCGCCATCTACGGCTTCCAGCAGAGCGCGCAGGATTCGGCGCTGCTGCGTGAGCGCCTGGACGCCGTGCCGGGCCTGTACATGGCCGGCTCCTGGACCTCCATGGGCGGTTTCCAGCCGACCTACATGGCCGGCGAATCGACCGCCCGCGCCGTGCTCAAGCAACTGAAGACCAAAGAGGTGGAGCATGTCTGAGCAGAATGCGTTGAACCTGGTTGCCGGTTTTTCCGAGGCGTTCGCCGCCAAGCTGGCGCTGGAGCAGAGCGGCAGCGACTTCTATGAAGTGCGCGGCGAAGTCGGCAGCACCGTGGTGCAGTTGCACCCCAAGCGCCTGGCGCTGCAAGTCGCCGAGATCTTCGAGGACACGCCCACTACCAAGACCCTGCGCCTGGTCGCGGTCGACGGCCAGGCGTTGCCACCGTTCCAGGCTGGCCAGTACATCAACCTGTTCGTCGAGATCGACGGGGTACAGACGGCCCGGCCCTACGCCATGTCGTCCTCGCCGTCGCAGCGCACGTATTACGACCTGACCGTGAAGCGCGCCAAGGGCGGCTTCGTCTCCAACTACCTGCTCGACCGCGTGACGCTGGGGCAGCGCCTCACCAGCTCGGGACCGATGGGCACCTTCCATCACAACCCGCTGTTCCATGGCGACGACCTGGTATTCCTCGCTGGCGGTTCCGGCTCTGCGCCGGCGCGCAGCATTCTGCTGAACATCCTCGATCGCCAACTGCCGCAGCGTCTGCACATGGTCTACCTGAACAGCCATGTGGATGACGTGATCTTCGCCGACGAGCTGCGCGAGCTGGCCGGGCAGCATGCCAACTTCACCCTGAGCGAAGTGATCTCGCGTCCGCCGGCTGGCTACAGCGGCCGCAGCGGCCGTCTTAACCGGGAGATGCTGCAAGACCTGCTGGGCGAGATCGGCAACCAGATGTTCTACATCTGCGGCCCGACGCCGTTCAACGACAGCTGCGTGGCGCTGTTGACCGCGCTGGGCGTGGCTCGCCGGCGCATCCGCGTCGAAGCCAACGGCGCGCCCAAGGCGCCGCACGAACAGGCCGGCTGGCCAGAAGGCGTAGCCCTGGACGATGAAGTGCAGATCACCGTGCAGGGCCGTGGCAGCTTCCGCAGCACCGTTGGCGAGCCGCTGCTCAACGCCCTGGAACGCAACGGCTACTTCGTCGAGAACGCCTGCCGTTCGGGCGAGTGCAGCCTGTGCCGGGTCAAGCTGGTGGCCGGTTCGGTGTTCAATCCGCAGGAAGCGCACTTGCGCAAATCCGACCGTGATTTCAGCTGGATCTATTCCTGCGTGGCGTTCCCGACCGGGGATATCGAAGTCCTGCTGTAAGCCGACGCGAGCGGTGCCACCTGTCGCTCGCAGCCGCCAATAACAAGAACAGAACAAGGAGAAAGGGATGACTACCCGTCGTTGGGAACAGCACTATCCAGCACACCTGCAGGGTTACCAGATCGACGCCGCGTCGCTGTCAGGCAGCCTCGCGGAGTCGGCGCGAGAGGGGGCGCAACGCTTCGCCGACGCGCCGGCCTTCACCCAGGTGTTGCCCAACGGGTTGCACGCGGAGCTGACCTTCAGTGATATCGACCGGCTGTCCAGCGCCTTTGCCGCCTACCTGGTGCAGGAGCAGGGCCTGCAGGCGGGCGATGTGGTGGCCCTGCAGCTGCCCAACAGCCTGCACTATCCCATCGCGGTGCTGGGCGCCTGGAAGGCCGGGTTGATCGTCACCAACGTCAACCCGCTGTACACCGCGCGTGAGCTGGATGCGCAGCTGATCGACAGTGGCGCCAAGCTGCTGGTGGCCTGCGACCTGTTCGCCAAGCGCGCCGAGCCGGTGGTTGCGCAACTGGGCGTTGCGCTGGTGCTGACCAGCCTGAGCGACTTCTTCCCTGAGCCGATTGCCCAGGCCATCCAGCGCACGCTAGAAGAACAGGCCGGCGATGACCTGACGCCGCAGGTGGCCTTCCTGCGTTTCACCCAGGCCCTGGACCGTGGCCAGGAGCTGACGCTGGAGGAGCGCCACCATCCCGTGGCCCTGTACCAGTACACCGGCGGCACCACGGGCAGGAGCAAGGGCGCGGTGCTGACCCATGCCAACCTCAAGGCGGTGCTGCGCATGGCCGAGGACTACCTCGCGGGTTTCGGCGCGCAGATCGAGCCGGGCGAGATCATCCTCACCATCCCGCCGCTCTATCATATCTTCGCCTTCAACTTTAACTTCCTGCTGTTCTTCCGCCGGGGTGCGCACAACCTGCTGGTGCCCAATCCGCGACCGCTGTCCAACACCCAGCCGGCCTTCGACAAGTTTCCGGTGCGCTGGATGACGGGCGTAGACACCCTGTATGCCGGCCTGCTGGCCGAGCCCTGGTTCCAGGCCAATCCGCCCAAACTCAAGCTCGCCGTATCCGGCGGCACTTCGCTGCGTCCGGTAACCGGCGAACGCTGGCGTGCGGCCGTCGGGCAGATTCTCGAAGGCTATGGCCTGACCGAAAGCTGCTGCTTCGTCGCCTTCAATCCACCGGGGCCGAAGGAGCGCCCAGGCACCGTCGGCCTGCCGTTGCCCGGCAGCGACGTGCGCATCGCCAGTGCTGATGGCCACGAGCTGGCGCCCGGCACACCCGGCGAGTTGCTGGTGCGCGGCCCGCACATCATCGAGGCGTACCTCAATCGCCCCGAGGAAACCCGCGAAGCCTTCGTCGATGGCTGGTTCCGCACCGGCGATATCGCGGTGATGGACGAGGAGGGCTACATCCGCATCGTCGACCGCAAGAAAGACATGGTGCTGGTCTCCGGCTTCAACGTGTACCCCAACGAAGTGGAGGCGGTGATCGCCGAGCACCCGGACGTCAGCGAAGTGGCGGTGATCGGCGTACCCGACGAGGCAACGGGTGAAGCGCTGTGCGCCTACGTCGCGCTGCATCGGCCGGGGCTGGATGCGCAAACCATCATCCAGCATTGCCGCGAACGGCTGACCGCCTACAAGGTGCCAAAGCGCATCGAGTTCCGCGAGCAGCTGCCCAAGTCACCCATCGGCAAGATCCTGCGGGCGCAGTTGCGGACATGAGGACAGCCGTTAAGCCTGCTGTTTCGCTACCATCGGCGCCTTGCTCGCTGTTTGACTGAGGACCTCAGATGTCGATCTGGATCACCGCCGCGCCCGTGCTCACCTTGGGCCTGGGTGCCTACTACCTGCGCACGGCGGCGCGCAGGCCGCAGCTGATCTACCAGGCCAACCCGGAAAATCAGGCGTTGATCGCCCAGGTGCCGCGCTTGAGTCAGCGCTTCTGGGCGACCCCCTGGTTGTTCAACGGCCACCTGCAACTGCTTGGACTGGGACTGAAGAAAGTCTTCTCCGCGCGTCTGCAGTACGACCGCGTCGATACCCTGCGCATGGCTGATGGCGGCACCACGGCCCTGCACTGGCTCGGCGCTGAACTGCCGGCTTCGGTACCGACGCTGGTGGTGCTGCACACCATCACCGGCTCGCCGCACAGCATGCGCGGCTTCGTCCGCGACCTGCAGCGGCTGACGGGCTGGCGCGTGGTGGTGTGCGAGCGGCGCGGCCATGGCGGGCTGCCGCTGACCAGCCCGCGGTTCAACACCATGGGCGATACCGCCGATTTGCGCGAGCAACTGCGGCAGATCGGCGAGCGCTATCCGCAGTCGCCGCTTTACGCCGCAGGCATCTCGGCAGGCACTGGCCTGCTGGTTCGCTACCTGGGTGAGCAGGGCGCCGATACGCCATTACAGGGGGCCTTCGCCTATTGCCCGGGCTACGACATTCGCGTCGCCTTCGCGCGCTCACGAGCGCCCTACACCCGCCTGATGGCGAGGAAGCTGGTGCGCCAGTTCGTCACCCCGAACCGCGAGGCGCTGGCCCATCTACCCAGCCTCTCGGCCCTGGAAAATGCGCAAAGCCTGGATGAGTTTCACCGCCACCTGTACGAGTGCGCGGGCTACTCCAGCCAACAGGCCTTCCTCGACAGCTGCAACCCGATGCCGGTGATGGAGACGGTGAGCATCCCGCTGCTGGTGCTCAACGCCGAGGACGACCCGGTCTGTGTACTGGGCAATGTGCGCGATCACCAGCAGGCCATGGCGCGCATGCCCCGCACGCTGCTGGCCGTCACCGCACGCGGCAGCCATTGCGCCTACCTTTCCGGTTTCACCGCGCGCTCATGGGCCCATCACCTGGCGGCCGAGTTTCTCCAGGCGCTGCATGCCAGCGCTCGTCGGTCATCGGAAGACCATCCGCACTGAACCCGCGCGAGGTATCAGCAACACGCTTGATACCGCTTGGGCTGAGAGCGCTGAGCGGGTTCTTTACTGGGTCGGCAATCTCCCGAAGCGGCGCGCTTGGATTGCGCCCAGCCTGGCAGCGTTCTGCGTTCTGCGTTCTGCGTTGAGCGCAGCGCGGGCGATGCCGGTGCCCTATATGACACTGGCGCCTTGGATCACCTGATTGGCGCCCTTGGGCACGCTGGCGCAAGGGCGGACGGGCACACTCTGAAAGCGGATTCTGGCCTAGGCTGATCCGTCCGAGGCGTGAGCCATCAGACCTTTGCAGGAGAGCACTATGTCCAGAGGCGTCCCCATCCCCCGCAACCCCGCCAACGATTACACCAGCGAGCAGGCCAAGGTCCGTCGCGACTTTGTCAAAGCGCAAACCGGCGCCTCACTGGACACGGTCGGCCAGTACGCCATCGACCCGCAAGTCACCAGTGGCAATATCGAGAACTTCATCGGCGTGGTGCAGATGCCACTGGGGCTGGCCGGCCCGCTGCGGATCGAGGGCGAACACGCGCGGGGCGACTTCTATGTACCGATGGCCACCACCGAAGGCACTTTGCTGGCGAGTTACAGCCGGGGCATGCGGGCGATCAGCGCATCCGGCGGGGTGAAAACCACCGTGGTCAAACACTCCATGCAGCGTGCTCCGGTGTTCCTCTTCGACGATGCCTTGCAGGCGCGCGACTTCGGCGCCTGGCTGGTAAGCGAGTTCGAAACCATCAAGGCGGTCAGCGAAACCACCACCCGCAGCGGCAAGCTGTTCGAGATCGAGCAGTATCCGGTGGCCAACATGCTCTACACCCGCTTCTGCTACACCACCGGGGACGCCGCCGGGCAGAACATGACCAGCAAGGCCACCTTCGCCGCCTGCGAATGGATCAAGGCCAATCACCCCTTGCAGCCGCGCTACATCCTTTCCGGCGCCATCGATACCGACAAGAAACACTCGGCGATGAACATGATCCAGACCCGTGGCAAGCGGGTGATCGCCGAGTTCACCCTCAAGCGTGAAGTGGCCCACGAGCTGCTGCGCGTCGACCCCGTCAACCTCTACCGCTACCGGCAGATTGCCGCCGTCGGTGCCTTCCAGGCAGGCACTGCCTACAGCGGCGCGCACTCGGCCAACGGGCTGGCGGCGGTGTACATCGCCACCGGACAGGATGCGGCCAACGTGGCCGAATCCCACGGCGGCATCACCTATGGCCAGCTGCTGGATAACGGCGACTACTACTGGTCGGTCACCTTGCCAGCGGTGATCTGCGCCACCCACGGTGGCGGCACCGGCCTACCGACCCAGCGCGAGTGCCTGGAGCTGCTGGGCTGCTACGGCACCGGCAAGGCCGACAAACTGGCGGAAATCATCGCGGCGGTGGTCCTGGCCGGCGATGTGTCGCTGACTTCGGCAGTGCTGGCCGGGGATTGGGTCAGCAGCCATGAAGCGCTCGGGCGCAATCGCTGAGAAGAACACTGCTCGTGCCTTTTGCGCATGTACGCCTTGCTGCCAAAGCAGTATTGCCTGCCACCCGCACAGAGGAGGAGGCTAGGGCTCTCGACGATTGCGGGAGTGGCGGCGTGCTGGCGTCCGGCGAGCAGATTCATCACGAATGGCTGGGCCCCGGGCTCGAGCTGGTCTGGCTGCACGCGCCGCAGGCGTTGCAGGCGGCGCTGGCGCTGCAACTGGACGGTGGCAGCCATCACGAGCCGCTCGCCTATCCGGGCCTGGCGCATTTTCTCGAACACCTGGTGTTTCGTGGCAGCCAGGGCTTCGCGCCAGGCGATGGCCTGATGAGTCATGTGCAGGCCCACGGTGGCCAGGTCAATGCCAGCACGCGCGGCACGCACACTCTGTTTCATTTGCAGATCGACGAGACGCAGCTGGCAGCGGCCTGCGCGCGGCTGGTCGACCAGTTGCAGCGGCCACTGCTCGACTCGGCAGTGCAAGTGGCCGAACGCGACGTGCTGGAGGCCGAGTTCCGCTTGCGCGCGACCGATGTCGACACGCTGATCGACGCGGCCGTGGGCCAGGTGCTGAACCCGCAGCATGGCGCCGCGCGGTTCCAGGCCGGCCGGCGCAGCAGCCTGCCGGTCGAAGACGCGGCCTTCCAGGCGGCATTGCTGGACTATCACCGACGTATCTACCGCCAGGCGCGGGTGCGGCTGGTGGTCGTCAGCCGGCATGCGGCGACGCAGGGGTTGCCGGTGCTGCGCCCGTTGCTGCAGGACCTGGCCGGCACGCGCGATCCGCTTGCCCATGAGCCCCCGCCGCAACTGGGCCTGAACGGCACGTCGGCGTTGCAGTTGCAGGTGCCGGGCCGCATCGCCCGTGGCGTGCTGGCGGTGGCGCTGGAGCGTGACGGGCAGGGCGCCTCGGCTCTGCTCGGCTACCTGAACCTGATGCTTGAGTCGACGGCGCCGGGCAGCCTCACCGAGGCCCTGCGCGCCAGCGGGCTGGCCTCGACGCTGGTGTGGCGCCTGCTGCATGGTCAGGACGAGCAGGCCCTGCTGCTGGCGGATTTCCAGTTGCAGGCCGAGGGTTTCGTCCGGCGCGCGACCTTGTCGCAGGTGCTGGTGCAGCTGCTGGCGCATTGCCGGGCGCAGCTGTTCGGCGCGGACGGCGTGGCGCACTGCCAGGCCATTCTGGCGCGGCGCTGGCCCATCCTTGGCGCCCTGGAAAAGGCTCGCTACCTGCTGGAACAACCCGACCACCGCCAGGCTGCCGCCAGTCTCGACGCGCTGATCGCCCAGCTGCGCGCCGGGCAGTTTTTGCTGCTGAGCGCCGACTCGCGCGAGGTGGCTGCGCGGGTCGACGCTGGCTTCGAGCTGGCGCTGGCGCCGGAGTCATTGCCCGCGAGCGAGATGCTGGAGTTACGTCTGCCGAGCGCTGCGTGGCCGGCGCCACTGATTCACCCAAGGCGTGCACCGGCGACCTGGCGCGGCGCGCTACAGCGACCGCCGTGGGGCGATCCGAGCGTGGCAGCGCTGTTTCTGCTGTGGCCGGATAGCGTCGGCCAAGGTGCGCGCCTGCAGCAGCTGCAACAGCGCCTTGAGCCCGTGCAGGCCCAGGCCTGGCAGCAGGGTGTGCGCCTCGACCTGCGCCAGCGCGGCAGCGCCCTGAACCTGCAGTTGCTCGGTGCGGGCAACGCGCTACCAGCCGTGCTGCACCACGCCGTTGGCGTGCTGCGCGAACCCTGGCCGCTGGCCGATCACACCGCCGCTCCGGCGCCAGGTTCGGGCATCGCCTTGCGCCAGTTGTTGCAGGCATTGCCGCGGCAACTGGCCGGCCCGACTGCGGCCGCGTTGCCGCACCTGCCGGTGCAGGCCTCGACACTGCTGCTGAGCGATGACCGCGTACTGGCTGGGCAACTGGCGGCGCTGCTGGACGAACAGGGCGTGGGTTGCGAGCCCACCGCGCCGAGGCCCGGCCTCGCACTCGGCGGTTCACGCTGGCAGATACAGGCGCTGCCAGGCGAGGAATGCGCGTTGCTGCTGTTCGTGCCGGCGCCTGCCGGGGTGCATGGCGCGGTTGCCTGGCAACTGCTCGGGCAGTTGCTGGCCACGCCATTCCAGCGTCGTCTGCGTGAGGAGCTGCAACTGGGTTACGCGCTGTTCTGCGGCCATCGGCTGTTCGATGGGCAGGCCGGCCTGCTGTTCGCCGTGCAGTCTGCCAGTGCCGATGCACGTGCGATCTGGACAGCGTTGCAGCACTTCATCCAGCAGCAGGCACAGGTGCTCGCGGCGCTCGATGCAGGCAGCTGGAACGCCGCCGTCGAGCGCACCAGCAGCCAGCTGCAGCGTGCCGGCAGCAGCCTGGAGGAGGGCGCGCAGACGTTCTGCCAGGCCTGGCTCGCCGGGCAGCTGGACGACTATCCGCATGACCAGCTAGCAGCGCTTGCCAGCGTCACTCCACGCCAACTGGCCGATCAGCTGCAGCACCTGCTCGAACAGCCCTGGCTGGTGTTGAGCAACCAGGCGCGCCCGCCCGCCAATTCCTGACGTAACGCCGTGTAGGGTGCGCCGTTATCCCCGCATGGGGCTGCGGCGCGCCCGGCGCACCCTACGGCAGCATCGCCCCTGGCTCGCCGTCCGCCCACGCCTTCTTCCGCGCTGATTGCGCATCCGCGCAGCTCATCGTGCGCAAGTAGCGGGTGCCTGTCGTCGGGTGTACGACTTTCTGCTGCTTCGGGTGTAGCGCTTTTGCGCCGGGTCGGTGCACGACCTCGGACGCGCCCGCAAAGCAGTGGCGCTTTGCGTCCAAGGCAGCGTATGGCGGCTGCGGGTGGCTCCGAATAATCCCTCCGACGCGACTGCCCGGCAGTCGTCCCACGCCTCGGAGAGCGCCATGAACAACAAAAATATCGCCACCCCCAAGCTGCTGCCTTTCGCCATTGCCACCGCGCTGGTCTGCGGCCTGAGCCAACAGGCCAGTGCCGAGATCATGCTGTACGACAAGGATGACACCACCTTTTCCACCGACGGCTACATCAACGCCTTCTATGTGAACACCGACATCGACCGCGAGGGCGATCAGTTCGACCGCCGTCAGTCGCGCGTCAAGATGGGCTTTCTGCCCAACTGGCTGGGCTTCAACTTCGGCAAGCAGGTCGACGACCTCAAGCTCGGTGGCCGCGCCTCCTTCTGGGTGACCATCAACGACAGCGAAACCAACGGCACCGACACCGCCATCGACGTGCGTCAGTTCTACGGCACCGTGGCCAACCCGGAGTGGGGCGAAGTGCTGGTCGGTAAGGACTTCGGTCTGTTCTCGCGCTCGAACATCTTCCTCGACGAGATGCTCGCCGGTTACGGCAACTCCAGCGACACCCTGGGCCTGGTCGACGGCACCGGCGTGTCCTTCGGCAACATCGGCACCGGCTACCCGTACCCGTTCCCGACCTCGCAGATCACCTACCGCAACAACAACCTGGCCGAAGGCCTGCGTTTCGCGGTCGGCATCATGGACCCGGTCGACACCAACGACGACAGCGCCGTCGGCAAGGCCTACCAGGACCAGCCGCGCTACGAGTCGGAAGTCAGCTACCAGTTCGATGCCGCTGGCGCGACCATTTACTCCTGGCTCAACGGGGCCTACCAGACCTCGGAAAACACCGACGACTCGGTCGACGACGTGACCTCCAAGGGCCTCGGCTACGGCGTGCAGGCAAAGATCGCCGGCTTCTCGGTGACCGCTTCGGGCTTCCAGGCCAAGGGCATCAACCCGTTCTTCACCAACAACCTGGGCGAGCCGACCCTGCGCGATATCGACAGCGACGGCTATCTGCTGCAGGGCTCCTACACCTTCGGCAAGAACCGCTTCGCCCTGTCCTACGGCAAGACCGAGGACGACGGCAACGGCCTGGGCGTTGCAGCCGACTACGAGACCCGCGGCATCGCCTATTTCCGCACCATCAACGACAACCTCAAGCTGGTCGCCGAGTACAACCAGTACGAGATCGACGCGGCCGAAGGCAGCGGCCTCAACGAGGATTCCGACACCTTCGCCGTCGGTGCCGTCCTCAACTGGTAAGCCAGCTGCGCAATACCCCAGCGAGCCGGTGATGCCGGTTCGCCGCAGGGACCGGAAAGGTGGGCACGAGCAAGTGGCCCGCCTTCTTTCATAACAACAAGGAACATCACCGTGATTGGACTCTGGACTGCTTACAGCCAGGACTTCCTCCTCTGGCTGGCCATCGGCACCACCCTGGTATTCGCCTTGCCGATCTTCTGCGTACCGCTGCTGTGGGCGCGCCTGATGGGTTGGGCGATTCCCCGCGAAACCCACCTGGCGATCTACTTTGGCCGCTGCCTGGGCGCGTTCATCCTCATCGTCGAAGCGCTGATGCTGCGCGCCGCGCTGACCGGCGAGGCGTTGCTGTTCACCTACCAGGTGCTTGCGGCGGTCGCCCTGCTGATGATCCTGGTGCATATCTACGGCGCGCTGCGGCGCATCCAGCCGCTCAGCGAAACCCTGGAGATTGGCTTCTACAGCGGCATGCTGCTGGTAACGCTGCTGTGCTGGCCGCTCTGATCCGCCCGTAGGGTGTGCATGCCGTGCGCACCGCCGGCATTTGCGGTGCGCACGGCGCCCCTACGTCAGAGCAACGACCGAAGCCGCGCCTGAGGCCGATGGGCAGGCTTCGTCCTCTGGGTGACCAGCCCACTCCATTGCCGTCCGTCCGAGCGCTACTTTCGGACTAGACCCTTCGCGACCCAAGTAGCATGGGGCGCGCCCGGGCCGCTTCCTAGAATGACCACTACGGCAACAGATGTTGATGGGGTGGGCCGATGCGGCGTGGGGAAACTGAAGGTGTCGTCACTGCCGTATCGCATGCCCGCGATGCCGAGTCGGTGGCGCAGGAACTGGCGCGCCAGTTGATGCACCCGGATCTGGGTTTCGTGCTGTTCTTCTGCTCGGCGGAATACGACCTGGCCAGCCTCGGCCCGGCGCTGCACGAGTACTTTGGCGGTATCCGCGTGGTCGGTTGCACCACCGCCGGCGAGATCACTGCGCAGGGCTATGGCCAGGGCTGCGTCAGCGCCATCGGCTTCGATCACCGCAACTTCTCCATCGCCAGCGCGCTGATCGACGAGATGGACCGCTTCAACCTGATCGACGCCCAACAACTGGTCGAACGCCTGGTGCGCGACTGTCGCGGCAACGCGCTGGCGCCGATCACCGACCACAGCTTTGCCCTGACCCTGCTCGACGGCCTTTCCAGCCGTGAGGAAGTGGTGCTCGCCGCGCTCAGCGCCGCGCTGGGCAGCATCCCGCACTTCGGCGGTTCGGCCGGCGACGACAACCACCTGACCTGCACCCACGTCTACTACGACGGCGAGTTTCACAGCGGTGCGGCCGTGGTGGTGCTGGTCAATACCTGGCTGGATTTCGAGGTGTTCACCACCCACCACATCGAGCCGCGCCAGGAGAAACTGGTGGTCACCCAGGCCGACTCCGAGCTGCGTCGGGTCTACGAACTGAATGCCGCACCGGCGGCCGAGGAGTACGCGCGGCTGATCGGCGTGCCGCTGGCCGATCTGGACATGCGCACCTTCGCCGCACACCCGCTGGCCGTGCGCATCAAGGACCAGTACTACATTCGCTCGATCCAGCAGGTCAACGCCGACCGCAGCCTGACGTTCTACTGCGCGGTGGAGAACGGCATCGTCCTCACTGCGATGACGCCCGGCCCGCTGATGCCCAACCTGCAGCAGCAGTTCGAGCGCCTGCGCGCGCGCCTCGGCCCGCCGCTGCTGACCATCGGCTGCGACTGCGTGTTGCGCCGCCTGGAGGTCTCGGCGGGCAGCAGCATGAGCGATGTCTCCGACTTTCTCCGCGAGCAGCGGGTGATCGGCTTCAACACCTACGGGGAACAGTTCAATGGCATGCACATCAACCAGACCTTCACCGGGGTTGCCATTGGACGCCCAGGCCGCGCGCACGAGTGACGGCGAGGCGCGCCTGGCCGCCCTGGAGGCGGAAAACGCACGCCTGCGCACGATCAACGCGGCGCTGATCGAGCGCGTGGAGTCCGGCCATTCGCTGCGTTCGGACGGCTACGCGGCGTTCCAGCATTCGGTGGTGCTGGCCGAACAGGTGCGCGAGCGCACCGACGCGCTGAACCAGGCGATGACCGAGCTGAAGTCCAGCAACCAGCTGCTCAGCGATGCACGCCTGCGGGCCGAGACCGCGCACCAGCACCTGATCGACGCCATCGAGAGCATCTCCGACGCCTTCGTACTGTTCGACAAGGACCAGCGCATCGTCCTGTTCAACAGCCGTTTCAAGGAATTCTGGTCGCGCACGCGGGCGCGCATCGCCGCCGGCACGCGCCTGTCGGAGATCAAGCGCCTGGCCGAGAGCACCGGCCTGATCGTCGAGGAGCACCGCGGCCGTGGCGAGGGCCACACGGTGTTCCGCCTGATGAGCGGGCGCTGGGTGCAGGTCAGTGAGCGGCCGACCCGCGAAGGCGGCCTGGTGATCCTCTACACCGACATCACCGAGCTGAAGCAGAGCGAAACCCAGCGCCGCGAACAGGCCCTGGCGCAGAAGTCGCGGCTGCTACAGCGCGCCGTCGACAACCTGTCCCAGGGCGTGGCGATGGTCAACGCCGACGGCACCCTGGAGTTGTGGAACCACCGTTTCCTCGAACTCTGCGGGTTGGCGCCGATCGAGGCGCACCGGCCGTTTGCCGAAGTCATGGCCGACAGCGAGCTGGCCCTGCTCACGCCGGCCAGCCTGGACGCCCAGGGCGCGCCGCTGCTGGAGTGCGAGCAGCGCCTGTTCGACGGGCGCATGCTCGAAGTGCGCACCCACCCGCTGCCCACTGGCGGCTTCGTCAACACCTTCACCGACATCACCGAGCGCTTCCGCCAGGCCCAGGCGCTGAGCGAGAGCGAACGCTGGATTCGCCTGATCACCGACCATGTGCCGGCGCTGATCGCCTACCTCAATGCCGACCTGGTCTACGAGTTCACCAACAAGGTCTACGAGGAGTGGTACCACTGGCCGCGCGAAGGCATGCTCGGCCAGAGCCTGCGCGAGGTGCACAACGAGGAGCACTGGCGGCGCCTGGAGCCCTATGTGGGCCGTGCGCTGTCCGGCGAGAGCGTGACCTTCGAGATGGCCGAGACCAACTTCGCCGGGCAGGAGCGCTACATGCTGCGCTCCTACGTGCCGAACCGGCAGGCCAGTGGCGAGGTGGTCGGCATCTTCGTGCTGATCCGCGACATCACCGAGCGCCGGCGCACCTCCGAGGCGTTGCACCAGGCCTACCAGAACCTCGAACTGCGTGTGCGCGAGCGCACCGCCGAACTGACCAGCCTCAACCGCCAGCTGGTCGGCGAGATCGGCGAGCGCAGCCGGGTCGAATCACGCCTGCGCGAAGCCAAGCAGGAAGCCGAACAGGCCAACCTGTCGAAGACCAAGTTCCTCGCCGCCGTCAGCCATGACCTGCTGCAACCGCTCAACGCCGCGCGGCTGTTCACCAGCGCCTTGCTCGAACAGCGCCATAGCGAGGCCAGCCACGGGCTGATCCGCAACGTCAGCAACTCCCTGGAGGACGTGGAAAACCTGCTTGGCACCCTGGTCGACATTTCCAAGCTGGATGCCGGGGTGATCAAGCCGGACATCTCCAGCTTCGCCGTCGGCGACTTGCTGGAAAACCTCGCCGCCGAGTTCCGCCAGCACGCCGCCAGCGAGGGCCTGGTGCTGCAGTTCGTGCCCAGCTCGGCCTGGGTGCGCAGCGACATCCAGCTGCTCGCGCGCATCCTGCGCAACCTGCTGACCAACGCCATCCGCTACACCGCCAAGGGGCGCATCCTGCTCGGCTGTCGGCGCCGTGGGCAGATCCTCTCGATCGAGGTGTGGGACACCGGCATGGGTATCGCCGAAGACAAGCTCGACGAGGTGTTCCAGGAGTTCAAGCGCGGCGAGGGCCAGCATCACCAGGACCGCGGCCTGGGCCTGGGCCTGGCCATCGTCGACAAGATCGTGCGCATGCTCGGCCACCGCGTGCGCGTGCGTTCACGCCTGGGGCAGGGCTCGATGTTCGCCATCGAGGTGCCGCTGACCCGGCGCCTCAGCGTGCTGCAACAGGCGCCGCAAGCTCTGCCGCTGGCGGTGGAGTGCCTGCAGGGCGCGCGGGTGTGGGTACTGGATAACGATGCGGCGATCTGCGCCGGCATGCGCATCCTGCTCGAAGGCTGGGGCTGCCGGGTGGTCACCGCGCTGTCCGAGGACGATCTGGCGCGGCAGGTGGACAACTACCACGCCGAGGCTGACGTGCTGATCGCCGACTACCACCTCGACGACGGCCGCGACGGCGTGCAGGCCGTCACCGCGATCAACGCCCGCCGCGGCGAACCGCTGCCGGCGCTGATGGTGACCGCCAACTACAGCAACGAACTCAAGCAGAGCCTGCGCGAGCTGGGGCATACGCTGCTGCACAAGCCGGTGAAACCGATGAAGCTGAAGACCACGCTGAGCTTTCTCCTGGCGCGCCGCGCCGGCTAGCAAGCGGGTTGGCGGCTCAATCCCGTAGGGTGCTCCGTGCGCACCACTTTGATGGTTCCCACGCTCCGCGTGGTAGCCCCTCGCGTGACGCTCCGCGTCACAGAGTTGCCGGCTGCGCAAAGCTGCGGGTGGACGCTGGAGCGTCGAGGGCTGCATTCCCACGCTCCGCGTGGGAACGATCAAAACCTACTCCACGCGGTGTATGGGCTTTGCTGATGGTTTGCTGATGGTTCCCACGCTCCGCGTTGATGGTTCCCACGCTCCGCGTGGTAACCCCTTGCGTGACGCTCCGCGTCACAGAGTTGCCGGCTGCGCAAAGCTGCGGGTGGACGCTGGAGCGTCGAGAGCTGCATTCCCACGCGGAGCGTGGGAACGATCAATCATCAATCAATCTAGGGATAGCGGCGGGGTCAGGCTTTGGCTTTGACCAGCAGAATCAGTGCAATCCCGCCCAGCACCGCCACCGAGGCGATCAGCAGGCGCAGGCTCAGTTGTTCGCCGAGCAGCAAGGCGCCGGCGACGGCGGCGATGATCGGTACGCTGAGCTGCACGCTGGCGGCCTGCATGGCACGCAGGTGTGGCAGGGCGGTGTACCAGATGGCGTAGCCGATGCCCGAGGCGAGGGCGCCGGAGAGCAGCGCGTAGAACGCGCCGAGACGGTCCCATTGCAGATGCGGGTAGTAGAGCAGGCACAGCGGCAGCAGGGCCGGCAGGCTGCGCAGGAAATTGCCAGCGGTGGCCGCCAGCGGGTCGCTGTTGCCACGGCCGAGCAACGAGTAGAAGGCCCAGGCCACGCCGGCCAGCAGCATCATCCCGGCGGCCTGCGGTTGTGGTGCGCTGGCGCCGGGCAGGAGCAACAGCAGCAGGCCGCCTATGGCGCAAAGCAGGCCGACGATCTGCAACGCGCGCAGGCGTTCACCGTGCAGCCAGCCGTAGCCGATCATGCTCGCCTGCACCGCGCCGAACAGCACCAGCGCGCCGGTGCCGGCGTCGAGTTCGACATAGGCGAAGGAGAACCCAGCGGCGTAGCCGAACAGCGCCAGCGCCGAGCGCCAGTCGCCCTGCACGCGACCCTTGCCGCGCAGCATGACCAGCAGGCACAGCACCAGGGCGCCAGATACCAGACGTATAGCGGTAAAGCTGGCGGGGTCGAGCTCGCTGTCGCGCAGGGCCACGCGACACAGCAGCGAGTTGCCGGCGAAGGCGAGCATCGCCAGCGCCGTGAGCAGGATGACGCGCAGCATCAGCGACGCAGGTACGCAGCGAAGTCGATGTCGCCGGCCGACAGGATGGCCTGCACGCGATTGTGCACGTTGAGCTTGCGCAGGATTGCCGAGACGTGGGCCTTGACCGTGGTTTCGGCAATGTCGAGGTTATAGGCGATCTGCTTGTTCGATTCGCCCTTGGTCATGCGCTCCAGCACCAGCAGTTGCTTGCGGGTCAGCGCCTGCAGCAGTTCTGGTGGAATGCTCGGTTCGTTCTGCGTGCGCCGGGTGCTGCTCTTCTGCGTGCGGATGATGTCCGAGGGCAGGTAGACGTTGCCATTGAGGATCTGCTCGATGGCATCGGTCATCTGCGCCCGCGGCGAGGACTTGGTGATGAAACCGACGGCACCGTAGGTGATGGCCTGCAGGACAATCTGCTTGTCCTGCTCGGCGGAGACGATTACCACGGGGATGGTCGGCGCCTCGTTGCGCAGGTTGATCAGGCCGCCGAGGCCGTGCATGCCGGGCATGTTCAGGTCGAGCAGGATCAGGTCGAGGTCGTCGTGTTCCTGGGTCAGCACCAGGGCGCTGTCGAGGTCGGCAGTCTCGAGGATCTCGCTCTCCGGGAAGCCGTCACGGATGACGTTGTGGATCGCTTCGCGAAACAGCGGGTGATCGTCTGCAATCAGTATCTTGTACATGGCCTGTGGACCTCGTTCTTATGATTATCGTGCCGCACGCAGGGTATTGCTGGCAGGTGTTCAGGGCAGTGCTGCGGGCTGGGCCGGGTGCAGGGGCAGGCCGGCTTGCTGCCAGGCATCGATACCGTCACGGTACCAGTAGAGTGATGTGTAGCCCAGCGCGCGCGCGCGCTTGATGGCGTTCCAGGACAGCCAGCAGTCGGACTTGCAGTAGAACACCAGCGGGCGTTCCTTGCGCTGCCCGCTGACGCGCGCCAGGTTCGCCTCGAAATACTGTTGCCACTGCGGCTCCAGGCTGCCATCGCCGACGTTGGCCAGCCACAGGCTGCCCGGCAGGTTGGCGTGGGGCGGGGTGTCGGGGATGAAGCGCTGGTTCAGCCATTGCTGGCGGAACACATCGATCAGCACGGTCTGCGGCTGTTCGCGCAGCAGCTGTTGCAGGCTGGCGGTATCGAGGGTCCGTGCGCCGTCGGCGGTTGGCGGTGTGGGGCTGCGGTATTGCGTCTGGCGATAGCCGTCGGCGTTGAACAGGGCAGGTTCGGCAGCCGCCACGGTACCGCTCAGCAGGCACAGGCCGAGCAGGGTGGAGCGGGTGAGGCAGATGATCGACTTCCGCATGAGCTGATTCCCGGGTCGATTTTATTAAAAGAGTCCGCTCGGCCACGCTGCACGCCAGAGGGCGGTGGTGCGGGTTGGCAGGCTATAGGCCATTAGAGCCACAAGGCCTGCCCGCTGGAAATGCTACGTTCGTGAGGGAAAACTACGACCAAAGTACTGGTTTTATGGCGCCGACCCTCACGGGGCCGAGCGGCGCACAGCGGCGTGTTGCGGGTTGAAGGTGAGCACCGCCAGGGCGCTGCACAGCAGCGTCAGGCCCAGGCATACCAGCAGCGCGAGCAGGTTGAGGCGCTCGTACAGGGCGAAGCGCACCAGTTCCACGGCATGACTGAACGGGTTGATTGCGCTGAGCCAGTACAGCCATTCGCTGGCTTCGCGCATCTGTCGCAGCGGGTAGAGCGCCGAAGAGAGGAAGAACAGCGGGAAGATGACGAAATTCATCACCCCGGCGAAGTTCTCCAGCTGGCGGATGTGATTGGACAGCAGCAGGCCGAGGGCGCTGAGCAGCAGTGCCGCCAATAGCAGCGCCGGCAACGCGGCGAGCAGGCCCAGCGCTGGTGGTTGCACGCCATACAGCCAGGCGATAGCGAGGAAGGCGTAGACCTGCAGCAGCGAGACCATCGCCGTGGCCAGCAGCTTGCTGGCGAGCAGGAAGGCGCGCGGCAGCGGGCTGGTCAGCAGCACGCGCATGCTACCCATCTCGCGGTCGTAGACCATCGACAGCGAACTCTGCATGCCGTTGAACAGCAGGATCATGCAGGCCAGGCCGGGTACCGCGTAGGTCTCGTAGTTCACCGCGCCGACGTAGGGTTCCAGCGCCTCGATGTGCAGTGCGCTGCGAAAGCCGGCGGCGAACACCACCAGCCACAGCAGCGGGCGCACCAGGGCGCTGAAGAAGCGCGAGCGCTGCTGGATGAAGCGCAGCCACTCGCGCCAGGCCACGCCGCAGAAGCAGGCCCAGTAGGCGCTCATGCCGTCGCCTCGGCGGTCAGCTGGGTGAAGGCCTGGGCCAGGCTGCCCTGGCCGTGACGGGCGCTGATCGCCGCGGCGCGGTCCTGGGCGACCAGTTGGCCGCGGTGAAGGATGAGCAGGGCGTCGTCGTCCTGTACTTCGTCGAACAGGTGAGTGGTCCACAGCACGCTGAGCTGCTGTTCGGCGCACAGCTGGCGCACGTGCGCGCCGAGTGCCTGGCGACTGGCCGGGTCGAGGCCGGCGCTGGCTTCGTCGAGCAGCAGCAGGCGCGGCCGATGCAGCAGCGCACGGGCGATCTCGACGCGTCGGCGGTGGCCGCCATTGAGCAGGCGCACCTTGTCGTGGCGGCGTTCGCCGAGCTGCTGGCGTTGCAGCTCTTCCTCGATGCGCTGGCTGGCCAGGGCACGCGGCAGGCCGTGCAGGGCGGCGTGGTAATGCAGGTTCTGCTGCACCGAGAGGTCGAGGTCCAGGGTGCTCTGCTGGAACACCACACCGAGCTGGGCCAGGGCCTGACGCGGCGCATGGCGCAGGTCATGCCCACCGATGCGGATCTGCCCCTGCTGCACGCCGTACAGGCAGGTGAGCAGGGCGATCAGGGTCGATTTGCCGGCGCCGTTGGGGCCGAGCAGGGCGGTGAACTGGCCGGGGGCGCAGCGAAAACTGAGTTGCTGCAGCGCTTGGCGCTCGCCGTAGGCGAAGCCCAGGTCCTGCACTTCCAGGCTGCTCATCGACTGTCCTGCGCGGCGAGGCGCTGGCGCCAGTAGGCTGCCTGGGCGGCGTCGAGCTGTTCGGCCCGCACCAGCAGGTCGGCGGCACGCGCCGGTTGGTCGTCGCGGTAGAGGTGGCTCAGGCGCAGCATCGAATAGATGTCGTTCCATTTCGCCACGCACTGCTCATAGGCGCTGATGGCGGCGGGCGAGTTGCCACGCTGCAGTTGCCAGTCGCCGTCCAGGCAGTTCAGGCGCTTGCTGCTGACCAGGTAGGCATCGCGCAGCGGGTCGCCGGGTGGCGGGGCGAACATCAGGCCGCTACCCAGGCTCACCGGCAGCAGCGCGAGCAGCAGTTTCATGCCGTGGGCCCGGCGTGTGCCGCCGCTGGCGCAGCCTGCAGGTCGGTCGCCACCAGGCTGGCGCAGCACAGGGCGCCGAAGCAGAACAGAACGTAGACGGCGTAGCGGGTCATGGCTGGCGTCCCGAGGTTTCTTGGAATCTGTTTAGGGCTTGTGAGCGGGCACAGACGGAAACTGCGCCAGCGTCCTCAGCATAGGAAGGCGCCAGAGTCGGGGAAATATGCAGAAAGTACCAGTGCCCTCGTACCAAGGTAGTAGAGGGTCACCAGGCCCACGGCACTAGCATGAGCGCATGCGGAACCAAAACAAGAGGTGTGCGCCATGACCACGCTCAAGACCCTGATTCTCAACCTGCTGCTGATCGCCAGCCTGATCGGTTTCGACCGCCTGCTGACCGTTGCCGACGGCACCCCGGTTACGGCGCAGCCCGTCAGTGAGGCGCATCACGGCCAGGCGTTGCCGGTCTGCGTCGCCGCGCGCTGCGCGGACGCCACGCTACTGGTGATCGACACGGCGCCCGGGCCGGTCTACGCGACCCTGGTCGATGACGCGACGCAGCTCAACTGAAATCGCGCCATGCCCAACGTCCGCTGTCTCGACACCCGTGCCGCACCTGCATACCCGGACCTGCGCAACGCGCCGGAAACAGTGCACCAGCAGCTGCAGCGCAGCGAGGCGCGCAATGCCGCGCTGCAACGGCAGCTGAACCAACTGCGGCGTGCCGAGCGTACACGCCTGGCGCAGCTGGTTCACGATGACCTCGGCCAGTACCTGGTAGCCATCCGCGCGCAACTCGCCGTGCTCGCGCTCGTCGGCGAGGCGCCGATGCAGCCGAACGTTGCGGCACTGGCGCAGAACTGCCAGGCGCTGCAGGAGGGCTTCCGGCGCGTGCTCGATGGCCTGCCTGGTGAGCCGGAACGCCTACAACCGATGCTGCAGGCGCTTGCCTCGCGCTGGCAGCGTGATCATGGCTTGCGCTGTGTTCTGCATGTTCCGTTCAGCCTGTCGGCGTTGCGACCCGAAGCGGTTCGCGCGATCCGCCTGCTGCTGCAGGAAGCGCTGAGCAATGTGGCCCGGCACGCCGTGGCCAGCCAGGTGCGTCTCCGCCTGCGATGGCGCAGTGGGCGGTTGATGTTCGTGCTCAGTGACAACGGCCGCGGCGGTGCCGGCGACAGCGCCGGCCTGGGTTTGCAATCGATGATGCGCCGCGCAAGCGAACTCGGTGGCGAGCTGCGAATCGCCCGCCGTCAGCGGCGCGGCTGGACCCTTCTACTGTGCCTGCCTGTGGAGAACCACCCATGAAGATTCTGCTGGTCGACGATCACGCCGTGGTCCGCCAGGGCTACGCCAGCCTGCTGCGCGCGGTGTTTCCCGAGGTGCAGGTAAGCGAGGCGGCGAGCGGCGAGGAGGCCCAGCAGCGGGTGCAGGAAAGCATCCCCAGCCTGGTCATCATGGACATCGGCTTGCCTGGTATCAGCGGCTTCGAGGCGACCCGACGCCTGCGCCAGCGCCTGCCGCAACTGCGTGTGCTGTTCTTCAGTCTGCATGACGAGCTGAGCCTGGTGCGCCAGGCGCTGGAGGCCGGCGCCACGGGGTACGTGAGCAAGAGCGCGAGCCCCGAAGTGTTGCTCGAGGCGGTGCGCTGGGTCACGGCCGGGCATGTCTACCTGGAGCAGCGCCTGGCCACGCAGATGGCCTGCAACCCGCACAAGGGCGAGGGGCACGACCCGCGCCTGCGCGACATGACCCAGCGTGAATTCGAGATTTTCGTGATGTTCGCCCGCGGCCTGCCGGCGCGGCAGATCGCCGAGAAGCTGTGCATCAGCAGCAAGACCGTGTCCAACCACATGACCCTGCTCAAGCAGAAGCTGCAAGTGGCATCGCAGGCCGAGCTGGTGCACCTGGCCATCGACACCGGCGTGCTGCGTACCGGCGAGCAGGGCGCACGGCTCAGCGCCTGAGCCCGAGCACCGACAACGGTGCTCGGCTCTGCATCAGGCGGCTAGACGAAGGCCTGGTCGGCGAAACCGCGCGGCAGGCGGCTGGTGCCGGGCAGGGCGGTGAGGCGCTGCTGCCAGGCACTGCGCCAGTCGTTCGCGGCGTTTTCCGCCTTGGCCTTGCGGGCGGCGCGGCGCGCTGCATTACGGGCGGTGCGCCGGGCTTCCTTGAACACTTCGGTATTGCGGCAGGTGCGGCATTTCACCCGGGCCAGTTCGCGGGTGGAGGTGAGGTTGGTGCCGTGATTGCCACAGGCCAGATGGCCGTCGACCTTGTAGTGCATGACCATGATGAATCTCCTGTATCGGTACAAGACCAGCGTCACCCGGTCTGCCTCAGGTCGATGCGGCGAGGGCCGCGTGCCTGCTGCAGGAGCCGAATGGGCTTCCTGGTGGAGTCGCATCAGCGAACGGATCACGCATCGCTGGCTGGCCGCTCGTGGACGGAGCGGTCAACCGCTAGCAGCCCTGGTTGGATCACCTGGCTGCGAGCAGGGGTGGCGACAGACAGCGCCTGTCGCCACCGCCAATGCGCGGTGAACGGGTGCGATCCCAGCATTAATTCGGACCCCTCACCAGGCGGGCGGTTCGATAACCCTGCTCGGCGCGCCGCTCCCGCCGCTGCTCAGCCTTTACTGGCGGATGCCGGGCTGAGCATGTCGATCAGGCGGACATCGAAGTCGCGGGCCAGATAGTCCATGCGCTGCTCGTGGAAGCGCTGCATGTGCGGCAGCGCGACGTGCTCGTCGAAGTGCGCCCTGGATTGCCAGACCTCGAAGAAGATGAACAGGCTCGGGTCCTGCGCGTCGCGCAGCATGTGGTACTCGATGCAGCCGGCTTCGGCCCGGCTGGGGGCGACGTAGGCGGCGAACAGTTCGGCGAACGCGGCGGATTTTTCCGGCTGGGTGTGGGCGTGGAGGATGAACGCGTAGGGCGTGCTCATGGGTAGTTTCCCGTGTCGGCTGGCAAAGGCTGCAGACTTTAAAGCAAGAGTAAATGCTTGATTGATGCTGTTTACTCAAATGTCATTTGCCCCGCTGCGGCTTTTTCCGCCTGCGCTCGCCCGTTACCGTGCGGCCCATCGATTCCCTGATGAGGCATTCCTCGATGAAAAAGATCCTTCTGCTCAACGGCGGCAAACAGTTCGCCCACTCCGCTGGCCGTTACAACGAAACCCTGCATGATGCCGCCATCGCCTTCCTCGACCGCGCCGGCTTCGATGTCCAGGCCACCTTCATCGACGGCGGTTACGACCTCGACGAAGAAGTGGCCAAGTTCCTCTGGGCCGACGTGGTGATCTGGCAGATGCCGGGCTGGTGGATGGGCGCGCCGTGGACCGTGAAGAAGTACATGGACGAGGTGTTCACTGCCGGCCACGGCAGCCTCTACGCCAACGATGGCCGTACGCGTTCCGATGCCTCGCAGAAGTACGGCAGCGGCGGTTTGCTGCAGGGCAGGCAGTACATGATCTCGGCCACCTGGAACGCCCCGCAGCAAGCCTTCGATGACCCCAGCGATTTCTTCGAGGGCAAGGGCGTGGATGCCGTGTACTTCCCGTTCCACAAGGCCAACCAGTTCCTCGGCATGAGCAGCCTGCCGACCTTCCTCGCGGTCGATGTGATGAAGCGTCCGGATATCGACGCCGACATCGCCCGCTACGAGGCGCACCTGAAGGCGGTGTTCGGGCTCTGACTGCAGCCGATCAGGGCTGCTGCAGCAACCGCTCCAGCGCCTCGCCGATGGCCGTCGGCTTGTCCGCGTGCTGATTGATCGCCGCACAGCTCTGCGCCAACGGGCGCTCGGTGCTGCTGCGGTCCGCCTGGCTGACGAATAGCTGCTCGCAATCGCAGCGCAGGCGCAGTTTCACCGCCTGGCTCTGCGCATCGCGCACCTCGGCAACCCAGCAGCTGTCGCCGCAGCCGCAGGAGCGGTAGGCAAGCACCTCCTGTGGGTTCTGCCAAGGCAGCTCGTATTCGCCGCTACCGGCAACGACCGAGGCGCCGTCTACCAGCAGGCCGGCAAGCAGCAGAGGGGAGATGAGGCGGCGAACTGGCATGGCGATGAAACCTCGGGGGGCAGCGCCCGATTCTGGCAGATATCGCTTCGCGCCAGCGTGCGCTAGCCGGCATGGCTGTTCGATGCGCTAGCATGCGCGCTTGAGTCGTCGCAGGAGCCTGTCATGCCCATCTCGCTGAACCGTCGTCATTTTCTGCACCTGGCTGGCGCCCTGTCGCTGCTGCCGGTGTATGGCGCGTGGGCGGGTGGAAAATCGGACACGCCTGCGACCTTGGCCGCATTGATGCGTATCGAGCAGGAGTTGGGCGGCCGCCTCGGCGTGTTCGTCCTCGACACCGGCAGTGGCGCGCAGCTGAGCTACCGCGGTGACGAGCGCTTTCCGCTGTGCAGTACCTTCAAGGTCGTACTGGCGGCGGCCATTCTGCAGCGCAGCATGCAGGACAGCACCCTGCTGCAGCGGCTTATTCGTTACCAGAAGAGCGACCTGATCAGCCATTCGCCGATCTGCGCGCAGCACCTGGACAGCGGCATGACCGTGGATGCGCTGTGCGCGGCGACCATCCAGTACAGCGACAACGCCGCGGCCAATCTGCTGATGAAGATTCTCGGCGGGCCACAAGCGGTGACCGCATTCGCCCGTTCGATTGGCGACCGCACGTTCCGCCTGGAGCGCTGGGAGACCGAGCTGAACAGCGCCATCCCTGGCGACCCGCGCGACACCACCACGCCGGTCGCGATGGTCCGGACCCTGCAACGCACGGTGCTCGGCGAGGCGTTGAATGCCGCCCAGCGCCAACGTCTGTAAACCTGGCTGCTGGGCAATACCACCGGCGGTGCGCGCATCCGTGCCGGGGTGCCGGCGCCGTGGCGGGTGGGCGACAAGACCGGCACTGGCGCTTATGGCACGGCGCATGATGTGGCCGTGCTCTGGCGCCCGCAGCAGGCACCGCTGGTGTTGGCGATCTACACCTATCACGACGACGCGCAGGCGCCGGCGAACAACGCGGCGATTGCCCGTGCCGCGCGCGCCGTGGCGCACTGGCAGGGCTGAGCGGCAGGCAATAAAAAAGGCACCGCAGGGTGCCTTTTTTGTGCGCCGCGCGAATCACATCCGCGCTTGCGGGTAACGCTGCTCGCACTCGAACGAGCCGTTACGCCCGTAGATCTTCACCAGTGCCGTCTTGCCATCCATGTAGCGCGGCAGGAAACCGAGCATGTCTTCCTTGGAGGGCATGACCTTGGTCGCTTCCGTCGACCCTGCCCGACGCAGTTCCCAACCGATTTCCGATGCGCAGATCTGATAGCTGTCCATAGTCGCTCCTTGGGTGGTCTGCTGATCAGGCAGACTGGGAATACTGGCGGGTCTTGGCGTTGTCCAGCTTGCGCCGCGCCACCAGGGTTTTCGATGCGGTTTCGTGAATCGGGCCACCCGTGAAGGTCGGCAGCTTGTTGCGGATCCATTGGCTGCCTTCGCCGTGGAAGCGAATTTCGCCGGCAGCCAGCTTGATGTCGCGTTGCACTTCGCGGATCAGGTCACGCATGGCGCGTTCGCAGAAAATGGCCGCGCTGTCGATGGCCTTGTTCAGTGCTGGCAGTTCACCCCGGCGCATGGTCAACAGCAGGGTGCCGTCCGGGCGCGGTTTGATTTTCACGTCGTAGTCAGGGAAGGAGTCGAAGAATTCCTTGATGGCGATTTTCATGCTGCACACCTTGTTATTGGATGGGGTGTTATCGGGTTGTGCAGAGGCTATTGCACGGCCTGTGCCAGCTTTTGAAAATCGCTGAAAGCCACGGTTTACGGGGTTTCCAGCCGTCTCTTGCAGAGGCGCTGGTTGCAAACTGCACGATGACGTTTTTTATGCCCGTGCAAACTGCAATCAGGGCAAATGGCCACCTTTACGCAGGGGTGGCGATGTCTTTTTCACCGGAGCCCAGCAGACCAAACACCTCGAACTGTTTGCCGACACGGCCAGTCCTCTTACTGAGGGCGCGGCGCACTGTACGCCGTGCTTCAACCGCCTATGAGGATGAGAAATGAACGCGATCGACCTGTTGAAGAAAGACCATGAAACGGTCAAAGGCCTGCTCGAACGACTGAGCAGCACCACCGAGCGCGGCGTAAAAACTCGCGTCGAACTGCTGCACAAGATCGAGCAGGAGCTGATGGTGCACACCGACATCGAGGAAGAGATTTTCTACCCGGCCTACAAGGAAGCCGGCAAGAAGGAGCAGGCGGTGATGACCGCCGAAGCTAAAGAGGAGCACCGTACTGTGGATTCGCTGGTGCTGCCCGATCTGATCCACACCGATCCCGGCTCCATCGAGTTCTCCGGCCGGGTGAAAGTGCTTAAGGAACTGCTTGAGCACCACATCGAGGAAGAAGAGACGGAGATGTTCCCCGAGGCACGCCGTCTGCTCGGTGAGGAAAAACTCAAGGAACTGGGCAAGGCCATGGAGACCCGCAAGGCCCTGCTGAAAAAGGCCATGCTCGCCAAGGCGGCCTGACCTGCTGAGCCGCTGCGCCTTCGCGTAGCGGCTCGCTCCATCTCGCGGTGTTCTCTCGTTCGACCACGCTCAGTCGGCGTTCGGCCTACTGGCGGCCAGAATGTGCTCGGCCAGCGTCGCGGCCTGTGGGGTAAGCTGGGCAAATGACGGCGCGCACAGGTACAGCGTGCGCGTGGCCCAAGCGTCCTGCAGCGGCCAGGCCCGCAGCTGTGTCTGGAAGGCCGAGCGCTGCAGCGCCGCCTGCGGCAGGATTGCCACGCCGACGCCCCGGGCAACCAGCCCGCACATCGCCTCGAAACTGCTGACCCGCAGGCGCACGCTTAGCGGGCGGCCTGCCTTCAGCGCCTTGCCGGTGATATGCGCCTGCAGCGGATTGTCCGCGGCGAGGCCGACGAAGGCACGCTCCAGCAGCTCGTCGAAGCGCACCCGGTGCTGCGCGGAGACGGCGTCTTGGTCGCGCGAGCTGATCAGCAGCAGCGGATCGCTGCACAGCGGGCGTGCCTCCAGCCCGATCATGTCGGTGCTGTCGGCCAGCACGCCGAGTTCGGCCTGGCGCTTGTGCAGGGCGTCGACGATTGCGTGGCTGGGACGCTCCTCGATATCCAGGTCGATCTGCGGGTGTTGCAGCAGGTAGTCGCCGAGTACCTCGGGCAGGTGTTCGGCCAGCGCTGCGGTATTGCTCAGCAGACGCACGCGACCACGCAGGCCACTGGCGAAATTGCCCAGCTCATGGTTCATCATCTGCAACTGGTGCATCACCGCCTGGGCGTGATGGATCGCCGCGCGGCCGGCGGCGGTGGGCTGCACACCATGGCGCTGACGCTCGAACAGGGGAGCGCCGAGGCTGTCCTCCAGCGCCTTGATCCGCGCGCTGGCCGACGCCAGCGCCATGTGGCTGAGCTCGGCGCCGCGGGTGATGCTGCCGGCTTCGGCGATGGCGAGCAGCAGCTTGAGGTCAATCAGGTCGAATCGCATGGGCCACCCGTTGGCTTCGGTCAGGCCTGAGGCAGGGCTCGGCAGATACGGATTCTGCGCGCGGCCGGCGCCAGGCAAGCTGGGCGAAATTCTCGCAGGAATGCAGGCCCATGGTCGTGGCTTTTTCATTTGTGGTGTTCTTTTTCGCCGGCCTGGCCAAGGGTGTGCTGGGCATGGGCCTGCCGACCATCGCGATCGGCCTGCTGGTGCTGGCGATGACCCCCGGCGAGGCGTCGGCGCTGCTGCTGATTCCTTCGCTGATCACCAACCTCTGGCAGCTGCTGCGTGGCCCGGCGCTGCTGCCGTTGCTCACGCGCTTGTGGCCGATGCTGCTGGCGCTGACCCTGGGCACGCTGCTGACCACGCGCTGGCTGGTGCAGGCCCAGAATGCCTGGGTTGGCGTTGCGCTGGGTGTGTGCCTGGTGGTCTACGGCAGCATCGGCCTGCTGGCGTATCGCCCGCGCCTGCCGACACGCGGCGAAACGCTGCATTCCTCGCTGGCGGGCTTTCTCACCGGCGTGGTCACCGGCGCCACCGGCGTGTTCGTGATTCCGGCGGTGCCCTATCTGCAGGCCTTGGGTCTGCCACGTGACAGCCTGATCCAGGCGCTCGGGCTGTCGTTTACCGTCTCCACCCTGGCCCTGGGCGCGGGACTGTGGTGGTACGGCGGCCTCGAAGGCGCGGAGATGGGCTGGTCGTGGTTGATGTTGCTGCCCGCGCTGCTCGGCCTTGAGATCGGCCAGCGCCTGCGTCAGCGCCTGAGCGAAGCCAGTTTCCGGCGGCTGTTCTTCATCGGCCTGTTGCTGCTGGGCCTGCACGCGCTGCTGCGGGCGGCGCTCTAATCCCGCTTCAGCAGTGCCTGCAGGCGTAGTTTCACCATCGGCCATTCGCTGTCGATGATGCTGAAGCGCGCCGAGTTGCGTTTGCGCCCGTCGGGCATGATGCGTTCGTGGCGGACGAGGCCTTCCTCTACCGCACCGATGCGCAGGATGGCCGCGCGCGAGCGCTGGTTCAGCTGATCGGTGGTGAACTGCACGCGCACGCAGTGCAGCACCTCGAAGGCATGACACAGCAGCAGGTACTTGGCCTCGGTGTTGATCCCCGAACGCTGGGCCGATTGAGCGAGCCAGGTGTGGCCGATCTCCAGCTTGCGGTTGTCCGCGTCGATCTTCCAGAAACGCGTGCTGCCGACCACCTCGCCGCTGTTGCAAGCGACGATGGCGAAGGGCATCGCCGTGCCGGCTGCACGGCCGGCCAGGGCCTTGTTCAGGTAGGCATCGACGGTATCCGGGCCGGGGATCACCGTGAGGTTCATGTTCCACAACTCACCGTCGGCCGCGGCAGCCAGCAAGTCGGCGGCGTGCTCGCGTTGCAGCGGGCGCAGTTCGGCATGGGCGCCGGTGAGGGTGGGCTGTAGATCAGGCGCGTTCATCGTCGGTCCGGGATGGTGGCTGGGAGGTGACGATAACGCGAGCGCGCGCGGCAGCGTCAAGCGCGTCGGCGCCTCGTTGGCGCAACAGGCTCATGTGCGGCGGCGCAGCAGGAGGATGAAGAACAGCCCGCCGAGTGCCGCGGTGGCGATACCGATGGGCAGGTCTTCGGGGGCGATCAGGGTGCGTGCGGCGACATCCACCCAGACCAGGAACAGCGCGCCGAGCAGGGCGCTGATTGGCAGCAGGCGGCGGTGTTCGGCACCGACCAGGCGCCGCGCCATGTGCGGCACCATCAGGCCGACGAAGCCGATGGCGCCCGACAGCGACACCAGCACACCGGTCAGCAGTGCGGTGCAGACGAACACCTGCAGGCGCAGGCGCGGGCCGCTGAAGCCCAGGCTGACGGCGGTCTGTTCGCCACTCATCAGCGCATTGAGGCCGCGCGCCAGCACCAGCAGGGCGAGCAGGCCGAGCGCCACGCACAGCGCCGGCAGCCAGATCACCTGCCAGCGTGCCGACCCCAGGCCGCCGAGCATCCAGAACACCACCGAGCTGGCGGCATGGTGTTCGCCGGTGTAGAGCAGCAGGTTGACCAGGGCCATGAGCACGAATGACACCGCCACCCCGGCCAGCAGCAGGCGATCGCTTTCCAGGCGACCGCCGCGTCGGGCCACGGCGATCACCAGTAGCATGGCGCCGGCCGCGCCGATGAAGGCCGCCAGCGGCAGGCTGAACGCGCCGATGAATTCGCCCAGGTAGAGCACCACCAGCACCGCACCGAGCGCGGCGCCGGAGCTGACGCCGAGCAGGTGCGGGTCGGCCAGCGGGTTGCGCGTGACCGCCTGCAGCGCGCTGCCGACCAGGGCCAGGCCGGCGCCGACCAGGGCGCCGAGCAGCACCCGCGGCGCGCGGATCAGCCAGACGATGTGTTCCTGGCCCTTGCTCCACTGCCCGCGCGTCTGCAGCCCCAGCTGGTCGGCGACGATCGCCCAGACCTTGGCCTGCGGCACGGCCGCCGGACCGAATGCCAGTGCCGTGATGCAGGACACCAGCAGCGCGCCTAGCAGGCCGAGCAGCAACAGACGATAGGTGGCCGGGCTACGGATCGGCATCAGTACGACGCCTGCCCGAACAGCTGCGGGTGCAGGCTGGCGGCGATCTTCTCGATGGCCGTGGCGCTTTCCACCGAGGGGGTGACTTCGAGGTAGGACAGCACCAGGAAGCGCTGCTCGCGTACCGCCTGGATGTCCTGCAGCGCCGGGTGTTGCAGCAGAAGGTCACGCTTCTGCTGCCAGGTGCGTGGGCCGTAATCGACGATCAGGATCACCTCCGGGTCGCGCTCGACCACGCTTTCCCAGTTGACCTGGGTCCAGCTGGCGGCGATGTCGTCCATCACGTTGCGCCCGCCAGCGGCCTGGATCAGCGCCTCGGGCATGCCCAGGCGCCCGGAGGTGGTGGGGCGGTCCTCGCCGCTGTCGTAGAGGAACACGCGCGGCGTAGCGGTCTGGCTCGTCAGCCGTGCCTGCACGGTATCGATGCGCGTGCGCAGACCGGCGACCAGGGCTTCGGCCCGTACTTCCACGGAAAAGATGCGGCCGAGATTGAGCAGGTCGCGGTAGAGGTCGTCGAGGCTAGCCTGGCGCTGCGCCATGATCCGCGAACAGGATTCGCTCAGTTCGTAGACCGGGATGTCGAAAGGCGCCAGCGTGTCCGGGGTGACCGGGCCGCCGACGCGCATGCCGTAGTTCCAGCCGGCGAAGAGCAGGTCGGCATCGACGCCCAGCAGGGTTTCCATCGACGGGTAGCGGGCGGCCAGCTCCGGCAGGTCGCCGAGAGCGGTTTTCATCGCCGGGTCGAGGGTTTTCCAGCCGCTGATGCCGGTGTAGCCGACCATGCGCTCGCGCAGGCCGAGGGCGAGCAGCATGCCGGTCAGGCTGATGTCGTGGCTGACCGCGCGTTGCGGCGCCTTCGTAAAGGTCACGTCACGCTCGCAACTGCGCAGCGTCAGTGGATAGTCGCTGGCGATGGCCGGCAGGGCGAACAGGGCCAGCAGGGGAGCGATCAGGCAGCGCAGGTTCATGCTTGAGTGATCCAGGTGATGCGTGGGTACGCGTGAAGGGGATGGCGGTCGACCAGCGCCTGCACGCCGAACACGCGCTGGAGCAGCTCGGCGCTGAGGACCTCGTCCGGCGTGCCGCTGGCGACCAGTCGGCCGTCGGCGAGGACATACAGGCGGTCGCAGAACGCCGCCGCCAGGTTCAGGTCGTGGAAGCTCGCCAGCGTGCTCAGGCCCAGGCCGCGCAGGTGCTGCAGCAGCTCCAGCTGGTAGCGCGGGTCAAGGTGGTTGGTCGGCTCGTCGAGAATCAGCAACCCCGGCTGTTGCACCAGGGCGCGGGCCAGCAACACGCGCTGTTTCTCGCCGCCGGAGAGGGTGGCGAAGGCGTGCTCGGCGAGGCTGTCCAGGCCGAGGCGGCGTAACACCTGCGCGATCAGCTCGGCGTCTTCGAGGGTATCGCCGTCGAACAGACCTTTGTGAGGGGTGCGGCCCATGGCGACCACGTCGCGCACGCTGAGGCCGAACTCCTGGGGAAACTCCTGCAGCACCACGGCGATACGCTGTGCGCTCCAGCGCGGGCTCTGTCGCCAGAGGTCGTGATCATCCAGCCGCACCTGGCCGCTGGCCGGTTGGCTGAAGCGGTAGGCACAGCGCAGCAGGCTGGTCTTGCCGCTGCCGTTGGGGCCGATCAGGCCGACGAACTCGCCCTGGGCGACATGCAGGTCGATGTCGCGCAGCAGCCAGCGGTGGGTGTCGGTGGCCCAGGCCAGGTGGTCGAGGTGCAGGGTGGACATGGTCAGTTCGCGGGTTCATCAGGTGAAGGCGCCACAGGCGGTATCTGCCATGAATGCGGCGCCCTGGTGCGCCTGCGCATCGAGCGCAGGCGCCTGGTTTAGAAGCGGTAGTCGGCCGTGACGAAGAACGAGCGCGGATCGCCCAGGTACCACTGCGCCCCGTTGTTGCTCGAGGTGCTGGCGTACTGGCGGTCGAACAGGTTGTTCAGTTGCAGGCCCAGCGTCACGTCCGGCTGCACGTGCCAGTCGAGGGTGGCGTCGACCACGGTGTAGCTCGGCAGCTCGCTGTCGTTGGCGTTGTCGGCGTAGCGCTTGTCGACGTAACGCACGCCGGCACCAGCGGTGACGCGCTCGGCGAAGGCCTTGCTCAGCCACAGGTTGGCCGAGCGACGCGGCACGTTGGTCGGGCGGTTGCCCTGGTAGTCGTTGGCGCCGCTGGCGAACTCGTCGAACTCGGCACGCACGAAAGCGGCGTTGGCGGACAGCTGGATGGCGTACGGCAGGCTCAGCTCCAGGGTCGCCTCGATACCGTCCGAGGATTGCTGGCCGATCTGCTGTTGCACGGTCGGGTTGGCCGGGTCGGTGCTCAGCAGCTTCTTCTTGACGATGTGGTAGGCGGCCAGGGTCCACTCGCCACGGTCATCGAGAAACTGCTGCTTGATACCGATTTCATTCTGCTTGGCTTCGGTCAGATCCCATTGCTGCTGGCTGGCATTGAGGGTCAGCAGGTTGTTCACGCCCTCGGTGCTGGTAGCGTGCTGGCCATAGACGGAAAGGTCGTCGTTGACCGCGAACACCAGGCCGGCGCGCCAGTTGTTGCCGGTCAGGCTGCGGTCGCTGCGGATGTCGTTAGGGATATCGGTACGGTCCAGGTGCACCTGGTCGCGGCGCACGCCGGTGACCAGCGAGAGTTGCTCGGTGAGCTGGGTGCGGTTCTCCGCGAACAGCGAGAACTGCCGCGCCTGGCTGCCGTCGCGCGAACGGTACGGGTCGTTGCTGACGTAGCCACCACCGCCGGACTGGCCCAGCGGTACGCTGTCGCCGTAGGTGTTGCCGAAGTCGTGCTTGCGCACGAAGCGGATCGAGTTGTAGTCGGCGCCGACCACGGTACGGCTGTCGAGGCCGAACAGCGAATGCTCGAAGGTGAAGCTCTGGCGGTCGCCGAGCTGTTCCTGGGTGTGCTTGATGCTGATGAAGTCGCTGCGGTCTACCACGTCGCCGGGCTGCCAGGTATAGGTTTCCGCGTTGCGCCAGCGGCGCTGGGTCTTGAGGAAGTACAGCTGGTTGCTGGCGGTGATGTTGTCGCTGATGCGCCAGTCGGTGACCAGGCGGGTCGACTGGTCGTTGTAGTGCACGGTGGCGTTGTCGACGTTGTAGTTGTGCTCACGCAGGCTCTCGCGGTAGCGACCGTCTACCAGCGGGGTGCCGAAGTACTGCTGTGGCTGCAGGTCGCCGTAGTCGTGGGAGAAGGTGAAGCTGAGGTCGTCGCTGGCCTCCCAGCGCAGGGCGGCGCTGATCGCCAGGCTTTCCGAGTCGCCACGGTCGACCCAGCCGTTGCTGGCCTGCTGGTTGATGTTGAAGCGGTAGCTGAGGCTGTCGCTCAGCGAGCCGCCACTGTCGAGCGCGCCCTGGCGGCGGTCATCGGAGCCGTAGCCCAGGCGCAGGCGATTGCGGATCTCGCCTGCGAAGGGCTTCTTCGGCACCACGTTGACTACGGCGCCGGTGGCACCTTCGCCGTACAGCACCGAGGCCGGGCCGCGGAGGATGTCGATGCGCTCGACCGACCAGGTGTCGATCGGGAACGTCACGGTGCCCGCGCCGACGTACAGGCGGGTGCCGTCGAACAGCTGCATGGTCGAGCTGTGGCCGCTGAAACCGCGGGCCGACAGCGCCGTGCCGCCGTTGCCCGGCGAGCCGACGAAGGTGATGCCCGGCGAGCGGGTGACTGCGTCCTGCACGGTGGCGTTGTTGCGGCTCTGGATCTGCTCGGCGCCGATGCTGGTGACGCTGGCCGGGGTCTGCAGGGCGCTGAGGTTGAGGCGCGAGCCGGTGGTGGTCGGCGTGTGCAGGTCGGGTTGCTCGGGCTGGTCTACCGTCTCGGTGATGGCCGTGGAGGGCAGGGCCAGGGCCGTGTCGTCGTCTGCGGCGTGCAGCGGCAGGGCGAAGAGCAGGCAGGGTGCCAGGCTCGCGCGCAGGGCTTTGCCGGAAAGGGTTTTGCTAGGGGAGATACGGGACATGTCGTTCCACTCGAAACAGGAATGAATGAATCCCGGAGGGAACAACGCATAGGGAATCGCAGGCGCACGCGCCCACGGAAACCGGCCTGCGCCCGCCCACCGCGGGTTTGCCAAACAATGCTTCAGGCTGCGTGAAAACGGCGCGTACGAGCGCAGTGGTTTTCGCACAACCTGTTCAGGCCGGTCTCCGGGCTTGCGAGGGTCATGAACCATTCACCTTCCCATGCCGAGGCACAGTGGTCTGTCGAATGGTTCGCTCGCTTACCGTTGCGGGGGCAGCACCGGACTAGTCCCTAAGAACCTGTTCACGATCTTCTGAACTAGAGCCAAACGAGGCAAAAATGGCCGAGGAAGCGCAGTTTACGAACTGTAAATGAGCATTCCGAGGACGTTTTTAACGCTGTTTGGCCGACGGGCAGGAGATCGTGAACAGGTGCTAAGGACGCACCGGTTTCCCGTTTCACCCCAAGCACGGCGGCAGGGGGCACCTGAAACAGGCGCGCATCTGACCACCGATGATGAATCGAGTCAACGCGTTGAATTGTTAACGGTTTTGCCGAGACGCGAATTGCAGGCGCAGGAAAACGCGCGGCGAACAGTACGTTCGCCGCGTGCCATGCCGGTCAGTCAAGGGGAAGTGCGGTCAGTCGTCCGGCTCGCAGAAGCGGATACGGTTGCTGAACGGGTCGGTCACGGTCACCTGTTTGCCCCACGGCAGCGCTTCGATGCCGGGCTTCATGTAGGTGTAGTCCTTGCCGGCCAGTTCCTGCTGGAAGCGCTCGACGCCATGCATGGTGATGTAGGCGGTCGAGCCGGGGCTGGCGTCGCCGTGGTGACCGCTCAGGTGCAGGACCAGACCGGCGCGCGACACCTGGCAGTACAGCGGAAAGTTGTCGCCGAAGCGGTGTTCCCAGTCGAGGTTGAAGCCGAGGAAGTCGACATAGAATTCCCGCGCCTTGGCTTCATCGAAGATGCGGAAGATCGGCGCCGTCTGCGCGAAATGGATGCCATCGGCCTCGGCGCTGGCGAGCTTGGCCGCGAGGACGTTCCAGTTGGCGTAGCCGAGTTGGGCGGCGACCAGTTCCAGCGCCTGGCTGTGGCTGATGTCGATCTGCTGGTGCTTGAGGGTGTTTCTGAGTGCCTTGGCCATGGCCTTGGCGTCGGGGAGTTCGCGCATGCGTATCCATCCTTCTGCTGGCGAAAGTGCGGGTCAGTGCTCGCGTTGCTGAGGCGTTCGCCAATCGAGATGGAAAGGGGCGAAGTCGGGAAACGATGCTTTCACCAAACCCCGTAGGGTGCGAGCGGCAGGCAGCATCGGCCTTGGCTGGCGATGCTAACGGCAGGCGCCGCTCGGGGCAATGGTTACTTCTTGGCGGGTGCCGGGGCTGCCACTGGTGCTGGCGCGGAGACGGTCGGTGAGCTGAGGCGAAAACGCGCCAGCTCGGCCGGGCTGAGCACGCGCATCTGCCGCGGGTCGATACGGTTCATCTCCTCGATCAGGGTGCTTGGCACGTTCATCTCACGCAGGTAGGCCGCAGCGTTGTAGCGCACGCCGTTATAGCGCGCCTCGCCCTGGGCCGAATCTCCGTTGGCGTAGTACGGCCGGTGGATACCGACATGCCCGCGCACGGTCTTCTTGCGTCCGGCCGCCAGCAGGTAGACGCAGGTGCCCTGGCACACGCCGGTGGAGGGCACCAGGGTGTCGAAATCGGTTTCGCGCAGCAGGCGGCCCATGCGGATGGCTTCCGGCACGCTGCCACCGATGCTGTCGAGCATCACCACCTTCTGCGCGAAGGTGCCGGGGTTGGCCATGATGCCCTTCATCAGCACCTCGTAATCACCGGGGGCGATGTCCTCGGAGACCTTGGCCACCAGCATCGGGCCGATGCTCTTGTGCTGCACGGCCTCGATCTCGACCTTGGCCAGGACGGGGGCGGCGCTTGCCAACAGGACGGCGAGAAGGGCGGTACGAACGGCTGGCTGACTCATGGAGCGGGGGCTTTCCTGGCGGATCGGGCGAAGACGCAGACGATACCTGCATGCGCGCGGCGAATCGACCCTGAACGCGCCCGCGTTTTACCACTGGCTGACGCGCACCTCGCCACCGCCGGCCGCCTTGGCGCAGTACATGGCAGCGTCGGCACGGGTGATCAGGCCCTCGAAGGAGTGGCCGTCACGCGGATAGAAACTGATACCGACACTGATGTGCGTGGCGATCTGGTGTTCGTCGATGCGAAACAGGCGGTCGATGCTGGCGATCAGTTGCTGTGCCAGGGTGTCGGCGATGCTGGCCTGATCGAGGTTGCTGATGAGGATGGCGAACTCGTCGCCGCTCAGTCGCGCCACTACGTCGGAGCGGCGCACGGCGCGGCTCAGCCGCTCGGCGACGGCGACCAGCAGCTTGTCGCCGCAGGCGTGGCCGAGGGTGTCGTTGACGATCTTGAACTGGTCGAGGTCGATGAACATCACCGCCAACTGCTTGTGGTGCAGCGCTGCGTGCTGGATGGCCTGGTGCACCAGGTCGATGAACAGCGCGCGGTTGGGCAGGCCGGTGAGGTCATCGTGGTAGGCCAGCCTGCGCATTTCCGCGTGGTCTTCCTCGACCACCGCGAAGCTGTGCTGAATGGTGATGAAATGGGTGATGGTGCCACGGTCATCGAGCAGCGGTGTCACCACCTGATTGACCCGGCAACGGCTGCCATCCTTGCACAGGGCCTGCAGTTCACCGTGCCAGGGCTTGCCGGTGAGCAGCGTCTGCCACATGTCCTGGTAGCGCTCCTGGTGGATGCGCTCGGTTTCCTGGTGCATCGGGTTGTGCCCGATCATCTCGCTGTGCGCATAGCCACCCATGTCCAGGGCCGCCTGGTTGACCCAGACGATGGTGCCGGCGTGGTCGCTGATCAGAATGGCGTTGGTCGCGGACTCCAGTGCCTTGATCAGCAGGCTCTGGGCGACCGCTTTCATGCGGCCCAGCCCTGCGACACGCTCTTCAGGCTGATCAGGTCCTGGCCGCTCTCGTACAGCGTCTCGTAGTGATGCAGGCTGGAGCAGGCGGCGTAGACGTTGGTGACCGTGGCGCTGTCGTCGGGCGGGCTGCTGCGCCGGATGACACGAATGATGTTGCCGGATTCACGGGCAACCACGAAATAGGCGCAGAGCATGCTGGAACCTCGCGATGATCAGGTGGTGCGATGTCGTTCGAAGAAGCTCATGACCTGTTTTTCCGCGTCACTGCGTGTCATGTCGTAGCGGGTCTGTACCAGGCCGATGAGCTTCTGCGCATCGCCGCCGGATTTGATCAGCTCGTCGAGGGTCAGCTCGTCCCACACCACACGGGCGAGGCTGGCGAGCTGGCGCCAGTTGGCTTGGATGATGTCGGCAATTGGCCGGGCCATGGGTGACTCCTTGTGTGCAGGCTGCCGACGGCCAGGTAGCTGCAGCGGCAACAAAAACAATGGGGCGGAAGCTACCGTGCGTGTCGCATGGCAGGATCAGGCCCCAGTACGATTACCTTCGCACGTGAGCCCGAGGCGGTCGGTGCGTTATGCCGCATAGGGCAGGGCGGTCGTCGGTTGACAGCGGATCTGCACGTGGTGCGGCGCGCCGTCGTCAACCAGGGTGATTGCGCTGCCGACCTGTAATACGCCGTCCAGGAAGGTCTGTGTCGGCTCGCGGCTCTGCGTCACCTCGATGCGGTACGCCGTGCTGCCGAAGCGGTAGTGCAGGGTGAAGCCCGGCCAATATTCCGGTAGTACCGGTTGCAGGGTGAGACGGGCGCCCTCGCGCTGCACGCCGAGCAGCGATTCGACGATCAGCCGGTACATCCAGCCCGCCGAGCCGGTGTACCAGCTCCAGCCGCCGCGACCTTCGTGTGGCGCCACGCCATAGACATCGGCTGCGACCACGTAGGGCTCGGCCTTGTACACGGCGATGGCGGCATCGTCGCCGTGGCTGACCGGGTTGATCAGGCGCAGCAGCTCCCAGGCGCGGACACTGTCGCCGAGCGCGGCGAAGGCCATGCCCGCCCAGATCGCGGCGTGGGTGTACTGGCCACCGTTTTCGCGTACGCCAGGCACGTAACCCTTGATGTAGCCCGGGTCGAGTGCGCCCTTGTCGAAGGGTGGGTCGAGTAGCTGCACCAGGCCGACGTCGCGGCGCAGCAGGTGTCGCTCCAGCGAGTCCATGGCGGTACGTCGGCGGTCATCTCCGGCCGCGTTGGACAGCACCGACCAGCTCTGTGCGATGGAGTCGATGCGGCACTCCTCGTTGGCCGCGGAGCCCAGTGGCGTGCCGTCGTCGAAGTAAGCGCGGCGGTACCACGCTCCGTCCCAGCCGTGTTCTTCGAGGCTGATGCGCAGCGCCGCGGCATGCGCGTCGCAGCGCTGGGCGAAGACATCGTCCTGCTGCAGGCGGGCGATCGGGGCGAACTGTTGCAGCACGTCGTAGAGGAAGAAGCCCAGCCACACGCTTTCGCCGCGCCCCTGTTCGCCGACGCGGTTCATGCCGTCGTTCCAGTCGCCGCAGCCGATCAGCGGCAGGCCGTGGACGCCCAGGCTCATGCCACGCTCGATGGCGCGCACGCAGTGCTGGTAGAGGCTTTCCTGCAGGGACGAGCGCTGCGGCAGGTCGTAGTAGGACTCCTCGCCAGCGTTGAGCAGGCGGCCTTCGAGGTAGCCGACCGGCTCGTCGAGCACGCCATGGTCGGCGGTCAGGCGCACGTAGCGGCTGCTGGCCAGCGGCAGCCACAGGTAGTCGTCGGAGCAGGCGGTGCGCACGCCACGGTTCAGCGGTGGATGCCACCAGTGCTGCACGTCGCCTTCGACGAACTGGTGCGCGGCGCACAGCAGCAGGTGGTCGCGGCAGGCTGCCGGGCTGGCGTGGAGCATGGCCATGCTGTCCTGCAGCTGATCGCGAAAGCCGATGGCGCCGCCGGACTGGTAGTAGCCGCTGCGGGCCCAGAAGCGACAGGCGATGACCTGGTACATCAGCCAGCCATTGACCAGTACGTCAATGGCTGGCTCGGGGGTTTCGATGCGGATTGCCCCCAGCGTGTCGCGCCAGTGAAGGCGCACGTTCTCCAGCGCCTGCGTGGCGGCGGCGCTGCCGCGATGCGCCTGGGCCAGGCGTGCGGCGCTTCCGGCGTCGTGCCCGGCGCCGAGGCGAAAGACGATCTCCTGGCTGTCGCCGTCGGCCAGCTCCAGTGCCACCTGGATCGCCGCGCAAGGGTCCAGGCCGCCGCCGGTGCGCCCCGACAGGCGCGGTTTGCCCATCGCCGCCGGGGCGTTGAGGTTGCCGTTGCGGCCGAGGAATTCGCTGCGATCACCGCTGATGCTGCGCGCTGGCGAGTCCACGTCGAAGAACGCGACGCGCCCGGGAAATTCGATGGAGAAGGCGTTGCGCGCATACAGCACACCGCTGACGGCATCTTCCTCGGTGACCACGTGCATCGCCGATTTCTCGCGCAGGTCGCCGAGCACCCAGGCCACGTAGCCGGTGGCTGACAGTCGCCGTGTGCGCCCGGAGCGGTTGCGGATCTTTAGGCGCGAGAACTTGATCGGTGCATCCAGTGCCACGTACACCCACAGCTCGCTGTGGATACCGTCTTCCTCGTGCTCGAACACGCTGTAGCCGAAGCCGTGGCGGGTGACGTAGGCGCCCACGCCGGGGCGCGGCAGTGGCGTCGGCGACCAGTAGTGGCCGCTGTCCTCGTCGCGCAAGTACAGGGCTTCGTCGCTGGCATCGCCGACCGGATCGTTGCGCCAGGGGGTGAGGCGGAACTCGTGGGCGTTTTCGCTCCAGGTGTAGGCGCTGCCGCTTTCGCTGATCACCGAGCCGAAGTGCGGGTTGGCCAGCACATTGGCCCAGGGCGCCGGCGTGCTGGCGCCCTGGGCGAGGTGGATCACATACTCGCTGCCATCGGCGCTGAAGCCGCCGAGCGCATTGCCCAGCAGCAGCGATGCGCAAGCTGGCGCGGTAGCAGGTGCGGCAAGCGCCGGTGGCAGGCGCATCAGCGTCGGATCAAAACGGGTGAGCGGTGGCTCGACGCGGCGGCGATGCACCTGTTCGGCCAGGCTGCCCTTGCTGTCGCTGAGCACCAGGCGCGCCACGGCGAGCATCAGCAGGCGGTCTTCGCTGGACAGCTGCTGCGCCGGACGGACGAAGATGCCACCGGGGCGGTCGACCAGGTGGGCTTCGCTGCCCGAGGTGACCAGCGCCATGACCAGGTCCTGCAGGTGCTGGCGGTAGCCGACCTGATCCTCGTTCCAGATCACCAGGTCCACGCTCAGGCCCTTCTGTCGCCAGTAGGCGTGGGCCTGCACCAATTGTCGCACCAGCTCGATGTTCTCCGGGGCGGCGATCTGCACCAGTACGATTGGCCGGTCGCCGGAAATCGCCTGGCCCCAGAGGTCAGACTGATTGCGCTGGTTGCTCGCCAGTACGCCTTGCTCGGCGCGCAACGAGGGGTTGGCGTAGAGGATCGAGGCCGCCATCTGCTCGAACAGACGTGCGTCGGCCAGTGAGGCATTGAGCTGGCGCAACAGCACCTGGCTGTGGGTCCAGGCCAGGCCGAACACACGGTCGGCGAGGTGACGGTCGCGGTACTTGTCGATCAGTTGCAGGCACGCCTCGCGGGTGTCGCCGATGCCGGTGACCAGGTCGATGGTCGCGCTCTGCCCGGGGTCGAGGGTGATGCGGCAGCGGATCGCCACGATTGGGTCGAGCACCGAGCCGGCACTGCCGGACAGCTGCTCAGCACCGCGGTCCATGGCTGCCGGGTTGACGGCGCTGCGGCCGCGGCCGATGAAGCGGGCGCGGTCGGTTTCGTAGGAAATCGCGTCGATGTCGACGCCGTGGGCGGCCAGCAGGTGGCACATCCACGGCGTGGCGTCGTGGCTGGCGCGCGGTCGGCGGGTACAGAGGATGGCCTGCAGCGCCGGCAGCAGCTCGGTCTGCACGAACAGTTTGCTGAACGCCGGGTGCAGGGCATCGGCGATGGCCGGGGCGAGTACCACTTCGGCGTAGCTGGTCAGTTCCAGGCTGCGTCGTACACGGGCACGGTTGGTTAGGGTGAGGCGGCGCAGCTCGATGTTGTCCTCGGGCGAGACGACGATTTCGCTGTGGCTGTCGAAGTCGCGTTCGCGCACGCGGAACTCGGCACGGGCGTCGGTGAAGATCGCCTCGTAGCTGGCCGTGCGCTGCAGCGCCGGCTGGTGCGCGGCGGACCAGAAAGCACCGCTGGCGACATCGCGCAGGTAGCAGAACATGCCCCAGTTGTCGCCGCTGATGTCCTCCTGCCAGCGCGTCACCGCCAGCTCGTTGCAGCGGCTGTAACCACCGCCGGCGCTGCTGACCATGACGTGGTAGTTGCCATTGGACAGCAACTGCACGGCGGGGCGGCGACGGTCCGGGTCGGTGTACACGCGCAGCTTGGTTTCCACCGCACGGGCGGCGGCGTCCGCCTCCGGTGCGCTGGCGGCGTGCAGGTACTGGGCGGCGGATTTCGGCACGCGTTCCTGCAGCAGCAGGGCGGTGGCCTGGAACTGCGGATCGGATTCGAAGCGGCGCTGCATCGGCCGGTCCAGCAGCACGTAGGCCAGGGCCAGCAGGCTCATGCCCTGGTGGTGGGCCATGAACGATTGCACCACCACGGAGCTCTGCCCGCGCGGCAGGCGTGCCGGGGTGAAGTCGACCGCCTCGTACAGTCCGTAGGTGCCGGCCAGGCCCTGTGCTGCCAGGCGCTGCAGGTTCTTGCAGGCGGCTTCCGGCGCGACCATCAGGGCCAGGGCGGATGCGTAGGGCGCGACCACGATGTCCTCGCCGAGGCCGCGCTTGAGGCCCAGGCCAGGCACGCCGAAGGCGCGGTACTGGTAGTTGAGCTGGGCGTCCAGGGTGTTGTAGCCGGACTCGGACACGCCCCAGGGCAGGCCGAGCTGCAGGCCATGCTCGATCTGTCGGGCAACGGCCGCCTCGCAGGTCTGGTCGAGCAGGGTACCGGCATAGCTGGGCATGATCAGCATCGGCATCAGGTATTCGAACATCGAACCGGACCAGGACAGCAGCACCGGCACACCTCCACTGTTGGTGAGCAGGCGGCCGAGGGTGAACCAGCCTTCCTGGGGCAGCTGACCTTGGGCGATGACGACGAAATTGGTCAGCCGCGCCTCGGAGGCGAGCAAGTCGTAGTAAGCGGCATCCAGGCGGTTTTCATCGGCGTTGTAGCCGATGGCGAACAGGTCGCGGCGGGCATCGTAGAGGAAGCTGAAATCCATGTGCGCGAGCTCGCCGGCCAGGTGCGCCAGGCGCTGTGCGGTGGCCATGTGTGCGGCCGCGTGACGGCGTACGCGCAGCACGCGTTCGCGGGCGGCGACGGGCCACAGCTCGGGGTCCACTTGCGCCAGCTGGCGCCAGGTGGCCAATGCTGGTGTTGTGCCTGGGTTGGGCGCAGGCAGGTACAGGTCGGCGAGCTCTGCATGCTGTTCGGCGCACTGCGTCAGCAGCGCCTGCATCCAGCGCTGGGCCTCGCTCTCCGGCAGGCTGGCAAGGAGTGGGGTGAGGGCCTCGATCTGCTGGATGAACTGCCACAGGCGCTCGCCGGCGACCTGGGCATTCGGCTGATCGTCCTGCGCCGTCTGCAGGTGCGCCTGCAGGTTTGCCAAGGGGCGCGCATCCATGTGTACGGCGAGCATGGCGTCGTGCAGCACGGCCAGGGTGTCGCCCAGGCCTCGGAACAGCTGCGGGTTGACGATGGGCTGGTCGGCGAGTTCGAGCAGGCCCGGACGCAGGGTCAGCAGCAGGCCGGCGAGGTTGCCACTGTCCACCGTTGACACGTAGTGCGGCGGCAGGGGCTTGAGGGTCTGCGTGTCGTACCAGTTGTAGAAATGCTGCCGATAGCGCTCCAGGCGGCCCATGCTGCTCAACGACTGGTCGAGCCTGGCGAGCAAGCGGCTGGCGCTGAGGTAGCCAAAATCGTGGGCGGCCAGGTGTGAGAGCAGGGCCATGCCCATGTTGGTTGGCGAGGTGCGGTGGGCGATGACCGCGACGGGCTGTTCCTGGACGTTGTCCGGCGGCAGCCAGTTGTCTGCCGGGCCGACATGCTGGTCGAAGAACGCCCAGGTCTTGCGCGCCAGGTTGCGCAGAAAGCGCAGCTCTTCGGCAGACGGGCTGAAGGCGCTACGCGCCGATGGCCGACTCAGCCACCAGGCGATGGCCGGGCAAGCCAGCCAGAGCAGCAGCAACGGGCTGGCGACGGCGAGTACCGCCGGTGACGGCAGCAGCAGGGCTGCCGCCAACAGCGCCAGCGCCGGGGCGATCCACATCAGCCGATAGAGGCCGGGCAGGTCATTGCGGGCGCTGCGTTCCACTTCGCGCGAGGGCGCCCATTGCAGCAGGTGGCGCCGACTGATCAGCACCCGCCACAGGGTACGGGCGATGGCGTCGACGCTGAACTGTGCTTCGAACGGCAGCCATACCAGGGTCAGCAGGCCGCGGCTGAAGTGCTGCACGGCCGAACGCAGGGTGGCGCGCAGGTGTTGGCCGAGCGGTACGTCATGAGGTTTGCGGCGTAGTTCCAGCAGCGAGCTGAGCAGCGGCTGCGCCAGTACAAGGGCGACGACCGCCAGCGTCCAAGGCAGCGCCGGCACGCCGCCGAACCAGCCATACAGCAACAGGCCAAGAAAGGCCACGGGCTCCAGGCTGCGGCGCAGGTTATCGGCGATCTTCCAGCGCGCCAGGGCGTCCAGGCGATTGCGTTCCAGGCCGCCCTCGGGCTTGGGTGTCCACGGCAGCAGCCAGGGCAACAGCTGCCAATCACCGCGAATCCAGCGGTGCCGGCGTTTGACGTCGGCGCTGTAGCGCGCCGGGTGTTCCTCGTACAGCTGCACATCGCTGAGCAGCCCGGCGCGGGCGTAGCAGCCTTCGATCAGGTCGTGGCTGAGGATGCGATTGTCGGGGAAGCGCCCTTGCAAAGCGGTCTCGAAGGCATCCACGGCGTAGATGCCCTTGCCGATGAACGAGCCTTGCTCGAACAGGTCCTGGTACACGTCGGACACGGCGCGGGTATAGGGGTCGATACCGGCATCGCTGCCGAATAGCTGGGCGTAGGGCGAGCGGCCGACACTGGGCAGGCTGATGCCCACCCGTGGCTGCAGGATCGCGTAGCCGGCGCTGATGCATCGGCTGGTCGGGTCGAGCTGCGCCTGGTTCAGCGGGTGGGCCATGGCACCGATCAGCTGACGGGCGACATCGCGCGGCAACTGGGTGTCGGTGTCGAGGGTGATCACATAGGCGATTGGCGGCAGCGCGGCGATGTTGCCGACGATCAGCGCGAAGTGCTCCTGGCCATGCCCGCGCAACAGCGCATTGAGCTGGGCGAGCTTGCCGCGCTTGCGTTCGTGGCCCATCCACACATGCTCCGCCACGCTCCAGCGGCGCGGACGGTGGAACAGGAAGAAGCGCTCGGCCCCGACCGGCGGGTACTTGGCATTGAGCGCCTCGATGGCCTGGCGCGCCTGGCGTAGCAGGGCGGCGTCTTCGTCGAGCACCTTGTTCGGCGCGTCCATGAAGTCAGTCAGCAGGGCGAAGTGCAGGTTGGCGTCGCGGTTGGCGAGAAAACGTACCTCCAGGCCTTCGACCAACTCCTCGATATCGCGGGCGCTGGCGATCAGGGTTGGCACGACCACCAGGGTGCGTGACTGCTGTGGAATGCCATCGCTGTAGTCCAGACGCGGCAGCAGGGTGGGTGTCACGGTCAGCGTCACCAGCCAGTTGATCAGGCCCAGGGCCAAACGACTGGTCATCAGCAGGGTCGCGATGCTCAGCAGCACGAGGGGCGTGTTGCTCAGGCCCGTAGTGCGCACGGCATCGACGAAGGGCCAGGCGAACAGCACGCTGAGAAGCAAGACCGGCAGTAGGAAGAACACCAGCGGCGCACGGCGCAGCAGGCGCTGCCAGCCATCGCCCAGCGGCATGCGCGCCGCGAGTTGGCGGCGCAACTCGCTCAGGCCTTTGTCCACCAGGTAGTAGCCGACGTGCCCGGCCACGCCGATGCCTTGATGCGACTCGGCCAGGTCGACGGCGGCCTGAGCGACCTGCTCTTCGGCGTGGTTGCAGTGGCGCGCCAGGCGTTCGACGACATGGCGATAGTGGTCGCGGGTGGCGAAGTCCATGCCGGCATAGATCGCTGCCGGGTCCTGGCGCAATACCTGTTCGACGTGACTCATGCGTTCGACGAAGCTGCGCCAGTCGGTAGCCGAGAGCAGACGCAGGCTGCCGATGCTGTTGCTGATCGACACCTGTTCCGAGGCTTGCTGCTGCGCATCGAGCTGGACCAGCCGCTCGATGTTCAGCCCGTTCTCGCCGAGGGTCTGCTCGATCCAGGTCAGGGGCAGGATCAGGGCGGCGCTCTGGCCCTGCAGGCGCCGGGCCAGTTCGGCGACGAACGAACTGGTCATCGGTGGCTGCGAGCGGGCCATGTCGGCCACCGTGAGCACCACGCTCTTGGCGTCGAGCCCGGCGGTTTCGCTGAGGCGGTCGGCCCAGTCGTTGGCCAGGTTGCGGTCGTCCCAGTTGGCCATCACCCGCGAGGCCACGCGGCGCAGGTTTTCGATCAGCGCCAGGCGCAGCATGATCGGGATCGCCCACAGTTCGCCGAGGGTCAGCGGGGTGACCGACTGATAGGCCTCGATGAAACGGCTGAGGCTTTCCGCGTCGACCCGGCCGTCACCGTGGGAAATGGTTTCCAGGGCAATGTCATAGACCCGTGGCAGGCCGCTGGATGGCCCATTGGCCAGGCTCGGCAGCTCACGGCTGTAGCCCCGCGGCAAGTGCTTGCGCGCGGTGCGGATCTGCTCCTCGACCAGGTAGAAGTTGTCCAGCAGCCATTCCGCCGCCGGGGTGGCGCGGCGTGTCGCCTGCGGCACCTGGCCGAGCATCTCGCAACTGCGTGCGAGCAGCGTTTCATTGTCGGCCAGGCGCGCGAGCAGCGAGTTGTGGGTGGAGCGTTGGCTCAACTGGTGCTGGGCGGCGAGCTGGCTGCCATGGCTGGCCATCTGTTCGGTGCTGAACAGTTCGGCGCGCAGGACGGGTTCATATTCGAACTTGCGAGGTAGGCCGCGCAGGCGCGACAGAGAGCGGTTCCATAGACTGTTCATCGGTTCCTTGACCACCACGCCTGATTGCAACGACGTGACTTCGGTGATGTGCGGTGCCCAGACGGCGCTGGCTTGCGGGCAAATGCCCGAGCGGGACAGGGGAGGCGGCAAACGGCGTTGACGGAGCTCTGCTGGGTACCAGTCTGCCGCTGGCACCGGCAGGCGTCTGTCCGCTAGCGCACATAGGCCCGGCAATTGCCTGCAAACCGGGCCTGTCACAACCAATCACCCGCTAAGCGCGCTGGCGCACCGACGCTGTCGGTGGGGAGGGCCACTGTCAGTGGGCCGTCGCTGCGCAACTCGTGGAGCGCGGACAGCCGAGGTCACCATGAAAGTATCCGACGAGAACCCGCCCACCCTTGATCAGCCGTCTACCGATCAGCCGCGCAAGCCCAAACAGACCAGCCTGCCCAAGCAGGAGCATGGTGGCGTGATGTACCAGCGGCCGTTCGGCAAGGTCGAGCGCATTCCCCAGGTCGTGCCTGGCGATGCCAGCAATGAACCCGTGGCCGAGATACCGCCGCCGAAGGAACGTCGCATCAACCCGGATTGCAACGGGTACTGAGTTGTCCTGGTCGGGCGATGTAGGCCGTGCCCAGCCTTGATCTAGTCACGCTGACGCGCGTGCAGGTACGGCAGCAGGCGATCGGTTTCCTTCTTCACCACCGCATAGCACTCGCAGCTCAGGCGTTCCAGCTTGGGCCGGTCGAGCACGGTGATGTGCCCGCGGCTGTACTCGATCACGCCCAGGCGTTGTAGCTTGCCGGCAGCATCGGTCACGCCTTCGCGGCGGACGCCGAGCATGTTGGCGATCAGTTCCTGGGTCATGATCAGCTCATTGCCGGGCAGGCGGTCCAGTGACAGCAGTAACCAGCGGCACAGTTGCTGATCGATGCTGTGGTGGCGGTTGCACACGGCGGTCTGTGCCATCTGCGTGATCAGCGCCTGGGTGTAGCGCAGCATCAGTTGAAGCATTTCCCCATGACGGTTGAATTCGTCTTTCAGGCGCTGCCCGGCCAGGCGATAGGCCGAGCCTGCGCTTTGCACAATGGCCCGACTCGGTGTGCTCTCGCCCCCCATGAACACTGCGACGCCGATCAGCCCTTCGTTGCCCACCACTGAAATCTCTGCCGACGCGCCGCTTTCCATCACGTAGAGCAGCGAGACGATGGCGTTGGTGGGGAAGTAGACATTGCGCAGGGCGTCACCAGGCTCGTACAGCACATCGCCGAGTTGCAGCTGGATCAGCTCCAAGTGCTCGAACAGTCGACTCTGGACCTCGGCGGGGAGAGCGGCGAGAAGGTGGTTCTGCTGAGGTGTCACGGACATGCTTACCGCCTGTAGGAATGAATCACCGGCGCGTTGGCCGTCGGCATCCGCGATGGGTGCGTTGTAGAGTGCAGGCGACCAGCGGCAACAACGTCGCTTGGGGCGTCTGCGATTTCTCCGCCTGGAGGACGTCGCACCGCGGTGATCACGCCGTCACGGCGGCGAATGAGGGGGCATTACAACTGAGGTAGCCATCGGCTGCGCAAGACCGCGCAGGCTACAGGCTGGGGGCGTTTGCCGTGCGCAGAGGTGCTGGCGAGCGGCGGGGCATCGCGCAACTCTACTCTTAAGCCGGGCGCGGTACAGGATTACTTCGTCGCCTGCTACCGCATGCCAACGCTTGCCCTCGCCGATTCCTGCGGTAATCTTCAGAAACCGCAGATAAAGGCCCAGCCAGAGAGGCCTGATGCAGTTGGCGTGCTCATTTCAGGTAGGGAGGGCAGAAATTGAATTGGTTGGTCACTTATTCGCGCGATGGCGAGGTGCGCACCGGCATGCTCAAGGCGCGTTTCGTTCCGCATATCTCGGCGGTGAAATTCACCGTGCTGGCCGCCGAACTGGGCCAGTCGGATGCGCCCTCGGAGCCAACTGGCCTGAGCAACGACGAGCGCCTGGAACAGCTCGGGATCAAGATTCTCGACGTCCAGCTCGCGCCCCGCCGCACTCGTGCCCAGCTCGTGGAAGCTGCGGATAAAGGCCGCTGAGCGGACGCGGACACAGACTCATCCTCGGCACCGGGGGATCGCTCATTTATATGTCGATCTTTTTGCCGCATCGGCAGTCACACTCGCAGCAGCCACACTCTCACTGACTCGCCGAATTGTCGGACAGACTTTTCAGGTGCCAATAATTGACCTTTGATAACGCTTCCACGCCCCAACTCAACAAAGTCGCGACCGGCATCAGCGGTTTCGATGAAATCACCCTGGGTGGCCTGCCCGAGGGCCGGCCTTCGCTGGTCTGCGGCGCTGCCGGTTGCGGCAAGACGCTGTTCGGCATGACCTTTCTGGTCAAGGGCGCGACCGAAGACGGCGAGCCCGGTGTGTTCATGAGTTTCGAGGAGCGGCCCAAGGACCTGGTCGACAACGTCGAGTCCCTGGGGTACGACCTGCAGGCGCTGATCGCGCAGAAACTGATCACCATCGATCACGTCTACCTGGACCGCAGCGAAATCGAGGAAACCGGCGAGTACGACCTCGAAGGTCTATTCGTGCGCCTGGGTTACGCCATCGACAGCATCGGCGCCAAACGCGTGGTGCTCGATACGATCGAGGCGCTGTTCTCCAGCTTCAAGGACATCAGCGTGCTGCGCGCCGAACTGCGCCGCCTGTTTTACTGGCTCAAGGAACGGGGCGTCACCACCATCGTCACCGGCGAGCGTGGCGAAGGCCAGCTGACCCGCTATGGCATCGAGGAATACGTCTCGGACTGCGTGGTGCTGCTGGACAACCGCGTGGTCGACCAGATCACCACCCGTCGCCTGCGCGTGATCAAGTACCGCGGCTCCTCGCACGGCACCAACGAATACCCGTTCTTCATCGACGAGCACGGCATCACCGTACTGCCGATCACCGCGGCCGGCCTCAACCACGACGCGCCGAGCGAGACGGTGCAGACCGGCATCAGCGGCCTCGACCAGATGCTCCACCGCGGCGGTTATTTCCGCGGTTCCAGCGTGCTGGTCTCCGGCCTCGCCGGTACCGGCAAGACCACCTTCGCCGCCAGCTTCATCAATGCCTGCTGCCTGCGCGGCGAGCGCTGCCTGTTCTTTTCCTTCGAGGAATCGCAGAGCCAGCTGATCCGCAACCTCCGTTCGGTGGGGCTCGACCTGAGCGCCTACAGCGACAATGGCCTGTTGCGCATCGAGTCGGCGCGGCCGAGCCTGTATGGTCTGGAAGTGCACCTGGCGCGCATGTATCGCGAGATTCTCGAGTTCGAACCGCAGGCCGTGGTGATCGACCCGATCTCGGCGTTCCGCGGCCCCGAGTCGGAGGTGCATGCGACCCTGCTGCGCCTAGTCGACCTGCTCAAGCAGCGCTCGATCACCGCGATCTTCACCAGCCTGTCGGACGCCAAGAGCCGTTCCGATGGCCTCGACCGCGAAGTCTCCTCGTTGATGGACACCTGGGTGTCGCTGAGCAGTGTCGAGGCGGACGGCGAACACAACCGTCTGCTCTACGTGCTCAAGTCGCGTGGCATGGGCCATTCCAACCAGGTGCGCGAATACCATATCGACGAGCACGGCATTTCCCTGGTGCGTCCCTATGTCGGCCCCCACGGTGTACTCACGGGATCGGCGCGGCTCAATCAGGAAGCGCGCGAGCTGCGCGAGGCCGAGCAGCGCAAGCAACTGCTCGAGCAGCGCAAGCGCGAGAAGGAAAAGCACCGCGCCCAGCTCGAACGCAAGATCGCCGAGATGCGTGCCGCGCTGGAGGTCGAGGAAGAAGACGAGGCTCTGCTGGTCGATGATGAAACCCGCCAGCTGCTGTCCGAAGATGACGTGCGACAGCGCCTGGCTGCAGCCCGAGGGCTGGTGGAATGACATCGCAGCCGATCGATCCCGATGCAATCGGCCCCGAGGGGCACTACGCGCTGCGCCTGTATGTGGCGGGGCAGACGCCGAAGTCGGTTACCGCGCTGCGCAACCTGCAGCGCATCTGTGAGGAATACCTGGCTGGGGCATATACCATCGAAGTCATCGATCTCCGTGTGACCCCGCAACTGGCCGCTGGCGACCAGATTCTCGCGTTGCCGACCCTGGTGCGCCACCTGCCCACACCGCTGGTCAAAATCATCGGCGACCTGTCCAACACGGACAAGGTTCTGGTCGGTCTGGATATCCGCAAAGAGTCGGCAACGTGAGCACTACCACGCAGCTGCCCGGATGCGAGAGCTCCGAGCAGTTCTGCGTGCTGCGGCTGTACGTGTCGGGCAATACCGCGCGCTCGACACGCGCCATCCAGAACCTGCGCACGGTGTGCGACGCGCACCTCAGCGAGCGCTACAGCCTGGAAGTCATCGACATCTACCAGAACCCGCGGGCGGCGCGCGAGGCGCAGATCATCGCCGTGCCGACCCTGCTCAAACTCTTGCCGGAGCCGACTCGCCTGCTGATCGGCGACCTCTCCGATCTTGACAAGCTGCGCTCGGCGCTGGGTATCGGGGGGGTGGATTACCCATGATCGAACGTGTGCCCGGGATGACGGACGAGCAGTACATCGAGCAGCTCACGCGCAAGCTGCGCGAGGCCGAAGACACCCTGGAGGCGATCCGCACCGGCAGTGTCGACGCGTTGTTCATCGACAACGGCGAGGGCGTCAGCCTGTACACCCTGGAAAGCGCCGACCGGCCCTACCGCACGCTGATCGAGCAAATGCAGGAAGGCGCGCTGTCGATGTCGCCCGAGGGGGTGATTCTCTACGGCAACCAGCGTCTGTGCGAAATCCTTCAGCATGGGTCGGCGCAGGTGGTCGGCCGCGAATTCGTCGAGTTCGTCACGCCTGCCGAGCGTCCGCGCTTTCTCGAATTTCTCGGCGCCAGTGCCAACGCGGCCGGGCGCGGCGACTTCGATCTGCTGGCCAAGGACGGTTCGGTGTTCCCCGCCTACCTGTCGTTTCGCGCACTGGATGGAGAGGGCCCCGGCAGCCCGATCATCTGCGGCATCGTCACTGACCTGACTCAGTAGCGTCTGATGGAGGCGCGCCTGAGCCAGGCGCAGAAGATGGAGGCACTGGGCCAGCTGACCGGTGGCCTGGCCCACGACTTCAACAACCTGCTGCAGGGCATCAAGGGCAGCCTGGACCTGATCATCCATCGCAGCGACTCGCCGCGTGTGCCGGCCTGGGCCGAAGCCGGGATGAAGGCTGCCGACCGTGGCGCCAAGCTCACTGCGCAGCTGCTGGCCTTTTCCCGCTCGCAGAAGATCGAACTCAAGCCGCTGGTGATCAACGAGGTGATCGGTGAAATGACCGATCTGCTCAAGCGCTCCCTGGGCTCCAACGTGCGTATCCGCCTGGAACTGGAGCTTGGCCGGCACTGGGTGCTGAGCGACTCGACCCAGCTCGAGCTGGCCATCCTCAACCTGGCGCTGAATGCCCGCGATGCCATGACCGAGGGCGGCGAGCTACTTATAGCCACCCGCCACCAACCGGCCGGCATCGGCGACAGCGGCCCTGGCGAGATGCAGGTGTGCATCGGCGACAACGGCAGCGGCATGTCCGAAGACGTGCGCCTCAAGGCGTTCAACCCGTTCTACACGACCAAGGTACTGGGCGCCGGCACTGGCCTGGGCCTGGCTCAGGTGCAGAGCATCGTCGAGCAGTCCAGCGGGGTGGTGCGCATTGAGTCGCAGCTCGGCCAGGGCACCCAGGTGTACCTGACGCTACCCTGTACGCACAGCCGTGCAGGCGCCAATGAGCTGCCGGTGGCAGCGCCGGAAGCCAGGCTGCGCAAGAAACGCATTCTGGTGATCGACGATGACGACCAGGTGCGCCGCGTGGTGATCGACATGCTCGAGCTGCTCGGTCACCAGGTCCACGAAGCATCCGGCGGCGAGCAGGGTTTGCGGCAGATCGAGACACTGGAGCCGGACCTGGTGCTGCTCGATTTTGCCATGCCTACCATCAATGGCGCTGAAGTGGCGCAGCGGGCGCGGGTCAAGTGCGCGGGGCTGCCGATCATCTTCATCAGCGGCTTTTCCGATACCGAACAGCTGGAGCGCGCGGTCGGTGCCAGCGCCACGGTGCTGCGCAAGCCGTTCACCATCGCTCAGCTGCAGACCCTGATCGAGAGCACCGGCGCCGCCGAATAGTGCCTGTCGGGTGAAACCTCAGAGGCTGCCCTGGCGTCGACGGTGCCGCTGCTGCAACAGGGCGTCGGCCAGCTCGGCGGCATTCGAGGCTATTTCGTCCAGGTCGGCGCCACCGCTCAGGGACGCCGGTTGCATGGCGTTGTTCTGGGTAGCCGATGACACGTGCAGCTCACCGATCAGAATCAGCGCAGCCGACACGTAGCGGTCCCATACCAGCAGCTCCTCGTCATTCAACTTCTGCATAAACCACCCGCCTTACGGCTTGTTCTGTATAGATTCGGACCGGCGAACGCTATCGCGATTCCAACTAAAAATTGCAACGCGGGTATGGGCGCACCCGGCTCTCAGAACAGCGCGCTGCTGACGCCGCCCAGCACGCCGCTGGCCAGCACCACCAGCCACGGCGGCACGCGCAGGAACATCAGCGCGACCAGCGCCAGCAGGGCCAGGGCGATGTCCTGCGGGCCGCGAATGGCGCTGGTCCACAGCGGGTCGTAGAGGGCCGCCAGTAGCAGGCCGACCACCGCGGCGTTGATTCCGGCCAGCGCTGCCTGGCTGCGTTGGCTGCGGCGCAGGCGTTCCCAGAACGGCAGGGCGGCGAACACCAGCAGCATCGAAGGCAGGAAAATCGCCACCAGGCCGAGCAGGCCTCCGAGCCAGCCATTCGGCGGGCCATTCAACGAGGCGCCGATAAAGGCAGCGAAGGCGAACAGCGGCCCGGGCATGGCCTGGGTGGCGCCGTAGCCGGCGAGGAATACCTCGTCACTGATCCAGCCGGCTGGCACCAGTTCGGCCTGCAGCAGCGGCAGCATCACATGGCCGCCGCCGAACACCAGGGCACTGCTGCGATAGAAGATGTCGAGCATGGCCAGGCCCTGGCTGGGGTAGAGGCTGCGCAGCAGCGGCAGGGCGATCAACAGGGCGACGAACAGGCCCAGCCAGCACAGCCCGGCGCGGGCTCGGATCGCCGGCCACAATGGCTCGTGGGCCGGCAGGTGCGCGGGTTTGATCAGCAGCAGGCCGACCAGGCCGGCGAGCAGGATCGCGCCGATCTGCCCGAGCGCCGTGGGGATCAGCAGCACGAGCATGGCCGTCAGCACCATTAGGAGCAGGCGCAATGCGCCACGGCAGAGGGTGCGCGCCATGCCCCACAGCGCCTGGGCGACCACTGCCACGGCGACCACCTGCAGGCCGTGCAGCACGCCGGCGGGCAACAGGTCGCCGTAGCGCGAGATGCCCAGGGCGAAGAGGATCAGCACCACGGCGGTGGGCAGGGTGAAGCCGGCCCAGGCCGCCAGCGCGCCGAGGTAGCCGCAGCGCGACAGGCCCAGGGCCATGCCGACCTGGCTGCTGCCGGGGCCGGGCAGGAACTGGCAGAGAGCGACCAGGTCAGCGTAACTCTGCTCGCTCAGCCAGCGCCGACGGCTGACGAACTCCTGGCGGAAATACCCCAGGTGCGCGATCGGCCCGCCGAAGCTGGTCAGGCCCAGGCGCAGGAAGATCAGAAAGATCGACCAGGCGGAGCGGTCAGGGGTGGCGGCAGGGTCGATGGCATCACCTGTGGCGGGGCGGCTGGGGCAAGCACCATAGCAAAACCGCCGGCGCAATGGAGCCGGCTGGCGGGCCATTGTCGGTGTGCAGAAATAAGCGGGAGCAAGCCGCCGTGGCTGCGGTCGAACGGATTCGCCAGGCGCCGCGTTGCCAGCGATCCGTCCGATGCGCTATACGATTGGAAGGTCGCCAGGCCCCGCGCCATGGGCAGCATGCGCTGCCGGTTGGGCACGCGGCTGCCGGTGCAATTCCTACTGAGGACGTCGATGCAATTTCTATCTGACAGCCACGGCTGCCAAGGCTGGAGCGGCGAAATGGCCGCGCGCATTCTGGCGTTCGACTGGTCGAAGACCGACCTGGGCCCGATCGCGGAGTGGACGCCGAGCCTGCGTTCGGCGGTGCAGTTTCTGCTGGCCTCACCGGTGCCGCTGGTGATGCTCTGGGGCCGCGCTGGCTACATGATCTACAACGACGCCTACTCGGTCTTCGCCGGCGGCCGCCACCCCTATCTGCTCGGCACGCAGGTGGAACTGGGCTGGCCGGAGGTCGCCGATTTCAACCGCAACATCGTCGACACCTGCCTGGCGGGTGGCACGCTGACCTACCGCGACAAATCCCTCGAACTGCTGCGCCACGGCGTGCCCGAGGAAGTCTGGCTGGACCTCTACTACAGCCCGGTCCCCGGCGACGATGGCGAGCCGGCCGGGGTGATGGCGGTGGTGGTGGAAATCACCGACCGGATCAACGCCGAGCGCCTGCGTCACGATGCGGAGGATGCCTACCGCGGCACCAACGAGCGTTTGCAACTGGCCCTGAACACCGGCGCGCTGCTCGGCTGCTATGTCTGGGATGTCGGCGCCAACGAGGTCACGGGTGACGAGCGTTTCGCCCGCACCTTCTCGCTGCCGGTCGAGCGTTGCCAGCAAGGCCTGCCGATCGAGGCGGCCACAGTAATCATCCACCCCGACGACGTCGAGCGCGTCACCGCGGCGATCCAGTACACCGTGGAAAACGGCGGCCCGTACAACGCCGAGTACCGCATTCGCCGCCCCGATGGCAGCTACCTGTGGATTCTCGCCAGCGGCCGCTGCGAGCTGGACGAGCAGGGCCGGGCGCTGCGCTTTCCCGGGGTGCTGATCGACATCCACGAACGCAAGATCGCCGAAGAGGCGCTGCTGCAGCTGACCCGCAACCTCGAACAGCGGGTCAGCGAGGAAGTGCAGGCACGCTCGGCGACCGAGGAGCGCCTGCGCCAGTCGCAGAAGCTCGAAGCCATCGGCGGGCTCACCGGTGGCGTCGCCCACGACTTCAACAACGTGCTGCAGGTGATTTCCGGCAACCTGCAGTTGCTGGCGCGCAAGGAGCGCGACAACCCCAACGTGCAGCGCCATGTGAACGCAGCGCTAGGCGCGGTGGAACGTGGTGCCAAGCTGTCCGCGCAGTTGCTGGCCTTCGCCCGCCGCCAGCCGCTGTCACCGGCAGCGTACAACCCGCGGCGCATCTACGAAGGGTTGGGCGAGCTGCTGCAGCGCGCCCTCGGTGAAACCATCCAGATGGAAGTGCAGTTGCCGAGCGCGCCGTGGTGCATCCACGTCGACCGCAACCAGTTGGAAAACGCCTTGCTCAACCTGGCGATCAACGCCCGCGACGCCATGCAGGGCGAGGGCACCATCGTCTTCAACGGCGAGAATGTGATCCTCAACGCGCCGCAGTGCGTGGGCAAGGACATCGCCCCCGGCGATTACGTGCGCCTGGGTGTCTCAGACAGCGGCGCGGGCATGTCGACAGAAATCCTGCAGCGCGCCTTCGAGCCCTTCTTCACCACCAAGCCGAATGGCCAGGGCACCGGGTTGGGCCTGAGCATGGTGTTCGGCTTCGTCAAGCAGAGTGGCGGGCATATCGAGATGAGCAGCGAGGAAGGCCGCGGCACCACGGTGCTGATGTACTTCCCGCGCAGCCAGGAGCTGGCCCAGGACGAAGAGGGCGAGAGCGTCGACCTGCAGGTGGGCGGCCGCGAAAGCATTCTGGTGGTAGAGGATGACGAGGCGGTGCGCAGCACCACGGTCGAGTTGCTGCAGCAGCTGGGCTACGCGGTGCTGGTGGCCGGCAACGGTGATGCGGCGCTGGAGATTTTGCAGAGCGGGGCGCAGGTCGATCTGGTGTTCACCGACGTGGTCATGCCGGGCCAGGTGAAGAGCATCGACCTGGCCATCTGGGCGCGGCAGCAGAAGCCGCCGATTCCGGTGCTGTTCACCTCTGGGCACACCCGCGACATCATCTCGCGGGACAACGAGCTGGACGCCGACACCCACCTCCTGAGCAAGCCCTATAGCCCCGATGCGCTGACCGCTATGGTGCGCATGGTGCTCAACGGCTAGGGCGCGCGCGTGGGCTGACGGCTCAGTCGTCGCGGGTCAGCACTTCCAGCAGCTCGATCTCGAACAGCAGGTTGGAATTGGGCGGGATGGCCGCCATGCTGCGCTCGCCGTAGCCCAGGTGCGCCGGCACGAACAGCTTGCGTGTGCCGCCGACGCGCATGCCCATCAGGCCCTGGTCCCAACCCTTGATCACGCGGCCGCTGCCGATCACGCACTGGAAGGGTTTGCCGCGCGAGTAAGACGAGTCGAACTCCGTGCCGTCCTCGAGAGTGCCGCGGTACTGGGTGGTGATCAGGGCGCCCTTGACCACTGCCTTGCCATCGCCCAGGTGCAGGTCTTCCACGTGCAGTTCTTCGCTCATCGCTCACTCTCGTTGCCGGTTGCCCGGTCATTGCTCGGGCCGGCATTTTTCCCTTATGCGCGGCGTCTGGCAACCAGGTCTCCGCTCACTGCAGCAGCTTGTCGAGGGTAATGGGCAGGTCTCGCACGCGCTTGCCGGTGGCGTGGTAGATCGCATTGGCTACCGCCGCGGCAACGCCGACGATGCCGATCTCGCCGACGCCCTTGGAGCCGAGGGCGTTGACCACCTCATCGTGCTCCTCGACGAAGATCACCTCGATGTCCGGAATGTCGGCATTCACCGCGATGTGGTATTCGCCGAGGTTGTGATTCATGTAGCGGCCCAGATGATTGTCGATCAGGCTTTCCTCGTGCAGCGCCATGCTGATGCCCCAGACCACGCCGCCAAGGATCTGGCTGCGGGCGGTCTTCGGGTTGACCACGCGGCCGGCGGCGATGGCGCTGACCACGCGGGTGACGCGGATGCTGCCGAGTGCCTCGTCGACCTGCACCTCGACGAACACCGCCGAGTGGGTGGCGGTGGCGTATTGCTCGCGCTGCTTGTCCGGTTCGGCATCGACCTGTACTTCCAGCGGCCCATGCACGGCGACGATATCGGCCAGCGCCAGGCTGCCGCTACTGCAATGCAGCTGGCCGTCGGCGATGTGCACGTCTTCCAGCTTGGCATTGGCGAAGGGTGAGGTCGGCAGCTGCCGCGCCAGTTCCAGAAATTTGCCCTTCAACGCGGCGCAGGCCTGCTGCACCGCGGTGCCCACCGACGACACGGTGAACGAGCCACCCTGCAGCGGCGCCTTGGGCAGGCTGGAGTCGCCAAGCTTGAACTCGACCAGCTGCGCATCGATGCCGAAGGCATCGGCGGCGATCTGGGTCATCGCCGTGTAGGTGCCGGTGCCGATGTCGCAGGTGGCGCTGCTGACCACCAGGCGACCGTCGGCGCCGTAACTGGCTTTGGCGCTGGCCGGCATCTGCATGGCTTCCCAGACGCCGCCGGCCATGCCCCAGCCGATCAACTGGCGACCGTCGCGCATGCTGCGCGGGGCGGACGAACGCTGGCTCCAGCCGAAGGCGTCGGCGCCTTGCCCGTAGCAGGCGCGCAGCTCCTTGCTGGAGTAGGGCTTGTCTTCGTTCTGGTTGCGCTCGCTGTAGTTGTTCAGGCGCAGCTGCACGGGATCGATATCGGCCGCGGCGGCCAGTTCGTCCATTGCGCACTCGAGGGCGAATACCCCTTCGGCGGCGCCGGGCGCGCGCATGTCCAGCGGCGTATAGACGTCCAGCGGCACCATCTTGTAGCCCATGCTGACGTTGTCGCAGTGGTAGAGCATGCCGGACCACTCGGCGACGTGTTCGGTGAAGTCTTCGAAGCGCGAGGTCTGGCCGATTACCTCATGGCTGATGCCGGCGAGACGGCCGTCCGTCGAGGCGCCCAGGCGCAGGCGCTGGACCATGCGTGGGCGGTAGCCAAAGGTGAACATCTGCTGGCGCGTCAGGGTTACGCGCACCGAGCGCTTGAGCTTCAGTGCGGCCATCACCGCCAGCGGCAACTGGTACTGCGGGCGCAGACCGGAACCGAAGGCGCCACCGACGAAGGAGGCGAGGATGCGCACCTGTTCTGCCTGCAGTTTGAACACGTGCTGTACGTACTGCTGGCTGTTCTGCGGGCCCTGAGTCTTGTCATGGATGATCAGGCGGTCGCCATCCTGGTAGAACACCGTGGAGGCGTGCGGCTCCATCGGGTTGTGGTGCTCGGCCGGGGTCTCGTACTGCGCCTCGATCTGCACGGCGGCGCCGGCAATCGCCGCGACTGCATCGCCGCGTGGCTTGGGCAGTTCGGCCGGGGCCGGATGGCCGGTGTCGAGCTGCGCGTGCAGGTCGGTGCAGTGCGGCTCGCTCTGGTAGTCCACGCGCACCAGCGATGCGGCGTGGCGTGCCAGTTCCAGGTTATCGGCCACCACCAGCGCCACCGGCTGGCCGCTGTAGAGAATGCGCTCGTTGAACAGCGGGCGGAAGGCCGAGCCGTCGGCCGAGTCTTCGTCTTCGTAGCTGTCATCGTCGGCCGCCACCGGCGGCCGGTTCTCGTGACTCAGCACCAGTTCCACGCCGGGCAGGGCCAGGGCGGCTGAAGCGTCGATGGCGAGGATGCGCCCGCGGGCGATGGTGCTGGACACCACGCTGCCGTGCAGCAGGTCGGTCTGTGGGTATTCGCCGGCGTAGCGTGCCTGGCCGGTGACTTTTAGCGGGCCGTCGACCCGGTCGAGCGGGCGGCCCATGGGCGATGAGAATGGCGCGTTCATGGGCGGACTCCTGTGCCGACAGCGGCGTCGCTGAGGGCGCGGACGATGGCGCGGCGGGCCAGTTCGATCTTGAAGGCGTTATGCGCTAGGGGCTGCGCGCCTTGCAACAGCGCATCGGCGGCGCGTGCGAAGTTGCCGGCATCCGGTGCCAGGCCGACGAGCGCCGCTTCGGCCTTCGGCTGGCGCCAGGGCTTGTGCGCCACGCCGCCGAGGGCAATGCGCGCCTGGGCGATGGTGCCGTCGACGCTGATTTCCAGCGCCGCCGCCACCGACACCAGGGCAAAGGCGTAGGACGCGCGATCCCGAATCTTCAGGTACCTGCTGTGCGCGGCGAACCTGGCGGCGGGCAGTTCGATGGCCACCACCAGGTCATCATCGGCCAGCACGTTGTCACGCTCGGGCGTGTCGCCGGGCAGGCGGTGGAAATCGGCGAAATCGATGCGCCGTTCGCCATCGCTGCCGACCACGATCACCACGGCTTCCAGCGCGGCCAGGGCCACGCACATGTCCGACGGGTGCACGGCGACGCAGGCCGCGCTGGCGCCGAGGATGGCGTGTATGCGGTTGAGGCCGTCGCGCGCCGGGCAGCCGCTGCCGGGCTCTCGTTTGTTGCACGGCGTGCCGGCATCGTAGAAGTAGTAGCAGCGGGTGCGCTGCAGCAGGTTGCCACCGGTGCTGGCCATGTTGCGCAGCTGCGGTGAGGCACCGGCCAGCAGCGCCTGGGACAACAGCGGGTAGTCGCGCTCGATGCGCGGGTGCCAGGCCAGGTCGGCGTTGCTCACCAGCGCACCGATGCGCAGGCCGCCGTCGGCGGTGGGCTCGACACCGTGCAGGGGCAGGCCGGTGATGTCGATCAGGCGCTGCGGGCGGGTGAGGTTTTCCTTCATCAGGTCGAGCAGGTTGGTACCGCCGGCGATGAAGCGCGTGTGCGGCCCGGCCAGGCGAATGGCCTCATCGAGCTGCGTGGGTTTGCTGTAGGCGAAGGGAGTCATGGGTGGCCCGCCTTGTGACAGGCCGGCAGGGCTTCCTCGATGGCGTCGAGGATGTTGCCGTAGGCGCCGCAGCGACACAGGTTGCCGCTCATCAACTCGCGGATTTCAGCGCTGTCGGTGGCGCGGCCTTCCTTGGCCAGGCCGACCGCGGAGCAGATCTGCCCCGGCGTGCAATAGCCGCACTGGAAGGCGTCGTGCTTGATGAAGGCGGCTTGCATCGGGTGCAGCTCGTCGCCGTCGGCCAGGCCCTCGATGGTCGTCAGCTCCTTGCCGTCGAGCATCACCGCCAGGGTCAGGCAGGCGTTCACGCGCCTGCCGTCGACCAGCACCGTACAGGCGCCGCACTGGCCGTGGTCACAGCCTTTCTTGGTGCCGGTGAGGTCGAGCTGCTCGCGCAACAGGTCCAGCGCAGTGGTCCAGGGCAGCACCTGCAGCTGGCGCGGATGGCCGTTGAGCAGCAGGGCGATGGAGTGAGTGGCAAAGCCGGTGTCGCCGCCACGTTCGGGTGTCGCGCTCATGGGTAGCCTCACGGTTGGATCATCAGGTGGCGCTGCGCGGTATTCCGCGTCTGTTTCAGCTGCGCCTGGGGTTGTGACTGAGGACGTCGGCAAAATGTTCAGGCTGATCGGCCGGCGGCATGCGGCTGGCCTCGTTAGTTCAGGTGATCGTCCGGGCGGTCGATGTCGCGCAGGATGCCGGGGTCGTCGACCGCCAGTTCGCGCACGGCAGCACTGCCGAACAGCGCCTGGGCGCCGTGCTCGTCAGCCAGCGTCAGCAACTGCTCGGCGAAGCTCGCACCGATGCCGCGCGGGTGGCCGCGGCGGCCGTTGCAGGTGGGTACGACCAGGCTCTCGGGGTGAGTGGCGGCTGCTACCGCACGGTAGGTGTCCGGCCGCACGTAGGGCATGTCGCCGAGCACCACCAGCCAACCCCGGTGGTGGCGTTGCCGGGCCACGGCCTGGGCCAGGCTGTGGCCCAGGCCATTGCTGCGCACCCGCAGCGGGGTATGGCCTGCGGCGTGCAAGCAGTCGATCAGCGCCTGATGCTCCTCGCGCACGACGATCACGCACGCGTCGGCGAAGTCGCCCAGCGCCTGCAGTGTGGCCAGCAGCACCGGTAGCGAGTCCGTCTGCTGGCGACGGCTGGCGGCGAGCAGCTTGTCCGCGCCGCCGGCTGCGCGGTAACGCGTGCCGAGGCCGGCGGCGAGAACGATGGCGCACACCGTGTTGGATTGCACGGCTCAGGCACACTGTGCCGTAGCGCTCGCCAGCGCATGTGGCGCCGCCAGGACGCCGTTCTTCAGAGCGACGATCTCGGCCATCAACGACAGGGCGATTTCCGCCGGCGTGCGGCTGCCGATGGGTAGGCCGATGGGCCCACGCAGGCGTGCGACGGCGGCGGGTTGCAGGCCGAGGGCGAGCAGGCGCTGCTTGCGCTTCTCGCTGTTGACCCGCGAGCCGAGTGCGCCGACATAGCAGGCTGGCGATTGCAGGGCCGTGAGCAGGGCCATGTCGTCCCAGCGCGGGTCGTGGGTGAGGGCGACGATTACCGTGTGCGGGTCGGGCTCCACGGCCAGCACCGCGTCGTCGGGCATGCCCGGCACGAAGCGCACGCGCTCGGTGGGCCAGTCGTGCTGGTAGCCTTCGCGGGGGTCGCAGATCAGCACTTCGAAGCCGAGGCCGTGGGCCAGGTCGGCGACATAGCGCGACAACTGCCCGGCGCCGATCAGCAACAGGCGCCAGGCCGGGCCGAAGGGGGCGATGAGGTGTTTGCCGTCGAATTGCAGCGGCTGCTCGCGGCTCACCGCATGCAGGCTGACGGCGCCGCTGGCCAGGTCGAGCTGTCGTGCCACCCGTTGATGGGCGCTGCAGCGGGCCAGCAATGGGTCGATCCAGCTGGCATCATGCAGCGGTTCCTGGACCAGGCGCAGGGTGCCGCCGCAGGGCAGGCCGAAACGCGCCGACTCCTCACGGCTGACGCCATAGGTGATCAGTTCGCAGGCCATGCCGGCGTTGGGGATAACCGGTAGACGGGCAAGCAGGTCATCCTCGACGCAGCCGCCGGACACCGAGCCCTCGACTCGACCATCGCCGCGCAACGCCAGCAGTGAGCCGACCTGGCGCGGCGCGCTGCCCCAGGTCTGCACCACGGTGTACAGCGTCACCGTATGGCCTTCGCCGAGCCAGTCACGGGCGCGCCGCAACACTGCCAGATCCACCGCATCCATCCGCCTTTCCTCGTTCGCTGCGCATGCGCGCCGTTCCTAATCAGGACTGGCGAGGTGGGCAACTGGTTCGCTCTGAATGCGCGAGGGGCGGCAGTGGACGGGTGCAGGGCGCCCGCGCAAACTGCGCTGGCCGCCGCTCGACGGTTCGCCCGCAAGGAGCGCCATCATCATTTTTCTTCGCTTTCTCACGCCCGCTTGCCGTGGGGCTGCCTGCCTCGCGTTGCTCGCTATCGGCCTGCTCGGCCTGGGTGGCTGCGCCTCCAGGCAAGAGGCCAGTGGCTACCTGTTCGTCAAGGATGGCGCGCCGTTGCAGCTGAGCAACGGCGAGGAGCCGGTGGTGCTGACCCAGGGCCACGCCACGGTCGAGTTTGGCCTCAAGCCGGTGTTTTCCAGCGAGCTGAGCATCATCCGGGGCGCCACGGGGTTTCACACCCGGGTCGAGGCGCAGGATTACTTCGGCAACTCCTTCCAGGTGCGCAGCAGCGCCAGCGGTCTGCCCTACGACATCCATGCCAGCTGGCAGGAGAACCGTGGCGAACGGGTTTCCCGCGACGAGTACCAGGGTTGCGTCACGAGCGGCTACTGCACCCGCGAGGTGTCACGGCTGGTCTGCCCGGGGCGCAAGGCCTATCGCGAGGGCAGCAACGGTTATGCCGATCATTACGATGACTCGGCGTGCGAGGAGCGCGTACGCACCGAGGCCGGGCACTTCGCCGATTGCCCGGGTGAGCAGCGCCTGCGCAAGGCCTATCAGGTGTACCGCTACCTGGTCTCCGTGAAGTTCCTCGAACCGCGTCGCCCGGCGTCCAGCAAGCCGTTCGCCGAGTTCACTGGCGAAACCCGCTACACCGAGCGCCTGCTGGAAGTCGAATACGAAGGCCCGTGCACGGTGCGCTGAGAACTGGGCAATCGAACGCATGGCGTACGCTGCGGGCAGCGGGTGAGATCGGCGACGGGTAAACCGTGCCGATGATCTAATGCGCGCGTGCGTTCAACGGGTCGGGCTTTTCCGGGTCGTCGAGGTCTTCGCCAGGCTCAGGATCGAGGCCGCCGTCGCTGCGGTCATGCTTGAGCGGGTGCTCGTCTTCGCTATCCGGCAATTGTTCGACCCCGGGCTCGCGCGGGGCGCTAAAGTCGATCTGCCCAGGGCTGAGCGGGTCGGGCTGGCCGGGGAGCGGCGAATGAGGGTTCTGATCTTGGCTGGGGTTGTTCGGGTCGATGGACATGGGCACCTCGCAACGGCCAGGAACGGGAAAGGCTGGCCACTGGACATTGGAGCGAGGGCGAGACTGCGGCATTCGAGCCAGGTGCCGAGCGGTCATGTAGTCGATTCCGACAGCCGGGAGGAGCGCGGATCGGCCGAATGGTTCAGACCGTTTGGCGTTTTTCCCATGCAGTTTGCAAGGCTCGATCAATGCCTATCGTGCATTTTGCACGCAGCACGTTGCAGGTCAGGGCGCTGCAGCCCAGCAAAACCGTGGTTCCTGCCCCTGCAAAAGGTTGGCATCGCCTGTGCACTCTCCAGTTCGTCGCACTAACGCCTTCATAACTAGAGAGTCCGCCCATGCAAATCGCCATGAAAGAATTCTTCGACGCCTTCCCCGGCTACGACATCTCGATCAAACCGCGCCCGGACGGCAAGCTGGTGCTCACGTTGCGCGATGGCGGCAGCCAGAAAATGACCAGTTGCAAGGTAATCGAGCGTGACGTGGTGTTCTGTGAACAGCGCGTGCGCCACCTGATCCATGAGGTGGTGCGCGAGCAGAAATTGGCCAAGGGTGAAGCCCTGTGTGCCCAGGATGGTCGTTGGGCGAGCGAGCTGCCGACCTTCACCGGTGGCCCGATCCAGCAGACCGCCTCGAAAACCCTGGTGGCCCGTCGCCGTCTCGACGCCCAGGCTGCGCAGGCTGCCGGCGCCTGACGCTGATGCGCGAAAGAAAGCCCCGCACGCCGGGGCTTTTTTCTGCCCGTCGATTGATCCGGCAACGCGCTGCCGGCTGGGGGATCACTTCACCGCGTGCACGCTGTTGAGGTGGTAGAAGGTCACGCGGCCGCCTTCGCTGGCGCCGCCGTAGTTGTCCTGCACATAGGCACCGGCCTTGAAGTACAGCTGTTGACGACCCCAGGCGCTGCTCAGCTGGCGGTAGTAGGAACCGTCGTCTTCACCGCTGAGCACGGTGATGCCCAGGCGGCCGCTGGCGGTGATGCGCAGGGAATAGCTGAAGCGCTCGTCCAGGGTCACGTCGTTGACCAGGGCGATGTTCTGCACGTTCTTGTCCCCCGGGTGCTTGCGCAGCAGGGCTTCGATGCGGCCGCTGCCATTGTGGTAGTGATACTGCAGCTTGAGCAGCGGGTCGTTGCTGCTGCCCGGTTCATCCTTGCTGTGGATCTGGCCGATGACGATCTTGTTCTTGCTCGGCACCTGCTGCACCGAGAGCACGGCGCTGAGGGTGTTGTCCGCCTCGCCGTAGTACCAGTTGCGTAGCTCGCCGTTGCGCCAGGTCTCACGCAGTTCGCTGCGTGGGTAGCGGGCGCTGGCGGTGCGTGAGCCGGATACCGGGACCCAGAAGCTGACGCTGCGTTTGCCGGCGGGGCGGAAGAACTGGCTGCTGTAGCCGTGATTGAGGCGTTCAGTGCTGATCAGCGTGGCGGAGCTGGTAGCGGGGACGGTGAGGTTCCAGGTGGTGAGATCGAGCATCGGGGCCTTCTTGCGCGGGTGGTCGGATGGGGTTCCGACCGCTCTGGCCCGGCAAGTTCAGCGTGGCGATGGGTTCGCGATGAATGGGTACTGGCGCCGGGCCAGACCTTGGCCAGGCGCCATCAGGCCTCTGTCGGCAGCGGCGTGTGCCCCCCGCATGTTTACCGGTCTGCGGGTGCGGAGCATCCGGCGGCGATGGCCTGTGTCACGTCGGCCACGCTGCGGCCGTTCATTACGTCGCTGTAGGCCCGATCACCCACCAGCAGTATGCCGATTGCCAGCACGGGCATCAGCAGCAGGCCATAGCCACGCAGCACCGACAGCCGGCCGTGACGGGCGACGGTGGGGCGCAGGCGAATCGAATCCAGGGCAGGGTAGTAACCGCTGCGGATGGTCTTGAGCGCGCCGGGCACCAGGACCAGCGAGCCGGCGAGCAACAGCAACGGCAAGCCGCGGGTGGCGATCAGCAGCGCCCAGTAGGCATTGGGCAGGCCGAACAGCTGGGCGCAGGCGTTGTCGGGAGCCAGCTTGAGCAGGATCACCAGGCCCAGCAGTGGCAGGATGACCAGCAGCCACGGCAACAGGAGCAGCAGCACCTTGCGGGGTTGCGCGGCGAGGGTGACGGTGTCGGCGGCAGGGGTGGTCATGGCGCGAAGTTCCCGGCGAATGGCGGTCGTTCGAGTGACGACGCGAGCCGGGCGGGACATTACGTCAGCGGTTGCGGGCCTGTCCATGTGCCCGCCACCAGAGTGGGACGCGGTTCAGTTCTGCCAGTCGCTCGGGCAGTCGGTGCAGCCGTCCATGTTGGTGTCCTGGAACGTCGCGTAGTGCTTGCGGGTGCCGCTGAGCGTGGCGTTTTCCAGGTTGGCGTCGCTGAGTTTCACCTCTTGCAAGTTGGCGTCGGTGAGGTCGGCGCCCTTGAGGTCGGCCTTGCTCAGCCAGGTCATTTCCAGGTTGCTGGCGCGCAGGTTGGCACCCTGCAGCTTGGCGCCGGAGAGGCGGGCGAATTCCAGGTTGGCGGCGCTGAGGTCGACGCCGTTGAGCGTGGCGGCCTGGCCAAACAGCGCCCAGCCGTTGATGGCCACCAGCTTGCTGCCGCTGAGGTCGGCCAGGCGCAGGTTGGTCTGTTGCAGGGTGGCGCGGGTCAGGTTGGCGTTGCGCATCCTGGCTTTTTCCAGGTTGGCCAGGTCGAGGCGCGCGTGGCGCAGGTTGGCGCCGTCGAGGTTGGCGCCGGCAAGGTTCATCTTGCGCAGGTCCTGGTTGCTCAGGTCGGCCTTGCTCAGGTCGGCGCCTGGGCACTGGCTGCCCTGTTCGATACGGCAACCGTTGACGACCAGCACGCCGTCCGCCTCGTCGGCGAGAGCGTGACTGCCAGCGATCAGCAGGGCCAGCGGCAGGAGAAGGGGCAGGTACTTCATGGTGGCGTTCCTGTGTCGAGTTACGGTGAGCCTTTTGGAAGGCGGTGTTCGTTGCGTGACGTCCGATGATTCCCACGCTCCTGCGTGGAAACCCGATCCTGTGGAGGCGTTCCCACGCGGAGCGTGGGAACGATCAAGCAGCCATCCAGCTCGGCTGGCGTAGGGTGTGTTCTTCAAATCTTGCGCGGGTCGTCTAGGCCATGCGCACCGGTGAAGGGTGCGCATGGCCTAGGCGGCCGAACTGCCCCGCGTCGCGAACGGCGCGGGGCAGTCGTTACGGTTTACCGGCTGGCGGACTTGTTATCCCAGCTCGGCAGCTTGAACACCCAGAACGAACCGCCCTGAGCGACCGGCTTGGTCAGCTCGGCCATGTCGCCACCCCACAGCGGTACCGCGCCGCCGTAACCGGTGGTCACACCGATGTACTGCTCGCCGTCCTGGTCCCAGGTGATGGGCGGGGAGATCACGCCGGTGCCGGTCTGGAACTTCCACAGCTCCTTGCCGGTTTTCGCGTCGAAGGCCTTGAAGTAGCCGTCGCCGGTGCCGGTGAACACCAGGTTGCCCTTGGTTGCCAGCACGCCAGCCCACAGCGGTAGTTTTTCCTTGTGTTCCCAGACGACCTTGCCGGTAGTCGGGTTCATCGCACGCAGGATGCCGACGTGGTCGTCATACAGGCGCTTGATGCGGAAGCCCATGCCCAGGTAGGCGGAACCGGCCTTGTAGTGCGGCTCCTCGGCCCAGTAGTCCTCTTTCCAGTGGTTGGCCGGGACGTAGAACAGGCCGGTGTCCTGGCTGTAGGCCATCGGGTTCCAGTTCTTGCCGCCGAGGAACGGTGGCGAAACTTCCACGGCCTTGCCGCGCGCTTCACCCGGCTCGGGCTTCGGCGGACGCTGGCCCGGGTTCTCCACGGGGCGACCGGTCTTCAGATCGATGTGGCTGGCCCAGGTGATCTTGTCGACGAAGGGGAAGGCGTTCTGCAGTTTGCCGTTGCTGCGGTCGACCACGTAGAAGAAACCGTTGCGGTCGGCGTGGGCGGTAGCCTTGACGGTCTTGCCATCCTTGTTCTTGTAGTCGAACAGCACCAGCTCGTTGTTGCCGGAGAAGTCCCAGGCATCGTTCGGGGTGTGCTGGTAGAACCACTTCACTTCACCGGTGGTGGGGTCGACGCCGACCTGGCCGGAGGTGTACAGGCTGTCGTAGTCGTGCGGGTTGCCACCGTCGGAGGTGCGCGCCCAGCCGTTCCACGGAGCCGGGTTGCCGGCGCCGATGATGATGGTGTTGGTTTCCGCGTCGAAGCTGGCGCTCTGCCACGGCGCACCGCCACCCTGGCTCCAGGCGGCTTTCTTGCCGGTCGGCGAGTTCTTGTCATCCGGCCAGGACGGTGCTTTCACGTCGCCGGTCGGGGTGCTGTCCTTGCCGTTCAGGCGGCCCATGTGGCCTTCCACGAACGGACGCATCCAGACTTCTTCGCCGGTGTCCGGGTCGCGGGCGAACAGGCGGCCAACCACGCCGAACTCGTCGCCGGAGCTGCCGTGGATCAGCAGGGTCTTGCCGGTCTTCTGGTCTTTCACCAGGGTCGGCGCGCCGGTCATGGTGTAGCCGGTGGCGTGGTCACCGAACTTCTTGTTCCACACCACTTTGCCGGTGTCCTTGTTCAGCGCGACGACGCGGGCGTCGAGGGTGCCGAAGTAGATCTTGTCGCCGTAGATGGCGGCGCCACGGTTGACCACGTCGCAGCACGGACGGATGTTGTCCGGCAGGCGATGGTTGTAGGTCCACAGGCGTTTGCCGGTTTTCGCATCGAGGGCGAACACGCGGGAGTAGGAGCCGGTGACGTAGATCACGCCGTCGTTGACGATGGCCTGGGATTCCTGGCCGCGTTGCTTCTCGTCACCGAAGGAGAACGACCAGGCCGGGGTCAGCTTGAACACGTTGTCCGCGTTGACCTGGGCCAGCGGGCTCCAGCGCTGGGCGTTGGTGCCCATGCCGTACTGCAGCACGTTGTTGGTGGTCAGGTGGTCGTTGGCGATGTCGTCCCAGGTAACGGGTTTGGCCAGTGCACTGCCGGCAAATGCCAGGCCTCCGGCCAGCAGCAGGCTTTGCAAGGCGACGGCCACAGGGCGTGGCGAGCTGGGTAACGATCTTGTTGTCATGGTTGGTTTCCCATTCTGGTGGAGAAGAGGTCGCCGAGTAGCGACCTGGCGGAGCCGATAGTGGAACCGCGACCGTTCGCCCGATACGGAAAAACTCCCGCCCATACAGGGAAAAATTCCCAAACGACCCATGACTTGGCCTTGCTGCAAAAGGACCTTCACTCACCCCCGCAAGCCCTACTACCAAGGGACTAGGTGCGAGCCACCAAAGCAGCATTCGGCGGTTTCCGGGGCCTGCCTAAGATGGCCGCAACCCAGCTCCACGTGGGCGTCTTGCGTGCATTTGATGAGGTCCTGAAATGAAAAATAAGAACATAGGTTTCGCCCTGCTGCTGATGGCGGCTTCCGCCAACGTCTGGGCGCACGGTGATGTGGTGCCCCAGGCGGTCGACACCAACGGCCTCGAGCCGCTGGGCACCGAATGGCGCGAAGAGAACCCCTACCGCGGCAACGAAAAGGCCATCGCCATCGGCTCTTCCGGCTACAACCAGAACTGCGCGGCCTGCCATGGCCTGGAAGCCAAGTCCGGCGGTATCGCCCCCGACCTGCGCCTGCTGGAAACCGGCGCCAGCGGTGACGAGTGGTTCAAGGAGCGGGTGATCAACGGCGCGGTGCGCGACGGTCGCGTGTACATGCCGAAGATGGCCGACTTCCTCAGCCAGGAAGCCCTGTGGGCGATCCGCAGCTACCTGGAAAGCGTGCACGTCGAGGAGTGATAGCCGTGCCGGTTTGCCGGCACATGACCCGGCGCGCGAAGGACCGCCGCCCGCCGTGGTGCAGTGAGGAGAAATGATGCACAGACGCTCCATGCTCCTGGGCCTGCTCGGCATGCCGCTGCTGGCTGCCGCCGTCGAGGGCGATCCGTTGCCCTCGGTGATGTGGGACTACCATCACCAGCGCCTGCTTGGCGGCGCGCCGTTCGTTTTTGACGAGCGCGTGCAGGTGCACGTGCCGCCGTTCGCCGAGGACTCGCGCCAGGTGCCGGTGGAAGTCGACGCCCGTGCGCTGCCCGGGCGCTTCACGCGGCTGATCCTCTGGGCCGAGCTCAATCCCATTCCCCACGTCCTCACGCTCTACCCGAGCGCGGACATCGTGCCGTTGCTGGCTATTCGCATCCGTGTCGAACAGGCCACGCCGATCCGCGCTGCGCTGCTGGACGAGCAGGGCGTGTGGCGTGTCGGCTCGGCCTGGGTCGATGCCGCCGGCGGTGGCTGCACGGCGCCCAGTGTGGTGCGCGCGCAACCGGGGTGGGAGCAGCGCCTGGGCCAGGTGCTCGGCGGCAGCTTCGCGCGTGACGACAACCAGCGCCTGCGCGTACAGGTGTCGCACCCGATGGACAACGGCCTGGTCGGTGGCATCCCCGAGTTCTACCTCGACCGCGCCGAGCTGCGCAGCCCCGCGGGCGAGGTACTGGCGCGCTTCGACCTGTACCCCGCAGTCAGCGAGAACCCGACCCTTACCATGGAGGTCCACGGCCACCCGCGCAGTGTGCTGTGGCTGCACGACAACAACGGCAACGAATTCCAGGCCGAGCTGTGAGGCTGGCCTGCCATCACCCACTTATGCAGGACGGAACATGATCAAGGTCAGCGTGATGTACCCCAACACGCCCGGTGTGCGCTTCGACATCGGCTACTACTGCGGTCCGCACATGGTGTTGGTGCGCGAATGCCTGGGCGAAGCCTGCAAGGGCATCGCCGTCGACCAGGGCCTGGCTGGTGGCGGGCCGGACAGCCCGCCGCCCTACGTGGCGGTCGGCCACCTGTTCTTCGACAGCCTGGAAGACTTCCAGCGCCACTTCGGCCCGCATGCCGAGCGCATCATGGGCGACCTGCCGAACTTCACCGATGCCCAGCCGCTGGTGCAGATCAGCACCGTGCGCATGGCGCCCTGAACCGTCTGCCGGCGAGGTGAGCATGCGCTACCTGACTCTGCTGCTGGTTCTGCTGTCCTGTCAGGCGGCAGCCGAGCTGAACTACCAGTTGCAACCCCGGCAGATCGCCGCGCACACCTGGCTGCTCGAAGGCAGCACGGAAAACTTCGCCACCAGCAACGGTGCCAACATCGTCAATATCGCCTTCATCGAAACCAGCGATGGCGTGGTGGTGATCGATTCCGGCCCGTCGAAACGCTATGGCGAGGCTCTGCGCCAGGCCATCGCCACGGTCACCGACAAGCCGGTGAAGCTGCTCCTGCTGACCCATCATCATCCCGACCATGTCCTCGGCAACCAGGCCTTCGCCGACGTGCCGATCGCCGCGCTGGCCGGCACCGCGGCGCTGCTGGCCGAGCAGGGCGATGCGATGGCGGAGAACATGTACCGACTGGTTGGCGACTGGATGCGCGGCACCGAAGTGCGCTTGCCGACCCAGACCCTGGAGCCGGGCCTTCTGCAGGTTGGCGATCACCGCCTGCGCCTGCTTGCCCTGAGCGGCCACACCGGCGCCGACCTGGCGATTCTCGACGAGACCAGCGGCGTGCTGTTCGCCGGCGACCTGGTGTTCTACGAGCGAGCGCTGACCACGCCGAACAGTCCGGGCCTGGATGTGTGGCTGGCGGATATCGACACCCTGCAGAAACTGCCGTGGAAATTGCTGGTGCCGGGACACGGGCCGCTGGCCAGCGACGACAAGCCGTTCCGGCAGATGCGCGACTACCTCGGTTGGCTCGACCAGCTGATGCGTGAAGGTGTCGCCGCCGGGGCGGACATGAACGAGCTGATCCGCACGCCGATCCCGCCGCGTTTTGCCGGCGTCAGCCTGTCGCGCTACGAGCTGATCCGCAGCGTCACCCACCTCTATCCGCGCTACGAGCAGAAGGGTCTGCAGCGGGTCGACCAATCCCCCTAGGGTGCAACCGGCAGCGCATGGCAATCCGCTGCGCACGGCGTACCCTGCGGCATCGCAGGCTGATGAATGTGGCGAGGTGGTTCGGAAGCGGTGTGGGAAACCCCCTCCCTTGTGGGGAGAGGGCTGGTTACGGCCTCTCGAAAGAGCTGCAACCGCTGGATCACACGCGAGGGGTGAAAGGAGGAAATGCCGTCGCTCTTGTGGGGCGGGGCGGGTGGAAGTGGTGGCTGCCGCGACGACGCGCGGCGTGCTCCAACTTCCAGCCCTGCTGCGCATGTCAACGCAGCGGGGCGAGTGATCCCGAGGGACCGTGGGTGAAACAGGGTCCGGCATGCTGCCGGGCCAGGGCTTACAGTGCGGCGGCTTCTGCTGGCGCGGCGGCATCCGGCTCGACCGGCACATGGGTCAGCTGCAGGGTCTGGCTGGTCCAGGCGCGGGTCTTGTTGGTCAGCTCCAGGTCATCGTTGAGCTTCTGCCCGTAGGACGGAATGATTTCCTTGAGCTTGGCCTGCCACGGTGCGGACTTGAGTTTTTCCGGGAAGGTCTTCTCCAGCACGCTGAGCATGATCGGCGCGGCGGTCGAGGCACCTGGCGAGGCACCGAGCAGGGCGGCGATGCTGCCGTCCGCTGCGCTGACCACTTCGGTGCCGAACTGCAGCACGCCACCGTGCTCGGCATCCTTCTTGATCACCTGCACGCGCTGGCCGGCGGTGATCAACTCCCAGTCGGCGTCCTTGGCGTCCGGGAAGTACTCGCGCAGGGCGTCCATGCGGTCATCCTGGCTGAGCATCAGCTGGCCGATCAGGTACTGGGTCAGGTCCATGTTGTCCCAGCCGGCGTGGGTCATCGGGCTGATGTTGTCGGTGCTGATGGCGGCGAACATGTCCCACAGCGAGCCGTGCTTGAGGAACTTGCTGGAGAAGGTGGCGAACGGTCCGAAGAGCAGGACCTTCTGGCCGTCGATCACGCGGGTGTCCAGGTGCGGAACCGACATCGGCGGCGAGCCGACCGAGGCCTTGCCGTACATCTTGGCCTGGTGCTGGGCGACGATTTCCGGGTTCTTGGTGACCAGGAACTGGCCGCCCACCGGGAAGCCGGCATAGCCGTCGGCTTCCGGGATGCCCGAAGCCTGCAGCAGGTGCAGGGCGGCGCCACCGGCACCGATGAAGACGAACTTGGCCTTGACGCTGGTTTCCTTCTCGTCGTTGGCCAGGTCGGCGACCACCACGGTCCAGGTGCCGTCATCGTTGCGCACGATGTCGCGCACTTCGTGTTGTACGTGCAGCTCGACGCCTTCGCGCTGGGTCATCGAGTCGACCAGTTGTCTGGTGATCTCGCCGAAGTTGACGTCGGTGCCGATCGGCATGCGCGTGGCGGCGATTTTTTGCGCCGGGTCGCGGTTGGCCATCGCCAGCGGTACCCACTGGCCGATCTGCGCCGGGTCCTCGGAGTACTCCATGCCGCGGAACAGGTTGCTGTGTTGCAGCGCGGCGTGGCGCTTCTTCAGGTAGGCGACGTTCTCGTCACCCCAGACGAAGCTCATGTGCGGCACATTGTTGATGAACGACTTGGGGTTCTTCAGCACGCCCTGTTCGACCTGGTAGGACCAGAACTGCTTGGAGATCTCGAACGACTCGTTGATCGCCACGGCCTTGCTGATGTCGATGCCGCCATCGGCGGTTTCCGGGGTGTAGTTCAGTTCGCAGAAGGCCGAGTGGCCGGTGCCCGCATTGTTCCAGGCGTTCGAGCTTTCCTCGGCGACCTTGTCCATGCGTTCGTAGATGTCGATGGTCCAGCCAGGCTCCAGCTCATTCAGGTAGGTGCCGAGGGTGGCACTCATGACGCCGCCGCCGATCAGCAGGACGTCTACGGTTTTTTCCGGCTCGGGCGGCTGGGAGCAACCCAGGACGCTGAGGCAGAGAAGGGTGAGGAAAAACTTTTTCATGGGCGTGGCACCATTCAAGTGTGCGGTTGGCAAGGCTGTCAGCGGTCAACAGAGCGCTGACTACAATCGCCGCGCCGGACTTTCTAAGGTTCGGTCGCGGGAGGGACTGGTCAGCCGGCGAGTCATTACCCGTTCATGGGGCTAGCAGAGCGCAACGCTCCGGTCATCGCATGGCTACCCCGGATCGGCTGACCGATCCCCGGGCTCGCGGCTGTACATCCTCTGCCGGCGCAGTGCGACAAAAGGACGCGTGGCTATAGCAAATGTAGTGCCTGATTGACGCAGGCGAGCCCAGAATCAGCCAACCCCGCGGCATCTGCGGCGCAGTCTCCACTCAGCGCAGAGATCAATTGGCGGGATGCCGCCAATTCTCCAGGTAGGCGCGAGCGTAGCTGGCGGATTGCCGCCACTTCGGCTGCGGGGTATTGCATCACCGGCCTGCTAGCCGCCACCGCCACCCCCGGCGCCACCCCCTGCTGCACCCCCGCCTGCTGCACCGCCCCCGGCCGCACCGCCGGTGCCACCACCGCTGCGTGTACCGGTGCCGGTGCCAGTTCCGGGGGCTGCGCCGCCGGTACCTCCGGCGCCTTGGGTACCCGTGTTGCCCGTCGGGCTTGCGGGTGTGGTGGTGTTGGTGGGTGTGCCCGGGGCAACCGTGGAGTTACCGGGGGTGGTAGTAGGCGTGCCCGGCGCTACCGTGGAATTGCCCGGCGTAGTGGTGGAGGTGCCGGGGGCCACGGTGGAGTTGCCCGGTGTGGTGGTTGGGCTACCGGGCGCCGTGGTCGAGCTGCCGGGTGTGCTTGTGCCTGGCTGTGTCGTGGTACCTGGCGCCGTGTTTGGGGTGCCAGGTGCGGTATTCGGGGTGCCCGGTACGGGCGCCGAATTGCCAGGGCTGATGGTGGTCGGCGAGGGCACGCGTTCGATGTTCGGGTCCGGTGCGGGCAGCGTGGCCGGCGGGTTCTGCTGAATGCCGCCGCCGCTTGCACCAGGCATGTTCTGCGGGCCTTCGGGGCCAGGGGCGATCTCCTGCAGCTTGCCGCCGCCGACTGAACCGTCGGGGGCGACGCCGGTCCGCTCCTGAACCATGTCGGAGCCGATCTTCTCGCGCTCCTGCTCCATGGTCATGCCGTCGTCGTCGGCAAACGAAAATTGACTGACCGCGCTGGCCAGCAGCAACAGGGGAATGGAAAGTCTGCGCATGGCTGTTCTCCAGAGAGCCGGATGGCTTACCTGGGGGTAGACCCCCCAGGGTTCGCGAGTGTTCAGGGAATCTGCGAGAGGTGCCGTCCGTCCTGTGACCCATGTGTCGGCTGCACCCGTTACTGCAGCGTCAGGTTTTCCCCGCGCTCCTGCTGCCACTCGTCAAGGCTAGGCGCGGCCTGTTCGCCGGCCATGCGGTGGATGACCTCGAAGTAGTCCTGCTTGAACGGGTCGCTCATCACCGCCGCGCGGCTGCGTACGCGCACGGCGTAGATGCTCTGCACGTTCTGGTGGTCGAAGGCGCGCCAGGTCTGCTGGTCCTTGAGCAGAACGTAGTGGTGGTCCTCCAGGGCGCGGATCAGCTGTTCGCTGTCCAGGCTCTGGCTGCGCTGCACGGCGTCGGCCCACTGACGGACGATGGAGTAGGCCGAGGCCGTGGTGCTGCCGGGGTACTCCTGGTATTCGGCGATGTAGCGTTCGACGAAGCGCTGACCCGCGGCGTTGTTTTCCTGCCGGGGCAGGTCCCAGGTCCAGGCTTCGGTGCCGATCACGCCTTCCATCACCAGCGGTCCGGCCTGCTGCACCACGCTCTTGGTCAGGTTGGGCACGATGATCTGCAACTGCTTCTTCAGGCCCATGTTGTGCACCATGCGCATGGTGCGTTGCAGGTTCTCGCCGAGCAGCACCAGGACCAGCACCTCGGCCTCGCTGTTCTGCGCCTTGAGCAGCGCGTCGCGGTACTGCTCGCGGCGCACCAGGCCGGTCGGCAGTGCGGTGCGACCGTAGCGAGCGCGGTCGGTGGTGTGGGTGGCCAGGCGCAGGGCGCTCTCCATGCTGCGGCCCCAGGCGTCGTCGACCAGGATGTAGTGATAGCGCTGGCGCGGCATGTGCCACGACAGGTATTCGCCGAGCACGCGGGCGCTCATCCAGGCGCTGTTGGATTCGCGGAACAGGTAGCGATGGCCGGCCTGCCCAGTGACCTCGTTGGCGTAGCTGAGGGTGGCGAAGTACAGCAGGCCGAGGTCGCGGGCGCGCTCGCCGGCGGCCATCGCCTCTTCACTGGTGGCGCCGCCGAAGACCATGCGTGCGCCCTGGCGGGCGAACAGTTCGACATTGTCGCGGGCCTGCTCGGCGCGCGAGGCGGTGTTCTCGCTGAGCAGCTCCAGCGGTCGACCGAGCACGCCCCCATTGCGGTTGATCTCGTCGACGGCAAGCAGGGCGCCGCGGCGCAGCTCCAGGCCTTCGTCCTTGTAGTTGCCGGTGCGCGGGTAGTTGAGGCCGATCTTCAGGCTTTCCGCGGCGAAACCGGGCAGGGCGAACAGGCCGGCGAGCAGCAGGCCGGTGAGCAGGCGGTACATGGCGTCACTCCTTGTGTACGGGAGCTGCTTTGTACGGTTGCGCAGCCGGGCCGGCCATGCGCCCTTGGAGGCGGGCACGTGCGACTTAGGTTGTGCGCGCAAAGTTGTTGCGCGAAGCAGTGGCGGGCGCAGGCAAGGATGGCATTCGTGCCCTACCGTTAGGGCGACGTGGCTGTGCGCATGCCGTTCGGCGTCCTGGCAGCAGGACCAAAAGCGGCGGCCTCTAAAACCAAGGTGCTATGGCGCGGGCCGAACGCGCATGCACCAATGTCACCCATCATCTTTAGCGTTTCCTGCTATCCGCACGTCGGCTTCGGCGGCGGTGAAAACGAGGTTTCTATGTCCACATTGTCGTCACGCCCCTGGCGGTTGCCCTTGCTGCAAAGCGGCGCGGTAGTGCTTGGCGTGGTGCTGTCGCAGCAGTTCGGCTGGCCCTTGTGGGTGTGCCTGTCGTTGTTCGTCGTGCTGCTGTGGTTTCCGCTGTTGTGGCGGCACAGCGATGACCCGCCGCCGGTGGAAGCGCCGAGCGGCATCGCCGACCTCACCCGTGACCTGTCACGCTCGACCAGCCACAACGCGCTGTCTGCCGCCGGCGTCAGCTTCTCCGTGCAGCGCCTGGCGCAGAAGCTCGAGTCGATGCTCGATGCCGCGGCGCGCATCGTCACCAGCGCCGAGCAGATGATCGTCACCGAGAACGCCACCGCCCAACTCAGCCAGCAGGGCCTGGAGGCGTCCAGCACCGTGCGTGGCAACAGCGAAGCGGGGCGTGCCGGGCTGCGCGAGGCGATCACCCGCATGCACCAGCTGAGCCAGCGTGCCAGCACCAGCCGCGAGCTGATCGAGCGCCTGAGCAAGCGCAGCGAGGAAATCCAGCGCGTCACCCAAGTCATCCAGTCCATTGCCAGCCAGACCAACCTGCTGGCGCTTAACGCCGCCATCGAAGCGGCGCGCGCTGGCGAGCACGGCCGTGGCTTCGCCGTGGTCGCCGACGAGGTACGCGGCCTGGCCGCGCGCACGGCCAGCGCCACCGAGGAAGTCGGGGTGATGGTGCGCGATATCCAGCAGGACACCTCGGCGGCGGTCGAGCAGATCCGCCAGCTGTCGGAAGACCTCGAAGGCGGCGTGCAGCAGGTCGAACACGCCGGCGAGCAGCTCGATGGCATCGCCACCCTGGCGGTGGGCGTGGAAGGGCAGATGCAGACCATCGCCGCCGGCGCATGCGATAACCGCCAAGCGCTGGACGAGCTGTTCCACGCGGTCGAGCAGATGCGTGCCGACCTCGCCGCCAGCGATGAGCAGACGGCGCGCCTGAGCGAAGCCGCCGTGGCCCTGGAAGGCCAGGCCGAGGCGATCAGCGAGCGCCTGGCCGAGGGTGGCCTGGACGACTATCACCAGCGCATCTACGACCTGGCCCGCGACGCCGCGCAGCGCATCGCCGAGCGGTTCGAGGCAGACGTGGCCAGCGGGCAGATCAGCGAGAGCGCGCTGTTCGACCGCAGCTACAAGGTCCAGCCCGGCAGCGAGCCAGCGCGTTACACCACGGCCTTCGACCGTTACGCCGACAGCGTGCTGCCGGCCATTCAGGAGCCACTGCTGAGCCAGCATGAAGGCCTGGTGTTCGCCATCGCCTGCACCCCGGAAGGCTATGTGCCGACGCATAACCAGGCGTTTAGCAAGGCGCCGACCGGCGACCCCGAGCACGACCGCCTGCATTGCCGCAGCAAGCGCCTGTTCAACGATCGCACCGGTCGCCGTTGCGGCAGCCACCAGCAGCCGCTGCTGCTGCAGACCTACACCCGCGACACCGGCGAGCTGATGCACGACCTGTCGGTGCCGATCACCCTGCGCGGGCGGCACTGGGGCGGCTTGCGTCTGGGCTATCGACCCGAGCCGGCCTGAACCGGCGGCGGTGCAGGGCGTCCGCTCTGTCGGTGCGCGCGACGCACCCTGCAACGGCATGCGCGCTACGGGTTTGCGGATCGGCTGATCGTTGCTGATCGCCGATCGTTCCCACGCTCCGCGTGGGAACGCCTCCCAGGACGCTTCGCGTCCGCGCTGCTGACCACTGAACACCGAGAGATGACGCGGAGCGTCATTCGCTGGGTTCCCACGCAGAGCGTGGGGACCATCGATGTAGGCATCCGCTTCGTCGGTGCGCGCGCACCCTGCAATGGCAGGCGCTTTACGGGTTGGCTGATTGGCTGATCGCCGATCGTTCCCACGCTCCGCGTGGGAACGCCTCCCAGGACGCTCCGCGTCCGCGCTGCTGACCACTGAGCACCGAGCGATGACGCGGAGCGTCATACGCTGGGTCCCCACGCAGAGCGTGGGGACCATCAAAGGACGCTCCGCGTCCACGGGCCACCGCGTGGGTGAAAGGTGTGCGCGGTGCCCCCTGCGACGGTGGATCGCTGCCCGTCTGTCCCTTCGGCATGTGCGGAAACAGTTTGCCGGCTCGCCGCCAGCCCCTGTTGCAGAGCCTTCGGCCTGACTAGTACCAAGGGAGTAGGGCATCTGTGCCATGGGCGCATACCGAGCGTTGCGAGCCAGTGTCTAAGATCAATCCATGACCTGCGCCACGTCCCGGCGCCGGCTCGGACAAACAAGAGAGGCCCCGACCATGATCTACGCAAACCCTGGCTCCGCCGGCTCCATCGTCACCTTCAAGCCGCGCTACGGTAACTACATCGGCGGCGAGTTCGTGGCGCCGATCAAGGGTGAATACTTCTCCAACACCTCGCCGGTCACCGGTGAAGTCATCGCTGAGTTCCCGCGCTCCGGCGCCGAAGACATCGAAAAGGCCCTCGACGCCGCCCACGCCGCCGCCGACGCCTGGGGCAAGACCTCGGTGCAGGACCGCTCGCTGATCCTGCTGAAGATCGCCGACCGTATCGAAGCCAATCTCGAACTGCTCGCCGTCGCCGAAACCTGGGACAACGGCAAGGCCGTGCGCGAGACCCTCAATGCCGATGTGCCGCTGGCCGCCGACCACTTCCGCTACTTCGCCGGTTGCGTCCGTGCCCAGGAAGGCAGCACCGCCGAGATCAACGAACACACCGCTGCTTACCACTTCCACGAGCCGTTGGGCGTGGTCGGGCAGATCATCCCGTGGAACTTCCCGCTGCTGATGGCCGCCTGGAAACTCGCCCCGGCCCTGGCCGCCGGCAACTGCGTGGTGCTCAAGCCGGCCGAGCAGACGCCGCTGTCGATCACCGTGTTCATCGAGCTGGTCGGCGACCTGCTGCCACCGGGCGTGCTGAACATCGTTCAGGGCTTCGGTCGCGAGGCCGGTGAGGCGCTGGCCACCAGCAAGCGCATCGCCAAGATTGCCTTCACCGGCTCCACCCCGGTCGGCTCGCACATCATGAAATGCGCTGCCGAGAACATCATCCCGAGCACCGTGGAGCTGGGCGGCAAGTCGCCGAACATCTTCTTCGAGGACATCATGCAGGCCGAGCCGGCCTTCATCGAAAAGGCCGCCGAAGGCCTGGTGCTGGCGTTCTTCAACCAGGGCGAAGTGTGCACCTGCCCGTCGCGCGCCGTGGTGCAGGAGTCGATCTACGACGCCTTCATGGTCGAGGTGATGAAGAAGATCAAGGCGATCAAGCGTGGCAACCCGCTGGACACCGACACCATGGTCGGCGCCCAGGCCTCGCAGCAGCAGTTCGACAAGATCCTCTCCTACATGGAGATCGCCCAGCAGGAAGGCGCGCAGATCCTCACCGGCGGCAACGTCGAGCAGCTGGAAGGCAACCTGGCCACCGGGTATTACATCCAGCCGACCCTGATCAAGGGCCACAACAAAATGCGCGTGTTCCAGGAGGAGATCTTCGGCCCGGTGGTCGGCATCACCACCTTCAAGGACGAAGCAGAAGCGCTGGCCATCGCCAACGACACCGAGTTCGGCCTCGGTGCCGGCCTGTGGACCCGCGACATTAACCGCGCCTACCGCATGGGCCGTGGCATCAAGGCCGGCCGTGTGTGGACCAACTGCTACCACCTGTACCCGGCACACGCCGCGTTCGGTGGCTACAAGAAGTCGGGCGTCGGGCGCGAGACCCACAAGATGATGCTCGACCACTACCAGCAGACCAAGAACCTGCTGATCAGCTATGACATCAATCCGCTGGGCTTCTTCTAAACCGCTATCGGATTAGCTGCGCGTCGGAAAAACTGCGTTGAACAGGGCTTCGGAGTGCTCATTTACAACTTGTAAACCCGAGTGCGGGCCCAGTCCGCCTCCTCAGCCCTGTTCGCCTTGTTTTTCTCTAGCTCGCAATATCCGAAACCGGTTTGCCATTTTAATCGGCCCGTCACGGCGGCGGGCCTTGCGGTTTGCTGTAACCGGCCTGCGGTCCGCTCCACTGCAGGCAGGTGTTTTCCGTTAGCGGATGGCGCTGCGTACGTCCCGCTGTTTGTCGACGCGCCGCGAGGGCGCGATCTGTCCTGCTGCATGCCTACTCCCAGGTGAGGCAGATCCCTGTCGAAACGCGGCCCTGGCCGCGTTTTTCTTTTTCTGCGATTGCTCCTCATCGCCGCCCTTCGTCGGCTGGGGCACGCTCCATCGACCCACCCGGCGAGAGCGCCGGCAACCCATCAAGCTGAACCTCTGCACGGTGGATGGATGAAGCGCCATCCACCCTGTGGGCTGACGTTTTCGCGTGTGTCGTTCCTGCCTGGCTGACGCATGCCCGCGACACCTGCCACGTCCGCTGCGACACCTGTCGCAGCCTAGGGTGTGTCACTCGAACTCCGCATGATCGCTACAGGCCCCGTGGTTGCTGGGCTCTGGCCGATTTCGTGGTGCTGGCATGGCGGTTGCTCCCTCCCTGGATACCGGAGCGCACTGACGCCGGTACCTAATAAGAATCGGGAGACCCCCATGACACAGATTGGCCTCGCCTCGCACGCCGCCTCTCGGCTCACCCCCGCAGGCGTTCCGCTGAAACCCCTTCTGACCGCCCTGTTGCTCGGTGTGCTCGCCACCCCGGCCTGGGCGACCGAGACCCCCGCCAATGTCGACGGCAAGCGCATCATCGCGGCCGACGAGGAGCCGGGTAACTGGATGAGCCACGGTCGTACCTACGACGAACAGCGCTACAGCCCGCTGGAAAAGATCAACGACGGCAACGTCGGCCAGCTCGGCCTGACCTGGAGCTACAAGCTCGACCTCGACCGCGGCGTGGAAGCCACGCCGATCGTGGTCGACGGCGTGATGTACACCACTGGGCCGTTCTCGGCGGTCTACGCGCTGGATGCGCGCAACGGCAAGCTGATCTGGAAGTACGACCCGCAGTCGGACCGTTCGCGCGCCGGTGAGGCCTGCTGCGACGCGGTCAACCGTGGCGTCGCGGTGTGGAATGGCAAGGTCTACATCGGCGTGCTCGACGGCCGCCTGGAAGCCATCGACGCCAAGACCGGCAAGAAGGTCTGGTCGGTCGACACCCGTAACGACCACGCACGCAGCTACACCATCACCGGCGCGCCGCGCGTGGTGAACGGCAAGGTGATCATCGGCAACGGCGGCGCCGAGTTCGGCGTGCGCGGCTACGTCACCGCCTACGACGCCGAGAGCGGCAAGCAGGCCTGGCGCTTCTTCACCGTACCGGGCGACACCAAGCTGCCGCCGGAAGACAAGGCCATGGAAATCGCCGCCAAGACCTGGCACGGCGACGCCTTCGTCGAGCAGGGCGGTGGCGGCACCGCGTGGGACTCCTTCGCCTTCGACCCGGAGCTGAACCTGCTCTACATCGGCGTCGGCAACGGCTCGCTGTGGGACCCGAAATGGCGCAGCCAGGCCAAGGGCGACAACCTGTTCCTCTCGTCCATCGTCGCGGTCAACGCCGACACCGGCGAGTACGCCTGGCACTACCAGACCACACCCGGCGACGCCTGGGACTTCACCGCTACCCAGCACATGATCCTCGCCGAACTGGAGATCGAGGGTAAGCAGCGCAAGGTGCTGATGCAGGCGCCGAAGAACGGTTTCTTCTACGTCATCGACCGCGCCACCGGCGAGCTGCTCTCGGCCAAGGGCATCGTCCCGCAGAACTGGACCAAGGGCATGGACATGAAGACCGGCCGGCCCATCGTCGACGAGGAAAACGCCGCCTACTGGAAAAATGGCAAGCGCAACCTGGTGACCCCGGCGTTCTGGGGCGCGCACGACTGGCACCCGATGTCGTTCAACCCCAAGACCGGCCTGGTGTACATCCCCGCGCACATCATGTCGGCCTACTACGAGCACATCCCGGACGCGCCCAAGCGCAACCCGTTCAAGAGCATGTACCAGCTCGGCCTGAAGACCGGGATGATGCCCGAAGGCCCGGACGGCCTGCTGGAAATGGCCAAGACCTGGTCCGGCAAGCTGATCGCCTGGGACCCGGTGAAGCAGGAGCCGGCCTGGGAAGTGCCCTACGTGACCATCTTCAACGGCGGCACCCTGACCACCGCCGGCAACCTGGTGTTCGAGGGCAGCTCCGACGGCCGGGTGATCGCCTACGCCGCCGACACCGGCAAGAAACTCTGGGAACAGCCGGCCGCCAGCGGCGTGATGGCCGCCCCGGTGACCTATTCGGTGGACGGTGAGCAGTACGTGACCTTCATGGCTGGCTGGGGCGGCGCCTTCGCCACGTTCGCCGGGGCGCTGTCCCTGCGTGCCGGCGCGCAGCCGTTCTCCCAGGTGCTGACCTACAAGCTCGGCGGCACCGCCAAGCTGCAGGAACCGGCACCGCCCGCAGACACCCCGGAGCCGCCACCGCTGACCGCCGATGCGGCCACCGTGGAAGCCGGCGCCAAGCTGTATGACGGCCACTGCTCGCAGTGCCACGGCATCCATGCGGTCAGCGGCGGCGTGCTGCCGGATCTGCGCAAGCTCACCACCGACAAGCACCAGATGTTCCTCGGCATCCTCTACGGCGGTCGCGTGCCGGACGGCATGCCGTCGTTCGCCGAAGCCTTCGATGCCAAGGAGGTCAACCAGATCCACCAGTACCTGATCAAGCGTGCCCACGACCTCAAGGCCGAAGGCGGCGCCTGGGACAAGTTCAGCGCGCAGTAACCCGCCGGACGGGCGCGCCGCCGGGTGCGTCTGTCTCCTGAATTCCAGCAATAGCGAGACCGGACCATGAGCGAGATCACCTACCAGAACTACATCGACAACACCTTCGTCGGCAGCGACAGCCTGATCGAGGTGTACAACCCGGCCGATGCCGCGCTGCTGGCACGGGTGCCTGATGCCAGTGGCGAGCAGGTCGAACGCGCCATCGCCGCTGCGCGCAAGGCGCAACGCGGCTGGGCGGCCAAACCGGCCATCGAGCGCGCCGGCTACCTGCGCCAGATCGCCAGCAAGATCCGCGACAACGCCGAGCGCCTGGCGCGCATCATCACCCGCGAGCAGGGCAAGGTGCCGGCGCTGGCATTGGTGGAGGTCAACTTCACCGCCGACTACCTCGACTACATGGCCGAGTGGGCACGCCGCCTGGAAGGTGAAGTGCTGACCAGCGACCGGGTCAACGAGCACATCTTCCTGCTGCGCAAGCCGCTGGGCGTGGTGGCCGGCATCCTGCCGTGGAACTTCCCGTTCTTCCTCATTGCCCGCAAGATGGCGCCGGCGCTGATCACCGGCAACACCATCGTCATCAAGCCGAGTGAAGAGACCCCGATCAACTGCTTCGAATTCGCCAAGCTGGTGGCGCAGACCGACCTGCCAACCGGCGTGTTTAACGTGGTCAGTGGCACTGGCGCGGGTGCTGGCAGCGTGCTCACCAGCCACGCCGGCATCGACCTGATCAGCTTCACCGGCAGCGTCGGCACGGGTGCGCGGATCATGGCCGCCGCCGCGCCGAACATCACCAAGCTGAACCTGGAGCTGGGCGGCAAGGCGCCGGCCATCGTGCTGGCCGATGCCGACCTGGACCTGGCCGTAACCGCCATCACCGCCTCGCGGGTAATCAACACCGGGCAGGTGTGCAACTGCGCCGAGCGCGTCTACGTCGAGCGCAAGGTCGCCGATCAGTTCATCGACAAGATCGCTTCGGCGATGGCCGCCACTCGTTACGGCGATCCTTCCGTCGAGTCCGATTTGGACATGGGCCCGCTGATCAACCAGGCCGGCCTGGACAAGGTCGCGCAGATGGTCCGCACCGCCATCGGCCAGGGCGCCCAGGCCATCACCGGCGGCAACGTCGCGGACAAGGGCAAGGGCTTCCACTACCAGCCGACCGTACTCGCCGGCTGCAAGGCGGACATGGAGATCATGCGCAAGGAGATCTTCGGCCCGGTGCTGCCGATCCAGATCGTCGACGACCTCGACGAAGCCATCGCCCTCGCCAACGACAGCGAATACGGCCTGACCTCGTCGATCTACACCCGCAGCCTGGGTGCGGCGCTCAAGGCCAGTCGCGAGATCGACTTCGGCGAAACCTACGTCAACCGCGAGAACTTCGAGGCCATGCAGGGCTTCCACGCCGGCACCCGCAAGTCCGGCATCGGTGGCGCGGATGGCAAGCACGGGCTGTACGAGTTCACCCATACCCATGTGGTGTACATGCAGGAGTGAGGGGAGGTGTGCCTGGCCTAGACGTCCCTCACCCCCGACCCCTCTCCCGGAGGGAGAGGGGTGACTTGTTCTGGAGATCGACGGGGGAGGGCCTGGAGTACGCCTGAGTTCGTTTTATGCGCGAACCCACTCGCTCTCAATCCCCGAACATGTTCGCGGTGTGTACTCGGATCAACCCCCTCTCCCTCCGGGAGAGGGTTGGGGTGAGGGGCGGCCAGCGCAGAGTAATTGCCGGTAGGGAAAGGCTGTGGGAGCACGCTCTTGTCTCAGTGACAGATAGCCGCAACAAACGAGCATGTAACTTGGGCGGAGAAAGGCTGCGACCTAACTCCGCTCCTTTTTCCTGGCGTTGCACGCGACGCCAGGAAAAAGGAGCGGTTCGAATCGTGTGGTGCGCTAAGCGCACTCACCAAAGTGGCGTGCGGTGCATCCGCTGCGCATGGCGCACCCTACGGAAGCGCAGCGGCTAGAACAGCTCGTTGGGCTGGACGATGCCGTGTTTCTTCATCTTGCGGTACAGGGTCGAGCGCGAGATGCCGAACGAGTCGGCGGCCGCGCTGACGTTCCAGCGGTGCTGGCGCAGCGCCGCATACAGGTGGCGCGCTTCGGCGTCGCCCAGGTGATCGGCCAGGCTGGCGGCGCTTTCGGGCGTCACCGCGCTCAGCTCGGGGAGGTGAAGGTCATGCAGTTCGGCAGGCAGGCAATCGACATCGATCCGACCGTCTTCGGCCAGTGCCACGGCGTAGCGCAGGGCATTGAGCAACTGGCGGATGTTGCCCGGCCAGGCGTAGGCGTACAGGCGCTGACGCGCCTGGGCATCGAGCTGCAGGCCGGCAGCGCCAGGCTGGGCGGCGAGCAGGTTGCCGATCAGCTCGCTGCGGTCGCTGCGCTCGCGCAGGGCGGGCAGTGCCAGGCTCATGCCGCTGAGGCGGTAGAACAGGTCTTCGCGAAACTGCTTGGCGCGGATCATCTCGCCGAGGTCCTGGTGCGTTGCCGAGACCACCTGTACATCCAGCGCCACCGGCGACTCGGCACCCAGCGGGGAAATCTCGCGCTCGGCCAGCACGCGCAGCAGGCGGGTCTGCAGGTGCGCCGGCATGTCGCCGATCTCGTCGAGGAACAGCGTGCCGCCGTTGGCCAGTTCCAGCTTGCCCTTCATGCCTTTCTTGTTGGCACCGGTGAAGCTGCCGCTGCGGTAGCCGAACAGCTCGCTCTCGATCAGCGTCTCCGGGATCGCCGCGCAGTTCAGCGCCACGAACGGGCCGTTGCGGCGGCTGCTGGCCTGGTGGATGGCGCGGGCGAAGGCTTCCTTGCCGGTGCCGGTTTCGCCGGTGATGAGAATCGGGATGCCCTTGTCGATCACCTTGCGGATGCGCCGCACGCCTTGCTGCAGCTGTGGGTCGCTGCCGCCGAGCTGGTCGAGGTCCGGGTGGCTGCTGGCAGGGATGCGCACGCTGCTGGCTGCCGCCGGGGCAGGGCGCAGGCGCCCGGCCGGAATGCGCAGGCCGACATCCACCAGCGCCTGTTCATCGCGGGTGCGCAGCAGCACGCCACGCGCGCCACCGCTGGTGAGGCTGAGCAGTTCGTCGACGCCGACCGGCAGCAGGCTGTCGATGCGCCGGCCGAGCAACGGTTGCCCGGCGTGCTCGTGGGCGACGAAGGCGGCGCGGTTGGCACCGACCACCCGGCCCTGGTCGTCGAGGGCCAGCAGCTGTTCGTTGGCCAGGTCGGTGATGTCGTCGCGCGGCTTGATCGCCAGGGTCAGGCCGTCGCGGTAACGCTGGCGAAAGTGCGCGTTCTCGATCAGCCGCGCGTACATGATCACCAGTTGCAGGGTCAGGTACTGCGCCTCCTTCGGCCCGTCGCTGTTCAAGCAGGTGGCGTTGAGGCAGCCGCGCAGCAGACCCTGGGCGTCGAAGATCGGCGACACCGAGCAGCTCAGGCGGAAGTTCGAGGTGAGGAAGTGTTCCTCGCGGTGGATGGTCATCGCCTGGGCCGCGGCCAGGGTGGTGCCGATGCCGTTGGTGCCGGCTACCGACTCGTCCCAGCGGGCACCGACGATCAGCCCGGATTCGGTATACGGGTCGCGCTTGCTGGGCAGGCGCGCATCCAGGGTGATGCCGTGTTCATCGCTGAGCAGCACGGCGAAACCGGCCTGCACCACGCGCTTGGCCAGGCCGGTGACGCCCTGGCTGGCGATCTTCAGGTATTCCTCGTGCTGGGCCTGGTGCAGGCGAATTTCCTCGGCGGTGAGGATGTTCTTGATGCAGCGCCCGCGCGGGTTGAGGTTGTGCTGAGTGACGCTGCGGTACCACGACTGGGCGATCAGCCCGTCCGGGCGAATGCTGCGTTCGGGGAAGTGATCGCTGACGAAGGCAGCGAGTTCGCTGGGGCTGGTTTCCACGGCATGCAGGGTCATGGGCGCTCCATGTGGCCGGCGGCGCAGTGTGCGCGCCGGCATCTTGTTGTTGTGGTCGGCCTGTCTGGCGAATGCTGCAACCATAGCCTTGTACGACGGTGCGTGCAGTCATCCTTCCGTCGAACATCAGGCATCCAGCAAAGCACATGCCGGTGTCGGGCCATGTCGCTGCAGGGCTCGCGCTTGAGCGCCGGGCCCGTGATCAACGGCCCCGGCGACGGTTTTCGCAGTCGTCGCAGAAATGCGACAGCTGTAGCGGGCAGGCGGACAGCTGTCGCGCGCCCGCTACCAAATCAGGACCGTAACTCCTTCGAAAGTATCATTCGGGGGTGTCGGACCTGGTGGTTAACTCGACCTGTCGGCATGTGCCGATCTCAATAAAAAGAGGACCTACCCATGTGGACTAAACCCAACTTCACCGACATGCGCCTTGGTTTCGAAGTGACCCTGTACTTCGCCAACCGCTGATGCCCAGGCCCCGGTTCGCCGGGGCTTCCAGCTTGCAGAGCACCTGCCATGCATATCCAGATTCTCGGCTCGGCCGCCGGTGGCGGTTTCCCCCAGTGGAACTGCAACTGCCGCAATTGCAGCGGCATGCGCAGTGGCCGCCTGCGGGCCCAGCCGCGCACCCAGTCGTCCATCGCCCTGAGTGACGACGGCATCCACTGGGTGCTGTGCAACGCCTCGCCCGACATCCGCGCGCAGATCGAGAACTTCCCCGCGCTGCAACCGGCGCGGCGCCTGCGCGACACGGCGATCGACGGGATCATCCTGCTCGACAGCCAGATCGACCATACCACCGGCCTGCTGACCCTGCGCGAAGGCTGCCCGCATCAGGTCTGGTGCACGGAGATGGTCCACCAGGACCTGACCAGCGGCTTCCCGCTGTTCAACATGCTCGAACACTGGAACGGCGGCCTGCAGTGGCGGCCGATCCACCTCGATGGCCAGCCGTTCAGCGTGCCGGCCTGCGCCAACCTGCGTTTCACCGCCATCCCCCTGCGCAGCAGCGCGCCACCGTATTCGCCACACCGCGGCAATCCGCACCCGGGCGACAACATCGGCCTGTTCGTCGAAGACCTGCGCAGCGGCGGCAAGCTGTTCTACGCGCCGGGCCTGGGCGAGGTCGATGACAACCTGCTGGCCTGGATGCGCCGCGCCGACTGCCTGCTGGTGGACGGCACCCTGTGGCGCGACGACGAGATGCGCGTGTGCGAGGTCGGCGACAAGCTCGGCAGCGAGATGGGCCACCTGTGCCAGAGCGGCCCCGGCGGCATGATCGAGGTGCTCGACGGTATCAGCGGGCCGCGCAAAGTACTCATCCACATCAACAACACCAACCCGATCCTCGACATCGACTCGGCCGAGCGCGGTGAGCTTGTCGCCCACGGCATCGAGGTGGCATGGGATGGCATGAGCATCGAGCTGTAGATACCGCGCCGTGACTTCGTAGGGTGCACCGTGCGCACCGCGAGCCGCTCGGATCATCGCTAACGACAATAACAAGGAGCAGAGATGAGTCAGCCTGCCATGAGCCCCGCCGAATTCGAACAGGCGCTGCGCGCCAAGGGCGCCTACTACCACATCCATCACCCGTTCCATGTGGCGATGTACGAAGGCCGCGCCAGCCGCGAGCAGATCCAGGGCTGGGTCGCCAACCGCTTCTACTACCAGCTGAGCATCCCGCTGAAGGACGCGGCGATCATGGCCAACTGCACGGACCGCGACGCCCGCCGCGAGTGGGTGCAGCGCATCCTCGACCACGATGGCGCGCCTGGCGAGGAGGGTGGCATTGAGGCCTGGCTGCGCCTGGCCGAAGCCGTCGGCCTGGACCGCGAGCAGGTGCTGTCTACCGAGCTGGTGCTGCCGGGTGTGCGCTTCGCCGTCGACGCCTACGTCAATTTCGCTCGCCGTGCCGGCTGGCAGGAGGCGGCAAGCAGCTCGCTGACCGAGCTGTTCGCCCCACAGATCCACCAGTCGCGCCTGGACAGCTGGCCGCAGCACTACCCGTGGATCGACGCCGGCGGTTACGACTACTTCCGCAAGCGCCTCAAGGAAGCGCGCCGCGATGTCGACCACGGCCTGCGCATCACCCTCGAACACTACCGCACCCGCGACGCCCAGGAGCGCATGCTGCAGATTCTGCAGTTCAAGCTCGACGTGCTGTGGAGCATGCTCGACGCCATGAGCATGGCCTACGAGTTGGCGCGCGCGCCGTACCACACGGTGACCCGCGAGCGCGTCTGGCACCGGGGGATTGCCCTGTGAACCGCATCCAGCTGGCGCCACCCGCCAACCCCGCATCCCACGTAGGGTGCGCCGCGCGCACCGCATCGGAGTCACCTTCATGAGCATCGCCATCCTGCCCCAGGTGCCGCGCATCCGCCGCGGTTTCCGCCTGCAATTCGAGCCCGCCCAGGGTTGCCACGTGCTGCTGTACCCGGAGGGCATGGTCAAGCTCAACGACAGCGCCGGGGAAATTCTCCAGCGCATCGATGGCCAGCGTGACGTGACGGCAATCATCGCCGAGCTGACGGGGCAGTTCCCCGATGTACCGGGAATCGATGAAGACATCCTGGCCTTTCTCGAGGTGGCCCATGCTCAGTTCTGGATCGAATACGCCTAGCGTCGGTGCCGCCGGCGTGCCCGCGGTGGGCCCGCCGCTGTGGCTGCTCGCCGAGCTGACCTACCGCTGCCCGCTGCAGTGCCCGTACTGCTCCAACCCACTGGACTTTGCCCGCCACGGCGAGGAGCTGAGCACCGCGCAGTGGATCGACGTGTTCCGCCAGGCCCGTGAACTGGGCGCCGCGCAGCTGGGCTTTTCCGGTGGCGAGCCGCTGGTGCGCCAGGACCTCGCCGAGCTGATCCGCGCGGCCCGTGGCCTGGGTTACTACACCAACCTGATCACCTCCGGCATCGGCCTCACCGAGAAGCGTATCGCCGAGTTCGCCGACGCCGGCCTCGACCATATCCAGGTCAGCTTCCAGGCCGCCGACGAGGAGGTGAACAACCTGCTCGCCGGCTCGAAGAAGGCCTTCGCCCACAAGCTGGCGATGGCCCGCGCGGTGAAGGCGCATGGTTACCCGATGGTGCTCAACTTCGTCACCCACCGGCACAACATCGACAGCATCGACCGCATCATCGAGCTGTGCATCGAGCTGGAGGCCGATTACGTGGAGCTGGCCACCTGCCAGTTCTACGGCTGGGCCGAACTCAACCGCGCCGGGTTGTTGCCCACCCGCGAGCAGCTGCAGCGCGCCGAACGCATCACCAACGAGTGGCGCGACAAGCTGGCGGCGCAGAACCACCCGTGCAAGCTGATCTTCGTCACCCCCGACTACTACGAGGAGCGGCCCAAGGCCTGCATGAGCGGCTGGGGCAAGCTGTTCCTCGACATCACCCCGGACGGCACCGCCTTGCCGTGCCACAGCGCACGGCAACTGCCGGTGAAATTTCCCAACGTGCGCGAGCACAGCCTGCAGCACATCTGGTTCGACTCGTTCGGCTTCAACCGTTACCGCGGCGATGCCTGGATGCCCGAGCCGTGCCGTTCCTGCGACGAGAAGGACCGCGACTTCGGCGGCTGCCGCTGCCAGGCGTTCATGCTCACCGGCGATGCCGACAAGACCGACCCGGTGTGCAGCAAGTCCGAGCACCACGGCCTGATCCTCGCCGCCCGCGAAGAGGCTGAGCACGCTGCGCTGGGCATGGAGGCGTTGAAATTCCGCAATGAAAAAGCATCCAGGATCATCTGCAAGGCCTGAGGGCCGCAGTGGTCAGGCCGGTGTTTCCACGGGGCCTGGCGCGCCCCCGCGCTGGTCTGCCGAGCAGGCCGCTGCCGCTTCGCGCGACTTCGCCGAGTTGCACGCCGCCCACGGCGGCCTGCTGTGGGTGGAATTCGATCCGCAGCAGGCGCGTTGCGGATTGTGGTTCTACCGCGATGGCCAGCGTCATGAGCTGACGCCGCCAGGCTATTCGGTGCGCAGCCGCGTCTACGAATACGGCGGCGGCGCCTGCTGCCCGACAGCCGCCGGGGTGGCGTTCGTCAACGAGGCGGATCAGCAGGTTTATCTGCTGACGCTGGCCGGCGGTGACGGCGATATCGGTGCACCCTGCGCTGTGACGGCTCGGCTGCACTGCCGCTATGGCGAGCTGAGCTACGTGCCGGCCTGGCAGACGCTGCTGGCGGTGGAGGAGAGCCACGAGGCGGGTGGGGTGATCCACCGTCTGGTGCGCCTCGGTCTGGATGGCTCGCGCCGGGTGCTGGTCGAGGGCGCCGATTTCTACGCCGGTGCAGTGGCCAGCGTCGATGGCGAGCAACTGGCGTGGATCGAGTGGAATCGCCCGGAGCAACCGTGGACGGCCACGCGCCTGTGCCTGCGCTTGGGCGCGACCGGCGAAACGTTGTGCCTGGCCGGGATGGCGGGTGATGAGTCACTGCAGCAGCCGCGCTTCGATGCGCTGGGCAGGCTGTTCTGTCTGAGCGACAGGGATGGTTGGTGGCAGCCTTATGCCTGGCGGATTGACGGAGGTACTTGCCCCTCATCCCAGCCCTCTCTCGAAGGGAGAGGGCGTTTACGAAGTCAGACCTCAGTCGCGTACCTGCCTCCCGCTTCGGCCAACCCCCTCTCCCTCCGGGAGAGGGTTGGGGTGAGGGAGGGACCGCTCGGTATAGCCAGCCAACCAGCCGACCACGCTGCCGCCCCCTGGCAATTGGGTGGCCGCACCTACCTGCCGCTGGAGCACGGCGAGCTGCTGCTGACCCGCTTCGAACAGGGCTTCGGCGTGCTCGCGGTGTGCGACGCAGCCGGCCACGAACGGCGCCTGGCCGACCACTACAGCCGCTTCCGCGCGCTGGCCACGGATGACTCGCACTACTACGGCATCGCCGCCTCACCCACGCGCCTGCCGGCGGTCCTGGCGATCAGTCGTGACAGTGGCGCGGTACAGGTGCTGGCCGGTGGCGAACAACCCCTGCCTGGGATCAGCCCGCCGCGCGCCTTCAGCTATGTCAGCGGCGCAGAAGAACGTGCTCACGGTTTCTTCCATGCACCGCCGGGGCAGTCGAGCCCGGCGCCGCTGGTGGTGTTCCTGCACGGCGGGCCGACCTCGGCCTGCTACCCGGTGTTCGACCCGCGCATCCCGTTCTGGACCGAACGCGGCTTTGCTGTGGCGGACCTCAACTACCGCGGCAGCAGTGGCTACGGCCGCGCCTACCGGCAACGCCTGCAGGGCGAGTGGGGGCGCAGCGATGTCGAGGACATCCAGGCGGCGATCGCGCACCTCGCCGCGCTGGGCCTGGTCGATGCCGATCGGGTGTTCGTGCGTGGTGCCAGTGCCGGCGGTTTCAGCGCGCTGATGGCGCTGGCGCACGGCAAGGGCCTGCGTGGTGGTGCGAGCCTGTACGGGGTCAGCGATCCGCTGGCGCTGCGCCGGGCCACCCACAAGTTCGAGGCGGACTACCTGGACTGGCTGATCGGCGATCCGCAGCGCGATGCCGGACGCTACGCCGCCCGCACGCCACTGCGGCTCGCCGGGCGTATCGAGGTGCCGATGATCTTCTTCCAGGGCGGTCAGGATGCGGTGGTGGTGCCGGCGCAGACCGAAAGCATGGTCGCCGCGCTGCGCCAGCGCGGCATTCGTGCCGACTATCACCTGTACCCGGACGAGCGCCACGGTTTTCGCCAGGCCGCGCATGTCGCCGAGGTGCTCGAGCGTGAGCTGGCGTTCTATCAGGAACTGCTGGCCGAGCAATAGCGCTAGGATCTTTTGCGTTTCATGACGCGCCGGTTGGTGGGCTGAAGCCCACCCTACAGAACGTCACCTCGCGTAGGGTGGGCTTCAGCCCACCAGTCGCGGCGTCGGCAATAACCTCGGCAAAACGCCAACACACCTGGCCTGTCTAGTCCCTTGGTCCGATTGCAATAACCGAGCATTCCAGTAGGCTGAACACCCAAGTACAAATAACAAGAAAAACAGTCCGTTATATGACCCAGAACCTGAGCATGCTGCGTAAGTTCGTCTCGCCGGAAATCGTCTTCGGCGCGGGCTGCCGGCACAACGTCGCCAACTTCGCCATGACCTTCGGCGCCCGCAAGGTGCTGCTGGTTTCCGACCCCGGCGTGGTCGCTGCCGGCTGGGTGGCCGATGTCGAGGCCAGCCTGCAGGGCCAGGGCATCGACTACGTGCTCTACACCGCCGTGTCGCCGAACCCGCGAGTGGAGGAGGTGATGGCCGGTGCCGAGCTGTATCGCGAGCACAACTGTAACGTCATCGTCGCGGTCGGCGGCGGCAGCCCGATGGACTGCGCCAAGGGCATCGGCATCGTCGCCGCGCATGGTCGCAGCATTCTCGAATTCGAAGGCGTGGACACCATCCGTGTGCCCAGCCCGCCGCTGATCCTGATCCCGACCACCGCCGGCACCTCGGCCGACGTCTCGCAGTTCGTGATCATTTCCAACCAGCAGGAGCGGATGAAGTTCTCCATCGTCAGCAAGGCGGTGGTGCCGGATGTGTCGCTGATCGACCCGGAAACCACCCTGAGCATGGACCCGTTCCTCTCCGCCTGTACCGGCATCGACGCCCTGGTGCACGCCATCGAGGCATTCGTTTCCACCGGCAGCGGACCGCTCACCGACACCCACGCCCTGGAGGCCATGCGCCTGATCAACGGCAACTTGGTGCAGATGATCGCCAACCCGCATGACATTGCCCTGCGCGAGAAAATCATGCTCGGCAGCATGCAGGCCGGCCTGGCCTTCTCCAACGCCATCCTCGGCGCGGTACATGCCATGAGCCACAGCCTCGGCGGCTTCCTCGACCTGCCGCACGGGCTGTGCAACGCGGCGCTGGTCGAGCACGTTGTGGCCTTCAACTACAGCGCCGCGCCGGATCGCTTTCGCATGGTCGCCGAGACCCTCGGCATCGACTGCCGCGGCATGACCCACGTGCAGATTCGCGCACGCCTGGTGGAGTACCTGATCCAGTTCAAGCGCGCCGTCGGTTTCCACGAAACCCTCAGCCTGCATGGCGTTGGCTCCTCGGACATTCCATTCCTCTCGCGCCATGCCATGCATGACCCGTGCATCCTCACCAACCCGCGCGAGTCCAGCCAGCGCGACGTGGAAGTGGTGTATGGCGAAGCCCTCTAAGCCGAGCGCCTCTAAGCCGAGCGCCTCTGAGGACCAGCAGCGCACGCTTGCCGGCCTGCTCGGGCTGAGCAGCCAGTCCGCGCGCAAGAGCCACTACGCCGAACTCGAGGCGCGCCTAGAAGAGCTGGAAACCGAGCGCAACCGCTACAAATGGCTGTTCGAACACGCCGTGCACGGCATCTTCCAGGCCAACCTGCACGAGGGGCTGCGCGCCGCCAACCCGGCCCTGGCCCGCATGCTCGGCTACCAGGACCCGCAGGACGTGCTCTGGTCGCACACCGACCTGGCCGCGCACCTGTTCATCGGCGGGCGCGAGGAGCTGGCGCGGATTCGTGCGGTGCTCGCCGAGCAGCCCGGCCTGTTCGGCTACGAAACGCGCCTGCGCCGTCGTGATGGCAGCGAGATCGACGTGCTCATGAACATCCTCCTCAAGCCGGATGAGCCAGGGCTGTTCGAGGGCTTCGTCGCCGATATTACCGAACGCAAGCTGGCCCAGTTGCGCCTGCAACAGCTCAACGAGGAGCTGGAGCAGCGCGTGGCCAGTCGTACCGATGAACTGCTGGCGGCCAACCGCAGCCTGCACTTGCAGATCGGCGAACGCGCCCGTGCCGAGCACGAACTGCGCAAGGCCCGCGATGCCGCCGAGGAAGCCAACCGCAGCAAGGACAAATACCTGGCCGCCGCCAGCCATGACCTGCTGCAGCCGCTGAATGCCGCGCGGCTGCTGATCTCGACCCTGCGTGAGCGCGCGCTGGGCGACTCGGCGCACAACCTGGTCGAGCGTGCGCACCAGGCCCTGGAAGGCGCCGAAGACCTGCTCTCGGACCTGCTGGACATCTCCAAGCTGGACCAGGCGGCGATCAAGCCGGATATCGACCTGTATCGCCTGGACGACCTATTGGCGCCGCTGGCCTCGGAGTTCGAACCGGTGGCGACCCAGGCCGGCCTGCGCCTGCGTGCGCGAATTCCGGCGTATGCGGTGCACACCGACGCGCGCCTGCTCGGCCGTATCCTGCGCAATTTCCTCAGCAACGCCTGCCGCTACACCGAACGTGGCGGGGTGTTGCTGGGCGTGCGCAAGCGTGGCCAGTTCGTGCATATCGAGGTGTGGGACAGTGGCCGCGGGATTCCGCAAAGCCAGTTGCAGGCTATTTTCCGCGAATTCCTTCAGCTCGATGCCGGGCGCTCCATGGAACGCAAGGGCGTCGGCCTGGGCCTAGCCATCGTCGAGCGCATCGCCGGCATGCTCGGTTACGACGTGCAGGTGCGTTCGCGACCGGGGCGCGGCTCGTGCTTCAGCATTCGCGTGCCGCTGGCCGCCGAGCAACCGGTGGCGCTCAAGGTCGCGGCGCTGCCGCAACCGCTGGTGGGCAACCCGCTACCGGGAAAGCGCCTGCTGGTGCTGGACAACGAACCGGCGATTCTCATGAGCATGGCCGACCTGCTCGGCCAGTGGGGCTGCGAGGTACTCACCGCGGCGGATCAGGCACAGGCGCTGCAGCAACTGCAGGCGCAGGCACCGGATCTGTTGGTGGTCGACTATCACCTGGACAACGGCGTGACCGGTTGCGAGGTGGTGCAGGCGCTGCGCGAGCACTTCGCCTGCGACATCCCGGCGGTGATGATCACCGCCGACCGCTCCGACCAGTGCCGCACGCAACTGCAGGCACTGCGCGTACCGCTGCTGAACAAACCGGTGCGTCCGGGCAAGCTGCGCGCCGTGCTCAGTCAGTTGCTGTCGGGTTAGAAGACTGATCGGTAGGGGCGTGCGCACCGCTCAAACTACCTGGTGTGCACGGCGCACCTAGGCTCATCTGACTCGGGACAATGCCTGAGTCAGATGAGGCTGGCTCGTCAGATCCCGAATTTGTCGCGCAGGGTGTAGTACCAGGCACCAATCGCGCTGAACGGCACCTGGAACAGACGGCCGCCGGGGAAGGGGTAGTGCGGCAGGTCGGCGAAGGCGTCGAAGCGCTCGGCCTGGCCACGCAACGCCTCGGCCAGCACCTTGCCGGCAAGGTGGGTGTAGGTCACGCCGTGGCCGCTGCAGCCCTGCGAGTAATAGATGTTGTCGCCGAGGCGGCCGACCTGCGGCAGGCGCGACAGGGTCAGCAGGAAATTGCCGGTCCAGGCGTAGTCGATCTTCACGTCCTTCAGTTGCGGGAAGGTCTTGAGCATCTTCGGCCGGATGATCGCCTCGATGTTCGCCGGGTCGCGGGCGCCATACACCACGCCGCCGCCGAAGATCAGGCGCTTATCGCCGGTGAGGCGGTAGTAGTCGAGCAGGTAGTTGCAGTCTTCGACACAGTAGTCCTGCGGCAGCAGGCTGGCCGCCACCTCGTCGGACAGCGGTTCGGTGGTGATCACCTGGGTGCCGCACGGCATCGACTTGGCCGACAGCTCCGGCAGCAGGTTGCCCAGGTAGGCGTTGCCAGCCACGACGATGAACTTGGCCTTCACCCGGCCATTGGGCGTGTGCACCACGGGGTTGGCCCCACGGTCGATGCGGATCGCCGGTGACTGCTCATGGATCACGCCACCCAGAGACTCCACCGCGGCCGCTTCACCGAGCGCCAGGTTGAGCGGGTGGATATGGCCGCCGCTCATGTCGAGCATGCCGCCGATGTAGTTGTCGGTCGCCACCACTTCGCGGATGCGCTTGGCATCGAGCAGTTCCAGCTGGGTATGGCCGTAGCGTTCCCAGAGCTTCTTCTGCGACTCCAGATGGCCCATCTGCTTGTTGGTGAGCGCGGCGAATACGCCACCGTCCTTGAGGTCGCACTGGATGTCGTACTTGGCGATGCGCTCGCGAATGATGCGCCCGCCCTCGAAGGCCATCTGCCCGAGCAGCTGGGCCTGCTTGGGGCCGACGCTGCGTTCGATCACGTCGATGTCGCGGCTGTAGCTGTTGACGATCTGCCCACCGTTGCGCCCGGAGGCACCGAAGCCCACCTTGGCCGCTTCCAGCACGGTGACCTTGAAGCCGTTTTCCAGCAGGAACAGGGCGGTGGACAGGCCGGTGTAGCCGGCTCCGATGACGCAGACGTCGGTGTCGACCTCGCCCTGCAACTCCGGACGCGCCGGAACGGGGTTGGCCGAGGCGGCGTAATAGGACTGGGGATACGGGGTGTGCGCCATACTGGAACCTTTGTTCTTTATTTTTTACGGATAGCCCGATGCTACTCGACTTGAAAATGCCCGGCTAGCCTCTGTGCAAGATATTTAACGATTGCAGATTCCACAAAAAATCCACTTTTTCAGAGGCTTAGCGAAAAAGGTATTGACACCGTTAGGCTCATCCGTAAAATGCGCGGCCATTGCAGGCACATAGCTCAGTTGGTTAGAGCACCACCTTGACATGGTGGGGGTCGTTGGTTCGAATCCAATTGTGCCTACCAAACAAACCCGTCCTGCACGGGACCAAGAAGGCGATCCGAAGGGGTCGCCTTTTTTGTTGCCCGTTTTTCAGCCTGCCGCGTCGATGGACCTCAGCCTTGGCGCCTGTACGCCAGCAGCACGATGCCGCCGATGACGATGCCGCCACCGAGCAGCTGCAGGGTATTGAGTTGCTGACCGAGGATGAGCCAGCCGAACAGCAGCCCGGCGACTGGCTCGGCATTCATCACCGGCGCGTTGCGCGCCATGTCCAGCCTGGGCATGAGAATGAACAGGATGGAGAACGCCGTTCCATACAGGGTCACCAGCACCGCCAGGGCCAGCCAGCCATCGAGGCTGGCGGGCAGCGCGACGCCCTCTGCCATGACTCCGCTGACACTCACTGCCGCAGCACAGATGAACACCACGACCATGGTCGACAGGCTGCGCACCGTGCCGTCCATGCCAGATAGGCGGTTCTCGATGATCCACACCGCCGTGGCGAAGGTCGTCGCACCGCCCAGGCCGAACAGTACGCCCTCGAGCCAGTGACTGCTGGCGGGAGCGTGGCCGCTGACGACCGAAGGTACGTCCAGGGCTAGCAGCAGGCCGCTGAGGATCAAGCCCATGAGCACGGCGGCCCGTTGCGTCGGCGCCGCGCCGCCCAAGGCCCAGGTCAGCAACGCCAGCAGAATGGGCGCGAGGTTGACCAGCAGCAGGGCCAGGCCGACCGGGATGCGCATCACCGCCGAGTAGATGCAGAAACTCTGCAGCCCGATCAACAGGCCCACCAGCAGCTGCCAGCGGCGGGTGCCGGTTTGCCAGCGTGGCAGCTCGCGGCGCCACAGCAGCAGGCTGCCCAGCGCCAGTGCGGTCACGCCGGAGCGGCAGAGTATCGCCAGCAGCAACCCCGCGCCGTCATCGAAGGCGATGCGGGCGGCGATATGGTTGCCGGCGAAGGCGCAGGCCAGGCTGGCCAGAAGCAGAACGGACAGGCCACGGGGAAGGTAGGAGGTCGGCATAGCGGCTCAGCGGGCAGATACGGGCTCGGGGCAACGGATGAGGCGTGCCGGTGAGCCGGAGGTCATCGGGGTGAAGAGGGCGGTGGGCGATCAGGGCAATCGCGCGGAGCTTCTCGATCGCCAGCGCCCAAGGTACAGCGTGTGGCCCGGTGTGGAAAACATAAATGGCGTGTCCGCTGGCGCCAACGCTGATCCCTTTCAATTGCTAAGCGTTCTCACTTATATTTGCCGCCTCCTTTCGTTACCTTCTCGCAGCCGCATCGTGTCCCACGCCACATCCAAGCCATCGCTGGTCGCGGTCCTGGCTCGTCACTATGACGAGCTGGTGGACTCCGTACGCCGCCGCTTCGGTGATCGCCACACGGCGCATGAGGTGGTGCACGACGTGTGCGTGCAACTGCTCGAGTCGCCGGAGAAGGAGGGGGTTCGCGTGCCGTTGGCCCTGCTGCGCAAGATCACCCATGATCGCGCCGTCAGCCACTACCGCAGCGAGCGCAGGCGGCTGGCGTGGGTCGACGAGCAGGCGCAGGTTCCGGCCATCGCGTGCGCGGCATCGAGCCCGGAGTCTCGCCACGAGACCGACGCTGAAGTCGAGCGCCTGTGCGCGGCGATCGCCAGCTTGCCGCCGCGCTGCCAGCAGGTGTTCGTCATGCACAAGATCCACGAGCTGTCGCAGAAAGAGGTCGCGGTGCAGATGGGCATATCGCTGAAGGCTGTGGAAAAGCACCTGCGTCTGGGCATGCATCAATGCCGCCTCATGCTCGGCTATCAGGCGACCGAGGCATGAGCCAGCGCGAGCCGCAGCACGATGCTTCCGTCCCCGCAGACGAGGCCATCGCCCGTCATCGCGAGGAACTGAAGAAGCGCTTTCCCCTGCCGGCACCGAGCCGCACGCCCAAACCGCGCAGCCTCACCACCCTGAGCGTGGTGGTGGCCATGCTGGGCTTCATCTGCGCGCTGGTCTGGTTCGACCCCAGCTACAAGAGCGAGCAGTTCGCCAGCGCGATTGGCAAGCCCCAGGTGATTCGGCTCACCGATGGCAGCCTGATCACTCTGGACGCCGCGAGCCGGGTCAAGGTCAGCTGGCACCTGCGTTCGCGTCGGGTGGAACTGCAGAGCGGCCAGGCGCTGTTCAGTGTTTCCCCGGCCCTCTACCGTCCGTTCCTGACCACCGCGGGCGCCACGCGGATCAAGGTGGTCGGCACCCGCTACAACGTTAGCCGGCAGCAGGGCAGCGTGAGGGTCACGGTGGAGCAGGGCCGGGTCGAGGTGCGGGGTGGCGAGTCGAGCGTGCAGCTGGTCGCGGGTGAGCAGGTGCTTGTACGCAACGGCCAACTCGGCACGCGTCAGCAGGTCGATGCTGCGGCAGTGGCTGCCTGGACCAAGGGCCGCCTGGTTTTCGACCGCACGCCGCTACGTGACGTGCTCGAGGTGATCCAGCGCTACCAGCGCACGGCCATCGTCATGCACGACCGCAGTCTGGCGGAGCTGCCCGTTTCGGGAACCTTCGAGAGCGCGCGGCTGGATGGCATGCTGGCCCTGCTGCCGAAGATCCTGCCGGTCGAGTTGAGCGCGGATGGCAACGGCACGCTGCACCTGAAACGACGCGCCGCAAAAAAATAATCAAATCGCAGGTAGGGTTTTCCCTACGCTGTGGCGGCTAGCTCCAGGAACACACCACCATTTCCCGGAGAACCCCCGCGTGAGAATTCCCAAGTGGCGCCTTACTTTCCTGGCCAGCAGTCTTGTCCTCACCCTGTCGTCGATGGCCCAGGCCGCCAGTGAAATCGAATTCGATCTGCCGGCGGCCGCGCTGGAAAAGTCGCTGAATGCCCTGGCCGATCAGTCCCATGTGCAGATTCTCTTTTCCAGCGAGATCGCCGTCGGCAAGCGAACGCCGGCGCTGCGTGGTCGCTACACCCCCGGGGACGCCCTGAACAAGCTGCTGGGCAGCAGCGGCCTGACGGTTCAGCAACAGGACGAGCACACTTTCATCGTAGTGCCCGAAGCAGCCGCCGCGCCCGTGCGCAGCAACGCTCCTGCCGCTCCGGTCGAGATCAGCCCGCTGATGGTCACCGGTGAAAAGATCAACCGGACCCTGGCGCAGACCCAGACCAGCGTGGTGGTGAACACCGCCGCCGACCTGCGCGAGCACGGCGACAACAACCTGGAAAACGTCTTCGCCCGTACGCCGGGCGTGTACGCGGTAGCCGGCAACGAAAACTGGGGCATCCGCGGTGTGCCGGTGTCGGGCTTCGATGACCAGGGGCCGGCGACCCTCAACGGCGCGGTGTCGGTGTATGTCGACGGTGCCCAGCAGCCCAACCGCGCGCTGACCCTGAGCCCGATGTCGATGTGGGACGTCGAGCAGGTCGAGGTGCTGCTTGGGCCGCAATCGACCACCCAGGGCCGCAACTCCCTGGCCGGTGCGGTGGTGATCCAGACCCGCAACCCGACCTTCGAGCCCAGTCTTTCCGCCCAGACCAACGTCGGCAACTACGGTGAAAGTGGCGTGGCAGTGGCCGGCGGTGGTGCCCTGATCGACGGGCTGGTCGCGGGCCGGCTGGCGGTGGACTACCAGGATGGCGACGGCTACATCGACAACGTCGCCACCCATGGCGACGCCAACCCCAACCGCAACAAGAATGCCCGTGGCAAGCTGCTGATCCTGCCTAACGACGACCTCGACGTGCTGCTCAGCTATGCCCGTCACGACAGCTTGCAGGGCGACAACTCCATCTACCGGCGCAACGGCCAGGTGCAGTACTACAAGATTTCCTCGAACACCGAGGCCCACGACGCCCTGCAGCAGAACACCGGCAGCGCCAAGGTCGACTACCGCCTGAACGATGCCTGGACGCTGACCAGCCAGACTACCGGCACCCAGTCCGACTACCAGTCGCTGCTCGACTTCGACCAGGGCGCGGTCCTCGACCGGGAAGTGACCCGCACCCAGGAAACCCACCTGTTCAGCCAAGAGCTGCGCCTGGCCCACAGCGGGGAGACCCTGCGCGGCTTTGCGGGTGCCTACTACGGCCGTACCAGCAATGCCTTCCATGACCAGCTGATCTACAGCGGCACCACCGTAGGCGAGGTCAAGGGCTACACGCGGATTCACAACAAGGCGCTGTTCGGCGAGCTGAACTGGGATTTCGCCAGCAACTGGACGCTGATCACCGGCCTGCGCTACGACGATGAGCGCAACGACACCACGGTCCGGGACGATCTGTCCGAGAACGCCGATGTGTCGAAGTCGTTCGATGCACTGCTGCCCAAGCTCGGCGTGGACTACCAGTTCATGCCGGGCCAGTACCTGGGCTTCATGGTGCAGAAGGGCTATCGCGGCGGTGGCGTGAACGTGCGTGCCGGCGGCAGCCACGCGGCGTACGACCCCGAGTACACCACCAACTACGAGCTGTCCTACCGCGGCAGCTGGCTGGAGGACAGCCTGCGTGCGCGCGCCAACCTCTACTACACCGACTGGAAGGACCAGCAGGTCAGCCTGCTCGATCCGACCGAAAGCTACTTCGAGATCTATAACGCCGCCGGCAGCTCCATTCGTGGCCTGGAACTGTTCGTCGAGCAGGATCTCAGCCGCAACCTGAAGATCAATGCCGGGCTGGCTTACACTGATGGCCGCTACGACGACTTCGTCACCCCCGAGGGCGACCGCAGCGGCGAGGCGTTCCTCTATGCGCCCAAGTACAAGGTTTCGGTGGGCGGCAGCTACCGTTTCGACGGCGGACTGATCGTCACCAGCGACGTGGTCTACCAGGAAGGCAGCCCGTCGGCGTACAACTTCGACGCCGACGGCAACGTCGAGCACATGCGCCGCAGCGACGACCATGTGCTGGTCAACCTGAATGCCGAGTACGAGCTGATTCGCGGCCTGGCGGTGTCGGGCTACGTGAAGAACCTGTTCGACAAGGAGTACGTCACCAACAACCGTGCCGACATTCTCGACGTTGGTGCGCCGAGAACGTTTGGCGTGGTGCTGCGCTACGACCTGTAGAGGCGTTCGCGGGCAGAAAGGCGCAGCGCGCCTTTCTGTGCGAGCAGGGCTGGAGTGTGCCGATTCGCGCGCCCGCGCCCGTGCTTATTCGTGGCGGGGCTGCCTTTACCAGCGCGGGTCATCCACGACGGGCGGAAGCAGGGCACGGCGCTTCTCGTAGCGGACATCCCGCTCGTCAACCGCACCAACCAGGGTCCAGCCCTGATGGATGTAGAAACCGTTGGCGCGGATCGTCGCACCGCCATCGGTCGTCAGTCCGATCACCTCATGCGTCTGGAAGAGGCAGGCCTCGGCGCTGTCCAGCAGCGCCTGGCCCAACCCTCGGCCTTCGAATGTGGGGCGAATGAACAGGGCGAAAACCTCGCCGTCGTCTACATCGACCATGGCGAAACCGACAGGCGCGCCGTGCACCTGCGCGATCCAGCAACAGGGGGCGTGCCGCATGGCATCGGCCAGCGTCGCCGCGGTGATGCCGAGGGCTGCCAGTTGCTCACGTGAGAGGTGGTTCTGCACGACGCTGGTGCGGATATCGAACAGCACCTCGACATCGGCGGGCGTGGCCAGGCGGATCGTTACGGTCATGGTGCAACTCCCTGCAGCGTGTCTGCCCGCGCAGGATAACGGTGCCGCTCCGGCTTGGGCAGATAGAGGAGGGCCTGCGCGTGCACCGTGGAGCGGGCAGGTCCGGGCGAACCTGCCGTTTGCCGGGCGTCCTGCGTTTACTTGGGCGCAGTCGCCTGCATCGACTCGCGTGCCGAGAAGCGTGCCTGGAACTGCTCCAGGGCTGGCGCGGTGCTCCGCCAATCCAGCTCGGCGAGGCGGAAATCGAGGTAGCCAAGGGCGCAGGCCACGGCAACTTGTGCGATGTCCACCGGGCCCTGCAGGGCGTCGGCCTGTTCTTCCAGTGCGACCAGGGCGCGGCGCACCTTGCCCAGCTGGCCTTCGATCCACTCATCCCACTGGTACTCCGCCGGGCGTACGCCTCGCTCGTAGCGCACGAGGAGGGCGGCTTCGGCCATGCCGTCGGCCAGCGCCGCCAGGCGCAGGGTGGCCCAGCGTGTAGCCGGATCGGCGGGGAACAGGCGAGGGCGGTCGTGCAGGCTGTCGAGATACTCGCAGATGACCCGGCTGTCGAACAGCGCCAGACCGTCGTCGGTCAGCAACACCGGGATCTTGCCGAGCGGGTTGGCGGCGTTGACCTGCTCGTTGAGGGTGACTGGCAGCACGGCGGTATCGAGCAGCGCTATGTGCTGCAACAGGCCGGTCTCGCTGGCCAGTACGCGGATTTTTCGGGCAAAGGGCGATGCCGCCGCATGGATGAGTTGCATGATTTCGGACTCACTGTGAAGGGTTGCTTGGAATCTACTGTTCAGGCGCCGGCAGGGGCACAGCGGTGGGTTCTGCAGCGCTGGTTATAGCGCCTGCGCGCCGCGACCGGGCGGATAGGTCGTCACGTGATGCGCTCGCGCACCACGATGCATTTGGCCAGTGGCTGCACCAGAGCTTCGGTCGCCTCGTCGCAGGAGACCACGCTCGGGCTCACCAGCAACGGGTCGCAGCGGCCGCTGCTGACCAGGTCGAACACCGTGGGAATGTGCGGGCGCACATTGCAGGCACCGACCGAGAGGGTCACGTCGCGCAGGTACATGCCGAACAGGGGAATCTTCGGGTCTTCGAAGATGATGCCGATGCACGAGCAATGGCCACCCGGCGCCAGAGCCAGCAGCCCCCGGTGCAGCGCCTGCGGATCGCGCGTGGCGGAGACGACCACGTCGTAGCGCTCGTCGAGCACCTTATCCAGCTCGACCTTGGCGCCACTGCGCACGGCCAGGTCGCGGCGGTACTCGTTGTCGTCTAGGTAGTCGACGCTGGCCGCCCCAGCCGCGACGGCCATCTGCACCGCCAGCACGCCGAGGCTTTCCGTGCCGCCTACCACCAGCACCCGCGCGTCCTCCCGGGCGGCGATGGGGCGACTGGCCGCGACCCAGGCGTCGGTCAGGTTGTCGCTGGCACTGGCCACCGCCAGCGGGTTGAGGCCTGGTGGCAGCGGCACCAGCATGGCGTCGGCGAACGGCACGTGGACCACTTCCGAAAACAACCCGCCCCAGTGGCCGCCGGCCGGTACGCCGTAGGCCGCATGGGGTGGCACCGTGGTGCAGGCAGTGGCACGCCCGGCAAGGCATTGCGGGCAGCTGCCGCAGGCGATCTTCCAGGGAACGGAGACTAGGTCGCCACGGCGCACGCTGCTGACCTCATCGCCCACTTCCAGCACTTCGGCCACGCATTCGTGGCCCAGGGCGAAGGGCGGTTTGAACGGGGTGACGCCAGCGATCAGGCGGCGGTCGAGGTCGCAGGAGGCCGAGGCGATGGGGCGGACCAATGCGCTCCGTGGTCCGGACAGGCTCGGTGATGGCGCCTCCACCCACTGCAACTGGCCGGGACCGTGGACGATAAGCTCCTTCATGGCTTCAGCCCTTGATGACGAAGGTGGTGGTGGCCTTGGCGCACAGCTTGCCGGTGTCGTCCGTCAGCAGCGCGTCGCAGATCGCCAGGCGCTGGGAGCGCTCCACCACCCAGCCCTCAACCTGATAGACCTTGCCGGCGGTCAGCGGCCGCACGTACTTGACGTTGAGGTCGACGGTGGCGTGCGGCGTGCTGGCATCCAGGGTCGAGAACAGCGCCAGGGCTGCGGCGCCGTCCAGGCAGGTGGCGGCGAAACCGCCGTGCACGGCGCCTGCCGGGTTCAGGTGGCGCTCGTCGGGGCGTGCTTCCAGGGTGATCCGCCCCGGCTCGACCGCCACGGCGCTCAGGCCCATGGTCTGGCCAATCGAGGAGGCGGCAATCTCGCCGCGGATCAGCGCACGCAATGCGTGCAGGCCGGAGGTTTCGGTGTCAGTCATGGGGATGTTCCTGTGGCATGGCCGCGTCGAACAGGGCCGGGTGGATCGCAGCCAGTTGCGCTGCGGTGTCGGGGTATTCGCGGAAGGTGCTGATCAGGCCGTCACGTAGCACGAACAGATGGGCCCAGTGATTGACGTAGAGTCGCCCGGTAGCCTTGACCCGACAGCGGGCCTCTCCGAATGCCACGACCTGGCCGCGCTCCACGTCGACCACCAGTGAGCGGGCTGTGAAGGTGAGAAATTCGAGGTGCTGGTCGAGGCCGCCGACGAACTCCTGCACGCCGGCGTGGCCATGGTGCTCGCCGGCCCACGGCATGAATGCCGGCAGCCCTGGTGCCTGCCAGCAGCAGTGGGTGTCGCAGAGTTGCAGGAGGTCGTGTGCATTGCGGGTGGCGAAGGCCGCGTAGGCGGCTTCTACAACGTCAATCAGTGCTTGGCGATCAGACATGCGGACCTCGCAGGAAGGGCAACGGTTGCCGCTAACCTATAGGTCTCTCACTCTTCATGTCAACATTGTTGATTTGAGTGCGCGTGTGCCGTGGAACGCCCTCACGGCTCTCGCCAGGCATTACCTGCGCGAAGTTGATGGGCCTGTGCTGCAGAACCAGTGCGCCTCTTAGGCCGCCTTGCGCAGCAGTTCGAGCAACTGGGTGTGCAACTGTGGATCACCGCAGGCAACGATGGCGCCGCCGTGTTGCGCCGAGCTGCCGTCCCAATGGGTGATCACGCCACCGGCGGCTTCGATGATCGGGATCAGCGCCTGCACGTCATAGGGTTGCAGGCTGGCCTCGACGATGGCGTCGACGAAGCCTGAGGCCAGCATGCAGTAGGCGTAGCAGTCGCCACCGTAGCGCAGCAGCTGGGCCTGCTTCGCCACCGCCTCGAAGGCGTTGCGGCGGGCGGGTGTGTCGAACATATCGGGCGTGGTGCACATCAGGCGTGCCGAGGCGAGGTCGGCGCAGGGGCGGGTTTTCAGTGCGGCGCCATTGCACCAGGCGCCACCCGCGTGGCCGATGTAGCGCTCGCCGGTGAAGGGCTGGTTCATCACGCCGAGCACCGGGCGTTCGCCGTCGTTGAGGGCAATCAGGGTGCCCCACAGCGGCAGGCCGGTGATGAAGGCGCGGGTGCCGTCGATGGGGTCGAGAACCCAGGTCAGGCCGTTGCTGCTGGCGATGGCTTCTTCTTCCTCGCCGAGGATGCCGTGCTCGGGGTAGCGCGCGCGGATCAGCTCGCGCATGGCCCGCTCGGCCGCCTTGTCGGCCACGGTAACCGGGTCGAACAGGCGTGCGCCCTTGTCTTCCACATCCAGCGGCACGCGGAAGTACGGCTGGATAGCGGCGGCTGCGGCGTCGGCCAGCTGTTCGGCGAACGCCGTGAACTCGGCCAGTTGCTCTGCGCGAAGGGGCATCGGTGCTCACCTGTCTCTGCTGGAAAGGCGGCGATCATAGCCGAGGCACGGGCGGCTTGAGCAAGTGCATGAAAACGTCACGCGAGTGTCACGAGGCTTTGATATTTCTGTCACGTGAATGCCGGAAAACAGCCTGTCGTCGCCGCACCCGCGGATTCCGGCCCTGCCCACTGCCCTGGAGCGTCACCCCATGCTCTCTGCCGAGCTGAAGTCCTTTCACATGGTCGCGCGCCTGGGCAGCATCACCCAGGCGGCGAAGAAGCTCGGCCTCAGCCAGCCGACGGTGACCACGCAGATCCGCAGCCTCGAAGGCCAGTACGGCGTCGAGCTGTTCTACCGCGGTGGGCGGCGCCTGACCCTCAGCGACGAAGGTGCGCGGCTGTTGCCGATGGTGCAGAAGCTGCTGCAGCAGGAGGCCGACATCGAGTTCTTCCTGCGCAACAGCGGCCAGGTGCAGGGCACCCTGCGCATCGGCGCCACCGCGCCGTACTACGTGCTGGACATGGTCAGGGATTTTCGCGAGCAATTCCCGCAGTGCGAGGTGACTCTGGAGATCGGTAATTCGCTGCAGGTGATCGAGGCGCTGGAGGAGTACCGCGTCGACCTCGCCGCCTCCTCGCAGCTGGTCGAGGACGCACGCCTGACCCGCCTGGTGCTGGGCCACGACCCGTTGGTGCTGGCGGTGCATCGCCAGCACCCGCTGGCCAGCCACGACCGCGTGGCGCTGAGTGCATTGAGCGGGCACTGCCTACTGATGCGCGAGCGCGGCTCGACCACCCGTGTGCTCAGCGAAGCGCTGTTGCGTGATGCTGGCGTGGTCACCGGCCCGCTGCTGGAAATCGGCAGCCGCGAGTCGATCCGCGAGGCGGTGCTGCGCAACATCGGCATCAGCATCATCGCCCGCCACGAGGTGCCGGAAAATCCGCAGCTCAAGGTGGTCGAGCTGGACGGCGCGCCGTTGATCGCCGAGTACCTCTACTGCCTCAAGGAGCGCCGCCAGGCGCGCCTGCCGGCGGCCTTTCTCGCCCTGGCGCGGGAAGTGGCCAGCGCCTGACACGCCTGCCCGTTGGCTACCCCAAAAATACCGATGCCACTATCGGCAGGTTTTGCCCAACTGCCATAAAGCCTTAGCACTGCCTGCCTAGCATGACCCTCGTCCGAGCCACGCGCTCCACGAGGTTTTGCCATGACTACGCCACTTTCCGTGAACATGCAGGTACGCGACATCCACAAGGGCTTCGGCGCCTTCAAGGCGCTGGACGGGGTGTCGCTGGATATCGCCGCCGGTGAGCTGGTGTGCCTGTTGGGCCCGTCCGGCTGCGGCAAGACCACCTTGCTGCGCTGCATCGCCGGGCTGGAACGCCAGGATCGCGGGACCATCGTCATCGGTTCGCGCGATGTCTCCGAGCTGCCGCCGCAGGCGCGTGACTACGGCATCCTGTTCCAGTCCTACGCGCTGTTCCCCAACCTCACGGTGGAGCAGAACATCGGCTACGGCCTGGCCGGCAACAGCCGTGAAACCATCCGTTCGCGGGTAGCGGAAATGCTCGAACTGGTCGGCCTGACCGGCAGCGAGAAGAAGTACCCCGGCCAGCTCTCTGGCGGCCAGCAGCAGCGCGTGGCCCTGGCCCGTGCGCTGGCGCCGGCACCTTCGCTGCTGCTGCTCGACGAGCCGATGTCGGCCCTCGATGCGCGGGTGCGCGAGCACCTGTGTGGCGAGCTGCGCCAGCTGCAGAAACGCCTGGGCATCACCACCCTGATGGTCACCCACAACCAGGACGAGGCCATGCTGATGGCCGACCGCATCGCGGTGATCAATCACGGTCGCGTCGAGCAGTTCGCCAGCCCGCAGGAGATCTACCGAGCACCGGCCACGCCGTTCGTGGCCGAGTTCGTCGGCCAGGGCAACTGGCTGCCGTTCGAGCGGGGCGAGCATGGCCATGTGCGCGTCGGTGACCTCAACCTGCGCCTGCACGCCAGCGACAGCCGCGAGCGCGGCCGGCTGTTCTGCCGCCCGGAAGCGGTGGTGATCAACCCGCCGGTGCCCGAGGAAAACCTGTTCAGCGCGCAGATGCGCGAGATCACCTTCCTCGGCAACCGCTGCCGCCTGAGCTTCGAGCTGGACGCACTGCCGGGCCACAGCCTGCTTGCCGAGCTGGAGCCGCAGGCCATGCCACACCTGGCCGGCGCGGAAATCTGGGTGGCGCTGCCGCCGCGCAGCCTGCAGGTGTTCGCCTGATATGCAACGCGTGCTGACGATCAAGCCCGCCACCGCGCGGCGCAGCCTGCCCGCCGACCTGGCCGACCGCCTGTTCGTGCTCGGCGGCCAGTGGCTGCTGCTGGTGCTGCTGACCCTCGCCGTGCTGCTGCCGTTGCTGGCCATGCTCTGGCGCGGCTTCAGCGGCGAGGACGGGCAGGGCGGTGGCCTGCAGGCGGCGCTGACGCTGTTCGGCAGCGCCAACTTCCGCTGGCTGCTGGGCAACAGCCTGAGCGTGTCGCTAACCGTGGCCTGCATCGTGGTGCCGCTGGCCTACGCCTTCGCCTACGCCCTGCAGCGCACCTGCATGCCGGGCAAGCCGCTGTGGCGCAGCATTTCCCTGCTGCCGCTGCTGGCGCCGTCGATGTTGCCGGGGATCGCCCTGATCTACCTGTTTGGCAACCAGGGCGTGCTGCGCGGGCTGGTGCCGGACAACATCTACGGCTTCTGGGGCATCGTCCTCGGCCAGGCCATCTACACCTTTCCCCACGCGCTGATGGTGCTGCTCTCGGCGCTGGCGCTGGCCGATGCGCGGCTGTTCGACGCGGCGTCGAGCATGGGCGCTTCGCCGTGGCGGGCGTTCCGCAGCATCACCTGGCCGGGCAGCCGCCAGGGCGTGTTTGCTGCGTTCTGCCTGGTGTTCACCCTGTGCGTCACCGACTTCGGCGTGCCGGTGGTGGTCGGTGGCGACTACCAGGTGCTGGCGCTGGAAGCCTACAAGGCGGTGGTCGGCCAGCAGCAGTTCGGCCGCGGCGCGCTGATCGGCATGGTCCTGCTGCTGCCGGCGCTGCTCAGCTTCGCCGTCGACCTGTGGCTGCGCCGCCGCCAGCGCGATGCCATGAGCGGCCGTGCCCAGGTCTATCACCCGCAGCCCGCGTGGCGTCGCGACCTGGCCTTCCTGCTGGTCAGCGTGCTGATCTGCGGCGTGCTGCTCGGCGTGTTCGGCATGGCGATCTACTCGTCGCTGGTCAAGTTCTGGCCCTACGACCTGTCGCTATCGCTGCAGCACTACGCCTTCTCCGAGCTGCCCGGCGGCTGGCTGGCCTACCGCAACAGCCTGCTGCTGGCGGTGTGCAGCGCGCTGTTCGGCAGCCTGCTGATCTTCACCGGCGCCTACCTGATGGAGAAGACCCGGCAGAGCCCGCTGACCCAGGCCCTGCGCCTGCTCAGCTTCGTGCCGATGGCAGTGCCCGGCCTGGTGCTGGGCCTGGGCTACGTGTTCTTTTTCAACCTGCCGGGCAACCCGCTGAGCAGCCTGTACGGCAGCCTGACCCTGCTGGTGGTGTGCACCATCGCGCACTTCCTCACCACCGCACAGATGACCGCCAGCGCCGCGCTGCGCCAGCTCGACGGCGAGTTCGAGGCCGCCGCGCTGTCGCTGAAGGTGCCGCTGCTGCGCCACTTCTGCCGCGTGACCCTGCCGATCTGCCTGCCGGCGCTGCTCGACATCATTCGCTACCTGTTCGTTTCGGCGATGACCACGGTGTCGGCGGCGATCTTCCTCTACAGCCCGGACAGCGTGCTCGCCGCCGTGGCCGTGCTGAACATGGACGACGCCGGCAACGTCGGCGGCGCGGCGGCCATGTCGACCCTGATCCTGCTCACTTCCGCCGGCGTGTCGTTGCTGCTCGCCGGTCTGTCGCGCGGCCTGCTGCGCCGCTCCCAGGCCTGGCGCATGCCGGCGCCCGGGCACTGAATCTTCCCTGGAGACTGCCATGCACTACCAACCGCCAACCCGCCTGCAAGCCGCCATCCTCGACTGGGCCGGCACCGTGGTCGACTTCGGCTCCTTCGCGCCGACCCGCATCTTCGTCGAGGCCTTCGCCAGCTTCGATGTCGAGCTGAGCCTGGACGAAGCCCGTGGCCCGATGGGCATGGGCAAGTGGGACCACATTCGCACCCTGTGCGACCAGCCGGCCGTGGCCGAACGCTTCCAGCGCCGCTTCGGCCGCCTGCCCAGCGACGCCGATGTCACCGCCATCTACGAACGCTTCATGCCGCTGCAGATCGCCAAGGTCGGCGAGCACTCGGCGCTGATCCCCGGTGCGCTTGAGTGCATCGCCGCGCTGCGCCAGCGCGGGCTGAAGATCGGCACCTGCTCCGGCTACCCCAAGCAGGTGATGGACAAGGTGGTCGAGCTGGCCGCCGCCAAGGGCTACAGCCCGGACCATGTGGTCGCCACCGATGAAGTGCCCAAGGGCCGACCGAGTCCGGCGCAGGCGCTGGCCAACGTGATCGCCCTGGGCCTCGACGATGTCGCCGGCTGCGTCAAGGTCGACGACACTGAGCCCGGCATCCTCGAAGGCCGCAGTGCCGGCATGTGGACCGTGGCGCTGCGCTTCTCCGGCAACTTTCTCGGCCTTTCCTGGGAGCAGTTCCAGGCGCTGCGCGCCGAGCAACTGTCCGCCGAGCGCGCGCGCATCGACGGCCTGTTCGCCGCCAGTCGCCCGCATTACCTGATCGACACCATCGCCGACTTGCCCGCCGTGATCGACGCGATCAACGCGCGCCTGGCCCGCGGCGAGCTGCCGGCCAGCACCTGACTTACGCACAACCAACGCCAACGCAACGACCGTCACCACAAGGAGCTTCACATGTTCAAACGCACTGCGCCGTTCAAGCACGCGGCATTGGCTGTCGGCCTGCTCGCTGCCTGCACCTTCCAGGCCCAGGCCAATACCGAACTGACCGTCTACACCGCCCTCGAAGTCGAGCAGCTCAAGGCCTACAAGGAAGCCTTCGAGAAGCAGCACCCGGACATCGAGATCAAGTGGGTGCGCGACTCCACCGGCATCGTCACCGCCAAGCTGCTGGCCGAGAAGGACCGCCCGCAGGCCGACGTAGTCTGGGGCCTGGCTGGTTCCAGCCTGGCCATTCTCAAGCAGCAGAACATGCTTGAAGCCTACGCTCCGGCGAACCTCGACAAGATCGGCGCCAACTACCGTGACGCCGCCAACCCGCCGGCCTGGGTAGGCATGGACGTGTGGGCCGCGACCATCTGCTTCAACACCGTGGAAGCCGAGAAGCAGGGCCTGCCCAAGCCGACCAAGTGGGAAGACCTGACCAACCCGGTGTACAAGGACAAGATCGTCATGCCCAACCCGGCGTCGTCCGGTACCGGCTACCTCGATGTCAGCGCCTGGCTGCAGACCTTCGGCGAAGCCCAGGGCTGGGCCTACATGGACAAGCTGCACGGCAACATCGGCCAGTACACCCATTCCGGCTCCAAGCCGTGCAAGCTGGCTGCTGCCGGCGAATTCCCGATCGGCATCTCCTTCGAGTACCCGGCCGTGCAGCTGAAACGCAAAGGCGCGCCGCTGGACATCGTGCTGCCCAAGGAAGGCCTGGGCTGGGAAATCGAAGCCACCGGCATCATCAAGGGCACCGAACACCTGGACGCCGCCAAGAAGCTTGCCGATTTCTCCGCCAGCCGCGAGGCGATGGACCTGTACAAGGCCAACTTCGCCGTCCTCGCCCAGCCGGGCATCGCCGAGCGCTTCCAGGAACTGCCGGCCGACTACGAGCAGCGCCTGATCAAGAACGACTTCAACTGGGCCTCGGAGAACCGCGACAAGATTCTCGCCGAGTGGCGCAAGCGTTACGACGGCAAGTCCGAGCTGCTGCCTCAATAAAACTACTGCGCTCGGTCAGGCGGCGTTAAAAACAGGCGCGCAATGCTCATTGGCTACAGCCAACTCCGCTTGCTTGCCTGCTCTGGTATTAGAAGGCCTTGCCTGACCTTCGCTCGCGACGTTTTAGGTTTTTTAGCCGCTCGTAGGGTGGATGGCCACCCCCGTGGAAAACCGCGCAGCGTTTCCACTGCGGTCCGGTGGATGTGCTGCGCGGCATCCACCCTGCGGCTGCGTTGCCTATCAGCCAACTCCAGGAGTTATTTATGTCTCAGCATGACTGCGATCTGCTGATCGTCGGCGCCGGTATCCTCGGCCTGGCCCATGCCTGGGCCGGCGCCAAGCGCGGCCTCAAGGTCAAGGTATTCGAACGTACCCACACGCCGCTGGGCGCCTCGGTGCGCAATTTCGGCCAGGCCCTGGTCGGTGGCCAGGCGCCGGGCGCCATGCTCAACCTGGCGCGCCAGGCCCATGGCCTGTGGGGCGAACTGGGCCAGGCCGTCGGCCTGAACCTGCACCGCAAGGGTTCGCTGCTGTTTGCCCGCACCGAGACCGAGGAGGCGCTGCTGGAGGCCTTCGTCGCCGGCCGTGGCGCCGAGCTGGGCTACCGCACCGAGCTGCTGCGCGGCGCCGAACTGAGCGCGCTGTACGACGGCCGCTTCGCCCATCACCGGGCGGCACTACATGGCCTGGATGACCAGCAGCTGTACTCGCGCGAGGCGCTGCCGCAGATCGTCACGCACCTGGCGCGGGACCTCGGCGTCGAGTTCCATTTCTCCACCCTGGTGCGCGATGTGGAAAGCGGCAGTGCGCTGACCAGCGCCGGGCGTTTCAGCGCCAAGCACATCGTGGTCTGCTCCGGGCATGACTACCAGACCCTGCTGGCCGAGCAGATCGCCCGTCTGCAACCGCAGGTCTGCGGCCTGCAGATGCTCCGTGCGCGTCCGCACAAACCGCTGGATCTGCAGCATGCCGTGCTCACCGGGCTCAGCTGCGTGCATTACGGCGCCTTCGCCGACCTGCCGGAAGCCGAGGCCATCCGTGCCGAGATCCGCGCCACCCAGCCGGAACTGGAAACCCACGGCATTCACCTGCTGATCAGCCCCACGCCCTATGGCGAGCTGATCATCGGCGACTCCCACGACTACGCCAGCGACGCCTCGCCGTTCAACGCCGAAGCGGTGGACCGCATCCTCATCGACCTCGCCGAGCACACCCTGGGCGGCAAGATCGAGGTGCTCGAACGCTGGCAGGGCGTGTATGGCGCGCGCGGGCCGGGGCCGTTCAGCGTGCTCACGGCGGCGGAAGGTGTGACCGCGGTGCTGATGCACACCGGCCTGGGCATGAGCGTCGGCCTGGCGCTGGGCGAGCGCACGGTGGCCGCGCTGCTCGGTGAGGCGGCCTGGCCGCGTGCCTCTGCCGCATGAAGGCCGAGGCGGCGGTGCACGAGCTGTTCGCCCTGTGCCGGCAGCAGGCGGGCGCCAGCTACATCGGCGAGTGCGTCAGCCAGCTCGAGCACATGGTGCAGGCCGCCGAACTGGCGCGTGTCGCAGGCGCCGACGAGGAGCTGATTCTCGCGGCGTTCTGCCATGACGTCGGCCACTTCTGCGTGCCGCCCAGTGCGCACAATGCGATGGCCGACCTGGGGCGCAAGGGGCACGAGCGCGTGGGCGCGCGCTGGCTGCGCGGGCTGGGGTTTTCCCCACGCCTGTGCGGGCTGGTCGAACGCCATGTGCAGGCCAAACGCTACCTGTGCTGGCGGGACGCTGCGTACCTGGCCGGGCTGAGCCCGGCGAGCCGGCAGACGCTGGCCTGGCAGGGAGGGCCGATGACGGAAATCGAGGCGGGGGTGTTCGAGGTCGATCCCTGGTTTGCCGACAGCCTGCGCCTGCGCCGCTGGGACGAAGCGGCCAAGGTGCCGGGCTTGCCGCTGCCCGATCTCGACGCATTGCAGCAACTGGCCTTGCGGGTGCACCGTGCTGCGCTGCCGGCCTGAGGCGCGTCAGGCGATCTTGCGTGCTTCGCCGGTGAAGTTTTCCCGCACCTGACGCAATTCGTCCGCATCCTGGTTGAGGCTGTGGACGACGTTGAGCAACTGCTGGCGCAGGACATCGCAGGTCGCCCGTTCCGCCGCGCGCATCACGGCCAGCGCGGCGCTTTCGTTGTTGAACGCGACGGTATCGAGGGTCTTGCGGATTCGGCGGTGTGAACTGCTCACGGTACGGTACCTGTGTGGGTCAGGCGCCGTAAGCTAGCGGAGCAATGTTGCGCTGACGTTTCAGCCGTCGCATCGCCAGCCGCGCGTCGCCGTTTCCACCGTCGCGCGCCTGTCATGTTTCTGCAATGTTGTGGTGTGACAGTACGCGAACCCTACCGCAGGGTAGGTGGTGCTGATTCATCCAGGTGGCCCGCCACCTGTTAAGGCCAACTCGCAGGTTGGCTTTTTTTTCGCCCGGATCTTTCACGTGCCTGACGTCGGCGCGTCTGGATCGGGTGTCACCGGAGCGTAACTTCGCGCCAGTACGTTGCCATCACCACTCGGTTGGAAGATAAGCAGTGATCCACCGATTCTTTTCCTCGCCCAGGTTCCTGCAGTTGCTGCTCCTCACGCTGTGTGCAGCGACGCTGGCGTTTCTCTGGGGCCTGTACTTCCAGCAGAAGGCGACCTCGCGTGACGAGGCCTTCGCCGCCAAGGCGGCCGAGCACCTCAACCTGGCCAGCATCATCGCGGAGAACCTGCGTCAGCTGGTCGACCGGGCCCAGGCCATCGGCACCGTCACCCAGAGCGATAACGGCGGCCTCAAGCCCGAGCATCGCAGCATGGTGCGCATGCTCGCCGAGGACCCGGTGCTCAAGCGCATGAGCCTGTACGACCGCGACGGCCGCCTGCTGTCGTCGAGCCATACCGATGAGGCGCAGCAACTGCCGGCGGACTGGCTGGCGCAGTTGCAGGCACACACCGCTCAGCATGGGTTCAAGCCGTTGCTGCCGCGCCTGTCACAAGCGCAGCAGAGCAACGGGCTGCCGAACTGGCGCCTGCCGTTTCTCCTGCCACTGAGCGACCCGGCCTCGCGGGAGCTGGACAGCATCCTGCTGGTGCAACTGGACATCGGCTACCTGGCGGTGCTGTTCCAGCACATCGACCTGGGCACCAGTGGCCTGATGCGCCTGCTCGACGGAGCCGGCCACGAACGCCTGCGCATCAGCAGCAGCGGCGTGGTGATCGCCGGTGCGGCCCTGGCCCCGGACATCCCGGCGAATGCCGAGGAGTCCGGGCGCATGACCCTCTACGCACCGGGCGCGGAGTACCAGAGCCTGTACCGGCGCATGCCGCACCGCGGCTTCAGCGTAATGGTCAGCCAGGGCCACGAGGAAATCCTCGCCTCGCACCTGCTCACCTACGGCCGCCAGTTCTGGCTGAACCTGTGCATGACGCTGCTGATCCTCGGCACGCTGGTCTGGACCCTGCGCGTGCTGCACAAGCGCCAGGAAGCCTTCCAGGCGCTGGAGGAGGCGCAACGGGTCAACCAGCAGCTGATCGGCCGTCTGGAGGAAGAGCACCGGCGCAGCAGCCACGCCGCGGCCACCGATCACCTCAGTGGCCTGCACAACCGCCGCCAGTTCATGGAGGTCGCCAGCCAGGCGCTCACCCAGCAGCGCGGCAAGCGCCGGCTGATGGCGATCCTGTTCATCGACATGGACCGTTTCAAGTCGATCAACGACAGCCTTGGCCATCGCATCGGCGACCTGTTGCTGCAGGCCATCGCCGGGCGCATCGGCCGTTTGCTGGAGCCGGGCGACGAAGCCGCGCGCTTCGGTGGCGACGAGTTCGTCGTGCTGCTGGCCGGCGAACGCAGCGAGGAGCAGATCGACAGCTGGGTCCGCGCGCTGGTCAGGAAACTCTCGGAAATCTATTCGCTGGATGATCAGGAAGTCAGCACCAGCCCCAGCGTCGGCGTCGGTATCTGCCCGCGCGACGGCCAGGATGTGGACAGCCTGATCCGCTGCGCGGATGCGGCCATGTACTCGGCCAAGCAAGCCGGGCGCGGCCAGTACCGCTTCTTCGATCCGTCGCTGAACGTCTCGGACGTCGAGGGTTTCATCCTCGAACAGGCCTTCGCCGCAGCCTTGAGCGAGCGCCAGTTCGTGCTGCATTACCAGCCGCAGATCCGCCTGGACACGATGCACGTCGGTGGCTACGAGGCGCTGGTGCGCTGGCAGCACCCCGAGTTCGGCCTGCTCTATCCGGACCGCTTCATCGCCATGGCCGAAGGCAGCGGTTTCATCGTCGCCCTCGGCTGGGAGGTGGTGCGCCTGGCGCTGGAGGAGCTGGTGCGCTGGCAGGCGCAGGGCGTGGAAACGCAGCTGGCGGTGAACGTCTCGGTGCTGCAGCTGCGCCAGGCCGATTTCAGCGAGCGCCTGCTGCACGAACTGGAGCGCCACGGGATCGAACCGCAGCGCCTGGAACTGGAGATCACCGAGACCACGGTGCTCGACGACGAAGGCCTGGCCATCGAGCATCTGCGTCGCCTGCGCACGGCCGGCCTGGGCATCAGCCTCGACGACTTCGGCCAGGGCTACGCCGGCTTCGCCCACCTGCAGTCGCTGCCGCTGAGCAAGCTGAAGATCGACCGTGCGCTCATCGCGCCGTTGTCCAACAGCCACGACGACAGCCCGATCGTGTCGTCGACCATCATCCTGGCCAAGCGCCTGGGCCTGGAGGTGGTGGCCGAGGGCGTGGAGACGCGCGAGCAGGTGGTCTACCTCAAGCTCGCCGGCTGCGATGTCGCCCAGGGCTATCACTTCAGTCGGCCGATGTCGGCCGCGCAACTTCGTGAATTCGAACCCTTCATCAATGCCAGGGGCAGCGTATGCGTGCAGTGAAGATTTTCGTCGGGCTGATGCTGTTGCTGACTCTGCTGGGCACCGCGCAGGCCGATTGCAGGCAGCAGAGCCTGCGCCTGGCGGTGATCCCGAAGAAGAGCATGGATGTGCTGGTACGCGAATATCAGCCGCTGTTGCAGCGCCTGCGCCGCGAGCTGGGCATGCCGGTCGAGATCGTCTCGATGTCGTCCTACGAGAGCGTGATCGACGCCATCGTTTCCGGCGGCGTGGACATCGCCTGGCTTGGCCCGGCGTCCTACCTCATGGCCTACCAGCGCGATCCACGTGTCGAGCCGTTCGCCAGCCTGGCCATCGAACAGGGCCACTTCACCCCGGCCGGGCATCATTACCAGGCGCTGCTGCTGACGCGTCGCGAGGGCGCGCGCAGCCTCGAAGCCCTGCGTGGCAGCCGCGTGGCGCTGAGCGACCCGGCCAGCACCTCGGGCAGCGTGGTGCCCAACAGCGAGTTTTCCGCGGCGGTCGGCCAACCACTCGGCGCGTTCTTCGCTTCGGTGGTGTACAGCGGCTCCCACGACAAGTCGCTGGATGCCGTGCTGGAGGGCAGGGTGGACGCCGCCTTCGTCGCCAGCGTGCGCGCCGACGCCTACTTCAACAGTGGCAGGATCGGCAACGAAACCCTGAACGTGCTGTGGCGTTCCGAGCGGATCTACTACGACCCGTACGTGTTCAGCGGCAGCCTCTGCCCGGCGCTGAAGGCGCGCATCCGCACGGTGATGCTGGACCAGCCGCAGGGCCTGGAGGCGTTCTTCGCCTCCCAGCATGCCACCGGCCTGGCCCCGGTCAGCCACGCCGAGTACGCGCCGCTGCTGCGCATGATGCAGGCGCAAAGCCCCGCCCCGTAGCCGTTGGCGCGCCCGCTATCGCAGGGGGCGCGCCAGCCGCGTCAGGTGGCGTCCGGCAGCTTGGCGATCACCTTGATCTCGAAGTCGAAGCCGTACAGCCAGGTCACGCCGACCGCGGTCACGGTCGGGTGCGGCGCGCTGCCCCAGAACTCCGACACGACAACACTCCAGATCCTCTCGAACGTCGACTGCGGGTCGACGATGAACACGGTGACGTCGACCACGTCGTCGAACGAGCTGCCGGCAGCGGCGAGGATCGCGTTGAGGTTGTTGAAGGCGGTGCGCACCTGGGTTTCCAGGTCGGCCTCGGGCGAGCCGTCGGCTTTGCTGCCGACCTGGCCCGAGACGAACAGAAAGCCATTGGAACGGATTGCCGGCGAGTAGCGGTTGCGCTCGTAGAGCGCCTGGCGGCCTGCGGGGAAAACAACGTCGCGCTGAGTCATGGGGGTATCTCCATCGGTGGGTCGTGGACGACCCGAAGTTGACGATGGAGAGAACTCTAGCGGCTTGTGCCCGGCGGATAAACGCGCAACCGTGTTCATCACTGTTTGTGAAATCCAAACAATCCAACGGGTATTGAGGCTGCCATGGACCGTTTCGATGCGATGCAGGCGTTCGCGCGGGTGGTGGAGGCGGGCAGCTTCACCAAGGCCGCCGAGACGCTGCACATGAGCAAGACCAGCGTCACCCAGCTGGTCCAGCAGCTGGAGGCGCGCCTGCGGGTGAAGCTGCTCAACCGCACCACGCGCAAGGTCAACCTGACTGCCGACGGGGCGGTGTACTACGAGCGCGTGGTGCGCCTGCTGGATGACCTCGACGATGCCGAGACCAGCCTCTCCGGCGCTTCGGCGCAGCCCCGCGGGCGCCTGCGCGTGGATGTGCCCAGCCCGTTCGCGCGGATGATCCTGGTGCCGGCGCTACCGGATTTCCATGCGCGCTACCCGGACATCCAGCTCGACCTGGGCGTCAGCGACCGCATCGTCGACCTGATCGGCGAGAAGGTCGATTGCGTGGTGCGCGGCGGCGAGCTGACGGACCAGTCGCTGATGGCGCGGCGCATCGGTGACCTGCAGCTGGGCGTCTATGCGGCGCCCAGCTACCTCGCCCGTTTGGGCGCGCCAGCGCACCCGCGCGAGCTGGAGGACTCGGTGCACCGCGTCGTCGGCTTCCTCTGGGCGCGTACCGGCAAGGCGTTGCCCTACGCCATGCGACGTGGCGATGAAAGCCTGCAGATCAATGGGCGCTACGTGGTGGCGGTCGACGACGGCAATGCCTACCTCGCCGCCGGTCTCGCCGGCATGGGCATTCTCTGGCTGCCGGCCTACATGGCCCGGGAGCACGTGGCGCAGGGCGAGCTGCTGCCGCTGTTCGAGGACTGGCGCCTGGAGTCGATGCCGATGTACGTGGCGTTTGCGCCGAACCGGCACATCAGCCTCAAGCTGCGGGTGTTCATCGAGTGGGTGGCCGAGCTGACGGCGCAGCATGCGCCGGTCATCGACCGTCACGGGCGCTGAGCGCGCCTGTTCTCGCAGGTGCCGGCGAGCGGGCGGGGGGACTGCCCGGTCCGGTCGGCTTCCTTGCCCGATGCGCGCCGACCGGTGGGCAGAGGCGGGCAGTATAGGCGCCCGTGCGGCCACGCCGGCGTGACCGGTCGCCGCACGGGTGGCGCAGTGCCAGCGTTGGCGCGGCTCAGGCGGGCAGTCGCGCGCCCAGTTCGCGGGAGATCGCCTGGGCACAGAGGTCCAGGCTGGCGCGGTAGTGTTCGCGCGCCACGGGGCTGTCCATCACCGCTTCCGGGCCGGACAGGTTGATCGCTGCGGCCACTTCGCCGCGGTGGTTGTACACCGCGCAGGCGATGGCGGTGGAGTAGTCGGAGCGGTGCAGCACCCAGCCGCGCTCACGGTCACGGTCGAGCAGCTGGTGCAGTTCCGGCAGGGTCTTCGGCGCCGGTGGCGGGTAGTCGTCCAGGCGCACGTGCTGGTACAGCGCATCCAGCTGCGTGGGCGACAGGCCGCTGAGCAGCATGCGGCCCATCGCGGTGCAGTGACAGGGAATGCGCGTGCCGATGGGGATGTTCACCGAGAGGCGCTGGGCGGCGAAGGCGCGGTAGATGTACAGGCTGTCGGTCTGCTCGCGGATCGACAGGTGGCAGGACAGCGAAGTGCGGTCGCGCAGCGCGTTGAGGTGCGGCATCGCGATGTCCACCAGGTCGCGGCTGGCCAGGTACGAATAGCCGTCGCAGAGCACCTGCGGGCCGAGTTCGTAGCTGTTCTTGCCGAGCTTGCGCAGGTAGCCCATCTCGGTGAGCGTGAAGACGATGCGGTAGATCGCCGAGACGCTGACGCCGAGACGGTCGGCAATCTCGTTGGTGCTCAGCGTGCGCTCGCTGGCGTTGAACATCTGCACGATGTTCAGCCCGCGCTGCAGGGCGGGTACGCGGTAGTCGGTGTCGCGATCCGGTTCTTCTTCGTAGGCACCCATGTGGTTCTCCGGGGTGTTTGTTTCGCTCACTCTGTGCGCGGTCGCCCGCGCCGGGTCAGAAACATTCAGCCGCAAGCTCACGGCAGCGCGTCGATTCCCACCGGCTGCCCGCCGAACTCCTGCATGGCATCCAGCAGCGCGCCCCAGAAGTAGTGGGCGGAGGCGCGGTCGCAGAGGATGTGCAAGCACGGCAGCTCGCCTTGCGGCAGGTTGGCGACGATGACGTTGATGCGCGCGGCCGAGGTCTGCGCCACGGCGCCGACCGGGAAGGCCTGGCTGCGCAGGTCGACGCCGCACAGCTTGGCCATCACCTCGGCGCAGTGCTCGCCGGTCAGCAGTAGCCAGGCGTGGCTGTCCTGGCGCGGCAGCAGGTAGTTGGCGCCGTCGAGGTGCCAGCTGCGTTCTTCCTCGGCGATGCGCGCGCCGGCGTCGAGCAGGCTGCCGAGCAGCAGGTACTCGGTCTGCGACAGGCGCAGCACCGCGCCGCCATCGACCTGGGCCTGCGCTTGGTTGGGCGCCTCCGGCAGCACGTAGCCGCGCAGGCCGAGGTAGCTGGCGGCGGCCGTGCCACGAAAGCCCACGCGCGGCAGGTTGCTCAGGTCGAGCAGGCCGCAGCGCGCAGCGGCGGCTGCTTCGTCGTCGGTGTAGGCGTTGACCACGCAGCTGTTGCCGATGCGGCCCAGCTGGGCCGCGCCGTGCAGGGTGTGGATGGGGCTGCGTTCACTGAAGTGTTCGGCTTGGATATTCATCGTCACAGCTCCTGGCGCTGGTTGTCCGGGTCGTAGAACGGCAGTTTCACCACCGTGGCCTGCACCATCTCGCCGCCTTCGACGCGGATCGGGATGCGCTGGCCGGGCGTGGCCTGGTCGGCCGCGCAGTAGGCCAGGCCGATGATCTGGCCGAGGCTCTGCGAGTACTCGCAGGACGTGACGTTGCCGCTGATGTCGTCGCCCTTGAGCACCAGGTGGCCCTCCAGCGGCTGGCTGCTGCCCTTGGGCAGGCTGAAGCCGACCAGCTTGCGGGTGATCGGCTGTGCCTCGAGAATTTCCACCGAGCGCTTGCCGACGAAGAACGGCTTGCTGCGGGCGATGGCCCAGCCCATGTCGATCTCCGCCGGGTGGGTCATGCCGTCGGTGTCCTGGCTGATGATCACATGGCCCTTTTCCAGGCGCAGCAGGCGCTGGGTCTCGACGCCGAAGGGACGGATGTCGAAGGCCTTGCCGGCTGCCATCAGGGCGTCCCACAGCGCCTCGCCGTAACGCGCCGGTACGTGCAGTTCGTAGCCCAGTTCGCCGACGAAGCCGACGCGCAGCAGGCGTACCGGAATGCTCAGGTCGCTGGCCAGGGTGATGCTGCCCAGGCGCACGCCGAGGTAGGGGAAGCCCTCGGCGGACAGGTCGACATCGCTGCACAGGGTCTGCAGCACCTGGCGTGCATCCGGTCCGGCCAGGTTGACGGCGGCCAGCGCGGCGGTGACGTTGGTGATGTCCACGTCCAGGCGCCACTGCGCGTTCCACTTGAGCATCTGCTGGTAGATGCGGTCGACGCCGCTGGTGGTGGCGGTGACGTAGAAGTGGTTGTCGGCGAAGCGCGCGCACACGCCATCGTCGATCACCACGCCGTGCTCGTTGGTCATCAGCGCGTAGCGCGAACGGCCCACCGGCTGCTTGGCGAAGGCGAAGGTGTAGAGGCGGTTGAGCAGCTCGGCGGCATCCGGGCCGCGCACGTCGAGGCCGCCGAGGGTGGACACGTCGATCAGGCCGACCTTCTCGCGCACATGGCGCGCCTCGGCCTGCATGCAGGCGTCACGGTCCTCGGCCTTGCCGTAGTAGGCCGGGCGCTGCCAGACCCCGGCGGGCATCATCTTGGCGCCGAGTTCGAGGTGGCGGCGATGCATAGCGGTCTGCCGGTACGGGTCGAAACCGCGGCCGGCGACGTGTGCCAGCTTCTCCGCAACGAAGGGCGGGCGGGCAGTGGTCACGCCGGTTTCGCTGACGCTGCGCTGGGTGGCCTTGGCCACCAGACGCGCGGTTGGCAGCGCGGAGTGACGACCCTGCGAGGGGCCCATGCCGACGGTGGAGAAGCGCTTGACCAGCTGCACGTCGCGGTAGCCGTGACGGGTGGCGTTGATGATGTCGCGCACCTGCAGGTCTTCATCGAAGTCGACGAAATCCTTGCCCTGCGGATGGGGGAAGATCGGCCAGGGGAAGTTGACCGAGGCTTCGCTGCTGAAGCTGTCGTCGCCGACCGGTGCTTGCAGGCCGAGCGCCTGGAGCGCGATGGCGGCGCTACGGGCACCGTCGCGCAGGACGTTGTCGAGGTCGTGGCGGCCGTTGGCCGAACCGGCGACCTGCAGCCCGGCGGGCAGGCCGCTGAGGGTGAACGCGGCGGCCTGATCGTCGTAGGCCAGCTTGCCGCCGGCCTGGCAGAGCAGCTGGTAGGTCGGCATGTAGCCGGAGGACATGCACAGCAGGTCGCAGTCGATGCGCACGCTGTCCGCGGCCACTTCGCCCTCGGCGACGATGCGGCGCACGTCGACGCCGCTGAGGTGGCGGTTGCCCTTGTCGGCCAGCGCCTCGTACACGGTGCTGCCGGCATGGCAGGTGATGCCGCGCGTTTGCAGGGCGGTGACCAGGCTGCCGTCGGCCGGCTGGGCGCGCATGTCGACCAGGGCGGCGACTTCAACGCCGGCTTCGTGCAGGTCGAGGGCGGCGAGATAGCCGTCGTCGTTGCCGGTCAGCAGCACGGCGCGCTTGCCGGGCTTCACCGCGTAGAGCTTGATCAGGCGCTGGGCGGCGCTGGTCAGCACCACGCCGGGCAGGTCGTTGTTGCGGAACACCACCGGCTGGTCGAAGGCACCGGCGGCGACGATGCACTGCCGCGCCCGCACCTTGTACAGGCGGTTGCCCTGGATAACCGGCAGGAAGTGCTCGGTGAACCAGGCGTTGCAGGTGGCGTCCTTGAGGATGCGGATGTTGGCGTGCTGCTCGACGGCGGCGAGCAGCTCGTCGCGGGTCTGTGTGGCACGCACGCCGTCGGCATCGAAGCGGGCCCAGGCCAGCGAGCCGCCGAGGTAGGGCTGCTGTTCGATCAGTAGCACCTTGGCACCGGCGTTGGCCGCGGCCAGCGCGGCAGCCAGGCCGGCGGGGCCGGCACCGACCACGGCCAGGTCGACGAAGAGGAAGGCCTTGTCGTGGTACTGCGGCTGGAATTTCAGGTCGAGCACACCGAGGCCGGCCTTCTTGCGGATCAGCGGCTCCCAGATCTTCCACACGCCACGCGGCTTGTAGAACGAGCGGTAGTAGAAGCCCACCGGCATGAACTTGGAGAAGTGGCCGAGCAGGGCGTCACGGTCGTGGTCCAGGCTGCCGGCGTAGTTCTGCCCGGCGACGGCGATGCCGGCCGCCAGGGGCTGCAGGTCGGCGAGCACGTTGGGTTCTTGCGGCAGTTGCACCAGGGTGTTGGCGTCCTGCCCTGCCATGGTCAGCGGGCCGCGTGGGCGGTGGTACTTGAACGAGCGCGAGAGCAGCCAGCGGCCGTTGGCCAGCAGGGCGCTGGCGATGCTGTCGCCGGCGAGGCCCTGGTAGGCGGTACCGTCGAAGTCGAAGGTCAGCGGCTGGTTGCGATCGATCAGCAGGCCCAGAGGGGCCGGCAGGCGGGTCAGGGTGCTCATACGGCGACCTCCTGGGGCTTGGCCGGGGTGGCGAAGTCGACGCGCTGGGTGAACACTTCGCGCGGGTCGAAGGTGCGCAGGATCTCGTCGCTGACGGTATGGCGTTCGGCGAGGAACCAGTAGCTGGAGGCGTTGTGCATCCACCACTCGATAACCACGCCGGCGCGGTTCTCGCTGTTGAACACATAGTCGGCCCACTCGGCGTCGCTGCAGGTGGTCGGGTCGGGCATCGGCTTGAACTCGCCGCCGTAGGTGAATTCGCTGATGTTGCGCGGGCCGTTCAGGGGGCAGGGCATGACTTTCATCGGATGATCCTCAGTGACTGGCCGCCGTGGCGCCCATCTCGTTGACCTGCTTGAAGGTCGAGAAGCGCTCCAGGGCAAAGGGCTTGATCAGCTCGGGCGTCTTGCCGCCGCTGGCGACCAGCTCGGCCATGGTCCAGCCGCAGATCGGCGTGGCCTTGAAGCCCCAGGTGCCCCAGCCGGCATCGAGGTAGTAGTTGGCCAGCGGCGAGCGACCCATGATCGGGCTGTAGTCAGGGGTCATGTCGGTGATCCCCGCCCACTGGCGCATCAGCTTGGCGTTGGCGAGGAACGGGAACATGTCGATGGCGTGGGCCAGCAGGCTTTCCTTGAGGTCCAGGGTCGAGCGCGTGTTGTACAGCGGGTAGGGGTCGGAACCGCCGCCGATCACCACTTCGCCACGGCCGGTCTGCTGCACGTAGCAGTGCAGGGCGGACGAACTCACCAGCGGGTCGAGGAAGGGTTTGAACGGCTGGGTCACCATCGCCTGCAGCGGGTAGCTGTGGATCGGCGCGCGGATGCCCAGCTTGTTCATCAGCAGCGAGCTGTGCCCGGCGATGGCCTGCACCACGCAACCGCACTGCACGGTGCCGCGGTTGGTCTTCACCGCGGTGACGCGGCCGTTGTCGACGACGAAATCCTGCACCTCGGTGAGCTGGTGGATCTCCACGCCGCGCTTGGCCGCCTGCTTGGCGTAGCCCCAGGCCACGGCATCGTGGCGCGCGGTGGCGCCATCGATGTGCCAGAGTCCGGCGAGCACCGGCAGGTGGCCGGGGTCGAGGTTGAGGGTCGGCACCAGCTCGCGGATCTGCTGGCGGTCGATCATCTCGGTGCGCCCGCCGAAGTGCTTGTTCACTTCGGCGCGCTGGCGGAACGCGCGCACGGTGGCGTCGGTGTGCGCCAGGGTCAGTTGGCCGCGCTCGGAATACATGATGTTGAAGTCGAACTCGTTGGAGAGGTTCTTGAACATCTTCACCGACTCGGCATAGAAGCGGACGCCCTCGCTGGTCAGGTAGTTGGAGCGGATCACCGCGGTGTTGCGCGCGGTGTTGCCGGCGCCCAGGTAGGACTTCTCCAGCACCGCGATGTTGGTCACGCCGTGGTACTTGGCGAGGTAGTAGGCGGTGGCCAGGCCGTGGCCGCCGGCACCGACGATGACCACGTCATAGGCCGACTTGAGTTCCTTGGGCGCCGGCAGATCGACCTCGACCGGGTACTCCGAGGACAGGCCGTACTTCAGCAGACCGAAGGGCATGCGGACTCCTCAGCGGCCGCGAGGGCCGACGTTGCAGATTGCTGCTGGCGAGCGGCAGTGACGGTGTTCTGCATCAGCAGGGCGATGGTCATCGGGCCGACGCCACCCGGCACCGGGGTGATGGCCGCGGCGATGGGCAGCACGGCGTCGAAGTCGACATCGCCGACCAAACGATTGCGCCCGTCTTCCTCGATGCGGTTGATGCCGACGTCGATTACCACCGCGCCGGGCTTGATCCAGTCGGCGCCGATCATCCGCGGGCGGCCGACGGCGGCGATCACGATGTCGGCCTGGCCGCTGAGCTTCTGCGGTTTGTTGCTGCGCGAGTGCAGCACGGTGACGGTGCAGTCGGCGGCCAGCAGCAGGGCGGCCATCGGCTTGCCGACGATGTTCGAGCGGCCGATCACCACGGCGTGCTTGCCGCGCAGGTCGCCGAGGGTGTCGCGCAGCAGACGCATGCAGCCGGCCGGGGTGCACGGCGTGAGCACCGCGCGGCCCTGGCTGAGGCCGCCGACGTTCTCGCTGTGGAAACCGTCGACGTCCTTGCGCGGGTCGATGGCCTGCAGCACCAGGTTTTCGTCGATGTGCGACGGCAGCGGCAGTTGCACGAGGATGCCGTGCACCGCCGGATCGGCGTTGAGCGCGGTGATCACCTCGAGCACCGCTGCCGCGGTGGTGTCGGCCGGCAGGCGATGTTCCAGGGAAAGAATGCCGACCTCGCCGGCGCGCAGCACCTTGTTGCGCACGTAGACATGGCTGGCCGGGTCATCGCCAACCAGCACCACCGCCAGCGCCGGCTCGATGCCTTCGGCCTTGAGCAGCGCGACATCGGCCGCGACCTCGGCGAGCACCTGGGCGGAGGCCGCCTTGCCGTCGATCAGCTGGGCACTCATCGGAAGATCACCGTCTTGTCGTGGTTGAGGAACACGCGGTGCTCCAGGTGGTATTTCACCGCCTTGGACAGGGCCACGGTTTCCGTGTCACGGCCCACGGCGACCAGCGCCTCTGGGGCGTAGTTGTGGTCCACGCGCTGCACTTCCTGCTCGATGATCGGGCCTTCGTCGAGGTCGGAGGTGACGTAGTGCGCGGTGGCACCGATCAGCTTCACGCCGCGCTCGTAGGCCTGGTGGTAGGGCTTGGCGCCCTTGAAGCCGGGGAGGAAGGAGTGGTGGATGTTGATCGCGCGGCCGGAGAGCTGCTTGCACAGGTCGTCGGAGAGAATCTGCATGTAGCGCGCCAGCACCACCAGGTCGGTCTTGGTTTCGTCGACGATCTTCATCAGCTCGGCTTCCTGCTGGGCCTTGGTGTCCTTGGTCACCGGCAGGTAGATGAAGCGGATGCCTTCGCGCTCGGCCATCGGCCGCAAGTCGAGGTGGTTGGAGACGATGGCGGTGATCTGCATGTGCATCTCACCCTTGTGGTAGCGGTACAGCAGGTCGGAGAGGCAATGGTCGTATTTGCTTACCATCAGCAGTACGCGCATCGGCGTGCTGGCGCTGAACAGCTCCCAGGTCATCTGGAAGGCGGTGGCCACGTCGGCAAAACCGGCCTGCACCTGGGCGAGTTGATCTTCGTAACCGGCGTTGAAGCGGAACACCGCGCGCATGAAGAAGGTGCCGCTGACTTCATCGTCGAACTGCGCCATTTCGCTGATGTAGCAACCACGTTCGGCGAGGAAGGACGTGACGGCGGCGACGATGCCGGAGGTGGCCGGGCAACTGATCTTGATCACGTACTGGTTCTTGGCGTCTTGCATGTCGAGTCCTCTGCGGGGGCGGCGGCAGGAAGATATTCAGTAATGAATCGGTTATTCGCTGGCGAAGAAAATTAACTGCTGCGAATATATTTTTCGTGTTGGTGGTTTTTATAAGCGAACGGATTCTTCGTGTCCATGCCTGTAAGGAATTTTTTTATCCCTCAGGGAAACAAATAGACTCCGCGTAGGGTGGATCACGCTTCATCGATCCCCCGATGTGTTCCGGGCGTGGACGTGGTGGATGGATAGAGCGCCATCCACCCTAAGGTCAGCGAGGCGCGGGACGGTGTCCTTCGTAGGGTGCGCCGCGCGCACCGGGTGTTCTCACGGTGCCTTCCGGTGCGCACAGCGCACCCTAGGGTCACAGCTGCGAAAAGCGGAACGGCTGTGGATCGACCAGGGGCGTGGCGCCGGTGATCAGGTCGGCGAGCAGGTGGCCTGCACCCGGGGCGATGCCGAAGCCGTGGCCGGAGTAGCCGGTGGAGAGCAGCAGGCCCGGCAGGCTGTCGACCGGGCCGATCACCGGGATCGCGTCCGGGGTCACGTCCATCACCCCGGCCCAGCTCTGCGCCACCTGCAGGTCGAGAAAGAACGGAAAGGCCTTGGCCAGCTCGCGGCGGGCTTCAGCGAGGATGCTTGCCGAGGGCTGCGGGTCGAGCACCCGGCAGGCCTCGAACGGGCTGGCCTGGTCCATCGCCCAGCGCTGCGGCAGGCGCAATTCATCGAGGAAGTGGTGATCCAGGCGCAGGCGCAGCTCGCGGTACTGCTTGCCCAGCGCCGGAAGGAAATCGCGCAGGTAGCGAAAGCTGTCCGGGGTGATCGGCGCCAGGTTGCCGTTGCGCTGGGCGATGGTATAGCCGCCGTCCTGGCGTTTGCGAAAGGCATAGCGGCTGGCCCCCACGGCGATCTCCGGGCCACCGGGCATCGGTGCGGTGCGCAGGACCGAGGCGATCACCTTGAGCTGCGGCAGGCGGATGCCGTGCTGACGACAGAACAGCGAGGACCACGCGCCGCCGGCCAGCACCACGGTGTTGCAGCGCAGCCGGCCGCGCTCGGTGAACAGGCCGACCACGCGACCGCCTTCTATATCCAGGCCGCGCACCGCACAACCGGTCAGCAGGCGGGCGCCCAGGCGTTGCGCCTGGCGGGCAATTACCGCCGTGGCCTGCTGCGGTTCGGCGCGGCCATCTGCTGGCGCGTGCAGGGCACCGCTCCAGCCGGCACGCAGGCCATCCGGCATTTGCCGGTTGAGGTCATCGCGCTGCAGCAGATGGGCATCGGCGCCGTAGTGGCGGGCGGCCTGCAGCCAGTCCGCCTGCTGCTGCAACTGCTGCGGGGTTTCACAGGCGTAGAGCACACCACTGCGGCGAAAGCCGAGGTCGTCGGGAAAGGCATCCTGCCAGGTCTGCCACAGCTGCAGGCTGGCCAGGGCCAGGGGGATTTCCGCGAGGTCGCGGCCCATGCTGCGGCACCAGCCCCAGTTGCGCGAGGACTGCTCACCGGCGATCACGCCCTTTTCCAGGAGCACCACCGGAATGCCGCGCGCGGCCAGCCAATAGGCGGTGCAGATGCCGATGATGCCGCCGCCGATGATGGCGACTTCGCTTTCGCTGGGCAGGTGGCTGTTGCCATCGACGGTTTCGATCTGCGGGTACATGGGCATTCTCCAGGGCAAAGCAGGGTGCGTTCTGCGCACCGAAAGAACCTGTCGCCGAGCTTGCCGTGCCCCGGGCGGCGCGCAACTTGCACCGCATTCGCCGGCACTTCTTTATCAGCATGTGAGAAACAGCATGAGCGGCACCCAAAGCCTGGAGCGGGCCTTTCATCTATTACGCCGCATCGCGACCGCGGGTGTGCAGGGCGCCGCGCTGGATGAGCTGTGCGACGCCTGTGGCTGTTCGCGCCCGACCGTCTACCGCCTGTTACAGGCCCTGCGCCGCCAGGGCTTCGTGCGCCCGGCCGCGCAGCGCGGGCGCTATGTGCTGGGCTACGAACTGTTCGCGCTCGGCGCCCAGGCCGGCAATGCCAGCGCCATCCGCGAGCTGGCGCGCCCGGTGCTGTTGCGCCTGGCGCAGCGTTTCGGTGACAGCTTTTTCCTGCTGGTGCCGGACGGCTACCACGTGCTGTGCCTGGACCTGCTGACCGGCGAACAGCCGGTGCAGAGCTACAGCGGTGCGGTCGGCGGGCGCATCCCCATGGGTGTTGGGCAGGCCTCGCAGGTGCTGCTGGCGCGCATGCCACGGGCCGAACGCAACGAGATCCTGCAGCACAATGCGGCAGTGCTGCGCCTGGACTACGGCCTGGAAATCGAACGGATCACCGACAGCCTGGACAGCGTGCACCGCCTGGGTTTCGCCAGCGGCCTGGCTGATCGCCGACTACCCGGTTACACCGGGTTGGCGGTGCCCATCGTGCTCGCCGATGGCCCAGCACTCGGCGCACTCAGCTGCGCTTTGGCGCGTCCGCGAATGACCGAGGCGAGGCGCAAGGCGTTGGCGCTGGCGATGAAGGAGGAGGCGCAGGTGTTGGCTAATAAGTTGAGTGGATAGTGAGGGTTGGGCTGGGATGGGAGGGGGCAGCAAGCGGTCAACACCGAACATTGACTGATGAACTGACGAAAGTCAGATGTGTGGCTGATGTCAGGTTACGAAACTGCGATTGTTCCTACCAACCGCTAACGGCCAAAAGGGTCGCATTGGATGGCATGAACATCTGGAAAGTGGATCAGTGCACTAAGCATAAAGTGGATCAATACCACGGTCCGCTTTAGCGCCAATATTGGTTCTAAGCGTGTATGTCCGTTGCACATCAGCAGCGCCGAGGGCTTTGAGCCCCAAAGACAGCCTGTTTCGGGAATTCAGCTCACGACTCGGCAGCCGGAAACTGCATGTCACGCTTTCTTCATCGTCTCAAAGAAAGGAAAAGCAACTCATGAACCGCCTCAATTGGTTTGAAGCCTCGCCTGGTGCAGCCAAGTCCCTTGGAGGTCTGCATCATTTCGTGACCACCGGAACTAATCTGCCAGCCCCGCTGATCCACCTAATATTTCTCAGAGTGTCTCAAATCAACGGCTGCGCCCACTGCATCGATCTGCATTCGCGTGATCTGATCAAAGAAGGTATGTCAGTAGACAAGGTGCTGTTAGTACCGGTATGGCATGAAGCGCAATACCTGTTCTCGGATCAGGAGCGCTCAGCATTGGCTTGGGCAGAAGAAGTCACGCGGGTAAGCGAGACACATGTATCCGACGAAGCCTACACAGCAGCATCGGCGATGTTTACGGAAAAGGATCTGGTCGACCTGACAGCGGCCATCGCCGCGATGAACGCTTTCAATCGTATGGGCGTCAGCTTCCGTCTAAAGCCTGCCGCTAAAGCTTGATGGCATAGGCATCCGACATGCAGCACTGCCTAAGGTCTGCCTCTAGCCGCTTGCAGCCATTCACCTTCAACCCATTGCCCAAACCCTATCTCTCGTCGCGTTGAAAAGGTTGAGCAGTTGCCGTGGGCGATCAATCCCTACCGTAGTTCATGATCGACAGCAGCCGAATCGGCACCTTGACCAGCTTCTCCGGGCCGTGCGGTACCTCGCCGTCGAAGGTCAGGCTATCGCCGGCTTTCATCGGGTAGAGCTGGTTGCCGTGGCGGTACACCAGTTCACCTTCGAGCAGGTGAAGGAACTCGGTGCCGGGGTGGGCGAAGGTCGGGAATTCCTCGCTGGCGTCGCCCATGCTGACCATGTACGCCTCGAAGGTCTTGTTCGGGCCGCGGGTGTGGTTGAGCAGGTGGTAGGTGTGACCCTTCTCCGTGCCGCGTCGCACCACTTCCAGGCCTTCGCCGGCTTCCACCAGCAGGGCGCCGCTGTCCTGCTGGTCGTACTGGCTGAACAGTTTGGACATGGGCATGCCGAGTGCATCGCAGAGACGGCTTAGGGTGTCCAGGCTGGTGGAGACCTGGGCGTTCTCGATCTTGCTCAGCATGCCCTGGCTGATGCCGGCGATGCGCGCGACATCGGCGATCTTCAGTTCCTGGGCCTGGCGCTGCCGACGGATCTGCATGCCCAGGTACTGTTCGAGCTTGAGGCGGGGTTGGCTATCTACGGTTATGGTCATGTGAGCGTGTGTGCTCCGCTTATTAGGAATAAAAAATTCGCACCAAGAATTATCGCCCTGCATCCATTCGGTGCATGCATCGCGTATTAGTTTCCCCGTATGAAAGCATTTTTCCCCTATAGATAGAAGGACAGCGCGGCACAGCGGGGAATTGGCGGGATGACAGAGGTTGGCAAGCTGCTTGCATTTCTTTTGGGGAAAGTAACTTTCCTGATTGGAATAATCGGCGGCACAACCGGAGGTCATAACCATGTTGCCCAGCGAAACCCAGCGAATCATCGACCAGCACGGCATCAAGTATGTGCTGGCGCAGTTTGTCGATATACACGGCGCGGCCAAGACCAAGTCGGTGCCGGTGTCCGGTCTCAAGGCCGTGGCCGAGGAGGGCGCCGGTTTCGCCGGTTTCGCCATCTGGGGGATGGGCATGGAGCCCCATGGCCCGGACTTCATGGCCCGGGGCGACCTCAGCACCCTGACCCCGGTGCCCTGGCAGCCGGGTTACGGGCGGGTGGTGTGCATCGGCCACGTCAATGGCCAGCCGCATCCCTATGACACCCGCTATGTACTGCAGCAGCAGGTGCAGCGCCTGACTGATCGTGGCTGGACCCTGAACACCGGCCTGGAGCCCGAGTTCAGCCTGTTCCGCCGCGGTGCCGACGGCAAGCTCAGCCCGGTCGATGGCAGCGACAAGCTGGAGAAGCCCTGTTACGACTACAAGGGCCTGTCGCGCTCGCGGGTGTTCCTCGAGAAGCTCACCGAAGCTCTGCAGCCGGTCGGTTTCGACATCTACCAGATCGACCACGAAGACGCCTGCGGCCAGTTCGAGATCAACTACACCTACAGCGATGCGATGGAGTCGGCGGACCGCTTCACCTTCTTCCGCATGGCCGCCGGCGAGATCGCCAACGACCTGGGCATGATCTGCTCGTTCATGCCCAAGCCGGACCCGCGCCGCGCCGGCAACGGCATGCACTTTCACCTGTCGATCGCCAGCGCCACCAACAAGAACCTGTTCCATGACGCCAGCGACCCGAGCGGCATGGGCCTGTCGAAGCTGGCCTATCACTTCCTCGCCGGCCTGCTGGCCCACGGCCCGGCGCTGTGCGCGTTCGCCGCGCCGACGGTGAACTCCTACAAGCGTCTGGTCGTTGGCCGTTCGCTGTCGGGGGCGACCTGGGCGCCGGCGTTCATCGCCTACGGCGACAACAACCGCTCGGCGATGCTGCGTATCCCCTACGGGCGCATCGAGTTCCGTCTGCCGGACGCTGGCTGCAACCCGTACCTGGTCAGCGCCGCGATCATTGCCGCCGGCCTCGACGGCATCGACCGTCAGCTCGACCCGGGCACCGCGTGCAACGAGAACCTCTACAAGCTGAGCCTGGAGGAGATCGCCGCGCGCGGCATCGACACCCTGCCGCAGTCGCTCAAGGAAGCCTGCGACGCGCTGGAAGCCGACCCGCTGTTCCGCGAAGTGCTCGGCCCGGAAATCGTCGACGAGTTCATCAAGCTCAAGCGCATGGAGTGGGTGGAATACAGCCGCCATGTCTCCGACTGGGAAATCGAGCGCTACACCGAATTCTTCTAGCCGCGCGCCCGCTGCGGCGGGCATGTGCACCCATCACTGACAGAGCCTCCTGCGGGAGGCGATGAGGAACCCTTTATGTGTGGAATCGTAGGCCTGTACTTGAAGAACCCGGCGCTGGAGTCCCAGCTCGGCGCGCTGTTCGAACCCATGCTGCTGGCCATGACTGACCGTGGCCCGGACAGCGCTGGCTTCGCCATCTACGGCGATGAAGTGAAGGATGGCTGGATCAAGCTGACCCTGCAGAGCACCGGTGCCGATGTCGACTACCAGGCGCTGATGGGCGAGCTGGAAGGCCGCCTGGGCTGCTCGCTGGACTGGTTCCAGAACGCCAGCGCTGCCGTGCTCAAGACCACCGCTGCCGAGGCCGATGTACGCGCCGCCCTGGCCGAGCTGGCCCCGCAGGTGCGGGTGATGAGCGTCGGCCAGAGCATCGAGATTCTCAAGGGCATGGGCTTGCCGGCGGAAATCTCCGAGCGGTTTTCCCTGGCCAAGATGAAGGGCAGCCACATCATCGGCCACACCCGCATGGCCACCGAGAGCGCGGTAACCATGGAGGGCAGCCACCCGTTCTCCACCGGCCAGGACCTGTGCCTGGTGCACAACGGCTCGCTGTCCAACCACTTCCGCCTGCGCCAGGAACTGCGTCGCCACGGCATCGAGTTCGAGACCGACAACGACACTGAAGTGGCCGCTGGCTACTTGACCTGGCGCCTGCGCGAAGGTGATTCGCTGAAGGAGGCCCTCGACCATTCGCTGGAAGACCTCGACGGCTTCTTCACCTTCGCCATCGGCACCCGCGACGGCTTCGCGGTGATCCGCGACCCGATCGCCTGCAAGCCGGCGATCCTCGCCGAGACCGACGACTACGTGGCCATGGCCTCCGAGTACCAGGCGCTGTCGACCCTGCCGGGCATCGACAAGGCCAAGGTCTGGGAGCCGGAGCCGGCGACCATGTACATCTGGGAAAGAGCGTGAATCGACCCATGCCTGCTGCGCGCACCGATTGCGGCGTCAGGTCCTCGCGTTTCGCTCGCCGTACTACTCGTACTGTCTCGCGAATCGCTGCGGTCCTTCCTAGCACTCGGCGCGCTCGCTACGGCCTGGCCTCGATTGGATACTTATTGGAGACAGCAGAATGAAAACCATCGACCTTTCCAGCGTCTCGGTACGCGACCTCAACCAAGCCCTGCATGACCAGGCCGGCAATCTGTTCGAGCGCGAATGGCAGGTGACCAACAGTGGCGGCAAGCACAACCTGGCCGTCGGCCTGAACGAGGCGTTGACCGTCGATATCGAGGGCCACGCCGGTTACTACTGCGCCGGGATGAACCAGCGCGCCAGCGTCACCGTGCACGGCAACGTGGGTGTCGGCGTGGCCGAGAACATGATGTCCGGCATGGTCCGGGTCAAGGGCAGCGCCTCGCAGTCGGCCGGTGCCACCGCGCATGGCGGCCTGCTGGTGATCGAGGGCGACGCCGGCGCGCGCTGCGGCATCTCGATGAAGGGCATCGACATCGTGGTCGGCGGCAACATCGGCCACATGAGCTGCTTCATGGGTCAGGCCGGACGCCTGGTGGTGTGCGGCGACGCTGGCGATGCACTGGGCGATTCGCTCTACGAGACGCGCATCTACATCAAGGGCACGGTCAAGTCGCTGGGTTCGGACTGCATCGAAAAAGAGATGCGCGCCGAGCACCTGGAAGAACTCAAGGGCCTGCTCAACCGCGCCGGCTTCGACGAGGACCCGGCCAGCTTCAAGCGCTACGGCTCGGCCCGCCAGCTCTACAACTTCAAGGTCGACAACGCGTCGGCGTACTGATTTAGCACCGCTCGGTGCGCCTGGCGCACCGAGGCCCTGTAGGGTGCGCCGTGCGCACCACTGCCAGACGAGGAATTTGAAATGAGCGAGAAAATCCCCCCGGTGTTGCGCGAGTCCGCCACGTTCGACCGCCTGTCCATCCAGGAAATCCAGCGTGCCGCCGAGACCGGCATCTATGACATTCGCGGCGGCGGCACCAAGCGCAAGCTGCCGCACTTCGACGACCTGCTGCTGCTCGGTGCGAGCATGTCGCGCTACCCGCTGGAAGGCTACCGCGAGAAGTGCGGCACCGACGTGGTGCTCGGCAACCGCTTCGCCAAGAAGCCGATCCACCTGAAGATTCCGGTGACCATCGCCGGCATGAGCTTCGGTGCGCTGTCGGCCAACGCCAAGGAAGCCCTCGGCCGTGGCGCGACCATCGCCGGCACCAGCACCACCACCGGTGACGGCGGCATGACCCCGGAAGAGCGCGGCCAGTCGCAGCACCTGGTCTATCAGTACCTGCCGTCGCGCTACGGCATGAACCCGGACGACCTGCGCAAGGCCGACGCCATCGAGATCGTCCTCGGCCAGGGCGCCAAGCCCGGCGGTGGCGGCATGCTGCTGGGCATGAAGGTCACCGAACGCGTGGCCGGCATGCGCACCCTGCCGGTCGGCGTCGACCAGCGCAGTGCTTGCCGCCACCCGGACTGGACCGGCCCGGATGACCTGGCGATCAAGATCGCCGAGATCCGCGAGATCACCGACTGGGAAAAACCCATCTACGTGAAGATCGGCGCCAGCCGCCCGTACTACGACGTCAAGCTGGCGGTGAAGGCGGGCGCCGACGTGATCGTCCTCGACGGCATGCAGGGCGGCACCGCGGCGACCCAGGAAGTGTTCATCGAACACGTCGGCATCCCGATCCTCTCGGCCATTCCGCAGGCCGTGCAGGCGCTGCAGGAGATGGACATGCACCGCAAGGTGCAGCTGATCGTCTCCGGCGGTATCCGCACCGGTGCCGACGTGGCCAAGGCCATGGCCATGGGCGCCGACGCGGTAGCCATCGGCACCGCGGCGCTGATCGCCCTCGGCGACAACCACCCGCGGCTGGACGAGGAGCTGAAGCAGATCGACTCGGCGGCCGGCTTCTACGACGACTGGCAGAACGGCCGCGACCCGGCCGGGATCACCACCCAGGACCCGGAACTGGCCAAGCGCCTCGACCCGGTCGCGGCGGGGCGTCGCCTGGCCAACTACCTGCGCGTGCTGGTGCTGGAAGCGCAGACCATGGCCCGCGCTTGCGGCAAGTCGCACCTGCATAACCTCGACCCCGAGGACTTGGTAGCGCTGACCGTGGAAGCCGCCGCCATGGCCCGCGTACCGCTGGCCGGCACCAACTGGGTGCCGGGGCAGAAGTTCTGAGCCCAACCGCGAAATGAAAAGGGCCGCAACGCTTGAGTGTTGCGGCCCTTTTTGCAAGAGCGCCCTGATGGTTCCCACGCTCCGCGTGGTAACCCGATCCGGGGACGCTTCGCGTCCCGCAGACGCAGAGCGTCTGTAGCGGCACTCCCACGCGGAGCGTGGGAACGATCAGTGTCCATACAAAAGTCCGATGGTGCCCACGCTCCAGCGTGGGTACCTGGCCCGGGACGCTCCGCCCCGCAGACGCAGAACGTCTGCAGCTGCATTCCCACGCGGAGCGTGGGAACGATCAGTGTCCGTACAAAAGTCCGATGGTGCCCACGCTCCAGCGTGGGTACCTGACCCGGGACGCTCCGCGTCCCGCAGACGCAGAGCGTCTGTAACGGCGTTCCCACGCGGAGCGTGGGAACGATCAACACGATCAACAGTAGAGCACGCGCAGTTGCAGGTTCTGACTGCGATGGTCGGGCCGCACTGCCTCCAACAACGCTGCTCCATTCCCGCTTCCAGTCATTCGCGTTTTACCAGTGTGGAATATAAAAATCGCACCAGGAAAACGCATGGCTGCCTGCTGCCGTTTTCCTTCAGTCCGCTCGAATTCAGTCCCTTCAAATAAAGCCTATACCAATCAATAACCTGCAATGAATCGCCGGCATCACAGCAATTCTGGCAAGCGCTTTGCTATGAGAAATAGGAAATTAAATTTCCTTTAAGGAATTTAAACGTGGTGTTTTGCCGGTGAATTCCAGGCCGGCTCGGCACTCTCGCCACACACGCTTTCGCAAACGTCCGTCCTCGCATCCGACAGCGAGGCTGGATCAATCCCGTCGGTAATCGAACGTATTGGGGGTAGTAGGCAATGAACCGATTTTTACCTGTTGGGCGCAGCCTGTTGGGGGCTTCTGTTCTGTTGGGCAGTGTCGCGGCCCAGGCGGAAGAGGCCGTGGTGCCGACCATCAACAGCGGCGACACCGCCTTCGTGGTGGTGTGCGCGCTGGTAGTACTGCTGATGACACTGCCCGGCCTGGCGCTGTTCTACGGCGGCATGGCGCGCAGCAAGAACGTGCTGTCGGTACTGACCCAGGTCTTTGTCACCACGGCACTGATGTCGGTGCTGTTCGCGGTCTACGGCTACAGCCTGACCTTCGCTGACGGTGGCTCGCTGCAGGCGATCATCGGTGGCACCGAGAAGCTGTTTCTCGGTGGCGTCAGCCCCGATTCGGTGGTCGGTACCATCCCCGAGTACCTGTACTTCCTGTTCATGCTGCTGTTCGCCGCGATCACCCCGGCGATCATCGTCGGCGCCTTCGCCGAGCGCATGAAGTTTGCCGCGGTGCTGGTGTTCATGGCGGTGTGGCTGACCATCAACTACATCCCCATGGCGCACATGGCCTGGGGCGGCGGCTGGGTCTTCGACCTCGGCGTGCAGGACTTCGCTGGCGGCAACGTGGTGCACCTCAACGTCGGCATCGCCGCCCTGGTCGGTGCTTGGCTGATCGGCAAGCGTCGCGGCTACGGCACTTCGGCACTGGCGCCGCACAACATGACCATGACCTTTACCGGCGGCTCGCTGCTCTGGGTAGGCTGGCTGGGTTTCTGCGGCGGCTGCGCCCTGGCCGCCAGCGGTTTCGCCATGCTGGTGATCGTCAACACCATGCTCGCCAGTTGCGCCGGTGCCCTGGCCTGGCTGCTGGTGGAATGGCTGCACCGTGGCAAGCCGAGCCTGTTCGGCGCGATTTCCGGGGCCATTTCCGGCCTGGTGATCATCACCCCGGCCTGCGGCTTCGTCGGCCCGATGGGCGCCATCCTGCTCGGCTTCATCGCTGCGCCGGTGTGCGTCTGGGCGGTGGAAAAACTCAAGCCGATGCTCGGCCTGGATGACGCCTTTGACGTGTTCGGCGTGCACGGTGTCGCCGGCATTCTCGGCGGCCTGCTGACCCCGGTATTCGCCTTGACCAGCCTCGGTGGCCAAGGCTTCGTCGAAGGCCGTGGCCTGGGCGAGCAGTTGCTGGTCAACGGCGGTGCGCTGCTGTTCAGCATCGTCTTCTCGGCGGTGAGCAGCTGGATCGCCTACAAGATCGCTTCCCTGCTGTGTGGCGGGCTGCGCGTGGAAGAAGAGGTCGAGGTCGATGGCCTGGATCTCTCCGCCCATGGCGAAGTCGGCTACAAGTACTCGAACTGAGGGGGACTGCCATGAAACTGATCAGCGCAGTCATCAAACCCTTTCGCCTGGTCGATGTGCGGGAGGCGCTGGCCGAGGTTGGCGTCACCGGCCTGACCGTTACCGAGGTCAAGGGCTACGGCCGGCAGAAGGGCCACTCGGAGATCTACCGCGGCGCCGAATACGTGGTCGACCTGGTGCCCAAGGTGAGGCTCGAAGCGGCTGTCACCGACGAGCGCTGCCAGGCGGCCGTGGACGCCATCCTCAAGGCGGCGCGTACCGGCAAGATCGGCGACGGCAAGATCTTCGTCCATGACCTCGCCACGGTGGTGCGTATCCGTACCGGCGAGGAGGGCGGTGACGCCGTCTAGGCCGAACACCGCAGATGAACGACGCCGGCCCCGTGCCGGCGTTTTTCATGGCGATCCGTGTCTGCGAAACCCGTTATTGCGCGGTGCTTGCGTAGGGTGCGCCGCGCGCACCGATGGACCGCGCACCAATGAGTCGTGAACCGGTGCGCCGCGTACCGATGGGGGGCACCTGGTGCGCACGGCGCACCCTACGACGGCAGCACCAGTGTGGCCGTGCCCGGCGCCTCCATAACGCTAATCGCAACCCGTTCGGCCTAGCCATTCACCGGCCAACAGGCCTCTTCACGATTGACCCGCCTTGCGCCGAATCGGCGCGCGCAGCACCGATTTGACCACCCGTAGTGCAGCCGCAAAACACCCCGCCAGCCCGCGGTTTACGCCACGCCCAACCAGCACGCGGAAATCCCGGCGGCGGCCGAAAGTGGCATGTTCCGTGCTTTCTTAAAAAGAACAAAAAGTTCCCTGTGGGAATTTTTAGGCGTCACTTTGCACAACCACTCACAGGCGCTTTCCGGCGCGTCAGGGAGGGCTTCAGATGACTGCATCCACCGGCGATGTAATGTTCAGCAAACCCAGGTATGCCAGCCAGGCTTCGACGCATCCGGCGCGTCATCGGGTGGTGGTGGCGCAGGACGCCGCCCACGCCGCCACGCTGCTGGAACCCGCGACGCCAACCCTGCTGCTCTGCCTCAGTGGCGAGCTGCCGACAGCGATCGAGCAGGAGTGCTTCGCCGATCCGCTCGGGCTTTACCTGCGCCTGCAGCTGCTGCTGGAAGACGCCCAGGTCGGCACGCGCCTGTATGTGGTCGGCGACGAGACCTTCCTCTGGCATGTCTACCGCCTGGCCCGGCACGCCGGCCTGCTCGGCGACGAGATCGAACTGTTCAAGCGCGGCGAGCGCAAGCGCCTGTTCTGCGTGCACTGCTCGACCTTTCAGGACATCGGCGAAGTGGGCGAAACCTGCTGCAGCCACTGCGGCGTGCGGCTGCTGGTGCGCGAACATTTCTCCCGCCGTCTGGGCGCCTACATGGGTGTGTGCATTGATCCCGACCAGCCGTACGCGGATGGTCGCAGTGTGGAGGCCCGGCCGTGAGCGCGCTGATGAACGTCAAGGTCACGGCCGTGCGCCAGCTGACCCCGGTGGTGCGGGAATTCACCTTCGAGGCCGAGGAGGGCAGCCTGCCGGCGTTCTCTTCCGGAAGCCACGTGCAGGTGGCGATGCCGCTGGAAGGCCGCACCCTGCGTAACGCCTACTCGCTGCTCGGCGACCCGGCCGATCCGCGCCGTTATCGCATCGCCGTGCGCCTGCAGGACGACTCGCGCGGTGGCTCGCGCTACCTGCACGAGCAGGTCGCGGTCGGTGATCGCCTGCAGCTGTCGGTGCCGCACAACCTGTTTCCGCTGAACTCCCAGGCCCGCCATCACGTGCTGGTGGCAGGTGGCATCGGTATCACCCCGTTCATGGCCTACATCGCCGAGCTGCAGGCCCGCGGCGCCTCTTTCGAGCTGCACTATGCCTTCCGCGGCCGCCTCACCGATGCCTACGCCGACGACCTCGCCGCGCGCCTGGGCGAGCGCCTGCATACCTACGATTCCAGCGCCGGCGAGCGCCTGGATTGCGCCGCGCTGTTGGCCGCGCAACCGCTGGGCGCGCACCTCTATGCCTGCGGGCCGCAGCGCCTGCTCGATGCCCTGCGTGAGCAGGCCCAGGCGCTTGGCTGGGCCGATAGCCGAGTGCACTGGGAAGCCTTCGCCGCGCCCGAGCCGGGCCTGCCGTTCGCCGTCGAACTGGTTGGCAGTGGCCGGCGCATCGAGGTGCCGGCCGATCACAGCCTGCTGGAGGCGCTGGAGGCCGCCGGGGTGGAAATCCCCAACCTGTGCCGCGGCGGCGTCTGCGGGCAATGCGCCACGCGCTACGTGGGCGGCGAGGTGGAACACCGCGACCACTACCTCGACGAGACACAGCGCAGCGATTCGCTGATGCCCTGCGTGTCCCGTGGTGGCTGCGCCAGCCCACTGTTGCTCGACCTCTAGGGTGCGCCTGGCGCACCACCACGATTGGGAGCGGTGCGCACGGCGCACCCTACGTACCTCGCCAGACTGGAGCGTTTTATGTCCGTAGTGATGAAACCCCTGGAAACCTATCGGGACGACTTCACCTTCAGCAACAGCCCGCAGGCCATTGCGCGTTTTCCCTTCCCGTTCCCCGAGGACAACTACATGTACTCGGTGAACATCGAGCCGGCCACGCCGCGCGAGCCGGGCTCGATCTACCAGCACTGGTTCGACATCGACGAGCACTACCTCTCCGAGATGGCCGAACGTGCCCGCGTGCTGGAGAAGGACCCGGAGCGCTGCCTGGTCATGCCGCACATGGCGCAGGCCTCCTGGGACACCCTGGAGATGCTCATGGAGCACCTGTCCAGCGACTACCCGGAGCACTTCGCCCTGCAGCGCGACGGTGACCAGTGGCTGTGGACCAACCGGCCGCTGGGCATCGAGCAGCGCTTCACCTTCGGTGACGCCACGACGCTGCCGTGCGAGCCGCTGGAATACATCACCCGCCAGGCCCAGGGCGATTTCGCCGTGCTCGATCAGCGCGATGGCGACCTGTTCATGGATGCCGGCATGGTCACCTGCCCGGCGGACTGGTCGATCAAGTTCGACGCCGGCATGAGCTTCCAGCAGTGGCACTCGCCCGTGCCGGGCGTGGCCCATCAGCTCGGCGTGTTCGAGCGGGCGCTGAAGTACCTGCTGAACATCCAGGTCGGCCATCCGGTGCGCCGCCTGAACTGGACCATGACCATCAACCCGCGCCTGGACACCTCGTCCGAGACCTTCCATGAGTGGGGCCATGAGCGCGGCACGATCACCCCGGAAAACGTCGCCAAGCTGGTGCACCTGCGGGTCGAGCTGCAGTTCATGCCACGCCTGCCGCGCAGCAACGCGCTGCTGTTCGGCATCCGCACCTACCTGATCAGCCTGGAAGAGCTGGCCACCAATCCGGCCTGGGCCTGTCGCCTGCACCGCGTGCTGCGCGACCTGCCGGACGCCATCGCCGACTACAAGGGCCTGACCCGTTACCGGCAGACCGCCGTGGACTGGCTGCGCCAGTTCGACCCCCAGGCGTGCGCCGCCTGAACCCGCTTTCCATCGCCTGTGTGCAGGCTTCATAGAACGGCTTTATAGAAAAACGAGACAGGAGAATCACCATGGCCAATTCCTGGCGCATTTCCGCCCTTGCCGATCGTCATCGCGCATTGGGTTCCAAGCTCGAAGACTGGAGCGGCATGGGCACCGCATGGACCTACGCCAGCGACCTGGCCGACGAGCACGAGGCGATCCGCACCCGTGCCGGGCTGATGGACGTGTCCGGGCTGAAAAAGGTCCACTACGTCGGCCCGCACGCCGAAAGCCTGCTGGACTACGCCACCAGCCGCGACATGTCTAAGGTCTACCCGGGCAAGAGCGTGTACGCCACCATCCTCAACGAGGGCGGCAAGTTCATCGACGACTGCGTGATCTACCGGACCGGGCCCAACGCCTTCATGGTGGTGCACGGCTCCGGCACCGGCTACGAGTCGCTGGTGCGCTCGGCCCAGGGCCGCCAGGTGGCGGTGCTGTTCGATGACGACATGCACGACCTGTCGCTGCAGGGACCGCTGGCGGTGGATTTCCTCGCCGAACATGTGCCGGGGATTCGCGACCTGCCGTACTTCCACCACATGCAGACCAAACTGTTCGACCGCCCGGTGATGCTCTCGCGCACCGGCTACACCGGCGAACGTGGCTACGAGATCTTCTGCAAGGCGGCCGACGCGCCGTTCATCTGGGACACCATCCTGGAGAAGGGCAAGGCCATGGGCATCATCCCCTGTGCCTTCACCGCGCTGGACTGGCTGCGGGTGGAGAGCTACCTGCTGTTCTTCCCCTACGACAATTCGGAAATATACCCCTTCGCCGACCAGCCGGCCGGCGACACCCTCTGGGAACTGGGCCTGGACTTCACCGTGTCGCCGACCAAGAGCGACTTCCGTGGCGCCACCGAGCACCGTCGGCTCAAGGGCAAGGAGCGCTTCAAGATATTCGGCGTGCTGCTCGAGGGCAGCCAGGCTGCCGAAGGCGGCGACACCCTGTGGGCGGATGGCAAGCAGGTTGGGGTGATCACCTGTGCGGTGTACTCGCGCCTGACTGGTAAATCCATGGCTATCGCCCGTCTCGATGTGCCCTATGCCGAGCAGGGCGTGAAGCTGGAAGTGAAGGGCAGCCTGGCGGTGAACGCCATCGCCCACACCCTGCCGTTCGATGATCCGGAGAAGAAGAAGCGTACGGCCAAGGGGTGACCCGCTAGCAATCACTTCAACGCAATACCAACGAGTTCCTGGGGCAAGGGAACAGGGCGACAGGGATGTGGCCCGACTTGCCGCAGTCACGCCATGAAAGGAGCGACACCATGACCTGGCTGAATGGATGGGGCTACCTGCTGCTGGCGGGCCTTTGCGAGGTGCTGTACGCGACGATCATCCCGCGCACCGAAGGCTTTACCCGGCTGTGGCCGAGCCTGTATTGCAGCTTCTTCCTGCTCCTCAGCATCTACCTGCTGAGCCTCTCGGTACGGGTGTTGCCAATGGGGCTGGCGTACGCCGTGTGGGTCGGTATCGGCACGCTCGGCATCGTGCTCTATGGCGTACTGGTACTGGGTGAGAGTCTGGGTCTGTTGCGCAGCTTGTGCCTGGTCATGATCGTGGCCGGCATTGTCGGTCTCAAACTGGTCGAACCGGCGCCGAGCGCTGCCTGAGGTAAATCAATGCGTATACACGTTCTGCAGCACGTTCCGTTCGAAGACATCGGCAGCATGGCCGAGTGGTTCCGCCAGCGGGGCGCGCAGCTGTCCTACAGCCGTTTCTACGAAGCCGATGCGCAGCTCCCCGAGCTTGTCGGCATCGACCTGATCATCGCCATGGGCGGGCCGATGAGCGTCAACGACGAGTCGGCGCTGCCCTGGCTGGTGACGGAAAAGGCCTTCCTGCGTGAGGCCATCGCCAACGAGGTGGCGGTGCTAGGCGTGTGCCTCGGCGCGCAGCTGATCGCCAGTGCGCTGGGCGCGCAGGTGCAGCCCAATGCCGAGGTGGAAGTCGGCTGGTTCCCGGTGTGGCGAGCGGACAGGGTGGGAGAGGAGTGCTTCACCTTTCCACCGCGTATCGAGCTGTTGCACTGGCATGGCGAGACTTTCGCCCTGCCGGCGGACGCGACCCTGCTGGCCTCCAGCGAGGCGTGCCGCAACCAGGCGTTCCAGATCGGCCGGCGGGTGATCGGTCTGCAGTGCCACCCGGAGATGACCCCCGCGATCGTCAGCGATCTGCTCGCCGAATTCGGCGCCGACCTGCAACCGGGGCGCTGGGTGCAGAGCGCTGCCGAGCTGGCCGCGGTGCCGGCCGAACGCTACCGGGTGGCGCAGGGGCTGATGAGCGATGTGCTGACTTACCTGTTGGCGAAATGATCTCGCCACCCACGGTTACCCGCGGATAAGACGTGCAGGTGTAGGGTGGACGACGCGCCACCCATCCACCGTTTTGCCGGTGCAAGCACAAGCGCGCGAGCCGTCGCTACTTGATGTACCAGCCCCAAGGCTCGGCACTTTCGTAGCGGGTGATCTGCTTAGTCTCCAGGTAATTGTCCAACCCCCATTCGCCGAGTTCGCGGCCAATACCGCTGCGCTTCACGCCGCCCCAGGGCAGTTCGCTGAAGGTCGGTTGCGAGCAGTTGATCCAGACGATGCCTGCCTGCAGTTTTCGCGCGACGCGCTCGCAGCGTTCGAGGTCGGCAGACATCACCGCGGCGGCCAGGCCGAACGCGCTGTCGTTGGCCAGGCGCAGGGCCTCGGCTTCGTCGTCGAACGGATTGACGCACACCACCGGGCCGAAGATTTCCTCGCGCCACAGGTCGCTGTCCAGCGGCACATCGGCGAACACCGTGGGTTGCAGAAACCAGCCTTCGGGCAGGTCAGCCGGCCGCTGGCCACCGCAGAGCAGGCGGGCGCCGTCAGCGATGCCCTGGGCGATGGCGGCGCTGACCTTGGCGTGCTGGCCGGCGCTGACCAGCGGTCCGAGCAGCACGCCAGGTTCCAGGCCGTTGCCGATGCGGATCTTGTGGGTTTCCGCGACCAGCCGCTCCAGCAGCGCCGGGTACAACGCGCGCTCGACCAGCACCCGTGAGGTGGCCGAGCAGACCTGGCCCTGGTTCCAGAAGATGCCGAACAGGATCCACTCCACCGCCGCCTCGATATCGCTATCGGCGAAGACGATGAAGGGCGACTTGCCGCCCAGCTCCAGGCTGATGTTCTTCACGTCGCGGGCGGCGGCCTGCATGATCCGGCTGCCGGTGGGAACGCTGCCGGTGAAGGCCACCTTGTCCACGCCGGGGTGTTCGACCAGCGCCGCGCCGGCTTCGCCACCGAGGCCGGGCAGCACGTTGAGTACCCCGGCCGGCAGCCCGGCCGCTTCGGTGATACGCGCCAGTTCCAGGGCAGTCAGCGGGGTCAGCTCCGACGGCTTGAGTACCATGCAGCAGCCGGCGGCCAGGGCCGGGGCGACCTTCCAACTGGCCATCAGCAGCGGGTAGTTCCAGGGGATGACCGCGGCTGCCACACCCACCGGTTCACGGACCACGCTGGCGCGAAAGCGGGCGTCGGCCAGGGCTATCGGGCGCTCCTCGCCATCCAGGCGCTCGGCCAGGTCGGCGTAGAAGTCGAAACAGCCGGCGGCGTCGGCGATGTCCCACTGCGCTTCGGGCAGCGGCTTGCCGTTGTCGCGTACTTCGAGCACGGCCAGGTCTTCCAGGTTGGCGCGAATGCCGTCGGCGATACGACGCAGGATCGCCCCGCGTTTGGCGCCAGACAGGCGTGGCCAGGGCCCGTGGTCGAAGGCGCGGCGCGCGGCGCTCACGGCCAGGTCGACATCCGCCGCGCTGGCGGCGGCGACCCTGGCTAGCAGGCTGGCGTCGCTGGGGTCGAAGACCTCGAAGTGGCCGGCCTGTTGCGGTGCGAGCCACTGGCCATCGATGTACAGGTGAGGACGGTCGAGCATGGTGTTTCCTTAGCCGCTCAGGCGGCGTGCTGTTTCAGCAGGTGTTCCAGGCGGTTGCCGGCGGCGCCGTAACGGAGGATCTGCAGGGCTTTTTCGGCGATTACGCTGCCGGCTTCCAGCGGTGGCAGGCCGGCGCGGTAGATGTTGGAAATCACCGTGTATTCCCAGGCGATGCGCGGGTTGCCGTTGAAGCGCGCGGCGTCGGCCTGGTCGCGCGCATCGAGGCGCAGGGCCAGGTAGGCGGACAGGCTGCGCGAGGCCAGGGCGTCGCCGCCGGGGCGCTCGCCGATCAGCATGATCACCAGGCGCGCCTGCAGTGTCTCGCCGACCGCTTCGGCCAGTTTGACCCGGCCGTAGGGCGCGAGCACGGTGCGGCCGACGCGCAGCGCCTGGCTGGCCAGACCGTCGAACAGCACCGGCAGCAGCTCGGCCATGTTGTGGTGCACCGCCTCGGCACTGAGGCCATCGGAAATCACTACCTGCACATCGTTGTGTTCGGCCTGCAGGCGGGCCAGTGCGTGGTCGGCGAGCTGGGCACCGAGCTCGGGGTTGCCCAGGTGTTGCTCGCGGCTGCTGGCGCGGGTGGCCAGCAGGCGCGGTGCGGGCAGGCCGTTGGTGGCGAAACCGAGTTCCTCGGGGCGCAGGTCGGCGTAGATCGCCTGGCGCGCCACCGCCTGGTTGCCGCGCAGGGTGCGCGCCACCCGGTTGCTTGGGCGCGGCCCGGCATTGTCGAAGCCGTAGGCGGCCGGCACCGATTCCAGCAGGCGCTGATAGTCGAGGTCGGAATGGCAGAACTGCCGCGGATTGCCCCAGTTCGGCCCGCGCTGCAGCTGCTCGTGTTCGTCCAGGCTGAAGATGCCGCGCTGCAGGGCCCAGGCCAGGTACTCCGGCGCCGGTTTCAGCTCGTGCACCTCGCGCAGGGTCTGGTCGTCGTGGCCGCTGGTATCGAAGTAGGCGAGCATGCGGTCGTTGCCCAGGTACACGTCCATGAAGAAATTGGCACCGGCGGCGGCGAGCAGTTCGGTGGCCATCTGCTGGCCTTCGGCGGTGACCTGCGAATGCAGGGTGAAGCACGGCGCCATGCCCATGGGCAGGCCGAGCAGCTTGCCCATGAAATGATCCTGCAGGCACGAATAGGTCATCTCGAAGTTGTCGAGGTGGGTCTCCGGGCCGATGAAGCCGGTGACGTTGTTGACCATGAACGGCGAGTAGCGTCGCGCCAGGCCGTAGCACAGCGCCTCGCAGGTGGCCATGTCGATGCCTTCGTGCTTGTTGTAGGTCAGCTCGCTGCCCTGGCCGGTCTCGAAGTACATGACGTTCTCGGCGCTGGCCGCCAGCGGGCCGTGCTCGGCCATCACCGAGTAGGCATGGTCGAGCAGCTCGACGGTGACGTCGAACTCGTCGGTCAGTGTGCGCTCGGTGCCGGCCAGACTCTGGAACATGATCTCCACCGGCGCGCCGCGCTCCAGGCAGGCCAGCTGGGTCTTGATGTGCGAGAGCACGCAGATCTGGGTCGGTGCGCCGGTCTCGCGGCGCAGCGTGTCGAGGTGGTGCAGGGTGGCGCTGATGTTGTCCACGGTATCGATGGCCGGGTTGAGGCCAATCAGCGCATCGCCGGAGCCCATCGACAGGCCGGCGTAGACCAGCAGGCTCATGCCCGCCAGGTTGTCGGTGGGGTGGTTGGGCTGCAGCCGCGAGGACAGCGTGCCGGGCAGGCCGACCAGGGTCCGTGCCCGCGCCGCGGCGCCGTGCTTGAGGCGCTTGGCCAGGAGGATCAGCTCGTGCACGTCGAGCAGCTTGGCTACCGCAGCGGCCATCACCCCGGTCAGGCCGCTGCCGATGCGGCGAATCTCCGGGCCCTTGGCGGCGAGCAGGCGGTCCTTGAGTTCGCCGAGGGTCAGTGCGGCGATCTCGGCGAACACTGTGTGGTCGATCTGGTAGTTGATGCGCATGACGCTGTCGATGCGGCCCTGGGCGTCGGTCAGCGGGTGGTCGAACAGGTGCTGCAGGGTCAACCCGGAGAGAATCGCCCGTGCCGCCTCGCGCTCCACTTCATCGACCGCGGCCAGGCCGGCCACGCGCTCGCCGGCCTTGCTGATGTCGGCGGCGCCGAGCAGGCGTTTGAGGCCGTGGAAGCGGAACGCGCGTTGCAGCATGAGGATGTCGTAGGTCTGTTCCGCCTGCGGCGTGGGCAGGATGATCGTGTCTAGCGGGACGAGCGGGCGCATGGCTGTCTCCTGAGTGAGGGCTAGTCGAGGCCGAAGAAGGACACCGGCACCACCTGCTGATGCGGGCGGCCGATATGGACGAACTGGGCGTGGCGCGCGGGGATTTCGTCGATCACCAGTAGGCGACAGGGCAGGCGCCCCCAGTCGCTGGCGTAGTGGCCAAGGGTCTTGCCGGCGTTGGCTTCGAGCAGCAGCACCAGCGGCTGCTCTGCGCCGAACAGGCCGGCGCGCAGGGCCGTGGCCAGACGCTGACCGAGGTGGCGCAGAGTGGCGAGGCCGGCATCAGCACCGAGCAGCTGCAGGCAGGCGCCTTGCGGGCGCCGGCGGGCCAGGTCGAGGGCGTTCTGCAGGGCGCTGTCGTCGCAGTCCAGCGGCAGGTGCGCGACGATTGGCAGGTCGCGCAGCGGCAGCACCTCGGCAGCGGGCAGGTACAGGCTGCTGCCGGACACTTCGCAGCTGTGCAGGGTCAGGCCGTAGACCGTGGCGCGACCACGGGTCTGCGGCAGCAGTTGCGGGCCCTGGGTCAGAATCGACGAGGCAAGGATGGCACGCGCCAAGTCGATACCCAGGTCGCCAAAGGTGGTGGTGGCAGGCCAGGGCAGGCCTTCGCGGTGGCGGTAGATCAGCTCGCCGACGCCACCGGAAAAGGTCAGCGCCAGCGGTTGTTGTAGAACCGGCAGATGCAGTGGCACCTGCTGGTGCAGGTGGCCGATGGGCGTGGCGAAGAACGCCGTATCGCCGCTGACCAGGGCCTCCAGCGCGCTCACCTGCCAGCCCAGCAGGCGCTGGATGTCGCGGGCACCGAGGTGCTCGCCCAGACTGCTGTCGATGCCCAGGTGTTCGAGCAGCGCGCGGCCGTGTTCGGACAGACCCAGTAGCCGGTAGCTGCCGGGTTCGAAGCGCCAGTGGCGGGCGCCGATGAAGTGGCAACCGCAGGCCAGCACGTTGCCGTTCAGGCCCAGGGCCGGGTTGGTGGTGCCGCCGCCGATGTCCAGGTTGAGAATCTGCGTGTCCGGGTGGGCGCGGCTGAGCAGGGCGCAGTTGCCCATGAACGCCAGCCAGGACTCCAGGCCGGGGTCGTCGGCGGCGGCCACCAGGCTGTCGCCGATGCGTTCGCCGATCAGCCGGGTCAGCGCCGCAACATTGTGCTGGCGTGCGGCGAGCCCCGTGACCAGCGCCGCGCCGGCGAAGGGCTGCTGGTCGCCCAGGCCGCAGTCGCGCAGCCAGTCGTCGAGCAGCTCGCGCAGGCGGGTTTCATCCAGGCCATCGCCATCGAACGGGGTGAACACCGGTTCCGAGCGATACAGCACACGTGGCTCGGCAATGCCCATGCGGCCGCTGACGCTGTGGCTGCCGATGCGCGCCTCGGCAAGCAGGGCGCTGCTGGTGGTGGAACCGAAGTCCAGGCCGAGCAGGTGGATAGGGCGCGCGCTGTCCATGCGGTTCAGCTCGGAGTGGCGAGGTGGCAGCCGCTATGCGTTCGCGCAAGATCGCTGCAGGGAAGGGGAAATCGGGATGCTCGCCAGGCCATGTCGGATTCCTTGTGCGGGCGACTGCGGCCTTTCGAGTGAAGTGCGGGGTGAAACATGCCGTCAGGCGGAAAGCGGGGAGGCCGGCATCTGGCGATGCCGGCCTCCATGCTTACTTGAGCTTGTCCAACTGGTCGTCGGGCAGGCTGTAGCTGTGCTTCTCGTGGGTGAAGGTGGCGACCAGGGCGAAGATCGTCACGGCGACCACCACGATGGTGATCAGGCCGAGTACGGCGGGTTTGTCGGCGAAGGTGAAAACGGCACTGGCGCCTTCGTAGGTGCTGATGCTCATGGCGTTGCTCCTATTCGGTGGGGCGCGCCGCAAGGACGGCGCGCCGGATGGCCGTCAGGCCGGTTTGCTTTCGGCGATCAGCGGGCTGTTCACCGGGGTGCTGCTGACGACAGGCTTTTCGCCGTACATGGCGGACCATTCCGGATAGGCCTGGGCCGGTACTTCGGTGAGGTCCAGACCGCGTTCTTCGGCATGTGCCGGAACGCGCAGCAGGCCGGCTTTCTTCAGGGCGTAGGAAATCAGGAAGCCAGGGATGAAACCCAGTGCCGCCATTACCAGTGCGCCGCCAAGTTGACCGAGGAAGCTGATCTCCGGCATGCCGTTCATGTTCGGGTAGCCAGCGAGGAAGATCCCGCTGATCACCAGGCCGGCGAAGCCACCGAAGCCGTGTACGGCGAAGGCGCCGACCGCGTCGTCCAGTTTGAGCTTGAGCAGCAGGTTGTTGACCAGCGGCGCAGCGGCGGCAACGCCCATGCCGATCAGGTAGGCCAGTCCGGGGTGGTAGAGGTCCAGACCGGGTGCCACGGAGATGATCCCGACCAGGCCACCGGACATCATCCAGTAGGGTTCGCGGGTGGTCAGGTAAGCGCCGATCAGGCCGCCGGCAAAGCCCATCAGGGTGTTGAAGGCGAAGGCGGAGAGGGTGGTCGGCTGGCCGTAGATGTTGATCCACTGGGCGCCGGAGCTATAGATGATGCAGCCGCCGAGGAAACCGAAGAAGCCGACGATGATCATCATCAGGCCCACCACGCTCATTGGCATGCTGTGGCCGACGATGGCGTTGGCGCTGCCATCCGGGTTGAAGCGACCGATGCGCGCGCCGAGGTTGATCAGCACGCCGAGGGCGAAGAAGCCGGCAATCATGTGCACGCAACCCGCTGCGCCGACGTCATGGAAGCCCCATTTGACGGTGAGCCAGCCTTCCGGGTGCCAGCCCCAAGAGGCAGCGAGCAGCCAGATGCACGACCCGAGGATGATGGTCATGACGATGAAGGCGCTCATCCGGGCGCGTTCGATGATCGCGCCGGAAAGGATCGAGCCGGTGGTGGCGGCGAACAGCGCGAAGGCGCCCCAGAAGATGCCGGTGGCATTGTCCTGGATGTTCGGCCCCATGGACTGGCTCCACGGCATGGCGCCCATCAGGGCATCCATGCGCGGCACGAGGCCGTCAGGGAAGGCGTTGTAGATGGCCCAGCCGAAGAGGAAGAAGGTTGGCACGATGAAGCCGAAGGCCAGGATGTTCTTGACCCCGGCAGCGAGGGCGTTCTTCAGGCGGGATGCGCCGATCTCGTAGGAGAGGAAGCCGGCGTGGATCATGATCATGAGAGCGATGCACCACCAGTAGAATATTTCCATATTCAAGGTGTTGGTCATCTCTATCAGAGCCTGCAGCTCTTCCAGAGTCGGTGTTTTCTGTTCTTCCATCACTCAATCCTCGATGCGTTCGTTGGAATAGCTTTGGTGGCAGATCGAGACGTCCAGGTAGCCGAAGGCTTTTATTTCTAGTTATAAAAAGTTCCCTTGGGGAAAGGCAAAGCTTGTGCCAGATCGGTGATTTTTCCTGTCTGGTGCGTGGTTTTCTGCTCCTTTCCCCGCGTTGCGTGGGCGCGTGCCGGGTTGATGCCCGTTCACGCAGGGGCGCGGAGCGTCTTGCGGGGCCGCTTTGCGCACTCTGGCGACGGCGCGATGGGCGCCGCGCTCCACGCGAAGGGGCAGCAACTCGAAAAACGCCCCGTTTCTGTTCAAACCACACCGCCGCGCTTGAATTTGGGTCGCCCGGTTCAGTTCTGCTGCAGCATCGACTGGATCTGCAACACCGACTCCTGGGTACGCCGCGCCAGGTTGCGCACCTCGTCGGCGACCACGGCGAAACCGCGGCCCTGCTCGCCGGCCCGTGCCGCTTCGATGGCGGCGTTGAGGGCGAGCAGGTTGGTCTGTTCGGCGATGCCCTTGATCACGCCCGCGACCTGGGCGATCTGCCCGTAGGTGGACTGGATGCCGGCCTGTTCGCGCTGGTGCAGCTCGGCGGCGGCCTTCTCGTCGCTGATCTCGCGCACTGCACCGGTGACGTGCAGCAGCACGCCTTTTTCGTCGTGCAGACAACGCCCGCGTTCGCGAAACCACACCTCGCCACGGGTCTTGTGGCGCATGCGGTACTCCACGGCGTAGGAGCCATCACCATTGCGGTCCGCCATCGAGGCACCGAACACCTGCATGACGTTCTTCAGGTCGTCCGGGTTGACCACGGCGAAGTAGCTGTCCCAGCCGTCGGGAAACTCCTTGGCGCTGTAGCCGATCAGCGCGCGGAATTGCTCGGACCAGCGAATCAGGTTCTGCGCGTGGTCGGGGTCGCCAGCGACCACGTTCATGTCCCAGCAGCCTTCGGTCAGGGTGCGCTTGGTCAGCTCCCAGACGCGGCGCTCGGCCTGCCATTGCTGGCGTTCGGCGTGCAGCTCGGCGAGCTGGCGCTGGGTGTCGAGCAGCTCGCTCTGCAGCTCGCTGCACTGGCCGTCCTGCTGCTGCAGGCGTTGTTGCAGCTGCGCGTATTCCGCGGCGCTGCAGGGCGCTGGCGGTGTGCTTTCGGCGCTGCGGCGGATGTGCTGCAGGGTTTCGCAGTGCCGCTGCAGGCGCCCGAGGCTGTCGAGCAGATGCCCCTGGCGCTGCAGGTGCGGCTGAGCCTGCACGTCCAGCGGCTGATCGGCGAGCAGCTGGTCGAGCAGGTGACTGAGTTCATTGGCCAGGTTTCGGGACGCATTGCTGAACCACATCGGCCGTTACTCCTCGGCAAGGGTGTGAGCGTTGCCTAGCAATTCTCCTTCCATATGCAAAGCCGGCAATGATAAGGCAGACCGTAGGGTGCAGGTGGAATGCTGTCGTAGGGTGCGCCGCGCGCACCGCAGGGCATTGGCACGTGGCTGGCCGGTGCGCACAGCGCACCCTGCGTCGGGCTCAGGAGCGGACCCGGCTCTTGTCCGGGTCATAGGCCACGGTGCCGCTGGTCACAGTGGCGCCGATGCGCTTCTGCTGGCCGTCGAGCTTGCCGATTTCCAGGCGTGTGCCGGGCTCGCAGTAGCCGACATCGAGCCGGCACAGGGCGATGTTCTTGCCCAGCACGGGCGAGCGCGTGGCGCTGGTGATCACGCCGACCTGGGCGCGGCCGTCGTGCACGCAGTCGCCGTGGTGCGCCGGCTCGTTGCCGTCCAGTTCCAGGCCGACCAGCTTGTGCTGCGGGCTGGCGTTGCGCCGCAGCAGGGCATCGCGACCGATGAAGGCGTCCTGCTTGCTCTTCAGTGGCACACAGAAGCCGATGCCGGCCTCGTACGGGTCGGTCTGGTCGCTGAATTCGTAGCCGGCGAAGATCAAGCCGGCCTCGATGCGCAATGTATCCAGGGCGTGCAGGCCGAGCGGCACCAGGCCGAGCGGCTCGCCGAGCTGCCAGAGGCGGGTCCAGACCTTCATCGCGTCATCGGGGTGGCACCAGACCTCGTAGCCCAGTTCGCCGGTATAGCCGGTGCGAGAGACCATCAGCGGCGGGCCGTTGTAGTCGTCCAGGCGGCCGATCAGAAAACGGAACCAGCCCAGCTCGGTGAGCGTCGGCTGGGTGCCCGGCGTCCAGATCATCTGTGCCAGCAGTTCGCGGCTCAGCGGGCCCTGCACGGCGATGTTGTGGATCTGCTCGGAGGCGGACTTGATCCACACCTTCATGCCGAGTTTCTCGGCCTGCTGACGCAGCCAGTCACCGGCGAAATCCTCGCCGCAGATCCAGCGGAAGGTGTCCGGGCCCAGGCGCAGCAGGGTGCCGTCGTCGATCATGCCGCCGTGCTCGTAGCACATGGCGCTGTAGACCACCTGGCCGACCGCCAGCTTGCGCACGTCGCGGGTCAGGCAGTAGTTGAGCAGGGCCTCGGCATCCGGGCCGATGACCTCGAATTTGCGCAGGGCGCTGAGGTCCATCACCGCCACGCGCTCGCGGCAGCCGTGGTACTCCTCGATGGCGCCGTAGCCGTCGAAGTGGGTGGGCGTCCACCAGCCGCGGTAGTCGATGTGGTTGCGGGTGAGGGCGGCGGTGCCCGGATGGAAGCCGCTTTCGCGGGTCAGCACCGGGTCGGCGTCGGGAGTCTTGCGATTGGCCATGGCGATACTGAAGCGCTCCTTGTCGGAATACACGCGGATGTGGATGTCGGTGGGCTGCCAGCCGTTGGCCGGGTCGATGTCGTCCGGGCAGGAGCTGCTGGCGCAGATCAGGTCGCTCATCGCCTTGAGCAGCACGTAGTCGCCGGGGCGCGACCAGGGCTCGTCGAGGGTCAGTTGCTGGTGCGCGTCGATGCCGGTGTTGAAGAAGAAATTAATCGCCGGCCAGCCTGCACGGGCGCGCACGCCATGCTTGTCCAGGCTGCGGCTGATGTTGTCGCTGCAGTTGGCGTGGCCGAAGTAGCCCTGCGCCTCGTAGTAGCGCGCGGCGCAGGCGAGGGCGAAGGTGTCGTGGCGGCCGACGGTGTCGCGTACCACTTCCAGCATCGGCTGCATGTCGCGGTCGAAGAACTTGCTGAACAGGCCGGGGCCCGGGTAGGCGTTGCCGTTCAGGGTGCGGGTGACGGTGGGGTCGAGGTCGATCTCGCGACCGGCGTCCAGGCCGCGGCGGTCGAAGGCGACGAAGTCGGAACATTGCCGCCCGGCAACGTCGATCACCTGGATGTACTGGCCGGCACCCACCGCATAGTCGCGGGCGGTGCCGGGGCGGATGGTGAACTCGTCGATCACCTCGCCCAGTGGTGCCGGCAGCGTTGGTGTCAGCAGCGAGCGCGGGTTGGCCCGGTGGATCAGCAGGCGCAGTTCACTGGCACGCAGCTGGCTATCCACCGGGGTATGCCCGCCGGGCGCGGCGACCAGCACCAGTACGCCGGCTTCGGCGCTGAGGCTGCGCGAAAACCCGGCCGGTGTAGCGGATGGCCAGAGTGATGCGGCCGCTGGCAGATGGCGGCAATCGATACCGCGCTGGCTCAGGCCCAGGCGCATGTGCAGCGATTCGGCGCTGCCATTGGCGAGCAGGCGTGCGCTGAAGTCGGCACCGGACTGGCCGCTCAGGCCGAGTGCGGCCAGGGCCTCACGACCCTCTGCGGTAAAGGCCAGCAGCTCGGCGGACTGGTCGCCCTCGACATCGATCACGTCGAGCCGGTCACCGGCCTCCAGCGCGATCACCGTCAAGCCGCCAGGGGCAACGCGGTGGCGCTCCAGGTCCGGCGCCCGGGCGAACAGCGCCGGCTCTCGGGGCTGGCTGATGATGGGTTGCAACATGACTTACTCCGCAAGGCAAGGTCGTGCGGGGCGCTGGGGTAGCGGCCCAGGTGTGCTGTGATTGCTTTTCGTAGGAGCCAGCTTGCTGGCGATCATGCTGAGCCTCGGATCGCCAGCAAGCTGGCTCCTACGGGTGAGGTTCAGCCCACCGCCTTGATGGACGTTTGTGGTTCGTCGGCCAGGTAGGCCGTCAGCGAGTCGTCCAGCGCTTCGAGCCAACTGGTGTGGTGCGGGGTCGCCATGGTTCCGGTCATCAGCGAGCGGTGGCATTTGTTGCGGTAGCCCATGATGTCTTCGTACTTGTCGTGCTTCCACTCGAGGAAGGTCTGGTTCACCGCGGCGATGTCGAAGCTCGGGTAGTCTGTGCTGTCGATCAGGGTCTGGATGTACTTGCCCTGGTACTCGAACATTTCCTGGGCGTTCTTCAGCGTGCCTTCCTCGTCGCGCCAGGCCTGGTTTTCCGCGTGCATGGCGGCCTGGTCAGGCAGGGCGATGCGCCCGAGGATCACGTCACGGGCGTACCAGGCCTGGGCGTCGAACATGTTGAAGCTGTACCACTGGTCCTGCATGCCGAGGTACATCAGCTTGGGGTTGTCTTCCCAGCACACGCCCTTGTAGAGGTTCAGCGGCCACAGCCGGTTGTCGGTCTTCAGGCGCAGCTCTTCGGCGAGGAACGGGAAGTGATGCTTGTAGCCGGTGCACAGGACGATGGCGTCGATGTGCTTGCTGCTGCCATCGGCGAAGTACGCGGTGCTGCCCTTGACGTGGGTCAGCAGCGGTTTCTCTTCCCAGTTCTCCGGCCACTTGTAGCCCATCGGCCCGGTGCGGTAGCAGCTGGTGATCGACCGCGCACCGTACTTGTAGCACTGCGAACCGATGTCCTCGGCGGAGTAGCTGCTGCCGACGATCAATACGTCCTTGCCCTTGAATTCGAGGGCGTCGCGGAAGTCATGGGCATGCAGCACGCGCCCGGCGAAGTGCTCGAAGCCCTCGAAGTAGGGCACGTTGGGCGTGGAGAAATGGCCGCTGGCGACGATCACGTAATCGAACGTCTCGGTGCTGGTCAGGTCCTGGTCGTAGCTGTGCACGGTGACGTCGAAGGTGCCGCGTGCGGCGTCGTAGGTCACCCCGCGCACGGTGGTGTTGAACTGGATGTACTTGCGCACGCCAGCCTTGTCGACGCGGCCCTTGATGTAGTCCCACAGCACTTCACGCGGCGGGTAGGAGCCCATCGGCCGGCCGAAGTGTTCGTCGAAGGTGTAGTCGGCGAACTCCAGGCATTCCTTGGGTCCGTTGGACCACAGGTAGCGGTACATGCTGCCGTGCACCGGCTCGCCGTGCTCGTCCAGCCCGGTACGCCAGGTGTAGTTCCACATGCCGCCCCAGTCGCTCTGCTTCTCGTAGCAGACCAGCTCGGGGATTTCCGCGCCCTTGGCTGCGGCGGACTGGAAGGCGCGTAGCTGAGCCAGGCCGCAGGGGCCGGCACCGATGATGGCGATGCGAGTGGTCATGGTGGACTCCGTCAGTGAAATTATCATTGGGAAATTAAAGTTCCCGGTGAGAATCACCTTACGGCTTCATCATGGCGTTGCCATTCGCCCGGAGGGGATACCTCCTTGGGGGTAGTCGGACCCCCGCGAGCGCCCCGCAAACAGGCAGGCTGGCGTTGTTGTGGTGCGCATTATTGGTCCTTTTTTAATTCCTGCTGGTAAATATTGTTTCTTTTCAGTGGTTTCTCGCGGTCGCAGCCGGGGCATGGAATTTGCTCACCGATTACTCATCTGGTGGCGGGTTGCGGATGGAGGGCCGATGTATCAATTGCTGTTGCGCGCATTGTCGTTCGAGCGCCCTCGTCGACGCCCGCGCCAGTCGCCGTCATCTGAGCAACTGCTGCTCGAGCTGCCTCTGCGCCTGTTGCAACAGGCCGGCAGTGATGCGCCCTTGCTGGAGTTGTTGCCGCGCCTGGCCGATGCACTTGGCGCCGAGGCGCTGACTCTGCTGCTACCGCACGCACACGCGCCAGGCTGGCGCTGGCTTGGCCAGCAGCATGATGCTCAGCAGGCCTGTCCGCGGCATGCTGCCGAGCTGCCGGTGCCCGGTGGCGTGCAACTGTGTCGCGCCTGTCTGGATACGGGGCGTTTCCGGGTGCTCGGTGGTTTGCAGGTCGAAGAGGGGCGCCCCGCGTTGCTTCTGGCGGACTTCGCACGCCAGCCGGGCGAACCGCAGCGGGTTGCACTGCGCGAGGTCGTCGGTCGGCTGGGCGAGGTGCTGCATGCCTTTGCCGAGGATCGCCATCTGCGTCGCCGTGAACTGCGCGCCGAGCGCGGGGTGCTGGCGCGCGAGCTGCACGATTCGGTGGCGCAGCAACTCGGCTACCTGCAGATCCGCAGTTGCCGCCTGCAGACTGTGCTGGACGACCCGCAGCAGCGCGAGGCCGCCGGGATGATGCTCGACGACCTGCGCGAGACGCTGCAGGTGTTGCATCGGCAGGTGCGCGAGCTGATCAGCAGCGCACGGCTGACCATGGATGGCCGGACTCTGCGTCAGGCCCTGGAGGCGTCGGTGGAGGAGTTCTCGCGGCGCAGTGGTTGCGTGTTCGATCTCGACAACCGCCTGCCCGCCAGCAGCCTGCCGCCCGAAGGCGAATTGCAGGTGCTGCAGATCGTTCGTGAAGCGCTGGCCAATGTCGTGCGCCATTCCCACGCGCGGCAGGTGTGGATCCGTCTGCATGCCCGTGGTGGCGGTGTCGAGGTCGAGGTGCGCGACGACGGCGTGGGCCTGCCGGAGCAGCTTGCGGAGAGTGGCCACTTCGGCCTGCACATCATGCGTGAGCGCGCTGCGGCCATCGGTGCTGAACTGTGCATCGGTCCGGCAGACGGTGGCGGCACGCGTGTGCGGCTGCGCTGGGGGCGACCATGAGCGCGCCCCTCGAGCTGCTGCTGATCGACGATCACCCGATGCTGCGTCGCGGGCTGGCAGAGCTGTTCGAGTCCAGCGGCGAGTTTCGCGTGGTCGGCAGCGTCTCCCATGGCAGCGAGGGCGTCGAGCTGGCGCGGCGGCTGAAACCGGACATGGTCCTGCTCGACCTGCACATGCCGGGCATGGACGGCCTCGGCACGCTAGATGCGATCAAGCGCAGCCAGCCGGAGTGCCGGGTGATGGTGCTGACGGCTTCGTCGGCGCGTGATGACCTGCTCGCGGCCCTGCGTGCCGGTGCCGATGGTTACCTGCTCAAGGACAGCGAGCCGGAAAGCCTGCTGGCGGCGGTGTGTGCCTGTGCCAGTGGGCAGAGCCGGCTCGATCCGACGCTGACCGCGATGCTTGCCAACAGCCTGCGCGAGCGCGGCGTGGCGGTAGAGGCGGTGCATGTCGACCTCACCGAGCGCGAGCGGCAGACCCTGGCGCTGATCAGCGAGGGCTTCAGCAACAAGCTGATCGCGCGCCAGTTGGGCATCAGCGACGGCACGGTGAAGATCTACGTCAAGCACCTGCTGAGCAAGCTCAACCTGCGTTCGCGCCTGGAGTTGGCCGCCTGGGCGCACCGCAGCGGCGCGCTCGCCTACACGGAGCTGCCGCGATGAACCTGGTGCAGGCCTGCCGCAATGGCTTGTTCCAGCTGTTCATGCGGCAACCGCCGGCTGCGCGTGACGAGGATTTCGACGACTTGCCGCTGGCCCTGCTGTGTTTCGATGGCGACGGTACGCTGTTGCGCGTCAATCGTGCCTGGCAGGAGCTGAGCGGCTATCGCGCGGGTGACTGCCTGCGCCGCGATTTCCGCCAGTTTCTGCATATCGAGGACCGTACGCTCTGGTCGCAGGCACTACGCGACGCTCAGCCGTTATGGACAGGCAGCCTGCGCTGCCTGGGGCGTGGCGGCCAACTGTGCTGGGTCGAGGTGCGCCTGCGTCGGCGGCCGGGCGGTTTCGTCGCCAGCCTCGCGGATGTCAGCACCCAGGTGCCGCAACGCCAGCAGTTGCAGGCCCGCCATCGCAGTCTGAGCAACCTGCTCGATGGCTTGCCGCTGATGGTCTATCGCTGCCGCAACAACCGCAGCTGGAGCATGGAATACGTCAGTGCCGGCTGCCGCGAGCTGACCGGCTACGACCCCGCGCAACTGATCGACAGCCACAGCCTGACCTTCAACAGCCTGATCCATCCCCAGGATCGTGAGCGCGTCTGGCGCAGTGTGCAGGACGGGCTGGGTGCCGGACAGGCGTTCGCCTTCGACTACCGGCTGCTGTGTGCCAACGGCACGCAGAAACAGGTCAGCGAGCGCGGCTGCGGCATCTACTCGGACCTCGGGGAAGTGCTGGGGCTGGAGGGCGTGGTGATGGAGCGCGTGCAGGAGCATCGTTTGCCAAGCGGCGGGGCTGAACGGGCTGTCGATCCGCTCGAGCGCTGAACCACGCTGCCACTGCCCGGTGGCTTGCTTAAATACAGCGCTAAGTTATTGATTCTCTTGTGTTAGAGTACGCGCTTGCTGATGCCGGGTAGTTTTGCATTTCCCTTGTGTATCAGCAGGTTAGGCGTAATGAGCCTTCACCCTGACTCGGTAAGGCGCGTTGATTTCGGTCCGGCTGCGCCTGGCTAAACAGAAAGAGGTCGTCGAGGCGGCCTCTTTATTTATGGGGTGCTTGTCAGTGCCAATGCGTTCTGAAAGCATCTCCGCTGTACAACTTCCAGTGACTGCGGTCTGTTCCGGTTTGCCGAAAGGCTCCTGCCATCGTCAGGCAGGTGTGCCGACGGATCGCTTCCTGGCTCATCCCAACCCACGTGACCTTTGGTAGGGGTCACCACTAGGAGAGGAGGCGCCATGCCCATCATTACTCTTCCCGACGGCAGTCAACGCACTTTCGATCGTCCCGTTTCCGTGCTCGAGGTGGCCCAGTCCATCGGTGCCGGTCTGGCCAAGGCCACCCTGGCCGGCAAGGTCGACGGCAGGCAGGTGGATGCCTGCGACGTGATCGAGAACGACGCGACCCTGCAGATCATCACGCCGAAAGATCAGGAGGGCCTGGAGATCATCCGCCACTCCTGCGCGCACCTGGTTGGCCATGCGGTCAAGCAGCTGTACCCGGACGCCAAGATGGTGATCGGCCCGGTCATCGAAGAAGGCTTCTATTACGACATCGCCATCGGTCGGCCCTTCACCCCGGACGACATGGCTGCCATCGAAAAGCGCATGGCCGAGCTGATCGACCATGACTACGACGTCATCAAGAAAATGACCCCGCGTGCGGAGGTCATCGAGGTGTTCAAGGCGCGTGGCGAAGAGTACAAGCTGCGCCTGATCGACGACATGCCGGACGAGCAGGCCATGGGCCTGTACTACCACGAAGAATACGTCGACATGTGCCGCGGTCCGCACGTGCCGAATACCCGCTTCCTCAAGGCTTTCAAACTGACCCGTATTTCCGGCGCCTACTGGCGTGGCGACTCGAAGAACGAGCAGCTGCAGCGCGTGTACGGTACCGCCTGGGCGGACAAGAAGCAGCTGGCGGCCTATATCCAGCGCATCGAGGAAGCTGAGAAACGCGACCATCGCCGCATCGGCAAGCAGCTGGACCTGTTCCACCTGCAGGAAGAAGCGCCGGGCATGGTGTTCTGGCACCCGAACGGCTGGACCCTGTACCAGGTGCTGGAGCAGTACATGCGCCAGGTACAGCGCGAGCACGGCTATGTCGAAGTGCGCACGCCGCAGGTGGTCGACCGCATCCTCTGGGAGCGCTCGGGTCACTGGTCGAACTACGCCGAGAACATGTTCACCACCAGTTCGGAAAACCGCGACTACGCGGTGAAGCCGATGAACTGCCCGTGCCACGTGCAGATCTTCAACCAGGGCCTGAAGTCCTACCGCGACCTGCCGCTGCGTCTGGCCGAATTCGGTGCCTGCCACCGCAACGAGCCGTCTGGCGCGCTGCACGGAATCATGCGTGTGCGTGGCTTCACCCAGGACGACGCGCACATTTTCTGCACCGAAGATCAGGTGAAGAAAGAGGCCGCGGACTTCATCAAGCTGACGTTGCAGGTGTATGCGGACTTCGGTTTCTCCGATATCTCGATGAAACTGTCCACTCGTCCGGCTAAACGTGTAGGTTCCGACGAGCTGTGGGATCGCGCCGAAACGGCTCTGGCCGATGCGCTCAACGAGTCGGGTCTGGAGTGGGAATACCAGCCGGGCGAGGGCGCTTTTTACGGTCCGAAGATCGAGTTCACCCTCAAGGACTGCCTCGGTCGTAACTGGCAATGCGGTACCCTGCAGTACGATCCGAACCTTCCGGAGCGGCTGGATGCCAGCTATATCGCCGAAGATAACAACCGCAAGCGTCCGGTGATGTTGCACCGCGCGATCCTCGGTTCCTTCGAGCGTTTCGTCGGCATGCTGATCGAGCACTACGCTGGTGCCTTCCCGGCCTGGCTCGCGCCGCATCAGGCCGTGGTGATGAATATCACAGATAAACAGGCCGATTTTGCCCTTGAGGTAGAGAAAACTCTCAACCAAAGCGGCTTCCGTGCCAAGTCCGACTTGAGAAACGAGAAAATCGGCTTTAAAATCCGCGAGCATACTTTGCTCAAGGTTCCCTATCTCTTGGTTATCGGAGATCGGGAGGTTGAGACACGATCCGTTGCTGTGCGAACCCGCGAAGGCGTCGATCTGGGCTCCATGCCCCTCGAGCAATTCGCCGATCAGCTCAAGCAAGCGGTTTCCCGGCGTGGTCGCCAAGATTCGGAGTAATCATTATTAAGCGTGAAATGAGACAAGATAAACGAGCTGCACCTAAAGCACCGATCAACGAGAATATCTCGGCCCGCGAGGTTCGGTTAATTGGTGCTGATGGCGAGCAGATTGGCATCGTCTCGATTGATGAAGCGCTGAGAGTGGCCGATGAGGCTAAGCTCGATCTGGTAGAAATCTCTGCTGATGCAGTTCCTCCCGTTTGCCGGATCATGGATTACGGCAAACACCTCTTCGAGAAGAAGAAGCAGGCTGCGATCGCCAAGAAGAACCAGCACCAGCAGCAGATTAAAGAAATCAAGTTTCGTCCAGGGACGGAAGAAGGGGATTACCAGGTAAAGCTACGCAACCTGGTACGTTTCCTTGAAGAAGGGGACAAGGCCAAGGTATCGCTAAGATTCCGCGGTCGTGAGATGGCCCACCAGGAACTGGGCATGGAGCTGTTGAAGCGGGTCGAAGCTGACCTTGCCGAACTCGGCACCGTTGAACAGCATCCTAAGCTGGAAGGACGCCAGCTGATGATGGTCATCGCTCCCAAGAAGCGTAAATAATCTCCCGGGCACTGGCAGGCCTGATGGTTATTATCAGTAGTTAATGAATGCGGAGTACAAACATGCCAAAGATGAAAACCAAGAGTGGTGCCGCGAAGCGTTTTCTCAAAACCGCTACCGGCTTCAAACACAAACACGCTTTCAAGAGCCACATCCTGACCAAGATGTCCACTAAGCGTAAGCGTCACCTGCGCGGTAGCACCATGGTGCACCCGTCGGACGTAGCTAAAGTGGCGCGCATGCTGCGCGTTCGTTAATTCGGTCAAGATACTTAGAGGTAATTACTCATGGCTCGTGTTAAGCGTGGCGTTATCGCTCGTGCCCGTCACAAGAAAATTCTGAAACTCGCTAAAGGCTACTACGGCGCTCGTTCGCGCGTGTTCCGTGTTGCCAAGCAGGCTGTGATCAAGGCAGGCCAATACGCCTACCGTGACCGCCGTCAGCGGAAGCGTCAGTTCCGCGCTCTGTGGATCGCTCGTATCAATGCTGGTGCTCGTGTCAACGGTCTGTCCTACAGCCGTCTGATCGCTGGCCTGAAAAAAGCGGCCATCGAAATCGATCGCAAAGTTCTGGCCGATCTGGCAGTGAACGAAAAAGCGGCGTTTGCTGCGATTGTCGAGAAAGCTAAGGCCGTACTGGCTTAAGTCCCCGACAATCACCGGGCTCGCCCGGTGCCAACGTCACCAATAGGGGAAGAGCCTTCAAGCTCTTCCCCTATTTCGTATCTGGAGTCCGTACATGGAAAACCTGGATGCATTGGTCTCGCAAGCGCTTGAGGCCGTGCAACAAACCGAAGACGTCAACGCCCTGGAGTTGCTCCGGGTCCAGTATCTCGGCAAGAAGGGCGAGCTAACTGCCCTGATGCAAACCCTCGGTAAGCTTTCGGCCGAAGAGCGTCCTCAGGCCGGCGCCTTGATCAATGCCGCCAAGAATTCGGTTCAGGATGCGCTGAACGCCCGTAAATCCGTGCTTGAGCAGGCGCTGCTCGCCGAGAAGCTGGCTTCCGAACGCATTGATGTAACCCTGCCAGGTCGCGGCCAGATTTCTGGTGGCCTGCATCCGGTTACCCGTACGCTCGAGCGTGTCGAACAGTTCTTTACCCATATCGGTTACCGCGTGGCGGAAGGGCCGGAGGTCGAAGACGACTATCACAACTTCGAGGCGCTCAATATCCCCGGCCACCACCCGGCTCGGGCGATGCACGACACCTTCTATTTCAACGCGAACATGCTGCTGCGCACCCACACCTCGCCGGTTCAGGTGCGCACCATGGAGTCGCAGCAGCCGCCGATCCGCATTGTCTGCCCCGGCCGCGTATACCGCTGCGACTCCGATATCACCCATTCGCCGATGTTCCATCAGGTCGAAGGCCTGCTGATCGACGAGGACATCAGCTTCGCCGACCTCAAGGGCACCATCGAGGAGTTCCTTCGTGTGTTCTTCGAGAAGCCGCTGGGCGTGCGCTTCCGTCCCTCGTTCTTCCCGTTTACCGAGCCGTCGGCTGAAGTCGACATGCAGTGCGTGATGTGTAGCGGCAATGGCTGCCGCGTTTGCAAACAGACCGGTTGGCTGGAAGTGATGGGCTGCGGCATGGTGCATCCTAACGTGCTGCGCATGTCCGGTATCGATCCCGAGAAATACTCCGGCTTCGCCTTCGGCATGGGCGTCGAGCGCCTGGCCATGCTGCGTTATGGCGTCAATGACTTGCGCCTGTTCTTCGATAACGACCTGCGTTTCCTGGCGCAATTTCGCTAGGCCACATGACTCGTATCGAAAGCGTTTAGGGGAACAGACAGTATGAAATTCAGTGAACAGTGGCTGCGCAGCTGGGTGAACCCGGCCGTTTCGCGCGATGAGTTGGTGGCTCGCCTGTCCATGGTTGGCCTCGAGGTGGACAGTGTCACCCCGGCCGCCGGAGCGTTCAGTGGCATCGTCATTGGCGAGATCCTCAGCACCGAGCAGCACCCCGATGCGGACAAGCTGCGCGTGTGTCAGGTCAGCAATGGCAGCGAGACCTTCCAGGTCGTCTGCGGTGCACCGAACGCGCGCCCAGGTATCAAGATTCCTTTCGCCATGATCGGCGCCGAGTTGCCGGGCGACTTCAAGATCAAGAAGGCCAAGCTGCGTGGCGTCGAGTCCAACGGTATGCTGTGCTCGGCTTCCGAGCTGCAGATCAGTGACGACGACAGCGGCTTGATGGAACTGGCTGTCGATGCGCCTGTAGGCGGCAATATCCGTGAATACCTTGGTCTGGACGATGCCAGCATTGAGCTGGGCCTGACGCCGAACCGTGGTGACTGCCTGTCGTTGGCTGGCTTGGCGCGTGAAGTTGGTGCCATTTATGGTGCGCCGGTTTCGCCGGTCACCATTGCGCCGGTTGTGGCTGTGCACGACGAGGTTCGCTCGGTCGATGTGCTCGCTCCGCAGGCATGCCCGCGCTACCTCGGTCGGGTGATCCGCAATGTCGATCTGAGCAAGCCGACTCCGTTATGGATGGTCGAGCGCCTGCGCCGTTCCGATATCCGCAGCATCGATGCAGCCGTCGACATCACCAACTACGTGATGATCGAGCTTGGCCAGCCGATGCATGCCTTCGACCTTGCCGAGATCAATGGCGGGATTCGCGTACGCATGGCGGAAGAGGGTGAGAAGCTGGTGCTGCTGGATGGCCAGGAGGCCACGCTGCGTGCCGATACCCTCGTCATCGCCGACCACCAGCGCGCCTTGGCCATCGCCGGTGTCATGGGTGGCGAACACAGTGGTGTCAGCGCCACGACACGTGATCTGTTCCTTGAAAGCGCGTTCTTCGACACCATCGCTCTGGCCGGCAAGGCTCGCTCCTACGGTCTGCACACCGATTCGTCGCATCGCTTCGAGAGGGGTGTCGATTCGCAACTGGCGCGCCAGGCTATCGAGCGTGCGACGGCATTGTTGCTGGAAATCGTCGGTGGCGAAGCCGGCCCGGTTATCGAGACCGTCAGTCAGGCGAACCTGCCAGCGATTGCGCCGATCACCCTGCGCGCTGAACGCATCAACCAGATGCTTGGCATGGAGATGGATACAGCTGAAGTCGAGCGTCTGCTGACTGCATTGGGGCTTGGCGTTACCGTGCAAGGCACAGGTGTCTGGCAGGTCACCGTGCCAAGCCATCGTTTCGATATCAGCCTGGAAGTCGATCTGATCGAGGAGTTGGGCCGTCTCTACGGCTACAACCGTCTGCCAGTGCGTTACCCGCAGGCGCGTCTGGCACCGCAGGCCAAGGCCGAAGCCCGTGCCGAGCTACCGGCGCTGCGCCGCCTGCTGGTGGCACGTGGCTATCAGGAAGCGATTACCTACAGCTTCATCGATCCCAAGCTGTTTTCCCTGTTCAATCCAGGTGTAGAGCCGCTGCAACTGGCCAACCCGATTTCTGCCGACATGGCGGCGATGCGCTCGTCGCTGTGGCCGGGTCTGGTCAAGGCGCTGGAGCACAACCTCAATCGCCAGCAATCGCGTGTGCGCCTATTCGAAAGTGGCTTGCGCTTCGTTGGGCAGCTCGATGGGTTGCAGCAGGAAGCAACGCTGGCCGGCGTCATCAGCGGCAGCCGCCTGCCAGAGGGGTGGGCCAACGGCCGTGATAGCGTCGATTTCTATGACCTGAAAGCTGACGTCGAAGCGCTGCTGGGGTATGCCGGCTCGGCCGAGGCGTTCAGCTTTGTACCAGGCGAGCATCCGGCGCTGCATCCAGGCCAGACCGCGCGTATCGAGCGGGAAGGGCGGCTGGTCGGCTATCTCGGTGCCTTACACCCTGAGCTGGTCAAGGCGCTGGGGCTGAGTCAGTCGGTGTTTCTCTTCGAGCTGGTACTGGCTGAAGTGGCCGCCGGCCGTATGCCTGCATTCAGCGAGCTGTCGCGCTTCCCGGAAGTACGCCGTGACCTGGCATTGATCGCGGATCGCGAGCTGCCTGCGGAGTCCGTGCTGGCTGCCATCCGTGAAGCAGCTGGCGAATGGTTGACTGACCTCAGACTGTTTGACGTGTATCACGGTAAAGGCATTGATCCACATAGAAAAAGCCTTGCAGTCGGCTTGACCTGGCAGCATCCATCGCGCACTCTTAATGACGATGAGGTGAATACGACAACGCAAAAGATCCTCACCTCGCTGGAAGAAAGGTTCAACGCCACGTTAAGGAAGTAGCGTATGGGGGCTCTGACGAAAGCTGAGATGGCGGAACGTCTGTATGAAGAGCTGGGCCTGAATAAACGGGAAGCCAAGGAATTGGTGGAGCTGTTTTTCGAAGAAATCCGTCACGCGCTGGAAGATAACGAGCAGGTCAAATTGTCCGGTTTCGGAAATTTCGACCTGCGCGACAAGCGTCAGCGTCCCGGACGTAATCCGAAAACAGGCGAAGAAATCCCAATCACGGCTCGCCGTGTCGTCACTTTTCGTCCAGGCCAGAAACTAAAGGCCAGAGTTGAGGCATATGCTGGAACCAAGTCATAACGACGAGCTACCGCCCATCCCTGGCAAACGTTACTTCACCATCGGTGAGGTAAGCGATCTCTGCGCCGTCAAACCACACGTTTTGCGCTACTGGGAGCAGGAGTTTCCTCAGCTCAATCCGGTTAAGCGTAAAGGTAACCGTCGCTACTACCAGCGCCAGGATGTTCTGATGATTCGTCAGATCCGCGCGCTGCTGTACGAGCAGGGTTTCACCATAGGCGGCGCTAGGCAGCGCATGTCGGGCGATGAAGCCAAGGACGATACAACGCAGTACAAGCAGCTGATCCGGCAGATGATTGCCGAGCTGGAAGATGTGCTCGTGGTGCTACGCAAGTAACCTGCAGAGCAAAAAAACTTTCCATAATTCATATGCTTATTGTATAGTCCGATCCGCTTTCAGCCGTTGGGGAAGCACAGCAACACCAGTCGGGGCGTAGCGCAGCCCGGTAGCGCACTTGCATGGGGTGCAAGGGGTCGAGTGTTCGAATCACTCCGTCCCGACCAAAAAACCCTAGAAAATCCAGCCACTTAGCGGTGGCTGGATTTTTTTATGCCTGATGGATTTTGAATGTCTCTGAATTTTGCCCCACTTTTTGCCCCACCGCTGAAAATGACACGGCGAAAGGGGATAGGGGCGTCAGCTCATCTGCTGCCGGAAATGAAGTCGGCTTAGGGTAGGCGGCTACCGGCCAGAAGCAGTCGCTTAGCAGCTGTTCTTGGTTGACCGCTTCAGCCTGTGAGAGAAGGTTGTGCAGCACCATTGGTGCTGCGACTGGCTCTACTCCTCCGCCCCAACTGCCAGAGCATCACTCCAAAGCCTGTCGAGATCGACGTCCTCGCTGGCAGGCTGCTTACCATCTAGCAGCCGGTCCACCTGGATCACCATCGGTAGCTCAAAAGCAGTACCAGTAACCACACAACACCCTTGCGAGAGCCCTGGGATGAGGCTACGAGACAAAGAATCCAGCGTAGAAATAGTGTTGTCGACCAAATATAGGTCGCGGTCATTCACCAAACGGTGAATGAAGAAATTATGTAGCTGCGAGACGATGGTGGGTGATATGTCCGCCGGGCGCTGGCTAGCGATGGTGATGAACATCCCGAACTTACGCCCCTCCTTGACGATCTCTTCGAACTGCTCGAGCCGATAATCCTTCCAGGTCTCACTTTCTCTCGCAGACTGGTCGGACAGAATGTTGTGCGCCTCGTCGACGATGAGATGGATGGTTAGGTTGGGTGGATTGGCGACTGTAGCCTTGTGACTGTTGTAGTAGTGCTTCGCGAACAGTAGAGGCAGAACCTTTTTAATCTCGTTGTTGCAACGGCGCATTGAGATGACCGTGAGCAGGCGCTCATCTGGTGCCACATCCGAAACAGACAACACTTTGCGCAGGTTGGCGAGTGAAGACTCGACGCGCTTCAGAAGTGGCTGAATATGCTCAAACTGAACGTATCCGGCGTTCAGATCTGAGATCAGCTGCAAGTTGACGCGCAGCACAAGCTGGTCGAACTCATCGAGACCTGCGGCGTCCAGCGTTTCTACGATTGGAGCGATATCCGCCGCGTACTGTGCGCCATCGGTACCTATGAACCTCCCATCGTAAGTGAAGCGCCCGCCAACCCGGTGCCAGGCTACGTCTGCCAGCATGTCCTGCACCTGCTGGTTTCTCATGAGCCGCGAGACGGTGCGCATCAAATCCAGCGTCGCCGTCTTGACCTCTCCGGCGCAGAACGACGTGTGGAACATCAGCTTCGCATAATTCGCGAGTGAGCCAGGAATAGCTCTATAGCGTTCCCAACCTGCGATGACACGGTTGAGGAAAGGTCTTTGCGTGTTCGGGGTAGCCTGAAAGAGCAGAGCCATAGTATCGAGCTGCCAGAACTCCTGCGTTGCCAGCGGAAACCGAGAAGCAGGATCGTTCAGGTCTGGAGCGGTAAGCGTGGACAACTGGTAGACGGTTTTGTGATCCGCAGCAGCGAGCTGCTCGCCACCGTACTCACCATTAAAATCCAAGATGATGAAACGGCTCTTACCTGTAATGAGAGGCAGCTTTTGATCGAAAAGAACAGTGTAGAGCTTTGCCAGAGTATTCGACTTGCCGCTTCCGGTATTGCCGAAGATGCCGATATGGCTATTGAATAGTCGCTTCCACGGCAACCCAACCGCGATTTCCTCTTTCAGCATGGTCCCAATTCTGAAATCGCTGTCCGCCTGGCGGTCGAAGATGGACCTGATTTTCTCCTCGGGAAGCAGGTAAGCCGCATCCTGGATCATCGGCAGATACTTGATGCCCTGAGTGAAGCCAGAACGGTCGAAGTATCCAATCGGCCTAGCCTCTACCTTCCGCACGAATGTCTGCCGGCCGTCATGCATCTCAGTGCGGCTTTCGTCCAGATACTCGCCCTCGACGACGCAGATGATGTCGCGGAAGCCGCGCTGGATGGACAGGTATTCGCGGATTGAGACTCCCTTGTATTTCTCTCCTTCATAGAACAGGGTTTCCTTGCTCGACTGTTCGTCGATCTTCAGAACCAATTTCGTTCCATGGACGGCGATCACCTCGCCAACGCGAATACTCATATCAGGTTCTCGGGGTCTGCATCGGCCGCAGGAGGAGCTGCTGGAGCTATGGCGGTAACCGGTGCAGGAGAGGTAGCCTCCGGCCAAGCTAATACCTGCTCATTGAATGCGGTGAAGTCCATCACCCCACCCTGCAGCATCAGGCACTTGACGTTACGGTTTCCCTTGAACTTGTCCTTCATTTCGGCGTGCCCTGACTCGCTGTAGCAACAAACAAATACCTGCAGACCCGGATTGGAAAGAGAGCGCATCACGAGGTTGAGGATGTGCTCGTCGGCAAACGAGAATCCGAAGGTGATGAGCACGGCGTTGGGCTTCTCGAGCTCATAACTGAGAAGCCGCAGCATTTGATAGTAATGCTCCTCGTAGACCGTCTCGTGGAACTTCCACTTAGTCGGGTTGACGATGGGAATTTGCTCATACTTCTCCCAGAACGCCTTCAATTCTTCATCGGAAAAATCTGTGGCCGGGACATCGGCAAGCGTCGATGTGGGGTTATTAAGCGCCGCCGAAAATGGTTGCAACAACGCCATAGCGTCAGCATCCAGCAGACCCTCTCGGCTAGATAAGTCGTAACCAACCTGAATCGCGGCGTCCAACTTGCTCCAGTAGACCGACCCATGCAAATGGATCAGATTGATTTGAGGGATGCTGCTCTGATGGCGGCCGAAGACACCGGCCTGGCAAAGGTAAGACCCAAAATTTCGGGCCTGTAGGATGCGCCGCGTGAATCCTCGCGCACCGTCATTTAGCACGAAGTCAGTGTGGCCCTCCTTGATAAGCGCGTCAGCCACGAGCGGGAAGCAACCGTCATAGTTCGTCGTGAACACATTGCAACGACGGTCCAGCGCTTTGCGGCGCTTTACCATTTCGAGTGCTGTCGTTAGGAAGGTGCGGTAGTTCTTGATAACCGTGGCGCCTGCTTCTCCGGCCACCGCCTGTTCCAGGCTAAGTTGCTCGGCAGGACGGATACAGCTGGCGTAGTAGTGCATAAACAGTGGGATGAGGCGCCGGTCGCCCTCGCGCTCAAATCTGGTGGCTAGATCTTCCAGGGTGTAGCGCGAGTTGCCCTCACCAGTCTGGACCTGTAGTTGAAGGGTCGGGAGCAGGCCGAACGATGCTCCCGATCCGAAGAGGAAGTTGATGTCTTGGTTGTAGATGTCGCCGATAGAAATCACTGGCTGTCCTCCCTGGCTGCGCAGAATGACGCAAGGAGACGATACATCTCGCAGTGGGCAGAGTGCCACCACGGGAGGCCATGAATGACTATGGCGCGAAAGGCAGCGACCTCTGTCAGGCTGACATTAACCGTTAAGCTCGAACGACAGGTTTTGGCCGATTCTGTTGAAAAAGTCGGTCCCCCAGAGAGCTGCTGCTCCGCAGAGCAAAAACACTCGTTTTGGGCGTTGCTACGAAAAAATCAATACAGTCCGCCCTCTGAGCGAATCAGATTTCAACGTCGCCCGCGCTCTTTCGTGGGCAAGAATCGCGGTGGGCCTTTTTCAACAGAATCGGCCGCTTTGTGCCTGTCGCATTCGGCAAGAGTCGGCCATAGCGGTCGCACCTGAAACATTCCATAGCCAATCCAAACGGGCTATTGCGCGTCTGTAGACTGCGTTTGGCTGAGAAACTGAACTAGCGCTGCAGGATGACGGCGTAGAACCGCTCGGCGATGTCGGGTACCTCGACGTACAGCTGCAAGGAGCCGCTGTGCAGTTCGTTCTGCACCACCACGGCCGGCAAGCATCGCCATGTCGCCGCAATCTCGGGCCAGCAGACGCTTGACTGGCAATACAAATCCAGATTTTTGAGTTTTATCTAGCGTTTTTCGGTGTAAGCCACGGATTTCTGAGGTTGTTTTCCTGCCCATGGCTTGATTTAACTCTATAATCCTAGATGTTAAATACAGATCTATGGTTTAAGACTCAAGATAATGAATTTAGGTCTTATCAAGCCGGAAGAAGTCGTCAAGCTGCTCTGCGCGCGTTTACGCCAAGAGCGCTTGGCTCAGCAGATGACGCAGGCCGAGGTGGCTGCCCGTGCTGGTATCGGGGTTGGCACTCTGTCCAATCTAGAGGCGGGGCGCAGCGTGGCATTCGACAGCGTGATTCGGGTGGCCATGGTATTGGGGCGTCTTAACGAGCTGGAGCAGTTGTTCATGCCGCGATTGGACAGCCTGGACGACATTCTCCGTTATGAGCAGGGCGCTCAGCGTCAGCGCGTCAAAAGGAGGTCCGACAATGCCTAAGCGAGTCGACGTCTACTACGATGGCTGGGGGGAGCATTGGCGCTGGGGTTCGCTCGTATCTTCGACCGCGCTCACCGGTCGTCCGCTGATTGCCTTTGAGTACAGCGAAGAGGCATTGGAGCGGGGGTTGGAGCTGTCGGCCCTGCGACTACCCCTGAAGGGGCCAAGACTGCGTAAGGACTTTCCCGATCATCAGCTATGGCTACCGGGGCCGGTCTATGACTCGTTGCCTGACGGTTGGGGCATGCTGCTGATGGATCGTCTGTTCAAGCGCCGTGGTCTCAACCCGGCACACATCGGTCCTTTGGAGCGTCTGGCTTACATCGGTCCCCATGCCATGGGGGCAATGTCGTTCGAACCTGTGGCACCGGAGTTGTCCGCATCGCCCGGAGAGATTGCCCTTGAGAAGCTGGCTGCGGAAGTCCAGGACGTGCTCAAAGGTGAGGGTGGTGAGTTCCTGCAGCAACTGCTGCTGATGGGCGGCTCGCCACACGGCGCGCGGCCAAAGGCTTTGCTCTATCGTGATGCTGAGCACGGCCGCTTCAGTACGGCGGCGGCACCTGGTCTGGAAGCCTGGTTGGTCAAGTTTCCTGCGGCAGGTGAGCATCCCGAGGTATGTGCCATCGAGGCCGTTTACGCGCAGTGCCTGCGCGATTGCGCTATCGACACCCCGGATACCGAATACTTTGAATTACCGAGTGGGCAGGCCGCTTTTGCTACCCGCAGATTCGACCGGCAAGAGGGCATGCGTGTCCCCATGCAAAGCCTCGCTGCTTTTACCGGCGCGGACTTCCGTGCACCTGGTGCGTTGGATTACACCAATTTCTTGCGGGCGACCCAGTTCTGCTGCAATGACGTACGGGAGAAGGCGATCGCTTTCGAGCGGATCGTGTTTAACGTGGTTTTTAACAATCGCGACGATCACCCCAAGAATTTTGCTTATCTCATGTCATCGAGCGGCCAATGGAAGTTGGCTCCGGCTTACGACGTGACCTTCTGCGAAGGGCCTGGCGGGTATCACCAGATGGACGTAATGGGCGAGGCGTTTCGCATCACACGTAAGCATCTACTCAAGCTTGCAGTCGAAGAAGCGGAACTATCAGCGAAGAGGGCTGCCGACATCATTGAACGGATCTGCCATGTAGCCAGCGGTTTTGCGGAAAGTGCTAGGCGCCAGTTCTCCAGTGGTATAACCCGGGACACCTTGCGCGCGATTCAGGCTCGAATCAACGACAACATTGCGCTCCTGAATTAGATCTGAAAGCGTTGTTATTCTGAGAATTAATGATTCGGGTGGCTAATTTCCTGATTAAGCTACTCAAACTGCACATGCTGCTCGCTTGTGCTTGACTTGTATTTTGGTTCGATGGTTGCTTAAGGCTTTGTTGGAAGTTGATTTTGTAGGGATTCAACTATTTCTCGAATAATTTCGATGCTTTTTCTCTGGATGAGTGCTGTTCTTTCTAAGGCTTCAAATTTAGCTTGATTTGATGTCAGGGTTTGGACGTATACAAGAGGCTCTCCTAGTTTTGCTCTCATTATATTTGGAATGGTATCAAGTAGGGGCGTGGTTATGCTTTTGTCGAAGTCCTCTGCTGGCGTATAGGTCTGTCCTTGGAATATATATTCAATCATTACTTCAATAGTGTTTTTTAGTGAATGCTTTCCTTTAATTGATAATAATTTGTCCAGTGCGTCGGATGAGATGTCGGTGATTAGTTTTTTGTCTTTGGTTTTCTGGCGATTCAGGCGCGAGGATTGACGCCCTTTTATAATTTTAAATTTCTCTTCTGTTGTCCCCTCCATAAAGCTGAAGATGCCTGGGAGAAGTTCTTCTTCGTATCTTTTGAGTGCTCCTTCTAGATTGATTTTATCTGTTTTATTTATTTTTTTGTTTTTCAGCTTATCTTTTATTGTTTTTATTTGTTCCAGGTTTTTCCTGACATTGCATGTTTCGGCTAGCCATTGAAGAAAGCTTTCATCTCTTTTTGTTTCTCGCTCTATCCAGGATTTTATTTTCTCTGTTTTGATCATTTTACTTTCCTCATGCATTCATGGCGGCGTTGGGTACTGCGCACAAAAAGGGAGGTCTGGGGGGTGTTTGTAAATGCAAATAGTTTGCATTGATCGCCTATGTTTAGACTATCACGCGTGATATGGTCGTGATAGGTATGGGGCCCAAAAATGGGAGTAAGCCATTTTGCGAGCATTTGATTCCACACTGACGGGTGTTTTTTCCAGTATGAGGGGTGTGCCGCCCAGGGCACGTTATCTAGCATGCTGGATGCAGCGGGAAGGCCTTATCGATTCGAGGGGTAAGGTATGGCAAGGGACGGTGAGCGGGTTGGCTGATGCTGTTGGGTATAGCGATGGAGGTGTCAGCAGTAGTTTGAAAAAGCTCGTAGACATGGGATTTCTTCTAGAGTCCCGCTCTGTCAGCGGGCGATCGGTTAAAAGCTATCGAGCCGGCCCCAAGATGGAATTCAGGCAGGAGGGAGATAGGGTTCTGCAGGTTCTGGAGGGACAGGAGCGGTGCTTTCAGGTGTTGTCGGCTCCTGAGCGCTGCTTGCTCGCTCAACTCTGGCTAACTCTCTTGGAGAGTGGTCCTTCGTCGGCTGGGTTGGATAAATCTAAAGCATGCGTTGTAACTGGCATGGGGATTGTGGCGCTTGCAAAGGCTGCAGGGGTTGGAAGGTCAACTGCACAAAGGTTGCTTGCTAGCCTGCACAAAAAGTCATTTATCGTAGCTTCGACATCAGAATTTACAGCCGATGGCGTGCCTGACATGACCAAGACGTATTTCTTGTTGGGGCCTGCGATGCTGGAGGGGGCGGCAGCAGTGTTCCGCTGGCGGCTTGATTTAGGCGAAATGTTGGACTGGCTAGCAGATGAGGTTGAAGGCTACAGCGTTAATCATCTACTAGCTGAAGTATATGATGGAAAGGGTTCTGCCGAGCTTGCCGCAAGCCTCCAAGTCCTGAATGACCCTGCACGTAGGTATTACATTTTAGTGTGCCTGTGCGCCGCAGTGAGCAACGGATTCTTCTGGGGAAGGAAGGGGCGTGAAACAGGGGCTCTCTCCCATATCGAGGCGGCCATACTTAGGGCTATGAGTTTGCCGGTAACAGGTCCGAAGGCATGGCATTTTGGTATTGAGAACAGGGATCCAAGAGAGCATGACGTGGGTGCGAAGCTGTATGGGTTCGTAGCAGTGTGGGCTGGTGTTCTACTTGATAAAGTCGCTGCAGCCTTCCCAAGGCCTCCACAGGTTGATATGCAGTTTGACACATCGCCTTCTTACATGAGTGTTCGTCACACGGGGGAGGCAGGGGGTGGACTTCAAGTAGTTGCTGTTTTCTTTAATGCGGATTATGGAAATAACTTCAGAGTAAAAGTTGGGGGCTGGCATGCTCATTTCGGTATGCCCATGCCAGAGATTGTCGGGAGTGGTAAGTGATCTGTCTGTGTCAATGTTGGTTGGCTAGGTAATATTTATAAGTAGTTATTAGGAGTAATACTCCACAGGTAAGACTGTTCTTGTGAGACTTATCACAAGGACACCCTCCATGTTCAAGGTACCTCCGAGTAACTCCATCGAATGGCTAGGTCTGCCCATCCTGGTGGAGCTTGATCAATCACACCTTTACTATCTGCAGCGTATCCATGACTTGCTTATGGGATGCCTAGAAGAGCATCCCAGGTGGACTGTCATTCGTGTCGACCTACGCAGTTCACGGGGTTGCTGCATTCCTGAAAACGCGATCACACGTTTCATCGGGTCTCTGAAGGCTCAGCTCAAGCATGCCCAGCAGGTTAAGAAATCTGCTGGTAGGCGAGGCTATGACCCTATGGTGCGGTACGTCTGGGTGCGTGAATTGAACCAAGGTGATCAGCCACATTTCCATGTGGCCATACTGCTCAATCATGACGCCTATTTCTCGCTGGGGAATTACGGTCGCTTGAGTGATCCGGATCGGGATTACGACGAGATGCTATCTGGGCGTATCTACAAGGCTTGGGGTGTTGCGTTGGGGATCAGCTGGAGGCAAGCGCAGGCCGCGGTTCACTTCCCGGAGCGTCCGGTTTCTGCGTTGATGCGCCGTGGGCCGCTATCAAACCTCCAGCTCTATGGCGTTTTCTACCGGCTCAGCTATTTCGCTAAGCAGCAGACTAAACGATACGGTGAGGGCGGGAGGAGCTTCGGCATGAGTCAGGTCAGCCGCATTCAAGCTTCACAGGACTGAGCCATCTCATGGGACAAGCTAATGGAGTTTCGATCATGAAACTGATTCGACTGAAAGAAGTAATGCGGGTAACGGGGCTGGCTCGATCAACGGTCTACAAGTACATCGCGGAGGAATCCTTCCCCAAACCCGTCTCCTTGGGGGAGCGGTGTGTTGGTTGGGTGGACGATGAGGTGCAGGATTGGATCATGGCCAGAGTCGAAGAACGCAATGTGGCTCAGGGCGCAGCAGTGAAGTCTGGTCGCCTGAGTCTGGCGTGCTAGGTGCCCCCCATGTACATGACCCGTAGATGGTTGGTCATGGCGTTTCTACATAGCCATCATGGGCGTAGAGCCAACTGTAGCCGTTACTACGTTGCCTCAGTCAGCTCAGGTTAGGGGCATTCAGTGTCGGCAGTTTGGCTATCGGCAGCTGGCGACATGGACGTCGATTATGAAGAGATCCCTCGGGCATAGCCTCGTAAATATGTGGTTTGACGCAAAAAAAATCCCTCAGGAGGTTGAGGGATTTCGCAGGCCGTAGCACTCGCATCTCGTGACGCACGCTTAATGCGCCATGAGGCTTTCGAGCGTTATTGGCTCTTTACGACGATCACATAAACAATCCAGGCCAGTATGGGGTCGATGATCATTCCAAGAATGAACCATACCCAGAATGATCTTCCGCTCCCTTTGGCGGCTAGACCAAGTACCACGGCCAAGGTGATCCAAACTATGGCTATCAGCATTTACTGCACTCCGTTTTTAAGTGATGCCGATGTTTTGTTCATCTGCATTGATTGGGCATTTCGCCTTGGCAAATGAGGCCAACGCCTAGACCTTTCTGTGCGGTGAGAGACCTTCGGTATTGGGGCCCCATCTGCGGGTAGTTGGGGGCGGGTGTTTCTCATTGATCGAGCAATTTGAGGTGAATAGCAACCTTTAAGGTTGAGTCTCGGTTCTTTGAGTCCTTCATGTCAACAGGTTGTGACACGACCATCTGGGGTGACTGGAGGGTGTGATGTCAAAGACCGAATCGACAAGACTGGCTGATGTAGTGGGGCGGGCGATTGCACGGCAGCGCCTGCAATCTGGACTCAGCCAGGAGCAGGTTGCCGAGCGACTGGGGATAGGCAGCGAAGCGGTGTCGCGAATAGAGCGTGGGGTGGTGATGCCCAACATCGAGCGACTGGTTGAGCTGGCCGGTGTCTTCGGCTGCGAAACCGCTGAACTCCTGACAGAAGCGAGTGATCGTCCAGAGGATCAGGCGCGTCGTCTCCACGCTTTGCTTTCCTCCCTGGGCGGAGACGACAGGCAGCTGGTGATGGAGGTTGTAGAGCGTTTGGTTGAAAGGTTGGCACGCAGTTGAGCTAAGGGCTGGATTGGGGCGCATCGAACAGTGCTCCGCAGCGCAAGCAAAGATTCGTGTGCCCCATGAACTGATACCTCTGCATGTTCTGAATCCAGGTGTTGATACCCTCCCAGTCAGACGAGACTGCTGATGTTCCGCCAGTGATCATATTCAGCACTTGCGCCAGTGGCTGAGAGGCTGATGGGCTGGCGTTGATAGCAGCTTGCTGAGCGCCCTTGATGAAGCTCTCCGTGATTCCGAGCATGCGTGCAATGGCGCTTGCAGCGTCTCGGGTCAGAACTGCCGAGGAGTTGCATATCAAGCATTCCATGGTGGTTCCCTCACAAGTAGCCAGACTCGGCTAGTGATACGCAGCCTTCTTTGCCGACCACGACATGGTCGAGCGTTCGTACGCCAACCAGGTTCAGCGCCTCCTGCAGTTTGTGTGTCAGGTTACGGTCCGCATGGCTTGGCTCGGGATCACCTGAAGGGTGGTTGTGGACCAGGATGATCGCCGCCGCGTTGTGAGCCAGTGCCATCTTGACCACCTCTCTCGGGTAAACGCTTGCGCCGTCCAGGGTGCCCCGGAACAGTTCGTGAAAAGTGATCACCCGATTCTTGCTGTCGAGAAGAAGCAGGGCAAAGACCTCGTGCTCGTAATCGGCCAGCAGTGCCTGCAGATGGATAAAAACCTCCCGTGGAGCAGTGAGTGCCCGCCCCCGACGAAGACGTTGATTGGCGAGTTGCCGAGCCATCAGCAGGATGTCAGCTTCGGTGACAGGCGATTCAACCAGGTATGTGCCGGTTGGCTCACTGGCCTTCAGTTTGTGCAGTTTCATGATGGTGTCCTTGGTTCTGAGGAGATGGGGCGCAGAGCCGTTGAGCCTGTGATTCCAACTTCTCGCTCAAGCTGGTTTTCGGTGCGGCTTGGCAGGTGTCGGCAGGGCTGCTGCTGTCGCTGGGGTAGAACTCCTCGACGATGGCGCCCGCGTCTTCCTCACTGTCTTCGAAGGCGCCATTGGCAAAGCCTCGACGCGCGGCGTCATCCAGCGCAGCCTGGTCGAAGCCAGCTGCTTGTCGTTGTGCATCGAGCTCATGGGTCGCCTGCAGCGTTTGGGTCATGTCCATGCTGTGGCGTACTGTCAGGTCAGCGTAAAAGATCGGTGTGCCATGGCTTTGGCGAGTGGACTTGCCCCGCAGGCGCAGCTCCAGCGGTAGGCAGGCCAGGCGATTGCCCGAGATGGCCTGGAAGTAATGCAGCCGAGCGGCGAGGGTGCGGATGCTGTTGAAGCCGGTGGTACGGAAGACGAAGCTGCCCAGCGGATCCTCGTCCCCAATCACCACGTTGAGTCGGCCATAGGGCTTGCACGCTCCGCCCTTGGCCAAGGAGCAGGCATCGGGTGAAGGGCAGGGCAGGGACTGCATGCCATCCTGGGTGACTCGCTTGCAGGTATCACCGTTGCCGACACACAACGGACGCCCAGATTGCCGATCGAACAGGGTGTAGTCGGCGCGGAAATTTAGCTCTGGTTCGTTGAACAACAGGCGTATGGGGATGCTGCGTAGCTTGTCGCCATCGCTTTGGCGCAGCTCATCATTCAGTGGGTGCAGGAGCCAGCCATCCTTGCCCTGCACCTGAGAGGTGATGGTGAACTGATCATCCTTTTCCGGCAGACGCTTGCCGTTCTTCTCGATGACCTTGCCGATGGAAATCCGCCCGAGTACCGGCGGGGTGATAGCCAGACCTTTGAGCATGGTGGTTCTCCTGGAAATAAAAAAGGCCAGCCACGCAGTGCGAACTGCATGGACTGGCCAAGGGGGAAGGGCGTCAGAGGGTGAAGGGAGTCAACCGACGAGAAAGCGCCGTGCTCCGGTTTTCAACAGCGGGTACTTGGCCTGCAGGTATGGCTTGTCCTTGAGCAGTTGGGCGACATCGAGCCCTACGCTGTCCTTGGCCTTGCGCCAACTGACATAGCCATTGGAGAACTCCGCCCGGCTGGCGTCGCCCATGGCCTGCTGCAGCATCTGCTTGAGTTCGGCCTCGCGCTTTTCCTTATCAGCAATCGACTGCCGAACGGCTTTCAACTCGATATAGGCCGCGGTCAGGCCAGCATGCTGGCTGAGGTCGACGGTCTGCCCGCTGTCCTCTGGGTAGAGGCAGCGCAGGGCGGCTTCAGCGGAGGCCGTACCATCGGCTGGCGGTGGCGTGTCGCTTTCCACGTAATGCCAGAACTGGCGCTCCAACTCGATCAGGCGAGCGATCATCTGCTCGTCCCGCTCGATGCGATGGATCTCCAGCGTCTGGCCACCCAGCAGCACCGCCACATCAGCAGCTTGCTTGCCAGTAACGGCGAGTTGGTGCATCACCTGGAGCTGTACATACTCCGGTACACCCTCTTTCCAGAGGCGTGCGCCATTTATGCCGGCGGTCTTGCATTCGAGGATCTGCACATCGTCAGCGCCGATCACTTCGCGGTCGATGTTGGCCAGCATCCAGGGCAACTCGGAGTGCTGCAATACGGCATTGATCCGCCGTACCTTGTGCTTCGTGCGCTTGCTGTAGTGCCAGGCCACGATGGGCTCCAGGACGTTGCCCCAGTACATCGGGCTCTCCTCATCCTGAGGGTCGGCCTTGGGCATGCCAGCATCGCGCCCGGTCTTTTCCAGCCACAGCTCCAACTGCGACTTGTACGGGTTCAGGCCGACTGCCGCGGCAGCATCGGAGCTGCCGATGCCTTGCTTGCGAATCGCCAGCCAGTCCTCGCGAGGTAGCTCCTTGGTGCTCACCAGACGCAGAGCAGGGCGGGACTTGCGGGTGTTGCCGTTCAATGAAGTGGCTTTCATGTGCATACCTCACAGACATAAAAAAGCCCGGTCAGCGCGAAGCTGACCGGGCGTGGTTTTAGGGGGTAAGAGGCGGGTGCTTTTAGATAACTTTGCCGTTGTAAACGACGGTGGTTGCCCCTTCTTTCTTGATGCTTAGCTTGTTGCCTTCAGCAAAGGCTTCGACGGTTTCCGAGCAGCCATCAATGCTGGCCTTGCCATCGACAATTTCACTCTTGGTGTCGTAGCTAAAGACGTATGTCGTTGCCGGGCAGGAGTTGCCGCTTTCTCCGGTTGAGACAACCAGGACGAATTTGTCTGGACCAAATGCATAGGCCTTTTCGATCTTGACATAGCCGGTGGCTTCGGGGTCCTGCACAACCGACTCCATGAGGTTGACCACCCCAGCTCTGGATTGGTAGTTGAGTGCAGTGCCGAGATCCATGTAGGCGATGCTGAAGGGGCCCGCTGCGTCGTCCGAAATCAGTAGCGCCTCATAGGCAATGCTGGGGGCTGCTGGTGCAAGTAACTCAGGTTTTGTAGCTGCGGCTGGCTGTGATGTAGGGGACATGCACTGTCCGCTTTCGCAGATGCGGTCACCTTTGCAATCCGTATCCTTGGTGCACATTGCCGGAGGTTGATTTGTCTGTGCGGTTTCTTCTTTGGGTTTGTCGCATCCGCTGATGGCGAGTGCGAGTAACGCAACGATAGCTATCTGTTTCAACGTGAAGATCCTTCTAGATGGTGCTGTGCGATTATTGACGAACTCCGGTCCGAGGTCGAATAGCCACCCAGCCCGCTTGGGCTGGGTAGGCTTCAGGGCAGTAGTTAGGCTGCCAACCTCAGCGCAGAATCCAACGCGCGTTGCTTGATTTGCGCACCCTGACCGAACCAGGCCGAGTCCATGCGGTACTCGTTGCTGCGGGCACGGCGCTCGTGGTCGACGTACTCGGTCACAGCGTTGAGCAGTCCCCAGGCGGTACCTCTTGCAGAGTCCAGCTGACTGCCTCGGCCACGTCCGTCATACAGTTCTTGGACCTTGCGCAGGGCGCGCTCGTTGGGCAACTGCTCGGGAAGTTGTCCGGTAGGGCTGGTCTCACACATCACGTTCATAAAGAAGCCCAACGCTTCATGCCACTGCACCTTGCGCTCAGAGAGCGCGCGCATGCGGTACATGAAGTCATCCCATTGCGAGACGGCAATACCGAGTTGCTTCTTCACTGCCGTTGGATCGAAGCGGGTGTTGTGCGGCACCTTGATCGCTCGGCTGGTGCCGTCCAAGGCGATGGTCAGTGTGTTATTGCAGACCACGCGCACTGTGGTCGGCGTTGCGGTGGTAGCCAGGGTTCCGTCGCAGGAGGTGGCCAGTAGTAGGTAGCCGTTGACCTGGTCGTTACCCTTGAGCGCCGCACCTTGGCCGGTACGGGCCAATGCCCAGAATTTGCGCCCGCCCTTGAGTACACCAGCAGTTTCCAACTCGTAGCCGGAGACCTCGGTGAGGTCACGATAAAACTCCAGCACCTCGCGCGGTTGGACGGTGTGATAGCGGCTGGAGACCACGGACAGCGGCACCTTGGTATCCGAACGGAACAGTACCTTCTGCTCGGGGAACGAATGGATGGTGCCCAGATGGCCGATGGCATCCGATTTAAAGTGCACGGGGCTTTCAAGGATCTGCCAGTCCATACCGGCTTCGCGTTGCCAAACTTCAATGGGCTGTTGCTGGGTAAGTTGATTGCCGAGGCCGTGCCACGGAGTGGCTCCGGCATAAGCCATGGTTTCGATGAGATGAGCCATAGAAACTCCTTGCCAGGTTTCTGGCGGGCGCATCGAGTCCCGGTTTTAGTACCGAGTAATAGCGCCTGGAAAACGTGAGTGAGATGAGGCGTGAGGGGCAAAGAGCTCTAACTATCGGCCGCCGAAAACACATGACCGCAGGCTTGGCACTCGAAGTTGTCGAGTACGCGGGCATCGATTTCTTCACCCATGCGGGCTCCGGCGAGACTGCCAACGGCACTGCCTGCCAGGCCGCCAAGAATCGCGCCAGCCAAGCCACCCAGAGCAGCGCCAAATGGTCCAGCTACGGCACCTATGGCTGCTCCGCTTTGCGCTCCGCTCACTGCGCTAGCCGCGCCTGTTGCGGCTCCGCCGACAGCGCCAATGGATCCGCCAAGTTTGCGAGCGATATTGCGGGTTGTGATGTGCCCGGAGCGACATGCTGGGCAATAGATTGACATTGTTCAGACTCCTGTTCGAAGGAAAGGGGCTGAAGCGGGCGATACCTGTCCCTCTTCCCTTCAGTGATCTAGGTCTGAAATTTTCTTCAATCGACTGATCACCTTTTCCTCTTGGGGGCCTACTAGCTGCAAGAGCGCGGCATAACGGCCTCGCCTGAGGTTCGACTCGCTTCTCAGTGTTAAAATCCAACATGCCCCGGAAGCAGTAAGGAAGCACTGGTGCTCGAAGCCGATAAGCGCTGTCAGGAGTATTTTCAGGGGCAGTACGCACAGTACTGCCGGCACTACAGTGCCGCAGATGCACTCAATGAGTGTCTGCACGATTTTCTGGATCAGCGGCCACAGGGAAAGTACTCGTCGCGCAATCGTGCTGCCGGTCTTGTCGCTGCTCATTTCTGGTGGGCGCAAGACAGCGTCGCTGGAGCTGAGTTGGTCAGCCAAGCGATAGCACGCGTGCTGCATTTCGACGATGTGATGAGCACGGAGCTGCTGGATCATTTGGCTGCCCATCATGCAGACCAATTGCGCTGGGCCATCCGCTACGCAAAGCTCTTCACTCGCGTTGACTCTCAGCTCTGGCGTCATCTCCAAGAGACACTCTCTAGCGCTGAGTGGATGGAGTTTTTTGGAGTTTGTAGGCGCCTTTTGCAACAACTGGAGCCGTTCGACGAGGCGATCGTGCAGGCTGAGAGAAGACTCAAATCGCTTTCCCTGCTCGAGTTGCTCTCTTATCTCAGTGTGCTGGCCTACAGGCGCTTGGCAGAGGTTGACACTGAGATTGCAAGCCGCGATTGGAGCGTTTATGAGCGGGTCATTTTGCGCAGGTTGGAAGCAAGCGGGGAGTCTGATTTCCGGCTCTCCGAGGAGGTGCTTGGTCGCTCGCTAAGGCGCCATCTGTCCCCCATGTTGTTTCCTCAGCCTGGCGAGGGACGTGAATGTCTAACCAATCTGGAGACTGTCGCCGATCTGGTTGCAGCGATGCGCGAACGCATTGATTACGAAGGGTCCATTGATTGGTTTTGCTTCGACGAGGAGTGCTTGTATCAGCTCAAGCCTGGGCAATCGGTCATCTTCAACAAGACTGATGAAGGTACCCTGCGCTGGCAGCGCACAGAGCGTAAGAGTCAGTTGCTCTGGTGCTATTGGATGCGGCGTGCGGTTGATCTGTTTGCCGCCTCGGGTCGTGCTGGACAGATTATTGGCAGTCCTGAAAACCACGAAGCCAATCAGCTCGCTTACATCAAAGCCATGCGTAGCCAACTTTACTTGCAAGTGGTCTTCGGTATCGGCGAGCAGGTCAGGCTGAACAATGGAGCGGAGGTTCAGCTCAAGCACGCCATGCTCGCAAGTGAGCTCACCATGGCGTTTTTCGAGCAGGCATACCTGCAGCCCTATCATCAGTATCTGGCTGAGCTCAGTTCGCCGCTGGCAGCGCTTGGGCGGCTTGCCTTTGATGGGCTGTTACAGGGGGAGAATCGTTTTCCCATGACATGGTCGGAGCAGCCTGCAAAAGTTCAGAGGATCCGAGGCTGGACGGTCAGCGATAAGCACCCTTCAGGTGACGTTGAGGCCGCTAAAGCAATTTTGCAGTTCTGGACCAGTGACCTGCAGGCACTATCTGCTCAGATCAAGCAAACACCCAACATTCCAACCCCCCGCTTGTACGAACGCCCCTTCTACAAGATTGGTCGTTTTAGCTTTCAGTTTCCTTGGGTTGCCGGTCGGCAGAATAGCCTGACGGCCGCGGTGAATAATTTGCGGCGCGTTGAGGGGCGTCGGGCGGAGCTGCGTAGCGAAACAGAAAGAGTTGAGCACGAGCTGGCTGATTCGCTCAGGCGCCGAGGATTCACTGCCCTGGTGGGCTTCCAACCGCCAGAAAGTGACGAGTTGGATGCCGGAGAGGTTGATGTGTTGGCGCATCTAGACGGTGTGCTGCTTTTGCTTGAGGTGAAGTCGGGATTTATCCGCTCATCACGCCATGAGGTCTGGTTGCACCGAACCAATACCTTGCGCAAGGCTGCTAGGCAGTTGAAGCGTAAGCAGCCGGCAGTACTGCGGGCATTGCAAATGGATCCTGATTTACGTTCCCGCTTGGGGATCGCCGAGTTCGATAGCATCCAGGCCCTGCATGCTTGGGTTGTCGATACATCGATTGAACTTGATGGTGAGGCTATTGATGGCTTTCGTGTTGTCTCAAGGGAGGTGATGGAGGTCGCGTTGCGTGATGAACGGCACTACCTGGGGCCTTTTGACCAAGAGGAAGAGCCTGGCTCTCTTTATCCCTATGGATTCAGCGCTCAGGCATTTATGCAGGTTATTGAGGGTAACGAGATCTGGCAGGGTGTGCTTTAACGGAATCACACGGAGCTTCGGCACCGTTGTACGGGGTTAAAGGTGGCCGGCGTAACGCCGGCCACCTAGTTCAGTTGTGCAGACAGAGCTCCACGATTTTTTGAAGGATCGAAGTCTTGGCCGACTCCCGAAGCTTCACTATGTCGAAGGTGAACGTAGAGAAGAACATCTCACCCAGCGGGTGGCTCAAGACGGGAACCTTCACTCCGGAGTCGTTCGTGATTACTACGTTGTAGACGAGGCTCTGTTTCGGGATGGTGTTGTTGGCCGCTTTGTTAGACGCAACAAAGAACCAGGCCCCTTCAGTACCGTTATCCTGGATGAAGATGCTATGGCGCTGTTTCTGCCTGGTTGGCGTGAGGTAGTACGGGAGGGCAGATATTTGGATGCCGACCTCTCGTGACGGAGGCATGCCGTTGTCCTGACGCTCCTGGTTGTCGAACAGGGTGTTCCCGATGATCGAGGGTATCCGATCGGTTCTGTAAGCGCTTAGCCAAGCGTTTGTTTCTTTGTCTCGGATCAGGAACGCCCCGTCCCAAATGACATCGAAGGGCTTCGCATCGCCTTTACCGAGAGTGCTACTGAGCGTCTTGAATTCGTAGTTGAACTCCCCCTTGGAGGCATCGTCGTATCGGCGTGATTGCTCAATTGCGATTGTCTCGCCGGCAACGGATACATCCAGAACCTGGATATAAACGTTTTCCTTCCAGTCCCTCCGGCAACTCATCAGCTCTAGGGACATTGTGGGCAGCGTTGCTTCGTTGATGGTTACGGCTTTGTCCTTGTGGATTGCCTCTTTCAGGGCCAGCTCCTGCAGGGACTTTTCGACTGCCGCCTCAGATGGCAGCTTGGTGGCGACTACGTTGAACCCCTGGCAGATGCTACCGATAGACTGGGCGAAGCGATGTAGCTTCACCGATGTGTAGTAGTCGAACTCTGTTGTGGGATTGCGTTGCTTGGCAGCAAGAGCCTGCCAGAAGGAGTTGAAGGGCTCGTCGATGGAGGTGTCAAAGATGCTGGATCCGTTCTTGCTCCCCCCAACGGTTTTGACCTTCTCACTAAGGACCAGATAGTTCGTTGTGCCCACATTCAGTTGTGTGGGGTCTGGAAGGGAGTCGGCGGTCAGTACTTTTGATGCTCCAAACCTGTCGACGAGCTCGCTGATGAAGCCAAGTCGGGCCTCATCACTTGAATCGCTCGTGACAGTGTCGAGCAGCCAAAGTGGGTTGGACATGGTCGGAAGCCCTTCCAAGAAGGCTTTGACCTGGTGAGTGGCTTCGTACACGACAGGGATAAATTCAACCCCTGAGAGATTCAGTAAGCGCTCAATTCGATTGATACAGTCGGTTTGATGGTAGTTGATGCTGTTTTCATAGCGATCGAAGGCCTTGGCATTTTCATTGTTCGTGGCGAAGGCCATGTAGTTGCGATCACTGTTCGTTGTCGCGCTGAACCGGCGGGTGCGCTCGAATCGCTTGCCGGCCCAGTCGAACATGAGCTCGCCGCTGTCTGTGATCGATCGGCTGATGGCGTCCTGTGTGGAGGAGCATTCCATGACCACTCGATTGAGCTTAATGGCGAGTTCCTGTTCTTTGGAGAAGAACAGGTCGTACGCCAGTGCATCGAAGACAAATTTGCCGTCCTTGGATGTGCGGCTCAGCATCAGCCCAATGTACAGGTCAGCATTGAACTCGACCGGGGCAATTTCGTAGTGCTTGTCCACGTCCATGAGGAACGAGAGTTTGAGTTTCAGGTCCAGCAGGGCCTGAATCGCGTAGAGAGGATTCAGCGAGTGCTTAGCGATGACCTCACGGACTTGGCCTGGCTCAGGGGGGAGGGCGCTCAGATATAGGAAACCGAAAGCTCCCTTTCTCGCGTTGAATTTGCTGTAGTGCACTTTGGTGGAAGCAGGAAGGCCAAGCTTCTGGCGGATGAAGTCCTTGATGGTCGCATCAACGCGCTGGTAGTACCTTTCCGTCCTCTCGTCGGAGTTACGGGTTACCTCAACCACGGCTGCTTGAATATGCCCAACCCCTTCGGTGGGGGCCGACAAGCGATCAATGATGGTCTCCAGGTCACCGGGTAGCTTCAGCATGTTGGTGCGGGCCTTGGCGGCTGTTCCTGGTTCCAGGACATTGAAAAGGGTCATTCCGCGCTCCTTAGCAGCTGTTCCAGAGTAGGGTTGATCATCAAGCGGTCATCGACTTTAAAGATGCGGTTCTTGTCCTTGGTAGGGACGTAGCTAGTGATCGTCTTGAAAGCGTTTAGGAAGTGGATTGACTCCCCGAAATTGAACTCGCGCTCGGCATTTAGATCGTTGTGGTTGGGTTGCGTGTTGACATAGAGGAACCGTGGGGTCAGGTTCAGTGCTCCACACAGCTCATACATGTCCTGCCTTTTTTTCTCCGCTCTGTGAAGGGTTTTGAGGGATTGCTCGTGGTTGTCCAGGGTGCCCGACCATCGTTTCACGTCGATGCAGATGATGGTGTCATCAACATGGATATAGGTGTCGTAGTACTCGTACACCGCGGGCCCTAGAAGATCGATCAACTGATCCAGGTTCAGTGGTTTGATCCCCAATGCAGAGAGCACCTTTGAGAAGATGAATTCCCCCATGTTCCCCTTCAGGAGCGGGATGAGGGCCGGGTTAGGTAGGTGTACATCAACCCCATCGCTGGCCATGTTGCACGCTAGATTAACGATGCCAGGCCCTGAGTCAGTGTCTTTTCCGTCGGTGCGCACGTAGTCAGGAACCAGCCATTTACCGGGCTGATAGACAGCTTGCCCATGAAGCAGGTCGGTGAGGTGGTAGAAGCTTTCCGATGTCGTGCAGACGGTGACTCGATCTGTTACCTGCCTCGGAAGGTAAAAGGCACTAATGACTTCTTGGTAGTAGTTGGAGGCTTTTACAAGAGGAGAGGCCAGGAGCTTGCGAACGTACTTTTCAGGGGCGGTGATGCTCTCGGGTGACCTGAGCAGCTCATTGAGCTCAATGGCATCCCGGTTGCCTTCACGCGCGCTGCTGAGAATCTTGTTTCGGAATGCCCCGCTGAAGAAGTTTTCGATGTCTTCAGCAGCGGCGGCTACGTTGGCGGTGAACTGCTCGCGTTCTACTTCGGATGGGAAGCAGCGTTTCTCCGCTTGTTCCAAGCAGAACTGCATGAGCCTGTGATTCAGTAGCGAAAGGCTGTTGATGAGAAGGTCGTTACCTTCACGGCGAAGCCGGCTATACCTCACCACCAAGTCGTCGATGACGTCACTCGGTAGGAAGATTTCGGTGTGGAGATAGCTATCCCGTCTTTCAACGCGACCTACAGCCTGGATGATGGCCTTGAGCACTGCTAGATCATGCTCGTGGTTCAGGATGCGGCGATTCTTGGGCTGCATCAGGTTTGAGTCGAACTCAGACAAACGAACAGCCTCGTTCTCCCCGGATGAGATGTGTTTCAGCAGGAGAATATGGTTTTTGACGGTGTTGAGGCCGGTGTCCTTCTCGCGGATCGCACTGTAGAAGGGGGTATTGACCAGCACCAGGCGGTCGAAGTCTTGGTGGAAGTTGTCCTCGCTTCGCTCAATGAACAGATTGAGGCCGGTACCAGCGCTGCCATATGCGGAGATCAGACAAATGCGAGTATCTGCATCAACCTTAAGGTACTCGTCGATGTCGACCTCTTTAGCCAACTGGGAGCTGAAGAGGATGACCCTGATCCTGGTTTTGTCCTCAAAAGGTTTCAGCTCGAAAATCTTGTCTTGGTGCTTACGCCGAAAACCCTTCAAGCGCCCCTCAAGGCCCTGTGCCAACAGGGTTCTAAAAAGATCTGCAAAACGGTTGTTCAGGGAGAGAATGAAGGTGTTCTTTCCATCCCAGGCGGCCATGAGCATGGCCTCGATCTGCCGGCGGTAGGCTGACATTCGATACTTGCTTTCACGGTAGCCCTGAGGAAGCAGAGCGTTTGACCAGAATTTGTAAGCACTCTGGAAGGCAGGATCGCTGCGCAGACCGCTGATGTCATCTGCAGAGGTGTTGTAGAAGGGCCTGACTTGCATCGTTCTGGCTTTGGCGCGGGCCTCACGGAGGTCTTCCATTGCACTTACGTCCGCTACAGACCGCTGAATTACTCGTACACCAAGGTTATCGCCAAGCGCTTCCCCATAGCGGCTCAGCATTTTCCTGGAGAAGTTCCCAGAGTAGGAGTCTTTGAAGCCCGTTGTGGCGCTCAGGCACATCGCGCTGTTCTGTGTGCCATACAGGATGCGAAGCAGTTTGACTTCAGGTAGCTCCAGGATCAGGTCGAGGTGGAAGTCGACAAAAATACGGTTCTTCACCGCGTCATTTCCGAAGGGGATCTTGTCCACCTTGACCAGTGAAAACACGATTTTGGGAGCGAAGAAGGTGAAGAACGCATCTACGAAAATCTCGGCGTCTTTGGCACGGTCGAAAATAGATGCGACGTAGGAGCTATGCTGGCGAGACTTCGTGATGAACTCAGAAAGTGGGGCGTTCTGACTGGCATCTTCGCCCAGTGCTAGCAAATGTATTAGCGGGCTGTTCTGAGGGATCTTGGAGCACGCGTACAGGGCGCAAAGCATGACCTGCAAGAAGTCGTACAGAGTAGGGTCCTCACAGCGGCCTCCATCGTTAAAGGACAAGCGGATCTCACTCTTGCCGCAGACAGACCGCATTCGAATCCGCTTGAGGGCATCCTCGTTGTAGAAGCGCCTTGGCGTCATGCTGAAAATGTTGCGTGATAAGGCGAGGATCTGCTCGACATCGCGGTTGTCGATGGTGATGTGGCCGACATTCCCGGAACACATTTGCAGTATGGAGTCCAGGCTGACGCTGGCTTTGCAGTCCTCATCGTAATGTCGGCGGAGATCATTCATCAGCTCAACAGCTTCGTTGAACGCGATGGGCTCCTCCTCGTCAGCGCCATACGTTGTCGAAATCATTTCCATCAGGCGGTGGAGGCCGGCAATAACATGAGGGGGCTTGACCTTCTCGCTGATCAGCTTCTTTTTACCGTCCTCAAAAATCCGGTCGTAGCTGTCGTGCTCCTCGTCGATGACGAGGTTGAAGGTGATTCCGTTCAGCTGGAAATAGTTGGCCTCGTCGGGGAGGAAGAAGTCACTCTTCAGGTACGCAATTTGCTCATCATGGCTCAGGCTGCAGGCTGCCCCAATCGGGGCGGCGGCGTCCTCGTTCGCATCAGTTGGGCTGCGCTTAGCTCCGAGAATTTCGTCAAAACCCAGCTTCTTGATATTGGGTTCTTTCTTGTTGTCTAAATATCCGATGAACGCGCGTTTCAGGAATCGGGCGGTGGTGGCAACGAAGATGGTGGGTCCCACCTTGGCCCGCTCGAACGGTAGAACGTGATCGATGATTTGGATCTTGGCCCGATCACGGTCGTCTTTGGCGCGCTGAAAACGCTCGTGGATGGTCTGGAACTCAAAACCAATCTTCTCCCGGATTACAGCCTTGGCTAAGTCTTGCAACGCATAGAGCAGCCGGCTTTTAGCGGCATCAATCCGACGCTCAAGGTCGGCTTCTCGCAGGTAGTCGGTGACACCTGACTTCAGGAATCGAGTCTGCTCAGACTCAGTGAGCTTGAGTCCACTAATCGCGCTATGCAGTTCACCAATAGTCTCGCGGTAGTACTCAGCTTTGAGAGCCCTCGTCCAGCCGACGTATAGATCTTCATTGCAAACACCCGATACCCAGCCGACAAAATTGAGGTCGGATAAGTCCTGTTCCGCCAGGAAGCTGAGGATACTGACGCCCCGAGCGGCCGCCTTCTCCTGGGTTGCCTTAGAGACGTCTATCTGTGCCTTGTGCGGGGTGATAAAGAACAGGTTGCGGTGGCCACCACGTTCGCCACGCATTGCCGCGTGCTCGATGAACTGGTCGAATACGTTGTAGGACTTCCCGAAGCCAGTGCCGTCGTTTGCGAAACTTACCGACGGGTTAGGCTTGGCGTGCCCATTGAAAAACGGCGCCAGCCTGGCCCGGTGCGAATTTATCTCGTCGCTAAGCGCAGCACTGACCGCCCCCTTCTGCGGAGATGGGATGTCAGTGAACAAGTCGTCTTTGTGCAAGCGGGATGTTTCCGGAGGGCGGCTATCGCCCTTGGTGTCCCTGGGTTTCTTCGGCATGGCGGCAGTCCTGTGCTTATCGATGCGTACGGTGTTGCTTTGAATTAGTTAGTGCATTGGGGTTTTAGCCGTAGGGGATGGCAGGCTGCGGTTGAGTCCACACTGATAACTGGCCAGTCTCAGTGGTAAAGCCAGTCCTGTAGTTCATCCAGATTTACTACCACAATCTGCTGTGCCGCCGCCTTGGTATGTACCTTGGTTGGGTCGATCTGGTAACGCTGTAGAACGTACTGCACCAGTGCACCCTTAGTTTCGATAATCAGGCGACCATCCTGCATCCCGTAGTCAGTTTCGATGATGGCCTGCTGCACCGCTTTTAGGCGGGTGTCCGGTTCTATGATGACCTGTACTTGGGTCGTCCAGCCCGGATCTTGCTCTCGTGTGTTTTCGGTCTCATCGTCTATCAATTCAGGCTCGCCGCGGAAACGGCTCAGAACGAAGTCGCGGTAGTCGCGGTTCTTCTCGCAGTAAGCGCGTACATGCCAACGCATACCTGTGTAGATCAGCGTGTGTGGAGCAATCAACCTGGTCTCAACGTCCGGGGTGCTGAAAGACACATACTCGCATTCCAGTCGCAGCCCCTCTCGGCAGGCTTTGAGCAGAGGGCGCAAGACCTCTGGGCGGACAGATCTATCCGGTACACCCAGTACTTCGGTGTGGGCATAGGCTAGAGCCAGTCCATCGATGTGGGGCGCCCGCTCGTAGTTTTGATTAAGCAAATGCAGGTAAGCGCTGGCACTGTCGTCAATGAACAGTGGTTTGAAGTGGCGGCTCGGCACATACCCCTTCAAATGCTTGTCGTATTCCAGGTTCTTCGGCGCGTACTCGCTAATGTAGGAGTTGATGTCCTTCGAGGCCTGTTGGCGACTGATGCCGAAGCTCTGCATCAGGTGACCTGTTGTCAAACGGCCTTCCCACCAGGCTACCGTCTCGATCAGGCGGTAGCGCAGCGCCAGATCCCAGCGCACTGACTCGATTTCTTGCTTGCGTTTCATGCCATCTCCATCTGCTCGAAAACTTTACCTGTACACGTAAACACCGTAGATGCGTCATTTAAAGCTACATATTCTGATGGCGTCATTCAAGTAGGCGCTGTAGCCGCCGCGAGTAAGGAGAAGCACAGTGAACGGTATCGAAATGTCCTGGGGGGTAGTGGGTATCACTCTGCTGGTGGCATGCGTGATGGCGCTGGCATTGTTCTGGCAGATTATGCGTCGTCGAGAGGCTGTGGCCGGGCTACAGCATTACCTGCTGCAGTTGGGGCAGATGCAGCAGCAGAGCCAGCAGCAAGAGGCTGAGTTGCGCGAACAAACGGCTGCTGCGCGAGCGGAGAAGGCTCATGCCGAACAGCTGCAGCGTCGGATGGAGTTCGCTCAGGAGGAGCTAGCCACGCTGCGCGATGAGCAAAAGCAACAGCTTGCCCGCCTTGTTGAAGCGCAAAGTCAAGCCAGCGCAGCGAGTGCGCAGCACACTCAGCTTGCGCAGCAGCACTCCGAGCTTAAACAGACCCATGAGCGCCTGCAGAGTAATCATGAGGTGATGCAGGACAAGTTCGCCAACCTGTCCAAGGAGCACGCCACCCTCAGCAGCAGCCTGGAGCAGAAGCAGCAGCACTTTGCCGAGCAACAGCAGTTGCTCAAGGAAAGCCGCGACCAGCTCAAACTGGAGTTCGAGCAGCTTGCCGGGCAGATCTTCGAGGCCAAGGGCCAGGCCTTCTCGCAGCACAGCCAGCAGTCGCTGGATGCGCTGCTCAAGCCCTTCCGCGAGCAGATCGAGGGCTTCCGCACCAAGGTTGAAGACATCCACCACAAGGATGTCCAGCAACAGGCTGCCCTGACTCAGGAGCTGCTGCATCTGAAGGAGCTAAACCAGCAAATCACTCAGGAGGCTCACGATCTGGCCACCGCACTCAAAGGCCAGAAGAAAGCTCAGGGCAACTGGGGGGAGCTGATTCTGGAGAACGTGCTGGAGCGCTCCGGCCTGGTCAATGGCCGCGACTTCGAGCGTGAGGTCAGCATCAACTGCGAAACCAACCGCCAGCGGCCGGATGTGATCGTGCATCTGCCACAAGGCAAGCACCTGATCATCGACGCCAAGGTCTCACTCAACGCCTACACCCGCTACATCAACGCCGAAGACGAAACCGTGCGCCGTCTGGCCCTGGCCGAGCACGTCAGCGCGGTAGGGCAACGGATCAAGGAGCTGTCCGACCGTCATTACTTTGACCTGCCCGGGCTGAATGCCCCGGAGATGGTGTTCATGTTCGTGCCCATCGAGTCGGCGTTCGTCGAAGCGCTTAAGGCTGACGAGACCCTGTTCCAGAAGGCCATCGAGCAGAACGTGCTGGTCGCCACCCCGACCACCTTGCTCACCAGCCTCAACATCGTTCGACAGCTCTGGCGCTTCGAGGACCAGAACAAGCACACCGCCGAACTGGCCGAGCGCGCTGGCAAGGTCTACGACAAGCTGCGTACCTTCCTCGGCAGCATGGATGCCATCGGCAACAGCCTGGACAAAGCCCAGGACGCCTACCGCAAGGCGCGTGATCAGCTGGTCAGCGGCAAGGCCAACCTGGTCAAGCAGGTCAATGATTTCCGCCAACTGGGTGTGGCCGTTAAGGGTGAGCTCGCTGGGGAATGGGTAGACCGGGCAGATCTTGAGCTTGCCCTGGTTGGGCATGAGCCCAATGAAATTTTGCAGTGAGCACTCTGGCTGTAGTAGTCAACCAAAGAGGATTTACCAATGAAAAATCTATTGGCAGTCATCGGATTGGTGGTGGTGATCAGAAAAGGCTACGAACTGTATCGTGAGTATTCAGAGCTCAAGCGTGCTCATGAGGCTCAATAGGGATTAGATATCTAGTCCGCTACTGCACTAGGCGCAGTAGCTTTTAGTTCGGATGGCACTCGGCCATCACGCGGGTTAGCATGTCGCGACTCGCCCAACCTAGAAAAGGACATTCCATGAGTGCTAGCGCCTACCTTCGCGAAAATCTGGGATCGATCTCTAGCAAGAACATTTCCATTGCCCCAGGGATAGACGAAAAAAAACTGAATAACGCAATCAAGGCCTTTGGGTATAGCGGTTTGCCTGGGAGCGTCGTGGCCTTGTTCGACAACACGTTGTTTGGCTCCGGAAAGGACGGTTTGATGTTCGTGGGTGAACATCTAATCTACCGCTCTGCCTTCGCCGATCCTATCCCGGTGTCCTATGAGGCGATCGCTGCCGTTAAATACTCCCAACTGCATGTCGGGAAGAACCTGGACAAGCTTGAGGACACTCTGGTCATCTCCAAGAAGGACGATAGCCAGCTTGTGATTAAGGATCTGACTGATTGTAACTATGCGGCTCTTGCATCAGTGCTGCAGGGATTGATTGATAATTTCAGCGATTTCCAAGACGAAAAGCAGCTGATACCCATCGATGAGATGGATGAGGTGGTCAAAGTGGCCTACCTCAAGGTCATCGTGAACATGGCCTATGACAACGACTCCGTCATCGACGAAAAGGAGTTCGCAGAGATATTGCTGCTGATGACTCGTCTCAATCTCAGCTCCGAGTCTCGATTCAGCATCCGAACTTACATGACGGCTTTCGAGCGTGCGGTGCCGATCGAGGCGCTGCTTGAGGAAATCGACACCCATTGCCCGCATGGGCAAATCAGGTCGCTACACATCTCGCTGACGAAGGACTTGATCAATCTTTATTTCTCCACTGGTGGCAGCTCTCTGTCTGAATTCGGTTTCCTGCAGAAGAACCGCGCACTCCTGCAGGTTACAGAGGGAGAGGTTGATCTCGCAGTGGCCGCAATCCGAAACGACCACAGCATGCTCAAGGAGGACGTCACGGATGACCAGGTTGTGAGTGCCCTGAAGTTGCTTTCCGCAAAAGCAGCGGCTATCGGTACACCCCTTGCTGCGGTGTATCTCTCTGGTTCGGTGATTGGCATGTCTGCCGCGGGGCTGACGTCAGGTTTGGCAACTCTGGGTATGGGGGGGCTGCTGGGCTTGTCGGGCATGACGACCGGAATCGGCGTCGCAGTGTTGATCGGCGTTGGGGCGTATGCGGGAGTACGCAAGCTGACTGGCGCTGACGAGTTGACTCGGTCAAAGCGGCGCGAGTTGATGTTGGTTGAGGTCATCAAGCAAACCCAGGCCACTATCTCTTTGTTGATGCAGGACATTAACCACATCACTGCGCGGCTCAACCAAGCACTCATGGAGCACGGGGATCAGAGCCAAAAAATCCAGCGCCTCATGGCAATGATGGGGCAGTTGACTGGCGCTGGGGCTGTGCTCACCAGCAAGTCCGAGGCGGCGCAGAATAGTGCTACCAAGCTGCGCTGTGCCCGGTTCCTGGACGAAGCCAAACTCAAGACGCTCACCAAGGAGCCGACCAAGGCGGAGTTGTACGACTTCATCAGAGGGTTTTACGAAGAGCGCTCATTCAGTCAGGAGAAGAACGGTCAGCAGGTCGACGTTGTCAAGTTGGCGGTCAAGCCAGGCGTTTCGACTAAAGATCTGGAAGACCTCGCGCGGGCCTTTGAAGCCATTGGCTATTTCAATGTCGGCGATGTTTTAGCAGGTGGCGCCGCAGATATGGCCAGTAAGGCCAAGGACAAGCTGACCGGGCTCTTCTCATGAGTAAGAAGGAGCCGCTGACCGAGCATGCACAAGCGATGCTGGTGCAGAAGCACCAGACAGATGCTGCTCAACGGCATTTGGGGTTGCTCGATGGTGCCTTGGAGGACATGCAGGCGGCCCAGGCTGAGAGCCATCAACATCTAGAGCTGATGTTATTCCAGGCGAGAGCGCTCATCGAGGAAAGTCAGGTGGTACTCGACGTGGACGAGGAAGACGCACTGCTCGTCGAGACCAGCCTCTTCGTACAGGAAGAAATCGTCTGCAGCAGCGCGCCGCTCCCTAGCCTCGATTTCATCGAAGTGGGCAGTGGTGGCGATTGGCGCGGCTACCTGGATCAGGTGGCGTCTTACGCGCATCGTCAGCAGATTGAGATTGGGCAAGATCCTTTCCGGGATCTGATGAGTGCAAGTCAACGCATTGCCCTTGAAAAGCGCATCCGTGACGACTTCTCATTCAAGGGCGCACAGTGCGACAAGTACGACTACATGATCGCAGGTACCTGCGGCTTGATAGGCGGATTGGTCGATGTACTGTTCGTCGGCCTTCCCGGGCAGGGGGCGCTCACCCACTTCACTGATGACATGACCGACAAGGCGGTGCAGACATTCGCCTCCTGGAATGGTTGGAAAGGGCCACGTGAGGGTAAGGATCCGACAGCTAGCGCTATCGGCTTCCTCGAGCGTATGTACAAGGTCAATTACGACCATCGACACGGTGGCGATGTTGGTGGCCTGTTCGATATGAGCACGCGCAATCATCACATCAAGAGTCTTGCTCACTCACCGGACCTGGTTGGCTTGTTTTTCTCGATACTGGATCAGTTCACTAGTACGGCCCACTTTGTCGATGGTGGCCGGCTCATCAGCGTGGATACAGATACCTTCGAGCTCCAAGGGTCGAACCTGGTTGCCAAACTGTTCTGCGGTTTCATGAATTGGCTGGGGCATCTGTTCTCCGACATGGCTGGCTCGTCTGGCGCGCAGCAGCGTGGATCGGGAATCCCCATTCCATTCTTCGCACTGTTGCAATTTATCAATGTCGGCGAGTTCGGAAAGCACAGACAAACCTTCGCAAAGATTGCGGTCCAGGTATTCGAGCAGGGCTACGACCTTCGTCATGGATTGGCGATGGCGATTCCGGTGCTGCTCAGCGAGCTACTGACCCGAGTAACCTGGGTCGTTAAACAGCGCTTCTATCACCAAAAAGACTGGTCGGAGTGTATCCCTTCGGCATCTAACCCTGAGCTTCGGCGGATGCTGCTGGTCGCACACGGAACGTTATGCCTCGTTGATGGGATTGATGCTGCAGTTCGCTCGGGCGGCGACATGATTCAGTTCATGCTGCGCTCCAACATCATCGCCTGGGTGCGTTTCGGAACGCTGGCGCTCAAGGAGCTGAATGCCTGGTACAAGGAAGGGAAGCTCGACTCCTCAGCAGTTGATGCATATCTGGAGGCCGAGTACGAGCGGATTTTGGCACGCTGACGAAAATTGACTGTCAGCCCATGCTGACCTCGCGATGCTGGCTTGGCGGCCTTATGCCTTGAGGGTTTTTCCTTAATAAAAACAGTGGATTAAGTCGCCAATCACTAGCGGGGCTTAGGCATTGCAGTTAAGGTCTGTGCCAATGGTCAACTAATGCGGGAAAGCTTAGTGGCACGTGTCCTTTCAGCAGTAGCTTTAGGGAAATGCATGGGTCAACAAGCATTCCTACGCCGAGCAAAGTCAGAACGGAATCGTCGATGAGTCATCCAATCGCAAACCACGAAGCTCCACCAACTACGTTGCCTCGGGTTGGTATGCTAGCCACCGTCCGTAACCGCCGCGGTGTGATCTCCTCCGTAGAGCCCTTCAGTGATAGCAAGACGTCTGCTTTGCTGCACTTGGTTACCATCGAGTTCAGTGATGCCGATGGTGATGCGGAAGAGTCCCTGCTGTGGGAGCGCGAGCGCGATCCGGTGGTGTTGGAGCCGAATGCGCTGCCCAAAATTGATCGCGAAGCACCTATGCAGCAGGGCGAGTTCCTGGCTTTGCAGCGTGCCGCTCGCTGGAGCGCCCTCACTCCGTTCTTGTCGGCAAGTGACCCTCATGAGCGGTCCGAGCCAGTGCCGACTGCGCCGGTATATGGGGCGGTCAGCGTCGATGACTTCCAGCTCGTACCTCTGGCGCGAGCGATGCGCATGCCCCGCGTCTCTCTACTGCTGGCCGATGATGTGGGCTTGGGTAAAACCGTCGAGGCCGGTCTGATTCTGGCTGAGCTGATCCGTAAGCGTCGTATCCGCCGGGTGCTAATCATCACTCCTGCGGCATTGCGCACCCAGTGGCAGCAGGAGATGGAAGAGAAGTTCTCTTTGGGCTTCGATATCGTCGACAAAGCCGCCACTCACAAGCTGCAAAAAGAGATGGGGCTTGATGCCAACCCCTGGCGAGCGCTACCGCGCATCATCACCTCGTATCACTATCTACGTCAGCCTGATGTGCTGGAGCAGTTCATCGCCAATTGCGAATCTATTAAGCAACGGGGTGGGGCACAGCTGCCGTGGGATTTGTTGATTGTCGATGAAGCCCACAACCTGATGCCGTCCAATTTTGGTGAGGACAGCGATCTGGCCAAAATGCTGCGGCTAATCACGCCGTATTTTGAGCACCGCCTGTTCCTGACTGCCACGCCTCACAATGGCCATACCCGCTGTTTCTCGGGCCTGCTACAGCAGCTTGATCCGGTCCGTTTCACTCAAACGCCAGATTTTACCGACAAAGAGCGCAAGATGATCGGCGATGTGTTGATCCGCCGACTTAAAAGCGAGATCAACGATCAGGATCGTCAGGCCGGACGAGTGCCGCGTTTTGCCAAGCGTTATCTGGAGCCGCTGCCGCTGTATATGTTCAAGCCGGAGCAGGAGCTGGCGGCTGCCGTTCGCAAGTTTTGCACACAGTTGAAAGGCATTATCCGCACTGCTCCGGAAGCACGCATGGTGCTCAACTTCGCTATCGAAATTCTGCGCAAGCGCCTCTTGTCGTGCCCAGTGGCTTTTGCCGACAGCTGGTTGCGCTTCAAGGAGGGCTTAGCCGCCAAAGAGGCGCTTCAGGCTGCTGAGGTCGCCGCGGCTCGTCGCGCCAGTGAAGAAGATATTGATGATGATCAGGAGCGTGAGAGCCGCAGCCGGCATGCCGCTCAGGTTGTTGGCGCCTGGATGCACCCCTATGTGGATGTACTGCAGCCTGAGATTGATGCAATTGATGCTGCGCTCAAGTCTTTGGGTCTCGACAAGCAACCCGTTGTTCAAGCCAAGCCTAAATCTGATGCCCGCTTTGATCGCTTGCGTGAGCTGATCGGCAAGGAACTGCGTAATGCAGAGCAGTGGAAGATCGATGAGCGTCTGATCATTTTCACCGAGTACAAGACCACACTCGATTACCTGGTCAACCGGTTGAATGCAGAATATGGGGCTGAGCCCGGTAGCATCTGTCAGCTCTATGGCGGCATGCATGAGGAAGAGCGCGAGGCGGTAAAGCGCGCCTTCAACGACCCGGATGCGCCGGTGCGCATTCTGGTCGCGACCGATGCTGCTTCTGAAGGTCTTAACCTGCAGCACACCGCTCGCTTGTTGATGCATTACGAGATCCCGTGGAACCCATCGCGTCTTGAGCAGCGTAACGGCCGTATCGATCGTCACGGTCAATCTCGGGATGTCACCATCTTTCACTTCACCAGCGAAGATGACAGCGACCTGCAGTTCGTTGCCCGTGTACTCAGTAAGGTCAACGACATCCGTGAGGATCTGGGCTCGGTAGGAGAATTGTTCGATGCCGCGTTCCAGCGTCGAATGATGGAGATGAATGAAGATCGTGATGTGCTAGGTGATCTCGATCATCAGATAACCAGTCGTAGGAGTGCCACCGAAGACGCTCAGGTACACACCCAGGAGAGAGGTGAGGACGAAAAGCAGCGCCTTCAGCAACTCTTGGCCGATCTTGACCTGAGCCCTGAAACGCTCAAAGACACACTTGGCGTTGCCATGAGCCTAGGCGCTTCGCGTGAAGTGCTCGATGGCCCGGATGCCAAGGGGCGCATGCGCTTGCGTACACCGCTACCTATGCGTTGGCAGGCAGTGGTTGATGACAGCCTGCGCTTACCTTCTCAGAGAGGTATCAGCGGCGCTATGCCCTGGCTGGTGTTCGACAACCACTTCTTTATCCACAACATCAATGGACGCCCAGTCTTCCGTCCATCTCCAGATACTGTGCTGTTGCACCTGGGGCATCCGTTGCTGCGTCAGTCGCTTAATGCCTTTGCGCGTCTGCGTTTTCCAGGAGGCCAAACCGACTTTCAGCTGCCTAGCCGGTGGCTGGTTACGCGCGGCCAGGTGCCGGCTGGCGTCGAGGCGTTGGTGTTGTTCACCGTAGAAGAAATGGCGGTCAACAATTTGCGTGAAACCTTTCACCATTGGATCCGCACCCTGGCTGTGCCATTGAGCAACAACACCTTGGGTGAGCCTTTGCCTTATCAGGGGCCACACCACGGTTTGTTGGCAAAGCCAAGCGTTGCCGACGTAGCTGCTGCACGTGAGCTATGGGACGAGGTTGAAGACGATATCAGGGCACTGTTGAGCAATTACCGAGCTGCGCTGACTCAGAGCCTGCGTGGTCAACTCAAGATCGCGTACGAGCAAGCGAAGGAGCATGAAAAGGAAGCGTTCGAGCAACGCATTCGTGAAGTCGCTGCGCTGCAAAAAGCACAGAGTATCGAGAAGTTGAAGCGAGAGATCGAAGAGCAGCGCGTTGCCAGCATCCAGCATCAACTGTTTGACGATGCCGATGCGCTGGCGGAAAAGCGTCTGCGTGATCTGGAGGATGAGCTCAAGCGTCGTCAGACCCAGTTCGGTGATCTGCAGGAGCGCTTGACCGAGGAGAAACGTCGCATTTTGGAGCAGGTGCTACCTCGCCGCTTTGACCTGCGTGGCGAAGCCCAGGTCTTTCCGGTCACCATTGAAATTCGTTTTCCGGAGGTGGGGGCATGAGTCTGCACGCAGAAGGATGGGCGCAACTCAAGCACGGCGGCCTATTGATTTCCCCATCCAAACTGGATGAGTTTTTCCCTCGTGCCGCTGCGGAGATGTCCGATTACCAGGCTGAGAAGCTCCGTCGAGCACTCACAGCTTTTGACGGCAGTAATGAAAGCCTGAGCAGGCTGCTGGATTACATACTGCAGGATCTTTCAGGCCTGCCCGCAGATGAATGGCAAAAGGCCCAGGGTGTCGACAGCCGTTGGGCCGTAAGGAGCTTTACCGGCGCCCAGATTAAACCGCGTCGCCTGTGGCTTGGGCCTAACGGCGAGACTCTAGCCGTGTTCGTGCCTGATGATGGCGGCTCGCGCCAGTTCGCCAGCCGATTGGGGATAGGGCGCTCACGGCAGTTGTTGGGCCGCGTGGTGGAGTGGCTGCGTCGTACTGGGCAGGCACTGGCGCTGGTCACCAATGGTCGCCAATGGCGACTGGTGCACGCCGGTGCTGATTACGACGCTTGGTGTGAATGGGATATCGATCTTTGGTTCAACGAAGGTCAGCCATCTGCCCAGACCATCGTCTGGCGCACCTTGCTCAATCGCAACACACTGCTGGCGGAGCAGGGCCAAAGCCAATTCCTGCTGGCCATCAGTGCCTCCCGTAAGGGGCAGGCTGAGCTCTCCAGCGTACTGGGTGAGCGCGTTCGCCAGGGTGTAGAAGAGCTGATCACCGCCTCCCATATCGCCATCGAGCAGGCTCAACTGCAAGGGCAGGCTCACGATTACAAAGATCTGTATGTTGCAGGCTCGCGCATCATCATGCGCTGCATCATCACCCTGTTTGCCGAAGCCCGCGGTCTGATGCCTGTCGACAACCCGATTTACCAGCAGGCTTACAGCCTGGAGGGGCTTCGTCATCAGTTGGATCGCCGTGCTGGTGGCCGGGGCAACGAACGACTGAGCCAGGGCCGCAGCGCCTGGCCGCGCCTGATTGGCCTGTTCATCCTGATCCACGAAGGTTCGGCTCATGAGCGCCTTACCGTGCCTCAGTACGGTGGTGCCTTGTTTGAGCCGGGTAATCCCTCCAGCGACGATGGTATTTCCCGCGCGCTCGCGTTGCTGGAAAGCCACCAGAACCTGGTCAGCGACCTTCAGGTGCACAAACTGCTTCGCCTGCTGACCCGCACCAAGATGAAGGTGCGTCAGGGCCGCAGCAGTCGCTGGGTGGATGCACCAGTGGATTTCTCCACGCTGTCTTCAGAATACATCGGCATCCTCTACGAAGGTCTGCTCGACTTCGAGCTGAAACAGGCTGCTGAGAATGATCCGGTGATCTTCCTCGCCGTGGGCAACCAGCCAGCTCTGACCTTATCGCAGCTGGAGACCATGGAGGATAAGGACATCAAGCAGCTGTTCGAAGCCCTGAAGAAAAAAGACAAAGCCGGTGATGACAGCGGCGACGAAGGTGAGGATGAGGCCGAGGAGGCTGCCGACACCGATGACTCCGACGACGAAGCAGAATCCATCGAGGATGAAAGCGACGAAGACAACACCATCAGCGCCGATAGCGATGAAGAGCTGACTATCAGCGAAGACCACCTGGTCCGCGCCAATGCCTGGCTACAACACGCTGCGCAGCTTGCTGGGCTGGTGAAAAAGCCCCGTGGACGCAAAGCCAACACCACAGGCGATGAAGGGCAGCAAGCACTGGAGAGGGCCGGCAAGCAGTTGTGCGCTCGAATGGTCGCGCCCGGTCAGTTTTTCCTGGTGCGTTGGGGCGGCACCCGTAAAGGTGCGGGTACCTTCTACACCCGCCCGCAACTGGCCGCACCCACCGTGCGCCGTACACTGCAGCCGCTGGCCTATGAAGCTGTTCACAGTGAAATCGATCCGCGAACTGGCCTGGAAGCCGTAGTGGAGTGGGCACCGAAAAAGCCTGAGCAGATTCTGGCTCTGAAGGTGTGCGACCCGGCCATGGGCTCCGGCTCTTTCCTGGCGGGTGCCCTGCGCTACCTCACCGAAGCACTAACCCAGTCGCTGTTCCATTACAAACTGATCGAGCGCAGCGAAGACGGCGGTGTGCCGCGCATGGCCGACGGCAAACTGACCGAGCTGCTGAGTGATGAGCTGACCAAGCTCAACCCCAAGGATGATGGTTTTGAAGAAGCGCTGCGCTCCCAACTCAAGCGCCACATCGTTGAAAACTGCCTGTACGGCGTAGATCTTGATCCGCTGGCGGTGGAACTGGGCCGCATGGCGCTGTGGGTGGAAACCATGGATCGTGATCTGCCCTTTGGCTTCCTCGATCACAAGCTTAAGGTCGGCAACGCGCTGGTCGGCACCTGGTTCGACACTTACCGCGATTACCCGGCTATGGCCTGGGAGCGGGAGGGCGGCGATAAGGACTACCAGAAGAACAAGCCGGATAACCTGATCAACCACTGGTACGAAGATGCCAAGGGCAAGCGCAAGGGCGATGTCTTTACTGATGCCATCAAAGCCCGAGCTAAGGCTGTGCCTGAGCAGTTGCAGGCGGTAATTAATAAACAGATGGACCTTGATGCAGCGACGGATGCCAGCAATGTGCACGACGAACTGCTCAAGGTGTTCCGCAAATTACACCGCCTGCCAGTGCATGAAAGCGAAAAGCGCGCCGAAGTCTACCGCAACGAGGTGCTAAACAACCCACATTACCACGCCCTGAAAGCGCGTATGGATCTGTGGTGCGCACTGTGGTTCTGGCCCGGCGAGCAGATCGAGCTGGCACCATTGCCGCGTGACTTCGGTAACCCCAATGATCAGGCATTGGCCATTGCCTCCGAGGTGGCGCGTCGCCAGCGTTTCTTCCACTGGGAGCTTGAATTCCCTGATGTATTCACCGCCACCCAGGACGGCTTCGATGCATTGCTGGGCAACCCGCCGTGGGAAACCATGCAGCCCAACTCCAAGGAGTTTTTCTCCAACCACGACCCGCTTTACCGCGCCTATGGCAAGCAGGACGCGCTGGCCAAACAGCTGGACTACTTCCGTGCTCGGCCGAAACTGGAGCACGACTGGATTGCTTACATCGCCGGCTTCAAGGCTTTCGCCAACTGGATGAATACAGCGGGCATGCCCTTTGGAGACAAGCTGAATCAGAAGGATGGAAAGCAATGGCACAACCTTAATCTTGGCGGGCGCGGCAAGAACAGCTTTGAAGCCTCGGCGTCCCAGCACAAAAGGTGGTTGCAACAGCGCAAAAAGAACAAGGGTTTTGCCGATGCCGCGCACCCCTTTGTTCATCAGGGCTCAGGCAAACCGTACCTGCAGAAGATGTTTTTGGAGTTGAGTCACGCGCTGCTGCGCAAGCAGGGGCGCATGGGCATGATCGTGCCCAGTGGCATCTATACGGACAAAGGCACCACCGACCTGCGTGAGCTGTTCCTTGGTCAGTGTGACTGGCAGTGGCTGTTTGGTTTCGAGAACCGCGAAGGCATTTTTGATATTCACCGCTCCTTCAAGTTCTGTCCGCTGATTGTGCAGAAGGGCGGGCAAACCAAGGCCATCCGCGCCGCTTTTATGCACCGCAATGTGGATGACTGGGAGCAGGCCGAGCGTCATGTACTGGCTTATCCGCGTGCACGGGTGGAGGAGTTCTCGCCGTATTCCAAGGCTATTCTGGAGATCCGCAGCGAGCGGGATCTGCGTGTGCTGCAGAAGATCTACGCCAACGGCGTGCTGCTGGGCGACCAGAGTGAAAACGGCTGGGGCATTAAGTACCAGCAGGGCGACTTCAATATGACGTCCGACTCCAAGCTATTCCCGCCGCGACCCAAATGGGAAGAAAAGGGCTACCGCCCCGACGAGTACGGTCATTGGCTGAAAGGCCCCTGGCGCGAATACCACGGCCCTCAGCACATTCTGGAGCGTGAGCCGGGGTTGGTGCTGTCGCGTGATGGGCAGCAAGCACTTCAGGTGGATGGAATTGAGGATGTAGCACTGCCACTTTATGAAGGGCGGATGATTGGCCAGTTTGACTTCAGTGAGAAGGGCTGGGTGAGTGGTAAGGGACGTGGTGCAGTTTGGAGCCAGACTGATTCCAAGAAGCATGTTGCACCGCAATACCTGATGTCGTTCAGAGCTGCTTATGAAAACGATTTTGTGCCGATGCGGCGGCTCGCTTTCATGGATATATGTAGCGCTACAAATGCTCGCACCTTCTATGGCGCGGTGACTCCAAGCTTCCCTTGCGGACATTCGGTACCGTTGCTAAGTAGTCGCGGGAATCCGCTAATTTTGGCAGCAGCTTTGAACAGTTTTGTGGTTGATCAGGTTTTCCGCCTAAAAGTCGGTGGCCTACACCTGACATGGAACTATCTTGAGGAGTCGCCGACGGTCAAGTTTTCTGATGCGAATAAAATTGATGCGCTAAAAAATTTGACCATGCGTTTGAATGATATAAGTATTCTTTTTGCGGAAAATTGGTCTGAGCAAGAGTCAAGATCATGGCGATCTTTGTGGGCATTGACACCACATGAGCGTTTAAGAATCAGGTGTGTAATAGATGCAATCGTCGCGAGCATTTTTGATCTAAGTCCAGACGAATTTGCTCACTGCCTTCATGAGTGTGATCTCCCTAGGGGCGAGTATTTCGGTGAACGTGCAAAGTCTCTAAACCCCAAAGGCTTCTGGCGCATCGACAAAGACAAAGACCCCGAACTACGCCACACCGTCCTATCGTTGATCGCCTTCTACGACCTGCAGGAAAAAGGCCTCGACGCCTTTCGCGCCCAGAATGACGGCGAGGGCTGGATGATTCCCGAACAGCTGCGCCTTGCCGATTACGGATTGGGCCATGATGAGCGTGCGCAGGAATATCAGCCGGTGGCCTCGCGCCTTGGTCCGCGCTTCTACGACTGGCAACTTAACGAGGATGTGGAGCGCTCTTGGCAGGAATGCGCTGCCCATGCCGAGCTGATCCGCCGTATTGTTCCGCTGCCACAGCCGGAGCAAGCCGACGGCGTCGCCGAAGCGCCGGCTGTCTATAAAACAGAATCACCGCAGGGAGCACTGTTCTGATGCTGAACCCCATTACCTACACCGAGGACGTGGTCAGCGATTTTCTGCGCTACCAGCTCAGCACCTACGCCTTTGCCGATGAGGGCTTGTATCGGCAGATGCGCGAACTGCTCAATCTGGAGCACACCCGCAATACGCCGCTGATGAAGGGGCCCTTTATCTCGCTTTCGCGTACCTTTATGAAAGGCGCCAGCCTGGAGCAACTGGTCAAGGAGGGCGTGCTGCATCCGCATATTCGCCAGCTATCCCCTTATCCCGGTGCTTATCTGCACCAGGAAAAGGCCTTCCGCTCCATCAAAGCTGGTCGAACCACGCTGGTGGCGACCGGTACCGGTTCGGGCAAGACCGAGTCCTTCTTGTTGCCGATCATCAGTCGTTGCCTGGAGTTGCGTGATGATGGCGCCGAGTCGGGGGTGACGGCGGTGATCGTTTATCCCATGAACGCCCTGGCCGAAGACCAGCTGCAACGGATGCGCGAGCTGCTGGTTGGTACGGGTGTCACCTTCGGCATGTACGTGGGCAAAACACCACGCACTGAAGCCGACATCAACGGTGTGCGCCTGGCCCCTGGCAGCACTGTTGCGGATTACCGTAGTAAGTTGCAGCAGATGCAGCAACAGAAAATGGATGTGGCTTTGCATCCTGCCGAAGAGCGTGTTAGCCGTGAAGTTATGCGCACACCCGGCCAGCAACCTCGTATCTTGCTGACCAACGTCAAGCAGCTGGAGCTGCTGCTGACCCGTCAGCAGGATCTGGAGTTGTTCGATAACGCCCGTCTGGAGTTCATGGTATTCGACGAGGCGCACACCTTTACCGGCGCCGGTGGTGCGGAAACCGCCTGCCTGATCCGTCGCCTGCGCGCCTACTGCGGAAAGGACGAAAACAGCACCACCTGCATCGCCACCTCGGCCACCATTGCCGATCCGCACCGCGGTATCGAAGCCGGCCGCGAGTTTGCCAGTCGTTTCTTTGGCGTGGATGGCCAGAATGTCGAGCTGATCGGCGAAGCCTACGAAGAGGATATCTGGGGCGAGCCACGCAGCGTCAGCGCGCCCTTCAATGGCGATCAGGCCATGCAGCTGAAAACCGTTCTGGAAATGCTCGGTACGTTGGACCGACCCGAGGTAGAGCCTGCTGCCCTGCAGGCCTTCCGGATCTGGTTCCAGACTACCAGCGGCATGCGTATGGCCGGTGATAATTGGCGTGAAGCACTGAATCAGTGGCTAAGCCACAACGAGGTGGTGTTTCAGATTGCTGAGGTGCTGCGCCGTCCGCGAGCCGTGGCTACCTTGCTGGAAGACCTGAATGAAAAACTCGGGCGTCCGATTACCGAAGAAGAAATTCTAATTTGGTTGGCACTGGGTGCGGCGGCGCGCAATGGTGATCGCCCCTTGCTACGCCCGGTGGTACACGGTTTTGTACGTGGCGTCAGCGGTGCTGTGGTGACCTTCGAGGAGGGGCAGGGGCAACCGGCACGACTCTGGCTGTCGGCCGAGGACGCATTGACGGCAGCCGATGACCGTGACCCTGAGCTGAAAGCCTTTCCGCTTTCGAGCTGCACAACCTGCGGTCAGCATTACTTCGAGCATGGCCTTGAAGATTTTGATTACACCGGTGACGCGCCCGGCGGCGGTTCTGCGGAAGGGAAGAGCCGTGTGTGGCGCTCGCAAGACATTCCGTTAGGTGGCGTGCGAGCGGTTTCATTGGATCATCAGGTCGGCTCTGATGGTGAGGAAGAGCCTGCTCGCACGGAGGTGCTCTTCGTTTGCCGTTATTGCGGTACAACCCATGACCGGCAAGCCTCTGAGTGTGTTGGTTGCGGTCGCAACAAGACCCTCAAAGCACTGCACTTTGTACAGCAGAAAGAAGAACACATTGGCCGTTTGACCCGCTGTGTATCTTGCGGTGCACACGGCCGCCGGGTGACTGGCAGCTATCGAGAACCCGCTCGTCCGGTGCGTGCCACGGGCGTGGCTGATGTGCATGTCTTGGCGCAAAGCATGATCCATCGTGCCGAACGCAAGCGCCTACTGGTGTTTGCAGATAATCGTCAGGATGCGGCGTTCCAGGCGGGCTGGATGCAGGATCGCTCCCGTCGATACCGCTTGCGGGAGCTGATTTACAAGAAGCTGCGCGAAGGTGCCATCTCGGTCAGCGACCTGGTGTTGTGGCTGGACAGGTTTCTTGATGCCGACGATGAGTTGTCGCGGGCCTTGATCCCTGAAGTTTGGCGAGTCGAACCAAAATCGGAAGCCAGCTTGGCCCATGCTGAGGAGCGCAAGTGGTTCTTGCGTGCTCAGGTGTTGCGTGAGTTGACGCTGGGGGCACGGCAGAGCACAGGTCTTGAGCCGCTGGGGCGTTTGAAGATTCAGTATCTTGGACTGGATGAAGCACAGCCCACCATTCAGAAATGGGCACGAGCGTTGGGTTGCTCGCCTGCTGAGTTGCGTGAAGGTATCGCCTCGCTTCTGGATGCGGCTCGCTCCCGGCGCATGCTGTTTGATCCTGTGACCCGTATGTTCTCCAAGTTCTGGCTGGACGGTGAGAAGGAAGTGCTGCGCGGTTATCTACCGATCATGCGCGGTGTGCCAGAAGGTTTGGTGTTTGAGCGCGATGGTCAGCACGACAAAGGGCGAATCAAGCAGTGGTACAGCGCCTACGACAGCTCCGCCAAACAAGCGGCTGTGAGCTGGGGAGTCGATCCAGATCAAGTCCAGTCGTTTTTGAATGATGTGTGGCGGCTGTGCACCGATGAACTGGAACTACTGACGCAGGTGCAGTTCAAGGGCGCGCGCGGTAGTAACCTGCCTGGCTGTCACGGTGCCAGCCAGGTACATGTGGATCACATGAAGCTGGTGCCTGCGTCAGGGATGTATCGCTGCCAGACTTGTCGCCGCCTCCATGCTCGGGTCAACCCCGGTATGACCTGTATGGCCTGGCGCTGCAGTGGCAAGTTGGAGTTTGAGGCCGAGAATCCAGATAACTACGATCTGCTGCTGCTAGATCAGGAGTTTTCCATGCTCCGAGCCCGCGAGCATTCTGCACAGATTCCAGGGCCGGAGCGTGAGCGCATCGAAAACGCCTTCAAGGGTGAGAGCGAGCGCATCAATACTCTGGTGTGTACGCCCACGCTTGAGATGGGCGTGAACATCGGTTCGCTGGACGCGGTGCTGATGCGCAACGTACCACCACTGCCGGCCAATTACTGGCAGCGAGCTGGTCGTGCCGGACGCCAGTTCCGTATGGCGCTGGATCTGACCTATGCGCGCACCACCAGTCACGATCGAGCCTACTTCAATGAACCATTGAAAATGTTGGAAGGGCTGGTGGAGCCCCCCAGCTTCAACCTGCGCAACCCAGTGATGGTGGCCAAGCATGTGAATGCCACTGTGCTGACTACGCTACTGCAGATGCTGCGTAGTAACTATCTGCCAGGGCAGCAGGCAGCTGCGCTGCAGGACGCATTGTCTGTCTGTTTGCCGCCTCAGATCCGACCGTATCTTTTCAGCTCTGATGGCATGGTGCGGGCTGAGCCGCTATCGGTTGAAGCACTGAGCCAGCAGATAACGCAGCATCAAAGCGCACTCTTGAATGCGGTGATCAAAGCCTTCCATCAAGGGTGGCCGATCAGTGACCGCGAGGTCGTGACCCGTGCCCTGTTAGAGCTGCTCATTGGTAGTTTTGCTGAACAGCTGCAGGGGGTGATCAATCGTTTATTCCAGCGCCTGCAGTGGGCTCTTGGGCAGTTGGAGCGGTTGCGTAAAGTGGCCGCCGGCAAGGGCGCTCTAGATGCCGATGAAGAGGCCTTGCGCGCCCGATGTGAACGGTTGGTAAAAAAACTAAAAGGCGAGGCCAAGCGCAATCGTAGCCAGGCAGAGGGTTTTGATGACACCAATACTTATGGCGTATTAGCGGCTGAGGGCTTTTTGCCGGGTTATGGTCTGGATACCGGTGCGGTAACTCTGACCCACGTGGCGCCGCGCCACAGCAGCGATATCAGTGATTGGGAGCTACGCCGCAACACGGCTCTGGCTGTTCGCGAATATGTCCCAGGTAATCTCATTTACGCCAATGCGCATAAATTTGTGCCCCGTCATTTCCACTTGGTCCCTGAAGAACCTCTGGTGTTTGCGGTAGATGTGGCTAGTGAGTCAATCCAGGAAACTGGCCCGAGCACTAAGGCCGGCAGTGAAGCCAGCTCCATGTCGGTCACGCAAATTCCAGGTGTAGCCATCTGCGATGTGGATGCGCCCCATCATTCCTATATTTCGGACGATGAGGACTATCGCTTCCAGATGTCGGTGGCTGTTTTTGCCCAAGACCAGGGGCGGCATTCCGGCGGTAAAGTTTACGAGTGGGGCAGAGCAGAGTTGCAACTGAAGCATGGTCTGCACATGCGTCTAGTGAACGTCGGTGCCGCATCGCAAGTACGCTCGGGAGCTTTGCTGGGTTACCCCTTGTGTTTGGTCTGCGGCGCGAGCCGTTCGGCCATGAGCAGCCAGACCGAACTGGATAAGTTCAACGAACACCATACCGAGCGTTGTGGCCGCCCTATTCAGACCATAGCTTTCTATGCCGAAGTAGTAGCCGACGCGCTGGTGCTGCAGGACTGCTCCTCCCAGGAAACGGCCTACAGCGTCATGGAGTCGCTGCGTCAGGGGGCTGCCGATGTGCTGGATATGGAAATATCCGATCTCCAGGTCCAGGTGATTGGAAAACCGGGGAGTGAATCGGTCGATGCGCTGTTGTATGACCCTATGCCAGGTGGCTCGGGTCTGCTGGAGCAGCTCTTGGAGCACTGGCCTGATGTTGTCGCTGCGGCGAAACGTTTGGCTGAAGAGTGCCCTTCAGCCTGTGAATCCTCCTGTGTAGATTGCCTGCAGCATTTCCGCAACTCGTTCTATCACGACAAGCTGAATCGTCATACCGCGCTTGAAGTGTTCAATGATTGGGGAAATACCCTGAGCTTTGCCCATGATTTGGCGCCTGTGCTGCCAGATGAAACCCTGACTCAGCAACCGGGCAATCCCCCTGAGCAACAGCTGGTGGCGCTGCTAAAAGCCGCCGGCATGTCTGCATTTGAGACTGAGCGGCCGATTCAGCTGTCCGGTGGCATCACGACCCGTCCGGATGTGTATTTCCATGAGCCCAATGATCAGTACGAAGGCGTCTGCATCTACCTGGATGGCATGAGTGAGCACCTGCACGGCAACGCTCAGACAGCAGCTAAGGACCGGCAGATCCGCCAGGAGTTGCTTAATACTGATTACGAGGTGATCGAGATCCAGTTCCAGGAGCTGTACGACAAAACGGTGATGCGTGAGCACATGCGCCGCATTGCACGAGCCGTAATCGGTAAGGCGAAGGCTAAGGAGCTTGCTGCTAGTGATTACTGGTTTGATTCTGCAAACAGCTCAATGGTTGGGGTGGCTACATCCAGTGGCAAGGTATTGCCGTTCAAAACCGTGACCCCAAATGACGCGGGCTTTGAGCCCTATCAGGGCTGCGTTCCATTGGTTGGCCTACAGGTCGCTGCTGGTGCTTGGAGCAAAGAGCAGGACGGGCTACTTGAGTTGGCCGAACATGCAGAAGAATGGGTCTTGTTGGTAGAAGAAAAGTCGGAGCCCGGCATGTTTGTGGCCCAGGTGGTCGGTCGCTCCATGGAACCCCTGGTGCCTGATGGTAGCTACTGCCTATTCCGGCCAGTGCCGGTTGGTAGTCGGCAAGGCCGAAAGTTGCTCATCTGGCATGCTGGCGTTGCCGATACCGAGACGGGTGGAGAGTACACCTTGAAAGTCTATTCCAGCGAAAAAACTGCGAGTGATGACGGTGAATGGCAACACGAGCGGATAACGCTTAAGCCGCTTAATCCGGAATATGAGCCCTTGGTGCTGGAGTCTAAAGAAGAGGGTATGGTTGTTGCCGTCGCCGAGTTTTTAAAAGTGCTGTAAGCAGTGCCCTGAAAAGCTGCAAAAATTATTAATGCCTCGATAAAGCGGGCAAAAATAGAAAGTAGTCTGATGTCGCATGATTAGCCTTGCTGCTACTCATGCGGCCCTATCGTCCCTAGTTTGGTTAGGTTGCTGATACTCAAAGACATGATACTGGCTTCGACATTCTCCTGGTTGAAAGGAAACGCTTGGCGTCATTATATTGAGGTAATGCCACTAATAGTGAGGTGATCTCGTTACTCCCGGTCAGCCATAACAAACTGATGTTCTCCAGGGGGTGCAGATTCATCTCTATAGGGTATTTCAGTTCCGTGAGATAACTTTACCAGGTGAGCTTAGCGAGCATGTGCATCTCAAGCCAATAGGCGAACGGCCTAGCTTTCGGAGTATCGCGGCATGAATTTAGTGTTTAAAGACTGATGATGGATAAGGAATAGCAGGGATGACTACGCATATTACTGCCCGATTAGCTTGGCATGCAGACGGCTGGAATGGTCATGTTTGTAAGGATCCAGCGGCTAACACTTTTTGCGCTGGGCCGCATTCTTATCCAGGTGACATGATTGGCGAGCGGCGCATATTGACCTATGAGCAACAGGTCTGTGGGCAGGCATGTAGCAAGCTAGGCAAGGATGTACCCCCATGCATGTACAGTGTAAATGCGTTCGGACAGGAGTCCATGCACGCCTTTGCCGATACTCCGGAGTTCTTCCGTAAGGCTGACAAAAGCCCTGATGGTGAACGCCGAGAATGGGAGATGCCGCCTGCCAGTTGCAGCATTTGGCCTTACGAGGAAGTGTACAAAGATGAAGTTAAGCTGCCACATGGTGGCTATGATCCAGTAAAGCGATTGGCTGCGGTACAAGCATTTTTCTCCAAGGTGGAGGTCGATCGTAGTTTGGTTTTTTACTATACCAGCTACGGTAATCCTTTTAGTGAGGAGGATAACAAGTGCTATGTGCTAGTTGGTGTCTCGCGGGTGAAGGCGTTAGGAGAGGAACTGCATTACGAAGGGTGCAGCCAGGAAACCATTGATCGATTTGGGGGCTTTGTATGGCAGCGGGTGGTGTCGAGTCACTACCCCGATCAGGGTTTTCGGATCCCTTATCACCGCTACATGGATAGACCGGAGGTCCTGGAACAGATTCTTGCAGTGCCGGCAAACCCACGAGTCTGTAAGTACGCAGCAAGGCATGTATCTGACGATGACGCCCTCATTCTGGTTGAGCAACTACTTGGAGTTGCTTGCCGTCTGCGCGAACTGGGTGACGATAGTGAAAACTGGGATAGCCGGATCAGCTGGCTGCAATCAGTGATTGCCGAGCTTTGGAAGGGGCGGGGGCTATATCCTGGGTTGCCGGCAGTGCTTGATGTCATCGGCTTTCAGGCCGCCATTCCTGGCTTCGTCAAGGCACAAGCCGAGGAGGCCATCGCAATCAAGGATGCTGTTTATGCCTTTCTAGATGGTACTTCCGAGACGCCTGAAGGGCTTGGCCTTAGCGGCGATGAAGCCCGTAAAGTCAAGCGAAAGTGGCAGCTAAGGACCGATGAGGAGCGAGCACTCTGTCGAGATCTACTACCCAGGTTCGGTTTGGATGGCACTCAGGTAAAGCGCTTGCTTGGAGAGGACCGAGCGACTTATGGCCTGCCTGCCAATTTGAGCGAGATCATCGATAACCCCTACATCCTTTGTGAGTCATTTATCGGCGATGGACCAGATGACACCATTGGCATCAGCAAGATCGAGCACGGAATTTTTCCATCCCCTGATATCGCGCCGGCATTCTTGTATGAGGTGGATGACTGGAGGCGTCTGCGTGCTTTCACGGTCGGTCAGTTGCTCATCAAGTCGACGCAAACATTCCTCGAGCTCACTCAGGTCTTGCATGACGTCAATCATGCACTGAGTTTCGTGCCTGAGTGGAAGAGACACCAGTTTACAGAGCGCTACTACGAGGTCGATAAGGAGTACATGCTTGGTGCTCTTGAGTTCCGGGAGCACGAAGGGCAACGCTACGTTTACCTGCGCTCAGCCTGGGAGGATGAGCAACTGGTTTCCAAGAGCCTGCGTGAGCTCAACAAGCGGGCCGATATCAGTTTTAAGGTCCCTCTTACTGAGGCGCATTGGGGCGATTATCTTCGCGATGACAGCAGCATCCTGAGCCGTATGGACTCCGGACAGTACCTGGAAGCGATTGATGGCCAGATTGCGGTCTGTCAGCAGATTTTTGTCAGGCCATTATGTGTGCTGGCCGGCTCTGCTGGGACCGGGAAAACAACCGTCATTCGCTCATTGATTCATGCTGTTGAAAGGGTCCACGGCAGTGGCGCATCTTTTCAGCTTTTGGCGCCAACAGGTAAGGCGGCAGATCGCATCCGTGAGAAAACAGGTAAGACTGCCTCAACCATCCACTCATTTCTGGCTCAGCGTGGCTGGTTGAATGACAACCTGACCTTCAAGCGGCAGGGAGGTATGCGAGAGGAGGGTATCGAGACTTACATCGTCGATGAATCCTCCATGCTGGATCTTACGCTGGTCGCCGCGTTATTCCGAGCCATCAATTGGAATTCGGTGAGGCGACTCATTCTGGTCGGTGATCCAAACCAACTGCCACCAATAGGTCGCGGCAAGGTGTTTGCGGATTTGATCGATTGGCTGGGTAAGGACTATCCCGAGTGCCTAGGGACTCTGCGCACCAATGTGCGGCAAATGGAAAACCGTCTCCAGAAGACGGGCACCGGAATTATTGACCTAGCCTCGATGTTCATTCTGCGTAACAGTTGTGGCGAGGAGGAGCACCAGAAGGCCAATGCCGAGCAGATACTTGCCCGGGTTCAAGAGGGAGGGAAGGTCGACGAGGATTTGCGGGTTATCTATTGGAGCGGCCAGCAGGATCTCGAGAAAAAGCTGGTGTCTAGTCTGCAATCAGATATGCAGGCTGATACGGGCCTGACGCTGAACAACGAGAGGCCATATGAGCTATGGCGAGCAGCTTTCAGGGATAAGGAAGGGGTAGATCGGCCTGAGCGCTCCCAGGTTATCTCGCCGTATCGCGGCGAATTTTTCGGTACTGATCATCTCAACGGGCTGCTTCAGGTCGCCAGTAAGGGGCGGCGGCCGGACCCGCATCGGTTGATTGATGGGGTCGCGCTGTTCGATAAGGTCATGCAAATCCGAAATCGTTCGCGCTCCAAGCCTCTTTGGGCTTGGGATACCAATGGGCGATTAAACAAACCAGTAGAGGTTTTCAACGGGGAGCTCGGGTTTGTCAAAGCTCATGCGTTAGATGGCAAAAGTGCGTTTGGTCCCTGGTTCCGAATAAAGCATTTTCAAGTCATTTTTTCCCGCAAGGAGAGCTTCTGGATTGGCTATGGGCGTTCTCTGGGAAAAACACCCGATGGAAAGTGGATTGGGGATGAGAAGGTGGAGGATAACCTGGAGCTTGCCTACGCCATTTCGGTGCACAAATCGCAAGGTAGCGAGTTTGAGCGTGTTTACTTCGTGCTACCTAAGAGTAAGCAGGCACTGCTTTCGCCTGAGTTGCTTTACACCGGCCTGACGCGTGCTAAGAAGCACTGCACTCTGCTAATCGAAGAAGACCTTTCCCCACTGCTCACTCTGCGTCGCCCTGAAGCATCGCATTTGGCAGTTATCAATTCCTCACTGTTTGACATGAGGCCTGTTTCGCAACTGCTTAGCAGAAAGCGTGACTGGTATGAGGAGGGCAAGATTCATCGGACGCTTGCCCAGTTCATGGTTCGATCGAAGTCAGAGGTCATCATCGCGAACATGCTGTTCGAGCGTGAAATTCCCTTCGAGTACGAACAGCCTCTATACGCTAAGGATGGGACGTTCTATCTGCCCGACTTCCTAGTTCATTGCCAGGGAGAGACATTCATCTGGGAGCACTGGGGAATGTTGAACGACGAAGGCTACCGCAACCATCGGGAAACTAAGCTTGAGTGGTATGAAAAGCATTTTCCTGGCCAGCTTGTTGAAACATTTGAAGGAGCAGACCTGAGCATTGAAGCGGATCGGTTGATTCGGAAAATTCAGGGAGCTCAGGAGTGAACATGCTGAATCCTGGTGACAAGGTCAGACTGAAAGTCAACCCGGCGCGGGTCGGTATTTTAGGTAACGAAACCGATGGCCCTACACACCGACAGCGGGTGTTGGTTACGTTTCTCGATGGCAGCGAGGATTTCGTTCTGCCATCGACGCTCGAAAAAGTAGAGAACAAGCCTTTGCGCCCCTACGAGTGTATTGAGCGGGGGCGGTTCAGTGGTGAGGATGACCTGCGGGCGGCGATTACCTTTCACCGCCTGAGCGGCAAGCTGGCCAACCTGATCTACAGCCTCAACACCACCAATACCCAGTTTTTGGCGTATCAGTTCAAGCCGGTGTTGCAGTTTCTCGATTCGCCCTGCAACGGCATTCTGATTGCGGATGAAGTGGGCCTGGGTAAAACCATTGAGGCAGGTTTGATCTGGACTGAGTTGCGCGCGCGATTGGATGCGAAGCGATTGTTGATCGTTTGCCCGGCAATGTTGCGGGAAAAGTGGCGTGACGAGCTGGCTAACCGTTTTGGCGTGCAGGCGGAGATGGTTGATGCGGGAGATTTACTGAAGAAGCTTCAAACAGTGCGGGAGCGACCACAGGATGGCTTCGCGGTAATCGCCAGCATGCAAGGGTTGCGCCCACCTCGTGGCTTCAATTCACCGGATCGAGTCAGTCAGCGCTCCGTTGCCAAATTGGCCAGGTTTCTCGAAGATGCAGAGGTGGACGAGCCGCTGCTGGATATGGTCGTGGTCGATGAGGCGCACTATCTGCGCAACAAAGGTACTCAGACCAACCTGTTGGGGCGATTACTTCGCCCGGTTGCCTCAAATCTGGTCATGCTTTCGGCCACACCGATCCAACTACGCAGTTCGGACTTATTCAATCTGCTTAATCTGATTGATGAAGATGCCTTCCCCTACGAGGAGAGCTTTCGCTACAGCCTTGAGGCTAATGCCCCTATCGTAAGGTTGCGTGATCGCGTGTTGGCTGGGCCGATAACCCGAGCGGATTTCATCGAAGGACTGGATGAGGCGCTTGATGCGCGTTTTTTTGAGGATAACGAACAGATCACCTACCTGCGGGAGCATGCCCCTAGCAACAAGCGGTTGGCCGATCCCAAAGGGCGGGCAGAGCTGGCCGACCAGTTAGATCGAATCAACCCGCTCAGTAAAGTGGTGACCCGTACCTTGAAACGGGATGTGCACGAAGGACGAGTAGTACGTGCGCCATACGCGATTCGCGCAACCATGAGTGGTAGTGAGTCGGTTTTTTACGAGCAGGTCACCGAGGCGATTCGCGGGTATTGCGTCACGCATGCTGTATCCACTGGCTTCATGCTGACTATTCCACAGCGACAGATGTCCAGCTGCATGGCGGCAGCCTGTCGAGCCTGGCAGAAAAAACATGCTGCTCTGGAGCAGGACGAACTTGAGGAGACCTTGTACGACTTACAGGGTGATCTACTAGAAGAAGAGGGGCCGCAGCCTGACGATATAGGGTCGCTGCTCTCGGCGTTGGTGGACATAGCCCGAGAGGTGGGCGATTACGAAACGCTGAGGCGCAACGATAGCAAGTACGCTGAGCTGCTGAAGAACCTGCGCAGCTACTGGGCTGACAATCCAGGCAAGAAGGTCGTCTTATTTGCTTTCTACCGGCAGACTCTGGCCTACCTTGCCGAACGTTTGCGTGAAGATGGCTATGTCTCTGTATTAGTCCAGGGAGGCATGGATAAACAGGAGGCTTTGACGCGTTTTCGCGAACCTCAGGGTCCCAGCATTTTGTTGTCTTCCGAAGTGGCTTCAGAGGGGGTCGACTTACAGTTCTCCAGCTTGGTCATCAACTACGACTTACCTTGGAACCCGATGCGCATTGAGCAGCGAATAGGTCGAATTGACCGTATCGGCCAGGAAGCTGAGCGGATCATGATCTGGAATTTTATGTATGCCGACACCATCGACGAGCGAGTCTATGATCGCCTGCTGGATAGACTGGATATCTTCACGCGCGCATTGGGAAGTATGGAGGGGATTCTCGGGGAGCAGATTCGGGAGCTTACTCAAGATCTGCTTACCCATAAGCTGACTCCGGAGGAGGAGAGTCAGCGCATCAACCAGGCCAGCCTTGCGATTGAGAACACCAATCGGCAGCAAGAGGAGCTCGAGGCTCAGGCGACTCAGTTGATTGCGCATAGCGACTTTATCCAGAACAAGGTTCGGGCTGCCAAGGAGTTGGGCCGGTACATCCGGGGGGAGGATTTACTCAGCTATGCACGCGATTTTCTGACCGAGCACTACCCCGGCTCGCGCCTTGTGCCGACAGATCGAGTCCCGATGGAGTATGACCTTGAGCTTTCGGTGCAGGCCCGAGTCGAGTTCGCTGAGTTCGTAGACCTGTATCGTCTGCAGGGGCGAAGCCAACTGTTGAGTCAACGTGCTAAACCGTTGTTCTTCGAGAACCGCCAGGGAAATCCCTCAAATGTATTCGAGCGAGTAACGCAGGATCATCCACTGATTCGATTTGTCACCGAGCGTCTGCGCCAGGCAGGCAAAAGCACGGCAAAGTTCCCGGTTTCAGCGATCGATCTTGCAGCCTTTGAGGTGCATGGTTTTGAGCCTGGGGTGTATGTTTTTGGCGTTTACCGCTGGACCGTTTCCGGTACCCGCGATATCGAACGATTGGAATATGTTGTTCGGCCTTTTCAGGGTGACTGTTTTGTCGACGGGGAACAGGCAGAGCACCTCGTTAACACGGCAGCACTCTGTGGGTGTCAGTGGTTGAGTGTCGCCAATGAGTTGGACACCGAAACTGCAGCTGCTTATTTCGATGCGTGCCGTGACCAGCTGGATGAGCGTTTTGATGACTTTCAAAGCGCCCAAGGCCGGGAGGATCGTGATCGGCTAAAGATGATGAAAAAGGCCCTTCAATCACATTTGGACAAGCAGGTAGAGCGACTCATAGCGACAATTCAATCGCACCGCTCTTCCGGTGAGGAACGACGCATGCGCATGATTCCTGCAGCCGAGGGGAAATTGAAAAAATTGCGCAACAGGATTCAAGAGCGCATTGCTGAGCTTGAGCTGAAGAGTGGCGGAAGCTCTGACAAAAATTTCGTGACAGGTGGTGTCATTCGGCTGCTTTGAGCGCAAGGGACTGACATATGCGCGTGACATTAGAAGAAAAATTCAAAGAGGCCTTCGCCAAGATAGGGCAAGAATTGCCTGCTAGACCTTTAACAACTCAATCGTCGGGGCGTAAGCCTGAGCGTGATGGGCGACACCAGCAGGCAGAAAACAAACTCTCGCGAGTTCAGGCACCGGCCGAAGTATTAACAGAACAGGCGCCCACGCCCCGACCAGGAGCTGCAGGGAAAAAGAAAAAGGTAGCGAAGACTAGGCCGCCTCTGTCGTCAAAGCGACCCAATGCAGCAGCTAAGCATATGAGCATTGACCTGAGTGTTTACCGCCAAGGCGTCAATCCTCGAGAGACCAGAACAGTCGGGACCAGCCCTGATTCCCATTATGAAATATCACTTAGTGCTGATTCTGCACCGTGCTGGAGTCACTCTGATGGATCGAGCGCACTGGAGTTGTTGAAACTTGAGCTAACGGGGCAACAGGTTCAGCCGACACCGAAGGAGGGAATTACTGCTCAGGAGGATCGAGTTTTGGTCCTCGGCCTGGATTTCGGTAGCTCCAGTGTGAAGGCGGTTATCGGTGACAGCGCTTTGGAAAAAGCATTTGCTGTGCCATTTCGCAATGCTCCTGGATTGTCGAGCTTTTTGCTGCCGTGCCGGGTTTACAAAGAAGGAGAAGCGTTTTCGCTTGAGGCTGGGGGGCGAGCATTGGCTGATCTCAAGTTGGCTTTCCTTGCCCACCCCTCGGTCGCTACGTACCAGCGGCGAGTTGTGGCGTTTCTTGCTCTAGTCATTCGAAGAGCGCGTGCCTGGCTATTTAGCGAAAAGGAAGCAGTTTACCGCTCGAGCAATATTGTCTGGCGAATGGCATTGGGATTCCCTACGGCCAACCACTTGGATCCTGAACAAACGAAGGGATATAGGCTATTGGGTACGGCGGCCTGGATACTGGCCGGTCGCTCAGAAGAAAAGATTGAGGACGTTGGGGTTACCGCTGCCATATGCCGTGCAGAGGCGCTTGATGCGGGTGAGCTCCCGTCCGATCAGGAAGATGTTGAGCTTTCAGTCGTCCCAGAAATCGCTGCGCAGATTTATGGCTATGTCGCATCGGAGCGGTTTGATCACAAGGCTGCCAACAACTTCATGATGGTGGACGTAGGCGCGGGGACTGTAGATGCTTCGCTTTTTCATGTTAAGCGAGGGCGCGGTAAATGGGACTTTGAGTTTTATACCGCGACAGTTGAGCCACTTGGCGCGGTCAACCTGCATCGAAATCGTCTGGACTGGTGGGCTCGTGCCATTGAGGAGCGCGCATCCAATCGCGAAGATCTTTTGGAGGCTATTACAGCTGCAAGAAAGGTGACAGATGTCGAGGAAGGCATACCTGAACAGCTTGAAGCTTATTTCTCTGCAGCTAAGGTCCAGTTTTCCGATCCTCGTCAACATTCAGATCGGCAGTTTTACGGGAAGGTGTTTACGCAAGTGGGGCATGAGACCTACTGGAAGGCCTCACGAGGCCACCTGACGCGGCAGCAGCTGACAGACCTCCCTGTTTATCTCTGCGGGGGAGGGAGTCGTATGCCGTTCTACGGTCAGTTGAGAGAGACGTTGAACAACCATCCCAGCCTGTACGAGTGGATGAGAGTGAAAGTTAGGCCGCTGACGTTGCCCAAGCGGCTTGAGGCTCCTGGGCTTGCGAGAAACGATTTCGACCGTTTGTCAGTGGCTTACGGCTTGAGCTTCCTTAATCTAGGGAAGGTTTTGAAATCGGTACCTAAGTCAGTGATTCCGGTTACCGTTTCAGACAGCTGGCGAGATAACTATATCGATAAGTAGGGAATATGGCACCGCTCATGTCTTGGCATTTCGGTATCGGAAAGAAGCGGTCTACTGAGCTCCAGCAGGCGGCTTGGGGCTGATTGAAAGAATCCACTCCAGCTTCTCGCCTAACACGCGCCAGGCCTCGGTTTTCTCTTTGGCGTAGTCGTGGTGCAGGTAATGCCGACGTACCTTGGAGCCACCCAACAGGTGGTTCTGACAACGGTCGATGATTTCCAGAGTCACGCCGAGCTCCTGCATCATGGTCGCGCCCGTGCGGCGCAGATCATGTGGGGTCCATTCACCTTTGGTTCCCTTGCTCAGTACCAGTGAGTCGTCGTGATGCCGGCCGGACAGAGGCTTGCTGCGGTTCTTGAATCGGCACTGCCGGTCTCCGATGAGCTTGCTGACAGTCTTGGTGTCGACGTGGCTTTGGCCGTCCTTGCTGGGGAAGCAGAACGGTGTATTGCCGGTCTCTTTCTGCAGCCGCTGGAACTGCGCGATGGAAAACGCTGACAGGAACACATGGTGATCCTGGCGCTTGCCTTTATGACCTTTGGTGGCTTCGGCTGGGATGAACCAGGTTCCTTTCTCCAGGTTCACGTAGCGCCACTCGGCCCTAAGCAGTTCACCGATACGGCAGAGGGTGCTCAGGCAGATCCACAGAGCGCACTGGACTCGCGTGTTGACCGGGCGAATGCCTGAATACTTATGGCCAGCAGGAAGCTCTTCGTAGTCTTTCTCCAGGCGTTCGAGGATGTCACGCAGTTCTCGAATCTCTTCAGGAGAGAGCAGTCGGTCCCGCTGTTCTTCGTAGTCATGGTCGAGCAGCTTATTAACGTCAATCAGGTCGGCAGGATTACCGTCAGCCATCAGGCCACGCCATGGCTTGCGTTTCTCGGCCCAGCGCAGCATCTGACCGATATCCTTGCTGCGGATTACGACGGTACGATTCAGACCGCGAGATTTTACTGATCGCAGGACGCCGAGCAGATCTTTCTCGGTCAGGTTGCGCAGCGGCTTCTTGCCAATCAGCGGCAGGACGTCCTTCTTGAAACTGCGGATCAGCTCGGCATTGCCGTCCTGGCGGGAGACGCCGTCACGTATCCACTCATCAAACAGGTCGGACACCGTCTTATTTTCTGCGGCTTGCCGTTCGGCCTCTGCGATGGTCGCAGCGATTGCGGCTTGAGCTTCGATCCTTGCTGCTTTTCGGGCTGCGGTTGGATCAACCCCTTTCGATGCTGTGGCTTTTACCTCATCACGCTCGGCGCGAATCTGAGCCAGAGACTTTTTTGGCCAGCTACCCAGGCGGTGGTCGCGTTTGACCCCGTCCAGTTTGAACTCATAGCGAAACAGGACTGTGACTCCGCGAATGCCGGCGCGGACTTTGGCGACCAGGCCGCCGTCCTCGCGAAGTGTCTTGCCATCGTCGGCTGCGGTTAGTGCCTCCAACTGTTTCGCTGTCAGCTTTGCCACTCTCTACCCCTTGCTTCATTCGGTTGGCTTCGAATTTTGCCCCACTTTTGCCCCACCGAATTTCATGGCTGGTGGTGGATGCTATTGGACACCATTGGATGCAAGATTAGCCTGTAAGTCGCGTATTTACTAGGTATATGCCTGTCCAGCAGTGTCCGATAGGATCTATGGGAATCCACTAAATAAGCGCATGGGGTGCAAGGGGTAGAGTGTTCGAATCACTCCGTCCCGACCAAAAAACCCTAAAAAATCCAGTCACTTAGCGGTGGCTGGATTTTTTTATGGGTGATGGTTCTTAAGCTGGTTGCATCTAGGGGTAAACAAAGGGGTAAACGCGAGTGCCTACAGGTGGATTTTTGCGGCATAGGGGGGGGGGGTGAAAGCCAGGCCTTCGAGCTGAACACCGGCGCGAACCGTTTTTGAATTTCTATTACTAAACTCACGGGTTTAGTTATCTAGCTAAAATGAATGACGAACGATGCGGAATTTCCGCATCCCGGGGAGTTCGCCATCATGGCCCGCCACACAGCCCACCGCGACCGCTCAGATTCTCCGCAGCGCAAATCCAACATGCTTGCAATGATGCAAGGCGGTCTGGCGTTGCCTGCTGGCTGTACCTTAGCTAACGACGAGGAGCGGGCACTATGGGGCATGTATACGCAAGCCCGTGCGCCGGATGACTGGCGAGAGTCCGACTTACCGAGCGTGCACAAAATCGTGAAACTAGAAATGCTGATACGGGCAGAAAGTCAGTTGCTGTATGAGGAGGGCACTGTATTGCTCGGAGCGACTGGCAGAATGGTGAAAAACCCACGCTTGGCCGCCCTAGTGTCGTTACAGCAATTGCAGCTGCACTTAGCGCGAGCACTAAAAATCCATGTCGTTGACAATCCATCAAGCATGGCTAGCCGTGCGCGTGATGCGAAACAGCTTTTCGCGGCCTCAGACCCATTATGCGAGCTTTTGAATGGACGGTAGTTTAGCCAGTGCAGGTAAACAGCTACTAAGGGCTGTTCCTGGCCAGTTCCTGCTCGCCACCAAAGACTGCGCCCGGCCGATGGTATTGAAAAAGTCCCGCTGCAATTTCGGCCCGCGAAGTTGCGCGGCTGGCGTTGAGATCGAGCCAATGCCGCCCCTGAACTATTCAGAAGGGTTTATTCACAGTGAGGCTTCGACACAATAGGGGCTGAGCAAGGAGGCATGGGTGGTAGTTCAAGGATAGTCGTTGGTAGGCCATAGAATTAAAGTGCAGTACATTTGCATCACACCAAGCTACGGACCACGTTATGAAACGTTTGAAGGACGAAACCCTGTCAATCCGAACTTCGGCTGAGATCAAACAACTGCTACGCAAGGCGGCAGAGCGGGAACATCGATCTGCCGCCTCGATGATTGAAGTTCTGATCCTGGACTACGCCCAGCAGCACAATTTGCAGCCAGATCAAGCCGGCCACACAACCACGCAGAGGAAAGCCTGAATGGCTGCCGCCAAGGAAGCGCAAGCACGTATCAAAATCAACAAGCTGCTAGAGGCGGCCGGCTGGCGCTTCCTCGATGAAGGCAAAAGCAAGGCCAATATCGCGCTGGAACCCAACGTTAAACTCGACCATACCCAGATCGACGAGCTGGGTGAAAACTTCGAATCCACCAAGAACGGCTTCGTTGATTTTCTGCTGCTCGATGACAAGGGCTTCCCACTGGTAGTGCTTGAAGCCAAGTCCGAGGGCAAGAGCCCTCTAGTCGGCAAGGAGCAGGCCCGCAAGTACGCCAAGTCGCTCAACTGCCGCTTCGTGATCCTATCGAACGGCAACCTGCACTACTTCTGGGATCTACAGCAAGGCAATCCGCATATCATCACGGCCTATCCGACACCGGATTCGCTCAAGAGCTACCAAAAATTCGAGCCAGACCAGCGCCGCCTGATAGTGGAGCCTTTGGGTCGGGATTACATCGTCCAAACCCAGATGCCCGGCTACGAAAAAGAAGCAGGGTGGCTGAGTGCGGATGAGCGGCCTACTTTCATCGCCAAGAATAAGCTCCGCTTCCTGCGCGATTACCAAAAAAAGGCACTAAATGCGATCCAGGATGCGGTAGCCGATAACCAGACGCGCTTCCTGTTCGAGATGGCCACTGGCACGGGCAAGACGCTGACCTCTGCTGCAGTCATCAAGCTGTTTCTGCGCACTGGCAACGCTCGCCGGGTTCTCTTCCTCGTGGATCGTCTTGAGCTTGAAGACCAGGCAGCCAAAGCCTTTAAGGACTACTTGAGGAACGACTACAGCACGGCCATCTACAAGGAGCGCAAAGACGATTGGCGCAAAGCTGAAATCGTGGTCACCACGGTGCAGTCCCTGCTGTTCAACAACAAGTACAAGCGGCTCTTCTCGCCTACCGATTTCGATTTGGTGATTTCCGATGAAGCTCACCGCTCCATCGGCGGCAATGCCCGCGCGGTATTCGAGTACTTCGTAGGCTACAAACTTGGCCTAACCGCGACACCGCGCGACTACCTGAAGAGCTTTGATGCCAGCAAGCCCAGCACACGTGATCCGCGTGAACAGGAACGCCGCCTACTGCTGGACACCTATCGCACCTTCGGCTGCGAGTCCGGCCAACCAACCTTCCGTTACTCGCTACTGGACGGGGTCAAGGATGGTTTCCTGATTAACCCCGTAGTAGTCGATGCCCGCACCGACATCACTACCAGACTGCTCTCCGAGCAGGGTTACGCCGTCATGGCACCTGTCAGTGACGAGGGTGAGCAAGAACAGAGCTTCGTCTCCAAGGATTTTGAAAAGAAGTTCTTCTCCGAAGCCACCAACCGCGTGTTCTGCGAGACACTTATCAAGAATGGCCTGCGTGATCCGGTGACGAATGAATTCGGCAAAGGCCTGGTGTTCGCGGTCAGCCAAACTCATGCGGCCAAGCTGACGCAACTCTTGAACGAGACCGCCGACAAGTTGTGGCCTGGCAAATACCAGTCGGACTTCGCCGTGCAGGTCACCTCCAGCGTGACTGACGCGCAGCAGTACACCATCAATTTCACCAACAACAAGCTGTTGGGATCAGCCAATTTCAACGAGCTCTACAAGACCAGCAAGGCGCGTATCTGCGTCACGGTCGGCATGATGACCACGGGCTACGACTGCCCAGACATTCTCAACCTGGCACTGATGCGTCCGGTCTACTCACCGTCCGATTTCGTGCAGATTAAGGGGCGCGGCACTCGCAAACACGACTTCCTCGAACAGCTCTTTGATGACGACCTCAAACCACTCATCGCCGAGCCAGTAAAGAAGCGCTTCAAGTTCTTCGATTTCTTCGCAAACTGCGAATACTTCGAAGAGAAGTTCGACTACGACGAGGTGCTCAAGCTACCCCCTCGCACGGGTGAAGACACCGGGGGTGGTGAGCCACCGCTACCGCCCAGCGGCCTCTACGAGCACACGGGTGCCGATACCCTCCATCAAGTCGCCGAGCAGTCTATTGGCTACGAGGGCATGAAGATCGACCGCATGTTCTTCGAGAAATTCGAGGATCAGGTCAAGGCCGATGTGGCCTTGCAGCAGCAGGTCGAAAACGAGCAATGGGGGCAGGCCATCGACTACGTGGTTGCCCATCTGTTCGACAAGCCCAACGAGTACTTCAATCTCGACAAATTGCGCCGTGCTGCCGGAGTGGATCGTCGCCTGAGTCTCAAAGAAATCCTGCAGAAGATTTTCGGCCTGATTCCCTATTTCAAGAGCAAAGATGAGTTGCTGGAGGATGAGTTTCAGGAGTTCCTGCTCGCCAACCAAAGCCGACTATCTGAAGACCAGGGTAGTGCGGTGCTGGCCATGAAGTACTTCTTCAAGGCGTACGCCTCTGATGCTGCGCTGCGCGCCATCATCGACGACAAGCGCTTCACCGAACTAAACGTCAATCCGGCCTTCGGCATTGGCGACCTGAAATCCGTGCCACCCGAATGGCGCGAAGGCATCCCGGAGTACGTCAAAGACTACGTACCCCTGAACCAATTCATGTAATTACTGAGCAGACCGACCACTATGCTGGACACCGATACCAAGCGCCGCATCGACTCCTGTCGCGACATCCTCGTCGGCAAGGTGCCCGATCCGAAGAGCCAGGTCGAGCAGATCACCATTGCGCTGATCTACAAGTTCATGGACGACATGGACGCACAATCGGAAGAGTTCGGCGGCAAGCGCAGCTTCTTCGCCAATAGCTTCGAGAAGTACAGCTGGAGCAAGCTGTTAGCTCCAAGTATGGGAGGCCAAGACACACTGAACCTCTACTCCGAGGCCATCGGCAAAATGACCGAGAACACGCACCTACCTGTGTTGTTCCGCGACATTTTCAAGAACGCCTATCTGCCCTACCGTGACCCGGAAACGTTGAAGGCCTTTCTGAAGGAGATCGATGGGTTCTCCTACGATCACTCCGAGCGCCTAGGCGACGCGTTCGAGTACCTACTATCGGTGTTGGGTAGCCAAGGCGATGCCGGCCAGTTCCGTACACCGCGCCACATCATCGATTTCACCGTGCGCGTGATCAATCCGCAGAAGCACGAGCGCATCCTCGATCCAGCCTGCGGAACGGCCGGCTTCCTCATCTCGGCATGGAAGTACATCCAGGAGCGCAACAAAAAGACGCGCCCCGGCGACCTGCTCACGCCGGGCGAACGTAACAAGCTGGCGGCCAACATTCACGGTTATGACATCTCGCCGGACATGGTGCGCCTGTCGCTGGTCAACCTTTACCTGCACGGCTTCACAGACCCACATGTGGATGAGTACGACACACTGACCTCCGAGGACAAGTGGAACGAACACTTCGACGTGATCCTGGCCAACCCGCCGTTCATGTCGCCCAAGGGCGGCATCAAGCCGCACAAGCGCTTTTCCATCCAGGCCAAACGTTCGGAAGTGCTGTTCGTTGACTACATCCACGAGCACCTTAGTCCCAATGGCCGCGCCGGCATCATCGTGCCGGAAGGGATCATTTTCCAGAGTGGCACCGCTTATAACGCCCTGCGCAAGCTGCTGGTGCAGAACTCATTGGTGGCCGTGGTCTCGCTACCGGCGGGCGTGTTCCAGCCCTATAGCGGCGTTAAGACTTCGATCCTGATACTCGACAAGCGCCTAGCCAAAACAGTCCGATAAGGTGCTGTTCGTTAAGGTCAGCAACGATGGTTTTGCGCTGGGTGCGCAGCGGCGGACAATTGATCAGGATGATTTGCCACAAGCGGAGCGGGCGTTAGCCTCCTTCTTTGCTAATCCAGCAGAATTTGAAGGCTGTGAACTTGCACAAGCCGTAGATCGGGCGCGCATTTCTGAAAACGGTGAGTGGAACCTAAGCAATGAACGCTACCTAGTCACCCAACGTCGTGATTCACAATTTGACCTGCTGCCGTTTTCAGAAGTTTGCACTCTTGAATACGGAGCCAGCCTGCCGAAGGACAAGCGAATTGAGGGCCCATATCCCGTTATAGGCTCCAATGGCGTGACTGGTTTTCACAACGAGTTCTTGATTAGAGGTCCGGCAATCATCGTTGGACGTAAAGGCTCAGCTGGTGAGGTTACCTACATTCCAGAGGACTGCTTCCCAATCGATACGACGTACTATGTACAGCCAAAAGATCCCAGCAAAGTAGACTTGGTCTATCTATTTCACTTGCTGCGTAGCCTTAATCTCATCGAGCTAAAGGGCGGGGCAGGAATTCCAGGTCTTAATAGGAATGATGTCTACGAAAAGCACCTTCTGCCTCTCCCTCCCCTAAACATCCAACGTGAAATCGTCTCCGAAATTGAGGGCTACCAGAAAATCATTGATGGCGCGCGCCAAGTGGTCGAGAACTATCGACCATATATTGCGGCGAAGGCCGAGTGGCCAATGCAAAGCATTTCTGAAATCGCCGAGATCAACCCCCGGAAATCGCAGCTGATCATCAATGATGAGTCGATGTTAGTTTCTTTCGTGCCCATGGCTGACTTGCAAGAGCATGAGATGTTTTTTCAAGCAAAGGAATCCGAGCAAATAGGGAATGTCTTCAAACAGTACACCTATTTCCAGAATAACGATGTTCTACTCGCCAAGGTCACACCTTGCTTCGAGAATGGCAAGGCGGGCATTGCGCGCAACTTAATCAACGGTATCGGATTTGGATCAAGCGAGTACTACGTGATTCGCGCAGATCAACAACTTGTACTGCCCGAATGGATTTATCTGCACATTGCCACGCCTGAATTCAGGGCGCATGGTGCAATAAGAATGACCGGCACCGGGGGATTGCAACGCGTCCCGCGAGATGTTCTTGCCGAATGGAAAATTCCAGTCCCGCAAAATATCGAAGAGCAACGAACGCTCATCGAGGCAGTTGAAGCCGAGCAAGCACTGATCAATGCCAACAAGGAGTTGATCGCCTGCTTCGAAGCCAAGATCAAGGCGGTGATTGACAAAGTCTGGGTAGACTGACGATGGACTCTGCGCTGGAAATCCACGATTACCTGCCGCTGACCTATCCCTCGGCCAGTGAAGGAGAGTACGTCCGCTTTGTGTGGGAGGCGTTTGAGAGCAACTACGAGTCGGGCAAGTACCAGTTCTCGATGTTGGCTTTCCACATGCTCTACATGAGCTACGTGTATTTCTCGGTGTGGCAGATCAAGCAAGCACTACCGGGGGACTTCGCCAAGTCAGTGATCTTTCTAAAGAAGGAGGAGGAAAAGGGGCTGTGACAGGGCCGTGGCACAAACAAAATGCCCCGCACGAGGGCGGGGCTAAGGAGCATTTCGCTGTCCTGGAGTAGAGCAGTGAGTCGACCTTAAGCCCCGTACTGTGAAATGTTCGTGAAAGAAAAGCCCCGCATTGCGGGGCTTATGGGTTTCACGCCAGCGAGAACGGTGAGGCGCCGAGGACCACGCCGGTTTCTTCGGCGTAGTCCTGCCAGTGGCCGGTCAGTTCGGCGAGTTTCTCCGGGCGTTGCAGGGCAAGGTCCTGGATTTCGCCGGGGTCGTTGACCAGGTCATAGAGTTCCCAGGTCGCCGGGCCGAGTGGGCGGGGAATGTACAGGGCCTTCCAGCTGCCCTGGCGAATGGCGCGCATGCCAAACAGTTCCCAGCCGGTGACGGTGGTTTCGTCGTGGATCTGCTCGGTTTCGCCGGAGAGGTAGCCCAGCCAGGATTTGCCGCGTGGCTCGGCGACTTCGCGACCGTGCCAGCGTTTTCCTGGGTGACGCACGCCGGCCAGGTCGAGGATGGTCGGGGTGATGTCCATCACCGTGCTGAAGTCGTGGCTGATCTGCCCCTGGCGTGCCAGTTCCGGGTAGCGCACCAGTGCCGGGACGCGGATCCCGCCCTGGGTAGTGAAGCCCTTGTACAGGCGCGACGGTGCGGTCGCCGCCTGGGCCCAGCGCGGGCCGTACCAGACGTAGGAGTTGGCGCGGCCGATGTTGTCCAGGCTGTTGTCGTAGTGCTGGTCGAGGAAGGTCTGCAGGTTCGCGCCGAACTTGGGGAAGGCCTCGAGCAGCACGCCCTCGGCGCCGTTGTCGGACATGAACAGGATGAAGGTGTTGTCCAGCTGGCCCTGTTGGCGCAGGTAGTCGACGACGCGGCCGATGTTCCAGTCCATGCGCTCGACCATCGCCGCGTACACCTCCATGGTGCGCGCGGAGATGGCGCGCTTTTCGGGTGTCAGCGCATCCCACTCCTGGGTGAAGGCGCGCACCGGGTGCGGCTCGACCGATGCATCGGACAGCCCTAATTCCTGCAGTTTGGCCAGGCGCTCCTGACGCAACACGTCGGGGCCGGCGTCGTAGCGGCCGGCGTATTTGGCGACCACGTCAGCGGGTGCCTGCAACGGCCAATGCGGCGCGGAGAAGGGCAGGTAGGCGAAGAACGGCCGGCTCTGGTCGCGCTCCTTGAGGTACTGCAGCAGTTTGTCGCCGAAGGCGTCGGAGGAATAGAAATCCTCGGGCAACTGCTCGATGAACTGGTCGTCCTCGATGTACAGCGCCGGCGTGCCCTTGAGCACGGGCGGCGTGCTGTCGTCGTACGGCGGCTCGAAGCCATAGTGGTTGGCCGCACCCGGCAACAGGGCAAAGGAGCGCTCGAAACCGCGGGCGTGCGGCGCCAGTTCGGCGGTCAGGCCGAGGTGCCACTTGCCGCTCATCAGCGTCTGGTAGCCGGCTTCGCGCAGCAGCTCGGGCAGGGCGACGACGCGGTCGTTGAGGTAGCCCTCATAGCCCGGTTTGCCGATCTGCTCGGGGGCGATGGCTTCGGCCATGCTGCCAATGCCGGCGATGTGGTGGTCGGTGCCGGTGAGCAGCATCGAACGCGTCGGCGAGCAGGTTGGCGCGGTGTGAAAGTCGGTCAGACGCAGGCCGGCAGTGGCCAGGGCATCGAGGTGCGGCGTGGCGATCTCGCCACCGAAGGCGCCGAGGTCGGAGAAGCCGAGATCGTCGGCGACGATCAGCAGGAAGTTGGGGCGTGTGCTCATGGTGGTCTCGCTAAGGGGGAGGCCCGCCGGTGCAGCCCGGCGGCGCGGTTGGATCAGTAGGCGATGGCGGCCATCGGCAGGTCCTGCAGGCGCGGCGGCGGGGCGCGGTAATCGCCATCGCCGGTCAGCTCGAACAGCAGCTCTTCGCGCAGTTGGTGGAAGTCGTAGCTGCTGCGGTTGCGCGGGTGTGGCAGGTCGATGTCGACGATGCGCTTGATCCGCCCCGGTCGCGGCGCCATCACCACCACGCGGTCGGCAAGGAAGATCGCCTCCTCGACATCGTGGGTGACCAGCAGGCTGGTGATGCCGGCACGCGCGCGAATGGCCAGCAGCTCGTCCTGCATTTGCTGGCGGGTCAGGGCGTCGAGGGCGCCGAACGGTTCGTCGAGCAACAGGATGCGCGGGCTGGCGACCAGGCCGCGGGCAATCGCCACGCGCTGCGCCATGCCGCCGGAGAGCTGGTGCGGGTAGGCGCGCTGGAAGCCGTCGAGGCTGACCAGCTGGATGAACTCGTCGACCCGGCGAAAGCGCTCGGCCTGGGTCAGGTGCTCGTTGATCAGGCCGAGGTTGATGTTCTGCTCCACCGTCAGCCAGGGAAACAGACGGTGCTCCTGAAACACGATGCCGCGCTCGCGGCCGATGCCGTCGATGGGCTGGCCGTCGACGCGGATGTGCCCGGCGAATTCGGCATCCAGGCCGACCAGCAGGCGCAGCAGGGTCGACTTGCCGCAGCCGCTGGAGCCTAGGATGGCGATGGATTCGCCCTCGCGGATGTCCAGGCTGAATTCGCGGATGGCCTCCAGCTCGCCGCCGTCCACTGGAAAGTGCTTGCTGACGCCCTCGAAGCTGACGATCGGCGTGGCGGGCGGCAGGCCTTGGAAAATGCGGGTGTCGTGCAGGGTCAGGCTGTTCATGCGGTTCTCCAGCGCGTGGCGCGCGCTTCGATCACTTGTCCGAGGGTGTTGAGCAGGGCACCGGTCAGGCCTACCAGCAACATGCCGGCGAGGACCTGATCCATGCGAAACAGTTGCTGGGCGCCGATCATCAGGCTGCCGATGCCGCCGTTGGACGGCATGAAGTACTCGGCGCCGATGGTACCGAGCCAGGCGTAGATCAGCGCCAGGCGCAGGCCCGCGAAGATCGCCGGGGCTGCGCCGGGCAGTTCCAGGCGCAGCAGGCGTTGCAGGCGGTTGAGGCGCAGCACGTGGGCGGCTTCACCCAGTTGCGGCGAGAGCGTGGTGATGCCGCGCTGGGTGGCGATGAACAGCGGGAAGAAGGTGGCCAGGCCGACGAACACCAGCTTGGCGCCTTCACCCAGGCCGAACCAGGCGGTGAGCAGCGGCACCCAGGCGAAAATGGCGATCTGCCGCAGCGCCGAAAGGGTCGGGCCGAGTGTGCGCTCGGCCGGCTGCCAGAGGCCCAGCAGTACGCCGAGGGCGAGGCCCAGGCTGCCGCCGAGCAACAGGCCGCCAAGGGCGCGGCCGACGCTGCGGGCCATGGCATCCGCTAGGCTGTCGTCGAGCAGGCCCTGCCAGGTAGCCTGCAGCACGCTCCAGGGCGCGGCGAGGATGTTCGGGTCGACCCATTGGACGGTCACGCTGGCCTGCCACAGCGCCAGCAGCGCCAGCGGCAGCAGCCAGGGTTGCAGGCGTTGCCAGCCTGCACCGCCGGGGCTGCTGCGCAGCTCCGCGGTGGCCAGGTGCGGCCAGTGCAGCAGGCGCCGGTCAAGCTGCTGGATGCCGCGGTCGAGGACGATGCCGAACAGGCCGATGACCAGGATGCAGACGAAGACGATGTCGAGCATGAACAGCTGACGACCCCAGACCATCAGGTAGCCGATGCCCTCGCTGGAGGCCAGCAGCTCGACGGCCAGCAGCGAGGCCCAGCCGGTGGCCAGGGCCAGGCGCAGGCCGGCCATGAACGAGGGCAGCGCGGCGGGAATGGTCAGCCGCCACAGGCGCAGATGGAAGGGCAGGCGCAGCACCTGGGCGGCTTCGCGCAGGCGCGGTTGGGCATCGCGAACGCCGACCAGGGTGTGCACGGTGATCGGCACGATGATGGCTTTGATCAGCACCACCAGCTTAAGCGCTTCGCCGATGCCGAACAGCAGCATGAACAACGGAATCCAGGCCAGCGTCGGCACCTGGGCGAGGGCGGCGAAGGTGGGGAAGATCAGGCGTTCAGCGCGCCTGCTGCTACCGAGCAGGGCGCCAAGCAGCACGCCACTGGCTACACCGCCGAGCAGGCCCCAGGCCAGCCGTTGCAGGCTGATGCCCAAGTGCAACCAGAGTTCGTCGCGGCTCAGCTCCAGCAACGTCTGCCAGACCAGACTCGGTGCCGGCAGCACCTGCTCGCTCATCCAGCCGAAGCGGCTGGCCAGCTGCCAGAGCACAAGCAGGGCGGCAGGCAGCAGCCACGGCTGCAGTGCCTGGTAGAAGCGCCAGGGGCGCAAGGGTGGGCGCGCGATGGGCGCCAGCGATAGGGATGCGCTGCGTGCCACGGTCATTCTCCCGAGTACGGATGTTGTTTAGAAGAAATCTGCTTGGCGGATATAAAAAGCTTCATATCAATGCTTTTGAGCGATAAGAGCGCACATTAAAGAGAGCGCTCGCGCCCACAGGCCAATGCCTTTGGCGAATATTTTTTATGCTTTGCGGGCATTCCCGTTGGCGCCGGCGTCCTTGCTGGTTTATGCGTTTATCGTCTAAAAAAAGAATTTATTATTATTTAATTGAACCTTGCGCCTGTGCCTATCTTCCCGGCCATCGAGACGCCAACCCTGGCGTCATCGCGCCGATACGCCAGGAGCGTCACCGTCATGAAAAGTCTGTTTGATAGCGTGCTGCGTCTGTATGCCGCGCCAGCATTGGTAGGCCTGCTGGCCTTCTTCCCGCCCGTCGTGGTGCAGGCCGCCGCACCGCAGGAAATCCGCATCGCCGTGCCCGATCTGAGTGCCGGCAATCAGCACAGTGGTGGCGGGGTGGTGGACGTGCTGCGCAGCCAGCAGATATTCGAAGAGGAATTCGCCAAAGACGGCATCAAGGTGCAGTGGAGCTTTTTCAAGGGCGCCGGCCCGGTGGTCAACGAGGCACTGGCCAACGGCCAGGTGGACTTCGCTTACCTCGGTGACCTGGCGGCGATCATCGGCAAGGCCAATGGTCTGGACACCCGTCTGCTCAGCGCTACAGCGCGCAACGTACGCCTCTACCTCGGCGTGGTGCCGGGCTCGGGGATCAAGACCCTGGCCGACCTCAAGGGCAAGCGCGTGGCGATCTTCCGCGGCACCGCCAACCAGTTGTCCTTCGCTGCCGCACTGGCCAGCCAGGGCCTGAAGGAGCGTGACCTGCAGGTGATCAACCTGGATTTCAACGCCGCCACCGCCGCCCTGGCCGCCAAGCAGATCGACGCCACCTGGGGCGCCGCCAACCTCATCGCCCTGCAGCAGCGTGGCCTGGCCGAGCTGCCGCTGAATACCGATGACCTCAACGGCGTGGGCAGCGTGCAGGCCGTGCTGCTTGGCACCGGCGCCTTCGTCGATGAGCACCCGGATATCACCGCGCGCCTGGTCAAGGCGCAGCAGAAGGCCGTGCAGTGGCTGCGCAGCGAGGACAACAAGCAGGCCTATGTCGAACTGGTGTCCGGGCTGGCCAGCTACCCGCAGGTGCTGCTGCAGACCGACCTCGACAACGCCAGCTTCAGTCAGATCTTCGACCCGCAGCTGGACAAGGGTTTCCTCGCCAACCTGCAGGCTGGCGTAGACCTCGCGGCCCAGCAGCGCTTGATCCGCAAGGGCTTCCAGGTCAGCGACTGGAGTGAGCCGAAATTCCTCGATGCCGCGTTGCAGGCGCAGGTGGTCCCGGCCGCGCAGGTGCACGCCCAACGCTGAATCGAACAGTGGACGCGAAGGAACGCGAAACCGCGGCCCAGGCCGCGGTTTTTTTATGCCCACGATTCAGTCCCGAATCGCCGGGTGGTGTTTCGTAGGGTGGGCCACGCTGCATCAATCCACTCGGCTGGCGATCCGCGGGGGATAGACGCGTCGGCAGATACGTAAGCAGGGCGCAGAAATAGTACGAACCGATTCCGCGGGGCCTGTGTCGATACGTATGTAGGGGCGATGGCGGCATCGGGTGCAGCCGCAGATTCCACGCCATACGCCGCAACGGGCTCTGACGCCGAACGCAAGACGCATTCGGGCTGATGGGCAGATGGTATCGCTGGCGCTGCCAAACGGGCGTCGATCAATGGTCCATGGACCCTGGTCGATGTGGGATGGCATGCAAACGACAGTGTCGGGCAACCGGCCTGTCATTCGGATATGAGGAGATAGCCATGAGCTTGGGAACCATACTGTTGATCGTCCTGATCCTGCTGTTGATTGGTGTCGTGCCGGCATGGCCGCACAGCAGAAGCTGGGGTTACGGCCCCTCCGGCGGCCTGGGCGTGGTCCTGGTCGTGATCCTTGTGCTCCTGCTACTGGGGTACATCTGAGGCAGGGGCCGTCGCGGCCGTCGGTGCCTACGCATCGTTCGCCGCGGCGGCCCGGCCCGCCTGTTTTTGCCGCGGTGCCGTCCGGCACCGCGGCTCGTGCAAGCCGTCCATGTCGCGTCTCTGCGCTGCCAGACAATGCGGCGGCACGGTATGGCTATACCGGGTTACGGGAAGTCGTAGACGGCAGGGCGCTGGCGCAAGGCGCCGCGAACTGGCCTACTGCGGCACCGACTCGGTCAGCACCAGACCATTTCAACCCACACCATCGGGCCATGGCGCCCGTCTACAGGATGTTCGTGATGTCGCTGATTGAACCCCTGCTGCTGAGCGCTGCACGTATCTGCACCTTCGACGGCCAGCAGCACCTGACCAATGCCAGCGGCTTCTTCTTCGAGCGCGACGGGCGCCTGTTCATCGTCACCAGCCGGCATGTGATGAGTGACGAGCCGAGCGATCACTTCCCCGACCGTATCGAGCTGGAGCTGCACATCGACTCGGACAACGTCGCCAGCTCCATCGGCTTCTCCATGCCGCTCTATCAGGACGGCAAGAGCCTGTGGCGTCAGGGCCTGGACCCGGCGGGGGAGATCGACGTGGCGGTGCTGGAGATCGACCGTTCGGCGCTGCCGCCGAGCATGGTTTACCGTGCCTTCACCCCCGAGCACCTGACGCAGAGTTTCGAGCGTGTCGAGGTGGGGTCGTCGCTGCTGATCGTCGGCTTCCCGTTGGGCTTTCACGACACCCTGCACCATATGCCGGTGGTGCGTCAGGCGATCATCGCCTCGTCCTTCGGCCTGCGTTTCCAGGGGCAGGGCTACTTCCTCACCGATGGCCGCACCCACCGCGGTACCAGTGGTGCGCCAGTGGTGATGCGCATCGGCAACCCGCAGAGCGCCCAGTGCGATTTGCCGTGGATGCTGCTCGGCGTGCATTCGGCGCGCCTCGACGTGGGCACGCGCGATCTCGATCAGGATGAAGCGCTGGGCCTCAACTGCGCCTGGTACGCGGATATTCTGCTGACGCTGACCGAGTAGCCGGCGTAGGGCCTAAGGGCCTGCGTATTTTGCGCGTTGCCGGTTTTCAGGGCTGCTCAGCGGTGAGCGGTCACGGCGGCGATGCAGGTCAGCGGGCTCATTGCGCCTCGCTGCAGATTGGCCTTGCGCTGATCTCTGCTAGAGCGGGCTGGGGTGAGGGCGTTCTGCCCAATGGACCAGGCCATCACGACAACCCGCATCCACACGGCGTTCTCTCACGCCGCTAGCGCCTGCGCCTGCTCCTGATCCAGTTCGATCAGCAGATCGATCATCGTCCGCGCCGCCGGTGACAGCCGGTAGCCGGTGCGGGTGATGATGCCGCAGCGGGCATTCAGGCTTTCCATGTTCAGCGGCAGGTTGCGCAGGTGCAGCTGCACCAGCTCGCCGCTGGCCAGGCCTTCGCGCAGGGCTTCGCAGGTGCCGATACCGACGGCATCGCTACGCCGCACGATCTGCTCCAGCAGCGGTAACTGTTCGCACTCCACATGCAGCTCCAGGTTGGCCTTGCCGCTGAGGTTGGCCAGTACCTTGCGCGCGCCCACCGGGATGCGTGTGGCGGCCAGCGGGTAATCGAACAGGTCATTGGTCGACAGGCTTTCCTTGGCCAGCAGCGGGTGCCCCGCGCGGCAGAAGAACAGCCCGGCGCGCGGCGTCAATGGGCGGGTCTGAAAGCTGGGATCGGCCTCGAACTGGCGGATGTCGGCGACAAAGAACTCGATCTCGTCGCGACTCAAACTGCGGCTGAGGTTTTCCCAGTTGTTCACCTCGAGGCTGGCGCGCACCCGCGGATGCGCGGCCATGAAACGCAGCAGGGCGTCGGGAACCAGCCGCGCGGCCAATGCCGGGCCGGCGCCGAAGCGCACTTCACCGGCATCGAGCTTGGTCATCTGGTTGATTTCGTTGGTCAGGTTGCTGGCGCCGCGCACCAGGGTCAGCGCGTGCTGCAACACCACCTGGCCTTCGGGCGTCGGGCGCAGGTCCTTGCTGCCGCGGTCCACCAGCTGGCAGCCCAGTTCGTTTTCCAGGCCCTGGATGCTGCGGCTGAACGCCGGCTGGGTAATGCCCATGGCGTCGGCGGCGCGGACGAAACTGCGGTGTTCGGTGAGGGCTAGAAAGTAGCGAAGCTGACGCAGATCCATGATGCATTCCCGGCATTGAAAATATAGGTCGAAGGCATTTGCCGTGCCCTGGGTGCTGGTTTTAAATGCAGGCTCTTATTCCGTCAATTGAGTTAATAAATTATTATTAGACCTTAATGGAATATTGATATGGCCTTGCACCGAGAGGGGAACGACAGATGAAGCACTTCGAACTGCACATGACCGCGCCGCTGCTCCGCCAGCCCATGTGTTGCTGCCACTGATCACAGGGCGGCGTTGCGCCGCCTGACACGCGACACCCACGCCCTATTTTTCGCATCGCCACGTTCGCGTGGCGCGGATCGCTGCAGCCTTTTTTTGGCGCGGCGCGCCCTTGATCCAAGGAAACGAGTCATGAGTTCGACTGCTTTCAGTCCCCTGTCACGCATTGCCCGGCCGTTGTCCCTACAGCGCCTGGCGACACCGGAATATGCCCTGACCCTGCTGCTCGCCCTCGGTGGCCTGGGCGCCGCGCAACCGCTGCACGCCGCCGAGGTGAATGCCAGCACGCCGAGCGCCGAGGAAGACGTCGCGCTGCAGAAAGTCACCGTTACCGCCCGCCGCCGCGAGGAAGACGCGCAGGACGTGCCGACGCCGATCACCACCCTCAATGGCGCCACCCTGGAGGCGCAGAAGGTCTACAAGGTGCAGGACCTGCAGCAGGTTCTGCCCAGCGTCAACGTCGCCTATGTGCATGCCCGCCAGTCGAGCATCGCGGTGCGCGGCATCGGCAACAACCCGGCCAGCGACGGCCTCGAAGGCAGCGCCGGGGTCTACCTGGACAACGTCTATCTGGGGCGCCCAGGCATGGCCGTGTTCGACCTGCTCGACATCGAGCAGCTCGAGCTGCTGCGCGGCCCACAAGGGACCCTGTTCGGCAAGAACACCACCGCTGGCGTGCTCAACATCAGCACGCGCAAACCGACCTTCACCCCCGAGCGCAGCATCGAGATTTCCGGTGGCGAACGCGGTTACTTCCAGGGCAAGGGCACCGTCTCCGGTGGCCTCACCGAAACCCTGGCCGGACGCCTGTCGGCCTACCGTTCGCGCGACGATGGCTACATCGAGAACACCTACAACGGTGATGACCTCAACGGTGGTTCCCGCGAGGGTGTGCGCGGTCAGTTGCTGTTCGAGCCGAGCGAGGACTTCAGCCTGCGCTGGATCGCCGACTACAACGCCGAGGATTCGAGCAACGGCAGCATGGTCGTGTATGGCGCCCCACAGCGTTACTGGGATCGCGCGGCGCTGGCCGGTGCCACGCCGCACCGTGACCCGGACGACAAGAAGGTCAACATCAACGGCCGGCAGAGCGTCAGCGTGCACCAGGGCGGCAGTTCGGTGGAGGCCAACTGGAAGCTCAACGGCGGTTTCACCCTGACCTCGATCAGCGCCTATCGCTACTGGCACTTCACCCCGGCCAACGACGAGAGCCTCGACGTTGCGGCGATCAACAACACCGGCGTCGAAGTGCATGACCGCCAGTTCTCCCAGGAGCTGCGCCTGGCATCGCCCACCGATGGCGCGTTCGACTACGTGATCGGTGCCTACGTGTTCAACCAGAACCTGGGCAACAAGACCTTCACCGACTACGGCCCGCAAGCCGACCTGTTCCTCAGCGGCGCCAACACCGGGATCTTCAACAACGTCTACTCCAAGGCCAACGGCAAGATCGAAACCGACAGTTTCGCGCTGTTCGGCCAGGCGACCTGGCACATCACCGACAGGCTCGACTTCACCGCTGGCGTGCGTGGCACCTACGAGGAGAAAGAGGCCAAGGTCGAACGCTTCGCCCCGGTTGGCGGCGCCACCCTCGGGCCTGGTCTTCAGGCGGTACGCAACGCCCAGTTGGGTGCCTACGATTCCGGCGAGCTGACTCAGCACAACGCCGCGCCGTCGGGCCTGCTCAGCCTCAGCTACCGTTTCGACGACCAGTTGCTCGGCTACGCCAGCCTGGCCCACGGCGAGAAGTCCGGTGGGGTCAACCTGGCCGTGGCCAGTGCCCCGGTAGCCGGCGCCGAGTCACTGCTGGTCGGCCCGGAACGTGCCAACGATGCCGAGCTGGGCTTCAAGAGCACGCTGCTGAACAACCGCCTGCAACTCAACGCCAACCTGTTCTGGACCGGCATCCACGGCTACCAGGCCACCACCCTGTACCAGGCACCGGGCTCGCCCAACGTCGTGCAGGTCCTGGCCAACGCCGGCAGCGTGCGTTCGCGCGGCGTCGAGTTCGAAGCCAGTGCCGCGCCGCTGCGAGGCCTGACGATCAACGTCAACGGCTCCTACAACGACGTTACCTACCTGTCGTTCAAGGACGCGCCATGCCCGGGTGAGGTGGCCACGGCTCCCGGTGCACCGGCCTCCTGCGACCTCACTGGCGAGCGCGTGGTCGGCGCCTCGAAATGGATTGGCAACCTCAACGGCGAGTACACCTGGCGTCTGGCCAACGGCATCCAGCCGTACGTCAACGCCGGCTACTCCTACCGCTCGGAGGCCGAAGGCACGCTGGACAACTCCGACCTCTCGACCATCGACGGCTACGGCCTGGTCAACCTCGCCGGCGGTATCCGTACCGACCTGGGTGATGGCCAGCTCGACGCCTCCGTATGGGTCAAGAACGCCACCGACACCGATTACTACCTGGCCGCTTTCGCCTACATCAACGGTTCCTATACCGCCTCCGTTGGGCAGCCGCGTACGGCCGGGGTCTCGCTGCGTTACGACTTCTGATGTGCCGTCCGCAGCTTATTTCGCGCGCAAAGCGCCACGCTGGAACCATGAGGAATCTGATATGAGCAATGCCGCAGTCGCCTACAGCAACACCCCAGTCGAACTGGACATCCTTCCCGTCGCCGGTCGCATCGGCGCGCAAATCCGTGGCGTGAACCTGTCCGGCGAGCTGGACGCGGACACCGTGGCGGCCATCCAGGCCGCGCTGGTCGCACACAAGGTGATCTTCTTCCGCGACCAGGGTCATCTCGACGACCAGGGCCAGGAAGCCTTCGCCAAACTGCTCGGCGAGCCGATTGCCCACCCCACGGTGCCGGTGCGCGACGGCACCCACTACCTGCTCGAACTGGATGGTTCGCGTGGCCAGCGCGCCAACTCCTGGCACACCGACGTGACCTTCGTCGATGCCTACCCGAAAGCCTCGATCCTGCGTTCGGTGATCGCGGCCAAGGCCGGTGGCGATACCGTCTGGGCCAACACCGAGACGGCCTACAACGACCTGCCCGAAGAGCTGCGTGAACTGGCCGATCGCCTGTGGGCGGTGCACAGCAACGAGTACGACTACGCCGCGCTGAAGCCAGGTGCCGACGCCGCGCGCCTGGAGGAGTACCGCAAGGTGTTCGCCTCCACGGTGTATGAGACCGAACACCCGCTGGTGCGCGTGCACCCGGTGAGTGGTGAGCGCAGCCTGCTGCTCGGGCATTTCGTCAAACGCATCAAGGGCCTGTCCCAGGCCGACTCCCAGGGGCTGTTCAACATTCTCCAGGGCTACGTCATCCGCCTGGAAAACACCGTGCGCTGGCGTTGGCGCGAAGGCGACGTGGCGATCTGGGACAACCGCGCCACCCAGCACTATGCGGTGGATGACTACGGCACCCAGGAGCGCATCGTGCGCCGCGTGACCCTGGCCGGCGACGTGCCGGTGAGCGTCGACGGCCGCCGCAGCCAGACCACCCGCAAGGGCTGATCGCCTGCAGGGTAGGGTGAGTGCGCTGCATGCGCTCACCTTGGCAAACACGACTACCGGTGGAAAACGCTGCGCGGTTTTCCAGCCTACGCAGGGCCATTGCGCTAGCCCGCTTACATATTTCGAGAGAGCCTTACCATGAGTCAATCCGCCACCGCGCTCCGTGAGGAGCATGCCAATTTCGCCATCGTTCCCCTGGTCGCCCCGCTGGGTGCCGAAGTCCACGGCCTGGATGGCCGCCTCGACCCGACGCCCGAGCAGATCCTCGCCCTCAAGCAGGCGCTGCGCGACAACCACATCCTGATCTTCAAGAACCAGCAGCTGGATGACGCACAGTTCCTGCGTTTCACCTCCTGGTTCGGCTCGGTGTTCCAGCCGCACCCGGATTTTGCCGTGCTCTCCTCGGGCGCCGATGGCAAGGCGCCGAACATCGTCAAGGTGGCCAACACCGGTGATGGCGAGCTGGGCAACTTCGCCCTGCCGGCGCACACCGACCACCAGTGGACGCCGACCCCTTCGGCCGGCTCGCTGCTGTACGCACTGGAAGTGCCGCAGGACGGCGGTGAAACCAGCTGGACCAACCTGGCCTTGGCCTACAGCGCCCTGGATGGCGACACCCAGCGCGAGATCGATGGCCTGCGCCTGATCAACTACAACCCCTTCGTGCGCATCAAGAACGGCGGTTATGGCGGTGGCGGTTTCGTCACCTACCGCACGCCGGACATCGAGCCGATCCAGGGCACCGAGCACCCGCTGGTGCGCATCCACCCGGAAAGCGGCAAGCGCCTGCTGTTCCTCAGTGTGCACACCGAAGTGGAGATTCCGGGCTATGACCCGGAGCAGGGCGCCGCGCTGATCGGTCGCCTGCGTGAGCACTTGCAGAACCCGCGCTTCTCTTACACCCACAAGTGGGAAGTGGGCGACATCGTTTACTGGGACAACCAGGCCACGCTGCATGCGCGCAACGCCTTCCCGGCGACTCAGCGCCGTCGTCTGAAGCGCATCAGCCTGGCGGGCAGCCGGCCGTTCTGAGCGGCGTCTGCCTTGTCAGATGGTTCCCACGCTCCGCGTGGGAACCCCGCCAGGGACGCTCCGCGTCCCACAGACGCGGAGCGTCTGCACCTGCATTCCCACGCGGAGCGTGGGAACGATCAGCGCCCCGTGTGGGACGATCAGATACCTTCTCGGCGGCCCAGCGCCGCGTATCAGATGGTTCCCACGCTCTGCGTGGGAACCCCGCCAAAGACGCTCCGCGTCCCACAGACGCAGAACGTCTGCCACTGCGTTCCCACGCAAAGCGCGGGAACGATCAGCGCCCCGTGTGGGAGCGATCAGATCCAGGTGGTACTTGCGGCGCGTTCCTGTCTGGACGCGCCGTTTTTTTGCCTGTGCAAACAGGGAGTTGGCTGCTGCAAGGGAGCTGCATGCCTTCAGGGCATTTTTCCCATGCCTTACAGGCATTCGGTTAAAAAATATCTTTTAAATCAGATATTTATAAATTCAATATTCCAAAAAGAAATTACAAGATTATTAAAAATTACTTTATGAGATAAGCGCTAAAACCAATCATCTCCACCACGCCAACCGCTCTGGCACGCCTTTCTGGTGTGACGGGCAGGGAAGCACCTACCGAAGCGATTCGACCATGGGGGTCGAGTCCCGTAATCCAGGAGTTTTTGCCAATGGGCAATGTCCTCAAGGTCGATGGCCTGATCGACGTGCTCCCGCAGCAGCTGCGGCGCTCCGGCGAGATCCGTGACCTCGGCCAGTCGGTGCGCCAGGCGCTCGGCGTACAGCGCCTGGCCCCGGCCCGTGGCGCGCCCGTACTGGGCCGCCGTGAAGCGATCTTGCTCGGCGTGTTTGCCCTGGTGCTGCACGTGGCCGTGCTCGACTGGGTGGCCAATCGCCCCGAGCCGGTATTGCCGGACGTGCCGGTGGAAATCCCGCCGATGACCATCGAATTCGCCGCGCCGCCGCCACCGCCGGAGCCCATCGTCGAGCCGCCACCACCGGTGGTCGAGGAACTGGCCGTGAAGCCGCCGCCACCCAAGCCGGTGCCGCCGAAACCCGAACCGCCAAAGCCCAAGCCGAAACCCAAACCCGTGCCGCAACCGGTCGAGCCACCGCCACAACCGCCGAAGGTGGAAACCCCACCGGCACCGCCCGCGCCACCGGCTCCCAGGCCGATCGCCGAGACGCCGCCATCGGCCAACGCCGCGTACCTGAAAAACCCGGCGCCGGAATACCCGTCGTTCGCTCAGCGTCGTGGCTGGGAAGGCACCGTGCTGCTGCGCGTTCGTGTACTGGCCAGCGGCAAGCCGGCGGAGATCCAGGTGCAGAAGAGCAGCGGTCGCGACGTGCTCGATGAAGCCGCCGTGCGCGCCGTCAAGCGCTGGAGCTTCGTGCCGGCCAAGCGCGGCGAAGAGGCCCGCGAAGGCTGGGTCACCGTGCCGCTGGACTTCCGCCTGAACTGATCTGAACAACGCACTAACCGCATTTCGACTGACAACGTTTACGAGGACCGCACCATGAATTTGCTAACCGATTCCCCCCTGCAATCAGTCGAGCACAGCGTCATCTGGCTGCTGATCGGCTTCTCCGTCCTGACCTGGGGCCTGGCCCTGATCAAGGGCATCCAGTTCGCCCGTCAGCGCCACCAGGACCGCAAGTTCCAGAAGCTGTTCTGGTCCGCCACTAGCCTCGACTCCGCTGCCGAGCTGGGGCAAAACCAGTCCGGCGCCGTGGCCCACGTGGCCCAGGCCGGTTTCGCCGCGATCCAGGTGCCGGACGGTCAGCCGGGTGACCTGAGCCAGGCGATCAACCACCAGGACCGCCTCGAGCGCGCCCTGCGCCAGCAGATCCAGCGTGAGCGCCGCTCGCTGGAAAGCGGCCTGGCGGTGGTCGCCTCGATCGGTTCCACCTCGCCCTTCATCGGCCTGTTCGGCACCGTGTGGGGCATCATGGAAGCGCTCAAGGGCATCAGCGCCGCCGGTTCGGCGAGCCTGGAAACCGTGGCCGGGCCGATCGGCGCGGCGCTGGTCGCCACCGGCGTCGGTATCGCCGTCGCGGTGCCCGCGGTGCTGGTTTACAACTACTTCCTGCGTCGCCTGAAACTCACCGCCGCCGACCTCGACGATTTCGCCCACGACTTCTACAGCCTGGCGCAGAAAAGCGCGTTCAAGGTCATCGTGCATCCGGGCGGCAAGCGCGGCGTGAGCAACCAGCCGGTGAAGGAGGCGTCCTGACATGGCCTTTTCAACCCAGGATAGCGACGAGGTTCTTTCCGAGATCAACGTCACCCCGCTGGTCGACGTGATGCTGGTGCTGCTGGTGGTGTTCATCGTCACCGCGCCGCTGCTGACCAACTCGATCCCGATCAACCTGCCGAAGACCGAGGCCGTGGCCCCGGCGGACCAGAAGGACCCGCTGGTGGTGAGCATCGACGGCGACGGCAAGCTGTTCATCAACAAGGACGAGATCCAGCCCGAGCTGCTGGAAACCAGCCTGATCGACGCCAAGGCCAAGGACGCCGAGCTGAAGGTTCAGCTGCAGGCCGACGACCAGGTCGACTATGGCGCCGTGGCCAAGGCCATGGCCGCCATCGAACGTGCCGGAATCACCAAGCTGGCGGTGATCACCGCCCGCTGACGCTTACGGGGCCGCTTCCGTCCTGGCAGGGGAACGGCTCCTTTTTTATTGCCAACCGGCGCTGCGGCGACGATCGAACCCGAACCGCATACCGCACAGAGAAACCCGCATGAGCACCCTGTACATTTCCCCCGGCGCCTGCTCGCTGGCCGCGCACATCGTCGTTCGCGAGCTGGACCTGCCGATCCAGATCGAGAAGGTCGCGCTGCGCACGCCCGATTCGCCGATCCACCAGATCAACCCACTGGGCCGCGTGCCGGCGCTGCAGCTGGAGGAGGGCGCACTGCTCACCGAAAACAGCGCGATCCTGCCGTTCCTCGCCGACCAGAAGCCGGGCACCTCGCTGTTCGCCGAAGCCGGCAGCATCGAGCGCGCACAGATCCAGAGCTGGCTCGGCTACCTGTCTGCGGAAATCCACACCGCCTCGTTCCGCCCGATCAACCGGCCGGAGCGCTACTGCGCCGATGAAAGCGCGCATCCGGGTATCCGTGCCCAAGGCCAGGTGCAACTGCTCAAGGCGTTCGAGCACATCGAGCGCCACCTGAGCGATCGCCAGTGGCTGGTCGGCGAGCGCTACACCATCGCCGATGCCTACCTGGGCGTATTCGCCAGCTGGCTCGGTCGCCTCGGCGGGCCGTTCGACCAGCTGCAGGCGGTCAAACGTGTACGCGACGCCTGGGCCGCTCGCCCGGCTGTACAGGCTGCGCTGAGCGCAGAGGGGCTGCGCTGAAGCCGTCCCGATCAGCGCTGAGCAAAACGCTGTAGCTGCATCTCGCGCAGGCGGCTGAGGGTGCGGCGGAAGGGGAAGGCCAGGTAGCCCTCGTCATACAGCTCCTCTAGCGCCACCTCGGCTTCCAGGTAGAGCGGCACGTGGCGGTCGTAGCATTCGTCGACCAGGGCGATGAAGCGCCGCACGCTATCGTCGCCACGGGCCAGGGCCGGCAGCTCGCGGTCACCGGCCACCACGCCCGCGGCACCGTCTTCGGTGCCGCGGGCGATGCGCCCTTCGCGCTGTGGGCCACCGAGGCGCGGCACGTCGCTAAGCAGCACATGAGCGAAGCGGTCGCACAGGGCGATGAAGTCCAGCGCGGACAGCGGCTGCCCGCAGAGATCGGCATAGCGGCACCACAGCACCGAGTCGCTACGGCGCACCACGTTGATCGCCCGATGGCCCAGCTCGATGGGGGTAGTCGAGATGGTTTGACCTGCGGTGAGCCGCTCGAACACCGCCTTCAACGCGCTGGATTGCCCAGGCTGGCTCAGCCAGTAGCGCTGCTCGGCTACACCCGGATGCAGGCGATGGTCCTGCTCGCCATCCACCGCCACTACCTGCATGTGTCGCTCGATGGCGGCGATGGCAGGAAGGAAGCGCTCGCGGTTGAAACCCTCGGCATACAGCTGTTGTGGCGGCTGGTTGGAGGTGGCGACCAGCACCACGCCCTGTTCGAACATCACCTGCAACAGGCTACCGAGCAGGATGGCATCGCCGATGTCGCTGACGAACAGCTCGTCGAAACACAGCACGCGCACCTCGCTGGCCAGCTCGCAGGCCAGGGCGCGCAATGGGTCGGCGGTACCGGTGAGCTGGAACTGGCGCCGGTGCACCCACTGCATGAAGTGGTGGAAGTGCTGGCGCCGCGACGGCACGCGCAGGCTGCGGTGGAAACTGTCCATCAGCCAGGTCTTGCCGCGCCCGACCGGGCCCCACAGGTATACGCCGCGGACTGGGCCGCTGCTTTCATGCAGGGCACGATGGCAGTTGTCGAGGGCGGTGGCGGCACGCAGCTGGGCGCTGTCCGGGTGGAAACCCTGCTGCTCGATGGCCTGACGGTAGGCGGCGAGCGGGGGCAGGGGAAGGTTGGACGACGGCTCTGGCATGGGACTTCTGTGCGCGATGGACTGCGCCACTGTAGTCGCTGCTCCGCATCATGATCCAGTGCCGAATGCAGCCGAGCACGACGAGCGGGTGGCGTCGCGACTGACTGCTACGAAGCGGCTTTGCAGATCGACAACGCTGCCGCATCGCGAGTTGACGCCTGCTGCTCGCCCCCGTTTGCCTGCAGTCGTGAGGGCGAGCGGAGGCGATTCGGATCGGGTTAGGCATGTGGGAGCCGGCGCGATGACGGCTTGAGGTACCATGCCGCGCCGAATCCCTCCGCTAGCCGCTGGCCCTCTATGTCCTCCAACGCCCTGTACACAGACCTGTCCGCCTACTACGACCTGATGTGCGCCGACATCGACTACCCGGCGCAGAGCCACAGCGTACGGCGGCTGCACCAACTGTTCGGCACGGCAGGGCGCAATCACCTCGACCTCGCCTGCGGCACCGGCCCTCACGTGCGTCACTTCATCGACTACGGCTACAGCAGCGCCGGCCTGGACATCAACCAGCCGATGCTCGACATCGCCCAGCAACGCTGCCCCGAAGCCAGCTTCACCCGCCAGGACATGGCCGACTTCAGCGTGGCCGAGCCGCAGGACCTGATTACCTGCTTTCTCTACTCCATCCACTACAACCCCGGCATCGCCCAACTCACACAATGCCTAGCCAACGTGCATGCCGCGCTGGCGCAGGGCGGCGTGTTCTGCTTCAACGCCGTGGACAAACACAAGATCGACAACGCCTCCTTCGTGCGCCACACGGCCGAACACGACGGCAGCCACTTCGCCTTCGGCTCCGGCTGGTACTACCCCGGCGAAGGCGAGCGGCAGGCACTGCGCCTGAGCATCGAAAAGACCACGAATGGGCAAATCCAGGCCTGGAATGACGAACATACGATGGTCGCGCTGAGCTTTGCCGAGTTGCAGGCGTTATTAGCGCCGTACTTCGAGGTGCAGGTGTTTGAGCATGACTACGAGAAGATCACCCCGTGGGGCGGGGTGTCGGGGAATGGGTTGTTTGTTTGTGTGAAACGGTAGGGTTTTCCACGATCTGTTGATCATTTGCCGTGCGGCATGGCAGTCACGATTGTATTGGTGTTGACCAGTGTCCGTTTCCGGCCAGAAGCGGTCACTCATTGAACAAGGCTTTTCACTACATATGGATTTCCGTATATTTGAAAATCCATATGTAATGAGGCGCTGCCGTGCTGAGCCCATCTGAACTATTCAAGTGCTTATCCGACGAGACCCGCGCTCGCGCCACATTGCTGATCGCCGAGCATGGTGAGTTGTGCGTGTGTGAACTCATGTGTGCGCTGGACGACAGTCAACCCAAGATATCCCGCCATCTGGCACTGCTTCGTAGCACCGGCCTACTGCTCGACCGACGCCAGGGCCAATGGGTCTATTACCGGCTCAATCCGGAGCTGCCGGCATGGGCCGCAGAGGTTCTCAAGGTAACGCTTCACGCCAATACCGACTGGCTAGCGAGCAACTCCACCCGCCTTTGCAACATGGACGGACGCCCTGTCCGTACCTGCTGCTGATCCCTGTCTGTAAGAAATCATCATGCTGATTGCCGCTGCCGTTTTTCTGTTCACGCTCGTCCTGGTCATCTGGCAACCGAGAGGCCTTGGCGTTGGTTGGAGTGCTGCACTCGGTGCGGGCATTGCTCTCGCAATCGGAGTGGTGTCGTTGCAAGACATCCCTACCGTCTGGGCCATCGTATGGAATGCCACCGCTACCTTCATCGCGGTGATCATCATCAGCTTGTTACTCGACGAGGCCGGCTTCTTTGAGTGGGCTGCTCTGCATGTGGCGCGCTGGGCGGATGGGAATGCACACCGCCTGTTTGCCTTCTGCATACTGCTGGGCGCTGCCGTTTCCGCACTGTTTGCTAACGATGGCGCTGCGCTGATCCTCACCCCCATAGTTATCTCGATACTGCTGGCGCTACGCTTCTCTGCCGCTACCACTTTGGCTTTTGTCATGGCAGCAGGGTTCATTGCGGACACTGCCAGCCTGCCGCTGGTGGTGTCGAACCTGGTGAACATTGTCTCTGCGGACTACTTCAACCTGGGCTTCGCCGAATACGCGTCCGTGATGGTGCCGGTCAACCTGGTCAGCGTTGCCGCGACCTTGCTGGTTCTCTACCTGTTTTTCCGTCGCGACATCCCGGCGCAATACGCCCCCGACGCGATAAAGGTGCCCATCGAGGCAATTCGTGATCGCTCGACCTTTATCGTCGGCTGGTGGGTATTGCTGGTACTGCTGGTCGGCCTGTTTGCCCTGGAGCCACTTAGCATACCCATCAGCGCAGTGGCGGCAGTGTGTGCGGCCATCCTCTTTGCCGTGGCAGCGAAGGGGCATGTGATCGCCACGCGTCGGGTGCTGCGCGATGCCCCCTGGCAGGTCGTGATCTTTTCGCTGGGTATGTACCTGGTGGTCTACGGCTTGAAGAACGCAGGACTAACCGACTCCCTCACTCTGGTGCTGAACCGCCTCGCCGAGCAGGGGTTGTGGGCGGCGGCCTTGGGCACGGGGCTGCTATCGGCCGCTCTGTCCTCGGTGATGAACAACATGCCCAGCGTGCTGATCGGCGCTCTGTCCATCCAGGCCAGTGAAGCCAACGGCATCATCCGCGAGGCCATGATCTACGCCAACGTCATCGGCTGCGACCTGGGCCCAAAGATCACTCCCATCGGCAGTCTCGCGACTCTGCTCTGGCTGCATGTGCTGGAGCGCAAAGGCATCCGCATCACCTGGGGGTACTACTTCAAGGTCGGCATCCTGCTGACCTTGCCGGTTCTGTTGATCACTCTTTCGGCCCTGGCATTGCGCCTGGCCTTCTAGACGCTGCCCTCAGGGCACAGGAGCAAAACATGCGCGTTCTCTTCATGTGCACGGCCAACAGCTGCCGCAGCATCCTTTCCGAAGCGATGTTCAATCACCTGGCGCCGGAGGGTTTCGAGGCTGTCAGCGCCGGGAGCTTCCCCAAGGGGCAGGTACTGCCACGCAGTCTCACGACCTTGCAGCAAGCTGGCATTTCCATCGATGGGTTGAGCAGCAAGGGTAACGATGCGTTCGAGGCGAATCCTCCGGACATCGTTATCACCGTCTGCGACAAGGCTGCTGGAGAAGCCTGCCCGGTGTACTTCGGCCCGGCTCTGAAGTCCCATTGGGGGCTGGGGGATCCCTCTGATGTGCAAGGAGATGAACGCGAAGTGGATGCTGCCTTCCGCGCCACCCTGGCACGCATCGAACAACGTTGCCGGGCCTTCCTTGCATTGCCATTCGAGCACCTGAGCCGTGATGAACTCAAGCGTGAACTGGATAGCATCGGAACCCTGTGAGCGAGCGCACTAACGATGACAGACCATCTACCCAATCTCGATCAAACACTGTTCGACGAGAAGTCCGAGGCCCGTGGCGATATCCACCCAAAGCCCCGCATCTTGCTGCTCTACGGTTCGACGAGAGAGCGCTCTTTTAGCCGCTTGCTGACGGAGGAAGCGGCGCGACTGCTGGAACATTTCGGCGCAGAAACCCGCATCTTCAACCCGTCCGGTTTGCCGCTGCCAGACGATGTTCCGGTGGAGCATCCCAAGGTTCAGGAATTACGTGATTTGGTGCTGTGGTCGGAAGGCCAGGTCTGGTGCTCGCCTGAGCGTCATGGCGCGCTATCCGCCGTGTTCAAAGCTCAGATCGATTGGATTCCTTTGGCCCTTGGCGCCATTCGTCCAACTCAAGGAAAAACGCTGGCGGTGATGCAGGTTTGCGGCGGCTCGCAGTCATTCAACGTCGTCAACCAGCTGCGCGTTCTTGGCCGCTGGATGCGTATGTTCACCATCCCCAACCAGTCCTCGGTGCCGAAGGCCTACATGGAATTTGACGAGGCTGGCCGCATGAAACCCTCGGCTTACTATGATCGCGTCGTCGATGTGATGGAGGAGCTTGTGAAGTTCACCCTCCTACTGCGCGAACGGCCCGACCTGGTCGACCGTTACTCCGAGCGCAAGGAGGCAGCCGAGGAGCTTTCAAAACGGATGAATCAGCGTTCGATTTAGCCCGACGCGCAGTGTCTGCTATTGGCCGGAAGCAGGCGTAGATTAACGCCGATGCAATAGATGATTGGCTTCGGGCGCGAGACCGCACTCTGGATAAGCAGGCCCCAAGAGCCTGCTCTTATCTCTACTGACCCAGCCTCAGTGCTGCACAAACCGTTCGCGCGTTGCGCGCAAGCGAGGCAGTGGCAGGCTGACCAGGATGACTATCGCCAGCAGGCCGACGCCGAGTAGTGGCAGGTTGGCCAGGCCGAGGTTGACGCTCAGCCACAGGCCGCCGAAGTAGGCGCCGCTGGCGTTGCCGAGGTTGAAGGCGGCGTGGCTGAGGGTGGCGGCCAGGCTGGCGGATTCGCCGGCCTGTTCCACCAGCAGCAGTTGCAGCGGCGAGGAAATGGCGAAGCTGGCCACGCCCCAGACGAACAGGAACGCCAGCGCCACCGGCGCCACATCCATGAACAAGTACAGGCCGAGCAGGCACAGCGTGCTGCAGGCGAAGGCCATCGGCAGGGCGAAGCGGAAGCCCTTGTCGGCCAGGCGCCCGCCGAGCAGGTTGCCCAGGGTCAGGCCGATGCCGAACAGCAGCAGCGCGCCGTTGCTGTGCGAGGCGCTGAAGCCGCCGACATCGCGCAGCAGCGGGCTGATGTAGGTGAACACGCCGAACAGCGCCACCGACGACAGGCAGCAGACGAGCAGGGCGTGCAGCACCGGGCGGCGCATGATGCCGGCCCAGGCGCTGGCTTCGCTGCGTGGCGGCACCGGCGTGTTCGGCAGCCACAGTGCCTGGGCGAGCAGGGCGAGCACGCCGAAGCCGGCGACGGCGAAGAAGGTCATGCGCCAACTGGTGGCCTGGCCGAGCCAGGCGCCGAGCGGTACGCCGAGCACGTTGGCGATGGTCAGGCCGCTGAGTACCAGGGCCATGGCCGAGGCGCGTCGATGCAGCGGCGCCAGTTCAGCAGCGAGCAGCGTGGCGCAGCCGAAGAAGCCGGCGTGGCTCACGGCCGTGAGCATGCGCATGACGATTAGCCACAGGTAGTCCGGGGCGAGGGCGCAGCCTAGGTTGCCCAGGGCGTAGGCGCCCATCAGCCAGAGCAGGGCCTGGCGGCGTGGCAGGCGCCCGAGCAACGGGCCGAGCAGTGGCGCACCGATCACCACGCCCATGGCATAGGCGCTGACCAGCAGGCCGGCGTCGGCCAGGCTCACGTTGAGGTCGGCGGCGACTTCGGGCAGCAGGCCCATGATGATGAATTCGCTGCTGCCGACAACGAAGCCGCCAAGGGCCAGCGCCAGCAACGGCAGGGAAAGCAGGGTGCTCGGGTTCATGCAGCGGGGTATTCCGGTTGGCGGCGGTGCCGCGAATGAATGGCTACGCGCGACGCGCTTCGCGAGGAAGGCATCGAGGCATGGGCATGTAGTAGGTAGTTGGGTTTTTCTTATGAGGGATGCAGCGCCGCCATTATCCACATCACGGCGCTTCGGCGCAGCCCGAATCAGACCCACACGGAAGGATGCCTTGATCGCACGTTCCGGCTCAGTGGCACAGCAGGCCGTCGCTGAGGAATATGCGGAGGAACTGCCGCGTGTGCTCTTCCCGGGGGACGATCACCCCGGAATCGCCCGGTGGCCACGTCGCGGGCGAAGCTCATCTCGTGGGTGACGGTTGCGTATCGTGCGCTTTTCTTCGGCCCGGCTGCGGATGGTGGCGAGCACCTCGCCGACCGGCTCCGGGTCGAGCGCCGAGGTTGGCTCGCCGAACAGGATCACATCCGCTTGCATGGCCAGCGCGTGCGGCCGCGGTCGGTGGTGCTGGCGCGCGACTGCCTCTTCATCACCAGCGGGCCTTCATCTCTGGCGGCACGGGGGCTTCCGCAGGGCGCGCCATGCGCGTCAGCAGGCTCGTACCTGACCTCCGGTGCGCGCGGCGCACCCTAGGGCCGTCGACCCGTAGCGGCAAGGCTGTAAAGTGCAGGTAGTTGTTCCAAAGGGCCTAAACCTCGGGCTTGCAACGTAAGCAGTGCGTGCCTCGCTTGGCATGCTGCGCCCTGAACACGCGCAATGAGGCAGCGAGCGCCGTCGTAGCCTCGCTCAAGCCAAAAGCCTGAACATTTCGCCACCCCCAGAGATCCATGTATCCAGGTGCTCTCCTGTCCACGGGTGCCATTTCCACACTGCTACGCAGCAGGGCGCGCCCAGCTGAGCCGGGATCCCGCGCCGCTATTGGCTAGCCCGAGCGCTGTCACGTGCTCGTTATTCAATTAAGTTTTGTCCGTGAAAGAATTAGTTATTTTTTCGCGATATTGAGGTGGCATTACAGTGGCGCCAGCGCGGCGCCGCAGCCCTCTGCCAGCCCGACTCGCCAGCCCGAGGTTCGACCATGTCCGCCGTGGAAATCCTTTCGCCTCCCCTCAGCACGCAGCGGCCTCTGAACATGCGCGCCGTACTCGGTGCCAGCAATGACGAGTTGCTCGCGCGTGGTCGTGCGCGGGCCGGCGAACACGGGCTGAGCTACGCCGGCAGCCTCTACCCGCCGGAAGCCTGGGCGCTGATCGAAGCCGGCGCGGTGCGCCTGGTCGATGTGCGCACTGCCGAGGAGCTGCAGTTCGTCGGCCAGGTGCCGAATGCGCTGCACGTGCCGTGGCAGGTTGGTGCGACGATGCTCGACAACCCGCATTTTCTCGACGAACTGGCACGCCGCGTCGGGCGCGATGCGGCGCTGGTACTGCTGTGTCGCAGCGGCAAACGCTCTGCGGCGGCGGCAACTGCCGCCACGGCGGCCGGTTTCTCCCAGGTGTTCAACGTGCTGGAAGGCTTCGAGGGCGATCTCGATGCCCAGCAGCAGCGCGGCGAGCGCGGTGGCTGGCGCCTCTGGGGTTTGCCCTGGATCCAGGACTAGACTCTCTTCATCAACTTCTTCGGGCGGGCCACCCTTGCATGGCCGTAAAGGATCGCGCATGTCCAACAAACTCACAGCGGGCCTTACCGGCCTGACGCAGACGCCGAGCGATGTGGTATCGCGGCCGGTCAACTGGCAGCTCGAACAGATCGTCGAGCAACTGCGCGCGGCGCGTGCCGAATGGCGCAGCAGCACCGGGCGTGCCCGCGAGCCGGGTGGCCGCGAACTGCCGTCGCGTGCGGCCATGGCGGATATCCTTGAAGCGCTGTGCGGCGCGCTGTTCCCCATGCGCCTGGGGCCAACCGACCTGCGCGCGGAAAGCGAAGACTTCTACGTCGGCCACACCCTCGACACCGCACTCAACAGCCTGCTCGCCCAGGTCCGCCTGGAACTGCGTCACGCCGCTCGCCAGCGCGGCGAAGCGGAGCCGCAGGGCGAGCAGGAAGCGATCCGCATCGTGCGCGATTTCGCTACCGCGCTGCCGAGCCTGCGTTACCTGCTCGACAGCGACGTGATCGCTGCCTACAACGGCGACCCGGCGGCGCGCAGCGTCGACGAGGTATTGCTGTGCTACCCGGGCATTCTCGCGGTGATTCATCATCGCCTGGCCCATCACTTGTACCGTGCCGGGCTGCCGTTGCTGGCGCGCATCGCCGCGGAAATCGCCCACTCGGCCACCGGCATCGATATCCATCCGGGGGCGCAGATCGGCCACAGCTTCTTCATCGATCACGGCACCGGCGTGGTCATCGGCGAGACGGCGATCATCGGCAACCGAGTGCGCATCTACCAGGCGGTGACCCTGGGCGCCAAGCGCTTCACCGCCGACGAAACCGGCCAGTTGCACAAAGGCCAGCCGCGTCACCCGATTGTCGAGGACGATGTGGTGATCTACGCCGGCGCGACCATTCTCGGGCGCATTACCATCGGTCAGGGCTCGGTCATCGGTGGCAATGTCTGGCTGACCCGCAGCGTGCCGGCCGGCAGCAACGTCAGCCAGGCCAGTGTGCAGAACCAGTGCGGTGGCAGTATCTGACTGCTCCCGCCATCGCTTCGCGCAAGGATGCGAACGCCACGGACCGCTTGCCGGTCCGATGGTCGTAGAGAGGGGAAGCTGTTTGCCCGGACAGTTTTTTTTCCAGTAAATTGGCGTCCCTTCGCTTCTCGCCGGCATTTGCTGGCGCCGTTCAGCCTCCTGCCACAGGCCCCGTCGTGACCGCTACTTCCGCCGCCGTACCCGCTTCGATCTACCGCCAGCCCGGTTTCCTGCCATTCCTCGCCAGCCGTGTGCTGGCCATGTTCGCGGTGCAGATCCTCGCCGTGGTGGTCGCCTGGCAGGTCTACGACATCACCCGCGATCCGCTGTCGCTGGCCTATGTCGGCCTGGCCCAGTTCATCCCCATGCTGTTGCTGCTGATGCCGGCCGGCGACCTGATCGACCGCTACGACCGCAAGCTGATCCTCGGCCTGAGCTGGGCACTGGAGGCGCTGTGTGCTGGTGCGCTGCTGTGGCTATCGGCAACTCACGGCGGTTCGGTCACGGCGTTCTACGGCGTGCTGGTGGTGTACGGCTGCGCGCGGGCGTTCACCGGGCCGGCGCTGTCCAGCCTGTTGCCGCAGATCGTGCCGCGCGAGCGGCTGGCCGCGGCCATCGCCGCCAACGCCATGATCGTGCGCGTTTCGACCATCACCGGCCCGGTGCTCGGCGGCGGCTTGTACGCCCTGGGTGGCGGTGAGCTGACCTACTTCGTCTGCCTGCTCTGCTTTCTCGGTGGCGCGGCAATGCTGGCCTTCGTACGTGTGCGCTATGCCGAGCAGCGCCAGGCCCTGGAGGCGACGGCGTGGAAGCGCTTCACCGCCGGCATCCACTTCATTCGCAGCCGGCCGATCATCCTCGGCACCATTTCCCTCGACCTGTTCGCCGTGCTGCTGGGCGGTGTGGTGGCGCTATTGCCGATCTACGCCCAGGAGGTGCTGAACGTCGGCCCGACCGGGTTGGGCATCCTGCGCAGCGCCATGGCCATTGGCGAGGTGACGGTGGGCTTCTACCTGAGCGTGCGGCCGTTCAACCGCAATGTCGGCAAGGTGATGTTCATCGCCGTTGCCATTTTCGGCCTGGCCAACCTGCTGTTCGCCCTGTCGACGCTGTTCTGGCTGTCGTTCGCGGCGTTGCTGGTGGCGGGCGGGGCGGACATGGTGAGCATGTACATCCGCTCCTCGCTGGTGCAGTTCTCCACCCCGGACACCATGCGTGGCCGGGTCAACGCGGTGAACATGCTGTTCATTGGCTCTTCCAACGAACTCGGCGAGTTCCGCGCCGGCAGCAGCGCGGCGTGGTTCGGCGCGGTGCCGGCCGCCGTGCTCGGCAGCCTGTGCACCCTGGGCGTGGTGGGCGGCTGGGCGTGGGGCTTCAAGACGCTGCGCCAGGTCGATCGTTTCGAGGATGCGTCGCCGAGCAAGCAGGCCTGATCGCTCGGGGGGGGGCGATTTATACGGTCGCGCGTTGATCGTGATGAGTGGTCAGATGCGACGTTACCCAGCAAGGGCAGTGGTCGGGCCTGCCTGGTGGGTTACGTGACGCGCGGGCCATCTGGCTGGCCGATGCTCCGTGCGTTGCGTCACTAACCCACCCTACAAAAGCACGCTCACGTCGCCAAACGATCAGACCGGCACGTCGCCGAGAATGGTGGCGCGGTGCATTACCCGGCGCACCGGGCGGTAGTCGTCCACGGCGTAGTGCTGGGTGATGCGGTTGTCCCAGAAAGCCACGTCGTTTTCCTGCCAGCGCCAGCGGATGGTGAACTCCGGGCGTGTCGCGTGGGCGAACAGGAAGCGCAGCAGCGCGTCGCTTTCCGCCGGCTGTAGCTCGTTGATCCGGGTGGTGAAGCCTTCGTTGATGAACAGCCCCTTGCGCCCGGTGACTGGGTGCGTGCGCACCACCGGGTGCGACAGCGGCGGGTGCTTGCGCTGCACCTCGTGGTAATGCTCCAGGTCTTCGGCGGTGGTACCGAAACGCTCCAGCGGGAAGGAACGGGTGAAGTCGTGGGTCGCGGTGAGGCCGTCGAGCAGCGTCTGCAGTGGTTTCGACAGCGCCTCGTAAGCGGCGCTGCTGCTCGCCCACAGGGTGTCGCCACCAAAGGCGGGCAACTGCTTGGCGGCCAGCACGGCGCCGAGTGCCGGGGTGGGCAGGAAGGTCACGTCGGTGTGCCAGATGGCGTTGTCGGTGACATCGGTGACGGCGGTGTCCAGCACCAGAACTTCCGGCTGCTCGGGGATGTTCGGGTAGATCGGGTGAATGTGCAGGTCGCCGAAACGCGCGGCGAAGCGCGCCTGCTGTTGCGGTTCGATTGGCTGGGCGCGGAAGAACAGCACCTGGTGCTGCAGCAGGGCGTTCTCGATGGCCTGCTGGTCGGCGTCGGACAGCGGCTGGCGCAGGTCGATACCGCCGATCAGGGCGCCTAGGGCCGGGCTCAGGGGTGTGATGTTGAGAGGCATGCAGTGACTCCTTGACGAGGGGGAGGACGACGCCCTCACCCCAGCCCGCTCCCGAAGGGAAAGGGGGTTGTTCGATGTGTGTGGTCAGCGCCGATCACGTCGGCAGCTCCGGCAATCCCCGCACGCTTCGGAGCGGGGCGCGTAACCTGGGTTAGGGTGAGAGGCTTGGCCGTCTCAGCCGCGTCTCAATGGCTCTGCCCGTGCCACGGCACCAGCCTGCGCTGCAGGGCGCGCAGGCCGAGTTCCAGGGTGCAGGCGATCAGGGCGATGACCAGGATGCCGAGGATCACCACGTCGGTGACCAGGAACTGCGCCGCCGACTGCACCATGAAGCCCAGACCGCTGGTGGCGGCGATCAGCTCCGCGGCAACCAGGGTCGACCAGCCCACGCCGAGGCCGATGCGCACGCCGGTGAGAATGTCAGGCAGGGCGCTGGGCAGGATCACGTGGCGAATCAGCTGCACAGGCGTGGCGCCCAACGACTGCGCGGCACGCAGCTTGGCCGGGTCGACATTGCGCACGCCGGTGGCGGTGGCGATGGCGATCGGCGCGAAGATGGCCAGATAGATCAGCAGCACCTTGGACAGCTCGCCGATGCCGCACCAGATGACGATCAGCGGCAGGTAGGCCAGCGGCGGAATCGGCCGGTAGAACTCGATCAGCGGGTCGAAGATGCCGCGGGCGATGCGGTTGCGGCCGATGGCGATACCCAGCGGGATTGCCGTCAGCACGGCGGCGAGCAGGCCCAGGCCGATGCGTCCGAGGCTGGCGCCGAGGTGCTGCCAGAGGCTGGCGTCCATATAGCCGACGGTGATCAGTTGCCAGCCGCGCGCCGCTACGGCCTGCGGGCTGGGCAGGAACAGCGGTTCGATCAGCCCGGCGCTGGTCACGGCCCACCAGAGCAGCAGCAGGCTGCCGATACTCAGCGAGCTGATCAGCGTCAGGCTCACTTCGCGCTTGGCCGGGATAGGCTGCCTGTCGCGGCTGACGCGGGGCAGAAGGGGCAATTCCAGGCTGCTCATGCGCTTCTCCTTTGCCGTTCGGCGAATACCTGGGCCAGTACGTGTTCACGGGTTTCGATGAAGCGCGGGTCGGACTTGATCGCCCGTGCGCTCTCACCAGCGGCGTAACGCTGGCCGAAGTCCAGGCGCAGGCGCTCGCTGATGCGTCCGGGGTTGGGTGACAAGAGAATCAGGTCGCTGGCGAGGAACACCGCTTCCTCGATGTCGTGGGTGATCAGGAATACCGGCTTGGCGGTGCGTTGCCAGACCTGCAGCAGCAGCTCCTGCATCTGTTCACGGGTGAAGGCATCCAGCGCGCCGAAGGGCTCGTCCATCAGCAGCACGCGCGGGTCGGCAGCCAGGGCGCGGGCCAGGCCGACGCGCTGTTTCTGCCCGCCGGAGAGTTCCCAGATGCGCCGTTGCTCGAAGCCCGCCAGGTCGACCAGTGCCAGCAGTTCGCGGGCACGGGCTTCGCGCTGGCTACGCTCGACGCCGGCCAGTTGCAGGCCGAAGGCAACGTTGTGCAGCACGTTCTGCCAGGGCAGCAGGGCGTCGTCCTGAAACACCACGCCGCGCTCGGCGCTGGGCCCGCGCACGGGGCGCTGGTCGAGGGTGATGCTGCCGGCGCTGGGGGCGACGAAGCCGGCGATCAGGTTGAGCAGCGTGGTCTTGCCGCTGCCGGAAGGACCAAGGGCCACCAGCAGTTGCTGTGGCCCCAGGGTCAGGGAAATGTCGGTCAGTACCGGCTCGGCCGTGCCGGGGTACTGTGCGCTGATGCGCTCCAGCTGTAATAAGGCCATGGGTTCTCTGCTTGTGTTGAATAAGCGAAAGGTGGCGTCCGTGCGACCCCTCGACATCCTGCCCGCGAAGGGGCAGGGGCCCGATGCTCGATCCGGGGCGCGTGGCCTCAGCGGCTGCGCGCACCCGGCACAGCTGACTCAGTTGGTGATGAACTGGTTGCTGACGTAGGAGGTGTAGTCCGGCAGCACGGCCTCGACCTTGCCCTGTTCCTTGAGGAAGGTGGCGGTGTCGGTGATCGCCTGGGTGGTCGGCGCACCGAGTGCGGTGACCTGGTCGGCGGCCAGCGGGAAGACGTTGCCCTGCAGCAGCAGTGGAATGTCCTCGGCCTTGGCGCCGGAGAGTTTCACCACCTTGGCGATGTTGTCTTGATTGGCCAGCCAGGCTTGTGGGTCCTTGCGGTAGTCGGCGTAGGCGTCGAGGGTGACCTTGGCGAAGGCACGGACCACGTCCGGGTGCTTCTCGGCGAAGTCCTTACGTACGATCCAGGCGTCGAAGGTCGGCGCGCCGAGCGTGCTCAGCTCGCCGGAGGTGATCAGCACCTTGCCGTTTTCCTTGGCCACGCCCAGCGCCGGGTCCCAGACGTAGGTGGCGTCGATGTCGCCGCGCTTCCAGGCGGAGATGATCGCCGGTGGCGCCAGGTTGAGCACCTGTACCTTGGACGGGTCGATGTTCCAGTGCTTGAGCGCGGCGAGCAGGCTGTAGTGGCCGGTGGACACGAACGGCACGGCGACTTTCTTGCCGATCAGGTCTTCGGGTTTGCTGATGCCGCTGCCGTCACGGGCGACCAGGGCTTCAGCTGCGCCGATCTGGGTGGCGATGAGAAAGGTCTGCACCGGCAGCTGGCGGGTGGCGGCGGCAGCCAGCGGGCTGGAGCCGACGTAGCCGATCTGTACGTCGCCGGACGCTACGGCGGTGATCACTTCGGCGCCGCCGTCGAATTTGCGCCAGTCGATCTCGGACTTGCTGGCTTTCTCGTAGGCGCCATCGGCCTGGGCGACTTTGGCCGGGTCGACAGTGGTCTGGTAGGCAACGGTGAAATCGGCGGCCTGCGCGCCGAACGCCAGACCGGCGAAGGTCAGCGTGGCCAGCAGGCGGCGGGGAAAGAGGGTGTTGATCATGACAGTTGCTCCTAGCAGCGCCCGGCTGAAAGGAGCCGGATCACGGGACAGATTCTTGGTTTTGATGAATGTCCGGTGGTCCGGTGGAGAGAAGCTAAACGATCTAAGAAAATTAAAATAAATACTTTTTTGATATTAGCTTAGGCGCGATTGCGTGGCCGTGAGGGCGCTGCAGCCGCCGCGGTATCTGGCCTGCAGGCAAAAACGCAAAAGTCCCGCGAATTGCTTGGCGGGGCTTCTGGCGAATCGGCTCGGATTACGCGGTCTGTGCAGTGTCGACCTGATCGAGGAGCAGCTTGCGCGTGGTCTTGAGCAGGCGATCGGACAGCTCGGGATCGCTGACGCTGCGCGACAGACTCAGCGCACCGACCATGGCGCAGAACATCAGCACGCTTTGCTCGTCGGCATCGTCGTTCGCCAGTTCGGCCGCGATCATCTCCAGGCGGTTCCTGACCATCTCGTCGGTGATCGGGCTTGGCTGCCCACGCTGGCCCAGTTCGGAGGACATGGTCGGCAGTGGGCAACCGGCACCGGGATCGTTGCGGTGCGCGCTGGACAGGTAGAACTTGATGAAACCGGCCAGGGGCTTCGGGCCGCTGGCGTTTTCGCCAGCGCTGACCCGTAGCGTATCGACCGAGTGGCGTAGCGCCGTTTCCACCAGCTCGTCCTTGGACTTGAAGTGCGCGTAGAAACCGCCGTGGGTCAGCCCCAGGGTTTTCATCAGCGGCTGCAGCCCGGTGGCGCCGACACCGTCGCGGCGAAACAGGCGCGCGGCCTCCTCGATGATGCGTTGGTGGGTCTTGGCTTTGTGGTCTTCCGAGTAGCGCATGGCTGGGTTCCGTCGAGTGCTTTGGAATGCTGGGCGTCATCTTACCTGCTTACAGGCTCAGACTCGTCGTTTCTGTGAAAGTGCCGGGCTGCCTCTTGCGCGCGAGAACCAGTGTGCACAGCGCCGGCAGGAACAGCAGGGTGAGCAGCGTGCCCACCAGTACGCCGCCAATCAGTACGTAGGCCAGCGACGACCAGAACACCGAGAACGTCAGCGGGATGAACGCCAGTGCGGCGGCCAGCGCAGTGAGGATCACCGGGCGCGCGCGGCGGACCGTGGCCTCGATGATCGCCTCGCGTATCGGCATGCCGTGATCCTGGTTCTGGCGAATCTGGTCGGTGAAGATCAGCGTGTTGCGCATGAGAATGCCGCCGATGCCGATCAGCGCGAGGATGGCGTTGAAGCCGAACGGCTGGTTGAACAGCAACAGGCTCGGCACTGCGCCGATCAGGCCGAGCGGTGCGGTGGCGAAGACCATGAACATCACGCCGAACGAGCGCACCTGGAACATGATCACCACCAGCATCAGCAGGATCATGATCGGGAACAGCACGGCAAGCGCCTTGTTGGCCTTGCCGCTTTCTTCCACCGGGCCGCCGATGGCCAGGTGATAGCCGGCGGGCAGGGCGGCGATCAGCGGCTGCAGGTCGGCATAGGCGGACAGTTCGGCGTCCGGCGGCTGGGTGCCATCGATGATGTCGGCGCGCACTTCGAAGGTGATCTCGCGGTTGCGTCGCTTGAGGATCGGCTCCTCCATCACCGGCTGGAAGTGCCCGACCTGTTGCAGCGGCACGGACAGGCCGGCGGCGTTGGTGATGGTCAGGTCGTCGATGCTGCCCAGCTGTTCGCGCTGCACGCCGAGGGCGCGAACCATCACCGAAACGCTGCGCGTGCCTTCGCGAACCTGGGTGATCGGGTTGCCGCTGAGCAGGGCATTGACCTGGGATTTAACCTCCGCCGGGGTAAAGCCGAGCAGGCGCAGGCGGTCCTGGTCGAGCACCAGGCGGTAGCCACTGCTGCGCTCGCCCCAGTCGATGAAGGTGTCGCGGGTGAGCGGGTTGGCTTCGACGATGGTGCGTGCCTCGGCGGCGATGCCGCGCAGCACGTCGACGTCCGGCCCGGAGAGGCGGAAGACCACCGGGAAGGGCACGGGCGGACCGAACAGCAGCTGTGTGACCCGCACCCTGGCCGAGGGAAACTCACCGGCGGCGATGCGTTGGCGCATGCGCAGCTTGAGCGCTTCGCGCTCCGTGGCACTGTCGGTCTGCACCACCAGCTTGGCGAAGGCCGGATCGGGCAGTTCCGGGTTGAGCGAGAGGAAGAAACGCGGCGGGCCGCCACCGATGTAGGCATCCACCAGCTTGGCCTGGGGTTCCTGGCGCAGGGCCTGTTCCAGCTGTTCGACCACCGCTTCGGTGGCCTTGAAGGCGCTGCCCGGTGGCATGTAGACCTCGAGCATCAGCTCGGAGCGGTCCGAGTTGGGGAAGAACTGCTTCTTCACCACGCCCATGCCGAGGATGCACAGCACGAATGCACCGACCACCAGGCCGGTGACCAGATAGCGATGGCGCACGCAGGCCTCGACCATGCGGCGCAGCCGGGCATAGCCGGGGCTGGCGTAGATCGCGTCGTGGCCGCCGGCTACCGGCTTGATGGCGGGTAGCAGCTTCACCCCCAGGTAGGGCGTGAATACCACGGCCACCAGCCAGGAGGCGATCAGGGCGAAGCCGACGATCCAGAAGATGTTGCCGGCGTACTCGCCGGCGCCGGACTTGGCGAAGCCCACCGGCAGGAAGCCGATGATGGTCACCAGGGTGCCGGTGAGCATCGGTGCGGCGGTCGAGCTCCAGGCGTAGGTGGCCGCGGAAATGCGGTCGAGGCCTTCCTCCAGCTTCACCACCATCATCTCGATGGCGATGATGGCGTCGTCCACCAGCAGGCCGAGGGACAGGATCAGCGCGCCGAGGGTGATGCGGTCGAACTCGCGGCCGCTCATCAGCATGATCACGAAGACGATCGACAGGGTCAGCGGTACCGCCGCGGCGACCACCAGGCCGACGCGAAAGCCCAGCGCGAGCAGGCTGATGAACATGACCACGGCGAGGGCGACGAAGAACTTGATCATGAACTCGTTGACCGCCAGGCGAATCTTGCTGGCCTGGTCGGCGACCTTGTCGAAGGTCACGCCCAAAGGCAGTTGGGCATGGAGGCGCGCTTCCTCGTCCTTGAGCGCCTTGTCGAGGTCGAGGCCGTTGAAGTGCTTCTGCATGATCACGCCGAGCATCAGCGCCGGCGTGCCCTGGTGGCGAATGCGGTAGGTGGGCGGGTCTTCGTAGCCGCGCCGCACGCTGGCGACATCGGCAATGCGCAAGACCTTGCCGTTGGCCAGCAGTGGCACGTTTTCGATCTGCGTCAGGCTGTCGAAGGCACCGTCGAGGCGGATGTAGGCACGTGGCCCGCTGGTTTCGACGAAGCCGGAGGGCGCCACGTTGTTTTGCTTGGCCAGCGCCTCGAAGATCTGCTCGGGCTTGATGCCCAGCGTGGCCAGACGCTCGTAGGAGAATTCGACGAACACGCGTTGGGCCTGCTCACCAAGGATGTTGACCTTCTTCACCCCGGGCAGGTGCAGAAATCCCTGGCGCAGTTCCTCGGCCATGCTGACCAGTTGCCGGTGCGGTAACTGCTCGGCTTCCAGGGCGTAGAGGGCGAAGTACACGTCGGAATATTCATCGTTGAAGAAGGGGCCGGCCACGCCCTGCGGCAGGCGGCTGGCTTCATCGCCTAGTTTCTTGCGGGTCTGGTAGAACACGTCCTGTATGGCACCGGGCGGGGTCGAGTCGAGAAACATCACCTTCATCGAGACGAAGCCCGGTTGGGCGATGGTTTCGACGCGGTCGTAGTAGTCCAGCTCCTGCAGGCGCTTTTCCAGGCGGTCCGCCACCTGTTCCTGCATCTCCCGGGCTGTGGCGCCGGGCCAGGCGGCGGTGACGGTCATCACCTTGACGGTGAAGGACGGGTCTTCGGCGCGCCCCAGCTTGCCGAAGGCGAAGATGCCCGACGCCAGCACGGCGATGATCAGGAACAGGGTGACCGCCGGATTGCGTACCGCGATTTCCGAAAGGTTGAGGCCGCGCATGTCAGGGTTTTCCTTGTGCGGCATTGGCCAGGGCGAGTGCCTGGCCGGGCAGCAGCCGAACCGGGTCGCCCTCGTGCAGCAGGTGCGCGCCGAGCGCGACAACGCGCTGGCCGCTGTTCACGCCCGCGCCGAGCAGCGCGTGTTCCTGTTCCAGACGCACGACCTGCACGGGCTTGAAGTGCACGCGGTCCTCATCGTCGATCAGCCACACACCGCTTCCCTTGCCTGCGTCGTACAGCGCGCCGAGCGGCACCCGGACCTGCTGCGTGGCGCTGTCGCTGGCCAGGCGCAGGGTGATGGTCGAGCCAATAGGGAACGGCTCGCTGGCACCGTCGAGAATGTAGCGCGCGCGAAAGGTACGGGTCGCCGGATCGGCCGCGGCAGACAGCTCGCGCAGCCGCGCGGCAACGCTCACCGCCGGCGTGCTGAACAGCGCCGCCTGGGCTGCGTTGCCGGCCAGTTCGCGCTGGGTTTCCGGGATGTCGATCACCGCCTCGCGGGCGCCGTCATGGGCAAGACGGGCGACGATCTGCCCTTCGCCCACGACCTGGCCACGGTCGACCTGCACCTCGGTGATCACCCCGTCGGCGTCGGCCTTGAGGGTCGAGTAGCTGCGGCGGTTCTGCACCTGGTTGGCATCCGAGCTGGCGGCTGCCAGGTCGGCCTCGGCGACCCGCAGGCGCGTCGCCGCCTGGTCGAAGATCTGCTTGGAGATCGCACCGCTGCTGACCAGTCGCTGATAGCGCCGGGCATCGTCACGGGCCTGATTCAACTCGGCCCGTGCCGCCTGTACGCGGTTGTTCGCCGCGCGCAGGGCCAGCTCGAAATCCTCGATGTCCAGCACCAGAAGCGTATCGCCCCGGCGCACGCGCATACCTGGATCGACCTTGCGTTCGATCACCTTGCCGGCGACCCGAAAGCCGAGGTTGCTCTCGGTCCGCGCGGCGACCACGCCGGTATAAACCGCCGCATGCTGCGCGGCGGGCTCCACCGGGGCGGCGAGTACCAGCCGCGGCGCGGTTGTGGTATTCGCCGTGCTATCGGCCTGGCTGTTGCAGCCGGCAAGGGCGAGCAGGGCGATCAGCGGCAGCAGCCTGCTGAGGCGACGTGGGGGCATGCGCATGAGCCGGGCTCCTGTGTTCACTGGTCGACCGCTTCCAGCAGCGTGGCGACGCCCTGGCCACCGGCGATGCACTGGGTGGCGATGGCGTAGCGCCCGCCGGTGCGCTTGAGCAGCGAAGCCGCCTTGCCGGTGATGCGCGCACCGGTTGCACCCAGCGGGTGGCCGAGGGCGAGGGCGCCGCCATCGATGTTGACCTTGGCCATGTCCAGGCCCAGTTCACGGACGCAGGCGATGGATTGGCTGGCGAAGGCCTCATTGATTTCCACCAGGTCGATGTCGTCGATGCTCAGGCCGGCACGTTCGAGCACCTTGCGGGTGGCTACGACCGGGCCCACGCCCATGATGTCCGGCGCACAACCGCCGACCGCGACCGCCTTGACTCGCGCGAAGATTTCCAGATTGCGGCTGCGGGCAAATTCCTCGGTGCACACCAGCACCGCGGCGCTGCCATCGGTCAGCGGCGAGGAGGTGGCTGCGGTGACGCTGCCGCCGAATGCTGGTTTCAACCCGGCCAGGGCTTCGGCGTTGGTGCCGGGGCGGATGCAGCCGTCTTCCTCGACACGGCCATCCGGGGTGTCGATGGCGACGATCTCATCGACGAACAGGCCGCGCTCACGGGCGCTGGCGGCCTTGGCGTGGGACTCCACCGCCATGGCTTCCTGCTCTTCACGGCTGACCTCGAAGCGCTTGGCGACTTCCTCGGCGGTATGCCCCATGGCCATGTACACCTGCGGGAAGCTGCTCATCAGGCTCGGGTTGGGCGAGATGTTGAAGCCGCCCATGGGCACGCGGGTCATCGACTCGATGCCAGAGCAGATGAAGGCCTCGCCAGCGCCGAGCATGATCTGCCCGGCGGCGAAGTGAATGGCGGTCATCGAGGAGCCGCAGAAGCGGTTCACCGTGGCGCCGCCCAGGGTTTCCGGGAAGCCGGCACGGAAGCTGGCGATGCGCGCGATGTTCATGCCCTGTTCGGCTTCGGGGTAGGCGCAGCCCATGATCACGTCCTCGATCTCACTGGGATCGAGGTCGAGCTTGTCGACCAGACCCTTGAGCACCTGCGCGGCCAGATCGTCGGGACGGATATTGATCAGCGAACCCTTCTTGGCGAAGTGGAAAGGGGAGCGGGCGTAACCGGCAATCACGATGGAAGTCATGGCAATCAGTCCTTGGCGGGTGGTGGTCGACGGGGTGATTCGGATGTCACCGTCGAGAAAGATGATAGGTGTAATTCAAACGATCGTATAGATTGCGATCATAATTTAAATGCATCGCAGCAGCGGTCGTTCTCTATGGATGCGAGGTGCTCAGCCCTGCATGTTGAGGATCAGGCAGGTGGTCGAACCGACGGCATACAGACGGTCGTCGACGTCATAGATACGCCCTTCAGCCAATGCGGTGCTACGACCCAGGTGCACGATACGGCCTTCGGCGCGCACCGGGCCGATGTCGCCCCGCAGGGCGCGCACGTAGCTGATGCGCAGGTCGGTCGTGGTGTAGCCCTGGCCGGGCTTGAGCAGCGTATGAACGGCGCAGCCCATGCACGAGTCGAGCAGCGTCGCGGCGTAGCCACCGTGCACGCTGCCCAGCGGGTTGTAGTGGCGCGCGTCCGGTGTGCCTTGGAACACGAACAGGCCGGCAGACCATTCGATCGGCACGAAATCCACCAGGTCGCCAAAAGGCGGGCAGGGCAGTTCGCCCTTGCCGATGCGGTCGAAGAACTCCTGCGGCGCCAGTTCGGCAACCTGGGCCAGGGTCAGCGTGCCGGGGGCTGCCAGCGTGGCGCGCTGGCTTTGTTCGGCGGCCAGCCAGCTGGCGAGTTTTTCTTCACGGGTAAGCACGGGCATGACAGATCTCCATCGGGAAAGGTCGGCAGAATCGTTTGATTGCAGTCGTAATCTAATTATATATTACGACCTAAATATTAAATCCAGCCCTGATTGCGGAGTCGCCATGCGCCCTGTCCCCATTCCTTCTCGAAGCCTGTTGCTGCTCCTGATCGTGCTGACCGCATTGGGTGAGATTTCCACCCAGCTGATCATTCCCAGTCTGGGGGGTATCGAGGTGGCATTCGATGCGCGTCCCGGCAGTAGCCTGGTGGCGCTGTCCGCGTTCGTCGCAGCCTTTGGTGTCGGCCAGTTGGTATTGGGGCCGCTATCGGATCGCATCGGTCGGCGTCCGGTGCTCATCGTCGGGTTGCTGGCCTATCTCGCCGCCACGGCCTGGATGCTGTTCGCCAGCAACATGGGCGAGTTCATCGCCGCCCGCGTGCTGCAGGGGTTGGGGGCGTGTGCGGCGCTGGTATTGGCGCGAGCCATCGTGCGTGATGTTTGGCAGGCGCAAGCGGCTCCCGCTCTGGCTCTGACTGTGATCGGCATGCTGTGCGCCATCGTCATTTCCCCCATGCTGGGAGGCCTGCTCACCGTTCTGGGTGGCTGGCAGGCGCCGATCATCGCCGCTTTGCTGGTTGGCGCCAGCGCGTTGCTGGCGGTTGTCCTTCTATATAAGGAGAGCAACGCGCATCTCGATCCGCAGGCCGGCCAGCTTCGGCACCTGGCGGGCAATTACCTGGACTTGCTGCGCTCGCGTGCCAGTCGCGCGTTCGCCATCGCGCTGTTGCTCACCTATGGCGCGATGTTCGCGGTGATCGCCGGCTCGTCCTTCACGTATATAAAGCTGCTGCAGCTGACGGCTACGCAGTACGGCTTGACGTTCGGCCTGATCGTCTCCGGTCTTATCGCTGGCGCGGTGTTCACACGGCGCAACATTCTCGGCCTTGGTCCGGTACGCATCGTTGGCATTGGCGTCGCCCTGGTGGCTGTCGGTGGCCTGTTGAGCCTGGTGGTCTACAAGTTGTTCGGTTTGTCGATTCTCGGTCTGTCCCTGCCGCAAGTGTTGGTGACGCTGGGTGGCGGGATGGTGCTGCCGGCGTCGGTGGCGGGCGTGGTGATGCCCAATGCCCATCGTGCAGGGCTGGCGTCCGGGTTGATGGGGTTCGCTCAGATGCTCGGTGCTACCTGTGCAGGCCTGTTGCTCAGTGCCCTGCAGGATGGATCTGCATGGCCTATGGTGCTTCTACACGCGATTTTCGCCGTGGCAGCTTTCGTGCTGTTTCATCTGTTGCGCGCGCCGCATCCGGCTGCAGCCCAGGCGGCTGCCAAACTTCCCTGACTTCGGAGACTTCGCATGAGTGCATACGACGTTGTGATCATTGGTGGCGGTCCGGGCGGCTATAACGCAGCCATTCGCGCTGGCCAGTTGGGGCTGAAGGTAGCCTGCGTCGAAGGACGGGAAACCCTCGGCGGCACCTGCCTCAACGTCGGCTGCATGCCATCGAAGGCGCTGCTGCATGCATCGGAACTGTACGAAGCCGCAGCGGGCAAGGAGTTCGCCAACCTTGGTATCGAGGTCAAGCCTTTGCTCAATTTGTCGCAGATGATGAAACAGAAGGCGGAGAGCGTTGACGCACTCACCAAGGGCATCGAGTTTCTCTTTCGCAAGAACAAGGTCGACTGGATCAAGGGGTGGGGACGCATCGATGGAGTGGGGCGCGTCATGGTCACTGCTGCCGATGGCAGTCAGCTGGAGTTGTCAGCGAAGGACATCATCATCGCCACCGGTTCAGAGCCAACACCGCTGCCGGGCGTGACCATCGATAACCAGCGCATTCTCGATTCGACGGGCGCGTTGTCGCTTCCCGAGGTGCCCAAGCACCTGGTGGTGATCGGAGCGGGTGTGATCGGGCTCGAACTCGGTTCGGTCTGGCGGCGCCTAGGCAGTGAAGTGACTGTGGTCGAGTATCTCGACCGGATTTGCCCCGGACTCGATCTGGAAACGGGCAAGACGCTGCAGCGCTCACTGTCCAAGCAAGGGATGGCGTTCAAGCTGGGCAGCAAGGTGACCAGCGCCGTTGTCGATGGCAAGTCGGTGTCACTCACGCTCGAGCCGGCGGCAGGCGGTGCGGCTGAGTCGTTGCAGGCAGACTACGTGCTGGTGGCCATCGGTCGCCGTCCTTATATAGAAGGGCTTGGCCTGGAGAGCGTGGGTCTTGCACCGAACCAGCGTGGGATTGTCGAGAATGAGCACTTGAAGACATCGGTTGGCGGCGTCTGGGTCATTGGCGATGTCACCTCGGGGCTGATGCTGGCGCACAAGGCTGAGGAGGAAGCGATCGCCTGTATCGAGCGGATTGCGGGTCATGCCGCCGAGGTCAACTACGAGGTCATCCCCAGCGTCATCTACACCAAGCCGGAAGTGGCGAGTGCAGGGAAGACCGAAGAACAGCTCAGGGCGGAAGGACGGGCTTATAAGGTGGGCAAGTTCCCGTTCACGGCCAATAGCCGAGCGAAGATCAATCACGAAACAGAAGGCTTCGCCAAGGTGCTTGCGGATGAGCGCACCGATGAGATCCTCGGTGTGCATCTGATCGGGCCAAGCGTTAGCGAGATGATCGGTGAGTATTGCGTTGCGATGGAGTTCGCCGCGTCCTCTGCAGACATCGCCCTCATCTGCCACCCACACCCAACCCGTTCCGAAGCGCTGCGCCAGGCTGCAATGGCCGTGGAAGGCTGGACGATGCAGGCTTGAAAGCGCGCGATTACGGGGTGTAAGAACTTCTTTCCATATTTCCTTCACAAAGGTGTTGACGCCGTTTCTGTCTCCCCTATAATGCGCACCTCTTCCGGTGCAGCCGGATCCGAAAACTCCTTAGTAAACAAGAAGTTAGACGAAAATAAAGGTTGCAACGGTGGCGGATTCGAGTAGAATTCGCCGGGCTGACAAGGTGGTGGTTTGATCTTGTTAGCGCCTCAGTCGGAAGCGACTGAGGTAGTGTGAAAGAGGTGGTTGACAGCGAGTTTGAACGCTGTAGAATTCGCCTCCCGCTGATGTGAAGCGAAAGCAGATCGGAAGCGCAAGCGGTTGAGAAGAAACGAAAAATTCTTCAAAAACAGCTTGACAGATTTAAAGGCTGCTGTAGAATGCGCGGCCTCGGTTGAGACGAAAGACTTAATCGAAACGCTCTTTAACAACTTGAATCAAGCAATTCGTGTGGGTGCTTGTGAGGTAAGACTGATAGTCAACTGATTATCA